>CAWJCB010000010.1:0-162020 GCA_963841105.1 uncultured Alphaproteobacteria bacterium
GGAGTTGAGGCGAGGCTTTGCGGTCGGTACGGTCGAGCGGGCCAAGGCGGATGAGGTCTGGCCCGGCATAGCCAGGGCCTACGAGTTTGCGAAGAAGTACAAGATCAAGACGGCGTGGGGCACCGATGTGCTGTTTTCCCGCGCGCTGGCCCAGCGCCAGGGGGCAATTCTGGCCTCGCTTGTCCGTTGGTACGCCCCCGCCGAAGCGCTTGCCATGGCGACCGGGACCAACGCCGAACTGCTGGCGCTGTCCGGCAAGCGCAATCCCTATCCAGGAAAGCTTGGTGTCGTGGAACAGGGTGCGCTCGCGGATTTGCTGCTGGTTGACGGCAATCCGTTGGACAACATCGGCCTGATCGCCGATCCCGGCAAAACCTTTGTGGTAATCATGAAGGATGGCAAGGTCTACAAGAACGCTCTGGCCAAGTGACACATTCGGGAACTGAGGTTTAATACCATGCACTAAGTCTAAGCTGGCGCGCCAAGTGACAGCCCAACGAGGGCATGACGCCGTGCATAACGTCGAGGCGACAGCGCTATGGCGAGAACCTACCGTGAAATTGCAGTAGAGGAAATGCTGCGAACCATCGAACAAGCGATAAGTCAGGCCATTAACTGGTGGGGAGAATTTGCCGCCGTTGATGAAAGAAGCGATCGAGCAGTTTCGCACCCAACTTGGGGCGGCAATTGATTCCGTAGAATTTGTTAAAAGGGCACTCGACAGACAAGTACACGAAACTGACCGCGGGAAAGGCCCTGCCTGATGTTTGCTGCGGTGCATTGAGTTCGCTTCTGGCACGACTCAATTCCGTGCCGGCCGAGGCGAGCGCGGAATTCTTCGCCGGGGTCGCGCGGTTGACGATGAAGCTCGCGCTCTGAAGCGTCTGGAACACGGCAGCGAGTGTGGGGTCGCTTACCCAGGCGCCGACAACGCGGGAGAAATCCTTGCTCGGCGACGAATAATTATATGTATGATAGCGGTTTGGCCGTTTGCTTCAGTGCACGAGTCAGCATCTCGCACGAAGTGTGAGTGCCGCCTCATTCCGGTTAACGGCTGATTCCGAATGAAGTTCAGACGACCTGGTACGGGCGTTTACTTCGCCGCCTCTTCAAAGGAAGCGGATTTTATCTCGTCGTGACAGGGCCGCAACATCACGCGTGAATTTCAACGCGAGACCGTTTATGCAATAACGTAGCCCAGTGGGCGGCGGGCCATCATTGAAGAGGTGTCCGAGGTCGCCATCACAACGGCGGCAATGCACTTCAGTGCGCGTGATCAGTAATGATCGATCCTCCGACGTGCCGACCGCGTCCAGTAACGGCCAATTGAAGCTTGGCCAGCCGGTGTTACTTTCGAATTTTAGACTCTGAAGAGAGAACAGCGGCAGGTCGCAGGTTGCGCACGCGAATCCTCCCTTGCGTTTCTCATTATTGAGCGGGCTTGAGCCCGGTCGCTCCGTATCGTGCTTGCGCAGGACATTGAATTGGGCGGGGGGTGAGAATGCGTCGCCATTCGGCTTCGCTCTCCTGAACTTCGAATGTTGGCTCCCACCGCGATTGATTGGTTCGACCAACGCGAACCGACAATCACGGCAAGCCCGCCGGCGCTCGCAACAAAAATCCGACGGTAAGCATCTCCTACTGACAGTTCCCTGGGTGTTACTTGATCATAAACGGCGACAGCGCACGCCCAGCAGCTATACAATACGTATTAAAATTGTTTGATGAAAATCGTCGCGCGTAAACGAGCCACCGTCGCGTTCGCAGCGCGTTCGCCGTTCTGCCGTTCCAATATGGAGTAGAAACCGAAATTTATACAATGATCATCGTAGAAACATGAGCCACATCATCGCGATAATTTGGCTCTATTCACGCGCTTACCCACTTTCTGTCACTCGGCGGCCAGCAGCTCGCGGAGTACGTCTTCAGCGTGCCGCGCTACGACCGTAAGGTGGCCGGCGTCTGGGATCATGTGTAGCTTGTTGTGTGGCAACTTGGCAGCCATATAGGCGGCAGCCGTGGGAAACACGACATTATCGGCTTCTCCCTGCCAGACGCGCGCGTTATCGGCGTTGATAGGCCAGGATTTGGCCTGTCAACGTACAGGCAAGGCTATCGCATCGTCCACTGGCCAACAGACGTCCTGGAGTTTGCCAATGCGCTCGGCCTGAGGCGCTTTGCCGTCGCGGGCATCTCGTCGGGCTCCGCCTACGCGCTCGTCTGCGCGAGGTTCATACCGGAGCGGCTTAAGGGTTGCGCCGTTGTTAGCGGCATCTCGCCGCTGAAGGTCAGAGCTGGTCTCGGAAATCTGAACAGGACGATAAGTGGAGTTTCTGCCTGACAGCGGGCACGCTGTGCCCCGCGAATCAGGAGAGACCATGAACAGACGACCGCGCCGGAACCACACACCGGCTTTCAAGGCAAAGGTGGCGCTTGCGGCCATCAAAGGCGATCGAACACTGGCTCAGCTGTCGGAGCAGTTCGACGTGCATGCCAATCAGATCACATCATGGAAGGCGCAGCTGGAGGGCGGGGCTGCCGAAGTTTTCGGTCCCGGCGCCGGCAACGGAGCCACGCAGCCGGCCGTCGACGTGAAGTCGCTGCATGCCAAGATCGGAGAGCTGACGCTGGAGAACGATTTTTTGGAAGGAGCGCTCGGCAAAGCAGGTTTGCTGAGCGCAAAGCGATGATCGAGCCCGCGCACGACCTGGCCATCACCAAGCAGGCGAGAGCTCTGAACATCAGCCGTGGCAGCGTCTATTATTTGCCGCGGCCGGTGCCGGAAGCCGACCTTGCGATCATGCGGCGTCTCGACCGGTTGCATCTGGAGTTCCCCTTTGCCGGCTCGCGGATGCTGCGAGGCCTGCTGGCTGCCGAGGGGTGCAAGATCGGCCGTCGTCATGTGAAGACGCTGATGAAGCGGATGGGGATAGAGGCGCTCTATCGCCGTCCGCGTACGACGAAACCGGAGCCCAGCCACAAGATCTATCCGTATCTGCTGCGCGGGATGGAGATTGTCCGGCCGAACCAGGTGTGGGCGATGGACATCACGTACATCCCGATGGCACGCGGCTTCGTCTATCTGGCCGTTGTGCTCGACTGGTTCAGCCGTCGCGTGCTGGCGTGGGGCGTATCGATCACCATGGAGGCGGCGTTCTGCGTCGAGACGCTGGAGGATGCTTTGGCGCGTCACGGCAAGCCGGACATCTTCAATACCGACCAGGGTTCGCAGTTCACTGGCTCGGCCTTCACCGACGTGCTCGCCACCAACGGCATTGCGATCAGCATGGACGGTAAAGGGGCTTGGCGGGACAACGTGTTCGTCGAGCGCCTGTGGCGCAGCGTCAAATACGAGGAGGTGTATCTGCGGGCCTACGACAGCGTATCCGAAGCCCGCACTTCGATCGGCCGCTACTTGGACTTTTATAATGGCCGGCGTCCACATTCGAGCCTTGACGGCACCACGCCCGATCAAGCCTACTTCACCCCGCCGCCACTCCGCTTGGCGGCCTAACCCCGGCAGAGGCTCCACTTATCGACGCGGAAAATCTGTTCAGACAACCGGGACCGCCTCTGGTCCACGGCGAGAAGCTGAACCGAACCAGGCACGCGGGCCCGCGCCCGACAGGCCGAAGTGTACGGCGGGATGATGACGTCCGCCGCCAGCCACCACGTGAAAAGCAGGTTCCAGCCGCCCTTGTCGGGCGGCTCCTTGTGTGTCCGCGCGACCAGGTTGGTTGATCAATCCATCGCCTTGAGGATGACCTTGAAGCCGATCGACTCCAGCCGTTGGCGTGACGATCGCCGCGGCGTTGAGGAACGGAATGTCGGTGACGTGGAGCACCACGACCGGCCGACCACCGTAGCCAGACTCCTTCCCGAGCTGCCTCGCTCTTGTGAGGTCGTACTTCATGACCGGCTCGTACCGGCGATCGTGGAGTAAGGGCCGCCGCAGGCAAAGGTTCTCATGTCACGCCACTACAATATCGAAGTGTAGCACGTTCTCTCTAATCCCCAATTTGGTGTAAAGCGCAATCGCGGGCGGATCGGTAGGATCGGCCTGAACATAAATCACATATGCGCCGCGTGCTTTCGCGATCGCTTTTAGCTGAGTGATCAAGCCTGTCGCGATCCCAATGCGTCGATGCTCTGCGGCGACCGCCAAGTCGTAAATGTAGACTTCGCTGCGTTCCCGTTCGAACTTTTTGAGTTCGTAGGCCACAAGGCCGCCGATGATTACGTCGCCCTGCAAGGCTGCCAATGCGATGAATTGATCGCTGCGAAGCAACCCGTCGAGATACACGTCGCTGGGCTGCGCGCGCGCATATGTGTCCGCGTCGTTGAAGGCCTCGCCGAAGGTGACGAGTAGTTCTCGAACTAACTTAGCATCGCCAAACGCAAGCTGGCGGATGCTAATGGGAGAATCCTGCGGCATGGCAAATTACCTAAACCAAAATAGGAGTTCCCCCGGCTCTGCCGGGGAGGCAGCAAAAGTTTGACATTTCAGGAGGTCGACTCCGCCGGCCCATCGACGAAGCTCCGAATCGTGAGCCGCCAAGCACACGAAAGGGAGTCCCATCGATGGACGACTATGAAAGTTTAAGCCACAGCAAATGGGAGTGCAAAAGAGCTGGTCTCGGAAATCTGAACAGGACGATAAGTGGAGTTTCTGCCTGACAGCGGGCACGCTGTGCCCCGCGAATCAGGAGAGACCATGAACAGACGACCGCGCCGGAACCACACACCGGCTTTCAAGGCAAAGGTGGCGCTTGCGGCCATCAAAGGCGATCGAACACTGGCTCAGCTGTCGGAGCAGTTCGACGTGCATGCCAATCAGATTACATCATGGAAGGCGCAGCTGGAGGGCGGGGCTGCCGAAGTTTTCGGTCCCGGCGCCGGCAACGGAGCCACGCAGCCGGCCGTCGACGTGAAGTCGCTGCATGCCAAGATCGGAGAGCTGACGCTGGAGAACGATTTTTTGGAAGGAGCGCTCGGCAAAGCAGGTTTGCTGAGCGCAAAGCGATGATCGAGCCCGCGCACGACCTGGCCATCACCAAGCAGGCGAGAGCTCTGAACATCAGCCGTGGCAGCGTCTATTATTTGCCGCGGCCGGTGCCGGAAGCCGACCTTGCGATCATGCGGCGTCTCGACCGGTTGCATCTGGAGTTCCCCTTTGCCGGCTCGCGGATGCTGCGAGGCCTGCTGGCTGCCGAGGGGTGCAAGATCGGCCGTCGTCATGTGAAGACGCTGATGAAGCGGATGGGGATAGAGGCGCTCTATCGCCGTCCGCGTACGACGAAACCGGAGCCCAGCCACAAGATCTATCCGTATTTGCTGCGCGGGATGGAGATTGTCCGGCCGAACCAGGTGTGGGCGATGGACATCACGTACATCCCGATGGCACGCGGCTTCGTCTATCTGGCCGTTGTGCTCGACTGGTTCAGCCGTCGGGTGCTGGCGTGGGGCGTATCGATCACCATGGAGGCGGCGTTCTGCGTCGAGACGCTGGAGGATGCTTTGGCGCGTCACGGCAAGCCGGACATCTTCAATACCGACCAGGGTTCGCAGTTCACTGGCTCGGCCTTCACCGACGTGCTCGCCACCAACGGCATTGCGATCAGCATGGACGGTAAAGGGGCTTGGCGGGACAACGTGTTCGTCGAGCGCCTGTGGCGCAGCGTCAAATACGAGGAGGTGTATCTGCGGGCTTACGACAGCGTATCCGAAGCCCGGACTTCGATCGGCCGCTACTTGGACTTTTATAATGGCCGGCGTCCACATTCGAGCCTTGACGGCACCACGCCCGATCAAGCCTACTTCACCCCGCCGCCACTCCGCTTGGCGGCCTAACCCCGGCAGAGGCTCCACTTATCGACGCGGAAAATCTGTTCAGACAACCGGGACCACCTCTCAAATACCACGTCGTATTCATTCCCAAGTACCGCAGGAAGACTCTGTATGCAGAGTTGTGACGGCACCTGGGGGAACTGTTCCGAAAGCTAGCCGAGCAAAAAGAGAGCAGCATAGAGGAAGGCCATCTCCTACTGGATCACGTGCACATGTTGATTTCGATCCCGCCGAAATACGCAGTGTCGCAAGTGATTGGATTTATCAAGGGAAAGAGTGCGATACATTTAGCTCGCGTGTATGGGGAAAAGAAGCGAAACTTCGTAGGCCAGCACTTCTGGGCGAGGGGGTACTTCGTATCTACGGTGGGGCGGGACACAGAGGTGATACGGGACTACATCAGGAAGCAAGAAGAGGAGGACAAGCGCCTTGAGCAGATGAATTTATGGCGCTGACTGGCCACCTTTAGGTGGCCACCATTAACCGGGGCCGCGTCAGCGACCCCATCAGCCGCTTCGAGCGGCTCACACCCTAAAGCCCCCGGCTCTGCCGGGGGATAATTACTCATTCGTTTTGCCGATATGGGTAGTAAAAGCTTGAAATGGCAGCATCCGGTCACGGACGGCCTAAACGTTGCGTCATGGTCGACCTCCAACCGGACCTGATCCTCGCATTCGGAACCCCGGTGACCGCTGCATTGCAGCGGGAGACACGGACGATCCCCATCGTATTTGTGATCGTCTCCGACCATGTCGGTGACGGCTTCGTCGCAAGCTTGGCCCGTCCGGGCGGAAATATCACGGGCTTCCACAATTCAGAAGGGCGATGGGCGGTAAGTGGCTGGAGCACTTTACGCGGCGGGCCCCCTCGGTTCGGACAAAGCCGGGCGGGGGTCAGCCACCCCCACAAGCAGTCAGTCGCGTTTGGCAACTTCTTCAACCTCGTCCTCGATCGCGCGGTCGAGGACATCGATTATGGCCTGAGATTTTATGATCTTCACGCGCGCATCTTCCGTTTTTCCGCGTTCGAACGGACCTGCAATCTGTTTTGCAAATATGCGTCGCTCGACAAGGCGCTCGCGTGCTCGCTTCAATTCTTCAATATGCTGATTGGTCACAGTGATGCACCTTCCGTGGGGGCGCGGGTGACGTAAATTTTAGCTGGACATGCAGCACAACGTACGGGCGGTGAGAACTCACTTGCCCGCGCTTTTAAATAAGCAACTTTGCGGCAGCGATCACGACCCCCATAACGAACGCTGCCGGCCAGAATACAGCACTACATCCATGACGAGTTTGACCATGATATCGGCGAACATGCTGTCCACCCTCTTGTTCAAACGCCAGTTTTTTCTTGGGGGAAATTTAGATGGCCACTCGTTCAGTAGATCAGGGAGAATCGACAATGTGCTGTGTTGGTAAATTGTGCGCGGCCGTCATCACACGCATCGGATTTATGCTGACCCCATTTGTCGATGCGGCAACGCGTGCCTGACTGGTCGAGGCAATCCAGCTGCTGCCGAAGCCGGCCAAGATCAAGGCGGTGATGGCGAGGAAGCTGAACTGGCGCATTGGAAATCTCCTTCGGTCCAAGTTGACGGGCAGGAGGCTACTTCGCCGTTGCACACGCGATGTGATGGCCATCACAAAAATGCGCTTCCCAGGATCGAAAGGTGAGAAACCTCACACACTACTGGTTTGGGATGATCGATGGACCGGAGCGGCCACGCGGGACAAATTGCCCCAGCGACGGCGGTCAGGAAGCGGAGCAGACTGCTCGACGACCACCGCAGTGACCTCCGTGAGGGCGGGTCGGTCGGCGACCGGGCGAGTATCCGGCACAACCAAATCGCCCTATAACGGTGCTATGGCAATCTCTCCCCACTGTGAGAACGCGAACGCCTGTGCATGGCGCGCCGAGCAGTCACGCAATCCATTGGCCAAGGCGGCCTACAAGCAGATGGTTCGTGCGTGGCTCATACTGGCCGTGAGTGCTGAAGAATTGGTTGGGCGCCCACGGCGCGAGGCGGGCACAGAAGAGCACGCCCTCGCCGCATAGTGCCGTTTCAAACCAGCGGACATCGGCTGCATTTCCAGTCGCGTTCCTGCACGCTGCGCTGGTTCTTCCCCACCCGCCAGAGCCGGATTGCAGAATATCGATTGGCGGTGGTCAGTCAGCCGGTATGAAACCGATCCAGATGCCGATCGCAGCGTGATTTACGAATTCGCCATGGACAGGCTCGCGATCCCTCCCAGGCCGCCTAAACCAAAATAGGAGTTCCCCCGGCTCTGCCGGGGAGGCAGCAAAAGTTTGACATTTCAGGAGGTCGACTCCGCCGGTCCATCGACGAAACTCCGAATCGTGAGCCGCCAAGCACACGAAAGGGTGTGTCCCATCGATGGACGACTATGAAAGTTTAAGCCACAGCAAATGGGAGTGCAAATACCACGTCGTATTCATTCCCAAGTACCGCAGGAAGAACTCTGTATGCAGAGTTGCGACGGCACCTGGGGGAACTGTTCCGAAAGCTAGCCGAGCAAAAAGAGAGCAGCATAGAGGAAGGCCATCTCCTACTGGATCACGTGCACATGTTGATTTCGATCCCGCCGAAATACGCAGTGTCGCAAGTGATTGGATTTATCAAGGGAAAGAGTGCGATACATTTAGATCGCGTGTATGGGGAAAAGAAGCGAAACTTCGTAGGCCAGCACTTCTGGGCGAGGGGGTACTTCGTATCTACGGTGGGGCGGGACACAGAGGTGATACGGGACTACATCAGGAAGCAAGAAGAGGAGGACAAGCGCCTTGAGCAGATGAATTTATGGCGCTGACTGGCCACCTTTAGGTGGCCACCATTAACCGGGCCGCGTCAGCGACCCCATCAGCCGCTTCGAGCGGCTCACACCCTAAAGCCCCCGGCTCTGCCGGGGGATAATTACTTTGAACGTGTCACCCAAGGCCGTATTCCAACCCCGCGTAGGCAGGACGGCTCGCGCGTTCGGGCGAACGTGCCGCTCCGCCCGGGAAGATTAGAGAATCTACCTTCGTCGTGACCACAGACTGACCTGGAATCTGGCTCGGCTGCAAACGATCGGTAGCGATTGGACCCATTTCGGATATCGACCAATAGAAATTGATCTTGCCTCTAAGTGTCCGTCCGAAGAGTTCTTGAATCATATGAATCATCTGTGATTTAAGGGTGGTGGCCTGATTCGAGAAGGGGTCACCGATGTGGACGAGCAAGAACCGCGCCCGTTACGACCGCAGCAAGTTGCGATATCCGAGCGATCTGACCGACGACGAATGGAGACTGGTTGACCCGCTGATCCCACCTGGCAAGACTGGCGGTGGCAAGCGGACGGTGATCATGCGTGAGGTGGTGAACGGCCTCATGTACATTCTCTCGACCGGCTGTCAGTGGCGCGCGATCCCGAAAGACCTGCCGCCGAAAAGCTCGGTTTACGACTACTTCGATCTGTGGACCTATGACGGCACATTGGAACGGATCCACCACGCGCTTTACGAGCAGTGTCGCGAACAACCGCAACGGGAAGCCAGTCCGACCGCCGCCATCATCGATAGCCAGAGCGTGAAAAGCGCGGAAAAAGGGGGGCCTGCATTGATCCGCACGGTTACGATGCGGGCAAGAAGATCAAGGGCAAGAAGCGGCACATTCTTGTCAACACATTAGGCCTCCTGCTCCATGCCATCGTTCATCCGGCCGACATACAAGATCGCGATGGAGGAGTTCTCGTCATGGCGACCTTGTTCGGGATGTTTCCTTTCCTGAAGACGCTCTTCGCCGATGGCGGATATCAAGGACCGCAATTTGCGAAAGCGCTTGCAAAAGTTCTGCCGCATCTCAACGTTGAAATCGTCAAACGTTCCGATCGGGTCAGCGAGTTTGTGGTCCTGCCCAAACGCTGGATCGTCGAGCGCTCCATCGCTTGGCTCAATCGCTGCCGACGGCTCGCCAAGGATTGGGAGAACCTTAACAGAAAGGCGCTCGCGTTCTTGCGCCTCGCATCAATCCGCCTCATGCTCAGAAAACTGTGCAATCCGGCCTGAAGTCTCCGGACAGACTCTAAGCATCCAGCGCATAGCCCGACAGGCCAGCCTGAAGCATCTTTAGCATCTCGTCTCGCGTGGCGTCACGTGTCCCGCGAGTCCAGGCCGCCGCGAGTGGCAACCTATATTCACCAGATGCTTCTAGCGGAACGTAACAAACACCGCGCGATGAAATCCGTGATGTCCAGCGCGGAACGATCGCAACGCCAAGATCTGCGGCCACCAAATTGACGATTGTTTGCTTTTCCTCGGCGTACTGCGCGATGTGTGGTTGTAGGCGCGCCTCGGCAAACAATTTGATCGTGAGGTCGTGACTGTGCGGACGCGAGCGACGCTCCGCAACGATTAGCGGCTGATTAGCGAGATCTGCGATTGAGACCCGCGACCGCCGCGCAAAAACGTGGCGTTCAGGAAACGCGACTACGGGCGTTTCGTAAAACAGAAATAGGAATTCGAGCCGCTTATCGGGAATTTCAGGGGGACGAACCAAAGCGAGATCAATCCGGCCCGAGATCAGCTGTGGCAGGAGTCGAATAGTTTTCTCTTCGAACAATCGTACTTCCACGTCCGGACGCTGCGTCCGAAAATCGTGCAGGAGACGGGGCACCAGACCCACGGCCGCGCTGTCAATAGCTCCGAGGCGAAGGGTTACGGATTGTTTCCGTCCGCTCGCTCGGAATTGAGACTCAAGACCAGCGGCGTCAGCAAGCAAGGCTCTGGCGTGATCCAGAAGAATAGCTCCGTCGCCGGTCAATGCGACGCTCCGGGTCGTGCGATCGATAAGCCGTGTGGCCAGTTCTTCTTCGAGAAGCTTGATGTGCCGCCCAAGCGCCGAAGGCATCATTCCCAGTTTTTGGGCCGCACGTCCGAAATGCAGCTCCTCCGCCGTCACCACGAAACAACGTAGCTGTTGCAGATCCATGCGCGTCTCCCGCAGCGCGATTATATCATTTTTTTATACAAAAGAATCCGAATTGATACCCCAACGCAATGGGGTTAGTTGAGGCTACCGCCGTGCAACAAGGCGTGGTGAACGAATAAAAGACGGAGGAGACGTATGCCAAGGGAGCTTGAAACGCGCGTGATGCGGAAGATTAGCTTCCGCATCGTTCCCTTCATTATGCTTTTGTATTTTATCGCATTCATCGACCGCGTGAACATCGGCTTCGCAGCGTTGACGATGAACAAGGACCTCGGATTTTCGCCGGCGGTGTTCGGCCTCGGCGCCGGCATTTTCTTTCTCGGCTACTTTCTCTTCGAAGTGCCCTCCAATTTGATCCTCAACAAGGTCGGAGCGCGTCTCTGGATCGCCCGGGTGATGATCACTTGGGGCATCGTTTCGGCAATTTTCGCGTTTATTAGAGGAGAGACGAGCTTCCTCATCTTGCGCTTCTTACTGGGCGTTGCTGAGGCCGGCTTCTTTCCCGGCATCATTCTTTATCTCAGCTTTTGGTTCCCGGCGCGCTACCGCGCTGGAGTGGTTTCGCTGTTCATGGCGGCAGCCCCGATATCGGTGGTTCTTGGATCGCCGCTTTCGAGCGCCTTGTTGGAGATGGACGGCCTGCTTGGCCTCAGGGGCTGGCAGTGGATGTTCATTATGGAGGCCATCCCGGCGTTTCTTCTTGGCTTCGTCGTCTTGGGCTACCTGACAGACAAGCCGGAAAAGGCGACGTGGCTGAAAGATGACGAGCGTGAGTGGCTTGTCAACGAAATGAACGCAGAACATGCGGCGAAGGCTGCTACCGCCAGCCACAGCATCTGGCGCGGATTGGCCGACATGCGTGTCCTGGCGCTGTCGCTGATATACTTCGGGACCTCGGCCGGCCTTTATACACTCGGCATCTGGGCGCCGCAGATCATCAAGGAATTTGGCCTGTCGACACTTGCAGGTTGGGTTTCTCAACGCTGTCCCGCCGACCGTCGCCGTTATCGCAATGGTTCTCTGGGCTCGCCATTCGGACAAGACCAACGAACGCACCTGGCACGTCGTTGCAGCCTGCATCGCCGCAGCTGTGGGCCTTGCGCTCGCAGGATCCGCCGGGTCCTGGGTGTCGGTTGTTGCCGCACTCACGCTCGTCAATATCGGCATCAGCTCGGCAAAACCACCGCTTTGGGCGATGCCAACCATGTTCCTGTCGGGATCTGCGGCCGCCGCCGGCATCGCGACGATCAACTCGATCGGCAACCTCGGCGGCTTTGCAGGGCCCGCGATCATCGGCTGGATCAAGGATGTGACCGGCAGCTTCCTGGGCGGGCTGTACTTTGTATCCGGCTTGCTCGTCCTATCGGCTGTTCTCACGCTGGTTCTCTCGCGCTCGCAACGCACGGTGCCAACGTCGGCTCAACCCCACTTCGATCACTAAGCGTCCGGAAAAGGCAAGGCAGCACACCCTCCGCTGAGGGTGAGCACATTCCAAGAAACCGTTCATCAAACACAAGGAGCAACAAATGCGTACTCACCGGATTGCCGCCATGGGCGGAGATGGAATCGGACCTGAGGTTGTCGCGGCTGGTGTGCAGGCTCTTAAAGCCTGCGCCGAGCGCGATGGTCAATTCAAGCTGGACTTTCAAGATTTCGACTGGGGTTCGGACTACTACAAGAAGCACGGCGTCATGATGCCGGCAGACGGCGCCGATCAACTGCGCAAGTTCGACGCCATCCTGTTTGGTTCTGTCGGCGCTCCCGACATCCCGGACCACATCACCTTGTGGGGTCTGCGTCTGGCGATCTGCCAGCCGCTTGACCAGTATGCCAACGTTCGTCCGACCCGGATTCTACCGGGCATCACCAGCCCGCTGCGTCATGTCTCCGGTCCGGAGCTGGACTGGGTCATCGTGCGCGAGAACTCCGAAGGCGAATATTCCGGCGTGGGTGGCCGCGTGCATAGGGGACTGCCGGAAGAGGTGGCCACCGACGTCTCCATCATGACGAGAACCGGAGTGGCCCGGATCATTCGCTTTGCCTTCAAGCTGGCCCAGTCGCGTCCGCGCAAGCTGCTGACGGTTGTGACCAAGAGCAATGCGCAGCGCCATGCCATGGTGATGTGGGATGAGATTGCCGCCGAGGTCGCCAAGGAGTTTCCGGACGTGACGTGGGACAAGATGCTGGTCGATGCGATGACCATGCGAATGACCATGAAGCCGCAAACGCTGGACACGATCGTCGCAACCAACCTGCACGCTGACATCCTGTCGGATCTCGCGGCGGCGCTGGCTGGTTCGCTCGGCATCGCCCCGACCGCGAACCTGAATCCGGAGCGGAATACGCCTTCGATGTTTGAGCCCATCCACGGCTCCGCCTTCGACATCACCGGCAAAGGCATCGCCAACCCGGTCGGGACGTTCTGGACCGCGGCCATGATGCTGGAGCATCTGGGCGAGAAGTCGGCTGCCGAGCGACTCATGAAGGCAGTGGAGCGCGTGACCGCCGATCCGTCGCTGCACACGCCCGACCTCGGCGGCAAGGCAACGACGAAGCAGGTCACCGAAGCCGTGTGCGAGGAGTTGCGAAAGGCCAACGACTAGAAACCGTTCTGCCGGCCCGCCTCTCGGGCCGGCATTCTTTCAGTTTGATGCCACGACGCCTGCTGTTCGTGGTGTCGCAGGAAAAGTCCAATGCTTGGTGAGCCACGACAACTGCTCAAGGCGATGTTCGATGCGGCCATCGGCGCCGCTTCGCCCAAGCTTCGCATTCCCGCCTATCTTCCCCCGCCGCCGAAGGGACGCACCGTCGTCATCGGCGCGGGAAAGGCGTCGGCTGCGATGGCAAAGGCGGTCGAAGATCTTTGGCCCGGCCCGCTAACCGGACTTGTCGTGACGCGATACGGCCACGCCGTACCATGCGAACGCATCGAGATCGTCGAAGCCTCGCACCCCGTTCCCGATGAAAACGGCCACCAGGCGGCCAAGCGCATGCTGGAGATGGTGCAGGGACTGGGCCCGGACGACCTCGTTCTGGCGCTGATCTCGGGCGGCGGATCGTCGTTGCTGAGCCTGCCCGCCGATGGGCCTGACCTTGGAAGACAAGCAGGCGGTTAACGCCGCTCTGCTCCGGTCCGGCGCGTCGATCGGCGAGATGAACATCGTGCGCAAGCATCTTTCGGCGATCAAGGGAGGCCGGCTTGCGGCCGCGGCCTATCCGGCCCGGCTCGTAACTCTCGTGATTTCGGACGTCCCGGGAGACGATCCGGCCGTCATCGCTTCCGGTCCGACCGTCCCCGACAGTTCGACCTTTGCTGAAGCGCGCGCGGTGATGGAAAAATACCGGATCACCGAACCACGTTCCGCAATCGAGCACCTGATGCGTGCCGCGGATGAAACTCCGAAGCAAGGTGCTCCTCGGCTGGCCAACACCAGCACGGCCATCATCGCCACGCCGCAGCTTTCGCTGGAGGCGGCGGCTGACGTGGCCCGGCAGACCGGAGTGACCCCACTCATTCTGGGTGACGCACTTGAGGGTGAGGCGCGCGAGGTCGGCCGGGTGATGGCTGGGATCGCGCGTCAAGCGGCGTTGCGGGGCCAACCGGCGCCGCCGCCCGTCGTCCTGCTGTCCGGCGGCGAAACCACCGTCACGGTGAAGGGAAGCGGACGCGGAGGGCGCAACGTCGAATTTCTGCTTTCGCTCGCCGTCGAGCTGGACGGCCTACCGGGCGTGTTCGCGCTGGCCGGCGACACCGATGGCGTGGATGGGGCCGAAGAGATCGCCGGCGCCATCGTAACTCCCGACACCCTGGCCCGCGCGGCCGAGCGCGGGATCAACGCCAAGGCGCGCCTTGCCGACAATGACGGCCACAGCTTTTTCGAGGCTCTCGGTGACCAGGTCATCACCGGGCCCGACGCTGACCAACGTAAACGACTTCCGCGCCATCCTCGTTCTCGAAGCCCAAGAAAGGCCGGCCGTGCAGGCCGCGACATAGAATGCGCCGTCACCGCAACGCCAAGATCATCGCCACCCTCGGCCCTGCAAGCTCCAGTCCGGAAATTGTCCGCAGCCTGTTTGACGCTGGGGCGGACGTGTTCCGCTTAAACTTCAGCCACGGCACCCACGAGGATCATAAGAAGCGCTACGACCTTATCCGCTCTATCGAGAAGGACGTGGGGCGGCCCATCGGAGTTCTCGTGGACCTGCAGGGGCCAAAGCTGCGAGTTGGCACGTTCGCCACCGGCCGCGTGATCCTGACCACTGGCGCTAAATTTGCTCTCGATCTTGATGGCGGACCCGGAGACAAGGAGCGGGTCAGCCTGCCGCATCCGGAGATCTTCCAGGCGCTCTCTCCCGGTGTGCAGCTCCTGCTTGACGACGGCAAGGTCCGGTTGGAAGTCGAGTTCTGCGGTCCGGGTCAAGCAACGACTCGGGTTCTCGTGGGCGGCGCGTTGTCCGACCGCAAAGGGGTCAGCGTCGTCGGCGCCGTCCTGCCGCTTTCAGCTCTGACGCCCAAAGACCGAATTGACCTAGCCTACGGTCTTGAACTCGGCGCGGACTGGATCGCGCTGTCGTTCGTTCAACGTCCGGAGGACGTCGAGGAAGTCCGCAGCATCGTCGCCGGGCGCGCCGGGGTGATGTCGAAGCTGGAAAAGCCCTCCGCCGTCGAACATCTCGATGCCATCGTGGCTCTCTCGGATGCGGTGATGGTCGCGCGTGGCGACCTCGGAGTCGAGATGGCTCCCGAACAGGTCCCGCCGGTCCAGCGGCAGATCGTTCGCGCATGCCGGCATGCAGGAAAGCCCAGCATCGTGGCGACGCAGATGCTGGAATCGATGATCGAGGTTCCGACGCCGACGCGCGCGGAAGCCTCCGATGTGGCCTCGGCCATCTATCATGGCGCCGACGCGGTGATGCTTTCCGCAGAATCGGCATCCGGGAAGTTTCCACTTGAAGCGGTGACGATGATGGACCGCATCATCAGGGCCGCGGAGAACGATCGCGGATATTACCGGCCGATGAGCGACGCGGCACGTCCCGCGCCCGCCGCGACGATTCCGGACGCGATCTGCGCCAGCATGCGGCTGGCAACCGATCTGCTGCCGATCGCCGCCGTCGTCACCTATACGAGTTCGGGATCGAGCAGTCTGCGCGCATCGCGCGAGACGACCGGCGACTTCCATTCTCAGCATGGCCGCGAGCGTTGAGACGGCACGACGATTGACGCTGGCCTGGGGCATCCATTCGATCGAAGTGCCCGCGATCAGTTCGCTGGATGAGATGAGCACCTTTGCGTGTGAGACCGCACTCAAAGAGGGCTTTGCCACGAAGGGCGACACCATTGTCGTTGCGGCCGGAACCCCCGTCGGTGTTTCGGGAACAACGAACATGCTCAAGATTCTGAGCGTGTAGCCGCCGCGAAAGAGGAAACGATCGTGACCGAAATTACTGAAATCGTTGCCCGCGAAATACTCGACAGTCGCGGAAATCCGACCGTCGAGGTTGACGTGACGCTCGCCGACGGCGCGACGGGCCGGGCCGCAGTGCCCTCCGGCGCGTCGACGGGCGCGCACGAGGCGGTCGAGCTGCGCGACGGTGACCAGAAGCGCTTCCAAGGCAAGGGCGTTCTGAAGGCCGTCCAAGCCGTTCGGACGGAGATCGCAGATGCGGTTCGCGGAATGATCGCCACGGAGCAGGTGGCAATCGACAAGGCGCTTATCAAGCTTGACGGAACTCCCAACAAGGCACGTCTCGGCGCCAACGCAATTCTCGGCGTGTCATTAGCGGTTGCGAAAGCGGCGGCACAGTCAACGGGACTGCCGCTCTACCGCTACGTTGGCGGAACACAGGCGCGGACGTTGCCAGTACCGATGATGAACATCATCAACGGCGGCGCGCACGCCGATAACCCGATCGACTTCCAGGAATTTATGATCGTGCCGGTCGGCGCCTCGACTGTTGCCGACGCCGTCCGGATGGGGTCGGAAGTGTTCCACACGCTGCGCAAGGCGTTGAGCGATGCCGGGCACAACACCAACGTGGGCGACGAGGGAGGCTTCGCGCCGAATTTGTCGTCCGCCGAAAACGCGCTCGACTTCATCATGAGTTCGATCGAGGTCGCCGGCTATAGGCCCGGCGAGGATATGGTGCTGGCGCTCGACTGCGCAGCGACGGAATTTTTCAAGAGACGGTAAGTATCATTATAAGGGTGAAGGCCTGGTGCGCGAGCCGCAAGCCCAAGCGGAGTATCTGACCAGCCTGGTCAGCCGCTACCCGATCGTGTCGATCGAAGACGGAATGTCCGAGGACGATTGGGACGGTTGGAAGCTCGTGACCGACCTCGTGGGTCGGCGATGCCAGCTCGTCGGTGACGATCTTTTCGTCACCAATGTGGACCGGCTATCCACCGGTATCGCCAAGGGCGTCGCCAATTCCATTCTCATCAAAGTAAATCAGATCGGCTCGCTGACCGAGACGCTGGCTGCCGTCGATATGGCGAACCGAGCCGGATATACGAGCGTGATGTCGCATCGCTCGGGCGAGACCGAAGACACCACCATTGCCGATTTGGCGGTCGCCACCAACTGCGGCCAGATCAAAACGGGATCGCTGTCGCGCTCAGACCGCTTAGCAAAATACAACCAGCTAATTCGGATCGAAGAAGAACTCGGCTCTGCGGCATTTTACGCAGGGAAAGAGCGTCCTCCGCAGCGGCTACTTACAGCTCAATTGATTACCCTTCAGGGGCGACCATTATCTCAGCCGCCGCTCTGAAAATCAAACGCTCGGCCGAAGTAGGAGAATATCTTGGACCAAGATCGCGAACCCGCAGAAACACGTGAATGGCTCGATGCGTTGGATTCCGTTGAGGCCCTCGAATGGGCGGTGATTTCCCGCTCCGGGGCATTTGTTCGTGATGGTGATCGGGTGCGCGCAGTCGGAGGTGGCGCGGCGCCGACGCGCAGATGACTGCAGTGCGAGCCGCTACGGCTCCGCCTCACGTTTGATCGCCGCTTTGTTCTCCAGGCAGTAATATCCAGCGAGCCGGCTCACCAGGGAATGTGTCATCCATTCCTTTAGAACGCGACTGACGTTCTCCCGTGCAATGCCCGCCATGGCAGCAAGATCGCTTTGAGTGACCTTTTGTCGGATGAGAATGCGTCCGTTGCCGACATCGCGGCCAAAGGCCTCGGCGAGGCTGAGGAGCGCGCGTGCAACGCGACCTTTGACCGAGAGGAAGCTGGAAGCCGCCAGCGCATTATTCGTCTCGCGCAGGCGCCGCGCCAGCACGGTCATGACGTGCCGGTACATTTCGGGGGTTGAATGTCCAAACGCGTCGAAATCAGCTCGGCTTACGAAACACAGCTTGGAATCGCGCAACGCAGTAACGGAGGCCGACCGTGGCGCGCCATCGATCATGGATAGCTCACCGAGCACCGAATTTGGGCCCACAATGGCAAGGATGCGTTCGCCGCCGTTTGGCGCAGCCATGCTGGCCTTTAGCAGGCCTTCCTCAACCCGGTAACAGCCGTCCCCGTCGTCCCCTGCCAGAAACAAGGTCTGATCGGCGGCAAGGGACAGGACACGCGCTTTGGCGAACAGCGCGCGTGACAACTCGGCCGGTAGGGCATCCAGTATGTTCTCGGGAGGAAGGACTGGTTTTGCCATCGCACTTTGCAGTCGATTTTCGTGGGATTGTACCTCGGACCTCAAGCCAGTGGAATGCTGATGGCGCCCCTCAGACGCCCCTCAGGGCCCTGCAGCGGCAAGTCCGCGCGTCAGTCCGCGGGCGGCTGCACCGGCCATTATTTCGCCCGTCCCCTTCACACACGCCCGCCAACAAAAATAACGCACCTGCGAGTCACCCCCGCCACCGCCGCGGGGCATTCCACGAACCCGACTCGCCGCGGTTTCGGGCCAGCTTTTTCATGTCGAGTGAGCAATCTTGCACAGACTCCCACCGTTCAACAGGCGTTGGATGAAGACAAGTGGCGCTCTCCTACACCCTCGCATGAAATGAGCGGAGAGTTGTCCACAAAAGCCCCGGCATCCTCAAGGTCCGGGGCTTTCATTGAGACGTGGCTTTATCCGCAGCGCGCTCTCTGCTGACGACTTTTAGTGTCACGGCTTTATCTCCCTGTGTGCTTGATGACACGCCACGGCGGGAAGCCGCGCAGATTCGTGGTATTTCTGGAATCGGTCATCCGCGCACCGCTGTCGGATCATCCCAACCAAGCCTGATACCGGACGAAACGGCCCCGCGTTGGGGGCCTTCTTGCCAGCATCATTGATGTATTTTTGCTCCGGCCAGCCGATGCCTCATTGCAGTGGCGAAGAGCACGGCGCTCATCTGGACTGCTCCTGCCGACGAAAGGTCTCAAAGCGAACGCAGGTCGAGCTGCAAACGCTCCGGGTGCACTCATGCCGACAGACCGCAGAGGAGGTCTCGTCCCCAGCCTGCCGCCAATTCTTTTTCCCGCGCGCCGTCTACCTCCAATCTCAGCCTCGCGAGGGTGAGAGCACGTAGGCGGGCATAAGCAATGGCTCTCAATGGCCGCCTGACGCCCAGCCAGGGTCATCTCCGGTCGTTGGGAGAACCTCGAATTTGTGTCTGCTCAAGTCTTGATACCGGAAGTGCGCGGCGGCCATCTGATGCGTCAACTTCTTACGACTCCGAAGCAATGACCTTCCTGACCAAGCCTGCTCATTCTAAGTTGCAAAGCAAATTCACCACCATCGACGATGAAGCGGCGCAAAAGTTGCTACATACACCTTTCTTGAACAATGTACCGGCCATACGGCGGTGCCTTATAACTCGGCCGCGATGCAACCTCAGTATGGAAAATCTCCTGCTCAGAGCGGCTGTGAAAGGGCGGATACTAAGGCCCGGATTCTCCGCTTCTCCGATGCCGTCAATATGCTGGCCGCTGGGATGTGGGGCGGGCTGCCGCAACCAACTCCGGTCCGGGAGTTCAAACGCACGGCTAAGAAAGCGTCAATTGTTTTTGGCCCCTGGCGGAGACAGGCGGGTCAGCATCTCAGTGATGCAGCAATCAGAGGAAAGCTGCCAGTTTACGTCGTCGCCAAACCTAACATCCGGTCGCAAGAGTTTAGCTTGAACGCGACGCTGCCCGAGATCGTGCCGGCGATAGTATTAAAGCGGCTTATCCGGGCACGCGGGAGCATCCCCGATCACCCGATCAGGCCGTCCACCAAAACAACCAACGGCGATGAAAAATTGTTGGCCTTATTGATCAGGGGCATACTTGTTATTCGCGAGAGCGATTTTAACGCTTGGTATCGGTCGGAACGCACTAGCGGTAAGTGGGCATCGCAACGATTCAAATCAAAGAAAGTCGGCAGACCTAGGAAGCAGACTGAATCGTTGAGGAACGCTGTCTTGGGTCAAGTGCGAGACGATGCTTGGAGCGGCAAGGCCAGCATCACGAAGCTACATCGTCTACTTATAAGCTCCGGCCGTACCGACGTGCCCACTCCAAGTACGCTTGCGCGTCTGGTGGATCAGTTGTTCCGCGAAACAGGAGAACGAGAGCTTTTGCGCATCCCTCGAGCACGGCCCAAGTCGGCGTGACGACCACGGAGGGGCGGGTTCGTGCAAAACCCCTCATCATTTTCGAGCCGGAAGTTGATCCGCTCGCGCGTTCCAAGACGTTATTTTGCAATGTTTTTCGGCTGGCCGAGGCCCGGGCTGGGACACCAGTGCCGTCGGGGGGAGATCAGCTAGGGCGCAAAATCCTTTTGGGTGGTCCTCTCAACAATAGGAGGCCACCCAATGAACTCGAAAATCACCCAGCAATCGCCTGTTCTTCTCACGCCGAAGGAAGCAGCCAGGCTTCTGAAAGTCAGCCTCTCCTGGCTCGCCAAGGCTCGGATGAGGGGCGACGGACCGCCATACCTTCGGATCGGCCGGTCAATCCGCTATTGGCAGGATGCTCTCATCCAGTGGATGAAAGGACGGCAGCGGCTGTCGACCAGCGAGCAGTAATCGTCATCGCTCCCAATGACGTGCATGGACATGGCCGAGAAGAAGTTTCAGCCGATCAAGTCCTAGCTTCCGAAAGCTGGAATAACCGTCCATCACAATACATGAGTATACATCAGTATCTATCAAGTAGATTGCAGTTTAGGAATGTAAATGGAAGTACATTTTGCATATATATACTTGACGTATTCCTAAAATGATACCACATCTACTTAGCGGACATCCCCATCCATTCTGAGCGCGAGAGAGCTGATCCTAATGACCGAAAACTCAATCCTGATTGAAACCTCCTTCGCCGACGCCATCGCGATTATCGCCGCGTCGCAGGAGCTCTCCGAACAGACTCGGCGGCACTGGCCGACGTCTATGCGGCAGATCGCCAAGGCCTTGGACAAACCGATCGAGGTAATCCCGGCGCGTTACAGTGCCGTGCGCGCCGATCTTGCCCAACTGCACGAGGTGCCGGGCGGACTGACGGCCAAGACGCTGCAAAACCACAGAAGCAATACGAAGCGCGCGTTGCTTTGGATGGAACGGGAAAAGGGCATTCCCAAGCATGGGGCGCCGTTGACCGCTGCATGGGAGGAGCTGCGAGCCAACGTCAAGGACCGTGTTGCTCGATCGAGGCTGTCGTCGTTGATGCGGTACTGCTCCGCGAACAACATCCCGCCGGCCGAGGTGGACGAGGCTGCGTTCGACCGGTTCGTCACCTATCGGGCGCGGTGCAGCAAGCCGGCCGACCATGCCTTCCGGCGCCTGCTCGCTCGAGCCTGGAACGCGAATGTCGGGGCGATCCCGGGCTGGCCGGCGCGGCGGCTCATGGAACCGCCCGTCAAGGCTGCCGTGGAGGTTGAATGGAACGAGTTCCCTGAGGGGCTCCGGCGGGACGTCGATGGATATCTTCAAGGTCTGACCCGGATCCGGAAAAGCCGAACCGGACAACGTATCCGCCCCCTGAAGGAGTCCACGATCCGCACCCGGCGGGCAGAGCTCCAAGCTGCAGCCCGCATGGCGGTGAAGGCCAGGGTACCGATCGGCCAGTTGGACTCGCTGTCGGCGCTATTGGCGCCCGCCGTGGCTGAGAAGGTGTTGGACGCTTATTGGCAGAAGAACGGCGAGAACCCCAGGCTGTTCACTATCGATTTGGCGTGCAGGTTTCTGGCGATCGCCAAAGAAACCAAATGTCTCAATGATGCAGATTGCGAACGTCTCAACGAAATGCGCCGGGACCTCGAGGATCACCGCCAGGGCGGTCTCACCGACAAGAATATCACCTTCCTCCGGCAAGTCCTTACGCCCGGCGTCTGGGGCCGGGTCGTCAAGTTGCCCTTCGCAATGATGGCTGAGGCGCGCCGGCAGCGGTATGCCCCAGTGAGAGCCGCGGTCACGGCTCAGATCGCTGTCGCGATCGCTGTTTTTACCGTCGCGCCGGTGCGCTTGGCAAATCTGACGGCGATCAGGCTGGGTACCAACTTGATCAAGCCCGGCGGCCGGGAAAAGAACTACTGGCTCGCCTTCCCGGATTATGACGTCAAGAACCGCGTTAAGCTCGAATACCCTCTGGCGCAATACCTCACGCGGCTGATCGATGAATACGTCCATGACTTTCGGCCGGCCTTACTGCGGGGGAGGAACGAGGACTGGCTGTTCCCGGGACAACGCCGAGGTGCGAAGGGAAAAATCTCGTTCAGCGGGCAAATCACGAAGCGTATCTACAAGGCCACGGGTCTACGGATGACCGTACACCAGTTCCGGCATGCCGCTGGCGCCATCATTTTAAAACAGCGACCCGGCGAGTACGAGCTCGTGCGGCAACTTCTCGGTCACCGCAACGTGCAAACCACCATCAACTCGTACATCGGCTTGGAGAGCATCCAGGCCAGCGAGATCTTCAGCAATATCGTCATGGCCCATATGGGCGATGATTGGGGGATAGACGAATGAAGAAGAGTGGCACCAATACACCGCCGGGAAATTCCACTTCCGCACCGCCGCGGTCGCTGCCAATCCACGAATGGCCCGATGCCGATCGGGTAGCCTGGGAAGATGCCTGCCGCCCCGGCACCCGTCTCAAGCCGGGAGGCACCGCTTACTATCTCGCCGAGGTGAGCCGCGAAGACTATGCAAGGCGCTACGGAGCATTCTTGGGGTTCTTGCAGCGACGCGGTCGGCTCCGGCGCAACTTGGATGCGGCGGCGCAGGTCACAACATCCAATGTCGAGCCCTATATCGCTGAAATTACAGCGCGAGTGCGGTCGGTCACAGTCTGGAATTGCATCTCCAAACTGCGCCGGGCTGCCAAGCTGCTGGCGCCGATGTCCGACCACTCCTGGCTCGCCGAGATCGAAAAAGACCTCGCGCTCGTGACGGAGCCAAAATCTAAGTTCGATCGACTGGTCTTCACGGGACGACTGGTGGAAGCAGGCCTGACCTTGGTGGCGGAAGCACAGGAGTATGCAAAGAACGATCTCGACAGAGCAAGGGGTTTGCGAAACGGCCTCATGCTCGCGCTGCTTGCATACTGCCCAATTCGGCTTAAGAACTTTGCGGCATTGGAGATCGGACACACGTTCAAAGAGGTGCACGGCAGCTGGTGGATCGCCTTGCCGAGATCAAGCACGAAGTCTCACAGGCCGGACGAGAGGCGAGTCCCCAAATCTCTGAACCCCGTCATCGACATGTATTTGAACCAGTCACGACCCATTCTGCTGAAATCGTCGGTGCCAACCAATTTCCTCTGGATTTCCTCGACAACGGGGCGGCGGATGACCAAGAAGAATTTGGGTACGTTGATATCCAAGATTACGCATCAGACACTTGGCGTGGACGTTTCACCCCACCTTTTTCGAACAGCAGGAGCGACCACCGCAGCAATGTACGGCGGCAATACACCTCATCTCGCCACTGCCTTGCTTGGTCATACTGATCCGAGAGTCACCGAGGAGGATTATACTCGCACAACAAGCATCAACGCCGCGAAGACCTATGCGGCACTCATTCAGGAACACTACGATTTGGGTTAATCAGAACCCGGAGGACGATGGCAGCCGGCGCTCTCGTCCACATGCCATCTCTGCAGTGCCCAGTCTACGATTGACTTGCGACGGTCGATTAGAGCTCGTTTATCCCAATCTTCGAAGCTACAAGAGCACGCTTAATGAATAGAGCTTGCATAACAGGGATACGGCGCGCCGGGAAATCCCAGATTTCGTCGCGGCTTCCCTATTCCAACGGTTTGGTTCCTGAACTGGGCGTTCTATCGCATGGGTCGTTGGGTTAGAGCTGGTTTTGCAATCCGACATAAGTGTTGTTTTACCCCCAGCCAGAGGTACGTTTTAGAATTAGAAACGGTTCACCTTGTAACTGAAGGACTGTAGTCACCTCCCAGCCCTGCTGTCCCAAGGATTGAAGCTCCGCGTGCAAGCTACCCTCGTCAGCATCTTTTGTAAGCGTGTAGGTCATATATTCCCATTGATGGCGCTCGGACATGGCGTGTTCTCCAAATCGGTGAGGTAAGCTATTTTTTGAAAGGCCATTCAAATCTGATGAGAGTGGGATCCGAACGATAGATCAACGCATCGACTTCCCTACAGACTGATCACATCGACTTTGTCTTTCCGCCTCGCCTTGGCCTGATCAGCGACATGGCGGTGATGGGTGAAGAGAATGATCTGTAAATCTGTCCCGGCCTCCGCGAGGACGTCGAGCGCAAAGCCAGCGCGCGCATCATCGAAGCTTACAAGCAGGTCATCGCAGATAAAAGGAAGCGGATCGGCACGCGCCGCGAACTCACCGAGCGCAGCGAGGCGGAGCGTGAGATAAAGCTGGTCGAGCGTGCCTTCGCTCAAACCGGCGATCGGCACGCGCTGGCCATCCGCTCGGGCCGCGACGAGGGTGAGTATATCTTCGCGGTAATCGAGCGGAAGGCCTACAAAGGATTTTCCGGTTAACGCAGCGAAGAGCTGCGAGGCGCTGGCGATCAAGGGGTCCTGATAGCGCGAACGATGCCGGTCAGTAGCGAGTGTGACAAGCAGGCAGGCAGCTTCAAGGCGCGCATAATTGCGTGCAAGCAAGGCTCCCGTTCCGCTCTTTCCGGCTGTCACGGATCAGACGCAGATCAAATCATTAGCGTCCATTACCGGACGAGTTGGCTATGCTTTTTGGGACAACCGCTTTCTTGGCTATGTGAAAGCCGGCGGCGCCTGGGAGCAAGGAAACTTCTCCTTCCAGGTCGGCACGGTCCCCGTCGCGACGGCGAGCGCGACCCGAAGCGGTTGGACGATAGGCATCGGCGGCGAATACGCCTTCTTGAACTGGCTCACCGGCTTTATCGAATACGACTTTTACAGGTTCGGTAACACGAATCCTTCGCAAGACCTCGGCGTGCATACGTCGCAGTTGCGCGATTGGGTGAAGAAGTTCGCCGACGATCCGCAATACGCCTTTCCTGGGCACGGCCAGATGAAGCCGGAGCAGCTTGAGATCGCCCGTCTCAAGCGAGAGGTCACGAAACTGAAGGCCGAGCGAGACATCCTAAAAAAAGCCGCGGCCTACTTCGCGAAGGAATCGACGTGAAGTTCGATTTCATTGTGAAGCACCGGGGGTCTGGCCTGCGGATTGGTTGTGCGAGGCGCTCGGTGTCTCGCGAGGCGGCTTCTATGCTTGGCTGACGCGGCCACGCAGTCAGCGCAGCCGCAGCGATGAGGAGCTTGGTGCGAAGGTTCGTGCCAGCTTCCTTGCGAGCGATCGAACCTACGGCGCCAGGCGGGTGTGGCACGACCTGTTGGCCGAAGGGGTATCTTGCGGGCGGCATCGGATCGAGCGGTTGATGCGGCTACAGGCGCTTAAAGCGCGTCCGCGACGGCGCCGCCTGCCGCCCGATCTGGGTGAGCGGCAGGCCGACGCCGTCGCGCCAAACGTGCTCGACCGCAGCTTCGAAGCGCCCGCACCAAAACCGCAAATGGATCGCTGACTTCACCTATATCTGGACAGCGCAAGGCTGGCTGTATGTAGCTGCCGTCGTCGATCTCTTCTCTCGCCGCGTTGTCGGGTGGTCGATGAGCGCAGCAATGACAGCACAGCTTGTCACGGATGCCCTGGTGATGGCGATCTGGCGCCGGGGCAAGCCGGATGCGCTGCTGCATCACTCTGATCGCGGCAGTCAATACACCAGCGAGCAGTTCCAGCGGTTGATGGCCGACCAGGGCCTCGTCTGTTCGATGAGCCGTTCGGGCAATGTCTGGGACAACGCCGCAATGGAGAGCTTCTTCTCGTCGTTGAAGACCGAGCGCACAGCGCGCAAGCTGTATCGCACGCGCGATGAGGCCAAGGCAGATGTGTTCGACTACATCGAGCGGTTCTACAATCCGAAGCGCAGGCACTCTACAATCGGATATCGGAGCCCCATGGAGTTCGAGAGGCAGGCTGGACTAGCTTAAGCAGGTGTCATCCAAACCGGGGGCAGGCCAAGCATCGCGATCATTGAGCTAACTCAAAGCTGAAGGAATCAAGGAAGGCTTCAGCCAGGGTGTCAACGCAAGGGGCCAGTATCGCGTCCAGAGGATAATCGAAAATACGGGCGCAATTCCAATATATGAAATGGACGGAACAGCGCTGAAATATTGTCCGCGAGACTCTACCACGAATGCGTGCGCTACTATCCCTTCGTATGGACTCTCCGTTTCGGTCCTGTCTTCAACGCTACCTGTTGTGTCAGGCGAACTTTGCCTCAGCACCACCATTACTTCGGATATGATTTTCGGAGAGCACACGTCCTTCGCGCAACATGGCGATAACGCGCGCACCGTGCCGAAATCGACATCGGCCTGCATAGGAATTAGAAGAGATTAAGTTTCAGTTCGGCTTAACTGATGGGCATTCACTTTGATTTAGCGGGCGGAATGCATCTTTTCCGTTGATGATGGCAAGAATTGTTGAATAATCCCAGGGGTATTTTGATTCGAGCGGCTTCTTCACCTGCATAAGGTAAAGATCGTGCACCATTCGACCGTCGGGGCGAAGGACGCCATTCTCCGCGAAGAAATCGTGAACCGGAGTCTCGCGCATCTTCGCGATGACAGGGAGAGGGTCTTTATTTTGAACAGCAGCCACTGCCTTTAAGTAGTGCAGAACCGCCGAATAGACGCCGGCTTGCTCCTTGGTCGGCATAGCTTTCTGGCGTTCAAAGAAGCGCTTTGACCAAGTTCGGGTCGCCTCCGTGCGGTCCCAATAGAAGGCATCTGTGAACACCAGGCCTTGGGCTTTTTGCAACCCGAGCGCGTGCGTATCGGCTATGGAGAAGGAAAGCGGCACAAGTTTCTGGCGGTCATCTTGGCCGATCGCAAACTCGTGCGCCTGCTTGATGGTGTTGATTGCGTCGCTACCAGCATTTGCAAGACCAATGATGGCGGCTTTGCTGGTTTTTGCTTGGAGGAGGAACGACGAGAAGTCGGATGTGTTAAATGGCGCGCGGACGGCGCCGACCACCGAACCACCGCGAGCCCTGACAGCCTCTGACGTGTCTCGTTCGATCGCGTGCCCAAACGCATAGTCAGCGGTTATGAAAAACCAATCTTTGCCGCCTTGATCTAGAACGGCGTTCGCGGTGCCGCGGGCGAAACTGTAGGTGTCCCAAGTCCAATGAATGCCCGTCGGTGAACAGGCCTTGCCAGTCAGGTCGCCTGATCCGGCGCCTGAAATAATAACCATCTTCTTACGGTCTTTTCCCATACTTTGAACGGCAAGAGCGACGCTTGAGTTAGGAAGATCGACGATGAGATCAACGCTCTCGGTATCAAACCAACGGGCTGCGATTGCCGAACCGATATCCGGTTTATTCTGATGATCAGCGGAGACCAGATCAATTTTCTTGCCCAGAACCTCACCACCAAAGTCCTCGATTGCCATTTGTGCGGCGAGCACGGAGCCCGGGCCATCGATCGATGCAAAGACACCGGACATATCACTTAAAATGCCTATTTTAACCGTATCCACGGCCCCCGCGGGCGCGGCCCATAGGGTCAACGCGAGTGCCATCATCCGCATATCCGGAAGGATCATGTCGTTTTCCCTCGTTAAAGCCTGCATTATCAGGCTCGTAGGCCAATTCACCGACGTGAAAAGCGGCGCAATCCAAGCCAGCAGCGTTTATACAAAGTCGTGCGGACCAAGCGCCCGAGAGTTTCTCGCTAGTCGCTACGATGTCAGCCCATTCGCCAACGGTTCGGCGACTTGCCGGGTCCTGGAAGAGAAGTTCCGCAATCTGTCGCAGACGGGCATTGTTTGGCATCGAAACAGAAAAGATGTCCAATCTCGATGCAAGCGAGTTGTCCGATGAGTGCCGTTGCAATCTTACCGTCAACACTGGCTGGCTCATAGTCCCGCTTTATATTCGCCATGTGCCAAACCAATTCTCGGACGAGAGAGGTCAAATTGACGAGGCTGGATACGTTCTTTCAGATCGCATTTTACAAGACCGTACCAAGTCGTCAGGAGTTGGCCTCGACGATGCTGGTGCATCGGCAACCATTGCTCCCCAACCCGGTAATCGACCGTGTAGCCAACTACCGATGCGTCGAAGACATCGGAATCGAATGACGCACTCTCCACCAAACGCGTCGAACTGTGGCTGGATTGAGGTATTATCCTCGTACTCCAGGGTTTCCCTGAGCTAAGCACGATGCAAGAAATATGACAACTCCGATCGATGGAAACAGGCTCTGGTTCACGCCACCCGGCACAGAATCGAACTAGAGCCGAGGCTAGGAGACAACCATGTCTTTGAATGTTGACGCACACGACGGTCGTCGAAGCGGGGTCATGTACTCACCTTCGGCTCAACCTGATTTCGATGCGCTCAGAAGCTGCTGGCATCCTGTCGCGCTTTCGGAAGACGTTAAGAACAAGCCATTCTCCAGCCGGCTCCTGGAAGAACAGATCGTCGTTTGGCGCGATGCCCAAGGCGTTCCCCACGCCCTAGCCGATCTTTGCGTTCACCGCGGAACAGCACTTTCAATCGGCAAAGTTATCGGCAATGAAATCATATGCGCCTACCATGGCTGGCGCTACCGCGCCGATGGCGCTTGTACGCTCATTCCGCAGCGCGAGAACCCTACTCACGTTCCGTCCAAAGCACGGGTCACTGCCTACCATTGTCAGGAAAGGTACGGGCTCATCTGGGTCTCATTCAACGAACCTCGCTGGCCTATACCCGAAGTGCCGGAACTTGAGGCGCCCGACCGGAGCGTTGTCTCTTGCGGCCCATACGTCTGGAACGCGGATGCGTCTCGCCAAGTCGAGAACTTTACTGACTTCGGTCACTTTCCTTGGGTACATCCTGGGACCCTCGGCGATCCCAATCGTGTTGTCGTCGATAAGCACTCCGTCCAAGTCAAGGACGGCCATGTGATGTATTACTATTATTTAAGGCCGGAGCCCGAGAACGAGCAGTTTAAGGTGTTTGGCCGCGAGAAGCAGGAGGTGAAGCCGTCGAAGCACTCACATTACGAGCTATATCTGCCCTACACAATCATCATGCGTCAGGACTGGGGTGGCACCGATCAGATGGTGTACTTATTCGTTGCACAGCCGATCGGTAAGGAGCGCTGTCGTGGATTTATGCAGACCAGCCGCAACTACGGCCATGATCAAGATCCAAGCCATCTCCGACAGTTTCTCGATACGGTATTCGCCGAAGACAAGGCGATTGTAGAATGCCAACGTCCAAGTTTTGTTCCTTTCGATCTTGCCGACGAGCTTCACTTGGATTTTGACCGCGTCGCTGTGAATTATCGAAAGCTCATGCGCTCGACCGGACTGGCAAAGAACAATCCTTCACCGGAGGTGCGCACAGATTCGCAAGCAGCAAGCGGGTTTGCTGCACGTGGCCCGTTGAACGGAACATGGCCGCTAATTGCGCCCAACAGTAACGCGTAAGAAGGTCGCAGGAATGGAGGTGCTATCCTTGCTTGAGCTTTTGTTTTGGCTACTGAACAGAGCTTCCAGTTCCTTCTGCAGATCACCGGCTCGGCCGTTCTTCTCTGCGGCTTCGAATGCGTTCATGGTTGGCCCGTAGAATTTTCTGAATGCATCAACGAACTCTGATGGTGTGCCGGGATAGTTGAAAGTATACGTATCTCTGACGAAGGAGATTTTCTCTTTTGGAATCCCGGCGCCTGCAAATCGTTCTATCACGTTGTTCTCGATTCCCCACGTCATAGGGCTAATGAAGCCTTCCGGCGGTGGCGGCGAATACGCCGCGCTGATCTTCAAGATTTGCGCGACCAACGTCGGATCATTCGGAATCCAGTTGCCCATCACAATCCGCCCTCCGGGCCGGGTCACGCGCACCATCTCCTTGGCGACATCAAACGGCTTTGGTGCAAACATCGCTCCAAAGATGCTCACGACGAGATCAAACGTATGATCTTTCAGCTCGTGCAAATTGGAGGCATCGCCTTCCTGAAACTTGCAGTTCGTGAGGCCCTGCTCCTTGGCACGCTTGTTCCCGGCCTCGACGAGGTTCTTCGCGATATCGACGCCCAACACATCCGCTCCGAGTCTCGCCTCTGGTAATGCGGTTGTTCCATCGCCGCATCCAAGATCCAAAACCTTGAGCCCTTTTGTGATTCCGAGTCCTTTGACGAGCGCTTCTCCGCTCTCTCTCATACTCTCCGCAATGCGGGTAAAGTCGCCTTTTTCCCAAAGTGCTTTGTTCGGATTCATCGGAATTACTCTCTCCTTCGCTCATGCCCACACTCGCGCCACCGAGACCGCTGAGGCAATTCCGCGGCCTCATAGGCGCGCCCATGCCATCTGGATAAACCACCATACTGGCTCAAACGAGTGCTTTGATAGGGGCTGAAACTGGCTTCGCTACTGAGCATGAGATGCTGGCCGATGTCCGAGATGGGAGGTCAAAACCAGCGGTAATCAGTGCGCTTGCATTAGGTCTGCTTGACCTCAGTCATCCGACGCTACCTCGTAGCGGCGCGCGTTGGCACTTCGCGTTCGTGCCAAAACCGGAAATAACCAGAATTACTCGATCACCTCGTCGGCAGTCGCGAGCAGCGTCGGCGGCACGGTCAGGCCGAATATGCGGGCTGTCTCGGCGTTGATGACCAGCTCACTTGGTCGACTGCGCGACCGGCAAATCCGCAGGCTTCTCTCCCTTGAGGATGCGGTCGACATGGACGGCGGCGGAGAGTACTGCATAAGGCTGCCCCCCATAACTCATGAGGCCGCCGGCCGCGGCAAATTCTCGAAACTGGAAGATCGTCGGCACCGCGCGTGGGAGGCGCAGCGATCTGTGCGGGCCGGTTGATGAACAATCCATTGCCGATCACGAGTGCGTCGGCTTGCAGTTGGCCAAAGGCTGCAAAGACCGCAATAGAAGTCATGTTTAGTGCTGGCATTCAGGAAATGGAGCTGCAGCCCGGGCGCTACTGGACGGGTTCGGGCATCGCCGAAGAGTGATGGTGAACGATGACCCATTTTCCGTCCCGCAATTCGTAGATGAATGAGTAGCGCGCTTTTACGGTCTCTGTCGTCCCAGGCGTCTTGCCTGACAGCTTGAACGTGTAAGTGCCGACATCCGACGCCGTGTTGCAGCCGATGCGAATGGTACGGCTGTCGATAGTACCTTGCGGGTTACGCTCCAAGAAATGCACGAAGTAATCCTTGATGCCGTCGCTGTCAGTTCGCGGTCGGTTCGAAACGGTCGGCAACAACACGGCGTCGGGCGCATAGTTCGTCGTCACCGTGTCGGCATCGTGCGTCGCGAGAGAAGCGTTCCACCGTTCGAACAGGGCCGCGATCTCCTGTTGGGTGACAGGCGCGCAGGTCATGGTCGATTGGGCCTGGGCATTGGCCACACCCAACGTGACGGCGCCCCCGATCGTGCAGGCAAGCACAGTCAATCGGGTCATCGCGCAACTTCGGTCCATGAGAATGAAAAAACTCTGCGCACTTTCCCCATCCCTGACAGCAAGACCAATCGCGGGACATGAAAACTATTCTTGCGCTACAAAGCAGGTAAACGACCTAAAAGCAAGCTAACGAAGCAAGCAAATGCTAGTTGGCAATTTACTTCCGCTGCGGGTCGATTCTGTCGAAAAAGGCCGCGACATGCGCACGCAAACAATCGAATCGTCGGGGACCACTTTTTGAATCAAGCTTGGGCGTTCGACGCTCGTCTTGAATCGATATTACTCGGAGACTTTCTTAAAATCCTTTTTCGACAGCATCGACCCCGAGCCGAAATAGGCCGGTTTGAAATCCCGCAGCTGGCACGTTTAGGTGTGACGATCCGCGACGCCAGCGGTGTGATTGCGTCGCGGTTTATCCTGTTGAAGCTGACCGAGAGCTTCCTGGGCCACGAGGATTTGACCCTGCAGCCCACGCTGGTCCCGGAGCTGCCCGGTATTCTGAACCTGGCATTGGACGGCCTCGACCGACTGCGCACGAGGGGGCATTTCAAGATGCCAAAGTCGTCGAAGGAATCGATCCGAGAACTCGAAGACTTGGCCTCGCCCGTACGTGCCTTCGTGCGCGAGTGGTGTGGGACCGAGCCGGGCTGGGATGTTCCTGTGAAAAAACTTTACGATGCCTACAAAGCGTGGGCCGACGAGACTGGAAACAAAGCCTCGCCGCGCCACGTCTTCGGTAAGGCGCTACGATCGCTGATCCCGACTTTGCGGACCACCGGCAACGGGGCGAAGCGGACGTATGTGGGAATAGACATGACCGAGGAGGGGGCAAAGATTTGGCAGGCGTTGCTAGACGAGAAGAAAGGCCGGAGGTTATAGGCAAAATAGGCAAAATAGGCTGCAACCACTCCGGTGTAATATTTCCAGCCCGCCGGGGGCCACAGGGGAAAAAAACTGGCCGGGAGTGTCCACAGCCTATTTTGCCTATGTTGCCTATAAGGGTGTCGAAAGGAGGCAATGATGTCCATTCTCTTCGGTGCCGATATTCCCTCCTACGAGGAACAGCTAGAACTGTGCCGACGGCTTAACGCGGCGGCAGCCGCCCGCCGCCGCAAGACCGAACACCAACCGCCCGCTGCCAAGCCACAGATCATCCGCCGCCGCCCGCTGGGGACAAGGCCATTTCTCATTTGGAGCAATCCCAACCCGCCGCGCCGCTGAACCCCGCGCAGAGTGGTTTGCGCCCTGGCGGCAGCGGGCATGCACTTACGCTTGCTGCTCCCTTGGGGTTATAACCTAGGGCTAACATCGGACGTGAAAGAGGGGGGGTCCCCGCCCTATGGCCGCGAAAGACAAAGAGCTCGTAGCGATTAGCTCAATAATTGATCTTCTAAAGCCTCTGGATGCAACCGCGCGAAGTAGAGTGATCGAATATGTTTTGAAGCGTCTTAAAATGGGCGCCGTTCAAGCAGTCGCTTCCGAAGCCGGTTCTCCTGGGCGTACGACGGCAGCGATTGTAGTCAAGGATATTCGAACGCTCACGGCAGAAAAACAACCTCGCTCAGCAAATGACATGGTGGCCCTGATCGCGTATTACCTGTCTGAACTGGCGCCTGAATCTGACAGATCGCCGACCGTAAACGTGGACCTAATCCGGAAATATTTCAAAATGGCCGGATTTCCAATGCCGCGTGCACCTACGAGTGCACTTCCAAATGCGACGGCAGCAGGATATTTGGAAAACACTAGCCGCGGCGAATATCAGCTTAACCCCGTGGGTTACAATTTGGTTGTCCACGGATTGCCGCGATCAAGTGGGCCGGGACCAAGCGGCATTACGCGACGAAAGAACAAGCGCAGGAGCGGGCGCTAGTAGTGGCGTGAATCAATGGCTCGTCGCTCGGCTGGTGTCGTTGTAGCGACCCCAACCGAACGGTTGATTATTGTAACATTGTCGCGCATTTTACCTGCCGCCGCTGTTTCGTATGAGCAATGTTTGATCGACTTAGGCGGGTTCCAGCGCCGTTCATATCGCGGCGTCGCACATGAATTGAGAGAGGTTCTTCGAGAAACATTGAATTACTTAGCACCAGATGCGGATGTAATGGCGGAGACCGGGTTTAAATCCGAAAAAGATACAACGCGCCCCACACAAAGGCAGAAAGCCCTCTATGTTCTTCGCAAGAGAAAGCTCTCACGAGAAGAAATGAGTGCTCCAGAACTGACCGTATCGATGGTAGATGAACTAGGTGCATCAATTACGCGGACTGCTTACGCGCGCGGTGCAAAAAATGCCCATACCGTTAGCTCCGCACCAGAAGTTCGGCAACTGAAGATGTACGTTGATGCCGTGCTCGGGGAATTGCTCGAAATACACGGGCAAAAACCCGGATAGTCCCGCTCCGCGGGGCGCTGCCCTGCCCAACCGAAAAAACTTATCCGCCGGCAGGGCTCGCTTGTGCCTGCTCGCGCGTTGCGATTTTGATCTGACTGCGCCCGCATGCGAGGCGGCCGAGAAAAATCTATCGCACTCGCTTGGCCCGTACCCACATGTGATTGTCGGCAATATTAGCTTGCCATTCGTAGCGACCAAGGGGCACCCCCATGCCATTATTACCGCTGGTGGCAAGTTTCAAAAGCTGGTCTATGGTTCCCTGCAATTCGGCTTTTGACGCCTTGGGCGATAGAGTGCTCATAGTGGCGCCGATCATGGCAAAGACCCAAACGGCATCGGTGTGGAGCGACGGCAGGAATATCTCGATTTCCGTGATGTCACCGCGCCGATCGCCAACTTGTCGTGCGCATATCACCAACTTGCCGAACGCATTGCTTGATGCCGGCGCGGCTGACGCTGCAGCGTTCCTGCGCCAGTGAAGCGGAACACAGAGCCACCAGGACGGCCGCTCCGGCCACGACGCCGCTAAAATAGATGTGCATGTTCGGACTCCCGTCGCCAGTCCCGCAGCCCTGCCTTAAACAAACCGAGAAAACTTAGCTAGCAGCACTGCGCTGCACGTTCGATTTTGCCGGTTCACATTCAGCCACGGTTTTGATCTGACTGCGCCCGCACACGGCGGCAACGGATGTCTGTACAAACGCAGCCAAACCCACAAACACAAGGCGCTGTGGCAGGCTTGTGAGGTACACTGGCCGCGCAGGACCAAACATAAACACAACTTGAGTCGTAAAAGTAGATGGCCCGTCGCAAACTCTCTGCTCTCGCAATGTCCAGGCTCCGTAGCGCGATCACCAACGGTGCGCGTACCCTTGTTGATGTGGACCATCGCACAGCTTGGATGCGCAGGCTCAAGGACCTTATCGCTGCGCACATTTCGGACGCTGGTGGCGAGGACGCGGCTCTCAGCGAAGGTCAGCTCGCCCTCATTCGTCGCGCTGCCATGATGGAAATCCAGCTTGAGATGCTTGATACGAAGTTTGCGAATAATGAAGGCTGCGCATCTTCCAGAGACTTGGACCTCTACGGAAGGACCAGCGGGAACCTGCGCAGGGTTCTTGAAAGCCTAGGGCTTCACCAGGGCCGCAAGCCAAGGGAGATAAACGCGGCAGCGGACCCCGCTTATCGTCTCTATGAACAGCAACTCTATTCGCCATGAGCACCCCGCATCGCATCCTAAGCGAGATCACCGCACGCTCATTCCTGATGAGGCTGGTGAACCCACACCTGTCGCGCACAGCGTCCAGGCGAATTGCAGCAAAAGAAATTGGAGAGGCCGAACGCAAGCAGCACCAGGGCAAGCGTAAGCCCAAACCCGCACCTGTGTTGCGCAACAAAGAAGGCGGTATTGATTATCGCGCCCTACTCGCTGCTCGCATCATGGGAATGTTGGAGCGCATGACTGCTCCGGCTCCTGCGCAGCCTAAGCAGCGGCGTGTCGTGCTGCGACCACAGCAACCTAAGCAGCAGGAACAGCCTTCACTGCTCTCGCGTGTGGCTGCTGTGCTCACGCCTGAGCCAGCACCCGAGCAACCCGTATCACCTGCATCACCTCTTGTCGCTTCAAGCACTGGCTCAAGTCCTGTTTTGATCCCGGACTCGGAATTCTCACCTCGCTTTCAGGAGAGCCCGGCAACTCAGAACTGGCGCAAGAGCATCCAGGACAATGTAGTGAACTTCAATGAGAGACGAGGCACCCCCAAGTCCAGCGGCAGGTATGTCGGTTGAGCCATGAATGAACATGACATGCAGCAGCGCCTAGCCAAGCTGGACCAGCGCATAGGTGAGCTCCACAAGATGCGCTCACGCTTGCGCAACATCCCGGGCCACGCCGCGCTCAAGCCGGAGATTGACGCACAGCTTGCGCTTGTGAGCAGCCTGCGTGCCGCGCTCACACCCTTGCCGGGGGAGGGCCCAGCGCAATGACTCCTCAGGAGTTGGCAGCAATACGTGAACAGGCGGCTCACGTGCTGGGCAGCGTGCTTGAAATAATGCAGCACGAACTCCGCGCGAATGTGGGCCTTGCCGCTCAGTGCGGAAAGAGGTCCCAGATGGAGCAGGCTAAAGCGAGACTCCACATAATCCAACACTGCGAGCCAAGCAGCCCATGACCACGACACACGAAGCCAAGTTGGCTGAACTCTCTGCCCGCGTCACCGCCATAGACGCCGAGGTGGCCAGCCTGGACAGCAAGTACGCTGATCTCGCGTCCTCATTTGAGAGCGCCAACAGTCGCGATGCATTGAAGCAGGCCAGCGGCATTGAGTTGAAGGTGACCGAACTCCGGCGTGAGAAGATGTTGGCCCTCGCCGCGCAGAAGAAAGTCACGGAGCAGGCAAAGGAAGCAGAAGCGGAAGCCGAGCAGGCGGCCAAGCAGGCACAGCGCGTCGCAGCCAAGGGCTTCGCCGACCAGATATGCGCCTTGCATGGTGAGATAGACGGGGAGCTAGTCAGGCTTCGCGAGTTGTTTGAGCGCCGGCGCGAATGCTTGCGTCAGCTGGCCGAAACCGGCGTGATTGATTGGGCAACCTGCACCAAGCTGGGAAGCAAAGGCCAGCATGCCGCCGCTGCGTGTTATGCGCAGCTGCACAAGTTTATCCCGCTGGAGATTGTAGCACCCGGTTCTTTTAGAACACTCACCTCGGCTAACCCTCTCTTGCAGGGCATGGGCCGGGAGCATGGACAGGAGCGAGTTCGGCTAAATGGTGGAGGCGGCAACAAATGAGCCTGAACAACCCCGAAAGACCCGGATTGCTGGAGGCATTAACTGTCGCGGCTGACTGGCACAACAACAATCGCGGCCGCACTCCCATCACCAAGCAGGCCCCCGCTGCACCGTTCGCGACGAGGGTCTGGAAAGACACTATTGTGAAGCGAATACCAGAGGAGTCCCCCATCAACGTGGATGATTTAGAACGCATGATGAAGCACGCTGATGCTTTGATCGCTGCTGGAAACTACGAGGCCGCCGAACGCCTTCTTGACAAAATCGTGACCAGCGATGCGGCCGACGAACTCATTCGCAAGGTCAAGCGCAAGAAGCCAGTTGAAGATGACGGCGAGGTTGAGGACGACTGGTCGGAGGCTGCGGACTCCAGGAAGTCCAAGAAGAACGCCAAGGCCTCGAATACGATGACGAAGATGACGAAGATGACGACAAAGAAAATGACCACCACATTCGCAAGCTCGGGCCACGAGAGACCGAGCCTCGCTACCCTGGCGAGGCCAGCCACGCTGGGCTTCACTACCCCGAGTCAGATTTGGCCGACGCAATGGGAGAACATCGCCAGCGTGAGCAGCCCGAGGTAACTCGTCACGCTTCCGGCCGTACCCGTTTTGACGACCATGTGGACGACATAAAAGAGAGAGACGGCGTTTCTCACCTTGAGGCGATGTCACGTGCTCGCAAAGAACGCCCCGGACTGTTTCGTGACTCGCAAGGTCTCGGGCAGGTCTACAAGAATGCACCGTCAAGCTACGAGGACATGGTTTCCAATGAGATGATCACCAAGGGGGTGGTGCGCCAAGTTGCCGAGCAAAGACTGATCAACACCTATGGTTCTGCCCTGCCCTTGCCAGCGGTGGCGACTCTCTCCAAGCGAGCCGAGTCCGCCGAATGCAGATTGCAGCACCGCGCCTATGAAATTGCTGATGCCACGGGACTGCCGATGGAGGTCGCGCTACGGAAGGCGAGACAAGAGCGGCCCTATCTCGTGCAGGCGATGAACACCTACTGAGATCACGTCGTGGAGTTGCCCTCACCCCCGACGTGTCGGTGCGCCCTCTTCGGGTGTTTGCTTAGCCGCTCTCCTGGCGGGCGCACCATCCAACAATCGCGTGGCCGTTATTCGGTTCGGCACACGCGGCAGGGTCACGGGCCTCCTGTGTCGGCAAACCCCGTGCGGGCCAGCGAGCAGGTGCCCGGGAACAACGGCTCGCAATGTGCGCATGCGGATTCTTCTCGTTTCTTGCCGTAGGGCCACTGGGTATGACTGAGAACTCCTGTTCGTGGTGACGCGGGGGCCTGAAAAACCCCCGCGTTCCATCTATTGGGGGCCATGGTCTGCCCGGAGAACACAACGTCAGCTTTCGCCAGCTGCGGACATGTCGTCGCATAGGCTCGGGTGCTGCAATGTGCCATTAGCGGTCGTGAGCAATCGCAGCGCCGAGATTGCAACGCAGGAAAGGCAAAGAGCCAGGGAAGACCTCGGGGCTCTTTTCTGAAATTGCTCGTTACCTGTAGACTGCAGCGGCATAGCCGAACTTGTAGCTCAGGCCGAGGCGGACAACATCGATGTGGTCGTTGCTGCTCGAAACGTTCACCCCACAAACCGCAGCTGGTCCCAATCCGCCGCAAGCAACGGAAACCGGATTGATGTCTCCGCCGTTAAAGCCGTAGTGCAAGTATTCGCCGCGCACGATCCAGTTCGGAGTTATCATCCACTCATAGCCGGCGCCTACGACCCATCCCGACTTGGCGGTGCTAAAGCTCGCTGCTGATGCCGCACTGCCAGCCACGGCAGTGTTGGTGTTGACGAGGAGGTTGGTATTACGCTCCTCCCAGGCGGCACCTCCGGTAATGTAGAGCAAGCTCGGTCCCCACGCGTAACCGAGGCGGCCGCGAATGCTGGCCAGCCATTGGATATTCTCGTGCGCCATGAAACCATCGGTGGCTGTCCCTCCCGACCCAGGTGAGACCAAGACCGATTGCGATGCGTTGTTGAGGCCGGCCCAGTCAAAATCACCCTCGACGCCGACCACCCAGTTTGCGATCTGGTAGTTGTACCCGAGTTGGCCACCAAATACGGGGCCATTGAGGTTCTGACTTACCGCCCAAGGGGGAATGACTGCGACGGCGAAATTCTGAAATGGAGTCGTCGTCGTCGAGGAGTTGGCCCAGCCGTATCCGCCGTTGAAGCCGCCGTAGAATCCGGTCCAGCTAGAGACCGCCACGGGCACCACCGGCCGCCGGTAGACCGGTGCCCCCAAGTCAGCCGCCATCGCGGGACCCGCGATCACTGCAGACAAGACAACACCTGTGAGTAGCAGTTTTTTCATGGTGTGCTCCCCGTGTTTCCTCTCCAAACTACCGGATGAGCAAAGGGGGAGTCTGTAGTATTTGGGTCACAGGTAAATCGAAATCCCCCGCCGCTTCGTGGTCGCTGCGGCCCAGTCGCGCATGTGCTGCCGTCGCTGGACAGTCTATGTCCACTCCGGAAAACCCAAATCCTTCTCTTGCGGTCGCATGTCAGCTTTCGCCGGCTGCTGCGAAAAGCTAAACTTAAGTCCCCCGCGGTTCAAAAAAAGCAGCGCTACCCCAATCCGCGCTGAAGGCGTCGGGGTAGGCACCGGTTGCCCCGATACGTCGCCCTGATTCCTGATGCATGTATTTCTGGGGAAGCTAGGGAAGTCCGCTGCACCTCAGTAGGCGGACACTCCGGCGCGGGGCTCATGGTCTGTTGAGTGCCAGCATCCGGTCCACATAGAGATTGTGACTGGATCGGATTGTGACCAGAAAGACTGCCATTTACGTGCTACCCAGGCGGCCCAGTGTCGGTGGTCGCCCAGGCCCTCGCTTTTCGGACGCATGAGATATATCCGCGAGCATAGGAACCCGCATGGACCGCGCATTGAGCCATTCCGCCATCGCGACGCTCGCAGCCCTCATGCGATCATAGTGTGTCTGCCGCTTCCAGCCTCGGATATCGCACAACTTGTAGATCGATTCCCCGGTACCTCGAGATCGAGCATGGTGCAGAAGATGGATGCGATTCGGCGAATCCAGGCCGAGCGCAAGCGCCGTTGCTTGGATCAGGTGGATGCCCTCGATGGGCACCCCCTCACTGGGGAGATCGGGCCACGCCGAGAACATTGCGGCATTCGGATTAATCCGGAATGCCGCCTCAAGGCGGTTAATCACCAGCTCACCCGTCCACTTCCCATGCATGGGCTTCGGCTTATTGAGTGAAGCCTAGCTTAGACCGAGTCACCCTAGTGGGTGACAGTTTTGCAACAGAAATAACAAATCGCCTGTGCAAAGTGGCAAAATTAAGTGACAGTTCGCGTAGCATACGGTTATGTCGAAATGGGGAAATCGGGTGGTGCCCGGGGGGTGAATCATGAAGCGTAGTCTTCTTTTGGCGATCAGCGCGTTGGCGCTAACCGCCACATCACAACAGCTCATCGCCGCGGAATCGGAAACGGCGGCCCCGCAGGAACGGGCAGCACCGGCGGCGGAACGCCAGCGCGCGGCACCGGCTCGGCAATTGCAACGCGCACCCGTCCAGCGGCAGGGGGCGCAGTCTTCTCAGTCAAGCAGCTTTACCGGTTCGCAGGCTGGCGGCTTCGGTGGTGGCAATGCGGGCGGCGGTGGTTTCGCCGATCCGACTTTCTGCGGTTTTTCTGGCATTGGTTTCAGTCCTAGCTGCCCGCCTACAACGCAGAATATCCCGAGATCCCGGGTGGGCTTTGCTGGCGGTGCCGAATACGGGTACATGTTTCCGCTCGGGCCTTATGCGGCTGCTGGATTTGCCGTTGACGTTACTGGAAGCACGATGAAGGCATCGAACACCCAGACGACGTCTCACTGCGCCGACAGAATCAATTGTCCGAGTTTGAATCCTCCGGTTACGGAAACCCTTTCGACCGACCAAAGTCAGGGCCTCACCACTACGTACCGCATGAAAATTGGCTTCGTGCCCATGCAGAACATCTTGGTTTTCGGCACCGCGGGCGGGGCGACAGGCAAGGTCTCGGGTTCCTCTACCTATACCGCCACGAACAACCAGCTTTCGCCTAATTTGATAACTGCGTTTGGCGCTTCGAGCTATGACCAGACCCGTACCGGATACGTTGTTGGTGGCGGCGTCACATGGTCATACCCGGTCTTTGGCATCGCCGGTACCAGCCTCACCGTCGAGTACCTCTACGTCAATTTGGGTACCGTTACGCAGAATATTCCCCTGACAGCCGTCGGCCCTTGCGGCTCGACGTGTAATAGCTTTGCGCAAACGAGCATGAAGACAGATAATTCGACCGTCAGGCTGAAGCTTAGTTTCGGGCTGTGAGCGAGGGGAATACCGGCGATCGAGCTCTGGTCCATAGAACGTGAGAGGTTGCTGACAACCCCGCACTTTGGTGCCAAAACCCCAACCCCTCGTCAGCACTCGCATGTCTGCTTTCGCCGGGTGCGGACAAGCTGCTACTCGAATCCAGTTCCGTGACAGGCGCGGTGCGCAGGCTTGGATGGGATCGGGCATGGCAGCAGCACGCAAACAGCGCGCGGGCGCGTAGGGTGAGTTCTTCGGGACGGGAACCTATCCAACCCCTATCCCAGCAATCGAACCAGCAATCCAATTTGACCGAGGCCTAGGCAAGGCCGTGGGTCGCGGCAATTTTGGGCGAGCCGACCGGAACGCGACTGTCGGGTCGTTCTTGCGACCGCCCAGCGCAAATGAAAAGCCCCAGAGGCGGAGGCCTCCGGGGCTTGGCTTTAGTCGGGCTGAATAGTTTATGGTATTGACCCAAGCGCCTCATCGCGGGCCTGATTTAATTCGACCATTGCCTTGTTGGAACCGCCGTTGTCGGGATGGGCTTCTTTGGCCCGCAGCCGGTATGCGTAGTTGATCTCTTCCCGGCTCACACCCTTTGTCACACCGAGTGTTTCCCAACAGCTCCTCGGCGGTGGCAAGGCTTCGAACCCTGTAAACGCTCGGTCCATCATCGCGTCGCCACCGTGGCGCTGGAGCTGGCGCATAGCTTGGATCGCGAGGCCAATCGAGCGCAGGTTGTCAGCCGGATCACAGAAGCGGTCGCGAGCTATGACTTTTTGACGGCCATTGAGCATGAAGTAGACCGCCACGCCCGGATCATAGTCGTAGGCATCGCGCTCAGTTCTGTTGAACGAGATGACAACGCTCGTTGCCCGCAGCAGGCGCAATTCGGTCGCCAGCTTTTCGCGTGCGGCTGCAAACTCGACTGGCCCATTGCCTGTGGAGAACCGAGCACAGCCATCAAGGCGAGCTTTGGTTCTTGGCCAGCCGTCCGGCCATTGCAGCGGAGGACTTGATGATGAATTGCGAGCATTACGTGCGTACATGGGGGATGTCTCCTCTTCCCAATTGACGATGGGGAGGAGCGTGAACTGCGGACTCGACCCAAAGTGAGAGGCTAGTTTTGCCGTGTGTTCGGGTCGATCGGATAGCCACGAGGCAAGCTGGCAGGCACCCCCGCCGCCTATAGGTGCGTTTGGCCTGCCACCAGGGGTCGCAGGGCGAGTCCGTGGGTCGCGTTTCACTGGCTGGGCCGGCATAAATTGCCCCCCGGTACCCCAAAACGCACTGCTGGCAATGTTTTGTTTATGTTTTGTCGGGGCTGGTTGGCTAGGCCAATGTATCTGCTAAGTCCTTGTTTTTGCTGGCGCTCCCTAGGGGACTCGAACCCCTGTTTTCGCCGTGAGAGGGCGATCCGATTATTTCTGGAGGGACAGCAAGCAGGGCACTGTGCAGACACTCGCGCAAAGTGCTACCTATATGTAGCCTACGATGTCTCCCGTCACTCCGAAATGTTATAACTAGATGGAAGTGTGGCAGAATTCTTGCTCGATTTTCCGCGCACCTCTCCCCACCGGGGAGAGGTATACGTGATCGCTGCACCGCTGATGAATCTAACTCTCGCATCGTGCAACAAGCTCGATCCACCTCTCCCCGGTGGGGAGAGGTCGGCCGCGTAGCGGCCGGGTGAGGGGGAGTCACCTGCCAACGCCTGGATTACTGGATGGCCCGCCATAAAGCGGGCCATGACGGCAAGGGTGGACTACGAGCCGGCCGGCTTCTTTGCGCTGGGCGTCGGCTTGTGGGGTTTGCCCTGCTCCGCCGGAGCAGACGGCGCCCGCTCGATGGAGACCAGACGGCCGCCGACGAAGCGGTAAATTCCTGGAGACGGACCCTGGAGATAGGTCAGCACCAGCGAACGCTCGCCGCGCTCGTTGGCACCAAGCTCGATTTTCTCGACAGCTCCGGCGCGACGAATCACATCGCACTCCGTCATCCGCAGCGAGATTGCGCCCAGCGTTGGCGCCGCTGCCGGCCCCTGTTCCGGGGTTGCTGATCCGCCGCTCGGGAGATCGCTGGCAGAAGCGCTGCACTGGCCATCTCCGCCGACGAGATCCGTGGCGCTTATCGGCCGTTCGAACGTCCCCCTTGCCCAGGCCTGCCCCGATGCATCGGAGTTGCGCGCCATGGTCTCGGGTTTGGGCGCAAGGGTAAGATTGTTCAGGCTGAGATCAGCCGAGCATGCGCCAAGGGTCAACGCGCCAAGCGTTAACGCCAGCGCGGTGAAAGCAGCCGAGCGGCTGATCGGATGTATCCGCTCTCTTGCCACGTCTTTCCTCAATTCCTGGTTCGTAGCCCGGATGAGCGTGCACTACGCGCGCGACATCCGGGGTCCCGCATATCGCTGCGCTCATGCGGGCTACCAGTGCTCAACCAACCGGAATTTTGCTCCGCGAACCGGTGCTTGATCAACACCTAAGTTTCGGCTCACTCGGGTTCAATGGCGGATGTTGCGCCTTTGCAGTAGCGGTGGTTGTAGACCTTGGCCTCTATCTCGCGTCATGCTCCGCGAATGCGGGCATCAAGTAAACCATGCGTGTGCGGATGAAACAAAAAAGGCTGCAAAATCCTGCGTTTGGGGGCTACTTGATCGTCCGCCTTGCGCGGACGATGACAGCTGAGAAATGTTCCAACCGCCTCTCGCCGTGTCCGCCTTGAACATCAAATAGTGTGCAGCGTGGCGCAAATATCACAGCCAAAGCCATCACAACCTGTTAAGAAAGGCCCACTTAATTCCTGAACGGGGGGTTCAAATGAAAAAGTTCTTACTTGGCACCGTCGCGCTGGCCGCGCTCGGCGCCTCAGCCAATGCAGCGGACATGCGGGCGAGGCCATACGTGGCTGCCGCGGTCCCGTACACGACCTGGACCGGCTGCCACGTCGGCGGAGCGGTCGGTACCGAGTGGGGCCGCAACAGCGGTTACAACGCCACGGGCGCAAGCCGCGGATTGTTAAGCACGGGTGGAGACTTTGGTGCTATTCCCGCCGGCACTCCGGTCGTGAGCGGCTTCGATATGAACGGTTTCAACGGGGGGTTCTACGCCGGTTGCGACTATCAGGTTGGTGCGTGGGTATTCGGCATCGAAGGCGACTGGTCAACCGTCAACAAGGAAGGTCAAGCATTTTTCAATCCAGGCGTAACAACAACTGGAGGCTTGACGTTCTTTACGAATGACATAATTTCCGCCAAGGAGCGCTGGTTTGCCACCGCCCGCGGCAGGCTGGGCTATGCCGTCGATAAATGGCTGTTCTATGTCACCGGCGGCGCTGCGTGGGTGAAGGTGGACAGTCAATATACCGCAGGGGCGGTGGGCGCCGCAACAAATGACGCCGCTTCTCAGTCCGATCGACGGACCGGCTGGACTGTGGGCGTCGGGCTTGACTACGCGCTCTCTTACGGCTGGTCGATCCGGAGCGAATACCTCTATATCGCCGTTCCGCGCTATACAACTTTCACAAATCCGACCCTTGGCGGTCTCACTCCGTTCTTTTTCCCAACAAATCTGGAGACCAGGCTGACCAACAACGTCTGGCGCGCCGGTCTTACCTACAAGTTCGGGTACGATCCCATTGTCGCCGCCGTGACCAAGTAACGACGGCTACACGAAATCAGCTACGCAAGAGCCCCGAGGCGCAAGCCTCGGGGCTTTTTTCATCGGTTGGTCCCTACCCGGATGTCGCTTCACTCCATCCGGGCTACACTTGCTTCTGCCAGCGGCCGCGCTCGTCGGTTTGCCAATAGGTCACCGCGAAGCCTTGCGCCTTGCACGCGCTCCAGCGCGCGCGGGCGCCAGCCACCGCGTCGGGGTCCTCGCCATCGAACAACACCACGATGCGTTCATAGGTGTGCGCATCGCCCGGCACCGGCGCGCCGTCGAGCAGGAAACAAATCGCGGCGGCGTTGGGGTTGTGCTCATGGACGGTGAGGAGAAGCGGCTGCTCGGGCGCCTCCCTCTCGCGCCAGGTGCCATGGGGAAGGAAGCTGTCGTCGCGAAAGGTCCATAAATGCGCGTCCAACGCGTCCACCCGCTCTTCGGACATCGCCTGCACCACGGCGCGCCAGCCGCGCTCGAGCGACCGCTCGAGCAGCACGGGAAGAACGCGCTCAAGCGGCTGGCGTTGCAGGTGGTAGAACAACACCTCGGTCATAGTCCCCTCACCCGGCCGCTGCGCGGCCGACCTCTCCCCGATGGGGAGAGGTCAGATCGAGCCCGCTACACCATGTGAGTTCGAATTCATCAATGGTGCAGCAATCACGTATACCTCTCCCCAGCGGGGAGAGGTCGGCGCCGAAGGCGCCGGGTGAGGGGAACTGCTACTGATCGGGATGCAGAGTCCGATCGATCATTTCCAGCACGCCCTCGATATTCTCGTATACATCCACGTTGGTGACACGAACGACAAGAAATCCAAGCAACTCGATGACGCGTGTTCGATGCGCATCGCGCGCCAGCTCCCCCGATTGAGAGTGCGTGACGCCGTCAACCTCCACCACGAGCTTGCCATCAAGCGTTACGAAATCAACGATATATCGATCAATGGGATGCTGTCGCCGGAATTTCCACCGCGCGAGCTTTCGGTTTCTCAACGCCCGCCAGAGCCGAGACTCTGCGCTCGTTTGCGAAGCCCGCAAAGTGCGTGCTCTGCGTTTGAACCGCTCCACTCCCATGCGCCTGGGCAATGTCGTGCTCTCTGTCACTGCATCAAGTGAGCCCCCTCACCCGGCCGCTGCGCGGCCGACCTCTCCCCAGTGGGGAGAGGTACACGTGATCGCTGCACCGGTGATTGAATTGAACTCACATCGTGCAGCGAACTCTTTACCTCTCCCCAGTGGGGAGAGGTCGGCGCCGAAGGCGCCGGGTGAGGGTCCTCGCCCTACCGATTCTCATAATGCCTGGCCACAAGCTCGTTCAACAGGCGCACGCCAAAGCCTGAGCCCCAGCTCTTGTTGATGTCGCTTTGTGGCGAGCTCATGCCTGTGCCGGCAATGTCGAGGTGCGCCCACGCCGTCTTGCCAACGAATCGTTGCAACAGCTGCGCGGCTGTGATGGCGCCGCCGTGGCGGCCGCCCGTATTCTTCATGTCGGCGAACTTGGAATCGATCATCTTGTCGTATTCCGATCCGAGCGGCATGCGCCACACGCGTTCCCCCGTCTCCTGTCCCGCCTTGATCAGACGCTCTGCCAGCTCGTCGTTATTGGCGAACAGCCCGGCATATTCCTGCCCCAGCGCGACGATGATCGCACCAGTCAGCGTCGCCAGATCGATCATCGCCGTCGGGTTAAATCGCGTGTTGACGTAATGCAGAAGATCGGCAAGCACGAGCCGGCCCTCGGCGTCGGTATTGATGATCTCGATCGTCTGCCCCGACATGCTGGTGACGATGTCGCCGGGCCGTTGCGCATCGCCGCTTAGCATATTTTCCACGAGGCCGATCGCACCAACCGCGTTGACCTTCGCCTTGCGCGCGGCAAGCGCATGCATGAGACCCACCACGCAGGCGGCTCCCGCCATATCCCCCTTCATGTCCTCCATGCCGGCGGCCGGCTTGATGGAAATACCCCCCGTATCGAAGCACACGCCTTTGCCGATGAACGCGATGGGGGGACTCCCCGTTTGCCGCGGTTCCAGCGCATGATCACTGTGCGGCTCGCATGCTGGGAGCCCTGACCCACGCCAAGCAGCGCATGCATCCCGAGCTTCTTCATCTGGGTGGGATCGAGAGTTTCGACGGATACGCCTAATTTCTTCAAGCCGCCGGCGCGACGCGCGAACTCTTCCGGAGTGAGGACGTTTGCCGGCTCGTTGACGAGATCGCGCGCCAGCAGGACGCCCTCCACCACCCCATTGCACAGGGCGAATGCCTTTTTTGCGCCTGCGACATCGTCGACGGCGATGGTGAGCTTGAGCTCGCCGGCTTCCTGCTCGTCGTCGGCGCGCTTCGTCTTGTAGCGATCGAAGGCATAGGCGCGCAGTTTCACTCCCATTGCGATCGCGGCCGCGCGCTCCGACGTGACGGCAGTGCTGGGCAGCTCCGCCATAAGTGTGGCGGCGCCGGCAAGCGCCGGAATACGCCCCATGGCGGAGCCGCCCAGCTTCACGAAATCCTGCAGATTCAAGTTCCCAGCTTTGTTGTTGCCAGACTGGTGGCCGGATTTGCCGACGCCGAGAACGACGACGCGGGATGCAGGGAGCCTCTGTGGGGCGACAATATCGAGCGCTGAGCCGCTTTTGCCCTTGAATCCTTCGGCAGCCGCCACGCGTCTGATCAGGTCACCCGAAGGCTTGAGCGCGTCGCGCGTTGATGGCCCGAACTTCAGTCCCTCCTCGCAGAACAGGAGGAGAACGCCGCGCCCAGGCGCCTGCAGGTCGGCAAATTCAAGCTTCAGCGTTCGGGACATGTCAAGCGGTCCTGGGTGTGGTGGTAGCGAGGTCGAAGGATGTAGCCCGGATTGAGCGCCAGCGAAATCCGGGGCCGCCGGGGCTCTCGCCGACCTCGGTTCATACCTCCCCCTGCAAGGGGGAGGTCGACCGCCGCAGCGAAGCGAGGCGGTCGGGTGGGGGCGAAAGCGCGCAATTGTGCGGGGGCCGCCAGCCCTATCCGGGGACCCCCACCCGATCACCGGTCGCTATGCTCCCGGCGATCGACCTCCCCCTTGCAGGGGGAGGTATTGACCCCGAAGCGGCGTTTCATAGTCATCCTGCTACTCCCCCCGATTAATGTTTTGTTGTGCATGCTCAAAGGCTTTGCCTTGTCGAGGCCATTTTGTTGGCCGATCAAAGGGAGGCTGGAAGGGGGCTGGTTACCGGGCTGCGCAACGCCGGCATGGAGTGCCGCGCGCGCCGGGGTTTTGTCGCGAGCGGGGACGCGTAATCGGATGGGGTCGATCGGGCGGTATATTTTCCGCACCACCTTCGGTGCGTTCCTTGTCATTTGCGTGAGCGTCACGGCGCTGATGTGGATCACGCAGGCGTTGCGCGACATCGACCTGATGACCAATCAGGGCCAGAGCATCTTCGTATTCGTCGGGATCACCGGACTGATCATTCCGCTTCTCATTCAAATCATCGCGCCGATTGCCGTGATGATCGCGGTTGCCTACGTGCTCAACAAGCTCGGCAATGATTCCGAGCTCATCGTGATGAACGCCTCGGGGATGCCGCCATGGATCCTGTTTCGGCCATTCCTTGCGGTTGGCGCGGTCGTAGCCATGCTGGTTGCGGCCATCAGCATTTACGTATCGCCGTGGGGATTGCGGCAATTGCGATTATGGGCAACCGAAGTCCGCGCGGATCTGGTGAGCAACGTGATTCAGCCGGGCCGCTTCACGAAATTGGAGGAGAAGCTCACGCTGCACATACGCGAGCGCCAGTCGAACGGCCAACTTCTTGGCATTCTGATCGACGATCAGCGTAATCCGAAGGAACGCGTCAGCATCCTTGCCGAGAAGGGCAACATCGTGAAGAACCAGCGCGGCTCCTTCCTGGTGTTGGAGAGCGGCAGCGTGCAGCGGCACGAGAATGCGCAACGCGACCCCGCGCTCGTGCTGTTCGACAGTTATGGCTTCGACCTGTCATGGCTCTCGAACAGCAATCAAAATATCAAATATTCGGTTCGCGAGCGATATCTCTGGGAGCTGTATGACCCCGCGCGAACGGACAACCAGTTCGCAGACCAGCCAAATCAGGTACGTGCCGAGTTTCACGACCGGATCACCGCGCCACTCTATCCGCTTGCCTTCGTGGTGATGACCTACGCCTATCTGGGCGCTCCGCGCACCACCCGCCAGGGCCGCACGATGTCCTTGCTTGGCGCCATCGGCGCAGTGGCGGCATTGCGCGGACTGGGCTTTGTCGGAATGATCGCCGGAGTGCACACGCCGCTTGCCCTGGCGCTGCCGTATGCGGCTCTGGCCGCGGCGACGGTGCTGGGATGTCTCGCGATCTCACGGGGGATCATCATCGAACCTCCGGCGGCTATCATGGCGGCCATGAATGCGATCGTCGAGCGCCTCTGGCAGCGCAACAACGCGGCGGTGGGCCAGACGTCATGATCGGCGGAACGCTGTCACGCTATTTCGGGCTGCGCTTTCTGTCGGCGGTGCTGGCCGTGTTCGTGGGCACGCTGGTGCTCACTGCGATGATTGACTTTCTGGAGCTGATGCGGCGCAGCGGGGACATGCAGGACATCTCCGCATTTTTCATTGCGAAGATCACGCTCTTTCGCGTGCCCTTCATCACCGAACGCGTCCTGCCGTTCGCCGTCCTGGTCGGCGCGATGTTCTGCTATTTGAATCTGTCGCGACGGCTGGAGCTCGCGGTTGCGCGCGCCGCCGGCATCTCCGCCTGGCAATTCACTGCGCCGGCGCTTCTGATCGCCTGCCTGCTGGGTGTCCTTGCGACGGCCATTTATAATCCGATCTCGGCAGTCTTGCGCGAGCAATCGGCTCGCCTGGAGGGCGACCTGTTCGGATTTGACACCGGATTCCGCAATGCCACGAGCGGGTTCTGGCTGCGCCAGCGAAACGAGGAAGGGCAAGCCGTCATCAACGCCAAGGCGAGCCGGCGACAGGGCATTCAACTCGCCGGCGTGTCGGTTTTTCGTTTCGACCTGGCGGGACGCTTCAAAGATCGTATCGAAGCGAAGAGCGCCACGCTCGAGCCCGGCAGTTGGCGGCTGGAAGGAGCGCGCTTCTACGTCAGCGGCGTTGCACCAACCGAACGTGACTCGTTTCGCCTGACGACCGCGTTGACCCCGGCGCAGGCGCGAGAGAGCTTCGCAATTCCCGAAACCGTTCCCTTCTGGAGCCTTCCCTCTTACATCGATGCGGCGGAAAACGCCGGCCTGGCTGCCGCGGGATACCGGTTGCAGTATTATCAGCTCCTGGCGCAGCCATTCTATCTCATGGCCATGGTGCTTCTCGCTTGCGCCGTGAGCCTGCGCCTCTTCCGCTTCGGGGGCGTGCAGAAGATCGTACTCGGCGGGATCGCCGGCGGCTTCCTGCTATACGTGCTCGCCAAGATCACGGGCGACCTGAGCAAGGCCGGGATGATGCCGCCGATGGCAGCGGCAGGACTGCCCGCCGCCATGGGCGGACTGACAGGACTGATCACCCTCCTCTATCAGGAGGACGGGTGATGGGCCGAGCTCTGATAATACCTCCCCTGAAAGGGGAGGTCGGCGAGCAAAGCGAGCCGGGTGGGGTCGGGCGGCCTCCGCACTTTGCGCGTTTTCTCCCCACCCCCACCCGACCGCCTCGCTTCGCTGCGGCGCTCGACCTCCCCCTTGCAGGGGGAGGTATGAACCGAGTCACGCGCATATTCTTCGCGCGACTGGCGCTCATGCTCGCCGCCGTCGCGTTTATTGGCGGCCTCTTGCCGGCGACTCCATCATTTGGGCAGGCGGGTTTGCTGACGTTTCCGCCCCGGGAGAAACCGGCGCCGAGGACCGTGCGCAGCGGCGGCCAGGATCAGATGCTCGTCCGGGCGCAGGAGATCAACTACGACTACACGAACGAGCGCGTCTCTGCGGTTGGCAACGTGCAGCTCTATTACGGGGCGGCGACACTCGAAGCGAACCGGGTGATTTACGACCAAAAGACGAAGCGTTTGCACGCGGAGGGAAATGTTCGGCTGACGCAGGCGGACGGGACCGTGACTTACGGCGAGATCATGGACCTCAGCGACGATTTTCGCGACGGATTTGTGGATTCGCTGCGTGCCGATGCACCCGAGCAAACGCGTTTCGCGGCCACGCGGGCGGAGCGTTCCGGCGATAATTTCACCGTCTTCCACAATGGCGTCTATACCGCCTGCGAGGCCTGCAAAGACGATCCGGCGAAACCGCCGAAATGGCAGGTCAAGGCCGCGCGGATCATCCACGATCAAGCGGACAAGATGATGTATTTCGAGGATGCACGCCTGGAAGTCGCGGGCGTGCCGCTTGCCTGGCTGCCCTTCTTCTCCGCGCCAGACCCGACGGTCACGCGCAAGACCGGCTTTCTGGTCCCCTCCTACAGCTCGGGCTCCGCTTACGGCTACGGTGTCGCAATCCCGTACTATTTCGCGCTCGCCCCTGACTACGATGCGACTTTCACGCCGATGATCACGACCAAGCAGGGGCCGTTGCTGCAAGGCGAGTGGCGCCAGCGATTGCTTGATGGCTCATACAGCATCAAGGCGACGGGCATTTACCAGCTCGACAAGGAGCGGTTCATCAACGCCGGGCTGCCGACACCCGGTTACCGGGACTGGCGCGGCAGTCTGGAGTCTTCGGGCCAATTCAATCTTGCGCCACAATGGGTCTGGGGATGGGATGGCACGCTGCTGTCCGACAAGACGTATCTGCAGGACTACGGCCTCCAGAAGAACCTGCAGGCAACCAACCTGCTCAAGACCACTCCAGACTACGCACTCTCGCAGTTGTATATCGCAGGACGCGGCGAGCGCAGCTACTTCGATGCGCGGGCGATGTATTTTTATGGTTTCTCCACGGCCGACGATCAATCCCAATTGCCGATCGTGCGACCTGTCATTGATCACGACGCGGTGCTGAAAGATCCTTTCCTCGCCGGCGAGATTCAGGTGCGAAGCAATCTTACCAGCATCTCCAGACAGACGGCCAGTTTCGATCCGATCTCGGCGCTGGCCGTGGCGGGCAACTTCTGCGGTTCGGCGACCGCCGATCCGGCGATCAAGAATTCCTATAATTGCCTCCTGCGCGGGGTGCCTGGCGACTACACCCGCGTGTCCAGTGAGGCATCGTGGCGGCGCACGATCGTGGACCCGTTGGGGCAGGTCTATACCCCGTTCGTGATCATGCGCGCCGATGCCGCCGACGTGCAGGTCTCGGCGCAACCGGGGGTCTCCAATTACATCAACGTCGGGCAGACCGACCTCGGCCGCGTCATGCCGACGGCGGGGCTTGAATACCGCTATCCGCTGATCAATGTGCAGCCATGGGGAACCCAAACGGTCGAGCCGGTCGCGCAACTTATCTTTCGGCCCAATGAGACCCACGTCGGAGCGTTTCCCAATGAGGACGCGCAAAGCCTGATCTTTGATGATTTAAATCTGTTCAAGATAAACAAATTTTCCGGCTGGGATCGCGTTGAAGGCGGCGGCCGCGCCAACGTCGGCGTGCAATACACCGCCCAGTTCGACCGTGGCGGCAATGTCAATTTGCTTTTCGGGCAGTCTTATCAGCTCTACGGGCAGAACTCGTTCGCCCTTGGCGGCACAACCAATACCGGGCTGGACACCGGGCTGGACACCACGCGCTCGGACTACGTTGCGCGCGCGTCTTACCAGCCGAACTCCACCTTCATGTTCACGTCCAGATTCCGCATCGGGGAGAATGATTACACGCTGCGGCGCACCGAGCTCGAGACAACCGCGAATTTTGGGCGCTGGACCACGACTTTTCTCTATGGCGACTACGCCGCACAGCCCGAGCTCGGCTTCCTGCAACGGCGGGAGGGAATTCTCGGCAACGCAAGGCTCAAGCTGACGCCTAATTGGGTCCTGCTCGGCGCGGCGCGGTATGATCTCCTGGCGCATCAGGTGAGCCAGACCCAGATGGGTGTCGGCTACATTGATGACTGCCTCATCTTGGCCGTGAACTACATTACTGACTATGCCTACAGCGGCAGCTTGTCGACGAACCACACCTTCATGCTGCAGCTCAGCTTGCGGACGCTTGGGGGCAACTCCACCAGCCCCGGGGTCTCCGCGCTTAACAGCGGGGCGTCGGCGGTTCCCGGGGGCGCGCATTGACGCCTATGTGCACACCAAAAGCGAATTTCGGTCGTAGCCCGCATGAGCGAAGCGACATGCGGGGGAACCCGGATGTCGCGCAAGCGCGCGCTCATCCGGGCTACAGGAGAGCGGGTGGACGGAGCCAATGAAGACAAACTCAGCGGTGTGCCGCAGCCGTTTGTTTGCTGCGATCCTGATCGGAGCCCTCTTAGGTCTCGCCGAGAGCGCCTGGGCGCAGCAGGTCGTGGTCGTCGTCAACGGCGAACCGATCACCAGCCTCGACATTGAGCAGCGGTCCAAGCTCACCCAGTTGTCTTCCCACAAGGTGCCGCCGCGGCAGGAGGTGCTCGACGAGTTGATCACCGAAATTCTTAAAGTGAAAGAGGGAAAGAAATGGGGACTCGAGGTCACCAATTCGGAAGTGGACACCGCCTTCGCCAGCATGGCCACCCGCATGCGGCTCACGCCTGAGCAGCTTACCCAGCTGCTGGCGAAGTCCGGTGTCTACCCCGCAACGCTCAAGCAGCGCATCAGGGCGGATATGACCTGGCCTCAGCTGGTGCGCGGGCGGTTTTCAGCGAGCCTGCAAATAGGCGAGAAGGACATTCTGACGGTGGCGGAGGGCAAGTCTGACGAGGGCGCCGGCTATGATTATACGCTGCGGCCCATCCTGCTGCTGGTGCCCGCCGGTTCGCCGGAGGGCGTCATCGAGGTGCGGCGGCGTGATGCAGAATCGTTGCGCGGCCGGTTCCAAGGATGTGACCAGGGAATCGCGTTCGCGCGGGCGCTCAAGGACGTCGCTGTCCGCGACCCCATTCTTCGCAGCTCGGCCGACCTTCCGCCGGAGCTGCGCAAGGTGCTTGACGGTATCGAGGTCGGCAGGCTGACGGCGCCGGAAACGACCAAGCTCGGAATTGAGATGTATGCGGTCTGCAGCAAGAAAGAATCCACGGCTGATAACACGCCGGGAAAACGCCGCGCCCGCGAAGCGATCGCAGCGGAGCGCTATGAGCAACGCTCCAAGCAGTACCTCAATGAGATACGCCGCGGCGCCATGCTCGAATACAAGTAAGGCGGCCACGATGCCGTTCCCTTTGGCTCTCACGCTGGGGGAACCGGCCGGAATTGGACCAGACATCACCCTCGCCGCGTGGCGTCGTCGGGTCGAGTGCGCCCTGGCGCCATTTTATCTGCTTGCCGACCCCGAGCTCATCATCCGCCGAAGCAAGCAGCTGGCCGAGGACGTGCCCATCTGCGTGGTCGAACCGGCCGCGGCAGCGGCGGCATTCAAGCATTCTCTTCCCGTGGTCGACATTGGTATCAACGTAAGCGCGCAGCCCGGCCGGCCTGACGCCTCGAGCGCGCCGGCGGCGCTTGAGGCCATTCGTCGCGCCGTCGCCGACGTTACGGCCGGTTCAGCGCGCGCGATCGTGACCAATCCGATCGCCAAGAATGTCCTCTACCGTTCCGGATTCACCGAGCCCGGTCATACCGAATATCTCGCAAGACTTCGCCATGGAAACGAGCGGCGTGGCGGTGCGGCCGGTGATGATGCTGTGGTCGCCCGAGCTCGCCGTCGTGCCGGTCACGATCCACTTGCCGCTGCGAGAGGTCATTCCCACGCTCACGCCTGAGCTGGTGGCGGAGACCGGCCGCATCGTCGCGCGGGATCTCAGGAAGCGGTTCGGCGTTGCGCATCCGCGCCTCGCCTTGGCTGGCGTCAACCCCCATGCTGGCGAGCAGGGCGCTCTCGGCGACGAGGATCGCAACATTGTCGGCGTGGCCGTGGAGCGCCTCAAAGCCGAGGGAATCGACGCCCGCGGACCGTTGCCGGCCGACTCGCTCTTCCATGCGGCGGCCCGCGCAAATTACGACGTTGCGCTCGCCATGTATCACGATCAGGCATTGATCCCGATCAAGACCCTGGCCTTCGACCATGCGGTGAATGTCACGCTCGGCCTGCCCTTCGTGCGCACCTCCCCCGACCACGGCACCGCGTTCGACATTGCCGGCACTGGCCGCGCAAATGCAGGAAGCCTGATCGCGGCGCTGCAACTGGCGGCGCGATTGGCCCGCAATGTCGAGCCGCAATTGGTGACGCGTGCATGAACCCCATCGCGGATCTTCCTCCTTTACGAGAGGTGATCCGCCGGCATGGTCTTCGCGCGAAGAAGTCGCTTGGCCAGAATTTCCTGTTGGACTTCAATCTCCTGCAACGGATTGCGCGGGCGGCAGGTCCGCTTGAGGGCGTTGATGTCATCGAGGTTGGTCCAGGACCGGGCGGCCTTACACGCGCACTCCTCGCGCAAGGCGCGCGGCGCGTGATTGCGATCGAGCGCGACAGTCGCGCCATTGCCGCCCTCGAGGAGATCGCGAAGCACTATCCGGCCCGGCTCCAAATCGTCGCTGGCGATGCGCTGGAGATCGATCCGCGCCCGTTTCTCACGAGCGCCCCGGCGCGCGTCGTTGCCAACCTTCCATACAACATCGCCTCCGCGTTGCTGGTGCGCTGGCTGAACAGCGAAGGATGGCCGCCCTGGTACGACCGCCTTGTGCTGATGTTTCAGCGCGAGGTGGCCATCCGCATCGTTGCCCCTCCCGGAAGCAGAGCCTACGGCAGGCTGTCGGTCCTGGCCGGGTGGCGATGCGAAGGGCGCGTCCTGTTTGACATTGCACGCAGCGCCTTTGTTCCACCGCCAAAAGTGACATCGTCCCTCGTGAGCCTCGTGCCTCGGGAACAACCGCTTGCCTGCGAACCACACGCGCTCCAGCGGGTGACGCAGGCCGCCTTCGGCCAAAGGCGCAAGATGCTGCGACAGAGCCTCAAATCCCTCGCCGACCCTCCGGAGGAGTTGCTCGATGCCGCGGGAATCGAGCCGACTGCGCGCGCAGAAGAAATTTCGATTGAAGGGTTTGTCGCGCTTGCGCGCGCGTTTTCTCACCTGACCGGAGCGGAGCGACCATGACCTTGCTGCGGCGCCAATCTCTTACTGCCTACGGCACTGCGCTCGGCGAGACCATCGTGAGTTGTCCTCGCCCGCATGGCACTGAGGTGCTGGTACGTATCGCCCGCTGTGGCGTGTGCCATTCGGATCTGCACATTCAGGACGGCTACTTTCTGCTCGGCGCGGACAAGAAGCTCGACGTCCAAGCCGGCCGAACGTTGCCGTTTACCCTTGGCCATGAGATCGCTGGGGTGATCGAGGCGAAAGGAACGGGCGCCCATGGTGTTGCGGTCGGAGACATGGTCGCGGTCTACCCCTGGATCGGCTGTGGGAACTGTGCCGCCTGTGGACGCGGCGACGAAAACATCTGCACGGCCGCGCGCCATCTCGGGATCAATGTTGATGGCGGATTTGCCTCGCATGTGCTGGCGCCGCATCCGCGCTACCTCCTCGACTACGCGCCGCTTCCAGCGCCGTTTGCGGCCGTCCTGATGTGCTCGGGGCTCACTGCCTATGCCGCGCTCAAGCGTCTCGCACATGGGACGGCACCGGGTCCGCTCCTGCTCATCGGCATGGGGGGTGTCGGATTGATGGGCTTGGCTTTGGCGCAATCGATGTTCAAGCAGAGGCCGCTAGTGGCCGACATCGATGCAGCCAAACGCGAGGCAGCGCTGGCCGCCGGAGCGGCCCTGGCATTCGACCCGACGGATGGCGGCGCGAGAAGGAAACTGCTTGCAGCAAGTGAAGGTGGAGTTGCCGGCGTGTGCGACTTCGTCGGTTCTGCGCATTCTTTGCAATTTGCCATCAGCTCCCTTGCAAAAGGAGGCAAGGTGGTGGTGACCGGGCTGTTCGGAGGCGGCTTTTCTCTGTCGGTCGCACTCTTGGCCCTCAAGGCAATCACGATAGAAGGAATTCAGACGGGAACACTAAGCGAAGCACGCGAATTGCTGCAACTTGCGCGCAATTGCGGTCTTCGCGCCCCTCCATTGCACGAGCGCCCGCTCGCAGAGGCGCAGTCCGCCCTCGATGCCTTGCGAGCGGGGGACGTTGTTGGACGGACGGTGCTTTGTCCATGAGCACCGGAATCTGCGCGTCTCACCCCCCGCTGCGCGCGCAGGGCGAACGCGACAGTCACAGTTCGGCTTGCAAGCCGCGCACGAACGCCGAAAGCCCGGTTTGGCGATCCCGTTTGAGCCGCTCCGCCATCAGGATAGACTGAACCTGGGAAAAAGCCGCCGCGATCGCAGTGTTGATTACGACGTAATCGTACTCTGCCCAGTGGCTCATCTCGTCAGCCGCCTTGGCCATCCGCGCATGAATGACTTCGTCTGCATCCTGGGCGCGACTGCGTAACCGCCGTTCCAGGTCAGGAACAGACGGGGGGAGGATGAAAATGCTGACAAGATCGCGATCTGCCTTTTCACGCAACTGCTGCGTACCCTGCCAATCGATGTCGAAGAGCACATCGCGGCCGTTACCCAGAGCCGTCTCGACCGGCGCCCGCGGGGTACCGTAGCAATGGCCAAATACCTGCGCCCATTCCAGCAGCTCGGCATCGGCAGCCATGGCGTCGAAGCGAGTCTTATCGATGAAGTAATAGTCGCGCCCTTCGACCTCTCCAGGCCGTTGCTTTCGAGTCGTTACCGACACTGAGAGCTCGAGCTGCGAGTCCGCTTGCAGCAGCTGGCGCGAGAGCGTGGTCTTGCCGGCGCCCGACGGAGACGAGAGCACCAGCATCATCCCGCGACGTGCAATGGGAAGTCCATCTCCGGCGCGTTTGCGGTCTGCGTTTCCTTGCTCCGACGTCATGCCCGCGACAAGCCCCATGGGCCTAAGATCTCTCGCGGCGTCATGCCCCGCGCATGCGGGGCATCCAGTAAGCGATGCCCGCGCGATTTGAGCACAACACCGCGGTCTGGTGGCTACTGGATCGTCCGCCTGCGCGGACGATGACAACTGAGAGATTCGTAAACTACCTTATCTTAGATACGTAGCCCGCATGAGCGCCAGCGATATGCGGGGGGACGCCGGATGTCGCGGGCGTAGCGCGTGAAGACGCGCGTGAACGCGATGTCGCGCTCATCCGGGCTATTCCAGATTCTGCACCTGCTCCCGCAACTGCTCGACGACGGCTTTGAGCTCCAGTCCAATGTTCGTCAATTCCACGTCATTCGATTTGGAGCACAGCGTATTTGCCTCGCGATTGAATTCCTGCGCAAGGAAATCCAACCGCCGCCCGATTGACCCGCCTTCTGAGATCAATCGTTCCGCCTGCGTGACATGCGAGCAGAGTCTATCGATCTCCTCGCGGATGTCGGCCTTGGTCGCTATGAGAATGGCTTCCTGATGCAGGCGATCCGGATCGAAGCGACTCGATGCTTCAAGCAATGTCATCACCTGCTCGGCGATGCGGGCCCTGACAGCTTCCGGGCGGCGCCCGGGCGCGGCGTCAGCGCGCTTCACGAGAGCCGCGATTTCACTCAGGCGGTCCCTCAGCACCCGTTCCAGGAGCTCGCCTTCATTGCGGCGCATGGCCATCAGTTCGGCGATGGTCGCTTGAAATCCAGCGATAACGGCAGCTTCCGCCGCGGCTCGGTCTTCAGCAGGCGGGTCTTGCTCGACAATTTCGAGCACTCCCTTGAGCGAAAGAATGCCATCGAGCCGTGGTGGCGCCGCATCCAGCCGCTCCGTAAGATTCTTCAGGGTCACGAGCACCGCCGCCAGCACCGGCTCATTGATCCGCGCCACGGCAGCAACACCTCGCTGGTTGACGGTCAACGTACCGTACACGGTTCCCCGCGCAAGAATCTGGGCACTGGCTCGCAACGGACTTTCCACAGCATCCCAGCCCACCGGCAATCGGAGCCTGAGATCGAGCCCTTTTGCATTTACGGACTTGAGCTCCCAAGCCCAACTGTAGCCGCCGCAGACACCATGGCCGCGCGCGAACCCGGTCATGCTTGAAAGTGCCACGGCTGGTGTACGCTATGGGGAAGCGCCGGCGGCTTTTGACGACCCAATCGCGCTACGCTTGCCGCGAGAGGCCGGCGTTGACGCCGCCGGCGCCAGGCGCGGAGCCGGCGGCGTGTGCACGTCGGGCGCCGAATCCCCCTTCTGCTCGTGCTCGATGACACGCAGCCGAGCCACGTTCTTCTGATGTTGCTCGTAGGTTTCTGCAAAGGCGTGTCCGCCGGTGCCATCGGCGACGAAGTAAAGCTCCCTGGTGCGTGCCGGCATTGCGGCAGCCTCGATTGAGGCACGACCAGGATTGGCGATGGGCCCCGGCGGAAGTCCATCGATTGCGTAGGTATTGTAGGGCGTAGGCTGCGCGATGTCGCCCTTGCTGAGTTGGCGGCCCAGCGAACCTTTGCCGAACACGAGCCCGTAGATCACTGTAGGATCCGATTGCAATCGCATCTTCTGCTTGAGACGGTTGGCAAATACGGCGGCGATGCGTGTTCGTTCTTCTGGCTTGGCCGTCTCCTTCTCGATTATCGAGGCGAGGACAATAAGCTGATCGGGCGTCTTGAGCGGCAAATCGGGGCTGCGGCGCTCCCACGCTTCGCGCAACAGGCGATCCTGTGACTGGCGCATGCGCTGGATCATCTGCTCACGCGTGAACCCACGATTGAAATGATAACCATCGGGCAGAAGACTGCCTTCTCTCGGCACCTCCTTGACGTTTCCGATAAGCACCTCATTGTCGAGGAGACGCGCCACGATCTGTTCCGAGGTCAGTCCCTCTGGAATGCTGACCTGGTGCTGCACCACCCTTCCTTCCACAATCGTCTCGACGACATCGCGAACGCTTGCATCCTTGCTGAAGAGATATTCTCCGGCTTTGAGCTCCGAGCGCGCTTTGAGCGCAAACACACCGGCGATGAAAACCAGGCGGTGCTCCTGGATCACGCCTTCACGCGTGAGCAGATCGGCGATGTCGAGCAACCCGGAGCGGGGTGGAATGACAACGATCTTGTCCTCCTGCAACGGCCCGGGCGCCTCGAGGCGGGTCTTGCCAAGGACGACTGCGCCACCTCCGACCAGAAGGACAAGGATAAGGAGCGTGAAGATTGCATTGCCGACAATGACAAGAGGATTGCGAGCGCGTCGGGACGGCCGGAAAGGACGCGTTGGAAGCGATACAAAGTCCGGCTGCAATGCGGCTCGCGGACTGCGCGGAGTAATGGGTTTTGGCTCCATGTACGACCTAATACCAGCTTGATCTGGCAATTCTAAGTCAAAATCAATGCACAACCCGGCGAAACACCAGGGACGCGTTCGTTCCTCCGAATCCGAAAGAATTCGAGAGCACGAGATTGATTTCGCGCCGCTTGGGTTGGTGCGGCACAAGGTCGATTGGTGTCTCTACGGAAGGATTGTCGAGATTTATCGTTGGCGGCGCCACACCGTCGCGCATTGCGAGAATCGAGAAAATGGCTTCCACCGCCCCGGCGGCGCCCAGCAGGTGCCCGATGGAAGATTTGGTCGAGGACATGCATATGCGACCGGCGGCATTGCCGACCAGGCGCTGCACGGCCGCCAGCTCGATTTCGTCTCCAAGCGGGGTCGAGGTACCGTGCGCATTGATGTAATCGATCTCCGCAGCAGTTATGCCGGCGCGCGCAATTGCGGCACGCATGCAGCGCAACGCGCCATCACCACTCTCCTGTGGCGCCGTGATGTGATACGCATCGCCGGACATGCCATAGCCGATCAGCTCGGCGTAGATTTTTGCGCCACGACTTCTGGCGTGCTCATAAGTTTCCAGCACGACGACGCCTGCTCCTTCTCCCATCACAAACCCGTCGCGATCGCGGTCGTAAGGCCGCGACGCCCGTTGTGGCGTTTCGTTGAAGGACGTTGAGAGCGCGCGGCAAGCGACAAATCCCGCCATGCCGATCCGGGAGACCGGCGATTCAGCTCCCCCGGCCACCATCACCTCGGCATCGCCGAGCGCGACCAGACGGGCGGCATCGCCTATTGCATGCGTCCCACTCGAGCACGCCGTCACAACAGCATGGTTAGGTCCCTTAAGACCGTAAGCGATGGAGACGTAGCCGGAGGCCAAGTTGATAAGACGCCCTGGAATGAAGAACGGGGATACACGCCGCGGCCCCCTCTCCTTGAGCACGATTGCTGTTTCCGCGATGCCGGTGAGACCGCCAATTCCGGAACCGATCATCACGCCGGTCTTGGTCTGATCCTCGTAAGTCGAGGGTCTCCATCCTGCATCGTCCAGCGCCTGACCCGCGGCGCCCATTGCGAAAATGATGAAGTCGTCGACCTTGCGTTGCTCCTTCGGCTCCATCCATTGGTCCGCATCGAAAGTGCCCTCTGCCCCATTCCCGCGTGGCACCTGGCAGGCAATTTTGGCAGGCAGATCGGAAACGTCGAACGTTTCGATGCGTCTGGCACCGCTTTCCCCGTTGATGAGACGGCGCCATGTCGGCTCAACTCCGCAAGCGAGCGGCGTCACCATGCCGAGGCCTGTGACGACGACGCGTCTCATCCTGTCTCCCTGGCGCAACTTGCATGCAGTCGTTATCCGCCGTCACGCGTGGCTCATGCATCGACGGAGATCAATGTCGCGTGCGCCGGAGTTGAAGCAAACGTAGCCCGGATTGGGCAACAGCGAAATCCGGGGTCACCAGCGCCGCTCGCCGAAATTGCTTTTGACCCTTGCCGAACCCCCCTAGTCCTGCGGCAACAGCCCTCCGAAACCCGGATTTCGCCGAGCCTGGCATCGGGCCGCGCTCTGCGCGGACCCGTTGGCTCAATCCGGGCTACAACTCTGACGTCCCTTTTGACACCGAAGCCCGCCTCGAGAGGGGCCGCAAGCAACCTGCGAACTGCTGAATCGAAACACCAGGGTCGATCAGCTCTTTGCATTTTTTTCGAGGAACTTTATGGCGTCCCCTACTGTCAAGATGGTCTCGGCAGCGTCATCTGGGATTTCGCAACCAAATTCCTCCTCAAACGCCATAACGAGCTCGACGGTATCAAGGCTATCTGCGCCCAGGTCATCGATGAAGCTGGCGTTCTCAGTTACCTTGTCGGCCTCTACCCCCAAATGCTCGACCACAATTTTTTTCACCCGCTCGCCAATGTCGCTCATCGCTGCAACCTCGTGTCCGTTGGATTGGGCTCGATTGGTAGGCGCCCCCGAGCCGTTGCGGTATGGGTTCCGTGCTCCTGGCGCCGGATTATGGGGGTCGCGAGCGGACCCTGAAAATGATTGGAACCCCAGAGCTGCCCCAGCCAAACCAAAGGTCGGTTACCATACTTCAAATGCCTTGACCAGCATTGACCCGCACCTCGGCACGGCCGCCGGCATGACGCGGGCACGAGGCCCCAGAACCCATCTGAGACCCATCAGACTTAAATCATCGCCATAGCGCCGTTAACGTGAATAGTTTGACCGTTTACATAGCCGGCCTCATTGGAGGCGAGAAAGACGGCAGCCGCGGCAATATCGGTTCCGCTGCCGAGCCTTCCGGCTGGCACCCGGGCGAGAATGGCCTCGCGTTGCTTCTCATTGAGCTTGTCAGTCATGGCGGATGCGATGAACCCCGGCGCGATTGCGTTGGCCGTAACCCCCCGCTTCGCGTATTCCGTAGCCACTGACTTGATCATTCCGATAATCCCAGCCTTGCTGGCTGTGTAATTGGCCTGCCCCGCATTGCCCGTGACGCCCACCACTGAGGAAATACCGATGACGCGACCGAACCGGCGGCGCATCATCCCGCGCACGGCCGCGCGTGTGAGCCGGAACGTGGCGGTCAGGTTGACGGCCATGACCTGATCCCAATCCTCGTCGCGCAACTGAACCAGCAAATTGTCCTTTGTGATACCGGCATTGGCCACAAGGATGTCGAGTTGGCCCATCACTTCTTCGCATTTGGGAATGAGCGCTTCTACGGCGTCCTTGTCCGCAAGATCACATCGGAGCACATGCACCCGGGTCCCAAGCGAGCCGGCCAGCTGTTCGAGGATGTCGCCGCGCGTGCCGGAAACTGTGACCGTGGCACCCTGCTGATGAAATGCGTGGGCAATCGCCCCCCCGATTCCGCCGGTCGCGCCGGTCACAAGCGCGGTCTTCCCGCTCAGATCGAACATCGCTCGCTCCCGTTTATCGTCGGTGGAAGTTATCGGGCTGCTGAATCGTCAAGACCAAGCCCTTTTGCAGGAGGCAACATCGTCGGGAGCGGCGACGGCAAAGCTTTGCGTCCCATCGGCTATGCGCTTGATAAGGCCGCTCAACACCTTACCCGCTCCTATTTCATAGAACGCGCTCACGCCTGCGGTTGCCATCGCGTTGACGGACTCGCGCCACCGCACGGTTCCTGTCACTTGCGCGATAAGCGAGCTGACGATCTCGCGCGGATCGTTGATTGGCTTCGCAGACACGTTAGCCACGACAGGCACCGTCGGCGGCTTGATCCTGACCTTTGCCAGCGCTTCGGTCATGACATCGGCAGCGGGCTGCATGAGTGCGCAATGGAAGGGGGCCGAAACCGGCAGCATCATGGCGCGCCGAGCTCCTCTCGCTTTGGCGATCTCGATGGCGCGCTCGACGGCAGGCTTGTGCCCAGAGACGACCACCTGCCCACCGCCGTTATCATTGGCGGCTTCGCAAACCTGGCCCTGACCGGCCTCGGCTGCAACCACCACTACCTCCTCAAACTCGAGCCCAAGCAGCGCCGCCATTGCGCCAACCCCCACCGGGACTGCTTGCTGCATCGCACGACCACGCAGCCGCACCAGACGCGCCGTGTCAGGGATGGAGAGCGCACCCGCCGCGGCCAAAGCCGAATATTCGCCAAGCGAATGGCCTGCGACAAACCGCGCATGACGCGCCAGATCGACGCCGGCTTCAGTCTCCAATACACGCATAACCGCCAGCGACATTGCCATGAGAGCGGGCTGCGCATTCTCGGTAAGCATCAGCGTCTCCGCGGGCCCTTCCCAAATGATCTGGGCGAGCTTCTCGCCCAGAGCCGCGTCCACCTCGTAAAATACATCGCGCGCGACCGGGAAAGAGTCTGCCAGCGCTTTGCCCATTCCTACTGTCTGACTTCCCTGGCCGGGAAATATGAATGCGACGGACATGGAGGAGCTCGCGATACCCAACACCCGGGGTTCTTGAGTGACATAGCTAGAGCGGCATGGCTGACAAGTCACGCAATTCCAGCAGTGGTTAGGCGACCAGCACGTCCCCGCACCAATGATCTTCGCTGTGGTCGCCTTGCCAAGTCACCGAAAGTACGTATAACGGCCGCTTCCGCTCCGATATCCGGCCGGGAGCTTAACGGACGGCCGCTGGCGAAAATCCAGCAGCAGGACCTCTGGTCCGGCGTCCGGTGTTCCCGCCTTCCGAGCATTCGAGCCTTTCCCCTTCAGGAGGCTCGAAGGGGCTTTGCGCCGGAGAGAGCACAAAGGGAAAGACATCCATGCCGCTCTACGAACACGTCTTCCTGACGCGCCAGGACGCGAGCTCACAGCAGGTCGAAGAGCTCGCGACGCAATTCAAGGGAGTGATCGAGCAGATAGGAGGCAAGATCGTTAAGACGGAGCAATGGGGCCTCAAGTCCCTTTCCTATCGGTTACGAAAGAACCGCAAAGCCCATTTCACTCTTTTCAACGTAGACGGGCCGCCTGCGGCTCTCAATGAGGTCGAGCGGCAAGAACGCCTCAGCGAGGATATACTGCGCTATCTTACCATCCGCGTTGACGAGCATGAGGACGGCCCGTCCGCAATGATGCGAAAGGTCGATCGTGATCGCGAACGCGACGAGCGGGGCTTTGGATTTCGTGATCGCGAGCGCGGAGGCTTTCGTGAGCGCGATCGCGACCGCGGCGACCACCGGCGCGAACGCGATCGTGACACCCGCCCGCCACGAGAGAGTGCGGACGAATCTGGTTCAGCGGTGGAGTGAGAGGGATGGCATTTACACAGTCACAAGGCCGCCGCCCGTTCTTTCGACGCAGAAAATCGTGTCCGTTCTCCGGTGCTAACGCGCCGAAGATCGATTACAAGGACGTGAGACTGCTGCAACGCTATGTTTCGGAACGTGGAAAGATCGTGCCCAGCCGTATCACGGCCGTGTCGGCGAAAAAGCAGCGCGAGCTTGCCCGCGCGATCAAGCGCGCGCGCTTTCTCGGACTCTTGCCGTACATGATCAGCTGACTCTAAAGTGTAGGGTGGGCAAAGGCGCGCACGCAGACAGGTTGACGCAGTCTGCGCAAGTTTGACCGCTTTGCGCACCCCACAGCGCGCTCTAATCCGATGGTTGGGACGAAGCGGTTTCGTCTCTAACCGCTGACGAAGCGGGACAGCTTGCTCATGCTTCAACTTCTCCTGGTCGGCGTCGGAGCGGGCGTTGCCGCGGCGCTGCTGTTTGCGTCAGTGATCTCCGGATCGCTGGTAGCGGTCTTCCTGTTTTATCTTGCGCCCTTGCCCATTCTCATCGCCTCCCTGGGCTGGAGCCACATGGCCGGACTGGTTGCTGCGGCTTCCGCTACGGCAGCGGTCGCATTTCTTTCCGGCGCGTTCTTCCTTGCGATTGCGGTGATCGCGTTCGGCGCATGGTGGCTCGGCTATTTGACCCTGCTTGCGCGGGGCCTGGGCAACGGAGGCGAACCCAAGCTTGAATGGTATCCGATCGGTCAACTCGTTCTATGGGCAGCAGTGATCGGCACGCTGGTCGTCGCGGCGGCGGTTCCTAATTTCGGAACCGATCAGGCCAGTCTGCAGGCAGGCCTGCGCGAGAGCTACGAGAAAATCTTCCGTGACCCGTCCACGATCGATCTATTGGTGATTGTAATTCCCCCGGCAGCAGCTGTCTTTTCCATGCTGACCTGTCTTTTTAACTTGTGGCTTGCCGCGCGCATCGTGAAAATTTCTGGCAGGCTCACTCGGCCGTGGCCGGATCTGCCGGCCATGACGCTCCCACCTGCTACCCTGGCCACGCTCATGCTCGCCACAGCCGGTTCCTTTCTGCCTGGTCTGCTCGGGATTCTATCAGCGGCCTGCGCAGCCAGTCTGGTAATGGTGCTTGCATTTCTTGGGCTTGCCGTACTGCATTCGGTCACACGCGGGATGAGTGGCCGCACCCTCGTGCTCGGCGGTGTTTATGTCTCGACGGTGGTGCTTGGGTGGCCGCTTCTGCTGATCTCTCTCGCCGGCGTTTCCGAAATCGTGTTCGGCGTTCGTCTTCGGATCACGCAGTGGCGTCATCCGCCGCACCTGCGCACCTGAAGGACCTGCTCGCCCGAAGCTAATGAGCTCAAATGGAGATGGAGAGTCTGCTATGGAGGTTATCTTGTTGGAGAGGGTGGCCAAGCTTGGCCAGATGGGGGATGTGGTCCGCGTGAAGGACGGCTTTGCCCGCAATTTTCTCCTACCCAAGGGCAAAGCACTGCGGGCAACGACAGAGAACCGCTCACGCTTCGAGAACATGAAGGTCGATCTTGAAACCCGAAACATAGAGCAAAAGGGTGAAGCGGAAAAAATCGCAAAAAAGCTCGATGGGCAAAGCTTCACCGTGCTGCGTCAAGCAGCCGAGGGCGGTCAACTCTACGGCTCGGTTTCGCCACGTGATATTGCAGCGTTGGTGAGTGAAAATGGGTTTGCCCTGTCCCGGTCGCAGATCGCTTTGAATACCCCAATCAAATCCATAGGATTGCATCAAGTACCGGTGTTTTTGCACCCCGAGGTGGAAGTGAGCATCAGCATCACGGTTGCCCGCAACGCGGACGAAGCGCAAAGAATCGCCAGGGGCGAAAACGTCACGCGCCGCGCTGAGGAAGCAAGTGCACCACAGTCCCCGGACGAAGCCCCAGGGCTCGCGGAGACCTTCTTCGAGCCCGAAGCGGCCGAGGTGCTCCGCTCAAACCAGAGTAGCGCCCCCGACCTGCCGTCGGCAGACGGGGTCACACAAAGCCGCGGCTGACGCCACTTCTGTCTTATTCCTCGATGTCCCCTGCCGGGGGGCGTCCGCCCGGAAGTATCGCATGGGGCCCCGCCCCATTTGCGGCCGCGGCCGATGAGGACCCTGCATGTAGTTCCACGTCTGGCGATGGTCAACGAGACACGCCACGCGGAGCAGCCGAGTTGCCCTGATCAGGTTGCGCTGATCCATTCGCAGTGGCGCGAGAGTCCGGCGGCAATATCGGCAATGCCGCTTCCAGGTCCGACTTGGATCCCGACTTGGATTCCGGTTTGGATTCCGGCTTGGATTGGTTTGGAGCTTGCGGCGACGCCCCCGCGGTTGGGACAATTCGTCCTGCGCCCATGGCAGGCGGGCGCCGCTCCTGCACAGCCAGCGAATCGGTTCCCACACTCGCGAGATACGCGGCCATGGCGGTGGCTTCCCGCGTTCCCGTGGTATAATGCTCCCGCAAAAATGCGGCACTGGTTCGTTTGATCTCCCGCGGGCTACGGTGACACGCCTTGCACGTATCCGAGAAGATTTGCGCGGCGGACTTACCGGCGTCGAGATTGGCTTGCGCAAGCGCCGATACAGCGACTGTTGAGAATAGCACGCTGAGCGCCCAGCATCTGCGTTGACATCGCCGCAACATCAGTCGTTTCCACCACCCACGGGCGTTCGGCGGCGCCAGCATGCGAGGGCCGCCTTGCCACTGCCTTGCCGCTCGGCAGCATTGCCGTTGGGCCGACACTTTGTTTTAATTGGGGAACCTAGCCCTGTTGCGGCTGTTTTGGGACTGGTCCCAGCAAGGCGCCCGGCGGACGTCAAACGTGTCGAGATCATGGCCGGCGCTTGCTTGAATTGGTAGGAGGCGGCCGATGGATCGGTTGCTTCAGTGGGCGCTGGAAAAGCTGATTCGCGGCGGCAACCTCCGGGTCACCACTGCGAGTGGATCAACGTTTGCCTTTGGGGACGGCTCAGGCAAACCGGCAGCCATACGTTTTACCAGCCGGGCGGCGGAGCTCGGCGTGCTGATCGATCCCCAGCTTCGCTTCGGCGAAGCGTACATGAATGGCCAAATCATCGTCGAGGTGGGAACCATTGCCGACATTCTTGCGATTGTTCTCCGGCAGTCCCATGACACCAGACCGCTCATCTGGGCGCGCATGCAGGGCGTTGCGAGGTTTCTCTGCCGACGGTGGACGCAATTGAATTTGCGCCCGCGCGCACGGCGTAACGTGGCGCATCACTACGATCTGGACGGTCAACTCTACTCCCTCTTTCTTGACGCCGACCGCCAGTACAGCTGCGCCTATTTCGAGCAGCCTGATCTATCGCTTGACGACGCCCAGCTTGCCAAGAAACGCCACCTTGCCGCCAAGCTTCTCCTCGGCAGGGACCGGACAGTGCTCGATATCGGCTGCGGTTGGGGCGGGCTTGCGCTCTATCTGGCAGAAATCTGTGGCGCCTGCGTCACCGGAATAACGCTTTCGCGCCAGCAACACGCCGCGGCGCAAGTGCGCGCCCGTGAAAGCAGCTTGTCCGATACGGTGGAATTCCGACTGCAGGATTATCGGGACGTCTCGGAAAGCTTTGACCGGGTCGTCTCGGTGGGGATGTTCGAGCATGTCGGCGTTGGCTTCTATGATGCCTTCTTCCGCAAATGCCACGATCTGCTCGACGAACGCGGCGTAATGCTGCTGCACTCAATAGGCCGTTCCGAAGGTCCCAACGTCACAAATCCCTGGATCGCAAAATACATCTTTCCGGGCGGCTACATTCCTGCCCTGTCCGAAGTCCTGCCGGCTGTCGAACGCGCGGGCCTGCTGGTCACCGATATAGAAGTTCTTCGTCTGCATTATGCCGAGACGCTCAAGGCCTGGCGCCAGCGGTTTCTCGCTCACCGCGAGCAGGTTGAGCGGCTTTACGACCAGCGGTTCGTGCGCATGTGGGAGTTCTATCTTGCAGCTTCCGAAATGGCGTTTCGCGAACAGAATTTGATGGTGTTTCAAATGCAGCTGACGAAGCGGCAAGGCATCGTGCCCATGACTCGCGATTATGTTGCACGCGAGGAGGCGAGGCTACGGGCGCTGGAAGATGACGGCCGCAAGCCGTGGCGGCTTGCAGGCGAGTGATTCTCTCGCCCGGAACCGGTTCATCCCCGAGGTCAAGAGGCCTGTCGCAGTCCTGCGAGGCTCACGGTGATAGCGGGGATGTGCAGGGTTGAGTTGACCTTCCGAGCAGCGGCCGTGCTAATCGCGCCTTGGTCGGCAGCTGGTTGATTCGCTATGGGAATGGAACTGACGGCGCGCAAAATTCCGCAGTTGGCAACGCCGCCCTACCGCGCTGCACCGCACAACATCGAAGCGGAGCAGGCGCTTCTGGGAGCAATCCTTGTCAACAACGAGGCGCTTTACCGGGTCAGCGACTTTCTGGACCCTACTCATTTTTTCGAGCCTATCCATCGGCACATCTACGACATCTCCCGCACTCTCATTCGAACCGGAAAACTTGCTTCGCCGGTCACGTTGAAGACGTTCCTGCCTGCCGATTTGGACATCGCGGGCTTGGGGCTGGCCCAATACCTGGCGCGGCTTGCCGCGGAAGCGACGACGATCATCAACGCCGTGGATTACGGCCGTACTATTTACGATCTCGCGACCCGGCGCGAGCTCATCCAGATCGGCGAGGATATGGTCAATGTGGCCTTCGATGCCCCGGTCGATTTCTCGCCGCGCGACCAGATCGAGGATGCCGAGCGCCGGCTGTATGATCTCGCCGAGACCGGGCGTTATGGCGGCGGATTTCAGAAATTCGAGACCGCGCTTACGACCGCGGTTGACATGGCGGCACGCGCTTATCAGCGCGAAGGCAAGCTGTCAGGCTTGGCAACCGGTCTTACCGACCTCGACAGCAAGATGGGCGGCCTGCAGGCGTCCGACTTGATCATCGTCGCCGGACGCCCGGGCATGGGCAAGACCGCGCTGGCCACCAATATCGCCTACAATGTCGCGCGTGCATGGCGCGGCGAGGTGCGTGCGGACGGGCACATCGAAACGGCAAACGGCGGGATCGTCGGCTTCTTCTCGCTGGAAATGTCCGCGGAGCAACTCGCGACCCGCATCATCGCCGAGCAAACGGGAATTCCTTCGAGCACGATCAGACGCGGCGGAATTCACGAGCATGACTTTGAAAAGATCAAGGACGTGGCAGTCGAGTTGCAGCACCTGCCGTTCTTTATCGACGAGACCGGCGGCCTGACGGTCGCTCAACTCGCTGCCCGGGCACGGCGGCTAAAGCGGCAAAAGGGTCTGGATCTGCTTGTGATCGACTACATTCAGCTGTTGCAAGGCTCCACCCGGCGTGCGTTGGAAGGCCGCGTGCAGGAGGTGACAGAGATCACCACCAGCCTGAAAGCTCTTGCAAAAGAGCTCAACGTCCCGGTCCTGGCGCTGTCGCAGCTGTCGCGCCAGGTGGAGAACCGGGACGACAAGCGGCCGCAGCTTTCCGATCTGCGGGAATCCGGCTCCATCGAGCAGGATGCAGACGTCGTCATCTTTGTGTTTCGCGAGGAATATTACCTCAGCAACAAGGAGCCCCGCCCTGGGACTGACGAGTACACCAAATGGCAGGTGGATATGGCCAACGTGCACGGTAAAGCCGAGATCATCATCGGCAAGCAGCGTCATGGACCCACCGGTACCGTGAACCTGCAATTCGATGCCGCGGTTACGCGGTTCGACAATTTGGAGCGCGACGCTCACCTGCCCGACCAAATCTGATCGAAAGCAGCATCACTCTGTCTGCGCCGTTCCTTCCTCTGATCGAATTCCGCCTGTTCGTGTCGTCTCGCTGGACGCCTGCGAGAAGGCTCGTATAAACACGGCATGATCATTCATGATCCCGATTTGCGTCCGGACCGCGCCACCCTCTTTGCGCCCCGGCAAAGTGAGAGTGGCGGCGTTCTCACCATTGATCTTGCCGCCGTCGAAGCGAATTGGAAATTGCTTGCTGGCATGACGCTGCCGGTCGAGTGCGCCGCCGCCGTCAAGGCGAACGCTTACGGCTGCGGGCTTGAGGCCGTAACCCGCACGCTCAGCAAAGCCGGATGCCGGACTTTCTTCGTCGCAGACCTGATGGAAGCCCGCTCTGTGCGGACGATTGCACCAGACGCTGCGATCTACGTGCTCAACGGCATAATCCCAGGCTCCGCCGCGGCTTTCGCGGACGGCTCCTTTCGTCCTGTCATCAACAGTCTCACGGAACTGGCGGAATGGGACGCTTTCATCTCACAAAAGGGCTGGCGCGGAGGGGCGGCCCTGCACGTCGATACAGGCATGAACCGCCTCGGGGTTACGATGCAAGAAGCAATTGCCATTGCACCACGCATCCATTCGGGAACTCACGGTTTCACGCTGTTGATGAGTCATCTCGCCTGTGCCGATACGCCTGATCATGCGCTCAATGATCGACAAATCCGCATGTTTCGCGAAATCCGTATTTTGTATCGGGGCTTGCGTGCTTCCCTCGCCAATTCATCAGGAATATTCCTGGGTGACACGGTTTATTGCGACCTGGTGCGGCCGGGCATCGCCATTTTCGGGGGCAATCCGACGCCTGGCAGAAAAAATCCAATGCGCCCGGTCGTCGAACTAAAGGGCCGGATCATCCAGGTGCGCTCCCTCGATCGCGGGGAAACGGTCGGCTATGGGGCGAGTTGGACCATGAGCCGTCCCGGCCGTGTCGCGGTCGTTGCACTCGGGTATGGCGATGGTTTCCTGCGCTCAGCCGCGGCCTCGAAGGGAAAGCCTGCTGCCGAGGTCATCATCGCGGGACAGAGGTGTCCTGTCGCGGGCCGTGTCTCCATGGATTTGTTCACTGTCAACGTGACCCACCTTCCCGAAGCAACCGTCCGGCGCGGCGACTTCGCCACACTGATCGGAGACGGCATAAGCGTGGACGAACTTGCTTCCGCCATGGGCACCATCGCCTATGAAGTGCTCACCGGCCTTGGTCATCGTCATTATCGCATCTATCGCGGCGGTTGATCTGCGGATACGTGAGACTTGAGGCCTGCGAGTTGATTCCATTGGATTGCGAAAATGCCCCAGCGCAACGCCCATCACATCTGCCAGACCTGTGGCGCTGTGTACGGGCGTTGGCAGGGCAAATGCGACGCCTGCGGTGGATGGAACTCGATAGCAGAAGAAACCCCAACCGCGCCGGCGGCGCGCGTTGCGGGTCGCAAGCCTCGTAAGGGCCGGCTACTGATGCTCGAACGTCTTTCCGGCCTTACCCGCAATCCACCCCGGCTCGCCGCAGGCCTTGCCGAGTTCGACCGTGTAACCGGCGGGGGGTTCGTCCCGGGATCGGTATTGCTTCTCGGCGGCGACCCCGGGATCGGCAAATCGACGCTTCTGGTGCAGGTCGCCGCCGCTCTCGCTCGCAACGGCAATCGCACCGTATTTATTTCCGGCGAAGAGGCTGTGGGACAAGTGCGGTTGCGTGCCGAACGATTGGGCCTCACCGGGCTACCTGTCGAGCTGGCAGCCGAAACGTCGATTGATGACATCGTGTCGACGCTGAGCGAAGGCGCCCCCCCGCATCTCGTCATCATCGATTCGATTCAGACGATGTGGACCGACCTCGTCGAATCGGCGCCGGGCACGGTCACGCAAGTGCGCGCGAGCGCGCAGGCGCTGATCCGCTTTGCCAAGCGCACAGGGGCGGCTGTCATTCTGGTAGGCCATGTCACCAAGGACGGGCAGATCGCCGGGCCGCGGGTGGTCGAGCACATGGTCAACGCCGTGCTTTCCTTCGAAGGCGAAGGTCCGCAGCACTTTCGCATCTTGCGTGCAGCCAAGAACCGATTCGGTCCGACGGATGAAATCGGCGTCTTCGAGATGACCGGGGATGGGCTACGCGAAGTCTTCAACCCATCAGAGCTATTCCTCTCGGAGCGCGATCTGGGCTCTGCCGGTACCGCCGTGTTCGCGGGGGTTGAGGGATCGCGACCCTTGTTGGTGGAAATTCAGGCGCTGGTGGCTCCCACGACCTTGGGAACCCCGCGCCGTGCAGTGAATGGGTGGGACCAGAACCGCCTGTCCATGGTGCTCGCTGTCCTCGAAGCCCATTGTGGCGTCCGGCTTTCGGGGCACGACGTTTACCTCAACGTGGCTGGCGGATTGCGAATCCAGGAGCCCGCCGCAGATCTCGCGGTCGCCGCCGCGCTCATGTCCTCGCTCGCGGGTGCGCCTTTGCCGAGCGATGCTGTGTATTTCGGTGAAATCTCCTTATCCGGCGCGGTGCGCCCGGTGGGGCAGCAGGCAGCGAGGCTCAAGGAGGCGCAAAAGCTTGGGTTTGCACGGGCCTTCATTCCATCGGCCGGGCGCGCCGAGGGGAGCAGCGACCAATCCCTCGCGATTGACTACGTGAGCAGGCTTGCCAGCTTGGTCACTGACATTGCCGGGCGTGGGAGAGCAGAGGAACGGGATAGTGCCGGCCAGAGCCGGCACGAGAGGGCGCATCAATCGACGGGTGACGGCACGAAGTCTTCCGGCTATACAGCCGCTGCGCTCCGGGCGCGAACGAAGGGCTGTGAATGAAACGTTGTTGGGGCTCAGAAACATCCGTCCCTCTGCATCCATGCGCCCGGATTCTGGTTAAATACGTTCGCCGACTCGCCACTTAGTCGCCAGTCAGTGCTGCGAGAGCTTGCTCCATGCCAATAACGCTACTGGATATGATTCTGATTGCCGTCATGTTGATTTCGGCTTTGCTCGCCATGATTCGCGGCTTCATGCGCGAAGTCCTCTCTATTACTGCCTGGATCGTTGCGGCCGTGGTGACGCTATACTCGTTTTCGAAGTTGCTGCCACTTGCGAAGACATATTTCAACAACGACATCGTTGCTTATGCAATCGTGATCGGCGGCACTTTCGTTGGAACATTGCTGCTGGTTTCCGTTATTACGGTGCGATTCTCGGACATGGTTCTCGACAGCCGCGTTGGCGCTCTTGACCGTACATTGGGCTTTCTCTTCGGGCTCGGGCGCGGACTGGTCATTGTGGTTGTCGCCTTTCTTTTCTTTGCCTGGCTGGTGCCCGACCGCAGTCAGCCTGAGTGGATCCGAAGCGCCAAGTCCCGAGTGGTGTTGCAGGGAACGGGCGATTGGCTGATGTCGATGTTGCCGGAAGATTTGGACGCAACCATCTCAAAGCGGCTGAAGAAACAGAAGCCCGAGGAGGATGAGCCGCAATCAGGGCAGCGCTCGCAGATTGATCTCCCGGCCAACTCCGTCGTGCACGCGCGATGGCCGGCCGCCGAGGTGCACCACTCACCCTGAACGCTCTTCGGGCGTTGAATGAACGAGACCTGGATGAACAACGCCCGTCCTCCCGATGCCTGCAACCAAGTTGAAGGTTCCGGCCTGTCCAGACCCGTGCGGACACGGCTATCGGCGAATTCCACCGATTGCGACGGTGACCGGTTGCGCGAAGAATGCGGGGTGTTTGGGATATTCGGACATGCGGACGCCGCCGCCATAACAGCTCTTGGCCTGCATGCGCTACAGCATCGGGGCCAGGAAGCCGCGGGTATTGTCACGTTCGACGGCAAGCGATTCCATTCCGAGCGGCGGATGGGCCTCGTTGGTGACAATTTTTCCCGCCGCGAGGTGATTGAGCGGCTGCCGGGCACGTCCGCCACCGGACACGTGCGCTATTCCACAACCGGGGAAACCGTCCTGCGCAATGTCCAGCCGTTGTTCGCCGAATTGGACGGGGGTGGGTTTGCGGTCGGCCACAATGGTAACCTGACAAATGGGCTGACCTTGCGCCGCCAGCTCGTGCGAGACGGCGCAATCATGCAGTCAACGACCGACACCGAGGTGATCCTTCACCTTGTCGCCAGGGCCAAGCGCAACCGTTTCATCGACCGTTTCATTGAGGGGCTGCGCCAGCTTGAGGGAGCGTATGCGTTCGTCGGGCTTACCAACAAGAAGCTTGTTGGCGCGCGCGACCCACTCGGGATCAGACCTCTGGTCATCGGCATGCTGGGCGAGTGCCCCATCCTCGCGTCTGAAACCTGTGCACTCGACACGATCGGGGCAAAATACATCCGTGATGTAGAGAATGGCGAGGTCGTCGTATTCGATGAGCACGGCGTGCATTCGCACAAGCCGTTTCCACCCATGGCGCCGCGGCCGTGCATTTTCGAATATATCTATTTCGCCCGCCCGGACTCGATCGTCGGCGGACGCTCCGTCTATGATGTGCGAAAGACAATGGGTGCACAGCTCGCCCGCGAAGCACCGGCGACAGGCGACGTGGTTATTCCTGTGCCTGATTCCGGTGTCCCCGCCGCCATAGGATATGCGCAGGTCTCCGCTATACCCTACGAGCTCGAAATCATCCGCAATCACTATGTCGGCCGCACCTTCATCGAGCCCACACAACATATCCGCCAGCTCGGGGTGCGGCTCAAGCACAGCGCCAACCGCGCTGTGGTGCAGGGCAAGCGTATTGTTCTGATCGACAATTCAATCGTGCGCGGCACGACCTCGTTCAAGATCGTGCAGATGATGCGCGACGCCGGCGCCAGGGAAGTGCATTTTCGCGTTGCCTCCCCGCCGATCACGCATTCCGACTATTACGGCATCGATACCCCGGAGCGCGAGAACCTTCTTGCCGCAAGTCACGACCTCGAAGGCATGCGCGCCTTCATTGGTGCCAACTCGCTCGCATTCCTGTCTGTCGAGGGCATTTACCAAGCCATGGGCTATGAGCGGCGCGATCCGCTGCGACCGCAATTCACCGATCACTGCTTCACTGGTGACTATCCCACCGCGCTGACAGACATGACCGCACGCAACGCACCGCCAAGGCAATTATCGCTGCTCGCCGAGGCGAGCTGAGGCACGTCACCTGCTCGGCTCGCGCGTCAGCAAAGGCTCTCCAAGACAGCGATGGCCCGCCCTCTCGCTGACCGTATCGCGCTCGTTACCGGCGCTTCGCGCGGGATCGGCTTCGCCGCGGCTGTTGCCGTCGCCAAAGCCGGCGCACACATCGTCGCGGTCGCGCGCACGGTGGGTGGGCTCGAAGAGCTCGACGATGTGGTCAAGACATTGGGTGGCTCGGCAACCCTCGTGCCGCTCGACCTGAAGGACTACGAGGGCATCGACCGGCTCGGCCTCGCTTTGCATGAGCGCTTTGGTCGCCTCGACGTCCTCATCGGAAATGCCGCGATCCTCGGCCCGCTGTCGCCTTTGGGCCATGTCGAGAGCAAAGCGTGGGCGGATGTCATGGGGGTCAACGTGACCGCCAACTGGCGCCTCATTTGTGCAACTGACCGGCTGTTGAAATTCTCGAATGCGGGACGGGTGGTATTTCTTTCGTCCGGAGTCACGGCAGGCACACCCGCCTATTGGGGCCCCTACACCGTCAGCAAAGCAGCGCTGGAAGCGTTGGCGCGAACCTATGCCGCGGAATGCGCCAGCACTCCGGTGCGCGTCAATCTGTTCGCACCCGGACCGATCCGCACGCGCATGCGCGCGCAGGCAATGCCGGGCGAAGATCCCATGCTCCTGGAGACGCCGGAGCAGGTCGCGAGCAAAATCGTGGAATTGTGCATGCCGGAGATGAACGAGAACGGCAGGATTTATTCTTACGCGAAAGGTCGCTTCCTGGATTTCCACTCGCCATCCTGAAGCTTGCTTTCCTGAAGCTTGCCGGCGTTCAATGCGATTTTCCCAGCACCGTCGAAAATGGAACGAGAAGCACCTCCTCGCCCTCATCATCACTGACATGCACGCTCCAGTCGCGCCAATCCTCAGGACCTGCCGAGGTCACGATCGCCTGGATAATTTGGAAGGCCCGCGCACGGGCGTCGAACATGTCCGCCATGTCGCTGCCGCGCCGGTCCACAAGCACCTCTCGCGTGCCCGCGCAATGGAAAAACATGGTGGCCATGTGCGCCTCCTTGCTCTGGCTCACTCGGCAGATTGCCATGTCCAGAGGAGGAGGGCTGTGCCCGGAACCACACAATCGCGTTTTAACTCGGCGTGTGGCCCGATAGCAGCGCCATCATGCACGCGCACGATGAGCCTGTGCCCTTTTGGCATAAGGATTCTTTTTCTCACGCAACATCAACCGAATCGGCGTTCCCGCCAAATCGAAGGTATCGCGAAGACTGTTGACGAGGTGACGCCGGTACGATTGCGGCACGGCGTCGGCCCGGCTGGTAAAGAGCACGAAGGTCGGTGGGCGGCTCTTCGCTTGGGTGATGTAATCCAGCCTGATGCGCCGTCCCGAGACGGCAGGCGGCGGATGCGAGGCGACGACTTGCGCCAGCCAGCGATTAAGCACGTTCGTTTCCACGCGCCGGTTCCAAATATCGTAGATATCAACGACGGCTTGCATCAGTTGGTCGAGCCCCTCCCCCGTAAGTGCCGAGATCGGCACCACCGAGACGCCCCTCACCTGCGGAAAACAGTGATCGGTCTGTTCACGTAATCTCCTCATAGCCGGCGCGCCTGGCTCCATGAGATCCCACTTGTTCATCCCGATCACCAGTGCGCGCCCCTCACGCTCTATGAGATCGGCAATGCGAAGGTCCTGCTCCTCGAACGGCCTTTGCGCATCCAACAGCAGGATCACAACTTCGGCGAATCGCACCGCATTGAGCGCGTCGGCCACCGCGAGCTTCTCGAGCTTTTCCTCGATGCGCGAACGACGCCGCAGGCCCGCTGTGTCATAGACTTTGAAAGGCCGTTCCCGCCACACCAGGTCCACCGCAATGGCATCGCGCGTGATACCGGCTTCGATTCCGGTGAGGAGGCGTTCCTCGCCGAGGAGCCGGTTGACCAGCGTTGATTTTCCGCAATTCGGGCGGCCGACAACGGCCATGCGAACGGGGCCGCCCGGTATCCTGACCTCCTCCTGGCTTGCGCTGTTCTCGATCGTGCCTGGGGAGATCGTGCTTGCAGGGAAAGCGGCGCGCAGAGCCTGGTAGACATCGGCGAGACCCTCGCCATGCTCCGCCGAAACTGCAATCGGTTCACCCAAACCGAGTTCGTACGCTTCGAGGACGTTGGTCTGGACTGCGCGACCCTCGCACTTATTGGCGATCAGGATGGTAGGTTTTCCGGCTTTGCGGACGAGGTCGGCGAAGGCGCGATCCTCCGGCACCAGGCCGGCACGGGCATCGATCAAGAAAAGGACGGCATCGGCAGCGGCAATCGCGGCTTTGGTCTGCCCCTGCATGCGGCCGCTCAGAGTCTGCGGCGCAGCGTCCGCGAACCCTGCGGTATCGATGGCGACAAACTCGAAATCGCCAAGGCGGGCTTGGCCTTCACGCCGGTCGCGCGTGACGCCGGGACTGTCATCAACCAATGCCACACGTCTGCCGACCAACCGATTGAATAGCGTTGATTTTCCGACATTCGGCCGTCCGACGATGGCGACAGTGAAGCTCATGGCGCGCCGGAGCCCGCGAAGCCCGGCCTGATCTGAGGCGACCGGGAGGCGCTATCAGCGCTGCGCTGGCGGCTCCGGCCATGCAACGCCGCCCGACGGCTGCGCCGAGCCGGGCCACCCGGAAGCACTCGCGGCGGGCCGCTGCGCCTGCGGTTGCTCCGGCCATTGCGATTGTTGGGAAGCAGGCTGGGCCGGCTGCACCGTCCCGGTGGTGGCTGGGGCATCTGCGGGCTTTGCGACAACCTTCGGCTTTGGCTTTGGTTTTGGCTTGGGGGCTTCAGCAGGATCGGCCGCGGCCTGCCTGGGCGTCTGCTTGGTCGTCGGCTTGGCTGTCGCCTCAGGCTCGGGGGGAGGCTGATAGCCCTTGACCATCTCGGGAGGCACCCCCTGCGATACGCCGGGAGTACCTTCGGGAAACACCGGATGACGTTCGCCGGGCAGCTTCTTCTTGGTGTTGAACATCTCGGCGTCAAAAAGGGCGGTCGGATCAAAGTTGTCGCATGCCGCAAGCGTCAGCCCCAGCGACAGCACCCCCGCAGCTAAACCAAAGCGCAGCAAGCTTCTCATTGTGCGCACCTCAAGTCTTGCCCGCAGTAGAGCTCAATCCGACGAGCATTTCCACACGAGATCGGGTCGCGGATGGCGTCTCCAAATCCGTCATGATCATATCGATCCACGGTTTTCCGAGTTTGATATCGCCCGCTCGCCAGGCTGCGAGCACCAAAAATTCACGCGCTGTATGCCGAAACGGCCGATCCTTTTCGGTGAGAGGCTCCAGCTTCTTTCGCGCCTCCTCGAAGGCGCCCGCATCGATGAGAATAGCCCCCGCACGCAAAGTGGCGAGATCGGCGAAGGCGGCCCCGGTGGCGCCATCAGCGGCAATTTGCTCGTACACGCTCAGCGCCGCCTTGGAATCGACCTGAGCGAGCTCAGCCGCCTCGCGCATGCGCGCCAGGCTTCGATAGCCTGAGGCGCCGTCGGCGGCGACTTTGGCATAAGCTGCTTCGGCTTCTGCGTGCTTACCGGTCTCCGCAAGGGTGCCGGCAGCCTCGAATGCTGCGCCGCTTTCAGCCGCCCTTTTGGCCTCCCACCAGGAGTAGCCACGCCAAGCCGCTATCCCAAGGACTACCAGGACAGCGACCGCGACGAACAGATGGCCGTAGCGCTCCCACAGCTTTTTGAGCTGCTCGCGGCGGACTTCCTCGTCCACTTCGTGAAAAATGTCAGACACGAGCTTCTTTCCGGCGCCGACCCGATCCCAAGGTCACCTATTCTCGCAGTTAACCTAGCGATGTGGCGCGGAAAAGGCAAAAACAGGTCTGAGCTGGATATTCCAAGTCTTTGAAGTCACAACTTCTTTTCCTTTTGTCGCATGGGATAGACATGCTCCGGGCCGGGAAAGGCGCGTGCGCGCACATCCGCGGCATAGGCGGCAATGGCGGATTCGATTTCGGAGGCAAGCTTGCCGTAACGTCGCACAAACCTCGGCACTCGGGAAAACAGCCCCAGCATGTCCTCGAGCACCAGGATCTGCCCATCGCAGGCCGCACTGCCACCAATGCCGATTGTCGGGATCGCAATCTCGGCGGAGATGCGCCGCGCGAGCGGCTCCGCCACCGCCTCGATCACCACCGAAAAGGCGCCCGCCTGCGCCACCGCGCGACCATCATCCTCGATCGGCCCCCAATCGGCCTCGTCGCGCCCCTGCGCGCGAAATGATCCAATCGTGTTAATAGATTGCGGTGTGAGCCCGATATGGCCCATGACCGGCACCCCGCGCTGGACCAAAAAGGAGATGGTCTCGGCCATGCGCCGGCCGCCTTCGAGCTTGATGGCCCCGCAGCCGGTTTCCTTCATCACCCGCGCGGCCGACGCGAAGGCTTGCTCCTTTGACCCCTCGTAAGAGCCGAAAGGCATATCGACAACCACCAGCGCACGCCGCGAGCCGCGCATCACGGCGAGCCCTTGCAGGATCATCATGTCGAGCGTGACCGGTACGGTGGTTTCGAGGCCATGCATGACCATCCCGAGAGAGTCGCCGACGAGGATGAGGTCACAATGGCGATCAAGCAGTCGCGCCGTATGGGCGTGGTAGGAGGTAAGGCAGACAATGGGCTCGCCGCCCTTGCGGGCGCGTATGTCGGGAGCGGTCAGTCGTTTGATGTCGTCTTGTGCCGACATGGCGAACCCCTAAATGGCGAACCTCTAGAACGCCGACCTGCCGAACACCGCGTGTCCGATCACCAACGGGTGGAAGACAAGGCCAAGCGCGAGATAGAGCAGCGTCCCGACAACGACGGCGATGATGTCGTTGCGGCGCCCGCCGGCCGGAATGGCCGGTGCGCCCGGATCGGCGCGGCGGTTGAGTGTCATGCGATCGTAGCCGGCCCAGAGGAGAAACGAGCCGAACAGCAGGATCGATCCAAGATCGCCGTTTGCGATCAGATGCGCGACCGCCCAGGTTTTCACCCCGACCAGCATGGGATGCTTGAGCGTCCGCCAGATATTGCCGCGGATGTACGCTGCGACCACGAAGATGCTCGCCGGCCACATCAGGAGCTGGGTGACGTAATAGGTCCACCGCGGCGGATACCAAACATTTATCCACTCCGTCGCCCGGTATTGTCCGAAGCCATATCCGATCAGGAAGATGCCGAGCAGGGAGATAACCGCGAAGAGAACTTTATAGGTGCCCTCGCCTATCCGCGCGATGACAGCGGCGCGCTGCCCGCGCGCGGTCACAAACACATGCGAGCCAAGAAAGACGACCAATCCAGCGACGAGAATAGCAAGCCCCATGCGTCGTCCCCTCTTCTGCGTCGTCCGGTCCGGTTCATCGACGCGCCTCCTCGCGGAGGCAGAAACCGGACAACTCGAATGCTACCTAACTCGGACAACTCGTGTGCTTAAGACTCGTGTGCTTAGGCCATGGGCCCTGCACACGTCTTGCGCATTTGCCCCATGGCAAAAATACTAAGCTGCCGATTCGCTTTCGGAATTTGGGTTCGTTTTGCCAGATTTCCGGGGCGGCATGCCAGTTGTCCGGCGCTTGATGTCCGCAAAATTCCGCAGCGCCCACTTGCGGCGGGACCAAACCCTCCGTTCGTAGCGGTCAATTCGAGCCATCCTGGGCAATGCCCGGCGCAGCGCCTCAATCTCCTCCATCGGAGTCATTTTCTTTCGCCGGGCGCTGCTCTGCTGCCAAGCCCTGGCCCTAACTCGCTTGCCAAATGTGAGCTTGTCGGCCTCGAGACCACCCGCCCGACCGAAAACATCGAGGGCGGCAACGCGCGCCGCGCGGATGCGTGCAAGGGCAACCTCGCACTCGGCGATCGTCGTCGCTTCCGCGCGCAGGAGCGCGTCGCGATCGTCCTCGGAAAGAAAAGCGGCGATGCGCTGCACGTCCCGCGAGGTCGCTGGATTATTAATGGTGCCGGCGGAGAGCCCATGGCGAAGCGCGTTCAAGCGTGTCCGCGATTTCCCTGCCGCCGTTCGAGGCCCGCGGCTCTTCCGACCGTTGGCTCTGTTTGCAGCGATTTTGGCGGCCGACGTCATTCGTCCTCCTCCTCCTGCTCCTCCAACGCAAGCAGAGGGGCGTCAATCTCGGGCGCTGACGATTCAACGGCAGCAAATTCACCGGCAATCATCTCATCGGAGGCCTGCCGCAGCGGCTGTGCCAAGCCATTTCTGTAGCGATCAAGTTGCTTGAGGACGTCATTCCTCCTTGCCATTGCGGCATTGAGGAGCTTCTCGACGCCTTCGTGATTATCCATGCTCACTTTGAGCGCTTGGGCATAGTCCAATTCGAGAGCGACGGGATCCTGCTCTTCCAGCACCTCATAAGCGTCAGCGCGCCGGCGTCTCGCTGCCGCCAGTTCTCTGGCCAGTGCATCATGGGCGGGAAAGTCGGCGTCGTCATTGAACCCGCGCTCCATGGTCAAAGCCTTGTGGCGGGTATACCGGGCCATTTCCCAGGTGCAGTCGGCGAGGTTCTGAACGAGGATCTGCTCCATCCAATCGCGTGGTTGCAGGCACTGCGTCAAGCGGGCCAACACCTCGTTGTAAAACTTGTGCTTCTCCGATCGCAGCAGCGGAGGGGGTCCGAGCAGTTCCCGAAGCTTCATTCGGGCGACTGGTTTCTGCCTTCGCGACATGGCTGTTACTTTCTACGAAGAACAAAACAAGAACATAAAAGAGTCGTCAGCAGAAAGCAACAAGAAAATGAGCGCGGTCTTAAATGCTGCAGCTTGCGCAAACTGCATAAACCGTCGCGTGCGCCGTTTTGCTCACCCTACAAAGTGCTGATGAGATGATCGAATGAAGGGGCGCGCGAGCTCATCACGTTCGCCGGTGGTGTTGCGGCGTCAGCCGATTTTTTCGGGCAGGGGAAACCAGGTGACGAATCGATTGAAGAGCGCTCGCTCGCCGGTCAGCGTCAGTTCGCCGCTCGCCTCGGCGTCCTTGACCGGCCGGCCGCCATAGACGACCGAGGCAAGCGACATCGGATTGGTCTCAACCTTCAGTGAGCAACCATCCGGCTCGGCGCGCCGCGTGCGAACCCCGTCGGATCCGAAATCGACAACGAAGCCCTCCGCGCCGAAACGGAATCCAATCGTCGCCGCCTCGCCCTTCGCGCGCTCACGCGAATACATCGTGCGGAATGACATCATGATCGATGCGGCCGACAAGGGCAGCGTCGGATCGTGCAGCGGCGACCGGGTCGCCCAGCGGCCGAGATCCTGCAGCACCACCTCCGCCTCATATCCCCAAGGGGTGAGCTGATACATCTGTACCGACGCAGGCGGCGGCAGCTTGCGCCGCTGCACGATGCCGACGCGTTCCATCCCTTCGAGCCGCTGCGTGAGGACGTTGGCGCTGATTCCCGTCAGCCCTGCGCGAAGCTCGGAAAAGCGCCGTCCTCCGAACATCAACTCGCGCACAATCAGCAGCGACCAGCGCTCCCCCACCAGCTCGAGGGCCAGCGCAGTGCCGCAAGCGTCGTCATACCAACGGTTTTCCAGGGCTTTTGATGAGTAAGTCACTTTTTATAACTTATTAGTTGCTTTTTATAACTCAATGGTCCACGATGGTCAAGCGAACAGGTGCGTGAGACCCGAAGGAGAGCCTGATGCCCAAGATAATTTTCATCAACCTGCCCGTCCTGGATATGGAAAACGGGCTCGACAACCGCCTTCATTCCTCGCTCGCCCGGGCTTACCAGGCCGCCTGAAACGGCCCCAACAAAGGAGAGTTATCATGTCCAGGATCACCCCCTGCCTTTGGTTCGACGGCACGGCCGAGGAAGCCGCAAACTTCTATGCCTCGCTGCTGCCTGACAGCCATGTCGAGCGCGTCCATCGCGCGCCTGGCGACTATCCGTCCGGCAAGGCCGGGGATGTGTTGACGGTCGAATTCACCCTCATGGGTCAGCCATTTGTAGGGCTCAACGGCGGACCGCTTTTCACGTTCAACGAGGCGATCTCGTTCCAGATTCCGGTCGAGACCCAGGCCGAGGTCAACCGCCTGACCAACGCGCTGTCGGCGGTGCCCGCGGCCGAACAGTGCGGTTGGGTCAAGGATCGCTATGGCCTGTCCTGGCAGATCGTCCCACGCCAGCTCATGCGGCTGCTGGGCGATGCCGATCCCGCCCGCGCCAAACGTGCGTTCGAGGCGATGATGCAGATGAAGCGCATCGACATCGCCGCGCTCGAAAGCGCCGCCGATGGCCGAGTGAAGTCCGCCTGAACCCTGTCAGAGGAGAAGCGTTTCGAGCAACGCGACGCGGTCCCTGCCTGAAGGACCGGAACAGAAGGAGAGTAACGATGAGCTATATCGACGGATTCGTGGCCGCGGTGCCGCAGGAGAACAAGCAGGCCTATCTCGACCATGCCCGCGCGGCGCTGCCGCTGTTCAAGGATCATGGCGCGACGCGAATGGTGGAGAATTGGGGAGACGACGTGCCGGAGGGCAAGGTGACCGACTTCCACCGTTCGGTGCAGAAGAAGGACAGCGAGGCGGTGCTCTTCAGCTGGATCGAATGGCCGTCGAAGGATGTCCGCAACACCGGCATGAAGGCGCTGATGGAGGACGAGCGAATGAAGGCGCTCGCGATGCCGTTCGATGGCCGCAGGATGATCTTCGGCGGCTTCACGCCGATCGTCGAGGAAGGGGCGGCCGCTGGAACCGACTATGCCGACGGATTCGTCGTCCCCGTCCCCGGCGCCAATCGCGAGGCCTATACCAAACTGGCGTCCGACGCCGCGCGCGTCTTCGCCGAATATGGCGCCACCCGCGTCATCGAAGCTTGGGGCGATGACGTGCCCGACGGCAAGGTGACGGATTTCCGCCGCTCGGTCGCGGCGAAGGACGGCGAGACCATCGTTTTTAGCTGGATCGAATGGCCGTCGAAACAGGCCCGCAACGAAGCCTGGCCCAAGCTGATGTCCGATCTGCGCATGCAGCCAAACAAAAAGAACATGCCCTTTGATGGCCAGCGCATGATCTATGGCGGCTTCGCCACCATCCTCGACGAATAGTACTGGGAATCACAGTTCACTGATACATGCAGTTGTGAGACTCGGTCGCAGCCAAATCCGCGCCGCGCTCCCTCTCCCCGTAAAGAACGGGGAGAGGGAGCAGGCCGGTGCCTGCCGCAGAGGTAGGCTCAAACGAGGCGCCCAACGCCGCCGATCTCGGCGCCGCCCTCGCGGCCCTCGAAAACTGCCAACCCGGATCTTTCAAGAGGCGTTCGTATGACGTTGACGCTCTACTATCACCCCTTCTCCTCGTATTGCTGGAAGGTCCTGATCCCGCTCTACGAGGCGGGCACGCCGTTCACAGCGCAGACGATCGAAGATCCGCAAGCCGCGGCCGCGTGGAAGCAACGCTGGCCGATCGCGCGCTTTCCGGTGCTGGTCGAGGAGTCGAGCGGGCTGACCCTGCCGGAGGCCAGCATCATCGTCGAGTACCTGGACAGCCACCATCAGGGGCCGCAGCCGCTGCTTCCGGCTGACGCGGATTTGCGGCTGGAGGTTCGGCTGCTCGACCGCTTCTTCGACAATTATGTTCACGCGTCCCTCCAGAAGATCGTGTCAGACCGTCTTCGCGCCGCCGAGCGCCGCGACGCACAAGGCGTCGATGAGGCGCACGCGATGCTCGACACCTGCTACGGCTGGCTCGACCGGCGCATGGCGGATCGCGGGTGGGCCGCTGGCGAGGGCTTCACGCTCGCCGATTGTGCCGCGGCGCCGGCGCTCTTCTACGCCGACTGGGTGCATCCGATTGGCGATGCCGTTCCCAACGTCGCGGCCTATCGCGCCCGACTGCTGGCCCGGCCTTCGGTCAAGCGGGTGGTCGACAATGCACGACCCTTCCGCCATCTCTTCCCGGGCGGCGCGCCCGGCCGCGATTGAGATTTTCAGATTATGCCGCATCTGAATTGCGTCCGAGCCGGGATGAAAGCTGGAGGCCTCATAGCCGGCCGCGTTCCGGCTTAGGCGCATTCCGGCGAAGTGGGACGACGAACGCTCCTCCCCAGCTCTGTGTCTCTTTACCCATCCGCTGGAACAATTGCACCGCGGATCGGTTTGAGGGCGTAGTGGAGAAACAATCCAATGAACAGCGATCAGAGCTATCGTTCCGGCGGCTCAGCAATGGGATCGCAGGTCACGCAGGATATACAGACAGCCAAGGAGCAACTCACGCTACGTCATTTGATCTGAAAGGATGTGCAATGGCCAAGAAGCGGAAGCGTAAATATTCCAAAACCTCTGGAAGCGACGTCAAGAATGAGATGCATCGCTACAAGCGAGGGAAGGCCAAAAGCGGTCCTGGCGGCAAAGGCGGCAAGGTCAAGAGTCGAAAACAAGCAATCGCCATTGGTCTTTCGAAAGCTCGCAAGAAGGGAAAGAAAGTGCCGAAGAAAAAATCTTGATCAGGGACCTGTGTTAAGTTGTTGTGAAGCGTTCTGTGAAACGAACCGGGAAGGTTTTGATTGGCACTTCCGGTTGGACGTATGACGGGTGGCGAGGACCTTTTTATCCAAATGATACGCCAAAACGATTTTGGCTTTCTTATTACGCAACTCAGTTCACCACCACGGAAATCAATGGTTCATTCTACCGAACACCTACGCTTAACGCGGTCCGCAACTGGCGAGATAGCACGCCTCGCGAATTCACTTTTGCCTGGAAAGCTTCAAAGTTTATCACGCACTGGAAGCGATTGAGCGTGAAGTGCGAGAGCTCCATCGCATTGATGGAGACGCGCTTGGAGGCTTTGGGACCCAAAGGTTGCCTGGTTCTGTTTCAACTGCCTCCCAACTTTTCTGCGGATCAAGCTCGATTGGCCGCGTTCATGCAGATGCTGCCAAACACGAGACGGTATGCCTTCGAATTTCGAGATCCAAGTTGGTATCATGATGGAATCATGGAGTTGCTGCAAAGTCGTCATGCAGCACTCTGTATTTCTGATCATGAGGACGCGCCGTCACCTTGGGAGGCGACGGCCAACCATGTTTACGTCCGCGGACATGGTCCAGGTGGGCGCTATCGCGGAAGCTACAGCGGCAAGACATTGGCTCGGTGGGCAGCGGCGATCGATCGCTGGAAGCGCCAACGTCGTGACGTTTTCGTTTATTTTGACAATGATCAAAAGGCGGCTGCCCCAAAGGATGCGCAGCGTCTCATCAGGCTGGTAAAAAGCTAGGGAGCCGTGGGACCTCGGATACAGGGTAATAGTCGTGAAGGATGCCGTCCTGCGTAAACTTGGCTGCGTGCGGCGAGCCCGGAATCCAGTAAGCTCCGCCGGTGATTACTGGATTCCGGGCTCTCGGCCTTTCAGGCCTCGACCCGGAATGACGCGGCATATGATTCGAATTTCGGAAACGTTGTATTAGGATGCACGTTGATCGGCCAGGTCCTCTCGGCCAGGAGTCAAGATTTCAGACGCATCACCTTGTCAGGCTTTGCCGTAACTCGCGTCACTGCGTCAAACAATTGGTCGTCACTGACGGGTTTGGAGAGAATGGGGGCGTGCTTAAAAGAGGCCGGTAATCCCGCGGCTCCGTATCCGGTCACAAACAGGAACGGAACGTTACGCCGCGTCAGAGCCGCCGCGATGTCGTTGACTGGATGGCCATGAAGGTTGGCATCCAGCAACGCACAATCGAAGTTCGCGCCATCGGCTATGGCCTGCAGCGCTTCTTGTTCCGTGCTGACCGGGAGCGCCATGGCGGCCCCGGCTTCCTCCAACCGGTCCTTAAGATCGAGGGCGATAAGCGATTCATCCTCGATAATCAAAAAACGAAGCCCCGAAAACTTGACGGCGGGGTCCATTGTGGCAAGTTCGCCTTGCTCCGCCGGCGCGGTCGCCAATTCTGCCTGAAGGCGTTCTTTTTCGGATGCGCCAGAATGCGGAATTGTCATCCGAATCTTCCAGGCAATGCCCTCCGGTTCAAATACCAATTCCGCAACCCCACCTTCGCTTTTGGCGCTCTGTTCGATAAGCGTCGTGCCAAACCCGCGTTTGGTGGGCACGGATACTCGAGGTCCTCCGCGCTCGACCCACTGTAGATTGAGCGTGTCGCCCGTGACCGTCCAGCTGATTGCAACCCAGCCTTTTACGGCCGACAGCGCACCGTATTTACTGGAGTTGGTCCCTAGCTCGTGCAGCATCAAAGCAAGGTGCGTGGCCATTTGCGGCTCCAGGTGAACCGCCGGACCCCACGCGGTCAACCTCGCCTCATCAACAGATCCCTGCAAAAGCTGGTCCCGAATCAACTCTCTCAAATCAGCGCCTTCCCAAGTCGAGTCGGTAAGAAGCGAATGCACTCGTGCCAGGGATTGGATGCGACCTGAAAAATGCGCCACAAAATCGGCGGGGTCGTTTGTGCTCCGCACCGTGCGTTGTGCGATGGCTTGAACATTCGCCAGTGTGTTCTTGACGCGGTGATTAAGTTCTTTGAGGAGAAGTTGTCGCGTCTGTTCTGTTTGGTCACGTTCGATTGCAATGGCGGCAAGGTGTGTCGCCATTTCGACGAGTTTTGCATCGGTGGGGTTCGGTTGTCGCGGCTCGGAAAAATAAAGTGCAAGGCATCCTAATATGCGTCCATCGGAGCCGTGCACCGGCGTTGAACGGACTGCTCGGAGCCCTGACGCAAGCATCAATTCGCGCCAAGCGCCTGCATATTGTTTCTCCGCTGCGACATCCGGTACGAGAACAACCCGGTCACACTGAGTCGCTTCGCAGCATGTTGCAAAATATGGCGGCGTGGCAGGGATGGTTTTAATCGCCTCGTACAACGCCGCTTTGTAAGCTGAGGGTATGCCAGGACCGGCTCCGGGCCGAAAGTGCACGCAATCGTCAGTTAAGAGCAGACCGCAAATGATTCCCGGCTCCTCAGAACTCTATGAACAACAACAGCTGTTCGAGCACTTCACTGAGCGGGGCGCCGCTTGCGATCATTTCCAGGACGCGCTTCTGACCGCTTGCAGTTGCGGCGGCTCGCAGCCGGAGCTTGGCCAATTTCAGATTTGCGGCGACGCTGGCGAGCAGTTCGCGGGCGTTGAATGGTTTAATGAGGTAGTCATCCGCACCGGCGCTCAAACCTTCAACTTTCGCCTCCTCTCCGGCGCGAGCCGAGAGAAGAACGATTGGCAGATAAGCAAGCGTGGGATCGCCACGGATGGCCTGCACAAGCGCTAATCCGTCGAGTCGCGGCATCATCACGTCGGCAATCACCAAATCGGGCGCCCTTTCGCGTATCGCCTCGATTGCTGCTTGTCCATCCGCAACTGTTTGCACTTCGCAATTAGGCCCGAGCAGGCGGCGAACATAGGCGCGCATATCGGCATTGTCATCGGCAAGCAGAATACGTGCGGACTCGATTTGCTGAATTACGGCCTGAGATACGTTGGCGTCATTACCCGTTTCGATAGATGCCATCGTGTTATCGGGCAACCAGCCCAGCGCTTCTTCCACATAGGCGTCAGCGTGGATCGCAGTCGATGTTTTGGAGCGTTCACCGCCAATCCGATCCGACGACAGATGCAGGCGTCCAAGCGGTATAGTCACGGTGAAGTTGCTGCCGCGACCCGGCACACTCTCGACTCGGATCGCACCATTGTGAAGCTTGGCAAGCTCCTGCACCAAGGCCAGCCCAATGCCGCTGCCCTCGTAGGTGCGGCTTTTCTGCCCGTCGATGCGATGGAAACGCTCAAAAATGCGCAGCGACTCATGTTCCGGAATGCCCACGCCGCTGTCGTGGATCGAGAGCGCGACATGATCGTCCACTTTTCGCAGGCGGACCGCAATCTCCCCCTCGAAAGTGAACTTGAATGCATTGGAGAGAAGATTGAGCACGATCTTCTCCCACATGTCCCGGTCCACATACACGGGCTCGCCTACCGGCAGGCAATCAACCACAAGGCTTAGGCCTGCGCGTTCGCAAGCCGAACGGAAGTTGCTGGCGAGATCGGTAGTCAGGGCTGCCAGATCGGTTGATTCGTATGTCGCTCGCGCACGTCCGGCTTCAATACGCGAAAAATCCAGCAGCGAATTGACAAGTTTGAGAAGGCGAAGGGAATTGCGATGGGCCGTACGCAGCCTATCCCGCTGCTTAACTGGTAAATCCGCGCTTGCAAGGGCGTCCTGCAACGGACCGAGCATCAATGTGAGCGGTGTGCGAAATTCGTGGCTGACGTTTGAGAAGAACAAGGTCTTGGCGCGATCTATTTCAGCCAGCGCCTCGGCACGCTTGCGTTCTTCCTCGTAGGCACGTGCGTTGGCGATGGCCGCCGCGATTTGCGTCGCGCCAAGTTCAAAGAAGCTGAGGTACTGGTCGTCAAACCTGAGTCGCGGACTTACCGCCGCAATGAAGAAGCCGGCAAGCTGGTGGGCAGCATTGGATTTGATCGGCATCACCATTGCAGTGTGCGGTGGGTCCGACCATGGCGCGGGAGGAATATCAGTAAAATGCGCTCGAAGGTCTTCGACCTTCACCGGAGCTTCGGTACGAAGCGCCCGTGCGAGGGGCCACTTGGCGTCCCCGGCAACTTCGTCCAACTCGATCAACGCTGGTGCTGCGTCTGCGCCCGGCATAATCCCGCTTGCGCCCGCAAGCCGTGCACAGTTTCTGAGCGGATCGATTATATAGATGAGAGCAAACGGAATGTCCTTCTTATGGCCTGCGAGCGCAGTCGCCGCAATGGCGCACGCTGCTTCGGCATTTTTTGCCTCGCCCGAGCTCGCCAAGTCGCGCAGCGCCGCGGTCCGCCGTTCCCCGACGATTTTTTCAGTGATCTCATGAACCGTCGCTAAAACGCCGCCAATACCGCTCGGCGCGCTGTCATCGGGTACCGGACTATATGCGACGGTAAAATGCGCTTCCTCGTTGAACCCGTGACGCTTCAATTCAAGGGGCAAGTCCTCCGACCATGTCGGAGGCCCGCCTTTGAACGGCGAGTTGATCAGCGGCTTGAGGATGTGCCAGATTTCGGACCAGCACTCGCTGCAGGGCAGGCCAAGCGCCGAGGGATGTTTCGTTCCGAGGATGGGACGGTAAGCATCGTTGTAGATCGAAACGTACTCGGGTCCCCACCAGAGAAGGAGAGGAAAGCGGTTGGCCAGCAGGAAGTTGACCATCATCCGCAGTGTTTGCGGCCACGATTCCCTCGGCCCGATGGGACTTTTTCCCCAATCGTGTGATCGGACGAGGGCCGCCATCTCGCCGTTCCCGGCCAGGAAAGATTGATCGCCCGCACGGTCCATCGGCCCGGACCCAAAACTCGCAAACGAAACAGCCCGCTGCAGCAACACGGCTCGCCAACGCGACAAGCGCCGGCGGCCTTATTGTCGATCAGCCGAATAGGACCTCAACCCGTACCCCACCATGACCCCAACACCGTCCCCTCGGGCTTGGTTCCCTTGGTTCCCAAAAAGCCGGAAAGCACTGTCGCCTTCATCTCGTTCTCAATGCCTGGTGGGGGGTCTCGTAAAATAGAGGGTCGTCCGGGCAATCCGCGATCGATCTATTGGTTCCCCCACAGCGTTCCTAATCGTGGTCCGGATTCAGCCGCGAGGAGACGCACTTTGGTCAAAACCCCCGAAAACCAAAACTCGAACGATGTCCGCAAGGGGATGCCGCCGCGCAAGCTGGACCGAGCATCCTTTCAGGATCGGTTCTTGTCTGCGTTCATCGACCCTTCTTTTGATCCGCTTCGGCGGGAACTGAAGGCGGTCGCCGATGCGGCGTGGGATGCCTACTCGAACAGCCGGAAATCTCCGTTGACCAAAAAGGCGGGACGTGGATTTGCCGACCCCGAATACGAACTCGCGGTCGATTGGCTTGCCGCCCGCGACGCCATCAGGCAGGCGGAAGCAGACCACAACCGTGGGCCGGCGCGGATTCTGCTGGTGAACGGTTCTTCTCGAACCGAACACACATGTCCGGGTGAGATATCCAAGACATGGCGCCTCGTGGAAATCGCAATGGAGGCAATCGAGACCGGGTTTGCGGAGGCCGAGATCGATGTGCTCGACCTCCAGGAAGAGGTTCGGCAAGCCGCTATCGTACTTGTAGAAGCCGTTCAGGCAAAGCGAAATGGAAAGTTGATTGAGGCGGGTGCACGCTTACGCGAACCGCGACCCAAGTAGCCTGTAAATCCAACGAAAGTCGTATCAGAGCGGCGGGAACAGCGCCCGTGACCGAATCCACTCATCGCAAGGTCAAGACTGCGCTCGACGAGACGCGCCTGCTGATCCTCGGAGCGCAAATCCTGCTGGGATTTCACCTGAATGCCGCCTTTCAATCTGGCTTCGCACACCTCGGCGGCATTTCTCGCGTGTTCTATACCGGCGCATTCTGCGCCATGGCTGCCGCAGTCGGTCTCCTGATCACGCCGTCGATGGAGCATCTCATTGTCGAGCGCGGTAGGTTGACAGCCCGGCTTCTGAGAGTGACTACCTGTTTTGCCGGTTTAGCACTGTTGCCAATGGGACTCAGTTTAGGGACCGACCTTTCGATCGTCCTGACCTATCGATTTGGCGCGGCTGCTGGCGTGACCGTGGGCTTGGTAGCCTCTGGACTTGCACTCGTTCTTTGGTACGGCGCAGAATTCCTCCTGCGCAGATCCGACAAAGGTAAGCCGGTCATGGACGAAGGCACATCCATCGACGTCCGCATCGAGCATATGTTGACTGAAGCGCGTGTGTTGCTTCCCGGGGCGCAGGCGCTCTTTGGGTTTCAGATGGCAGTGCTCCTCACTGAAGCATTTGCGGACCTGCCGACATCTTCAAAATTCCTGCACGCAGTAGCTCTGTGTTGCATCGCGCTCGCGGTCATTCTGCTGATGGCTCCAGCCTCCATTCACCGGATTACATTCCGCGGCGAAAACACGGAATCTTTCCATCGCATTGGATCGCGTTTTGTGATCGCGAGTGCAATTCCGCTGGCCGCCGGCATTACCGGTGACCTCTATGTCGCCGTGACAAAGGCGCTCGACTCGGCCGCGGCCGGTGCAGTCCTCGCGATTGCAACATCTGCCTTGCTCGTAACGCTCTGGTTCATTCGTCCGATGATGCACCGAAAATCCATCAATTTAAGACATCATGCCTAGGCAATCATCCAGTCATCAAGGTCTCCAAGTTCTGTGGCCAAAAGTCTCCGTCGTCATTTTCGACGTGGAAGGGACGCTCGTTGACGCTGTTCCGCTGACGTTGCGCTGCTGGCAGGAGACGTTGATGGAGTATGGTTTTTCAGTTCCCCAGTCGGTGTTGCAGTGCCTGTCCGGGATGGACGGCCACGATATGTTGGCTCGGATCACCCCTGGACTTTCCCGAAAAGCACGTAACCAGATCATCGCGTCGCAAGGCGACAGCTTTAAGAGCCAATACTTGAACCGCGTGAAGCCGGTGAGAGGTGCCGGCAGTCTCCTGCATCAAATCAAGCATGCCGGCCGAAGAATTGGCGTTGCGACAGATTGCAGCCGCAGTGAGCTTGCCCACTACCTTCGGAGTGCCGGATTGACCAAGCTCGTCGATCGCGCCGCCTGTGGCGACGACGCTCGTCGTGGCAAGCCGCATGCCGATCTCCTCAAGCTTGCCTTGGCGAGGTTGAGAGCCAAGCCAACCGCCAGCCTTTTTATTGGCGACACGCCGTCGGACGCTGAAGCCGCGCGCAAAGTGGGGGTGTGCTGCCATCGGGCTACTGACAGGAGGATTTCGGCGTTGTGACCTGAGGGCTGCAGGCTGCCGGGCGGTGTTCGAGGATCTCGCGACCCTGGGGCGCGCGCTGAAATCAGGATAGTCCTCGGGAACCTCATGCCGCATTAGCCGTTTTTTGGGAGATCATCTCCCAAAGGATGGCGATTATGGGCCTCTTCAGCAAAGACATCCGGACGATGGACGACCTGCTCCTCCACGGCCTGCAGGACATCTACTACGCCGAGAACCAGATCGTTAAATCGCTCCCAAAATTGATCGAAAAGGCCACGAACCGCGATTTGAGCAAGGGGCTGCGGGACCATCTCGAGGAGACCAGAAATCAGATTGCGCGCCTGGATCAGGTTTTCAAGAAGCTCGGCCGGGAGCCGAAAGGCGTGAAATGCCCGGCGATCGATGGCCTCATCAGCGAGGCCGATGAATTGGCCGGCGAGGTCGAAGACAAGGATGTCATGGACGCTGCCATCGTGGGCTCAGCGCAAGCCGTCGAGCACTATGAAATGGCGCGCTATGGAACCTTGATCGCCTGGGCCGAGGCCCTTGGCCATGACGACATCACCCGCCTCCTCAACACAAACCTCAACGAGGAGAAGGCAGCCGACAAGAAGCTTTCAACGGTCGCGGTCCGCAAAGGCGTCAATCGGAAGGCCGCAAGCTGAAGGCCGGAACCGCTCCGGGCAGCGGGACGTTCCAGCTTGGAATCACATAGAAAGGCAAGTCCCAATGGCAAAGCAGGCAAAACAGCTCGGCGATCTCTTCGAAGATCTGCTCAGGGATATCTTCTACGCTGAGAAGAAGATCCTGACCGCGCTTCCCAAAATGGCGAAAGCTGCCCAGTCGCCGGACCTCAAAGCGGCGTTCGAAAAGCACGAGCGCGAGACAGAGGGACAGGTTGAGCGGCTTGAAAAGGTCTTCGGCCTTCTTGATCAGTCTCCCAAGGGGAAGAAGTGCGAAGCAATCGAGGGTCTCGTGAAGGAAGGCCAGGAGGGCATCAAGGAATTCAAGGGCTCACCCGCCCTGGATGCCGCGCTTCTGGCCACGGCGCAGGCCGTCGAGCACTACGAAATTGCTCGGTACGGCACTCTCATCGCCTGGGCCAATCGGCTTGAGATGCCGCAGGCGGCCAAGCTCCTGCAGCAGACGCTGGACGAAGAGAAGAGGACGGACGAGGCGCTGACCGAGCTTGCCGAAGCGGCCATCAATCCTGAAGCACAAGAGGCCGCCTGAACACTCTCGCTTGCCGCTCCAACGCGGACAAGGTCGCTGTCCAATTCGACGGGTCGAAGCATGGCGTCGCAAAGCGCTCTACCAGTTGTGGCTGCGCATGGCGCACTGCGCCTGCCATCGGTCGATGTTGACAGCTACAACATCGAGTTAAAGGACGACGAGGGGTTCATTGGCGATCGCGCCAGCAAAGGCGCCTTCCGCAAGATTATCGAGAACTGGCGTGCGGAGTTGCGGAAGGTTGGAGTCGATCCTTTCGGCGAGGACGCCAGCGAGGAGCTGTCCAAGAAAAAGCTCGACGACATCCTGATACGAGGCGATACCGAGGCGGCCGGGATCCTCCAGGGCGGGATCGAAGACTTTTCTCAAGAATTCGCGTTGGTGATCCGCCGTTTTCTCAAATTGAAGGAATGGAAGGACACTGGGCGTCTCGTCATTGGCGGCGGCTTTAGAGCGAGTCGCGTGGGTGAACTGGTCATCGGTCGAGCCGCCGTCCTTCTGAAGGCTGACAAGATCAATGTCGAGCTCATTCCCATCCACAATGATCCCGACGAAGCGGGATTGCTAGGTGCAGTCCACCTCGCACCTGCGTGGATGTTCAAGGCGTTCGACGCCATCTTGGGTGTCGATATTGGCGGCACCAATATTCGCGCTGGCGTGATTCAACTCAATCTCAAAGCCGGCCCGGACCTTTCGAAGACCAAAGTGTGGAAATATTCGCTTTGGCGGCATGGCGACGAGGAGGATATCAAGCGCGAGCACGCGGTAGACTCACTCGTTGATATGTTGAAAGGCCTTATTGCCGCCGCTAAGAAAAAGGGCATGAAGCTCGCGCCCTTTATTGGCGTGGGCTGTCCTGGAATCATAGAGAATGACGGCTCCATCGATCGCGGCGCTCAGAATCTCCCGGGCAACTGGGAGAGCAAGAAGTTCAACCTACCCGTAGCCGTGCATTCCGCAATTCCGACGATCGGAGAGGATGAAACGTCAATCGTCATGCACAACGACGCGGTGGTGCAGGGCTTAAGTGAAATACCCCACATGCGCGACGCTGACCATTGGGGCGTCTTCACGATTGGCACCGGTCTCGGTAATGCCCGGTTCACCAACCGAAACGCGGTCGACCAATAATCGGACGTGATCTCTTACCGCTTCGCTTTCCATAGCCCCAGCAGCGGGCCCTTCGAGCCGAACACCGGATCGGTCCGGGGCCGCGCCACCCTTCGAACAGTTTTGCACGCTCGATCATGGTCCGACGTAGTCGGTGCGCATTCATCGTAGGTTCCCTGCGGGGGATAGGCACCCACAGCCATAAAGGTAGGGCTCGCTTTCAGAGATTGATGGCCCGTGCCGGCTGGGATGATCAGCACGTCTCCAGCCTTCACTTTCATTATCCTGCCTTTGTTGCCACCAATGCGGACCGTTGCACTTCCGCGAGCGATGCCGAGGACCTCATGGATCCGGGAATGGTAGTGCAGGTAGTCGTAAATCTCACCGCGCCATATATCGCCCCAACGATTGCTCTCGAACAGGGCTTCCCAGACTGCCGCCGGGTCCAGAGATCGCGGAAGTGAAACGGCGCCGCGGTAGAGCACTAAGGGCCAGCGCGGATGGTTAGGTACAAACCCGTCGTCGCGAAATTGGTGCGCCGCGGGACGAGACGGTTTGAGCAAGCGGGCAAGCTGGTCCTGCGAAGGGCGCCGGTAGCCGGTGAGCCGTTCTGCCGTTCTCTTAAGGTCTTCAATGAGCGTCATGCGCGTCTTCTGGGTTGAAACTCCGCCTGAAACCAGAACCAGACCGTTGCCGATCGGTTCCTGTCGGAACTAGGGCTTTGCACCTGGATTAACGGTTGTCCGGTGTCCATTATGACGTCCTCGGCAAAACTTAACGCTCCAGCGGTTGCCGTCCTTCTGCACGAATTCGGGCAGCGGACCGCCCTGCGTGGTGGCAACCCCTACCGTGCCAAGGCCTATACGCGGGCAGCGGAAAATCTCTTGGCGCTGACCGAGCCCCTCGAAGACGTCGTGGCGCAAGGCCGCCTGCAGGAAATCCCAGGGGTTGGCGACGCCATCGCCGATATCATCACCAAGCTTCAAACAACTGGTGACCACCCGAGCCTGCAGGCCATGCGCAAGGATGTCCCCGCGGGCGTCCTCGAAATGCTCGCCATTCCCGGCCTGCGGCCTGACAAGGTGCTCAAGCTCCATAGGGAACTGGGCCTCAGCTCGCTCGACGAGCTCGAGCAAGCTGCCAAGGCGGATCGTCTCCGGCCCGTGAAGGGACTTGGTGCTGCGCTTCAGTCGAAGATCCTGCAAGGCATCGAGATCAGGCGTAGTGGCGAGGGCCGGCGCCACCTCCATCGCGCCGTTAAGCTCCTGGACGCCGCGCAGGAGCAGCTCCGTCGATCGAACATAGAGATCAACCAGCTGTTGCCCGCCGGCGATTTCAGGCGTGGCTGCGAACTCATATCTGACCTGGCACTTGTGGTGGAGACCAGCAAACTTGAAGGCGAACCCAGGAAACTCGCTTCCAATTCGCAGCTTGGCGTCTGGCTCACCGATAAGCGCCGGCTGGGCGCGACTCTCATGATGGCGACGGGCTCACAGACGCATATCGACCAGCTTCGCGCGCTGGCGGCCGATCGGGGGCTGTCCCTCGATGAGTCAGGGTTGCGTGGCGGCAGGAAGGTCATTGCCCGCACCGAGGCGGACATCTACGCGGCGCTCGGACTGCAATTCATCGATCCGGAACTGCGGGAAGGCCGTGGGGAGATCGAGCTTGCCAAGGCGCACAAAATTCCTCGGCTTGTGACCGACGCCGACATCCGCGGCATCTTGCATGCGCACACCGACCGCTCGGATGGCGTTGATACGCTGGAGGTCATGGCAGCGGCGACGAAGCGTCACGGCTACGAATATTTCGGCGTCGCCGATCACTCTCGATCAGCGCATTATGCCGGCGGCTTGTCGATCGAGGAAATTGCGGAGCAACATGCCGAGATTGATAAGCTGAATAACCGCTATCGCGGCCGCTTCCGTATCTTCAAGGGGATTGAATCCGACATCCTCGTGGATGGGTCATTGGATTATCCGGAGGAGATTCTCGATAGCTTCGACTTCATTGTTGGGAGCGTCCACAGTCGATTCAAGCTGGGCCGCAAAGAGCAAACAGAACGCATCCTCACCGCGGTTGCCAATCCCCGCACCACCATCCTGGGACACATGACGGGACGCCAGTTGCTGCGGCGGCCGGGTTACGAGGTCGACGTTGAAGAGATCCTACGGGCTTGCGCCAGGTACGGCGTTGCGGTGGAAATCAATGCCAATCCCTGGCGGCTTGACCTCGATTGGCGTTGGCATCAGTTGGCGCTCGACCTTGGCTGCATCATGAGCATCAATCCCGATGCTCATTCTATCGCGGAGATCGAGCTGACACATTGGGGCGTGGAAATGGCACGCAAAGGCGGAATTCCGAAAGCCCGCGTATTGAACTGCATGAGTGTTGAGGAGATCACAGATTATCTAGGCCGGCGTCGTTCAACTGCAGCGCCCGTGGCCGGGCGCAGCGGCCGGCAGGCCTACGCCGCTCGGGCCCGCTCGCGTGCCACTTCTTTAGCGAGACGGCCGCGCAACATGGCCAGGACCGCTGCCTCTTCAGGCTGAAGCCCGGCAAGCGCATCGCGCAATTCGCTCTCCGCCGCCGCCTTGATCTCCAGCACGAGCTTGCCGTCGAGATATAACGTCAGGTCCGCGGCGTCTTTGAGATCGACGATTGTCTGCACGTCAGCGGGCGCGGTTCAAGGAGATATTCCTCTCGGTCGAGGAATGAACTTGTCCGGGGGTCGCGAGTTCCAATCGAGGCTTGCAGCCCCGAGGACCGAGGAGTGTCCCTTGGCGGACCACCTACACCGTTATCCCTTGAGCCGTCGCACGCTGCATCTATGCGTCGATATGCAACGGCTCTTCTCTGCGGAGGGACCGTGGCCGACACCGTGGATGGACCGGGTATTGCCTGTGGTCTCCGAACTGGCAGGTCGATATCCGGACCGTACGGTGTTCACGCGGTTCATCCCGCCAGAAAGACCGACTGACATGCCCGGCATGTGGCAGCAGTACTACAACCGGTGGCGGGCTGCAACTCGCGAACACCTTGATCCGGCGCTTTTGGAGCTGCTGCCGCCACTCGCCAAACTCTGTCCACCCGCGACCGTTGTCGATAAGACGCGGTACTCCGCGTTCTCCGCACCGGAACTCATCGACCTTTTCCAATCGAGAGACGCGGATGGAATTATCGTCACCGGTTCGGAGACCGATGTTTGCGTTCTCGCAACGGTGCTCGGCGCCGTAGACCTCGGATACAGGGTGATCGTGGTAAAAGACGCCGTCTGCAGCTCCTCCGACGAAGGACACGACGCTTTGATGAAAATGTACCACCAGCGTTACACGGAACAGATCGAGGTGGCCGACGCAGCCGCCGTCATGGAGCGGTGGGAACGATAGCAGTCCTCACGTTGTCTTCACCAACTTCTCGATCGCTTGCTTGAGCTGCTCCGGGTTGGGCGGCCCCCAGCAGGACCGAGCCCCAGGAGACCGATCGCGAATCGCGCATACCCCTTCTTCCACGCAGTTGCGACCTGGCCAACGTCTACAATGCCCCGGTAAGCACGCGGACGCGCAAGCGCACTACAAGCGCCCCGTCCGGGTGATGTTTCCTAAGCGATCAACTGGCGGAGAATCGCTCCGATCTGCGAGGGCTTCGTAAGGTTTGCGCAGAAATCAGGTCCGTTCGAACGCGGAAAAACGGATGATGCGCGCGCAAAGATCATAGAATCACAGGCCATAATCGATGCCCTCGACCGCGCGATCGAGGACGAGGGAAAAATTGATTTTCGACGGCGTCAAGAAGAAGATGCCAAACGCGACTGAACGCTGTGGGGGCGGCTGAGCCCCGCCGGCTTTGGTCGAACCGACGGGGCAACTATCATCAGTTCAGCGCCGCCGAGCTGGCGGCAAGTCGAAGTAGAGACCGGTGCTCTGCTGATAGACGTTGATCCCGCAGTTCTGGCCCGCGAGCTGGATTGCGAGCGTCACCCCGCTGGCGAACGCATTGCGGTCGTGCTGCGGTCCAAGAGCCTCGACTCGCACGCCCTCGAGTATCCGCCCACGAACTATACGCCGGACGCCTCGCGATAGCGGCGCACCGTCTCGCGTAGGCGGTCATTCACCGGCTTGGGATTGAGAAGCGCGTTCAACAAAAGCTTGGCTGTCGCGAACCGTCAGTTGGAGCTGCTGATGCTCCTCGATGGCTCGCCGCGCGGCGTCCTGCACGCTGGTCAGGACGAAAATCCGTCAGGGTTCTGCCCTGCAGGGCAGCCGCCCGCTCAATCAAATTCTTCTGCTCAGCCGTGACCCGGGTCTCGAGGCGCTCAGCCCTGGCCCGGCCACGAGATGCTCCGGAAGCTACATTCGTCATGGCTTTTCTCTTGCCCTCAATGTACGGACAATTCCCGGCCATTTCGGAATTGCGTCCAAGAATGGAGACCTCATATGCCTCATATGGCTTATTCGCACAAAACCATCGAGTCGCCGATGGGCAAGCTCAAGCTCGTCGCGAGTGACAAAGGGCTGGCAGCGATCCTTTGGGAACATGATGATCCGAAGCGGGTCCGGCTGGGTGAGCTCACGGAAGATTCGAAACACCCCATCCTTCTTCAAACCGAGCGGCAGCTGGTCGAATATTTTGCCGGCAAGCGCACCGCCTTCACCATCGACCTCGACATGACGGGCACCCAATTCCAGAAAAGAGTCTGGGAAGCTTTGCTCACGATTCCTTTCGGCGAGACGCGCAGCTATGCCGATATCGCCAGGCAAGTCGGCAATCCGAAGGCGGCCCGCGCCGTGGGAGCCGCCAACGGCAGGAACCCTATTTCGATCATAACGCCCTGTCATCGCGCGATCGCCTCGGACGGATCGTTGACCGGCTTTGCCGGCGGACTCGATGCCAAGCGATATCTGCTGACGCTGGAACGCAGGCGTGAGAAGGCCGCGGCGTAATATGCGGGCGGGCATCCGAATCGGAGCTTGAGCTCCCACGCCCGCCGCACCATTTCAAGGGCAAATCAAGACACGGGAAAGATGTCATGGGCATGGGCCAAGCTATGCGCCACTATATCATCTTCGAAACGGTGGCGGGCTATTGCGGCATCGCCTGGAACGATGTCGGCATCACACGTTTCCAGTTGCCGGCACGAAGGGCAGAAGCGGCCGAACGATATCTGCTTCGCCGGCTGCCCGGCGCCGAACCTGGCACGGCCACAACCGAGGTGACCGAGGCCATCACTGCCGCGAAGCAATATTTCGAGGGCGAGAAGATCGATTTCTCAGACGTCCGGCTCGACCTTGATGGCCAGGAGGACTTCTTCAAACAAATCTATGCCGCGACGCGCCGTGTCGGCTGGGGTCATACGACGACCTATGGCGCATTGGCAAAAGAGCTCGGTGCCGGCCCGGAAGCGGCGCGCGATGTCGGCCAGGCAATGGCCAGGAATCCGGTGCCGCTGATCATCCCATGCCATCGGGTATTGGCTGCTGGCGGCAAGGTCGGTGGCTTTTCCGCACCAGGCGGGTCGGCCACGAAGATCCGCATGCTCGAGCTGGAGGGTGCTCACTTCGGGCCGCTGCAACCAGCGCAGCTCTCGCTTGAACTGTAACCCCCAGCGATAATGCTTCGGTTATGACCGAAGCGTTCTCAAACATGTGGTTGTAGTCGGGCTGCGATCGCGAGGGATACAATCGAGATCACTGACCGACACTCTCGCGGGTCACCGAGAGCAGCATGCGTTCGTCCTTCGAAACCGTGCCCAAATGCCTGCCGTCGACCGCGTTATGGACTTGCTCGAACAGCAGCACCGCCGCAAGGGTGCGTCCGCGCAGATATGCGTGATTCACAACGACCAGGTGGTGCTGGATCGCATGTTGGGCTGCTCGCGCGACGCGCTGTTTTACATCTACTCGGCCAGCAAACCCTTCGTCGCCCTCCTTGTCCACCTCCTCGCCGAGCGTGGCCAGTTGGGCCTCGACGACCCGGTTGCCGCCCACTGGCCGCAGTTCGCCCAACACGGCAAGGGATCGGTCACGATCCGGCACGTTCTGCAACATCGGGCCGGCATACCCGTCCCTGGCGGCCTCTTTGCGACACTGGCGCACATGCATGACTGGGATAAGTCCGTCCGCGACGCCGAATGCGCCAAACCACGATGGCCCGCCGGACAGATGCCTGCCTATCACTTCGTCAGTTATGGATTCATACTCGGTGAGCTGGTGCAACGAGTCACCGGCCGGCCCATCCAACAGGTTCTAACCGACGAGTTTCTGAAACCGCTTGGGTTGAACGACATCCACCTTGGATTGCCTGACGATTCGTTATCGCGGGCAGTACCCGTCATCGCTGGCCAACCGAGCGAGATCATCAACCAATGGCAGTTCAACCGCCGGCGAGTTCGCCAAGCAGTGATCCCCGCGGCAGGCATCTCGTCTAATGCGACGCAACTCGCGCGATTCTATCAAATGCTCGTCCGCGGTGGAGAATTGGACGGCGTCCGCGTCATGCAATCGGTTACGATCATGGAGGCGCGAAGACCGTCGAGCGACGGCGTTATCGATGCCTTCATCAAACGGCCGGTGCGTTGGGCTCAAGGGTTTCAGCTCGGCGGTCCCAGCCAGGACCCTCGCGACTTGGCCAGGGTCATGGGCATGACTGGCAGCCCGGATTCGTTTGGTCATGCAGGCAATGCATCGTGTGTCACCTGGGCCGACCCAACCCGGCGTCTCGTTCTCGTTTACCTGTCGAATATCCAGCCTAGAATCGACCAAGGGATTCAGCACTTGAGCATGACGAGCGACGCGGTGCTCTCGACGTTTGGCTGACCCTACTGGCACTCCTGCGGGGCATGATCGAATGCACCTTTTTGCGACGGTTCGTGCAGAGCAGGAGAAGTGGGAGAGGGGTCGCGACACAGATGGTGACGGAGCATTCTGCCATACCGGCCATAAGGTCTGTTGCTGCAAAGTGCGAGCAGCACCGTCGCCGCCGCCAGCGACGCCGGCACGTGATGACAGGCCGGTGAAATGTCTCAAACACCGCTTCAGGCGGCTGCGTCATGACCAACACGAAGCGAACAGTTCTCGAACAGATCAGCAAGGAGCAGCGCGTGCCATTCGCGATTCCGCAACCGGTCGTCGCGCAGGTCACGCGCGCCGCTATCTTTCTCGTCGTGACAGTGAGCTCCGGAAAGGAAAATGAAGCCGCCGTGCGGACGTTGTGTAGCGATCTGGCCGCTCTTCTGCGTGCAGTGGGCTTCCGCGATATCGAGGGGAGGCTGTCATGTGTCATGGCGTTCGGCTCCGACGCATGGGACCGTCTCTTCGGGGCGCCGAAGCCGGGGGAATTGCACCCGTTCCGTGAGATCCACGGCCGCCATCACGCTGTCGCAACGCCAGGCGACATCCTCTTTCACATCCGCTCCATACGGATGGATCTGTGCTTCGAGCTGGCGACGCAGATCATGTCGCGGCTCAGCAGCGCGGTCTCTACGGTGGATGAGGTGCACGGCTTCAACTATTTCGATGATCGCGACTTGATCGGCTTCGTCGACGGGACGGAGAACCCAATGGATCAGGCTGCTGTCAACGCCACCATTATCGGCGAAGAGGACGCTGTCTTCGCGGGTGGAAGTTACGTGATCGTGCAAAAATATCTGCATGATCTGACGCGGTGGAATGAGCTTCCCGTCGCGGAGCAAGAAAGAATCATAGGTCGAACCAAGCTTTCCGACATCGAGCTGGACGATGCCGTGAAGCCAACCTCGGCGCACAACGCTTTGACAACGATTATCGAGGACGGCGAGCAATTGGAGATTGTGCGCGACAACATGCCGTTCGGCGACGTCGGGAAGGGCGAATTCGGCACCTATTTCATCGGCTACGCCCGGTCCCCGCGCAGGATCGAGCAGATGCTCGAGAACATGTTTGTCGGCCGACCGCCGGGTAACTATGACCGGCTGCTCGACTTCAGCCGCGCCGTGACCGGCACGCTGTTCTTTGCGCCGTCGGCGACGTTTTTGGAGGATGTTGCGGCAGGGGAAGCGGCCCCATCGACTACTGGCCCGACCTCGAAAGTGCCTGAGGCCGAGGACAAGCCCAAATCGCGACTGTCTGCGCCCGACGGTTCACTCGGTATTGGTTCTCTGAAAAAAAGAGGCAGGATATGAATAATCTCCATCGGGAACTCGCCCCTGTCTCTGACAAGGCTTGGGTTCAAATCGAAGAGGAGGCGTCCCGCACCCTCAAGCGCCACCTGGCGGCGCGGCGGGTCGTCGATGTGCTGGGCCCGAAGGGTCTCGAGCTCTCGGCTGTCGGCACCGGTCACCTCCAACAGATCCAGGCGCCTGGCGATGGGATCCAGGCCGCCCAACACGAGGCGAAAGCGCTCGTCGAATTGCGCGTTCCGTTCGAGCTCACACGCCAGGCGATTGACGACGTGGAGCGCGGCGCAACCGATTCAGACTGGTCGCCGGTGAAGGAAGCGGCGCGCAAAATCGCCTTTGCCGAAGACCGCTCCGTCTTCGACGGATACGCCGCGGCGGGGATTCAGGGCGTCCGGCAAGGAAGCAGCAATCCGGCATTGACGCTCCCTTCCAATGTGAGGGGTTATCCGGGCGCGGTGGCGCAGGCGGTGAGTCAATTGCGCCTCGCTGGTGTCAATGGTCCCTACGCCGTCTTGCTGGGGGCAGAGGCGTACACAGCCGTCAGCGGGGGAAGCGACGAGGGGTATCCTCTCCTTCGACATATTCAGCGTCTTGTCGATGGAGAGATCGTTTGGGCGCCCGCCATCGAAGGTGGCTTCGTGCTTACGACCCGTGGCGGTGATTTCGAGCTGGACATCGGGCAGGATATCTCCATCGGCTACTTGAGCCATTCCAAGACAATCGTCGAACTGTACTTGCAGGAGACCTTCACTTTCCGGCTGCTGACAACTGAGGCTGCCGTAGTGCTCGCGCCTGGGAAGAAGTAGACGTTGGGCGCATCCATCCGGGTGGCCCGCAGATGCACGAGCCCGAGGTCTTGGGCGCTACTCCATTGGTCATTGGTCCATCCTCTTGAGTAGATTCGAGGTGGTCGAACCGGCTCGTGAAGCCGGCTGAATGACCCGTTCCTCAAGCGCTCTTTGGTCTCTTCTGAGAGCGGATGGGTCGAGCGGTAGCTCGCACCGACGTGTTCAGTGTCACGGCGGCGCGAATGAGCGCCTTCAACGCCTCTTCATCAATCTTGTCGCCCTCATGGAAATCGATTGCTCGCCTGGTGTTGCCTTCGAGGCTGGAGTTGAAGAGGCCTGAAGGGTCCGCCAACGAGGCGCCCTTGGCGAAGGTCATCTTCACGACATTCTTGTACGTCTCACCGGTGCAGATTATTCCGGCGTGCGACCACACCGGAACCCCTCTCCACTTCCACTCCTCGACCACTTCGGGGTCGGCCTGCTTGATGAGAATTCGGACCCGAGCGAGCGTCTCGCCCCGCCAATCACTCAGCTCCTTGATTCTCGCATCTATCAGCTGAGAGGGAGAGTCTCCTCCTTTTCCTTCCTTCGAGCTGCTCCCCTTCTTCTTCATGGTTGTTGTCGTTTTCTTCATGGTAGTTGTCGCTCGCCCGCCGCTCACATTCGTTCGCCGGTCCTGCGGCTCTCGGAAATCTCTGCTCAGCTCATTCGCAGCATCTGTCAATCAGTATACCCAAGCTGACTCAATGCATCGATCCGATGAATGCCGAACCGTTCCAGCGTCTTGAGAAGGAGCCGCAGAGTAGCCTGGACCCCTTCGACGAGTACCGGGCTTTGGGGCGACGCCGAAGGTTCCGCCGCCTCAACTGCGCGCTGTAAACGCGCGCCGTTTCGTGCGTCCTGACCTCTTGCCGCCCCAGACCTTCCATCCCCATCTCCAGGCAACGGCCGCTGCCAAAGCGGCGGCGGAGCCGCTGACGAGCTCAACCATCGAGCCATTCGGCTGGATGAGGGCGACCGCGGGCAGGAAAAACACGATTGCTTTCCCGAGGTCGCCCTTCTGCTCGGCGATGGCTGCTTTGCGATCCAGCGTCCCAATCAACCAGCCGAGCACGAGAAAACCGATGATCACTCCCTCCATGCCGAAGTTGATCTGGAATTCCATCACGTTGCCCACGCCAAATGACGTGCTTTGGTCGAGCTCCAGGCCGGTCATCTCCATGACGATTGCGGGGCTGCCGCCGAACACAGGCTTATCCGGCCAGATGGCCCGCGGCACCAGAGAGATCAGACCTTCCCACAAGGAACGCCCGTAAAGATAATTTGCAAAACCGGCGTCGATCCTCGCAGCGGCAAGGCCGACAAAGTAGTTCTGGTTAAGCCTCTCATTGAGGGCGACGAGATGCTTGTCGTTCGCCGGATCGAACCACGACAGGTCCTCCCCCGCGGCGGCGACCGCATCCACGCGCTCTTCGAAGCTTGAGTTGCTCCAGGTGACTCTTCGGATGGATTCGCGGTTGGCAAAGTAGTTGACAAAGAGGGACATGCCAAGGAATGAGGCCAGGAGAACGCTGGCAACCACCTTCCCGTGGCTCCTGACTGAAATGGCGAGCGCGGCGCAAACGATGATCATCGCCGCGGATCCATAACTGAGAAAGCCGCCAAGCAGCAGCATCAGGGACGGATAGACCATGAGAGAGCCGGTCCAGACCAGCGCCCATCCGTAATTTCCATTTTGCAGTGCAGCCCGCAAACCCAGCAGCACGCCAAGCATCCAGATTGCGCCGCCTTTGTCGATCGCGGCGCCGAGGGAGGAAACCTTGCCGAGAAAACTCAGGGCATAGGTGACGAACCAGCCGCCGACCAGGCAAAACAGCCAGAACTCCTTGCGGACCGTGGCAGCACCGGCCGGCATTGCCGGAGTAAGCCGGCGGGCGAGCCATACGCCGGCGACAAAGCACACGGCGCCGGCGGCCGTGAACCCTATGCGCGGGACATTTCCTGAAACCGTCCGTCCCCGGCCCTGCTTTGTGCGCAAGCAAGCCTCAGCCCGATCAATATGACCAAAGAAATCCGTAACTGTTTCTTAAAAGCTTAGGGATCGAATCGCCCCAACAAAGCAACAAAGCGGCGGGAGATCAAAATGGAGTGGCCATTCAAAACCACGGTCAAGTTTGCGGGCCGCGAAGGAAGCGTAGTCCGGCTCCAATATGCTGTTTCAGCAGTGAGCGGGTCCCAAGCAAAAAGCGAGCTGGAACGCAGGCTGTTGGGTCAGGAGGTATTTGGCTACACCGTTGAGGACGTCGTGGCCGCGACGGGGCAAGAGGCCGCCGACCTTAAATTGCCCGTTGGTTGCATCCAGTTGCTGGGGTAGCCTCCAGCTGTAGCCCGGATTGAGGGGCGGCGAAATCCGGTCGGCGCGCCACGCTGGGTGACCCGGCTGAGGCGGGTTTCAAACCCGCCCATCGATTCCCAAACGCGGTGCCTGGCAGCAGGGGTTGAAACCCGCCCAAGCCCTTGCGGGGTCCGGCAAATTCGCCGGCGGTAGGGCAGTTCTGCCAAAATCCTTGTGTTGGTTGTATTTCTAAAATCTTGCAATCTCCAGTAGAACCAGCAAGCCCAAACAATCAATCCAAGTGCTCGCTAGAGTGATCGCGGTTTGGCCCAGCTGAGGCCGACAATCAGCCGGCAGCTCGGCACGATGCCAAGCTAGCGATATTCGGGAGCAGGCCTGCAGAACAGAGCACGTCATCGAATAGCCCGGCGTTTGCTTTAGAAGTCGCTTCTTGCCTTGATGTCCAGGAAATCACGAACGGCCCGCTTTCGGCGTGACCACGCCCGCCGCTCGTAGCGGGCTAACCGGTCGAGGTCCGGCATCGCTTGGCGCATCGCGTCGAACTCATCTCGTGATTTGATCGGTTTGTGCTTTTTCGCGAGTTGAAGTTGTGCTCCGTCCTTTTCTTGATTCGCCGTCGCATCCCGCTCTTTTCCGTTATTGAGCGCAGCCTTCTCCGTCCTGGCCTGGACAAGCAGCTTGTATTGGAGTTTTGCTGTGCGAAATCTCATCTTGGCTCGCAAGATGGTATTGTGCTTCCTGGAGAGCGGCTTGGCGGAAATATCTCGGAGGCGCTCGATTAGCGCGATGCCTTCAGCGCGGACGCTGCGCAGAATGACTTCGTTCTCAGCGATGATCACCGCCTGTTCAAATACCAGCGGGTTTGTATCCCCATTGCAGATTGCCTCGGCCATACGTTCAATATCTGGGAAGAGCGCAGGGTTGTGGCGCGTGATTGTAGCCAGCCCATGCCGCAGAGTTTTGCGGCTTGTGCGGGATTTGCGCGCTGCAGGTCGCGGCGCGGAGATTTTTTTCGGGCCGCCGCGATCGCTGGCATCTTTCGGGCTGCGGGATGTCATCGTTGTTGCTCGCTCAATGGAATGCTTGCCGCTTGAACCTGCTTCGGTTGCAACGCGTCAACATTCCGCCCGCCCTGAACGATGTAGTCCGAAACCCGGCGCAAGCGTTGGCCCATTCCTCCTCTGTATCGCTTGATTTGAGCAAGAACGTTGTTTCGTCGCGCTGCCGCTGTAACAAAGAGCTTGTCGATACGTTGGTGGTACACGATTCCCACCTCGAGGGCGTCGAGGTGATCGAGCTCGTCGGCATCGGGCCTAAGCAAGATGGCATCGATCTCCTCAACCAAGTCGTCAAGCAAGTCTTCAGGGCAGGTTGGAGGCTCGCGTTTTATTTCGCGAGCCCCCTTGGCGATGGTGTCGTTGCCTTGTGCCGCTTCTCTGCGGCGTTTCTCCTGGAATGCCAGCCGCGGGCCTAGCCGGCGGTTCATCACCAAATTCATATAACGGCTGTAACGCATCATCTCCCAACTGCTGTCGGTGAGCTCTTTGATCAGCAACAGACCCATGAAGTCGTCAAGCGCGAGCTCCTCTAGGAATTGGGCCATGACTTCCTTGTAAGATTCGAGACTCTCCGAGCTTAATACCGGTGGCGCGCCGAGCATCTGTAGAAGCTCATCTATATCGACGCCATGCGAAGGTGCTTCGGTCTGTGCTGTCATTTTTGCCTACTCTTACGAGAGCTCACCGGACTGTTTGGCATCCGCTGGTCCACCACCCATTCGCGCACCTCGGCGCGCAGCCAGCAACGGCTAAGGTGCCCGGGATCCTGGATCCTGACGACCCTGCGACGCCACCGTGCTTTTTCCACCCAGTCGCCGCTGGCGTCATCGGCGATCTCGAAGATCTCATCCTGCAAGAAATCCAGCAGCAAGCTCTGCGCCAATTCGTAACTCTTACGAAAGTCATCGTGCTGAGCGAGCCAGCGAGGGATAGTGGCGCGGACCGGCATGCCGGGATCGGCGCAAATTGCGCGAAGGCTCTCGCCTTCGACCAGGCGCCGGCAGATTGCGATTCCGATCTCAGGGGTGTAATCGGTCGGACGGCAGTTGCCGATGTTCTTCCTAGGATCCGAGATCATCGTTACCTCCGGCAAGCGAGGCTGATGGCGGTTGCGCTTGTTTGCCCGCAGGGATCGGCGCGGGTACCGGCTCTTCGACCTCTTTACTCTCAGGGGTTGACGCAGGCACCGGCTCTTGGGCCTCATTGTTCTCCGGGGTGGGGGAGCGCTGCATCTCTTCCAGCTGTTCATGAAAGGCTGCAGCCGGGTTAAGGACTGGCTTCATCTCCTTTAGGAAGGCTTTTAGGTCAGAAGTGAAATACGGTTCGTTCTCCCAGATTACTTTTCCGTGACGGCTGTACCCGTGCATGATGATGTCGTCCGCGGCGTGGCGATAGTCTCTGCCGAGTCCCTCTCGGTAAAGCTCCATCTGGCGAAGCACATCATCGCGTCTCGCTATTGCCAGATTGAGGAGTTTGTCGAGCCGCTCGGCGTAGTCGATGCCTTGTTCGAGCGCATCGGCAAGATCAGACTCGGTCGGACACAGAGATAATACGGCGTCAGCCGCTTGCAGGCCATGCGCCGCCTTTTTGGCGTGGCGCGACCGATTTTCGCGGAGCTGGCGGTGCTTACGGTCCAAATGCAACGCCTTGTGGCGGGTGTACCGGATGATTTCCCAATTGCAGTCCGTCAAGTGCTTGATGAACATCCGCTCCATGAAGTCCCGCGGCCTGAGGCATTGGATTGTTCGAAGCAACATCTGGTCATACGCTTTGACGCTCTCCGTGCTGAGGACTGGCGGCGGGCCGCACATTTGTCGGATATCACGAAGCACGAGGAAGTTGTACGCGTCGCCTCTATCCAGGGACTGGTCCTGATTGGCGAGGTTTGCTTTTTTGTCGCCTGCATTACTATCAGATTGGGTCGTCATAGCGGGTCTCCATGTTGTGCACGCTTGCACGCGAGGACATGAGGTAGACCAACAGCTTTTTGGTCTGACCCCCGTACAAGCAATTCGTTGTTGACGTGCCTTCTGTGTGCTTTCGCGTCTATTTGAAAGCTCCACTTGAACACTTTCTTTTCCCAGCGCAGCTATTCTTCCAGTCCTCTTGCAGAGGACTTGAAGGACCCGGACTCTCGTCCCGATCAGCGAATTCGCAACTGTAGAGCTGGAATTTCGCGCGCTTGCGCGAAGCTCACGAGCCCAGCGTCGCCGCCGGGCGAAACGTGCGGCTCCAAATTCGCGGCGCCACTCGACATTGAAGTCGGAATTTTGGGGATCGGCCCCCGGGCAATGAGAGAATTCTCCTGCAGCCGGTCGTCTGAATGGCGCCAGCTTTTACGCGCCTACTCCGTGAGCGTACAAGACCATCCGATTTGGCAGCATCGGCCACATGGGTAGGCGATTTCTTTGTTAGGATCACGATGTTCAACCCCTTAAATAAACCGCATGCTGACGCTCAAGGAGGTACTCCTGAAAATTAGTTTAGACCAGTCGTTCCATTGAAAATGAGAACGGCATATTTTTAGTTTTTGCACTTGACTCTTCGCTTGCGGGTGAATCAAGCGCACTCGGCAAGCACCGTTGTTATGCTGGCCCCGCCGTATCGACCGACTGCTGCGTATCTGTGTGCCGGCAATCCAGCTTCGCCTCCCTCCCCGCGGCGCGCTTCAGATTTTTCCTAATCATGTCGCAGCTCGGCGCCGGGATCCCTTTGGAATCCCGAAAAGGCGCAACCTGCAAGCGGACGGCCTTTATCTGGGGGGAGTTAGAGGGCCGCCCGGAAGCTCATGCGCCGCCGGAATTCGGCGCCGCTGGCTCGGTTGCGAGGTGGTCGCGCTCCCTCTTCGGATATTGCAGCCATCATTCGCTGCGTGTCCTTATTGCATCACTCACAAAGATTCTTAAACAGCGTCACAGTTTTCGGCGGATTGCTGAGTGATAATATTTTGCAAAGGGGGGCTTGGTCATGACCGTAGTGAGGTTGACTGGAAAAACCAGGGAGCTGAAGAAAACGGCCCTGGCAAATAACATTTGCGCCTACATTGCTGAGCACGTGGGAGTTGCTGCTGAAGATGTCGGTCTGGATACGAACTTCAACGTTGATCTCGGCCTCGACTGGTTCGATGTTGTAGAATTGATGATCCTGGCCGAAGAGCAATTCGTGGACGGAATGATTGCGGACGAAAATGATGAAATAGAAACCGTGGGCGATCTCATCCTTCACATTGAAGCAGTAATGAGGGACGGCGAAAGCAGCCTACATCCATCGCATTGAGCCGACAAAAGTGGGGAGGCGAAGTGCGAGAACTCGAGCACTGCCTTACCCCGGCCAAAACGCGCGAGCATAGGGCTTTGCGGGCGAAATACCGTGAGTTGTGCGTGATGTGATCAGTTGTTTCAGGTGCAATTAAATTTACCGCGGGCGATCCGGACCGGTCTCGTCTTTTCAACTTACTCATCTCGCTCCGGGTCGAGGTTTGCTGAGGTGCCCGAGCTAACATCATTCGCCTCCATGCTCGGCTCTTCCAAAACCCTCTCCAAACCGGCTCTCAAATACTCCGCCAGCCTGAACGTCTTACTCATCAAATAACTTACCTGGGCATCATCATCATTGTACTTGGAGCGCACCTGAGAGGCCACGTCGTGTGAAACCTTTAAATCTTCACAACCGACCAGCATCAAGACGATTAATTCGCTCCGCTGTTCATTCGTAAGCGAATAGGCGTAGTCCGTGAGCTGTTTCCGTTGAGGCGCCAGAACGTCCTCGCGGGACAATACAGTGTATTCTGACATCTTCTCCCTTCTCGCTTCGGCTAAGCTGTCCAGTAACGAGATAAGCTCCTCAACTTGCGCCGGTGTGAGAGCTTGGAGAAGCATTGGTGTGAGCCTCGATCCGATGCGCAGCGGCCGGCAGGGAAGGGAGAAAGCCCTGAGGCGGTTGCTTTGCAGTATGTCGCTGGTGGCGATCTTCGTATGGGCAGTCCGGTCGTGTTGGCGCTCTGGCGCCTCTTCCTCAACCGAACCCGACCGATTTCCATAACAACGCTTCCTTTTTTGGCAGCGCGAAGGCTGCGGGATGATGGAAAATCGATCGCGCTAGTCGAGGCGCGCGATCGCGTGGGCGGACGCTCGGACAAAGTCGTCAGTTCTGCAGCGTGATAACGAGAAAAACTAGCTAATTCCACCGGACATTCTGCGGTTGATCGCAGTTCTAGAGCCCCTACTGCGCTCGGCTGCTGCCGCGAGCGGCCCCCCCGGCCGCCCCCCAGGCCCACCTCTGAACTTCCGCGGCGTCGTTTAGGGGCCAGTCTGAGAGCGATTAGCACTCTAAGTTGACGAGTGCCAACATTGAGAGTAGACAATCGGTCCCCTTACGGGGCACCGCCGCCCGCCGTGTGGCTTCTTCGCGACAGCTCTGTGCGGCCGGCAAATTCAAACGCGACAATTGGGAGAATTTTATGAAGTTTCGTCCGCTTCACGACCGCGTTGTGGTCAAGCGCATCGACGCCGAAAGCAAGACCGCAGGCGGGATTATCATTCCCGACACGGCAAAGGAGAAACCCTCCGAAGGCGAGATCATTGCCGTCGGTCCCGGGGGCCGCGACGAGAGCGGTAAGTTGATACCGATCGACCTGGAGACTGGCGACCGCGTGCTGTTTGGAAAATGGTCCGGCACGGAGGTCAAGATCGACGGCGTCGATTACCTCATTATGAAGGAAAGCGACATCATGGGCGTGGTCGATCAGTCGGCCGCCCGCAAGAAGGCCGCGTAAGCGCTGTCGCATCCTCACAACGGAGAAGCAAAATGTCTGCTAAAGAAGTAAAATTCTCTGTCGACGCGCGCGACCGGATGTTGCGCGGCGTGGACATCCTCACCAATGCCGTCCGCGTGACGCTCGGTCCGAAGGGCCGCAACGTCGTGCTCGACAAGTCGTTCGGCGCCCCTCGCGTCACCAAGGACGGCGTCACTGTCGCCAAGGAGATCGAGCTCGAGGATAAGTTCGAGAACATGGGCGCGCAGATGGTGCGCGAAGTCGCCTCGAAGTCGTCGGACTTTGCCGGTGATGGTACGACCACCGCCACGGTTCTTGCCCACGCTATTGTCAAGGAAGGCTCCAAGGCGGTTGCCGCCGGCATGAACCCGATGGATCTCAAGCGCGGCGTCGACCTCGCCGTCCAGGCGACCGTCGAGGAGTTGCAGAAGAATTCCAAGAAGGTCACGTCCAATCAGGAGATCGCGCAGGTTGGCACGATCTCGGCGAACGGCGATGCCGAAATCGGCCAATTCCTCGCAGATGCGATGAAGAAGGTTGGCAACGAGGGCGTGATCACCGTTGAGGAAGCCAAGTCCCTGGCGACCGAGCTGGAAGTGGTCGAAGGAATGCAGTTCGACCGCGGCTACATCTCGCCATATTTCATCACCAACGCCGACAAAATGCGCGTGGAGATGGATGACGCTTACATCCTGATCTACGAAAAGAAGTTGTCCGGCCTGCAAGAGCTCTTGCCGCTGCTCGAAGCAGTTGTCCAGACCACGAAGCCGCTTGTCATCGTCGCCGAGGACGTCGAGGGCGAAGCGCTCGCTACGCTCGTGGTGAACAAGCTGCGCGGCGGCCTCAAGGTCGCGGCTGTCAAGGCTCCGGGATTCGGCGATCGTCGCAAGGCGATGCTCGAAGACATCGCGATCCTCACCGGCGCTCAGGCAATCTCCGAGGATCTCGGTATCAAACTCGACAAGGTGACGGTGAGCATGCTCGGCCGCGCCAAGAAGGTGATGATCGAGAAGGAGAACACCACCATCGTCAGCGGCGCCGGCAAGAAGTCGGATATCGAAGGGCGCATCAAGCAGATAAAGGCGCAGATCGAGGAAACCACCTCGGACTACGACAAGGAGAAGCTGCAGGAGCGACTGGCCAAGCTGGCGGGCGGCGTCGCCGTGATCCGAGTCGGCGGCGCGACCGAGGTCGAGGTGAAGGAGCGCAAGGATCGCGTTGACGACGCGATGCACGCGACCCGCGCCGCGGTCGAGGAAGGCATACTTCCCGGCGGCGGCGTGGCGTTGCTGCGCGCTAGCGAAGCCCTCAAGAAGGTTCGTGTTGACAACGACGACCAAAAGACCGGCGTCGAAATCGTGCGCAAGGCACTTAGCTGGCCGGCCCGCCAGATTGCGATCAACGCGGGCGAGGACGGCTCCGTCATCGTCGGCAAAATCCTCGAGAAGGATCAGTATGCCTACGGTTTTGACGCTCAGAATGGCGAGTACGTCAATTTGGTCGCCAAGGGCATCATCGATCCGACCAAGGTCGTGCGTTCGGCTCTGCAAAACGCGGCGTCGATCGCCGGGCTGCTGATCACCACGGAAGCCATGGTCGCTGAAATGCCGAAGAAGCAGGGCGGCGCTCCGGCAATGCCCGGCGGCGGCATGGGCGGAATGGACTATTAATTCCCCCGCCAATCGCAAAGAGGAAGGTCCGGCACACGCCGGGCCTTTTTTCTGTCCGGCTGACATAAATGCCGCCAACAATCCACCAGTATTGAGTTCGTCATCCATCTGAAAACCGCACGGCATCACCTTCCCCCCTCCCGGGTCGCGCCGGCGGGGTTATCGAATAGCAATGCAGTTTGCTGCGGTGCATGAGTCCGCAAGTGTGCAGATTTTCGGACGCCGGCAATCACGAGACTCCTCGACCAATCGTTGGCGGTGAGTGACATCGGCGCGAACCGCCTGCTATTCAGAGAACATGATCCCTCGCAGGCTCATTTGCCTCTGCGTACGGACGATCAGCGCCTCCAGCGCGAAAACGGCGCGGCGCACCACGATGGCCTCATTGGGGGAGCGCAGATCATCGACGACAACGCCGCAGTGACTGACTGAATTCTGATGGTATAATCTGACATCACTCCAACCCGGCCTACAACATATGATGCTCCGCCTTTGCCGTTTGATCCTGGCCCTTGCGCCGGTGCTGCTCGCGAATTTCGCCGTCGCCGCAGCCGATGATGCCGTGATATGCGCAAGCAATCTGCGCAGAGAATCCGTTGCGGCATGCAGCCGGTTGATTGACGCCGGCAAGGAAAAGGGGGCAGCTCTTGCCAAGCTCTACAGTAACCGATGCGGCGCCTGGAACCAGGAGCGCGAGCCGGAGCTGGCACTTGCTGACTGCAGCGAGGCTATAGGGCTTGATTCCGGTCAAGCTACAGCCCGGATCGGCCGAGGCGATAGCTGGAGGCTGAAACGCGACTACGCTCGCGCCGTCGCCGATTATAACCAGGCTATTCGCCTTGATGCGCAATCTGCGGCGGCGTTTGCGGGCCGTTGTTCCGCATTCAACGGCACTCAGGAGTATGATCGCGCGTTGCCGGACTGTAATATGGCGATCCGCCTCGATGCGAAATATGCGCCCGGCTACGCTGCTCGATGTTTGGTCCTCCACAATAAAGGCGATCTGGATCGCGCAGCAGCCGATTGCGAGGAAGCCATCCGGATCGATGCGAAATATCCAGCCGCCTACGCTGTTCGTGGGTACCTACGGCGAACCAAGCGCGATTACGATGGCGCTCTTGCAGATATCAATGAAGCCATTCGGCTCGATCCCAAATTTGCCAGCGCCTATACGACGCGCGGATTCATTTGGAATGACAAGCGCGATTATGACCGCGCTATTGCCGACTTTGACCAATCGATCCGCCTGGAGCCCACCTATGCCGTGCCATATGGAAACCGATGCTGGGCTCTATACTACAAGCGTGAATTCGATCGGGCGCTGAAGGATTGCGACCACGCGGTCAGCCTCAATTTCAAGCGCACATGGGTCTTCACTACGCGTGGGCTCATCTGGATGGAGAAGCGCGATTATGAGCGTGCTGTGACTGATTTCGACAACGCGCTCCGCCTCGATCCCAAATACGCCATTGCGTACTACAACCGAGCCCGTGCCTGGGGCCGGCGAAACGATTTTGATCGAGCGATCGCCGACTACAGCGAAGCTATTCGTTTCAACGCGCAATATGCCGATGCCTACGTCCAGCGTGGTTACGCTTATCGCCAAAAACGTGATTACGACCAGGCGCTAGCCGACTTCGATAAGGCGCTTCGTATCAACGCCAAGAACCCCTTTGGCTACTATGCGCGCGGAGTGACCTGGCTGGACAGACGTGAATACGATCGTGCCATTGCAGAATTCGATGAAGTGATCCGGCTTGACCCGAACTATCACGGTGCTCTCACCAACCGGGGCTTGGCATTCGAGCGCAAGGGTGACACGGATCGCGCACGTACAGACTTTGAAGCAGCTTTGGCATTGCCAGAGGCGCATTCGAGTGGCAGCGGAAAATGGGCGCACCAAACCGCGCGCGAGCGGCTTGCCCAACTGGCGGTTACCAAGAGTGCTTCCGCACAAGCAACTCAGCCGGAACCCACTGAGGCTGAAAAGCCTGTTGTCAGGCCATCGATGCGGACCTCCATCGAACGGGGTCCTCGTGTCGCTCTGATTATCGGCAATACGCGCTATCCTGATGCCGACCCGCCCCTGAACCAGCCAAAAAAGGACGCGCGCGCGTTCACCGATGAGCTCAAGCGTTTGGGCTTCGAAGTCGATTTTGCGGAAAATCTGACCAAGCTCGCGTTGCAGCGGACGTTGGAAAACTTCAAGAAGAAAATAAAGCCGCAATCGACTGCCCTGTTCTTCTTCAGCGGCTTGGGAATTCAGGCAAATCGCCAGAGCTATATCCTTCCGGTCGATGCGCAAATCTGGACCGAGTTGGACATTGCGCGTGACGGCGTCAATATCGAAACGATCTTAACCGAAATGAACGGTCAGGGTGCATCCGTCAAACTGGCGATTATCGATGCCGCCCGCAGGAATCCTTATGAACGGCGGGTGCGCTCCGCCGCGGCGGGATTGGCTCCTGTGAATATCGGAAAGGACAGCCTGGTCATTTATTCTGCGGGCATCGGACAAGTCTTCAATGAGACGGCGGGTGAGCAAAGTTTATTCACGACGGAACTCATCAAAGAGCTGCGCTCGCCTGGAGTTTCGGCGGACGAGGTGTTCACTCGCGCGCGGATCGGGGTATCACGAGCGTCGGACGCCGAGCAGGTGCCCTGGGTGGCCTCTTCTTTGGTCGAAAGTTTCTATTTCGTCCCCTCGGGCCCGCCTACGGCACAGCAGCGCCCACAGTAAACAACCGTCCGTCGATCCTTGCGCATGCGGACTACAACAATACGCGGTCGCAGTCGGGACCGAAAATGGCTGGCCAGCGGCGAGGACTACGAAGTTTGCCACGAAGCCAAAAAGAACCCGGCGGGGGGAAACGCCGGGTTCCTGTCGCGGCCGAAGGATAGCGCTTTCTGGCGCATTTAGCTTCGGCCTTCGATTCGACTTTGTTCAGTCAACACGCTGCGGCTAGATGGGTTCCTTGCAAGTGAGTGACCTTTGCATGAAATTTCCGCAGCGACGATCGGTTTTCATACCCCAGCCAAAGGCCGGGGCGAGACAAAATAACGTCCCCGAGGCGGAGCGTGCCGTCGCGTACAACGAAGACGGTTTTGCGCGTGCGGGGCCGTTACCTTGTTGCCGCCCTACGCTTGATTGGCTGTGCAGCCAAATCGGCAGCCGAAGGAACCACGGCGGAAAACAAGCGGTCATGTCGGGATTTATCGGAAGCGATTTCGGTTCTCGCTTCGTTTGGTGGGCCAGGGGGTACTAGAATTCTCATAGATCATCCCGGCGAATGCATTCCGCATCGCCCCTTGATCAGCTCATCGGCGAAGGTCTCAACGGGGTCCCGGCTCGATATCTTCCGATCCCTTGTTGTGGCCTGTAACCGCAGTTTGTCTGTTTGCCTGGTTGATTTAGCTTGCGGCTTCCCCACGCAGCAGCCAAATGCGCGATGCGTCGGAACCAAAAGGGTCAATTATCGTTCGTTGCATGATCGATTTGGAGGAGGGGGATGTTCGCATGGCGCGATCCCCCAAAGGGTTTGATGAAACTATCTATCGGGCGGAGTGATGAAACTATCTATCGGGCGGAGTAACGCTCCGCGCCGGTCGCTGGTGAACTGTGAAACAGCACAAAGGAGGCGAGCATGAGCCGCGGGTATCCTTCTATGACAGCTCTCTTGGGGCTCCTCGCTGTGGCGGGCTACCAAAATAAAGACAAGATCGCAGAATGGCTCAATGCCGCGCAGCGAAAGGCGGGGACCCCGGCGCAGGGATCGGGAGGAAGCACCAGTGGTGGCCTTCCCGGCAACTTGGGGGGGCTCCTGGGCGGGACCAGCATCAGCGACATGTTGAGTGGTGGGCTTCGCGATCTGGTGGATTCCTTCAAGCGGGCAGGTCAGGGAGACGTAGCGGACTCATGGGTCGGCCGCGGGCCAAATAAACAGATTGCTCCTACTCAATTAGAACAAGCAATTACGCCGGAGGTATTAGAGACTTTGTCACAACAAACTGGCTTGTCCCGAGAAGAGATCCTTTCCCGGCTCGCGAAAAATCTTCCCGACGCTGTGGACAAATATACGCCAGAAGGGCGAATCCCGGCCGCGGCGCCCGTGTAGCCTCTGAGTTGACGCTAAGGTCCCCAAAATATCGTGCGGCCGTATGGTCGGCTAAGTCCCCCCGCGCCAATTTCTGAAGCGCTAGTCGGACCAGCCACTTGATCTGATGCCTCTTTGCGCGGACGGTTTTCTCCTCGCACAAACTTGCGCGAATCGGCGCCGATCCGTTCTTTATTGCGGGGGACGGGGGCAGCATGTCGGCGGGCGCGAGCAGCATCTTCGGCTGGCGGAGGACTAGGGATGTCCGCTGGCGTGCGCTGCACCTGGGCCGGCGGCGACAACTCTGAACGCTCCGATATACCGGCGCCAGCATCGATCGCAGTCGTTTCTTTGGACGGTGCAGCGGCACCGGAAGGAACTCCGATCACCGAGGACACACCTTGAACCTGAGGATCGACCATGGTGGAACCGACAGCGTTGGCCGTGGAGGAATTCGGGTCGCTGGCAATGGTCTTGCCTCCATCGTTCCGCACGACTGTGTCGGTGACATGAAGAGTGCCAAGCGACGCGTCATCCGGCTTCGCCTCCGAAAGTCTATGCGTTGCCGAACCTGGGGTGCTTGCCACACGTGCTTCTGCAGATGCAGTGTCTGCGTCGCCATCGTTGACGCTTAGCGCAAGCACCGAGACCGCTCCAATCGCCGCCCTATCAGGAAGGCGAAAAATGCCACTCGCACCTCGCGTTGCAAGCGCGGCGCAGGGCAAAAGTACCCGAACTCGGGATGAAAGTGCTGGCCCAAATATTTCCCTCGAAGTCGCTCATCGGCTAAACGCCATAGGTGCTGGTCGGTTCCACCAACATCGCTGCGCCATCCGCACAACCCTTCGCCGTCGCTTCGGCCACGCACCTTCGAACGCGACCGCCAATAGCGCGCAGCGCCACTCTGGGGCCAATTACGCACCAACTATGTGGCCTATAGGCTTAAGCGGATCGATGCGATCGCAAAGAATCTTTAGTATTGCGAGGAGTGGAACGGCGAGGATGGCGCCAGGAATGCCCCATAACGTGTGCCAGAAAAAGAGCGATATAATTACCAAAATCGGATTTAATGTAAGTCGGCTTGCAAGCAGCATTGGGGTGATCGTCTCCCCCTCAACAACATGGATCAGCAGATAGGCGCCGGCAGGTATGAAGGCATACCAAGGCCATTCGTAGGTCAAAACTCCTACCGCAAAAAACATCACGACTCCCGCGAAAGGGCCAAGGATCGGAATGTAGTTAAGCAGAAATGCTGCAATTCCCCACAAGAGGGGATCGCCTAGACCTAGCGCCCACATGACTAAACCAGTCGCCAAGCCGACCGCGATATTCATCAGCGTCACAGTACTGAGATAGGTGGTGATGTTGTGTTCAATCTCATTTGCGATGTCCAAGGCCTGCTTCTTGTCGGAAATCCGCGGCAGCACCTCGACAAATCCACGCAGCAGTCGACCACCGGAGGCAAGGAGGAAAAATAGAAAGACCATCGTGGTGAAGAATCGCGCCAAGGTATTTGCTGTTCCACTGGCCAAGTGACCGGCCAAGACAGACGGCTGTTTGACCGTGACCGTCGGCTCTGAGGTTGATTGCTGACCGGCCGCAGCCGTCGCGTTTTCGAGTTCCTTCAAACCCTGCTGGAGGTAGTCGATCGGTTGGCGCAAGACCGCAAGCTTTTCTTTTAGAAGGGGCAAGGTCTCAGGGGCCTTTTGCAGCCAGTTGCTGGCAGGCACCGACATTGTGAACGCCGCAATGGCAATTGCACTGAAACAGAGCAGAACGATAATTATAGCCGCCAAGGACGTTGGCAGTCGGCCGCGTTCGGTCAGAAAGCGTTGGGCAGGTCCAAATATCAGTCTCAACACAAGAGCGAGAACGAGCGGAAGGATGAGCTCCTTTCCAAAATACAGCGCCCCGACCGAAGCTAAAATACCCAGAGTAACGAGGGCAACGTCCGCGCTGTAGCGCAGTCCTGAGGCCGAACGTGTCACAGTCGCTTCAACTTGGGTCATCTGAACATAACTCCTCGGTCCGAGGCAAAGTCTCGCTAGGCTTGTGCCTCGCCGACGTGATCGGCCATCATCGCGCCTCGAGCCAAGACGAAGCCGCCTGCAGCGGCCTGGTGCGCCATCTCCGCGTTGAGTTTCGCCGGCGATGAGGACGATCTCCGCTGAGATCCACAACCAGACCATGAAGCCCGACGCCAGCGCCATGCGAGCCGTGTCCGTTTGTCGCTGTCGTGAAAAGAACTCTTCCAAATGTTCTGCTTTCCTTATCGGCGGAAGCGTTCTTATGCGTTTTGTGCAACCACCCTCCTTGTCCTCGCTATTGGGGCAAACTCGCGCTCCATCTGCTCGCTGGAGTGCCCGGTTGAGGTGATCTGCTGTGGCGTTTCGAGAACGCTAATTGCATCCGGAGCCCCGGAGAACCTAATCACGGTGTGATGTGCCCCCATAGGGCGGAACATCCAGGCGATATGGTCAACATTAACGTGGTAGACCATCTTGTCTACGCCGACGCACCTGAGAAATCTCGCCATTTCGATGCTCCATCATGATTGAGACCACATGCCGAACTCCGCACCGCGCGTGCAGTTCCACCCCAATCTGGAATAGGTGTCGGGAGCCGCTTTAAGATGCACCCTTGCCGCTTCACGCCCATCGGAAATTCGGCCACATCTCATCGGGGCTAAGGTAAGGTCGTCCCCTTCCCGCAAGCTGTACCTTCCCATCGCCTAGGAATTCCGCGAGGTCGTGAGCGGAACGACGGACTGCCCCGTGCGTTTTCGCTCGGCATGTTCCTGTTCTTTTCAAATGGCGTAGGCCTCGTTGGTTCTATAGTTGTCTCCGTACTGGTGACCCTTTTGCTGCTGTACGCGTGCAGCGGGCATTAGGACCGAGCTAGAGGCGCGCTGTCGCAATCTAATTATGGCGGCCCCATTCCGCTCACCCAAGGTGTCGTGGGCAAGAGTCGCCACAAGCTCATCAAAACTTCTCGCGCGGTCAGCCCCGTTTTCTCTTCGTGTTGCTTTTCCTTTTACCCTTCCCGCCTTTTGTCTTGCTGCCAGTAGCCTTCCTAATCACTTCCGGCGCGTGGCGGACCGCTGCTGTTCTTGGCTGTACATTTTTCCTCGATCGCGGGGGTATCGCTACATCCGCCGAGGAGCCGATATTCTGTTGAGTTGCGAGGGGCTTTTCCTCGTCGGATGCCACTTCTTGGCGTCCTTGTTCTTGGCGGGGAGCTAAGGGAAAAAACTGGAGGGCGATGAGACGTTGCGCTTCCAGCGAAAACCGCGCTGCTGCCTCCCAAGGAGAGATGAACCATGAACTCATTGTAACCTTCCACGCTAACTGATTGGCGCCCCTGCATGGGACAAGTGTTCCGCTGGATACTTGTTCCCAAACCCACCTGGGTGATCATGAATGGCCACGGCGGACACCTGTGAAACGGTGGGCAGCGTAACTGGAGCGCGTTATGTGACCGACACGGCGGCGCCATGACCCTGCGCCCCCTTGCAGGTGCAGAACGGCACCGTGCGGAAACCGTCCACGCTCGTCAGGCGGCGGACAGACATAATTGCCGACTTAGACGGCTGATCCACGAGGCCATTGACGCTGCTCGTGCCATTGACCGCCGTCGGCCATTCTTGATTGTAGTCGGCATGCCAAGCCTCTGGCCTTCGATGGTTTACGCTGCTGTTCCTTTGCGAGAACGCCCTGGCGGTCAGCTTGCGCACTCGTCTCGAACTTGGCTCCGCTGGCTTGAATGGATTTCTAGGCTTTGTCTGATGCAGAGACCGGGCTTCAAAAGCGCCTCAAATTCGATCACTGGGCGAGGCTTGGCGTACAGGAAGCCTTGCACCTCGTCGCAGTGGTGCGCTTGCAGGAAGGCGGCTTGCGCAAGGGTGTCCACTCCCTCTGCTGTGACTTCGAGGCCAAGGTTGTGCGCCATCACAATGATTGAGCGTACTATGGCGGCGTCTTTCGGAGTGGAGGTCTCGCCGATTTTTTGCACGAAGCTCCGGTCGATCTTGATCCTTGTGAGTGGATACCGGGTCAGGTAGCTCAAAGAAGCGTAGCCGGTGCCAAAGTCATCGAAGGCAAGGCCCACGCCTCTGGCTCGCAGGATGCGTAGCGACTTTATGATGGCCTGGTCGTGGCCGAGTGCCACGTTCTCGGTGATCTCTAGTTCGAGGGCTTCAGCCGGCAATCCGCTCTGCCGTAATGCTGCCTCGACGTCCTTCAGCAGCGCTCCATCGTGGAACTGTGCCGGGAAGAGATTAACGCTGATGCGCAGTGGCAGACCCATAGCGTGCCAGCGGGCCGCACTATCGCATGCCGTTTTCAGAATCCATCGGCCCGCATCGAGAGCAACGGCGCTTTCGGCAAGAGCGTCAATGAATGCCCCTGGCGCGATAATCCCCCGCACCGGATGCTGCCACCGCAGCAGAGCCTCCGCACCGATCAATGTATCGTCGCTGATGCGCAATTGGGGCTGATAGTACAGAACAAACTCATTTTCCGCTAACGCACGGCGCAGCTCTGTGTTGAGCTCCCGTCGTGCCGAAGCCTTCGCCCGCAGCATCGGTAAGAACAGGCGGTATGTGCGACCTCCGGCAGCTTTTGCATCGTAGAGGGCGAGGTCGGCGTTGGAAATCAGGTCTTCGACATTGGAGCCGTCAGCGGGAGCAATCGCGATGCCGGCGCTGGCGCCGACAAATAGCCGATGGCCATTTATCTCGAAGCGCTCTCCAAGCCGTTGCAATATTCCATTCACGACACGTCCAACTTCGCGCGGATCGCCGCACTCTGGAAAGGCAAAGACGAATTCGTCGCCGCCAAGACGATAGACTCGCGCGCTGCCGTTGGCGATCGTCGTCAAGCGTCGCGCGATTTCTTGGAGCAACTGGTCACCGGTTGAATGACCGAGCGTATCGTTGATGTCTTTGAAGCCGTCCAGATCGAGCATCGCGAGTGATAGCGGAGCACATGCTGCGTTATCCTTCGGGTTCAACAAATCGGCGAGCTCTTCACGAAGCGTGAGCCGATTGGGCAACCCCGTTAGTTGATCGAAATGAGCGAGCTGTTTGAGCTTCTCTTCGGCTGCCTTCCGCTCCGTTATGTCGCGGCCGAAAAAGAAATGCTTTTGCTCCGGGCGCGACCATACGCCGGTCCACGCTAATGTAACGACGTGCCCTTCCTTATGTAGGTACCGTGACTCGAAGTTTCGCGTTTCCTCCCCCCGGCGCGCCGCCCTCATTTCATTGCGCGTAGGCTCCAGATCGTCGGGGTGGATGAATTCGGCTCCGCTGTGGCCGGCCATTTGCTCTGGAAGGTAGCCTAGAATTGCCGCGCAGCTCGGGCTGACGCGAATAACGGTACCGTTGCGATCTGTCACGACGATGAGGTCCAACGATGTTTCAAACAGGCGACGGCGCTCTTCACTCTCCTGGGCCAGCGCCTCCGACTTGCGGCGAATATCCGCATCCGCCTTAGCGCGTTCCTGCAAAGCCCTGGGCAGCCACCGCATGAGCAGCAAGCCCAGTACGGCGCACGCCGCCAGGACGTTCATCAGCTTCGGGATGATGAGAAGATTCGGATTGCCGAGCACTCCGATAAGCGCTCCAGGAAAGAATCCGTACTGCGCCCCGAGGTACACGCCAAAATAGAGGTTCTCGATGATGTTGCGAAGGGAATCGATCGCCACCACGATGAGCAGGAGCCGCGTCGCCCCGAAAGTGCGCGGGTTGCGGATATAGGCGACGGCTACCGCAGACAGCACCGCTAACCAAAGCGCGACAATGGCCCAATAGATAAGCGCGGTAACAACGCTCATGTGATTGAGCCGCCCGCCGCTTGCAACTTCAAACCATGAGCCAATCCGGCCACAAGGCCTCGAATCCGGCTCGGACCTTTGAGCCCGCTGAGTGCTGAAGGGCCCCTGACTGGCGAAAGTTTTTGCCGATCGGGGCCGCCGATGTTCAGACCGTCACATTGCGCAGTAGCGCACCGGAAATAACACTGAAAAGTTGAGAACAGATTGACCCTATTCTTAGAGTCGTTACGACGTAATCGTTGACCTGCCTTATCGCCTCAAAGACACTGCGAGCCCACGCGTCGTATAGACGTGGCACGTCCGCGCGAGTTGGCTGCCGATGGCGCGATGGCTCCATTCGGTTCCGGGCTGATGAGCCCGTTTTTGCCCGGGCGCGGCCGCGCTCGGGCTTACCTCAGACTGCATCACTAACGGAGCGATTCAGGGGCTGCGCGTTTTGATCCGGCATCGTGACGAAGATGACGATGATGGTTATCAAAAATCGGAACGCACGCCTCGATCATCCCCAGCTCGGCCAGCTGCCCGATTGTCCATGGCCACCACAACCACGCAAATTGTCGGCTCTGAAGAGCACGGTCCTAATCACCACAAATATCTTAATTGGAATCTTCTAACTGTCAAAATTTCCTCTAACAAACAGCAATCGGTTGCCGTCATACATTTCATCATCAAAAACGTGAGTCAGTGACCAGTGGGAATGCGGGAGTCGCGTGGCTCGACATTTAGCGTAAGAGGTTGAGGTAGAGATGCCTTCGCTTTACCAATGTACCGACAACTCGGCAGTCCCCAAGGAGACCGATGCAAGCGACGAGATGTTCATCACGCTGGAGGCGACGAGGAATGAGAAAAAATGCCGCGAAATGAATGAGGACTTCTGCCGTCGCCTGCAGGCTGCGATCCAAGCTGGGCTGGAATGCTGCAGTGTGGCTTTCCACGGCAGCGCACCCGGTTTCCAGTCCTCGCTTACCGCATCCCCGACCATTGACATCTTTGGATTCGCGTTCACTTGTTCGGCTGAAGCCTCGCCATGGCCGGTGGAATTTGCAATCCGTCGTGCAGCTTCGCCTAGCGCTGTCCTGGTGCGATATGTCACGAACCTGGACGGCGCTGGCGAACCAAATGGATAGATACGACGCCGTCCTGAAAGACGAAGGCGAGTAGACCGCCTCGGCTTAGGCCTTCTTCGTGACGCTGACAGGCCGCTACTGCCGCTCGCCGAAATTGTCTCCACACCAAATCCGGGACGGTATTCCCCTGCTGCATTGAAGCAGATGACAAGGAAAGCTAAATTTTGGCTGAATATCAGCGTCTCCGCGGAGAGCGCCCCCGGGTTAGTACTGAGTACCGGGGGCGGACCGCGACGTGAAGCGATCTCCCGCACAGCTAGCAATCATGGCCGAGAGACGCATCAATGGGAGGTGCACGCTTTGTTTCGACCCGGAGCCCCATCATCGCGGGTGGCCCTTTTCCAAGCTAGAATTGAACGTTGACCGGATTTAACTTGTCGGGACTCAGATTCGGGCGCACCGTCGCTGATGCTCGACAAGATTGAAAACCTAAGAGCGCAAGCTGAACGGTGCATGCGACTGGCGAAGGGGTGCCCCACGCCCTCAGTGGCGGAAGCCCTCCTGGCGCTGGCTGCCGACTACCTGGAACGTGCTGCAAATCTCGCGAGCAGACCCACCACGGTGCAGCAGCAACAGCAAATCCAACCTAAGAAAGAAGAATAGGGCCGCTTCAGTTGGACTAACGCTTAACGCCTTCGTGACGGCAATGTTACGGGGCCATCACAGCTGGAGTTGCCCGGCCGCCGCCATTGAACAGCACCACACGTGAGACGCGGCGGGGGTGGGAGCAATCTCAGAGGATTCTTGACAGGAGCGAAGCGAATGTGAATGATCTTAACATTCGGCGCGGGCCGACACGCCTACCGGAACTACCTCGAAGATGCCGATCGACCGAATACCTGAGAACGCAGCGTTCGACCCTGACGCCGTCAATGCTCTAACAAGCGCCTTTGATGCAACATGCGCAGCTCTGAGTTTGGTCGATCGCAATGACCCTCTCACTGAGATTATTGCGAAGAAGATCATGGAACACGCACAACGCGGGGAGCGTGATCCGATCCGATTGCGCGAGCTCGTCGTCGCGGAGTTTCAACACGGTCCTTGATCTCAGCGTGACGCGAGTTCTCAACCCTCGCGACGTGACTAACACCGGGCTCCTGAGCGGCGCGCCTCTGATATTCTTTGGCCATCCGCCTGAGTTCGGCTGCAGCATCAGATGCCGGTGTTACACGCGACTGCTCTTGGCAGATACGGGCCAGCTCAACTAGGTCGTCTTGCGTCTGGATGTTACGCATAGCTCACTCCCAACTCGTGCGGCACGCCATGCCCAAAACAGAGTGTCTCCTGACGACCTCATCAGCGTGCAGCAATGAGACACCAATGAGGCCGACGTAGATCGTCCTGGTCTCGATCATACCGTCCCGCAGTGCGGCTGGACACGAAAGCCACAGTCCGGGCCCAGGGGGCGCGAGTGATGCTCTTGTGGCAGGTCCGGTAAGCGGCGCGAGCATATGGGGAACTCGCATCTCGGTTTCAGGTTACCTCTCGGTGGGATCATCCGCACAAGCCTCGCTCAAGGGCCGGCGTGTGATGTCAGGACAACAACGAGCGAAGCCGAAGGACCTCCCCTCTTGCCCTCGATGCAATGCAGGGCAGATGGCTGACATTGTCACTATCGCGCCCCTGGTCCATGCGCCCGGACTGATCGCGTACGAGTGTCCCAACTGCGGATATGTGACGAGCGTTATTCTTCCGCCCGCTGATGAGCGGAAACGCCTGACGAGCAGGGACAGCATCCTTGGTCTCGACCTAAGCGCGCCAAGACGCTTGGGCGGAGTGGATGTGAGCCGCCACCAGTCAGTCATACCACCTATGTCGGGGCTGCTGAGTTCAAGGACCATGCGGGCGCTGGATTGCTATAAACTTGGCTGATACCTCGAAAGAAGCCAAATGTTTCTGATCAAGTCGCTGCTCGCTTTGATACGACGTGTCGTGCATTTCCCGCTGTTCCAATTCGCTATCGCTGTGGCCGTCATCCTTTGGCTGCAAGCTGCCGACAGTAATTCGGTGTTCGGTGAAATATTCAACGAGCTCGATTGGCTCGTAACTTTCTCCGTGAGTCAGTGCGCCGCGCTCTTCAATGTGAAGTCTTTCACCAAATCGTGGCTCACAGCGGGTTTCATGATTGGATATATCTACCTTGCTGGCTGGATGATCTTGTTTCTTGCGAAAGTTTTTATCAGGAGCGCGATCGAGCTGATGGCGCGAAAGAACGTGCTGGGTCTTCGAAATGCCATCGCGCGCGAGCGCGGGATAACTGCGTACCGCGCATGGGTCCCACTGGACAGAATCCGACCCAAGCATGTTGCACAGGAACAGTGGGAAGAGATGTTTGCCTGGCCAGCCGATAACAAACCACCTTATCCATCGCTTACGTATCGGGTAGTGCGCGGGGTATTTTCCTATGGGGCTGTGTTGATGATCATGGCCGTTCTGTTGCAGGAGTTTACGCCATTCCCTGCTCTAACTTGGCTGGGTAAAATAGCCAGATTGCCAGCCCTGGGGAATTAGGAAGCGTGCCGGGCGCCCGAGCATCTCCAGCAGCTTCAGCACCAGCTTGAACTTGGGTTCTTCTACCAAAGCCATCGTCGCAGCCCGCTTAACCTCGCGGCCACCCGACGGAACGAAACTTAATTCCGGGACGTGCCGGATGTCATTTTGACCAGACCCACCCCGACCATTTGCTATGGGGCCATCACGAGCCGGCTTGGGGGATCGACCCCGATTCGGAACGGTGGCGGGTCGAGGCGAGCGTTTGACCAAGAAAATGATCAAGGAAAGCAGCAGTGGACAGCCAGCGCGCTGATCTCATTCGCGAGCACTGGCAGCAATACCGGGGCGCTGCACTCAAGGCATTTGCACATTCTGAGATATTTCGCACTCCGATCCGATCGACGGATTCATGGGTATCGCATCCGACGACCAATGTCGTCCCGTCATCTGTCACGGCTCTGGAATTTTGCATCAAACGTGGAAACTTCTTCAGCAAAGTCTATCAAGTCACATGCGAAGGTATGCTTATTGGAGACAGGCTCAATGTAATAAAGCGCGCCGCGATCTACGCCCCGCTTCCTGTCCTAAGCCCAGACTTTTGTGCTTGCGGTGACCAAGGGGCGGTTGATTAGGGTCAAGAGTTGGCGCGTTAACCGGCGACATCACAACCATAGCGGCGGCCAAAATGGCAAACCCCCAGCCGTTATGACAGCCAGGGGTTTTTAGTAGGTTAGCCCTTTGTCACGATCGGAGGCGGAGCCTTGCCTTTGCCTAGACCCACGCAGCCTGACACGCTCACCGCAACGAGTGTCGCAACCAATGCAAATACGAGCTTTTTCATTTGAGCCCCCCGGTTGAATAACGTCATGCACAATGCCACCGGGGACCGCAGCACTCTAGTGCTCGAAAGACACAGCGAACAAAATCCCGCTTTATGTACCGGATCTAAAGAGCGCGAACCAGCCGCTCGGCATGTGAATACGGTAGATCAGGTTCAATTGATGTGCAAATGAACAGATTGTGGGCAGGGGCCCAGTCTGAAATTTACGACCAGCTAAAATTACGGCGCGGATTGGTAAAGCTGGTCCGTCCTAATCAATGGCGCGCCGACGCTCGAAGAGTGCGACGATGAGGTCGCGGCAAGTCAGCAATGGTCGGGACCGAGCGCCTTCTCCTTGATCGCAAGGGCGCACTTGTGGGGCCCTTCGGCCTCGGCGTAGCGGCCTTGGTTTTATGGTGGCTGCAACTCGACGGTAGAGCGCGAGATGGGCGAACCGCCGTGTACGCTTCGTGTCCGGCGTTGCCGCCACGCGACGGCGTATCAAACAGCTCACTTATCACGGACGGATGAGGCCGGCCGGGATCGGCCATGATTTCAATTTTCCCGATGCACCATCCCGCCAAACGAAGAGCGCCATTTCGTGATTGATCCGTTGCAACCCCAGCGCATTGGTCGCCTCATCCATTACACCTTCGGCGTCCTGAATGATCAGATAATCCGCTTCACCGCGTTGAGCCCAGCTGATGACCTTTTCAAAATCGGTGCCCTCCCACAGGATTGTCGCAACGATTTCCTGCTCCGGGATTCCGAGGTGCCAGAGGTTGTAACGGACAGCCACTGCAAACGGGCTGGATTTTTGCGTGGGCACGATCAATACCTTCGACCCCGAACGGTATCAAGTGTTGCATTTCGTTTGTGGCATCTCGGAGAAAGCGGTGCCACGGCCTGCCGTCGGGGTTGTTGAGATCACGGCGAATTGGCATGGCGCAAAGTGCTAGCAGGATTGCCACCAAGGTGGGAGCAATGCCTCGCAAATTCATCGCTTGCAATCGCGCTGGCCAGCGTGCGATCGAGAGCGCCATGACCGGCGTGTAAAGCCCAAGCAGTGCCGCGTGTGGCGTATAGCGCCAATAGTCGGCTGCGATTTGAGCATCGGAGTTACTCATCACTCCGATATAAACGATCAACAGGAACACGTTGTAGCCGAGCCAGACCGTGGCACAGATCACCGCCAGCCATCGCGCTTCGCTGGACTTTCCCGGCCAACGGAAAACAATCGCGAGACCCGCGGCCGTGACCAACCACATCATGGAGTGGAACAGCGGCGCATCGGCGATGAGGTCTCCGATGGAAGAAAGGGTCTGGCGCAGAGCGCCAAAATTCCACTCGTAGATCGGCCGGAATGCCTGTTCTGAGCGAGGCAGATTTTGCATCACGTACCAGCGCCACAGTGCAAAGAGGACGATTGGCGGCCCCAGCATGCGAGGAAGCTGCGCCGAGGCTCTCTGTGACAGGATCGCAGGGTCACGCAACGCCACGAAGGCGCGGCGATCGCCTCGGCGAAGAGCGCGCTCGACGCCGCGAGTAGCGCCACGTTGATTGTGGGCCCTGCGGTTTCGATAAAGCGGCCATCAATAAACGAAGCGCCCGCAATCATGAGCGGCATTCCCTGCGGGTACCCCGCAAATATCGAGAACGAGGGCGCGAGGTCGGGCCAAGGTAGTGAGTCGTGGCGATAGGCGTAGGCGGCACTGGGCAGCCAATTCCAGAAGTCGTCCCACATCGCGGGCCCACTATCGGCCGCACCGACGAGAATTGTCGAGACCAGCGCCAGCGCGATCCAAGTCGAACGTCCCCCGGGGAATTGTCGGCGGACAACCAGCGCAATCAGAGACAGGAGGGTGAGGCCAGCCATGAGCCACGACACCGAAATGCGCGTCGTCACGGCAAGAATGGTGAGCGCGCTGCCGAGGAGGCCGAACCCCACGAGCATGTCCGCGCCCGGCCAGCGCTGGTCTTCGCCGACTGCCGATCCAGCGATTACCCACACGACCGCTGGAGCCAGGCAGCACACGAGGGCCGAAGCGAGCACCGTGTCAGCAATCATCGATACTTTTTAGGGCCAGTTGAGATGAAAGCCTGTGGGGAACGAGCCCAGCAAGCGACATCTGCACTTTCATGCCGCCGGAGAGCATAACTCGAGATTCCTTCCTTCCCTAAATTCGCTGAATTGGGTGGACGAAAAATTCGCGAGTGCGCTTATCGGAGTCAAATAACGGAACTTTAGCAACGGCCGGGTGTTCGTGTTGTACACATCAGTCATAAGGAACTTAAAGATATGCGCGTTCTTGTTGTGATTGCGGCCGCCGCCGCTCTCCTGGCCTCTTTCGGCGCCATCGCTCAGCCGGCCAACCGTGATGCCAACACTCCAGCAGTCAACACTCCCAATAGTGCCCCCAACCCTGGTGCTCCAGTCTCCGGGGCGAACAGCTTCACCGAGGGACAGGCCAAGTCTCGCATTGAGGCGAACGGATATGCGAACGTGAGCGGGTTGCGGAAGGACGATCAGGGAGTATGGCGCGGAAAGGCCATGAAAGATGGCAAAAGCGTCAACGTCAGTATCGATTTCCAAGGCAACGTCACGGCTCAGTAACGGTGGGCTCGCCCAATCAAACACGAGTTCAAACTTTAAGGAGTAATTCATGACCGTCACCATTTCACGACTTTACAATAGCTATCCTGATGCCAGAGAGGCGGTGCGCAACCTAGAATCTGCCGGCGTGGCACACAATGACATCAGCGTCATCGCCAGTAATGCTGACAATTGGTATTCATCAGATCGCAAAGGGGATACCTTCCCCGATCGTGATCTCGACGGGAAGGACGACCGTGCGGAAGCAGCTCGAACCGGTGCTGGTGTGGGTGCGGCAGTGGGAGGTGCTGCGGGACTTCTCGCGGGTCTTGGTTTGATGGCTATCCCTGGGGTTGGTCCCGTCGTTGCAGCGGGGTGGTTGGTGTCTACGCTTGCCGGCGCTGCCGCGGGAGGAGCCACCGGAAGCGTTATTGGCGCCCTTACGCAGGCCGGTGTCAGCAAGAATGACGCGGACATCTACGCCGAGGGGCTGCGCCGAGGTGGGGCGGTGGTAAGCGCGCGCGTGCCGGACGCGGACGCCGCCAGACTGCAGGCCGTGATGGATCGGTCGGCAGTAAATGTCACAGAGAGAGGCGTGGCCTATCGCCAAGCCGGATGGAAGTCATTCGATGCCTCGGCAACGCCGTACACAGCGGATCAAATCCGAAAAGAGCGCGAACTTTATGGGAAGCGATAATCAATAGACACGAACCAACAAACTAGGGATAATAAGAGGGTCGCCAGCGGGCACTTGCGATCAATTCTTGCTGTTACCGCATCGCAATCTCGTTGGCTGCTTCTCCTCGACCAGCACACGTTGCGCCCCGCGCAATCTCCCGGAGCGGGATACAATTCTGCTCAAGGCTGCTCTCTAGCTGTCGAAATCATCCTGACCGCGCATCATCCACCGTCTCTTCGCCAGACGGCTCGACAAGATTATGGCGGTTGCCTCTAAGCAGGTCGAGAAGGCAAGTCCTCGGCGATACCAGTCGCCGCATGAGCCAGCTGATAAGCGGCGATCCTGCAAGGTGGCTCGCCCCCTCAAGGAAATTCAATGAAACTGTTCAAGTGCCAATGCTGCGCTCAGCTTGTATACTTCGAAAATACGGTCTGCGAGAAATGCTCGCATCGGTTGGGATTTCTTCCCGAAATCACCACTTTGAGCGCTCTGGAACCGCAAGGAGCCGGTAAGTGGCAGGCTTTGGCCGGTCCTGACGGCCCGTCTCGATTTTGCGCGAATGCGGAATTCGAAGTCTGCAACTGGTTGATCGACGCAACTTCCTCTGACAATCTTTGCCTCGCTTGTCGTCATAACAAAACGATTCCCGATGTCAGCGTATCGTCCAACCTGCACGCCTGGCAAAAGATAGAGGCTGCAAAGCACCGACTATTTTACAGCCTCATAAGACTTAAACTGCCGTTCAACAACCGGGAGGACGCGCAGCACCACGGTCTAACCTTCCAATTTCAGGCGTCGCCCGCGCCGGGACACGGACCGAAGGTTCTAACGGGGCACGATAACGGAATAATCACGATTGCGCTTGAGGAAGCGGATGATGTCGAGCGTGAGAAGCGGCGCAACGCCATGCATGAGCCCTATCGCACGCTGCTTGGCCACTTCCGCCATGAGGTCGGCCATTATTACTGGGATCGCCTCGTCCGCGATGGAGGCAAGCTCGACGCTGCCCGTGCAGTGTTCGGCGACGACCGCCAAGATTACGGCCAAGCGCTAAAAGCGCATTACGCGAATGGAGCGCCGTTAGACTGGCAGCAGCGGTTCGTCACGCCCTATGCGACCGCGCATCCGTGGGAAGATTTTGCCGAAACGTGGGCGCACTACCTTCACATCGTGGATACATTGGAAATGGCCGGCGCCTTCGGCGTACACGTCCACCCGCAGCTCGACAAAATCGGCGACCTTACGGTTGCGGTGAATTTCGATCCTTATATCGCCGGGCATATAGAACAACTGGTCGAAACCTGGTTTCCGTTGAGCATCGCCCTCAACAGCCTCAATCGTACGATGGGTCAATCCGACCTCTATCCTTTCGTGCTTTCGCAGGGAGCAATCGGTAAGTTGAGCTTCATACACGATCTCATTAAAGGCCGCCCGCGTCCTCAAGACCGAGTCTGCGACGACGTCGATCCAGCCCCGGGCGGAGTATTAATCGTCAACAAGTGGAACTTTGAAGCGCCTGCTCAATTGATAAGCAGGCGACTCCATTTCCGGCCTCATGTCGCTTGCCTGTCGAACCCCGGTCCTCACAGCCCGGGCAAATTCTTAACTGAGGCCTAGACGGTACTTGGAATAATCACGTTCTAACCCCAAGACAAATCTAAGGAGAACAATCATGGGTCGCTCAATTCTTCTCTGGCTGATCGGCGTGCCTATTCCGATCATCATTCTTCTTGCCCTGTTCATGCGGTAGCGCCGCCCCCAAGGGCCTGCTCTCTCGACGGCCGTGGTCTCTTGGTTCGCTGCGGAGAATAGAGCATGCGGGCGAAACCGAAGGCCAGATCGAGCGGCTCGAGCAAGTGTTCGAGATCATCGGTGCTCCGTGCGCTGGTTCTGGTCGATGACGGTGTTCGTTGGAAGCGTGCCGGGCGCCCGAGCATCTCCTGCAGCTTCAGCACCAGCTTGAACTTGGGTCCTTCTACCAAAGCCAGATTCCGTTGCAGCCCGCTTAACCCCGCGGCCAACCGGCGGAACGAAACTAATTCCGGGAAGTCCCGGATGTGTTGCATTTTGACCAGACCCACCCCCGACCATTTGCTATGGGGCCATCACGGGCCGGCTTGGGGGATCGACCCCGAATTCGGAACGTGGCGGGTCGAGGCGGGCGTTTGACCAGAAAATGATCAAGGAAAGCAGCAGTGGACAGCCAACGCGCTGATCTCATTCGCGAGCACTGGCAGCAATACCGGGGCGCTGCACTCAAAGTGTTTGCACATTCTGAGATATTTCGCACCCCCATCCGATCGACGGATTTAGGGTTATTGCATCCGATGACCGATGTCGTCCCGTCATCTATCACGGCTCTAGAATTTTGCATCAAACGTGGAATCTTCAGCAAAGTCTATCAAGTCAAATGCGAAGGTATCTTATTGGAGACAGGCTCAATGTAATAAAGCCCATGACTTTTGTACTTGCGGTGACCAAGGAATATCCCGCATATTTCCCATATGGGGTTTGGGCGGTTGATTAGGGTCAAGAGCTGGCGCAGCAATCCCGCGGATGCCGTGGTTTACGTTGTGGCAGAATCCGACCCGGCCAAGGCAATGGATATCCTCAAAGCCGCAGGCTTAAGCCATGAGGCAGACCTTGAGGATGTGGGGCGGGTAACCGCGCCTCTATTGAACGCCTTGGCTCTAAAGCCAGGGCAGTTCGCCCGCACGTAGGGCTCGGTTGGTGCCTCGGCTGCGCGTGCCAGATTTGGGCGGCACTGCGATCGACTCATTCAACACATATCGAGGGCGTCGAGCGAACGGACTTGTCGTTGTGATGATGAAGAGCCCACCGGATGGAACGGCTGATTTCGGGCGCGTGGGACCGGCGATGCGGGGGGCCCCCCCGCCAGAGCGGCGGCCAAAATGGCAAACCCCCAGCCGTTATGACAGCCAGGGGTTTGCCTGGGAGGTACACACTACACTGCAGGAACCCTGCAGCTCTTTTATAGGAATTATCGATTAAGGCATCGTAACCCGACTGGAGGCAGACAACACGATGCCCGAGCTAAGCCTCAACGGGAAGCTGCTCCCTTAAACCGTTGTCTGGAGTAACTTTCTAGCAAGGAACTCCTGTGCTCGCCGATATCGGCTGCCGGTGCCGGAGCGCGGCGGATCGATTGAAGCGCTGCGCTCGTTCCTCAATCTTTCGAATGAGAATGAATTTGTGCTGATTGTCGCATGGCTGCTGGCGGCATTGCGATCAGGAGGTCCCTATCCGCTGCTCGCAATATCCGGTGAGCAGGGTTCGGCAAAGACGGTTCTGTCGAAGACCCTCAGGACACTGATCGATCCCAACTCAGCCGCAGTCCGGGCGCTGCCGCGCGAAGAACGCGAGCTGATGATTGCAGCAAACAATGGTCATCTGCTTGCCTTCGATAATCTGTCCGGTTTACCCGCATGGCTCTCGGATGCACTGTGCCGACTAGCGAGCGGGGGCAGTTTCGCGCTTCGGCAGCTCTACACCGATGATGAAGAGGTGCTGTTGCAAGCGGCGCGCCCGACCCTCTTGAACGGGATAGAGAACGTCATCGGCCGGTCGGATTTGGCTGACCGTGCGCTTTTTATAGCCTTGCGACCCATTGGAGAGGAGCAGCGACGCTCGGAGACCGACCTTTGGCGCGACTTACAGCTTGCGCGACCACGTATTTTGGGTGCCCTGCTCGACGCGGCAGCGCACGGCTTGCGAACTCTGGATTGCGTTCATCTCGACCGGCTGCCGCGGATGGCCGACTTCGCGCTATGGGCCACGGCTTGCGAAAGCGCCCTCTGGCCTGCTGGCACTTTCGCCCGCGCCTACGCAGCAAACCGCAGGACCGCGATCGAGGAGATCATTGATGCGGACCCGATCGCCGGTTGCGTGCGCGAGTTTATGAGCGGGCGCAGCTCCTGGAGCGGTACGGCAGCCGACCTTGTGCGAAGCAACCTTGGAGGCAGGGGCGGCAGCCGCTGGCCCACGACTCCTCGCGCCCTGGCCGGCCGCTTGCGTCGCGCGCAGACATTTCTTCGAGCCCTCGGCATAGAGATTGCGTTCAGTCGCGAAGGGCGAGCTGGAAATCGGATCATCTCAATGCGTTCGTGTCACGATCCTACTGTCAGCAGCGTCAGGACCGTCAGCGGCATGCGCGCGAATGCGCCTTAGTGTTAGGTTAGGCCTCCTGTGGCGAACGCCTGCGACGACGGCCATCACTCGGGCCCGGTAGAGGCTTGGGGCGGTGCCGGCTGAACCGCAGACGATACTGACAGTGCTGACGCAAAGCTCCACTGTGCCATCCGCGTGTTGCTCGTTTCTACTACTCATCCATATGGGTACATCGCCGTTCCCGTGCGATTATCGATGCGCAAAACGGATCCACCTGCCCTATGGTGGAAAGGGCGGCAGGGCGATCTATATCGCCGCACTACCCGCCCTTGCCGCGGTCGGCGCTTGCTTCAAGCAGCGCGCGGATTTCCCGGAGCCACGAGCGTTCTTTCCGGACAGCTACACGCGCGCTTCCGCCAGCCACCACATTTTAGGCGCCGACGGGTGCGCGGTGCCTTTAAGGACGCAGTACTCAGCCTCCCCGCGCATTAAGGACAGCGCAGCAATCGGAGAACAGCGCGCGAAACACTGGACTGTGGGCCATGAAGTCAGCGCAAGCGCGCTGCCTCCTGGCCATAGTCGCAGGTATCGTTTCGAATTTTAGTAGGTTAGCCCTTTGTCACGATCGGAGGCGGAGCCTTGCCTTTGCGGCCCCCTTAACAGCATCCACATCCATGCACTCGCGTGCCGGTGGAGGAGCCGTCCACAGCATCAAAAGCAGCCATTCCCGGCTGGGCTAGCACAAAGCGCAAACCCCTAAATCGTTCGGCGGTCGCGTGCTTTCGATCGGTCTGACGTTGTGGCAAAATGCTGCGAGCAGATGCATTCGGAACGGGGACTTACTATGCGCCGCATCGTCGCCGTTGCTTGCGCGGTTATGCTCAGCCGCCTCGGCGTCCTGCTGGGCTCGATCTCCATCATGGTCATCGCGATGGCGCCGGCCGCGGCGCAACAGGGCGACCTCGACGCGACCTTCAAGCGATACAATGAACTCTATGCTGCGGGCAATTATGCCGCGGCGCTTGTGGAAGCGCAGAAATTCGAGGTCGGGGTGAAGGGGCGTTTTGGCGTCAACCACGCCAATTATGCACTCGCACTGAGTAGCTTGGCGCGCGTGTACGAGGCGCAAGGCAAATACACCGACGCCGAGCCGCTATCCAAGCGGTCATTGGCAATCCGCGAAAAGGCCCTCGGTTCCGAACATCCCGATGTCGCAACAGCACTGAACAATCTGGCTTTGCTCTACCAGGGCCAAGCTCGCTACGCCGACGCCGAGCCCCTCTACAAGCGCACACTGTCAATCTGGGAGAAGGCGCTCGGTCCAAACCATCCGAAAGTCGCGACGTCGCTAAACAATCTGGCTTTGCTCTACCGTCGCCAAGGCCGTTACGCCGACGCCGAGCCGCTGTTCAAGCGGTCATTGGCAATCCGCGAAAAGGCCCTCGGTTCCGAGCATCCCGATGTCGCAACAGCTCTGAACAATCTGGCTTTGCTCTACCGGGGCCAAGCTCGCTACGCCGACGCCGAGCCCCTCTACAAGCGCGCGCTGGCAATCTGGGAGAAGGTGCTCGGTCCAAACCATCCGAATGTCGCGACATCGCTAAACAATCTCGCTTTGCTCTACCGGGGCCAAGGCCGCTACGCCGACGCCGAGCCGCTCTACAAGCGGTCACTGGCGATCCGCGAGAAGGCGCTCGGCAAAGACCACCCCAGTGTGGCCACGGCTCTCAACAATCTGGCCGCCCTCTCCGCCAGCAGCGGCAACAGCGAAAATGCGCTCGCCTATTCCCGCAAAGCGACCGCGGCCGTCATCGCCCACGCTGCTGCCGAGATCACAGGCACGCAGCGCAACGAGGGTGCGGGCGGTCTCGTTGAGCAGCGCACGGGCTATTTTGTTCGCCATCTCGCCAACCTCGCGATAGCCGCACGCAAGCGGCTTGAGCCCGAGGCAACGCTCGGTCGCGAGGCCCTCGCGATCGCCCAATGGACGAACCAGTCCTCGGCCGCGGCTGCCGTCCAGCAATTGGGTTTACGCTTTGCCGCCAATAACGACGCACTCGCAGTGCTGGTGCGCGAGCGCCAGGACTTCACCGCCCTGTGGCGCGTCCGCGACAAGGCGCTGATCGAAGCGCTGTCGAAGCCGGAAGGCCAACGCAACGCGACGTTGATCGAGTCGATCCGCAAGCAGGTCGCCGACACCGAGGGTAGGCTTGCTGCCGTTGCCGCGCGTCTAGCAGCCGAGTTTCCCGACTATTCCGCGCTGGCGAGCCCAAAGCCGCTCAAGGCGGAGGAAGTTCAAAATCTCCTCGGCCCAGATGAGGCGCTCGTCTTCTTACTAGCGGGAGACAAAGAGAGCTACGTCTTCGCACTGACGCGCGAGGCTTTCGAATGGAAGACTATGCCGCTCGGCACGCCGGCGCTTTCGGAGAAAGTCAGCGCATTTCGCCATGGGCTCGATGTCGATGCGCTCAGGCGCGGATTAGAACGGGGGGAGTGCTAGCAAGCCGAAGCGGACAAGCGCGGGCTCTCGCGCGTGGAGTGCCATCAGATTCTGGCACAGGAGTGCGCGCAGGCTGTCGCGGAAGGTCGCGGCCTCGGACACATCGAGTGCAGCCAAGCGGCGGAACGCTCTCGCGAGCTGTTCGACCTCGGCGTCGCGCATGAGCTTTACCAAACGCTCATTGGTCCGGTGGCGGGCCTGATCGAGAACAAGCGGCATCTCATCCTGGTGCCCTCGGGCGCGCTCACGGCGCTGCCGTTCCATCTGCTGCTGACGGAGAAGCCGGTAGTGGCGGTGCCGCAAGTGAATGCGCCGCGCGATCTCGGCGTTTATCGCGATGCGGCCTGGCTGCTCAAGCGCCATGCCGTGAGCGTGCTGCCCTCGGTCGCAAGTCTTAAGGCGCTGCGATCATTCGCTCGCAAGGATAAGGCGAGGGAGCCGCTGATCGGTTTCGGCGATCCCATCTTCAATGCCGACGAGGAGAGCCGGCCGGGCTCGGAGCAAAGAAGCGTCGTTGCGACGCGCTCCTATAACGAGTTCTGGAAAGGGGCGGACATCGACCGCAGCATGCTCAGCAAAGCACTTCCTCGCCTCCCTGAGACGGCGGACGAGCTGCGGGCGGTCGGGCAAAACCTAGGCGCGCCGGCAGGTAGCATCCATCTGCGTCAAGACGCGAGCGAGATCACCGTTAAGCGCGCAGCCATGTCCGACTACCGTGTCGTATATTTTGCCACCCACGGCCTCGTCGCCGGCGAGATCAAGGGGCTGGCGGAGCCGTCGCTTGCGCTCACCTTGCCCAAGCAGCCGAGCGATCTTGACGACGGCCTGCTCACCGCCAGCGAAGTGGCGCAGCTCAAGCTCAACGCCGACTGGGTGGTGCTCTCCGCCTGCAATACCATTGCCGGCGACAAGCCCGGGGCGGAAGCGCTCTCTGGTCTTGCCCGCGCCTTCTTCTATGCCGGCGCTCGCGCGCTGCTCATCTCGCACTGGGCCGTGGAATCGAATGCCGCAATGCGGCTCACCACCTCGACGTTCGACATCATGAAGTCTGACCCCGCAATCGGCCGCGCCGAGGCGCTGCGCGGTGCCATGCTCGCCTACATCGACGACACCTCAGATCCGCGCAACGCCTATCCCGCCTACTGGGCGCCGTTTATCGTGGTTGGAGAAGGGGCGGCGAGGTGAGCAGAGCCAAGCAGGGCTGCTCTCTAGCTGTCGAAATAATCCTGACCGCGCATCATCAACAGTCTGTTCGCGAGACGCTCGACAAGATTATGGCGTTGCCTCTAGCCGGTCGAGGAAGAACAAGCCCTCGGCGATACCAGTCGCCGCATTAGCCGGCGCTGCGGTCGGCGCCGCTGGAACTGGCTCCGCCAAAAACAGCAAGTTTATCGGCGGCGGCCAGATTGGCTGCAATTTGCAAGCGGGATCGTTTGTTGTTGGAGTTGAAGCCGACATCGGGCCAAGCTTGAGCGCGACGTTGCTGTCGCAAACAGTTAAGCCTCGGCTCGTCGGGTGTCAGCACTTCGCCAGCATCCATGGTCGATAGCGCCTGCCCCTCGAAGGAACGAAGGATATGAAGGGTTGCCATCAGCTCTCCCCGTGGAGCCGTTCCGAGCCCGGTAGCGCTCGCTGCAGTTGAGCAATAGCGCTGCTGCGGCTCTAGATCGCGAGCCGGCCGCGCCGCGACGATCGATTTTCGGCTTGAGCCTAGCCGCCGGCCCGCATTCCTGGATTAGGGCGATATTCCCGGAGCAAGTGTGGCGCCATGATCACTATACCGCTTTTGTTCATATCTGCGCTCGTTTTGCCTTTACTGTGCCATAGAGAGACGAGAGCGTTTGAAAAGTCGCAAAAGATCGCTTGGGGGGCGAGGCGACATGTCGAATGGTTTGCGTCCGGCCGAACTTTGGCGAATGTTTTTTGTTGCCGTGCCGGCAATCCTCTCCGCTTTTCTCCTGGTCCCTACCCCTGAAGCAAATCCGTCGCGCCCAGTCACGAAGCTTCAAATTCAAGGAGACCCTTCCAAGGCGACCCTCCAACAATCCCAGAAACAAATGGCGGCCAGCGTGGTATCGACAGCCCCTATGCGACCGTCTCCCTCCTACATGCAAATTCGGCTGGAACAGATAGCGGCAGGGGCTCGAGAGAGGGTGATTCAGTTCAATCCCCACCCGTTCGAGCACGGTCTCGTTGCAGCCGCTTTTGTTGGCGCAGACACCGCTGTCAATGCTTCTACGGACGTTTCTCAACCGCCATGGAGCAGGCAAGTTTTAATTGCCAATGCAAGCGCTGAGACACCATCCGTATACGACACAGAAGTACCGACAGACAAACCATCGGCTCTGCGCGCCGGCGACCAATCGAAAGAGGTTTCGGTATCTGCACCGTCTTTGACCTACGACTCGCTGCAGATCAAATCGCGTCTGCGTGAGCTAGGCTATATGTCGCCAGCTAACGGTCGTGAAAACCGTAGGGCACGAGATGCTCTGCGAGACTTTAAAGTTGTGAATGGATTGCCGAATGACGATAGATTGGATTTGCCGACCAGCGACAAGCTTGGCTCGGAGACGGCCATTCGAGCTGATCAGTCAATCGTCGGAACGTGGTCTACGGCGTCATGTGAATCCAGGAAAATTACAGATATACGGCTATTGCTGAGCTCACGTGGGGCAAAAACGTCAGAAGGAAGTATTTGCGAGTTTAGTGAGCTGCGCTCGAAAAAAGATGAGTGGCGGGTGCGAGCGAAATGTTCGAAGGGCACTCAACGCTGGGACGCGAAAGGAAAGTTTGCTTTGTCAGCAAGCAAATTGGTTTGGTCCAGCGACCGTGATGTTATCAGTTATTTCAGGTGCAATTAAGCTACCCGCGCATGGCCGCGGGCGAATTGGCCGGTGCGCAGGCTCAGGCGCACGCGACTGGATAGCGTGAATGCCCGATCGCCTCGGACCCAGACTTTGTATTTGTCGTTTCAACCTGAACTGAGTCCACGCCGTCGAAAGAACCGCGTGCACGCAATCGCTGGGTGGCGGCTGGTTCCCTGCCGGCAGCGTTGGGCGCGCCGACATGTGGTTGCTTCGCGACGCATTCTCTGCGATGGCAGCGGCGCGGAAAGTGGCCGCCGACCTTAAACTCCCCGGTGGTTGTATCCATGGCTGGGGTAGCCCGTGGCGTAAGCGACGCACGGGAATGACGCTCGACCGACTAATCCGGTTATCCAGTTCAAGCCCTGTGAGTCTGCAAAAGCAAAGAGCATGGCTTCCCAAAGGGGAGAGCCATGCTCTTTCACAGTTCCGCACATGGTTGTTGCGGGTTATCGACTAACCGCCAGTAAAGCTTGGTGGTCCAGTACTCGACGCAGATCCCGTCAGTCGTATCCCCGGACGAAACGATAACGGGAGGCGTTCCCCAGCGACGGGGACGCAACGTTGGCCGGGTTTAAGCCTCGACGCGGAGCTGCTCTCTTAAACCCTTGTCCGAGAGCAACTGCTCAAAATAGGCAATGGTCTTAACCAGCCCCTCCTTCAGAGGAACACGCGGTTTCCAACCAAGGTGCTCCTGTGCCCGCGAGATGTCGGGCTGACGTTGCTTGGGATCGTTCTCGGGCAGCGGACGATGCACGACGCGCGAGCGCGAACCGACCAGGCTGATCACCTGACTGGCAAGCTCCTTGATCGTGAATTCAACGGGGTTTCCGACGTTCACCGGTCCTGTCACTGCCGGTGGGGTCGCCATCAGTCGAACCAGTCCGTCGATCAGATCATCGACATAGCAGAAGGAACGGGTCTGCAACCCCTCGCCGTAAACGGTGATGTCCTTGCCCATCAAGGCCTGCACGATGAAGTTCGAGACCACACGCCCGTCGTTGGGGTGCATGCGCGGGCCGTAGGTATTGAAAATACGAGCTACTTTGATCTGCAGTTTATGTTGCCGCCAATAGTCAAAGAACAAAGTCTCTGCGCAGCGCTTGCCTTCATCGTAGCAAGAGCGCGGGCCAACAGGGTTGACGTGCCCCCAATAGTCTTCCGGCTGCGGGTGGACAGTCGGATCACCGTAAACTTCTGATGTGGAGGCTTGAAGGATTCTCGCGCGCAAGCGCTTGGCCAGGCCCAGCATGTTGATGGCGCCATGCACGCTGGTCTTGGTCGTTTGCACCGGGTCGTGTTGGTAGTGGATGGGCGAGGCTGGGCACGCAAGGTTGTAGATTTGATCAACCTCCAGGTAGAGAGGAAAGGTCACGTCATGCCGGATCACCTCGAAATGCTTGTGGTCCAGGAGGTGTTCGATATTACGCCGCGCGCCTGTGAAAAAATTGTCAACGCAAACGACGACGGCACCGTCCGCCAGCAAACGCTCGCAGAGATGCGAGCCGAGGAAGCCAGCACCTCCTGTGACTAGAACGCGATTCTCAAGGTGCATCTAACCGACCCAAGTTTGTTCCGAACATGCATGGTGCTCGCGAAATAGATCAAGAATGTGTCGCCATGCGCGCGGCAAACTCAGCTCGCCGGACCTCCTGACGCGAAAACATGACGTTGCCCAGCACGAGCACATCCATGTTGGTGCGCAGGAAGCAGTCGAGCGCCTCCTGCGGGGTGCAGACGACCGGCTCGGTTTCGTTGAAGGAGGTGTTGAGCACCATGGGGACGCCGGTGAGATCGCGGAAAGCGGCGATCAGCTGGTGATAGCGCGGGTTGGCCCCGGCGCTGACGGTTTGCAGGCGGCCCGAGCCGTTGACATGAGTGACCCGCGGATGAGCGGGCCCTCCTCTTCCTGAGATGGAACACTGAATCATGAGTGGCGCGGCGGGCCCCCTCGAAGCGGACAATGACGGTGTGCCAGCACAGGAGTGATAGGGAAATTCCGTGCCATCAGGGAAAAATACAGGGAATTCCAGCACACCCGATCGCCTACCATCCTTTCAGCTTCGCCCTGTTGGAATTACTCCCGGGATTCAACGTCGCAGACAGTCCGGAATTACTAAATGCTCCCAGCGCGTACTGCAACTGCACGGTGCATGTTTGGCACGCCACCCGGCCCATAAAGATATCCTCGCGATGTCGCGACGACGCATAAGCCCGACGGCGGTGGTAATATTAGCGTCGGAGATTGCGCGATGTAGTCGAGGTACTGCGTGGTCCCATCGACTTGGTCATCGAATGGACCAGCCGGAAACTCCGACATTTCTGTCACATATTCGCCGACCCATGCCTTGCCTTGTCGAAGGTGAATGTGACGGTCCTGAAATACGCGGATGTGTCGCCTCAGGCGCTCGACTTTCGACCGGCCACCAGGCGTGATTGGCAGAACCCGATATCTAGGAAAGCGCCGCGCACGCTCGATTAACGCGGGGCCATGAGCCGTGTTCTCGACGAGTATTGCAGAAGGCGTCCGCCGAGCGAAATGCTTGAACGCCGTCCACAATTCGTCAAGTCCACATTGCGACCTAAACTGATCCCACAATAAGTGATCGCCAGCAGTCAACGGGATCCAGAGTTGAATTACGCTATAGCTCTTATCAGAACGCATCCCAAATCCACCCGGATCGATGCTGAGGATGAGCGGTCTTTCTGGCATGTGATGCAAACCCACAAACTGGAAGTGCTCCTGTTTAATGCTGATGCGGCACCCCCCTGCAGGATCCTGCTGGTAGAGCGTTTCGAAATCAGGAACTAACACCGACTTGCGCAACCGCGCTATCACCTTCTTGGGGTATTGGTCCGGCCGCAGGGGGTCGCCCTTACGGCGTAACCATGTTTGGTCATCCAACTTAAAGCGCTTCTTGCGCGGGGCGACCGCTGGGAGGCAAATGTGCCGAAACTCGCCCTGCTTCAACACGTGGCCGGAAATGTCGTTCTCGTTAAGCCTATGCGCCACTATGACAACGCAGCCCTTAGCAGGGTTACTCAGCCGCGACATGATTAGAGAATCAAACTGGAGATTCACTTTTTCCAAGTGCTCCAGATTGGAGCAGTCGGAGATTTGTACGGGGTCATCATAAACGATCAGATCAGCCGGCCGCCCAGTAACGCTGCCATTCGCGGATACGGCGTAAATACCACCGCCGGCCGTGGTCTCGAAATTGCCCACGCTTGACCGCGAGAGTGATACCCGCGTTGGAAACGCATTCTGATACCACTCCGACCGCAGGATGGCCCGTACCCGACGTGAAATGGACTCGGCATGCTCTCCGCTGTAGCCGATCACCAAAACGCGGTGTTTTGGATGATGTCCTAAATGCCAAGCGATGAGGCACGTGGTGCAAAACGTTTTCAAGTGTTGGGGTGGCAGATTGACTAAAAACCGACGTACCCGACCCGTGCAAACTTTCGAAAGCTGATGGCATAGATACTCTATGTACTTCTGACTCCCAAGCTTGTCACCGTGGGTGTCAAGGAAGGCCTTCTGGACGAACGTATAAAAGTCATCGCGCAATGCAGCATTAAAAATTGGTTTCACAACCTGCTCCTGATCAAAATTACTCTCTTTCGTTGCGACGCTTGGCACCGCGGGCTGCAAATGCATCCAATAATTCGCGATCATCAGGCGCTAGCTGCCCATCGGGTTCGACATCGCCGTCATACTTGGCACAGAGGGCGACTAGGGCCCCGCAGGCGCGGGCATTCCCGGCAATGGCCGCCGCGACAAGCGCTTTGATGCAGGCGCGCTGTTTGCTGACCGTGATCTCGCATTTACCCTCACTGATGGTGATAGGCTCAGCGAGTTCTTCCAACAATTCGGTGCGGAAATTGCGCACGCCCTTTGGGCGACCACTTGGATTGCCCGACTGGCCGGCCCTAAACTGGGTTCGCTTGGGGGGTCTGCCATACCCCACTTCATCGTCTTTTTCATCGTTCATCGTGCACACCTAACTTTCGTTGTACGAGGGAAGCCAAACATCGACATCCGCAGCCGTTGCGCCCGATCGGAATCGGAGCGACGACGCGACTGTGCTGCATCAGCTGTTTAGCTGCTGCGCTATTCAGATTTGGGAATTTCTACTGGCGGGCGACGGCTTTTCTCATCGTCGCAGGCGAGGGCCAGCCAACATGGCGGCAAACTCTTAATGCCCGGTATATGGGTGGAAACGACTGGGCTGTCAAGCTTTGCACTGGTGTCGTAAGCACACGAGTTGTCCGGGTTAGGTAGCACACGAGTTGTCCGGTTTTCTGCCTCCGTTGGGAGGCGAATCGATGAACCGGACGACGTGGCTACAGGATCGCAGGATGCAGAAGTTGTCGATGATGAAGGCGGCGGAGCTGCTGGGGATGTCGGAGCGGCAGTTTCGGCGTTACCGCGACCGGTTTGAAGAGGAAGGAGAAACCGGTCTGATGGACCGCCGTTTGGGCAAGGTTTCGCCGAAGCGGATCGGGGCGGAGGTGGAGCGCATGCTGCGTCTTTATCGGAGGGTTTATCGAGGTTGGAACGTGAAGCATTTCCACGAGCACGGTGTGCGCGATCACCGGTTCAGCTGGGCTACAGCTGGACCGAGACGCAACCCCATACGGCCGGCCTGGTGGAGCGTGCGAGGCGAGGCAGGGCCACCGGCGCAAACGCGAGAGGAAGCGTGCGAGGGGATGATGCTGCACCAGGACGGCTCGCAGCACCATTGGCTGGCCGGGCAGGCGCTGGATTTGATTGTTACGATGGACGATGCGACGAGCACGATATACTCGGCCTTTCTGGTTGAAGAGGAAGGCACGGCCTCGACGTTGCGAAGTGTTCATCGCGCATGGACTGCCGTGTGCGCTCTACACCGACCGCGGCAGTCATTATTTTTACACCGACAAGGCCGGCGAGGCGGTTGACAAGGATCATCGCACGCAGGTGGGGGTGCGCTCGATCGCCTGGGCATTGAGCACATACCGGCCTACTCGCCGGAGGCGCGCGGGCGCAGCGAGCGGATGTTCGGCATGCTGCAAGACCGGCTGGTGAAGGAGCTGGCGCATGCCGGGATCGGGGACATCGAGACGGCGAACCGGTGGATACGCGACGTCGATCTGCCGGAACACAATTCTCGCTTTGCCAAACCGGCAGCGGTCGCCGAAAAGGCCTTCGTCGCCGCCGACGCCGCGGCCCTGCGCGAGACGCTTTGCAGCGAGGAACAGGACGCGACAACACGGTGGCTTATGAGGGGCTGCTGCCGCAGAGCCGCACGCGCGCGCATTACGTCAAGGCAAGCGTGAAGGTTTGCGAATATCCCGACGGCACCTTGGCCATCTTCCACGGACCGCGGCGGCTCGCCCGCTATGATCGCGACGACCATGAGATCGCCGCCCCGACCAACCCAGCATGGCCTCGTGCTCAACGCCGTCAAGGCGCGGCCTGGACGGCAATTCCGGCGCTATCGCGAGCACTACGAGGAGCACGGCGAAAGGCAAGCCGTCGCCCAAGCGTGTTCCTGCTTGCGATGCCCAGCTGATGCTGGAGCTTTGCGACGGGGCGTATCGGGGCTGGAACGTGAAGCATTTCCACGAGCAATGGTGTGCGACCACTTCCGGTGGGGCTACACGTGGGTGAAGACGCAGTCGGCCACGGCAAGTCTTGCGGAGCGATCCAAACGCCGGCGCGCATCGGCGCAAGCGCGAGTGCAAGCTGCACAAGGATGGCTCGCGCGCGGTTTGGCTTGCCGGGCAGCCGGCGCTTGATCTGATCGTGACAATGGACGAAGACACCAGCACGATCTACTCGGCCTTTCTGGTGGAGGAGGACGGAACGGGATCGACCTTTCGGGCGTGTCTTGGGCCGACGCCGGCGGCGGATGGTCGTATGGACAAGAGCCGGCTCGATCGCCAGCTGCGTCATCAGCAGTCGGTCAATCGTCTGAGCGGGGCGCGATCCTCGATCAGCTCGAGCTGCAACTGAACGAATTGCAAGAGAATGCTTCTGAGGCCGAGGCGGCGGCGCAGCTGGCAACGGCCACGGCTAAAGGGACTGCCCTCGGGCCTTGACCGGAAGGTCACAGTGCAGGGTTTTGAGCGATCACGCCGGCCGTTGCCCGAGCATCTGCCGCTTGAGCGTATCGTCTATCCATTGCAGCCCCCTGCCCGTGCTAAGGCGGGGTTTTGCACAAGCTCGGCGAGGACGTCACCGAGACGCTGGAGCTGATCTCAGGCATAGAAAAAGTGATCCAGCATGTGCGGGAGAAGTTCTCCTGCCGGACATGTGAGGCGATCACACAGCCCCCGGCGCCCTCGCATCCGATTGCCCTCGGACGCGCCGGGCCAGGGCTTCTGGCACATGTGCTGTTCTCCAAATACGGCTTGCACCTTGCACCTGCCGCTCAACCGTCAGAGCGCAGCTTATGTGCGTGAAGGCGTTGATCTTGACGTCTCGACGCTCGCCGACTGGGTCGGCGCCTGTGCCGCAACGCTGATGCCTCTCGTCCTGTTGATCCGCGCCCATGGCTTCGCGGCCGAGCGCATACACCCTGACGAGACGACCGTGCCAGTTCTGGCCAAAGGAAGTGCCGGACCGCCGATTAGGGACTTACGTCCATGAGGACCAGCCATTCGGTGGCGCCGATCCGCCGGCGGCGGCCTTCTTCCACTTCGCCCGACCGCGGCGGCGAGGTCCCGAGGAGCATCGGCGAGCTATGCCGGGCTGATGCAGTCAGACGCCTATTGCGGGTTTAACCGGCTCTTCCTTCGCGCCGGCCAGGACCAATGGTCGAGGCATCGCGCTCGGCGCACGCGCGGCAAGTTCTTCGATCTGGCGCGGATCAACGAGGCGACGATTGCGATCTAGGCGGTCAAGCGCATCGATGCGCTGTTCGCGATCAAGCGCCAACTCAACGGCGCATCACCGGACGAACGCAAGCTCGTGCGCAACGAGCGCAGCCGGCCGCTCGTCGCTACGCTGGAGACCTGGCCGCGCGAGCAGCTCCGCAAGCTTTCTGCGAGCAAAGAGATTGCCAAAGCGTCCAATACAGCCTCATTCCTGGACCACGCTCACGCGCTTCCTCGATGAGTTGAGCTTGGCGGTCTCGATTAGCATAGATGGCGGCGGCGCGCTGCGCACCGCGATGCCACGTAATGCTCGCTCGGCGACATTATTTGACACGCGGAGACCCCCAGGACGAGATCTCATCGCAATCTTTCGCGCGCGCAATTAGCTCCTTAGCGAGCGCGCGAGCGCTATCAGGAGACAGATCCGGAAATTGCGAAGTGAGCTCGAGTGCCACAAACATTCGGCCACGCGTGTGGGTAGTCGCTGTCTGCCACGGTTCTATTTGACACTCAGTGCTGACCGGGGTCCCACACTGCTTGTATGGGCCGACTGCAAACAGGTGAACTTCGTGACACAAGCTTATTGTTGCCTGAGTGTCCTTCGCGGCAAGCTCGAGCAACTCGCGCTCACCGCGGATGTGCCCTGAGAGACCATCAGAACGAAACTCCAGCTTCCAGCGAACGCGCCCCGACCTTCCATTCTTCAGCTGCAACACGCCCGAACCTTCCTGCTCATCGATAAAGTACGATTTTGTCACTGCGATTTCTCCAAAATGACGAATGTCAAAATACAAGGTCAAGTAATGCCACGATCCAAACATTGCAAGAGCATAGAGCAAAAATCACCCACAGGCCGCCAAACCGGAAGCAGATCGCCGCCGATCCCACTTTTGTCGACGTTAAGTCCGCCAAAGGTGTTGTTGCCAAGGTGAGGAAGCCAAGCGGCTCTACAAGGAGTGCGATGCGGGGTTCACTGCCAAGTACTTTCACGAGCACTTGGCGGAGCGTCACAGCTTCGGCTGGTTACAGCTGGAGCAAAGCGTATCTGCGGAACGGCCGGCATATCAGGAAGGCGACGCCGCGTGGGGGCGAACCGGCGTACGCGGCCTGGTACGGAGATACCGGGAATGATGGTGCTCAGACAAAAAGCTGTCAGTGTTAACCCCATATTGCGATGCCAGAATCCCGGTGATGAACGTAATGCCCAGCGTGAGCATCAGTGCGAGGATCAGGACGAGGGTTGTCATACCTTATAGGCCCTTCCGGGCCTCACCGGGTGCAGCCCGTTTCGCATTCCTTGTCGCATCGAAGCGACGCTCCAGCCGGTGGGAGCCAACCCCGACCGGAGCGTCGTCCCCGGGTCTTGAGGCTGATAGAGACAGCCCCCGACGCCATTCAGCCTTGGGCCATAGCTCCTAATGATTCTCGACCATCACCGAAAAAGGCTGGCTGATGGTTAACCTGTGCTTGTGGAAAAGCGTGCTATGTTCGTCACAGGCGCTCCGGCGTTGCCATACCGCCATCAAGCGTTTAGGGGCGCACCTGCGAGAGGCAATCCGGCTCCCTGATCCTTCCGCACCTAATGGCCTAATGGTGACGATCCGGCGATCCACCGGCACGCAACCGAACTGGGGTGTCCGTCTCCGTGGGAGTAGCAGACGGCCCGGCAAAGGTTCGCGTGCAAACGTCGGCCGCGGTCGAACCAACAATTACTGCAGGTCAATGGCTTGGTAACGACCGTTCGCGTCGAGCTCCGTTCCCCAAACTTTGTGGATGCCTTGGTGCTCGGTACGCCCGAAGGTCACCGGCGCTCCAAGACCCATGTCGAAGTCGCGGAAATTCTCGAGAGTTTCCACCAATCTTTCGGTGTCGAGCTGCGGCCCGTTGCGCCTTAACGCTTCGATTAAGAGGCTGGCGGCTACGTATCCTTCGAGGGACACGTAGTCCGGCGGCTCTCCAGGAAAGTATGTGGTGAGAGCGGATTTGTAGTCCAGAACCACGGAGGAGTAACCGTTGACCGCCGGCACCACCTGGGTGACGAGGACCCCCGGCACGTACTTCTGCCCGAGGAGCATCAACTCACTAGCCAAGGCGGTGCTACCCACGAAGGAGACGTTGGTGTAGATCATGCTTGGGTAGAGATCGCGCGTCTTCTCGATAAATCTCGCCGCAGCGCGATAGGCGGGCACCATGATCACCGCTTTTATTGGGATGCGGCTCTTTTGGAGTTGCGCGACCGCCTCATCCACATCCACTGTGTTGCGCTTGTAATTGAGGCGCAAAATTGTGCTCTCCTCCCCACCGCGCAGTGAACGGATGGCCTTGGCTACGCCGGCGAAGCCCGCGTCACCGTAGGAGTCTTGCTGGGCAAACACCGCGATCTGCTCGGGCCTTACCCGCCGCACCTTGACCAAATAACGCACCACAGCGTCGGTCTCCTCGGCGTAGCTGGCTCGGTAGTTGAAAACGTATCGGTCGGGGGGATCGCGCCTGAGTAAGCCGGCGCCTGTGAATGCCCCGTAAAACAGCATCCGACGCTCCAAGGCGTAGGGCAATGCGACCACGGCTGTAGGAGTTCCAACATTGCCTATGATTCCAAAAACTCGATCTTGCTCATAAAGCTGCTTCATGGTTTCGGCGGTCCGAGTGGGCTCGTACCCATCATCCATCGCGATAACCCGAAGCTGCCGGCCGTGTACTCCGCCCTTCGCATTGGCCACGTTGAACGCCGCGTCGATGCCAAGCTTCATATGGTGGCCGAGTTCTTTTGCAGAACCGCTGAATGGAGCCGACATCCCGAACCGAATTTCGTTCTCGGTTATCCCCTGTACAGGACTGTTGTTGGATTTTTGCTCGAGCTGGCGCGCGACCGGCGCTAGTTGCGCCTGCACGCTACTCGACTGCTGCGCTCTAGACGCTGCCGCAATTCCGGTAACACTGTCCGACGCCGGCCCACTGTTCGCCGCGAAACGACCAGATAGTGTGGACGCTTGTGGAGCTTCCGACTCAGTATCCCACTGCGCACGTGAACCATCCCAAAATGGTTTCGTAATTGCGGCGATCATTACGATCAGTACGAAGCACGCTGCTACGATTATTAGCCAGCTGATCCACCTCAGCACAGAGTATCTTGGGCGTTGCAGTTGCGGCTGGGACACGGGTTCGCGGTCGTACAGTCGTTGGGGCACCTCGTCTTCCAATTCTCCTTGGGACGAATATATTTCTGCCCGTTCGCTTTGCACTTGTGCGTGCGGGGGAGACATCGGCGGTGAAGCGACGCGGAGCTGTGGAGCCGGGGGCATTCGTGGCTGCTCCCGGAACCGCTTTGGGGCATACTTTAGATGCTCGGACCTCTCGTCCTCTCCGACCGGATCACTCATAATCGTGTGCCCATTTTAACACTCTGACGCCCGCTCACGTCTGCTGCGTCGGTCAAGACTGACCATTACTAACTACTCATAAACCATATGACGTAATCCCAGTAAGGTTTTGGGGCTTATGGTAAACGCAATTGGGCATGGAGGCGCCGCATCTCCTGTTTCCAGTTGCCCGGTTGTCTCTTTCAAGCAGTTGCCGTTTGCGAGCGTCTAGGACGGCTGGCGATCATGATTATCGAGCTGTCGGAGAAGATGCTTCCCAGGTGGTGCGCCAGCTCTCACGCTTGAAGACGGCTAACGTGCTACCCTCAACGCTTCAGTAACCATTGTGCCGGATTATCGCGCAAAAGTTTGTTGATCGCATTGGTCGAAACCGCATGTACTACACCCTGACAACGGCCGCCAAGGCGACCGGTTTGGACGCATCGGAGATCCTGAGGGCGATCGAAAGCGGTCAGATCACTGGCAGTAGGGGGGAGTTCGGCGAATGGCGGGTCGAGATTGCCGAGCTTCACCGCGTTTATCCTGCGGTTGCAGAGCCGAGCGCTAACGGCGACATAATGGGGCAATGCGCAGATTCCACTGCGGCTACCCCCGAAGCTGAGATCGAAGCCCTCATCAGGCGAGCAGGAGATCGTCTCCAACAACAGCTCGAGGAGATGCTCTCCCAACGCCGCGCCGAGTGCGACCACGCGCAAGCCTCGCTACAGGAGGTCGCTAAGGTTTCAGAGCGGCTCCCGCCTCAGCCATTAAAGCGAAGCGCATAAATACCATTTTGTGAGTGCGCGCGAACAGACGGTCGGCTTGCTTGACCGCAATCTGGAACCGCCGCTCGCTCAACAGGTCTGCCTCAGAGAAGGCTGTCCGCACGTAGTAATGTGGACTTCCAGAACCGCAATCTTCTTGGCCGCTGTCGCGGCTTCTTGTCGTCACAGTGCGCTCAAGATCTCAGCGTTGACGACCGCTTCCTCCAATGCAGCAACTTGCGCTCTTAAGATTTCAAGCTCGTCGTCCTTACGCGTCCGAGGTCTACGAGACTTATGGGCGAATTCCTTCTCTTCTAGACCAGCACACATGCGTGCCTGAAGAATCTCGACGAAATCGGGAGAGGTCACCCGCGTCCTTCCTTGTTCTGGTGGAACAACGAACAGTCCACCAAGCGGTTAATAAAAGGTTAAATGTGCAGTTCAGGTTACCCGAAGCGGAGTGGATTTTGGGTACGCAGCGCTGAAATACTCGGCACGATCCCTAAAGAGGCAATGTTTCGACGTTTTGCAGAGCCACAAGTTAACAGCATTTAAGGACAGCCTCCGATTGGCCTCAAAACTTGACATCGCGAAAGTTTGTTTGATGCCCTGCTTACCATGAAGTGAAGCGAGCGGTGGGCAAACCAATAAAAGATATCGAAACCGTGACATCCATCGTGGTTAACGTATCCGTAATTGGCCTGGGTTAAACCATGACCGGACAGATCATGTCGATCTTTCAGCTAGAAGCAGACCAGACCTGTAAAGCATCCTGGGAAAGCGCTCTATGAATGGTCTGCGTCACGGCATTTTGGCGGCCACAATTCTTGTGTTGATCCTTGCCGCCCCCATCGACGCCTCATCACAAGGGGCCAGGAAACTGGCCGACACGTTCGAGGAGCGTTACCCTCCCCAGGAGAATCCAACGCCCATCCCCCCTGAGCAGGCTCCAAGACGGCCGCCTGCCGAGCAGGCTCCAGTGCGGCCCGCTGCCGATCGCGATAACGCACAGCAAAATCGCCTCCCAGAAGCAAACAAACATCACCTACCAGACGCACGCCAAAATCGCCCTCCAGATGACGCGCAGCCCAAGAAAGGCGTGAACGTCACGACGCCCACACGGGCCGTGACGGCGAAGCGCTCGCCCTCGCGGGTTGTTGTCGTGCCGCGCTCGTTCCTGGATGCGGGCACTGAGGTGCTGCCTGGGGAGCGCAAGTTCCTCAATTACGCTTTTCCGCGGACCCATACCGCGATGGACGTGGTCACCAATACCGGCGGACGCGTAGGCTGGCACAATTCGCCGCTCCCGGGACCGCTTTTTCCCGGTCCCGGTCCTTGGTAGTTGATCAAAGCCGCGCTAGCTGCTCGCTTTTTGACGGGTAAAGTTGTCCAAAACTAACAAAGCGAAAGAAAGAGAAACAATGGCGAGACGGGGGATCGCGTTCGTTCTGATCGGGCTCTTGCTCGGCGGATGCATGCGGACGACGATGGGCCCGGCGCCCGACGCCAATCTCACACCGCGCGATCGCACGCTTTTGGCCTATGCGCCTTATGAGCCAGTCACTCTTCCGGTCGCGTACCAGCGCACGACCGTCCAATTTCCTCGCAAAGAAGCTCCGGGCTCGATCGTGATCGATAGCGATGCGCGCTATCTCTATTACGTCCTCGCAGACAGCAAGGCCATTCGCTACGGCGTAGCCGTGGGAGAGGAAGCATTGTCATGGTATGGCGTTGCAAAGATTGGTCGCAAGCAAGAATGGCCGACTTGGACACCAACGGCAGACATCAAGCGCCGGCTTGGCAATGTTCCCGATTTCGTGGAAGGGGGACCGCACAATCCCATGGGCGCACGCGGGCTCTACCTCTATCAGGGCAGCAAGGATACGCTGTTCCGCATTCATGGCACCAATCAGCCAGAGCATATTGGAAGGGCCATTTCGTCGGGCTGCATCCGTATGACGAACGAAGATGTGATCGACCTTTACGATCGGGTGAAAATGGGTGCGATCGTGGTGGTCCTTGCACCGAAGCAAAGTGACTCGCCGGCTCCGCCTCGACGATCAGCTCTTGAGAATAATCGGGGCAAGCGCAAGCAAAGCGACACGTGATTTCAGAGAGCCTTAAGCGGTTGCAGGTAATCTGCTGATTATTAGAACTGGCGTAATATCAAACGTGGAGTTGTTATGCCTCGCCCATCTGAGCTCTTCAGCGTATGCCTCATCCTTCTTGGCTTGGCAGTCCTGATTGGGTTCTTTTTCTAGAACCTCGCATGCCCGCATTCGCGTCATTGCCAAGCGCCTCGGTCGGAATGATCGCAGCACGTTGACGCGCTTGAGGGCGACTTTGTTACCAGTGCCTCAACCGGCTCCACTGTCGTCACGACTGGTTGGCCAGAACCATCTGTAGTCGCTACTTGCACTTGTGGCTCTGAACTCAGTCGGGCGGAAACTCGCTGCGAAAGAATGGCGCCAAAAATCGCCACGCACACGAGAATCGCAAGTCCCTCGGCGTCACCTGACGGGCGAGGTGCTGCCGGCGATTTATGCATCCAGGAAGTTCATCGAAGCAGGGGTACTGCTCGCCTGGTTCTGGCACCAAAGTGTGAGTGCCGCCTCGTCTCGGTTACGACTGTTTTCGAATGAGCACCAGACAGAACGTGGATGCATCGTTTGGGCCGTCCATCGCCCAAATGTATGGTCCGGCCGTGCGTTGTTAAGAGGGTTTCGTCGATCTGGCGGACGTGCGGTCTTGCATCAATGTATCCGGCCTTTGATGGGAGCGTATTGTGCTCCGAGCCAGCATGGAAATCAGCGCGCATGACTGACAGTCGAACCAAAAAGAGGCCGCCAACTGAAGCGGCCTCCTTGCGTACTTTTCGCCGATTTTTCGGAGTACAATGTACTCGGGGTTCGCCCGCCAGGCTTAAATCTTCACGACAAGGCGCTTTGGCGGCTCGCCATCAACGCAGTCAGGCTTTCTGGCGCCAGCGCGTCACTGTTGCCGCACCGTTGAGGAGAATGGGCCTCACGGGATTCCGCCAAGGATGCAACGATTGCTCCCGCGATCGTGCTTTGTGGCTTCATTCGGATCCCGGCTGATCGAGTAGAGCAGGATATTCGTGTCGAGAAAGCGCGGGATTGTCATCCACCACGCCTGTGCGCGTCGTCACGCGACAGACGATCACCGGCCGTGAAAACGTGAATACGCGTGCGCAACTCGCGCTCCTCGCGCTCGAGGCGTCGGGCGCCAGTCTCCTCCAACGCCAACTCAACGAGAAAGCGTTTGACCAGTGCGGAGACTGAGGTGTCCCGCTCGGCGGCCTTGATCCGGGCGAGCCGATAAGTCTCTTCATCCACAGAAACTGTGATATTCCTCATAAGCTCAGGCGGTCGCGAATGTGGTTGGAATTTTGAGCGGCGCGATCTCCACAGCTGCTTAAAGTTATCTGATCAGGCTGCGAGGTCAATTGGCTGACCAATGGGCGTTGTGGCGAGTGTCTGCCAGCCATCTACCTTGCGCATGTTGATCTGGCCGGGCGAGATGGTGCTTGATATGGTGCAATGAGGCGCGCAGGTGCTCGCCGGGAAAATCTTTGTCGAAGAGCGCCGCCACTCCCTCGCACTGGCGCCAGTTGCGCAGGCGATCGCGTAACAGCGAGATGCTAGGCGGATGGGCGAGGAGGTAAGCGAGCTTGCGCAGCCGGTTGGCGCGGCTGTCTTGATTGATCGCGACGTGATCGACATCCGGAAGCGAGAGCTTCGCCTCCCGCAGGCAGTAGGCTATGGCTTGGGCGGGAAAACCCGCCCAATGCTTGACGCGGCGGAAGCGCTCCTCCTCGGCGGCGGCGAGGAGCACGCCGACCCGCACGAGCGCAGCGGTGGAATCGCCATGGAGCGCGTTGAGTCCGAGGATGATCATAAGCCCTGCTCGGAAAAAAGAACGCTCATCGACCCAACCGGCATGGAATCCAAGCGCTGCTCGTTCAGTGATACAGGTCCTCTCTTTCGGGATCATCGCCATCACAAGTGTACTGGCAGAAAAGTAATGCGTCGAAGACTCGCTCGCCTGGATTGCGTAGTCCCGAACATCGACGGGTATCAATTCCAAAGTCGTCACGTAGATCGAACTTTCAGCAGGAAGCGGCGGCCGGTGAGGAGAATGCGGTGCAGAGATTGACTGCGGTCCGTCTCTAACACTTCTCAGCGGGACGGAAATAGCACTCGCGGCCGGCTCAGTCCTAAACAAGACAGTCCGATTTGCCGTCGATCCCCCACGGCGGAAATCTGGCGCGCTTCGGATTTTTCCTAATCATATCAGAGCTCACCGCCGGGATCGCTTTGCACCGGTCAAATAGTGCAAAGTACAAGCTAGCGTGTGAGAGCCCGACAGGCGGCCTTTGGCTCGCGATCAATGATGCGCAAAAGTGCACGCATGGCGCCATCGAGATTGCGTCGACCCTGCTCGTAGGACTCCATTGTCCGTGCTGGAATCCCGAAAAGGCGCTCGAATTCTTTTGTCGAGGAGGCAACCTTCAAGCGGACGGCGTTTATCTGGGCGGGAGTTAGAGCGCCGCCCGGAAGCTCATGCGCCTCCAGCTCGATCTCGCCGCGCAGGTGTTTGGCCATCTCTTCGAACGTCTCGACAAGGTCATCGCCGATGCGCGAGCCCCTGGCGCGTAATCCGCCCTGCCGGTTCGTATCAATGTTCCGGCTCTTTCTTCCCAATTGAGTGGGTGGTCTGCGGCGATATACCCGCGCTTTGCTTGGCGATACCATTGCTAGCTTCTCGGTTTCTTTATGCTTTCGAGCGCCGCCAGAATTCGGCGCCGCTGCTCGGTTGATAGGTCGTCGCGCTGGCTCTTAGGATATGCAGCCATCATATAGAATCTGTCTGTCCCTCACGGATGCGGATTACGGGAGCGGTCGACCCGACTCGACCATGGAACCGCACGCGAGGGTGCCATCTCCTCACAGAAGATCGACATTCGTCGGGTCTATTCGGTTTGCCCTATAGCCCCACTCTTCATCCCAAGCTCAGAGTTATCGAACGATTTCCGGCACTTACGTTGGTTCCAAAAGCGCTTGATCGGCGCTTGTGTGAATTCTCAGTCCCATCATTGGGACTAATCCGTCGGGAGCGGCTCTGCCCCGGTCCATTCGCTGCGTGTCCTTATTGCATCACTCCAAAAATTTTTGGAGAGCGTCACCTTTTTAGTCGAATTGCTGAGTGATGAATTGCTTTAAAAATGGGGGGCTTATTCATGACCGTTTTGACGTTGACTGGACAAACCAGGGAGCTGAAGGAAATGGCCCTGGCAAATAACATTTGCGCTTACATCGCTGAGCATGTGGGAGTCGATGCTAAAGATGTAGGTCTGGCTACGCACTTCAACGATGATCTCGGCCTCGACTGGCTCGATGTTGTAGAATTAGTGATCCTGTCCGAAGAACAATTCGCAGACGGAATGATTGCGGACGAAGACAATGAAATAGAAACCGTAGGCGATCTCATCCTTCACATCAAAGCAGTAATGAGGGGCGGCGAAAGCAGCCTACATCCATCGCATAGATTACAAAAGTGGGGAGGGCGAAGTGCGAGAACTTGAGTACTGTCTCACCCAAGCCAGAACGTGCGAGTATAGGGCTTTGCGGGCGAAATGCCGTGAGTTGTGCGACACCTTTTCGGACCTCGCATGTCACTGGCGGCAGCTCGCCAATCAGATTGAGACCTTGCAGCGGGAGCCAGTGCCGGCCAATTGTGCCTCATACTTGATCTCGAGCGATTTAGGGCGTGATCAGCACAAGCATCTGAGCCCTGCGGAGCTCTAATTCCGCTATTCTCCGGCGCGCGTACCGGTTTTCGCGAGCCCGGCCCTGACGCGTCCCTATGGGCTCAGACCGGAGTCATTGTGGTCATCGGCCGTGCGCCCGTCATCGCAGCGGAGTTCAAGCAGAGGCAAAAGAAAAGGCCACCGCTTCGTGGAGGTGGCCTTCCCAATGCAGTCCTGCGCCCGTGCGGGCCAACGAGACGTAGCGGGAAAAAAGCGTGGAAGCAATGCTCTCAGCTCGTGTGATCTGTGGATAAACTGTGGACAACTTTTTCCGCCCCAAAAAAAAGCACAATATCGGCAAGGCTTAGAGACGAAGGGAGCCGGATGTAGCAACCCTTTGTTTTCAGTGGGTATCGGGCCATGCTCAACAGTGTCATTGAAGCAGCACGAGCAGCACGAGCTCAGGATGCCGATTGTGCTCGCATCGACGGGGCGATTCGTTTGGCTGAACAGGACATCGCAGCCCTCGAGCGTCGGCAAGTTGACCAAGATGAGCTGCGCAAACAATGGTCCGCTATTCGCGACCGAACAATTTTCATGATTCGCGATGTTCGCCACAATATCTTCAGACGCGCGCAAGAGGCCAAAGAAACCGAGACGTGGTTGGTTGAAAAATTATTGCGCGAGCAAGACACCGGCACGGATTTGCTTGAGTTTTCAGCCGAGCTGCAGCAAATCCCAACAAAGAGACTGGTTGATTATCTATCCTGGTTAATCGAACTGGGTGATTTAGCGCACATTCGTTGCGTTCGGATGGCCTTTGCAGAACGCCCTGATCGTCAGAAATATGCGATCACGGTTGACAAGATGCTCGCGAAGCTTGCGGGTAGGCAATCCCGAGAATTGAGCGAACTGCTCTCTAAAATTTATCGCTCGGTTGAGCAAATGGACACAAGAATCGCCAACCTATTGTGTGCTAACCGCAGCCCTTCGCCAGCATCCACTGCCCACAGCGCGTGTCCCTCGGAGGGAGGAAGGATACCTCAAGGTTTGCCATCAACTTTCGTGGAACCACTCCGAGCCCGGTAGCGCTCGCTGCAGCCCGAGTAATAGGGCCACTGTGGTCCCGGATCGCAAACCGAACTCGCGCGACGATCGATTTCGGCTTGAGCCTGCACCCGCGGATTAGGCAATTTTCCCCACAGGTTTGCGCAGGCGCACACTGATGAATTCGGCGCCGTTTCTCGTCTAGCCGGCTCAGAGCAAGTGTGGCGCAATGATCACTGTACCGCTTTTGTTCATATTTGCGCTCGTTTCGCCTTTACTGTGCCATAGAGAGAAGAGACCGTTCGGAAAGTCGCAAAACATCGCTGTGGGGGGCGAGGCGACATGTCGAAAGGTTTGCGGCCGGCCGAACTTTGGCGCATGGTTTTTGTTGCCGTGCCGGCAATACTCTTTGCTTTTCTCCTGGTCAACACCCTTGAACCTGAAGCAAATCTGTCGCGCAAAGTGACGAAGCCTCAAATTCAAGGAGACACTTCCAAGGCGCCCCTCGAACAATCCCAGAAACAGCTGGCGGCGCAGCGTTATATCGAAAACCCCTACGCGAGTGTCTCCCGACATGCAAATTCGGCTAGAACAGATAGCGGCAGGGGCTCGAGACAGGGTGATTCAGTTCGATCCCCAACCGTTCGAGCATCGTCTCGATGCAACCGCTTTTGTTCGCGCAGAGGCCGCTGTCAAACCCGCTTCGACGGAAATTTCTCAACCGCCATGGACCGAGGAAGTTTTAATTGCTAACGCAAGCGCAGAGCCTCCATCCGTATCGTCCCAAGACACAGAAGTGCCGGGCAAACCATCGGCTCTGCCCGCCGACGAATCGAAAGAGGCTTCGGTATCTGCACACTCGTTGACCTACGACTTGCTGCAGATCAAATCGCGTCTACGTGAGCTAGGCTATATGTCGGGCGCTAACGGTCGCGGGGACCGTAGTGCACGGGATGCTCTGCGAGACTTTAAAGTTGTGAATGGATTACCGAATGACGATAGATTGGATTTGCCGACCAGCAACAAGCTTAGCTCGGAGACAGCCATTCGAGCTGATCAGTCAATCGTCGGAACGTGGTCTACGGCGCCATGTCAATCCGGGAAAATTACAGATACACGGCTATCACTGAGCTCCCGTGGGGCAAAATCGTCCGAAGGAAGTATTTGCGAGTTTAATGAGCTGCGCTCAAAAAAAGACGAATGGCGGGTGCGAGCGAAATGTTCTAAGGGCAATCAACGCTGGGACGCAAAAGGAAAGTTCGCTTTGTCAGCAAGTAAATTGGTTTGGTCCAGCGACCGTGACGTTATCAGTTATTTCAGGTGCAATTAAGCGTACCGCGTGGCGATCCGGACCGGTGTCGTCTTTTCAACCTATTCATCTCGCTCCGGGTCGAGGGTTGCTGAGGAGCCCGAACTAACATCATTCGCCTCGAAGCTCGGCTCTTCGAAAGCTCTCTCCAAACCGGCTCTAAGGACTCCGCCAGCCTGTCAACGCCACTGCAATGATGCATCGGCTGGCCGGAGCAAAAATACATCAATGATGCGGCAAGCTTAGTGGATCGCCGAGGCTATGGGCGTGCCTTAGAACGAGGCCGAAACCATATCAAAATGTACCGTTTGTGCCAGCAGCAGGGCCTCCGCCCGATATGACGGTGATCCTCACCGCAGCTGCTCAGCTCTCGGCATCAGAAGAGTACCTCGCATCGGGAGGCTCTATTGCACTTCGGCGCCGCGTGACTCGCATGAAAAGGCCAGCAAGCCCAGCCGCCACCAGCACGCCAACTGCGCCGTACAGTGCGGCCATCAGATTGGACGAGCGATCCGGGGTCAAAGCTTGCAAACCCTCCAGCAGCACCGAGACGACCATGAGCGCTCCGCCAACCACGAACGGTTTGGGCCAGGCGAGGCAGACCATGAGCGTGAACAGGAAATAGCCGATGAAGTGCTCCAGCTCCCAACCGAGTCCCGTCCGGGGTTGCCAATTTGCGGGGCCTAGGGCGACAACTACGAGCGCCATCATCGCGGCTATGCTGCAAAGTTTCATCATTCGTCTGATCGTCATTCCCACAGATCCATCGTTAGGCGGGTGGCCTGACTCTAACACTTCTCATACCGTTTAACGGATTGTATCGAGGTTTTCGCGTTGGAGCATGGTTTGATTCGCTCTGACCATCTGATTCGGAGAAGGACAGATGGTCAAATGAAACAAGGCCCCAATCCGGCAGTTGAAGTTGGCGTTGCGCTGGAAAATCCCGGCCGCGCAGCGTAAGCGCATCCAGATGGTCGTCGCCAC
>CAWJCB010000011.1:0-357938 GCA_963841105.1 uncultured Alphaproteobacteria bacterium
GAAGAAGTCGTCGATCCAGTCCGACATCTCTAAACCCCAGGAAATGCTCGTAGAACATCGCAATGGATTTCGGATCGGATGCAAAGAAGGCGACATGCCCCAGCTTCAATGGTCCGACCCCGGCCGCTTGCTGGGAGTCTCCGACGCAACTGCACTCGGAGAGGAGCCCGACAATCGTTTTGTCTGGGTCCGGAAACGACAACAGCCTGGGAATGCCGGGAGCCGGTTCGCAGCTTTCCTCGCTCTGAATTCCTTCATCGGAAAGCTGTCGGCTTACTGCCGCGAAATCCGTATTCGGAGCAACCTCGAAGGACAGTCCCAGGCAGCGCGCTTGTTGTCCTTGCTCCAGCGCAACCGCAAGCTCCCCGATTTCGGTCGCCAGGAATGCATGCCTCTTGTCGCGTTGGACCAGCGTCAGCCCGTTCACCTGCGTGTAATAGGCAACAGCCTTTTCCAGGTCTGGCGTCTCGAATGTCGCATATCTGATCCTTCTTACCTTGATCATGCTTTGCTCAACATGGCTTAATCGGCGCGGCGCGCCTTGCGCTTTCCCGACTAGCCAGTCGCGCCCAGCCAGCCTTTTTTCGAGATGTCAAAGATGATTCCGTCCGGGTCCTTGAACTTACGCTCAAAGTTCTCCTTTTCTTGATCATCCCCAAGATCAAAAAAGAATGTGCCGCCGGCAGTCTCAATGCGCTTCTGGGCCGCCGCAATATCATCAACCTGGAAGCCAAAATGATGGGCGCCGACGTAGTTCTTTGCGTCTTTCAGGCCTGATCCGCGGCTTCCAAAATAGTTCAGCAGCGCCAGATTGATTTACTCCATCGCTCAAATAGACCGCTGCCGCGAAGTCGAGCGTTTCCTGCCCCACGCGCTTGAGGCCGAAAACACCTTCGTAAAATTTGGCCGATTTCTCCAGGTCAGATACGACGATTGCGAAATGACGCAGACGTGTCATGTTTCTCTCCACCCGTTAAAAATGCCAGGGATCCGGCTCTTGTCAACATGTCTTTCCACCTCGATAGTCTCTTCAATCGAAATTTTCCAGAGCCATCCCGATCGACGAGGAAACCCGCGCAGGCATCGGCCTTCAGAAATAGTCCGCTTTGCCCTGCGCCGTCCGTGAGGACAAATTGTAGCGCGCTTTCGGCTTGCCCAGCCCCAGCTCCGGCCAGCGCGCATAAGCCTTGTCGATGTCGTCCTGCTCCGGCCAGACCGTCGGCGGGAAGCGCGCCCCGCCGAGATCCGGGTCCGGGTCGTAGTCGAGGTTGATGGTCGCGTCGATCAGCACCCTGTTCCATTTGCCGGTGCCGAACAGGTGTGGATTGCGATCGCGCCGGCGCGTGGACGGGTCAAGCCCGGCGCCGAAGGTGGCCGGCATGATGACAATGTCATTCTCGCCGGCATTGACGCGATAGGCGACCGCCCAGTCCACGGCGGCGTAGTCGTGGATGTCGATGTCATCGTCAACGACGGTGATATGCTTGTAGCGCACATGCGCGGCGGAGGAGCCCCAGACGGCGTTGGCCGCCTGCTTGGCCTGTCCGCGATAGCTCTGCTTCATGCGGATGAGGAGGTTGATGCCGGCATGCACCGGTGGACACCACACGTCGGTGATCCCTGGCACCCCGGCGCGATCGAGCACGTTCCAGGCGGTGGCGGCGCGCATGACGGAGGAGCACACGGCGTTCTCCGAATAGCTCCCTGGCATCGCCCCTTCGATGGTGCCGCGCAGGATCGGGTCATTGCGGTGCGTGATGCAGGTGACCCGGATGGTGGGCTTGGGCGATCGGTCGCCGGCGAGGTAGCCGGTGAACTCGGCGTAAGGACCTTCCATCAGGTAGGTCTTGGGGTCGAGGCCGAGGTAGCCCTCGATGACGATCTCGGCAGTTGCGGGAACGAGAAGGTCAACGGTCTCGCATTTCACCAGCTCGACGGGCGCGCCGCGGATGGCGCCCATCACGTCGTACTCGCACACCCCCTTGGCCACCGGCGATCCGGCGCAGAAGCCAAGCGAAGGCTCCCAACCGATCGCCACGGCGATCGGCATCTCGGCGGCGCCGCCGTTCTGCCAGGCGGTGAAATGATGCCCGATATGCTGCGCCCGCCACATCAGGATCGGAATGGCGTCGTGACCGCCGACCATGCCGCGATAGATGCCGACATTCATCACGCCGCTTTCGGATTCTTGGTGACGCAGCCGCCATAAGTCAGGAGGTAGCGGCCGCCGTCGAGACGGTTCCAGTGCGGCGACGGAAACTCGTAGAGGTCGATGTCGGGACCTTTGAGAATGTTCTCCTTTACCGGACCGGTAGTGACTACCTGTGGTGGAATGCTGCCGGTCAGAACGGTGCGGCCGAGCTTGACCAGCTCGCGCGGATGCGTGTCCGGCGGCAAGCCCAGCCTCATCGCGATGCGGCGGTAGCTGTTGAGGCCCGAGCCGAAGATACGACGGCAGCGGCTCTCCGGCTTGTTGTAGTCCTTGATGTTGTTGAAGAGGAGCGCCTTGCCGCTGCCGGGGCCCTGCGCCAGGCGCATGATGGTGCCGAGCTGGATATTCCAATCCACCTCGGCGTCGATCCTTTGCAGCTCGGCCGCGCGCTCGAGCGCCGCGATCCAGCCGCGCAAATCCCGAACGCGGTCGCAATTCGCTCGATGGTCATCTGCTCTTTTCGAGTCTGCAGCATCGCACCCACTCCGACTTGAACGGCAACGATTTAGTACACCGGAACGGCGGCACCTGTCCTGCAGCAACTCATTGAAAACTGCTCCTTTTCCTCAACCGGACCGCTTCGTGCTCCTTCGGGTTCACCTGTTTTGAAGATATGAAGCTTGCGCGGCAACTCGCCAGGATATACATTTCTCAGGTATATCAAGCGAGAACATGGGAAGGATGGCTATGCAGGTTGCCAAGTGGGGAAACAGTCTTGCTGTTCGTATTCCGCAGGCCGTAGTCGAAGCGCTCAAGCTCAAGGAGGGTGACCAGATCGAGATTACGATTGCTGGGACACGGCAATTCGAAATTGGCCGCGATCGAAGGCGAGACGAAGCTCTCAAGCGGGTGCGTGCGCTGAGGTGGCCGCTGCCAGAAGGTTTCAATTCGATCGAGAGGAAGCGAATGAACGCTAAGGCCTTCCTCGATACCAACGTTATCGTCTATGCCTTCAGCTCAAACGATCCACGCCGGGAGCAGGCTTTAGCTCTCGTGACAGCTGGCGGCATCGTAAGCGTGCAGGTCCTCAATGAATTCGTGAATGTCTCACGTCGCAAAGCTCGCCGCGAGTGGACGGAAATCCAGGAGGCCCTCGCTCTACTAAAAGCACTGCTCGACACGCCCCAGCCAATAACCATTGCAGCTCCATGAAGCCGCCGTCATGATCGCCCGCGACTACCGCTATGAAATCTACGACAGCCTAATCATTGCCGCGGCGCTGCGAGCCGACTGCTCATTTTTATATTCGGAGGACCTTCATCACGGACAGAAGATTGACCGGCTTACGATCCATAATCCCTTTGCCCGTGGATAAATTCGCCTCGACGCAGACGGGGAAACGCTCCATAAACAGGTGGGCGCATTTATTTCAACAATCGCTCTGCCGGCGGCGCGACCTCGGTGACGAGATCGCGCACCAGGGGCTTGTTGGCAAGTGGTGCGAGCGTCATCTCGCGCGGCTCGAGCCGCGCGGTGCACGCGTAGACCGTCCTGCCGTCGAAGCTCAATCATGCATTCCTTGCACGCGTTGGCGTTGATGCAGGAGAAGCGAATGGCGAGGCTCGGGTCGCGATTGGCCCGGATCCAACGCAAGCCGTCGAGCACGGACTGGCCGGGCTCGAACGGTACGTCGTGACGCTCCCAATGGCCCACGGCACGCTCCGTGCCGCGCCACACCCTGAGAACCGCAAGTTGGCTCATTGCGCCGCTGCTTGCGCCTGCGCGGCGCCGCGGGCGAGCGTGATGCCGCCGGGAGCGAGTCGGACCATCTGGTTCGCCTGCCATTCCGAGGCCATCTCGGGGAAATCCTCGCGCTGATGGGCGCCACGGCTTTCCTCGCGCGCGAGCGCTGCCGTTGCGACCGCGCATGCCGCGAGCAACATGTTGCGCAGGTCGAACCATTCGATCCGGCGAAGGTCGAAGGCGCCCCGGTCACCCGTTGGCCGCTCGCCGAGCGCGCGGGTCATCTCGCCAATGGTGGCAAGAGCGCGTTCGAGCTTCGCGGCGGTGCGGAACGGGCCGACATCATCCGACATCACGGCTTGGAGCTTTGCGATCATGGCGGCCGTGTTGACGGCGCTTGGCCGCGCCTTGGCAGTGACGAGATCGAGCGCGCCCTGCGCGGCCTGCGTTCGGAATGCGTGTCGCGAGCGTCGCTTTGCCCGCTCTGCCGCGGTCAATCCGGCGCGGCGACCAAACACGAGCGCCTCGGTGATGGCGTTGCCGGACAGGCGGTTGGCGCCATTGGCGCCGCCGACCGCCTCGCCAGCCACCAGCAGACCCGGCAACTCGGTCCGCATGCGCTCGTCCGCGATGACGCCGCCCATGTGATAATGCGCGATGGGAGCCACCTCGACCGGCATTCTTGTCAGATTGATGTTGTTGCTGGCGAGCCGATCAATGACTGGCCCGAACGCCTCGCGCAGCGCGGACTCCGGGCAGTGCTCAAAACTCAGGAAGGCGCCCCCATGGGGCGAACCGCGTCCAGCCTCGACTTCTTTGACGATCGCGTAGGTGGCGAGATCGCGCGTGGTGACATAGCGGCCAGTATTCGGTCACCCCGTACCGCGCCGTGACCTCCTCGCCTTCGCTATTGAGGAGGCGCCCGCCCAGCTTGTAGCGGAATGGGTCCCACATGATCGGGTCCATGCCGATCAGGCGAGGCGCCAGGTGGCCAATGGGAAAGAACTGCACGAACTCCATGTCGATGAGCGCCGCGCCGGCGCGCACCGCGAGCGCGTAGCCGTCACCGCCCATATTGGCCGAGGCGCTGTTGCGGCGATAAAGGCGCGTCAGACCCCCGGTCGCGACGATGGTTGCCTTCGCGGCAAGGGTGACGGCGCTGCCGCTTGCGAGATGTAGTCCCACCGCCCCCGTAACCTCGCCCCCGTCGCAGACGAGATCGACAACCAGAAGATCGCCCGCCTTGCGGATGCCGCCGGTGCGGGTGATCACGCCGCGTAATGTCTTTGACACGGCCGGGCCGGTATTGAGGAAATCGACATAGACGCAACGCGGACGGTCATGGCCGGGCGCGAACGCCTGCGCGACGCGCCCGTCCTTGCGCGCCCACCCGACCCCCCATTCATCCATCTCGCGAATGCATTGCGGACCTTCCTCGCAGAGGTGGCGCGCCAGCCGCTCGTCGCAGAGGCCGCGACCGGCGGCAAGCGTATCGTCGTAATGGTCGACTCCAGTGGTCAGGGGTCTCGCTGCCGAGCGCGACCGCCATCTGCGCCATGACAGTGGCGCCGCCACGACCGATCAGGCTGCGGTCAACCAGCATGACGCTTGACCCCGCGCGCGCCGCCGTGATTGCCGCAAACATGCCGGCCCCGCCCGATCCTATGATCAGGACGTCGGTCTCGATATGCATGGGCTCGTGGCTCACCCCGGTCCTCCATCTGCGGCGTCATGGCTTGGTACTATTCGAAGCCGACAGCCTCCGCCGCTACGCAGAAATTTGCTGCAACCGCCGCCCTTTAGCTTGCGCACGATTTGACCGCTGGCCGTGCGTCACTCGTCGTCCGGATCGGGGTACTGGACAGGCGCCTTGCCGGCCGTGACCAGCAATCTCGGAAGCTTGACCCTCGGCTTCTTCTGCTTCCGTTCTACGAGTTCGACCAGAAATATCCATTTGTCACCGTAATCGAACATAAACCGCATCTTGCTTTTGACCGACGCGAAGGCTTCGATAACAAGCGTGCGCTTGACGCTCCGCGCCTCATTGTCGGTCTCTCCCATATCGACGAACAACTCATATCGGACGGGTGAAGTCGTAGATGTTACCCTTCAATTTGCTGTAAAATCCGAATGCGTGGTCGAAATCGAAATCGAACGATCGGACGATCACCTGCGCGAGCTCATACAGGCTGCTCGTGTCGGCGATCTCGAAAGCGCGATAGACGTTCGGCGCGAGCGAAGCTCGAAAGATCAAGGTCTCGGAATCGGCCGCCGTACGTTTCCTGCTCACGGGCCGGCGGGTCGATGGCACCCTCATGCTTGGATCACCCGGCTTCGTTGCGCGCGCGCCACCAGAGGCCACGCCTCGCTGACGTGGTCCGGAGGAATGCGATGAACTCTCGCGGTTCACGCGACAGTTCGCCCATACCCGCTACACGGCCGCGCGCTTGCGCGCCGCGATTTTCACCGCCTCGATGATCTCCGGATAGGCCGCACAGCGGCAGAGATTGCCGGAGAGATAGTGACGGATCGCGTCATCGTCCGGATCCGGGATCTCATCGAGGAGCTGCGTCGCCATCAGCAGAAAGCCGGGTGTGCAGTAGCCGCATTGGAATGCACCCGCCTCGATGAATGCTTCCTGCACCGGGCTGAGCTTGTCGCCGTCGGCAAGGCTCTCGACGGTGCGCACCTGGGCGCCATCGACGAAGACCGCAAGGTAAAGGCAACCGGACACGGCAGTGCCGTTCACCAGCACCGTGCAGCAGCCGCACATTCCTTGTCCGCAGCTCTCGCGCGCCCCCATGAGATTGAAATCGCGCTGGAGCACCTCGACGATGTTGTGATGCGGTTCGACGTCGGCGGTGACCGGCTCTCCGTTGAGATCGAAGCTGATCCTGCGCATCCCCGTCACTCGTCTATCCCCGTTACTCTGGCGCCAGCGTCATGTTCGCCTTGGCGCGCAAGGCGCGCAAGACGGCTTCCGGATCGAGCGGCAGCTCCATGATGCGCACGCCGCACGCATCCTCGATGGCATTGCCGATGGCAGGCGATACGCAGAACGTCGCGGTTTCGCCTACCCCCTTGGCCCCGAACGGCCCGTTCGATTGGTGGGCGGCAACCGCCTCGTTCTCCATGCTGGCGGGCACGTCGAGCATGCCCGGAATCTTGTAGTCAGCGAGCGACGCGTTGGTGATCTGCCCGGCGTCGATATGCATCTTCTCGAACATTGTGAAACCCAGCTGCATCAGAGCCGCGCCCGAGATCTGCGTCGCAACGATCCTGGGATTTATCGGCCGGCCGCAGTCAACGACGTTGACGAGGCGGTTCACCGTGACCCGTCCGGTTTCGATGTCCACCTCGACGTCCGCTCCGGCGGCTGCGCACATCCAGAACGGCGTCGCGTTCGGCGTCAGTCCGTTCGCGGGATCGGGTGGTACGTATTCCGGCTTGTAGATGCCGCTGCCAATGATGTTGCCGGCCTGCATGCCGTATTTCTTCTTGAACAGCTCGGGTATCGGGATGTTGCTGCCCTCGGGCTCACCCACATCTCGCGCGAGCGCTTTGATCTTGTCCCGCGCCTGCTGCGCCGCGAGCCGGACCGCGTGGCCCATGTGGAACAGGGAGCGCGAGCCGAGCGTGCCCATATCATACGGAGTCACATCGGTATCCCGAGGCACGACCCGGATGCTCTCTGCCGGGAGGTCGAGGACCTCTCCGGCGATCTGCGCCATTGCGGTATCGGAACCTTGCCCCATGTCAACGGTGCCGCAGTAGAGGATCGTGCTGCCATCGGCGGCGATGTTCACGTTGGCGACCGAAGTCGTGGGGGATATCACCGCCTTAATTGCAACCGCCACGCCGCGCCCACGCCGCAGCGTTCCCTGCCCGCGGTCGATGGGTTGATTCCAATTCAACCGCTCGGCGACTAGGTCGAGCGCCGCGGCGAGCTTGGCGTCCTGCACGACAGTGCCAGTCGCGTGCGGGCGGCCCTCGCGCAGGATGTTGCGTCGCCGGAATTCCACAGGATCGAGCTTGAGGGCGCGCGCAATCATGTCGGTGTGGCTCTCATACGCCCAGACCAGCTGCGGAACGCCAAAACCTCGCAGCGCGCCTGCCGGCGGCAGATTGGTGTAGAGCGCGTAGGAATCGATCCAGACATTCTCGATGTCGTATGGACCCGAGGCAGTGAAACCCGATTTCTGCGTGACCCGCGGACCGATATCGGCATAGGCGCCGCCGTTCCAAAACACCTCGCATTTGCGCGCGGTGATGTGGCCGCTGCTATCGACGCCGCTCTTGATGCGAAACGTGCTGGGGTGCTTGGTGATGGTGTAAAACTGCTCCTCCATGGTGAGCGCGACCTTGACTGGCCGCCGCACGATCATGGAGAGCGCCGTCGCGAGCGCCTCGAGCTTGATGTAGAGCTTGCCGCCAAAACCGCCGCCGAGATATGGAACCTTGATGCGGACGCGATTCTCCGGCCACCCCAGGAGGCGCGCAATCTCGGTGCGCACGAATGAGGGTCCTTGCGACGCGCTGTAGATGGTGACGCCGCGTTCCTGCCAATCCGCAATCGAAGCGAACGGCTCAAGCGCGACGTGCAGAGCCTTTTGCGTTTTGAATGTGTGCTCGAAAACGTGCGCTGCTGCGGCGAATGCCGGGTCCACGTCGCCGCGGCGCAGCTTGAAGTCGAGCGCCGCGTTGGTTCCCTTGCGCCCCTTGAGATGCTTGAGATCGGCGAAGGTTCCGGCCGGCCGCAACTCGTCGTGCACCAGAATCTTGTTCTCCGCGGCCTCGACCTCGTCGAATACGGCCGGCAGTTCCTCGTATTCGGCGGCAATCAACGCGGCTGCTTCCTCGGCAATGTGCGGGTCGGCCGCAAGCACCACGGCGACAGGCTCGCCGACATAATGGACCTTGTCGATCGCGAGGATCGGCTGGTCATGAAAGGCCGGACCGTAGTAAGGCTCCGGTATCACCTTGCGCACGTCGGCCGAGGTAACGATGCGATGGACGCCGGGAATTTCCGCAGCGGCGGCTGTGTCGATCGATTTGATGCGGCCGTGTGCGATGGTGCTGCGGAATATCTTGGCATGCAGCATGCCTGCAAGTCGCATGGTGTGCGTATATTCCGCCCGTCCCGTCACCTTCTCGCGCGCTTCGATGCGCGGCAGCGATCGGCCCACCTGATGGCCCATTTGGGGTGCGATATGGCGCACCGGAGTCATCGACATCAGTGCGCCGCTCCGTTGCCCTCGATCGCCTGGCGCAGCGCCCGCCGCACGAAAACCCGCACAAGCTCGCGTTTGTAGGGCGCCGAGCCGCGCACATCCGAGATGCATTCGACCACATCGGCCGCGGCCTCCCCCGCCCGCGCGAAGGATGTCTCGTTGGCATCGGCGCCTGCCAGCGCCTCCTCGGCCGCGGGAAGCCGCATTGCCTTCTCAGTCGCGGCGCTGACCACGACGCGCGCTGACTTGATCGCCGAGCCCGCTTGCTCAAGGCAGACCGCCACGCCCAGAGCGGGCCAATCCTCGGCCGATCCGGTGGTGACTTTGATGTAAGCGGCGCGCGATTTGCCTTGCGCGGGGATCCGCAACTCGGAGATCAACTCGTTTTTCCGCAAAACGGTTTCAAAATACCCGGCGAAGAGGTCCTCAACTGCAATCCTGCGCGACTGCTTCGGACCGGTGACCGCCACTTCGGCGCCAAGCGCGATGAGAACGGGGGGAAGGTCCATGTGCGGATCGCCATGGGCGAGATTGCCGCCGACGGTTGCGACATTGCGGACCCTGACGTTGGAGAGCCGCCGCATGGTCCGCACAACGACGGGCGCGAAACGAGCGACCTCGTCGGATCGCTCCACCTTTGAAAGAGAGGTCATGGCGCCAATGGTCAGCTCGGCTCGCTCGCCGCCGCGCGCTTGCGTGACGCCAATGCGCGAATGCGCCTCCGGGAGCTTGCGCAGGCTCACGATGCGAGTCGGCCTGAAAACTCCGGCCTTCATCATCAGCATCAACGCAGTGCCGCCAGCGAGGGGGCGCACGGACGAATCGTCCGGATCAAGCAGGGCGATCGCGTCCTCCAGCGATGTCGGCTCAGCGAGATCGAAAGGAGTCATGGCGCGCTGCCGGGCTGCGCGGACGCAAATGCCTCGCGAATGCGGCCGGCGAACTGCCGCTCCATCTCTTTCGCCTTGGCGCGCAGCACCGGCTGGCCGAGACTGCCGAGCTTTCCGGTAAGCGCCGCCTCGATCTCGTAACTCACCTTGGTCCCTCCATTCTCCTCCGTAATCCGGGTGAGCGAACGCGCAGTAAGCCGCCCGACGATGCCCAATGGCGTGCCTTCGATTTTGGCTTCGATCTCCTTTGGCGGATCGACGCGCAACACCTCGACCGCGACATTGAACCTGAACTTCAGATACGCGATCCTTGCCTCCAGGACAGCGGTGTAGTGGTCAGGATCGATCTCGTTGAGGTCATGAACGCCTTCCACGCAGGAGGCAAAGAACCGCGCATCGCGCACCTTCGCAAACACCGCCTCAGGGGGAGCGAGGATGGCGATATCGCCGGTGAATTTCATGGGGGATTTACTCGAGGCGGAAATCCTCAAAGCCGCGCTTACACGCGGCGGTGACAAAAGTCGAATGCTCGTTGCGAGACGCCATCCAGGGCTAGGCCAGCGGTTTTATTTTACCTCCGAGTTCCCCAAAGTTCCAAGAAACCAATACCGTCGTCGCGGCGTTGGTGCTCAGGCCGAAGCGGAAGGAAAGGGAGCGGCTCATGTGGATATCGCTTTTCACCGTGGCATGCGGGGCCGCCGTTTGCTTAGGCGTGGCGGCCGTCCTGATGGAGACGACGATGCATCGGACCTGGCACGGATAGAGGTTCCTACGCTTGATAGTGGAGTAACGGGCGGCGCGTGCCGCCCGTTTCGTTTCGACGGCGCCGATCACTCACCCCCGCGTGTCCCTACCGCGTCCCCTGCCGCGTTGGAGATTGTCCTTTTGCCCAAATTAGCGTTTGTACTCCCTCACCGCGGGCCGATGGTTACCTGACACGGGAAAAGGCCATGTCTCTCGTCCCTTCTCATGACGCGGCGCTTTGCGCCCTTGTTCTGGTGCCAGTTCTTCTCGGCATTCAGCGATAATTTCCTCAAGAACGCGCTGGTCTTTCTCATCCTGTTTCATCTCGGCGGCGACAACGCCGAAGTCTTGATCACGCTTGCCGCGGCGGTATTCATCTCGCCCTTCTTCTTTCTTTCGGCGCTCGGTGGAGAGCTCGCCGACCGCTACGACAAAGCCGGCGTCGCCCAGCGGCTCAAATTTGCAGAGATCGGGATAGCGCTTTTGGCGGTGCTGGGCTTCTACTTGCATTCGGTGCCCCTGTTGTTTTTTGTATTGTTTCTTTTTGGCGTCATCGCCGCGCTGTTTGGTCCGATCAAGTACGGCATCCTGCCCGACCACCTCGCCCGCTCCGAGCTGCCGTCCGGCAACGCGCTGGTCGAAGGCGCGACCTTCATCGCCATTCTGCTCGGCACGATTGTCGGCGGGCTCGCTGCCAAGGACGGTGGCGATCCCGCGCATTTCTCGGTTCTGATGATCCTGTTCTCTGTCCTGTGCTGGGCCGCGAGCCTGCTCATACCGCCCACGGGAGAAGGGGCGCCCACTCTCACCGTGCGGCGTAATGTGTTGGCCTCAACTGCAGGGCTGTTGCAATTCCTGCGCGAAACGCGCGCCTGTGGTGGGGCGCGCTGGTCACGAGCTGGTTCTGGCTGGTCGGGGCTGTCGCGCTCTCGCTGATGCCGCCGCTGGTCAAGACGGCACTGGGCGGGAACGAAGAGGTGGTGACAGCATGCCTGGCGATCTTCTCGATCTCCATCGCAATCGGCTCAGGTCTCGCTGCTTGGCTCGCCGCCGGCCGAATCGTGCTGCTGCCCACCGTGATCGGCGCCGTGCTGCTCGGATTATTTACGATCGATCTTGGCTGGTCAACCATCGACGTTGCTGCAAAGGCAACGCTCTCCGGTTATTTCGGAGTTCTCAGCTCTGCCCGGACCATCCGGTTCGCCATCGACCTTGCCGGCATCGCCCTGGCAGGCGGCCTGTTCATCGTGCCGGCCTTTGCAGCCGTGCAGGCCTGGGCCGGCGCCGATCGCCGCGCCCGGGTGGTGGCTGCGGTCAACGTCCTCAATGCCGCGTTCATGGCGGGAAGCGCGCTGATTGTCGCCGTGCTGCAGAAATCGGGCATGACGCCGTCGCAGCTCTTTCTCGCGCTCGGCGCTGGAAGCCTTGCCGTCGCGGTCGCGGTCGGGCGCACCATGCCGGCGAGCGCGCTGAGCGATGCGCTCTCCATTATCTACCGCGCGCTGTTTCGAAATCGAGGTGCACGGGATCGAGCACCTCAATGAGGCCGGGCCAAACCTCATCATCGCGCTCAATCACGTCAGCCTGCTGGACGCCGGGCTGGCCATGTCGCTGCGCAACCGCAAGCCGGTCTTCGCCATCGACGTCACGGTCGCCCGAAAATGGTGGGTGCGCCCGTTCCTTCCCCTCGCGCGCGCGCTGCCGCTCGATCCTTTGAAGCCCATGGCGGTGCGCAGCCTGATCGAGGCGGTCCGGGCAGGTGAGGCCCTCATCATTTTCCCGGAGGGTCGCATCACGGTCACCGGCAGCCTGATGAAGGTCTATGACGGTGCGGGCATGATCGCGGACAAGTCCAATGCCGAGATCGTGCCGGTTCGCATCGAGGGCTTGGAGCAGACGCCCTTCGGTCGTCTGTCAAAGGCGCAGGTTCGCCGCCGCTGGTTTCCGAAGGTGAAGGTCACAATCCTTGAGCCGGTGAGGCTCGCAGTTGATCCCGATCTGAAGGGTCGCAAACGGCGACAGGCGGCGGGCGCGGCGCTCTACGGCATCATGTCCGATCTTGTCTTTCGCACCACCACCACCGACCGCACCGTGTTGCAAGCGGTGGTCCAGGCGGCGCAGACGCACGGCCACAACCAGGTCGCCATCGAAGACCCGGTGACGGGAGCGCTGACGTACAAACGGCTGCTCACCGCAGCCGCCGTGCTCGGCGCAAAGCTGATGCCGCTGGCCGGGCCAGGCAAACCATTGGGCGTAATGCTGCCCAACGCCAACGGCGCCGTTGTCACAATTCTCGGGCTGATGTCTGCCGGTCGCGTCCCCGCAATGATCAATTTTACCGCGGGTGCGGCCAACATCCTTGCGGCTTGCCGGGCGGCAAAACTCGACACCATCCTCACCTCTCGCGCCTTCATCGAGAAGGGCAAGCTGTCCAAGCTCATTGCCGCCATCGAAAGCAAGATCAAGATTGTCTATCTCGAGGACATTCGTGCGACCGTGACCTTCGCGGACAAAATCCGGGGCCTGCTGAACGCGGAGAAGCCGCTCATCGAGCGCCGGGCCGACGACTGGGCTGCCATTCTGTTCACGTCAGGGTCGGAAGGCCTGCCCAAGGGCGTGGTGCTCTCCCATCGCAATATGCTGGCGAACACCGCACAGGCCGCGGCGCGCATCGACTTCGGCAGAGAGGACAAGGTCTTCAACGTGCTGCCGATATTTCATTCCTTCGGGCTCACCGTCGGCGTCGTCCTGCCGCTCGTCTCGGGCGTGCGCATCTATCTCTATCCATCACCGCTGCATTATCGCACGGTCGCCGAGCTGATCTACGCCGTGAATGCAACCATCATGTTCGGCACGGACACATTCCTGAATGGCTATGCGCGCGCGGCGCACGCCTACGATTTCCGGTCGCTGCGCTACATTCTGGCCGGGGCCGAGCCGGTGAAGGAATCGACGCGTCGCACTTACATGGAAAAGTTCGGCCTGCGCATCCTGGAAGGCTACGGCGTGACGGAAACCGCTCCGGTCCTGGCGCTGAACACGCCCATGTTCAACAGGTTCGGCACCGTCGGGCGTATTCTCCCCGGCATGGAAGTGAAGCTGGAAAGAGTGGAAGGGGTCGAGGATGGAGGCCGGCTGTTTGTGCGCGGCCCGAACGTAATGCTGGGCTATCTCAAGGCGGACCATCCGGGCGTGCTCGAGGTCCCCAGCGAAGGTTGGCACGATACCGGCGATATCGTCAGCATCGACGAGCAGGGCTTTGTCACCATCAAGGGACGCGCCAGGCGGTTCGCCAAGATCGGCGGCGAGATGATCTCGCTTGCGGCCGTTGAAGCATTGGCCTCCGAGCTGTGGCCGGACGCTCCAAGCACCGTGGCGGCGGTTGCGGACTCGCGCAAAGGCGAGCGGCTCATCCTGGTGACTTCGCAGAAAGGAGCAACGCGCGCCCAATTTCAGAGGTTTGCCAAAGCGCGGCACGCTTCCGAGCTGATGATGCCATCCGAAGTCTGGGAGCTCGCCAGCATTCCGCTGCTCGGCTCCGGCAAGGTGGACACGATGGCAGTTGCCAAGCTCGTAGCCGAGCGCGCCACGATAATGGATGAGCCCCGCACCCGTGCGATCGGCTGATGCGACGCTGCCACTAATTTAGTGCGTCATTCACCCTCGAGGTCGGGCGTCTCCGAGCGCGGCAACGACGCACCCGCTGCGAGAGCATACCTTGCGGCGTTAGGGAGGGCGGGTTCCTGCGCTCCACCATGCACCGCATAGAGCTTCGGAGCAGCACGATTGACCTCAAGGCGAAATATATCCGGCCGATTGTAGTGGCCGGCGAAATCGTGCCGCAACTTCATCTCGATGCCGAGCTCGAGATTGCACGCGGCATAGAGAATTCCTTCCGCGCTCCCCATGGGGCCCGCAATGATTCGGCTGTTGGGAGCGACGATGACGCTGCCGCCGCTGCAATCGGGATCACGCAGGAATTTCTCTGCTTCCGCGCTCGGGGACAACATCTCGATCATGCGCTCGTCAACTGTGCCGCAGGCGGAAACGACAAACGCCTTGCTCATCTGCGCAAAGGCCTGCGAATCGATTGTGACGCGGTTTCGCAGGGGATCGCCACTGGTCGGGAAATGATTGGGCCAGCTCATGACGTGGATGCGGGTTGCCTCGGCGGTGAGCGCGAACACCGCAAGCGGATTGGAGTTCTCGCCGCAGATCAGCGCGCTCATCGGCCCGAATTCGGTTTGGAACGCGCCGAAAGTGTCCCCGAAGCCCCCCATATGGACGAGCCGCTCGCCCACCGTCGGCATGATCTTCTGATGCTTGCCGATCAGCGCGCCGCGCGGATCTAAAAATACTTGCGTGTTGAACATTGTCCCGAAGGTGTTGCGAATTTTTTCGCACACGCCAACCACGACATAGGCATTTGCGTCCGCCGCCGCCGCCGCGAGCGCCGCGACTTCCGGCCCTGGGATCTCGACCGCATTCCTGAACAGCTCGGCCGCCAAGCGGTTCGCTAGCGCGCCAGTGGCGGCATGATGGTGATACCAGACGGGATGGGCGGGAATGAATCCCTCGGGAAATCCAATCACGCGGGCGCCATTGCGGCCCGCTTCACGAATGAGACGACAGGCCTTCTCGGTCGAGCCCTCCCGATCGAGGAACACGGAGGCAGCCTGCACGGCGGCGACCTTCACCGTCGGATAAACGTCGCCCATCCAGTGTCCCGATTCCGAAGTTCGCACGTGCTTGCGGCCCCTCTGATGCGAACTTCGGAATCAAAGGGACACTGGCAAGTCCAGGCTTCTGGTGCGGCTTTGGATTTGAAGTTCCTACACGCGCTTGCCGGAACCAATGACAGGAACTTCAAATCCACCGCACCAGTGTTGATCCGCGTCAGTACGAGGGACGCTACTCGGCGGCCTGGGTTTGCGGCTTCGCGTTCCTCTTCGCCCAGTAATCGGGCGCCTGCTTCGAGCTCTTGAGCGTTTCCTGCGTTTCGAAGCCGGGCGCCATCGAGGCTGTCGTGCCGGCCATAATCTGATGATGCTCGATGTCGAGCGTACGCAACCAGCGCTGCTGCCCCATGGTCAAAGCAACGAAATACCCGATCTCAACCAGTTCCGGCTCGCTGAAATGCTCGTGCAGACGCGCCCAGAATTTATCGTCTACCGGCAAATCCCAGGTGATCGCCTCGGCATAGGAAAGCGCCGCCTTCTGCCGCTCGTCATAGCGGGTCGAGCTTTCGAAATTGATCAGGTCACGATAATCGTCCTCGATGATGCCCTGTGCGGCGGCTTTCATCGAACGTTGATTGCCGCAGAACTCGCAGAGCACCGAGCGCGAGACGTAGATGCGGCACAGTTCCTTGATCGCATGATCTGCCACTCCGTTCTTGAACACGTCACGCCAGCTGTTGGCGAAAGACCAGAACACGGCCGGCACATGCGCGCGGATAGCCTGGCTCTCCGGCCGCGGCGTGCCCTCACGCGCGCAACGGTCGAATTCGGCAAGCATTGCTTCGTCCTTGATGCGAGTGGGATCGACATAACTGATGCGTGGCTTCGACATGGGTCTTCCTCTCCGGGTGCTTGGCCAAATTTCGAAACATAATGGCCGCGGAAATACTCTGTTCATCCTGCGAAGGCGCGGCATCTTGGCCAACGCTGGCGCGGCGATCAGCCGCCTTCGCAGATTGTTTACCACGCATCGCGTCGCACAAACAATAAGCGGCAGCCCGGATGAGCGAACGACATCCGGGCACGGTCCGCATGACGCTGCGCGCATATGCGCTGCAAACTGAACAAAACCTTTAGAAGGACAACTCTACCGAGCTCATACACGAAGCATAAAACATAGCCTTTCAACCAATCTTCAGCATAGGGCAAGAAGCCCATACCATTTCATCAAATCAATACGACCCCCGAACGTATATTCGCTACGACAGTACCTGCCAAACAGGGCGCGGACAATCACAGTGCGTTCGAGCACCATCATCATGATCGGCTTTGCAGTCGTGTTCGGGCTGCTGGCCGTGTTCGTCGCGCAGGCCTGGTTGAGCAGTCAAGCCGAGATGCGTGCAAAGAATTTCGAGGCACAGAAGAAGCCGATCGCAACGCAAACCCTCGTGGTTGCGGCAAGACCGTTGCGCTTTGGCGCCGAGTTGGGCGCCATGTCGCTGCGGGAACTGCCTTGGCCGAACGAGGCGGTGCCGGCCGGTGCCTTCAGCAAGATCGCCGATCTGACTTCGAGCCGTCGGGTCGTGCTCACGGCAATCGAAGCGAACGAGCCGATCCTCGCGTCGAAAATCACCGGGGCCGGCCAGCGGGCGACACTTTCTGCCGTCCTGCAAGACGGGATGAAAGCGGTCACCATTCGCGTGAATGACGTCGAGGGCGTTGCCGGGTTCGTGCTGCCGGGCGATCGCGTCGAACGTGGTGCTCACCCGCCAGCAGGACAAGCTGGTCGCCGCCGCCGACGTCGTATTGCAAAACGTGCGCGTGCTGGCTGTCGATCAGGTCGCCGATGAGCGCGCCGAGAAGCCTTCCATTGCCAAGGCGGTCACGTTGGAAGTCGAGGTGACAGCCGCGCAGAAGCTGGCGCTGGCATCCACAATTGGGACGCTCTCGCTGGCGCTGCGCAAGGCGGGCGAAGCGACGCCTTCCAATACGCGGCGCATCACCGTCAGCGACTTGCCGAAGAGCGTCACGACTGACGATCGCTTCTCTACCATCTCGGTCGTGCGCGGCGGACAGAAGTTCGAATATTCCGTGCCCACTGAAGGGGAGGGCAGCCGCGGGCTCGCTTCCACGGAACAAGATAAACGGTGGCGATAGCGGGCAAACAGACCAGGCAAGCAAAGAATAAAGCCAAGAAAAGAAAAACAGACGCGTTACGCAATAAGGGCGTCGGACGGGGAGCAGATCGTGAACAAGAAAAAAGACCGCAAGGTCACGGTTCGAGGGCGGCGTCCATTGGACGGGGCAGTCAAGCAGCGGGGGGCCGGCGAAGGCCCGCAAGGCCGGCGACGCCGGCCCCTCGCGACACTTGCTGCCGTCGCACTGGCGGTCACGGCGCTATCGCTTTTATTGGACGCGCGCGGGAACGCGCAGGAACGCGTGGTCGCGTTAAGCGCGGCCCGGCGGACCGCCTCAGTCGCCATCACTGCCGGCAAGACGCAGGATGTTCGGGTCGATGCGCCGTTCGCGGACGTGATGGTTGGCGACCCGGAAGTGGCGGATGTGACTCCCTTGACCGACCACTCACTCTCCATTCTCGGCAAGAAGATCGGAACAACTCGCGTGTCGGTCTATGGGGAAGGCAGGCGGACCGTTGGGATTTTCGATGTCGAAGTATCATACGACGTCACGCGGCTCGCCCTTGAGCTCAACCGCATCACCGGCGGCGGCCTGCGGGTATCCTCGGTGAACGGGCGGATCATGCTCTCCGGCACCGCGCCCGACGCGGTGACGCTTGACAAAGCGGTTGTCATCGCCCGCCAGTTCGCCCCCGACATCATAAACGCGGTGCAGGTTCTTCAGCCGCAGCAAGTCGTATTGGAGGTGCGTTTCGTCGAGGCGTCGCGCGAGGCCGGCCGCGAGCTCGGGGTGCAATGGAACACCTTCGGCAAGAACACGCTCACCAATATCGGCTCGCAGGTGCCGGCCGGCAATTTGCCGATCACCACCCCCGGCGGACCGTTTCAGCAGCCAGGCTACAGCGGTCCAGGGGCACAGCTGGGCGGGCAGAATATCCTGGCATCGCAGCTTCCGATCTCGCCGATTGCCGCCGCCGGCGTCCTCTCCGGTGCGGCGCCCTTCGGGTTCCTTCTCGGTGCACTCAATCGAGGAAATTTCTCGGTCAACGTCGCCCTCAATGCGCTCGAGCAGAAGGGACTCATCCGCAGCCTGGCCGAGCCCAACCTGGTGGCGCTGTCCGGCGACACCGCAAGCTTTCTGGCAGGCGGCGAGTTTCCCATTCCCGTGCCGGGTTCGCTTGGGACGGTCACCATCGACTATAAAAAGTATGGCGTGGGCCTGGCCTTCACGCCCACGGTGCTCAGGCAAGGCCTGATCAACCTCAAGATCGAACCGGAAGTCAGCGAGCTTGACCGCAGCAACCCCGTCGTGATCGCCGGCATATCGGTTCCCCCGCTGATTGTCCGGCGCGCCTCGACCACTATCGAGCTGCGCGACGGCCAGAGTTTCGTCATCGGCGGCCTTCTGCAGAATAAGAGCACCACCCATCAACAGCAGTTGCCGTGGCTTGGCGATGTGCCGGTCCTCGGCGCGCTTTTCTCAAGCAAACGATATCAGAAGGACGAAACCGATCTCGCCATCATCGTCACGCCGCGTCTGGTGCGGCCGACGCGGCCGGGCGACCTGGTCAAGACTCCCCTGGACAACACCTTGCCGGCGAACGACATCGACTTCTTCCTCATGGGCAAGGCGGAGGTGACGCCCGCGGACGTGCGGCTGGCGGTCGGCCACCAGCGGCGCTTCGTCGGACACATTCTCGATCTGCGCAAGGAGGGCGCCAATGTCGTTCAAGTCAAGAATTGATGTGGGCTTGAGCTCGCTGGCGGCCGTTGTTGCCCTCGCCGGCACTTTGAGCGGCTGCTCGGATATCTACTACGATCGGCGCGAGACCATCGCTCTGGGGGCCGACGACCACATCGCCGTCAATCGGGTTGCGCAGATGATCGATCCTTGGCCGCGCTATGTGGCCGACAAGAATATCGCTTTCAATGGCGAGAGAGCGCAAAGCGCCGTCGAACGCTACCGCCATGACTGCGCCTTCCAACCAATAAATCCGGCAACGACATCGCTCGCCCAACAGCAGACGGTTGCGCAGGCGGCGATGGCCCGGTGTCAAGCGCAGAACCAAGCCCAGACCACCAATCAGTGGGCGCCCGCAGCTCCAGTCAAGTGATGGCGACATTTGCGCTTGAGCGGTGATCGACGCGGGAGCGGATCGCATGAAGGTTGGACGTTCGGGTACTGCCGCCGTCAAGACTAAAGTGGGCAAGAGCCAGACAGGCCGCACGCAAGTGGTCGTGCTGACCGGCGATGCCGAATTCGAGCAGGAGGTTCGGCAAACTTTCGCGTCCAGCGACCAGATTGTGTTGCGGCTGGTCCGGGGAGTTCTTTCCGCGATGGAAACGGATCTTGATGTCGCCGGCGCGACCGTCGTTGTCGTGGATCTGCAAGCCAATCAACAGGCCGAGATGTCGGCCCTTGAGCGCCTCACGGCGCGCGTCGGTCCTTTGCCGCCCATCGTGGTGATCACGCAAGCCTTCGACGAGGGCGTGGCCCGCACGTTGCTGCGGATGCGGGTCGCTGATTTCCTGATCAAACCGGTATCGCCGGTCGAGCTGGTGCGCACCTGCGCCCGGGTCGCCCGTGCATCCGCCGCCACCAGTCCGCAAACACGAGAAGCAGAGATTCTGACTTTTCTTCCCGCGGTCGGCGGCGCCGGGGTGACGATGCTTGCCGTGCAAAGCGCGATCATGCTGCTCAACGACACTCGGCGCGGCAAGGCATCAAGCTGTCTCGTCGACCTCGATTTTCAGCACGGCGCCTGTGCCGATTACCTGGACTTGGAGCCGAGGCTTGATCTCAACGAAATCGAGCCGCGTCCGGAACGGCTCGATCGGCAGCTGCTGGAAGTGATGCTGTCGCATCATTCCTCTGGTCTGGCGGTCGTAGCGGCGCCGAACCGCCCCGCCGAGATGCGCACCTTCGACCCCGAGATGGTGACGCAGCTGCTCGACCTTGTTTCTTCCCACTTCGATCATGTCGTCTTCGACATGCCGCGCACGTGGTTCTCCTGGACGGACAGCGTGCTGCTGGGCTCCAACCGGCTTTTCATCGTCAGCGAGATGACCGTCCCGGGGCTCCGGCATGCCAAGCAGCTGGTGGACGCGGTTCGCGAGCGGCTGGCGGATGGCCCGCGGCCGGAGGTTCTTATCAATCGTTTCGAGCAGCGGCTGTTTTCCTCGGGGCTGCGCAAGGGCGATATCGAGCAGGTGCTCGGGGATGCATTCGCCGGATGCATCCCGAACAACTATGCACTGGTACGCGAAGCCATCGATCGAGGCGTTCCGCTGGATGAGGTCAAACCAAAGAACAAGATCACGATGGAGCTCAGGAAGCTGATGTTGTCAAAACCAGCTGCCGAGCCCGCAAGGTCGCCCAGCACTGTTGCTGGAAGGAAGCTCAACCTCGCGCTTGCGCGCGGCTAGGCCCCTTGGTCCCCGAGAAACTGATTGTTTCGAAAACGAAAATGGCCGGTAGATTCACCACAAAGCGTGCCCCTCCCACGGAGCTGATTGCTGTGGAGGTGCCTTTGCCGACGCTTGAAGGCGTATCGTGGACGGTTTTCCCGGAACCTGCCGCGGAGCCGCTCCTGCCGGCGTCCAACACCAACCCGCTCCTCACCGACAAGCTGCTGGACGCCAAAGTGCGGCTGCATCGGCGGCTGATCGAGGAGATCAACCTGCAGGCGCTGGAGCGGCTGCCGGAGGATCAGATCAGGGCACACATCCATCAGCTCGTCACGCAATACATTCTGGTCGAACGGCTCGCTCTCAATCAGCAGGAGCTCAATGATTTCGTTTCGGAAATTCTCGATGAGATGATGGGTCTAGGCCCCCTCGAGCCGCTGCTCAAAGACCCCAGCATCAGTGATATTCTGATCAACGGACACGAAAGCGTCTACGTGGAACGCGCCGGCATGCTGGAACCATGCGGGGTGCAATTCAAGGACGAAGCGCATCTGTTGCGCATCATCAACAAGATCGTCTCCGCGGTCGGACGGCGGGTGGATGAGTCGCACCCGATGTGCGATGCGCGGCTGCTGGATGGGTCGCGCGTCAATGTGGCCGTGCGTCCCATCGGCGTTGACGGACCGCTGGTATCGATCCGCAAATTCTCCAAGAAGCCGTTCAACCTCAATAAGCTGATGGAAATCGGCGCGATGCGGCCACAGATGGCCGAGTTGCTCGCAGCCGCGGTGAAGGCGCGGGTGACGACCATCATTTCCGGGGGGACAGGCTCGGGAAAGACGACGATGCTCAATGCATTGTCGGCTTTCATCTCGGAAAAAGAGCGTCTGCTCACCATCGAGGATGCCGCCGAGCTGCAATTGCAGCAGCCGCATGTCGGTCGCATGGAGACGCGGCCGCCCAATCTCGAGGGTAAAGGCGAAATCAGGCAGCGCGAGCTGGTCAAGAATGCACTGCGCATGCGCCCTGACCGCATCATCCTCGGCGAATGCCGTGGCGAGGAAGCGTTCGACATGCTGCAAGCCATGAACACGGGGCATGAGGGCTCGATGGCCACCATTCATGCCAATACGCCACGTGACGCGATCTCGCGGCTCGAGCAGATGATCGGCATGGCCGGCTTGCCGATGACGGTCGCCTCGATACGCGGTCAGATCGCCGCCGCCATTCGCGTCATTGTCCAGCTCCAGCGTCTGTCCGACGGCAAACGCAAGGTTACCAGCATCGCCGAGGTTACCGGGCTCGAGGGCGATATCATCCAGATGCAGGAAATATTCAAGTTCGTGCGCACCGCAACGGCGCCAGACAATTCGGTCATCGGCCACTTCCAGGCGACGGGCGTGCGCCCGCGCTTTCTCGCCGATCTCGCCGCCATGGGCATCAGGATCCCGGGCAGCTATTTCGACCCTTCAAAGCCGCTGTGATGCGCATGCGCGAGCCGATGTTGCGTTTGTTGCTTGCGCCGATTCCACCTCGCCGAAGCCTCAGCCATGTCGTTCGAGCTTGACCAGATTCATCTCGTTTATCTCCTGGTGGCAGTGTCCGTCGGCTTCATGGTCGAGGGGTTCTATCTGCTGTTCTTTTCCGGCGCCTCTTATCGGCAGAACATCAATCGCCGGCTGAAGTTGCTGCGCAATGAGCCCAATCGGGAAAATATTCTTGTGCAACTGCGCAAGGAGCGCGGTCTCACCGGTGCCGGCAATTACCGGCTCGGCATCGAAGCAATCAACCGGCTGGTCCTGCAATCCGGGCTGACGTTCGGCATTGTCAAGCTTCTGTTGTTCATTGCCGCCGGTTGCGTTGCCTCTTTCGGGCTCGCACTTCTGTACCGAAACGACCTGCTGGAGTCATTGCTGGTCGCGCTGTTTTGCGCGACGGCGCTGCCTTATCTCGTGCTGCGCTTCCTGCGCGGGCGCCGGCAGAAGGCATTTGGCGCGCAATTTCCAGATGCGCTTGACATGATTGTGCGCAGCTTGCGTGCGGGCCATCCGGTTCCAATCGCGATCAGCATGGTCGCGCGCGAGATGCGTGATCCGATCGGCAGCGAGTTCGGGATCGTGGTCGATGAGATCACCTATGGAGCGGACCTCGAATCCGCTTTGCGCAGCCTGTACTTCCGCATCGGTCAGGACGATCTGCCGTTGTTTGTGACGGCGGTCGCCATCCAAGGTTCGACGGGCGGCAATCTCGGGGAAATCCTGGAAAACCTGTCGGGCGTCATTCGCCAGCGTTTCAAGATGCGGCGCAAGATCCGCGCCCTGGCGGCGGAAGGGCGCGCCTCCGCGATCATCCTGTCATCTCTGCCGATTGCCATGTTTCTTATCGTCCAGATCGTCGCTCCCGATTTCTATGCCAGTGTTTGGGACGAGAGCGTCACAAAGACGGCGCTCGCGGTCGCCGCAAGCTGGATGGGAGTTGGAAACTTCGTCATGTACCGGCTGGTGAACTTCAAGATCTGAAGTGCGTGATCGCCGCAAATGGAGATGATCGACATTCTTGGCGAAGTGTTTGGTGACCGCGCCACCATGATGCTCGCGCTGCTCGTGTTCCTTGCCACGGCCGTGCTCACCTTCGGCATCATGTTGGGCGTACGTGCGCGTGGCGCGATCAGGCGTCGCGCCGCCGGCATCGCCGAAGCCTCCGGCGCGGTCGACGATCGCAGCTCGCTGCGCGCCTCGAGCCTGAAGGCTGTCCAGCGGCTGCTCGACTACGCCGGCAAGCATTACGCAGTCTCCGAGAAGGACAAGGGAGAAGGCAAGGTATTGCGCCGGCGGCTGATGCAGGCCGGGATCCTCGACGAGCGCGCCGTTGCCTACTTCTTCATCGCCCGGACAGCGCTTGCAATCGGCCTGGCGGCTGCGGTCTTCATTCTCATGCCGTTCATCGTTTCGGTGAACGCCTCAATGTTCTGGCTCGCCATTATCGTCGGTGGCATCGTGGGCTATGTCGGCCCCAGCATGTACATCGATCGGCGCATCGCAAAGCGCCGCAACGAGCACCGCTCGGGCTTCCCGGATTTCATGGATCTGTTGGTGGTCTGCGCCGACTCGGGCCTGAGCATGGAGGCCTCGCTCGAGCGCGTGGGGCGCGAGATCGGTGATTCCTACCCTTCGCTCTGCACCAACATCCATATGGCAAATCTGGAAATCCGCGCCGGCCGCGCCATGACCGAGGCGCTCGAGCATCTCGGCGACAGGCTTGGGCTTGAGGAGGCTCGCTCCTTCTCCACGCTCATTGCGCAGTCCGCGGAGCTGGGCTCGAGCATCACCGATGCGCTGCGTGTCTACAGCGACGACATGCGCCATAAGCGTCTCTCGCGGGCCGAGGAAAAGGCCTATAGCCTGCCCGCAAAGCTCGCCATTCCCATGATGATCTGCATTTTTCCGGTCCTGTTCGTGGTGATTTTGCTGCCGGTGGCCGTGCGGCTCTACACCGGCCATTATTGACCGAGACCACGGTCAACCGGGGTCTTTGGGCAATCAGGACCCGGTCTTCCGGCTCGAACTGCGCCGCGGGAGCCCCGTCACCTCGGCTCTTGCCTCCAGGCAACGCAGACGCCCAAGGAGCGGGCAGCGCTCGCAGCGTCCCGGCGTGCCTGAGGCGGTGCTGACGAAAACCGCGGTGCAGCGCACATTGACCATCTGGCCCCTTTCGATGATCGCAATTACCTGTTTTGATAGCCGAGTTGAAATCCAATTTTGGCGCGATCCCGGCTTTCGGGGGCAGTGCGACGTCGCGATTTCATCGTTGGCGCCTCGACAGCGGCATCGCCACTCGCGGCCCCGCCTTTAAGAGTCCTTGCCATGGCTGAACAAGCGATCATCTTGATCCCCGACATCAGCGGTTTCACCGGATTTACGGGCGCGACGGAAATCGATCACGCTGCCCACATCATAACGGAGCTGCTGGAGCTCATCGTCGCCTCGAATGAAACGGACTTTACGCTGGCCGAGATCGAAGGTGATGCGGTTCTGTTCTATCGCAAAGGCAAACCCCTTCGACGCGAGCAACTCATCGATCAATGCCTGCGCATGTTCTCGAACTTCCACCGGCAACTCATGGTGATCGAGCGAGACACAGTTTGCCAGTGCGGCGCCTGCCAGACAGCCAGCAACCTGACGCTCAAGTTCATCGCCCACTTCGGATACATCAAGGAGATCAAGGTTGCTCAGTTCGTGAAGGCGACCGGAATCGACATGATCATTGCCCACCGACTCCTGAAGAACGACGTCGGCGCAAATGAGTACATCCTCATAACCGAGCCCTGCTGTGACGCCGTGGGCCATGAAGGCGCAAATCCCAAGCTCCAATGGGCGAAATCGAGCCAAGCCTACGATACGATCGGCAACGTCGGGTATGAATTCGCGACGCTCACTAACTACAAAGAACAAATTCCCCAGCCGCCAGCGCCGCCACGCTTCGTCGTGGAAAAAGGGGATGACAATCTGGAGGTCGTGATCAGTGCCCCTCTCAGGGCAGTATATCAAACGTTGATCAACGTCGATAGGCGGCCGGACTGGTTGGAGGGTGTCGATACAATCAACCGCGAGATGACCTCCGAGCGCATCAACATGCGGCACAACTGCGTGTTCCACGGAATGACTCTGGTCAACACGGCCGCCTACGGCGATTTCTCTGAAACCCGCGCGCGCTACTCTGAGAAAGTGGAAATTCCCGAAATCAACCTGACACTTCTGGCTCACTATGAGATGGAAGCTCTCGGCGAGGCCAGCACGCTGCTGAAATTCAACGTGAACTGGATGGACGCAAAGCTGCCGGCAGAGAAGAGGCAAGGTATGATGGCTGGGCAGGCGGTGAACTTCGAGCTCTTCAAACACGTTTGCGAGACCAACCCCGCCTAACAGGCAAAAAAGACGGCACTCAATTTGAGTGCCGCTTTCTTGATCCCGCAGGGAGCAACGCTTGTGGCGCCGGTTCCCACGCGGTGAATGTGGAGTTGTTGTTTCGGTTTTTACTTGCCTTTGAGCCCATCACGAAAGTTAATCGCTTCAAGCTCCACCCGGACGGCGTCCATGACGGGAACCACAGGTCGTGCCTGGAATTCAAAGGCAGGCAACATCGAGCAGAACTTATGAACCGCCAGCGGATCGTCGCAGTCCAGCAGCATATATCCGCCCCAGTCGCCCACGCGGATAACGAACATCTCGATCTTGAAGTTGTCAGGCGCCTTCCATTGAGTGAAAACCTCCAGAATGCGCTTCTGGGCGTTCTCGTACTCCGTCGGCGATCCTTGCGAACGTTCGTTCCAGGTGATCATGTACTTCATCGACATCCTCCAAGTTTGAGCCGAAATCCTCGGCTCATCACGCTGCGTGTACCCTATCCGATGGGCATGTTTCCGAAGAATGTCGTCGATGGACGCATCGACGATCCCGATACCGGCGGGAAGGGCCGCGGCCTGTGGACGACCGCAGGCACGCGCACGTTCTATCACAACGAAGGCGGCAAGGGCTCGCGCCCGCAGGCGATCAAGGTCCAGATTCGCCCTGATCCGCTCGCGGTGATACCGACCTCGACCATTCACCGGCCGGCTTGCGCTCGCCGACAAGGTGATCGATGACTGGTTGCTGCAGTGCATGAGTCCGGTAGTGCGCAGGTTTTCGGCCGCCGGGAACGATGATCTAACCACGCGCTCCGGTGGCCGGCGGCCGAAAGCCGCCAAGGCACGAGATCGCGTCGGGAGTTGGTGCTGCGGCAGTGCCGCAAGCTGACGGCCGCGCCGCGAGCACCTCTCCCAAAGGGAGAGGAAGCAGGTCGGCGTCCGCCGATAAATACAAGTCATGCTCCAAGGAAAGCGAGTTACTAAATTAGCGCGCCGTTTTCGAGGTTCAAATCATATGCGTTGTCGTCCCGGGGCGAGGCTGAAGGCCGGGAACCCGGGACCATAACCCAGTTCGTGGTGATGGTTTCCGGGTTCGCCGCTTTGCGGCGCCCTTCAAGCTGCGCCGCAGGGAGAGATTCTTAACCGCGATCTCCTAGCTTGGCTTTAACCAGTTGTTGTCAGAACCCTACCAGAGCGTCGCGCGTGCTTTCTCCCGGCGGCCTGACCTGACAGCCTGGCCGCCGAGAGAGATGCGCCATGGCAACAACAGCGGGTCGGGTCCTCCTGGCGGCGGCCTGCCTGACCCTCACGGGTTGCGAGACGTCCACAAAGCTCGGCGACCTGCTTCAGTCGAAAACACAAACGACTGAGACCTTTCCCCCCCATTTGGAGAGCGATGCCGCCGCAACGACCGGGAGCGTCCGAGATCCTGCCAGCGACTTTCAGCCTGACGCCGTGCCGAAAGGGCTTCTGGGCAAGGACCCGAATGACGACCTCAGTCTTGGGAAAAAATACTTCCGGGCGGCGGACTTTGGCCTGGCCGAGCGGCATTTCCGTCGCGCCGTGGAATTGCACCCGCGGGACCTGGAATCCTGGATAGGGCTGGCTGCGTCATACGACCGGCTGCGGCGCTTCGATCTGGCGGACCGTGCCTATGATCAGGCGATGAAGATTTCGGGGGCCACTCCTGAGCTTCTCAATAATATCGGCTACTCGTTGATGTTGCGGGGCGACTACGGCCGCGCGCGCCAGACGCTGCTGCAGGCGCAAGTGCAAGACCCCGGCAACCCCTACATCAGGAATAATCTCGAGCTCCTTGAAGCCAGCTTCCGCAAGGGCAAGGCCATCCGGTAAGCCAGACGACAGAGGAGGGACTCCTCCACAGTCCGGCGTCGTTGGTGTCCAGATGGCGAATTTATCGGTATGCGCTAGGGCCTGTGTTCAGTTACGGGGTCCTTTTGACGGGAACGGATCAGAATCAAACGCGGAACGCCGTTCTATAGTGCGGCAGGATCCTACGGCAGGGATTCCCAAATCAGTTGTCGAGTGATTCATGGGCAGTCGGCTTCGAGGAGGGCCGACCCATGGAGCGCTTTGGATTACGAGACGACCAATGGGAGCGGATCAAGGATTTTTTGCCCGGCCGTGAAGGCCATGTTGGCGGCAATGCGGCGGACAACCGGCTGTTCGTCAATGCAGTTCTTTACAGATATCGAACAGGGGTTCCCTGGCGTGACCTGCCAGCGCGTTTCGGCGACTGGAAGATTGTGCACCAGCGCTTCAGCCGGTGGGCGAAAAGCGGCGTTTTCGAGCGCATTTTCAAGCTGTTGGCAAGCGATCACGACAACGAATATATGATGATCGACGCCACCATCGTGCGCGCTCATCAGCACGGCGCTGGCGCGCGAAAAAAAACGGCCCGCAAGCCATCGGCCGATCGCGCGGCGGACTAACTACCAAAATACACGCGCTCGTCGACGCTTTGGGCAATCCCGTCGAGTTGATGCTCACGCCTGGCCAAGCTCATGACCTTGCTTGCGCGGAGCCGCTGATCGACAACGTCGATCCAGATGCGTTGATTGGTGACAAGGCGTACGATGCCGACCCGTTCGTTGAAACCCTCACCCAGCGGGGAATCACTCCGGTCATCCCGCCCAAGGCCAACCGCAAGACCAAGCGGGCGTGCGATTTCGCGCTCTACTGCGAACGCAATCTCGTCGAACGCTTCTTCAATATGCTCAAGCACTTCCGTGCAATCGCCACACGTTATGACAAGCTCGCCAGAAACTTTCTCGCAGGTGCGCAGTTGGCCGCAGCTATGATCCTGCTCAACTGAACACAGGCCCTAGTCTAGTGCCTAAGTTTGAGCCTTGATTGTAAAGCGGATCATCCTGCGGGTCTCCGAGTCTCCGACGCGCCAAGACGTAACAGGCTTGGCGTTTCTCGGTCGAGCTATGGGCGAAAGTTGGTGACGGCATGACGGGGTAAGGCGGCGTATCGTGGGGGTGTTCGACGCCTCCCACTTCTCCACCGAAGGAGTGATACGCCGTGACCGAGACTAGAATTTTCCAACTCTCCCAGCCAGGGACATTCGCCGATCCGCTAACTGAGGTGCTTCGCAACGGCGCGCGAGCGTTGTTGGCGCAGGCCGTCGAGACCGAGGTTGCAACCTTGCTCGGTAACCATGCCGACAAGCTGACGGACGAAGGGTGCAGCGGCTGGTGCGCCACGGACGTCCGCCGGAACGCGAGATCATGACCGGCATCGGTCCGGTGGCGGTGCGCTGTCCGCGCGTGCGCGACCGTGTTGGTCAAGGTTCCGAGCGCATCCGCTTTTCGTCGGCGATTCTACCTCCCTACGCGCGCCGGTCGAAGAGCCTCGAAGTGTCGATCCCGATCCTCTACCTCAAGGGCGTGTCCACCGGCGACTTCGAGGAAGCGCTCGTCGCATTGCTCGGCAAGGATGCCGGCGGGCTCTCGGCCACGACGGTCGGGCGGCTCAAGGACGCCTGGTCAGACGAGCACCTGCGCTGGAGCAAGCGCGATCTCTGCGCCAAGCGCTACGTCTACTTCTGGGCCGACGGCATCCACGTGCAGGCCCGCCTGGAGGACGATGCGCAGTGCCTGCTGGTCATCATTGGTGCCACCCCGGAGGGCAAGAAAGAGCTCGTCGGCCTCATCGACGGCGTGCGTGAGAGCGCCCAATCCTGGAGGGAGTTGCTCCTCGACCTGAAGCGGCGCGGACTTGCGATGGCGCCCGAGCTCGCGGTCGCCGACGGCGCGCTCGGCTTCTGGCAGGCGATCGAGGAAGTGTGGCCGAAGACCCGCGGCCAGCGCTGCTGGGTACACAAGACCGCCAATGTCTTAAACAAGCTGCCGAAGAGCCAGCACACGAAAGCCAAGCAGGCGCTCCAGGATATCTGGATGGCTGAGACCAAGAAGGATGCGCTCGCAGCGTTCGACGCTTTCGTCGAGACCTGGGGCGTCAAATACGACAGGGCGGTCGAGTGCCTGATCAAGGATCGCGACGCGCTGTTGGCCTTTTACGACTTCCCCGCCGAGCACTGGAAACATTTGCGCACGACCAACGTCATCGAAAGCTCGTTCGCGACCATTCGCCATCGCACGGTACGCGCCAAGGGATGTCTTTCGAATAAGACCGCGCTCGCCATGATCTTCAAGCTCGCCGAGGCTGCCGAGAAGAGCTGGCGTCGCCTCGATGGCCGCAACCAGTTGCCGAAAGTCATACTCGGCGTAAAGTTCACCGATGGAATCGAGGTCGTCAGATCGCAAGCTCAAGCCGCTGCCGCCTGTGATCGCGGTGTCATTGATGAGCATATGGCTTTCGACATACGCCAAGAAGTCCTTCGTCCAGTCGGTCACTTTGGCGCGGTATTTAGTACCTTCCTTGTCACGAAAATCCTTGACTAAAATTTCCCAAGGGACCGAAAGACAATCCATATTGCCATTGATCATCACCCCAATTGGGTGCTTAAGGCTTAGCTCAAAAAGCTTGTCCGCAGTGTCAAAAATTTTGACGCGACCTCGACCCCTGATGGTCACGGCGCTGTCGCTGGCAAGTGCGATTCCCAGCCGGTTGGAAACGGCAATCTCAGTCGTCATGCTTCCGCCAACGGGCTGTGGCAGCCAGACGAGCAATTTGGGAGCGTCTTTTCGCGCTAAGCTTCTCAGCTCGCGCCTTTCCTCCCTTAAGGCCCCCCATCCTGCCAAGCAAAGCTGCGGCGCTCTTGGTCTCTTCTTCAGTAAAATCCGGGCGTTCGCCCGTCGCGATGGCGATAACTGCCTTCGCAAGCTGGTGGGGGCGCTTTCTTGACCGGTCAGGCATACCACAATGTTGCACAAGTGAAGGGACGATTCCTCAGGGGGTATATCAAGGGCGCGGGGCATGGGCTTTACGGGTGAGTTCCAGGCTTTTTGACCATCACGTTTCTGCCGCCTTCGCGTTTCTTGGCGGCGCGAGCTTTGCCGCCGCCTTCAATCCCACCGCTCTGAGCGAACTCAATAGCAGGCGAAATCCGGCTTTGGCTGGTCCTCTTTCGCTGGCCCGATCGACAGGTCTATCATCAACTTGCCGAGCCGGTTTGGGTCGCGAGGGCGCTTGGCACGCTTTGAGACCATGATCCCAGTATGGCCGCTCATGTCGGATAGGCACGTGCAGCATAATTTCAAACCGAGCCACCACCTATTTATCCTTGGACAAACCCGTGGTCGTACGCTTTCCTATCTATTGTCTGCTGCCTGCAGCCCGATCTTCAATCAGGATGCGTCGATGTTCGACGGGTTTCGTAAGTTCCTTGCCGAGGTGACCCAGGACGGGAAGCATTCCGCCCATTTCGAGCACAACGACTATCGCCTTGCGGCGGCGGCTTTGCTGGTTCACGCGGCCGCGATTGACGGCAACATCTCCGATGTCGAGCGCAGCAAGCTGCATGCTGTGATCAAGAGCGGGTTCAGCCTCGACGAAGCGGAGACGGACGCTCTCGTCGCCGACGCCACGGCAGCGGAGCTTGAGGCCATCGATCTTTATCATTTCACCACTGTGATCAACCGCATGCTCGACGAAGACGGTCGCCGCCGCATCGTCGAGATGATGTGGGAGATCGTGTATGCGGACGGGCGTGTCACGGAATTTGAAGGCAATCTGATCTGGCGGGCGGCGGATCTTCTCGGCATCTCATCGCGCGAGAGGATCGAGCTCGGCCACCGTGTTGCGGACGAACGCGGGAGCGAGGAAGCATGACGCAGGAGCTTCGTCCCATAACGCTGATCACTGGCGCGTCTTCGGGAATCGGCGCAGCACTGGCGCACGAGTTTGCCGCGCACGGGCACGAATTGGTGCTGGTCGCCCGGCGCGAGCAAGCACTCACGGCGGTGGCTGATGCGATCGCCGCCAAGGGAGGCACGCGGCCGACTGTGCTGCGCCTCGATGTCGCGCGGGTGGACGCGGCTCGCGATATTGCAGAAGCATTGGCGCAGCGTGGGCTCGAACCGGACGTGGTCGTCAACAATGCCGGCTATGCGCTGCTCGGGTCCGCTGACAAGCTCGATCGCGCCGCCCAGCTCGCCATGATCGACGTGAACGTACGGGCGCTCACAGACCTCTCGCTGGCTTTCATCGACAGCCTGGAACGGCGCAAGGGAGGCCTCCTCAACCTGGCCTCTGTCGCCGCCTTCATGCCCGGGCCGGGAATGGCGGTTTACTACGCCACCAAGGCCTATGTGCTTTCGTTCAGCGAGGCGCTGCACCAGGAGCTCAAATCGAAGGGCGTGCGCGTCACTGCTCTCTGCCCGGGTCCGGTGCCGACGGAATTTCAGGCGCGCGCCGGGATCCCCAGCGGTGTATTCCCGCCGTTTCTCATGCGCTCGGCGGAGTTGGTAGCAAAAGAGGCCTACGAGGGCCTCAAAGCAGGCCGCCGCGTTGTCGTTCCGGGCTGGCCGAATAAGATGATGCTCGGTCTCGCGCGCGTCACCGTCCGGCCCCTTCTGTTGGCCATCACGCAGGCGGTGCAAGATCGCAAGAGCTGATCTCGCTTGTTGCATGGCAGGGCTGCGCGCGCGTAAGTGCCCGATTCGTTGTCGTATGCCATTGAAGCCAGATTTCCTGCCGCATTTTTATTGCCGCATTCAGCCATGCTACCGACCATTCTCATCGTGATGCATCAGGAGACGTCGACCCCTGGCCGCGTTGGTCACGCCTTGCGGCAACGCGGTTATCGCCTTGACATGCGGCGTCCGCGCTTCGGCGACCCTCTGCCCGCCAGCATGGCCGAGCATGCCGGCGCCATCATTTTTGGCGGACCGATGAGCGCAAACGACCGGGATGATTTCATCCGCGGCGAGATCGAATGGCTTTCAGTCCCGCTGCGGGAGAGGAAACCGTTCCTCGGCATCTGTCTGGGAGCGCAGATGCTGGCGCATCATCTCGGCAGCCGTGTCTACAAGCATCCTGATGGGCATGCCGAGGTGGGCTACTATCCGATCCGCCCGACCGAAACCGGTCTCAGCGTATGCGATCCGTGGCCCGAGCAGGTCTACCAGTGGCATCGCGAAGGATTCGATTTGCCGCTCGGCGCCGACTTGCTGGCTGAGGGCGATTCCTTTCCCGTGCAGGCGTTCTGTTACGGCGGCTCGGCCTTTGCCCTGCAATTTCATCCTGACGTGACCCACGCCATGATGTGCCGATGGACCACCCGCGGGCATGATCGCACGCTGCTGCCGAACGCCAAGCCGCGAATGGCGCATTTCGCGGACCGCGCCGTCTATGATCCGGCGGGTCGTGCCTGGCTCACCGCGTTTCTCAACCACTGGCTCGGAAAAACCGAAGCGGAATAGCTGCTGAAAGCGCGCTCAGGCGAGTCCCGCTTGCGGCCAGCTGCTATTGCATTTGAGGCTTCGGCTCCTCAAATCCTGCTTGCCGAACGGGTGACATGGTGGATCAGGAATTTCCGCGCAATTGGATGTGGTCAGAGGCCTGTGAGATGCTGGCGCGGGCCGAGCGCTTGCATCGCGACCTCTTCACGCCGCTCGTCTCGGCGGCCCGACCCGGGTGGGAGCCGCCGGTCGATGTGATCGAGACCGAACGCGAGGTTTTGGTCCTGGTGGCCTTGCCTGGAGTGGATCCAGACCGTGTCGAAGCGGCCATTGATGGCGGTGACCTCGTGGTGGTGGGCATGCGCGTCCTTCCGGCTGAGCTGCGCACGGCCATCATCCATCGCCTGGAGCTCCCGCAGGGACGGTTTGAGCGGCGGGTGAGGCTTCCTGCCGGACGGTATAGCGCGGTGCGCCGCGCCCGATCCGACGGGTGTCTGCTTGTGGCATTGGAGAAGGCGGGAGCGTTCGGTGGCTGACATTCGGTCCCTCGACGCAGCAACCGAGGCGAGCGCTGGCCGCGCCGGCCCAGCCGCGCCGCCATTGCCGCCGGATGCGCTGATCATCGTTCCGGTACGCAACTTCGTGCTGTTTCCGGGTGTCATGCTGCCCATTGCCATTGGGCGTCAGCGCTCGATCGCCGCCGCCCAGCAGGCCGTGCGCGACCAGCGACAGGTGGGCATACTCATGCAGCGGGTGGCGGATGCGGCTGATCCTGCGCCCATCGACATGCACCGCATGGGCACGGTCGCGAACATCGTTCGCTACATCACGGCCCCTGACGGCACGCATCACCTCGTATGTCATGGCGATCAGCGGTTTCAGGTGACGGAATTCCTCACGGGGTGGCCCTTTTTTGTCGCTCGCATATTGCGCATTCCGGAGCCGCAATCCGCATCGCCCGAGGTGGAGGCGCGCTTCATTCACCTGAAGGGACAGACGTTGGAGGCGGTTTCCCTGTTGCCGCAGGCGCCGCCTGAGCTTGCCGCGGCCATTCAAGGCGTTGACTCGCCGGGAGCGCTTGCCGATCTGGCGACAACCTACATGGACGTCAGCCCGGACGAGAAGCAGGAGGTGCTGGAGACCGTCGATCTTGTCGCGCGGATGGACAAGGTTTCGCGCACACTCTCGCAGCGGATCGAGATCCTGCGGCTGTCGAACGAGATCGGCCAGCAAACCAAGGCCTCGCTCGACAAGCGCCAGCGCGAGGCGCTGTTGCGCGAGCAGATGGCCGCCATCCAGCGCCAACTCGGTGAAGGCGATGAGGGTAAGGCCGCCGAGATGGCGGAGCTCAACACGGCGATCACCAAGGCGAATATGCCGGAGGAGGTCGAGCAACAAGCGCGCAAGGAGCTTCGCCGATTGGAGCGCATGCCGGAAGCGGCGGCCGAGTACGGCATGGTGCGCAGCTATCTCGATTGGCTGATCGAGCTGCCGTGGAGGTTACCGGAGCCTGCGCCCATCGACATCGCCGAAGCGAGACACATCCTCGATGAGGATCACTATGGCCTCGAGAAGATCAAACGCCGGATCATCGAGTATCTGGCGGTGCGCAAGCTTGCACCGCAGGGTAAGGCACCGATCCTCTGTTTTGTCGGCCCGCCCGGCGTCGGCAAAACCTCGCTTGGCCAGTCCATCGCGCGCGCCATGAACCGCAAATTTGTGCGGATCAGCCTCGGCGGCGTGCATGACGAGGCGGAAATCCGCGGCCATCGCCGCACCTATATTGGCGCCCTGCCCGGCAACATTATCCAGGCGATCCGCAAAGCGGGCGCGCGCAATTGCGTGATGATGCTCGACGAGATCGACAAGGTCGGTGCAGGCATTCATGGGGATCCCGCCTCTGCGCTGCTGGAGGTGCTCGATCCGGAGCAGAACAGCACCTTCCGCGACAACTATCTCGGCGTTCCGTTCGACCTCAGCCGCGTGGTGTTCATCACCACGGCAAACGTGCTCGACACTATTCCGGGGCCGTTGCGCGACCGGATGGAGATCATCACGCTTGCCGGCTACACGGCCGAGGAGAAGTTTCAGATCGCTCGGCGCTATCTGATACGCCGGCAGATGGAGGCAAACGGGGTGCAGTCCGGCCAGGTTGAGATCGCCGATGACGCGCTCCGGGAGATCATTGTGCGCTACACGCGCGAATCCGGCGTGCGCAGCCTCGAGCGCGAGATTGGAAGAGTTCTGCGCCACGCGGCGGTGCGCCTTGCGCAAGGGGAGGGGGGGCCCATTCATGTTGCGACCTCTGCGCTCGCCACCATTCTCGGACCGCCGCAGTTCGAGAGCGAGCTCGCAATGCGAACCAGTGTGCCTGGAGTTGCCACCGGTCTCGCCTGGACGCCGGTTGGAGGCGACATCCTGTTTATTGAAGCGACCCGAATTCCGGGAAGCGGCAAGTTGATTCTGACCGGACAACTTGGCGAGGTGATGCGGGAAAGCGCGCAGGCCGCCTTGAGCATCGTCAAGAACCGAGCGGAGTCATTCGGCATCGACCCCAAGCGATTCGAGCATAGCGACATTCATGTCCACGTGCCGGCGGGCGCGATTCCCAAGGATGGGCCAAGCGCCGGCGTTGCCATGTTCATGGCTCTGGTTTCGCTCATGAGCGATCGCACGGTCCGCCACGACACCGCCATGACCGGCGAGATCAGCCTGCGCGGCTTGGTCCTTCCCGTGGGCGGCATCAAGGAGAAAGTCATTGCCGCGCATCGTGCGGGCATCACGCGCGTGATGCTGCCCGCGCGCAACAGAAAGGATTTTGACGATATTCCAGATGAGACGCGTAACGAGCTGGAATTCGTCTGGCTGGAGCGAGTGGATGATGCGGTTGCGTCCGCTCTCGACGCCGACGCCGAGACAGCGCGCTCCGCTGCCGCAAGCGGGAAGTCGCCCCGGCTGTTGGCCGACACGCAGGCCTGAATGGGGCGCGGGCTTGCCCGAGGTCCGCACTCTGATGGATGGGCGTAAATCAGTCGGTCATTCCGGGGCGCCGCAAAGCGGCGAACCCGGAAACCATAACCACCAATCGGGGTTATGGGTCCCGGGCTCTCGGCCTTCGGCCTCGCCCCGGGATGACGCGGTATGTGATTCCAATCTTGGAGACGCCGCACTACGAGGGTTGGCCTTACTGCAAGGGCCTTGCAGAGAGCAGAAGCTGGGGGCCACCATCCGGGGCGGGATAGGGCTGCTGCACGTCAAACTCAATTTGGGCTGCATGCAAAGCTTGTAACACGACGGTTTCCGGGGGGGACGGGTGCAAAGGGTCGGCGAGCACCACCGCGAGTCCATGGGATGGTCGTTGCACCAGCCCCATGACGACACGATTGCTCACGCGCCATCCCGGGATGCTGCGGAACGCGGCGTCAAAGTCGTCCGCATATTGCGGACAATCCCAGCAACCGCCCTCATGCACGATGGCGAGGGCGTACTGTGTTCCCGGTGCAACTTTCAGATGCTCCCCGAGCATCGCCAGCTGGGTCGATGTCACCCGCCTTGGTTTCAATCGCGCCTGCAGGGCGGATACTTCGTCCGCCAAGGTATTGAGCGCGGCTTTGGCCTCGTCTGCGGATACCCCGCCAAGCTTGTCCCGGTACTCGGCCACCTGTTGCCGCAACAGAATTGTCTCTTGTCGCAAGCTCCAGAACACGCCTGCTGAGATCAGCACGGCGCTGACGATAACCGAGGTGACAAAGGTTATCGGCGCGTGGCCGATCGCGCGCAATTCCAGGGTGAGAAAATGCTGTATTCTTTTCAGCATCGCAACTTATACCAGCCGTTGTTCATCCCATCGTCATGCGCGGGCTTGACCTGGCTTGACCCGAGCATCCATCAAAAAAAAGCCCTTTGTCGGTCAAAGTGATGGATTGCCGGGTCAAGCCCCGGCAATGGCGAGTGTTGGTATTAGCCTCAGCCTATGCCTGATCAAGGTTTCTTAACCGACTCGCAAGGACTGTGCTGTATGACACGCCCAGGACCTGGACGTCTGACCGCCGGCTCAGATTGCCTTTCCACCCGTGAAAACAGTTGAGAGTCCCCCATGATCCTGCGCGCACCCAACATTGCCTTGTTCGTCATCGCAGGCTGCCTTGCGATGGTTGGCCTGTTATCGGCGCTGCCGATCGAGCTTCCCATCCCGGGTCTCAGCCAGGCCAACGCAGCATGGTATGTATTTCTTGGCTGGTTCCTGCTGGCGGCCGGAAGCGTAGTGCCGGAACATCCGGCCGAGCGTTCCGCACAGTGATAGTGATCACCCCATTCCAGATGCGGATTTAGGTTCGATCTCGCACATCAGCCGCACCTCGCCAGGAGCGGCATTCGGGTACTTGTCCTGCCCGAGATATTTCTTCGCGAGCGAATCGATGTGCGCGCCCGCGCCTGCTTCTGAGATGCGCCCGACACGTCCGCGAATCTGGATGTACCGATAAGGATTATCGGGATCGATGATTGCGAGCGCCACGTCCGCGCCCTCCTTCAAGTTGCGCGCCTTGACCCGTCCTTTGGCGGTGTTCACACGAAGGATGCCGTCCTTGTAGTCGAACCAGACCGGCGTCACCTGCGGCGACCCGTCGGACATGGTGGTGGCAAGCGCGGCAAATGCCTTTTTCCGCTCCAGAAGGTCGAGGTACTTTTCAGGGATCGTTGCCATGGCATCAGCTCCTTTCGCTGCGCTGTCGGTGATTGCCGGACCGCGGTAAAATGATCGGCCAGTGATTCGTTGCCAGAGGTGTGTCATGGCTCAGAAACTGAAATTGTTCCATGCCGCCATGCAGGTGATGCGTATCGAAGAATGGTGCGTGGAGGCCAGGACGGTGCAAGAGGCGCGCGCCTTGCTGGAATCCGGCGAAGGCCATCGGTGCACGATCGGCGACTGCCTGCACGCTGAGGTCGAGCGTATCGAGGACGAATAAGCCGGTACTCCCACGGGTTCGGTTTTGACGTTTTGCGGCGCAGCGAACGCGTCGAGAGCCCGACACAACCCCTCCAAACGAGTGGTATTGCAGCAACTTCGATTGTTTCCCGTCAAGATCGCCTGCGCCGCCATTTTCATTTGGAACTTTCACAGAGCCGCCCCGTTGTTTGTGCGATTTCGCGCGTCCAAGGAGGCGACAATGAACGGCATCATCTACATCATCGGCCTCATCGTAGTCATTCTGGCCATTCTTTCCTTCTTCGGGCTTCGCTGAAGGGAGCGGCAGATGGTTGAGCAAGCACCCTTTCGTGGCGATGCGAGCGGGGGCGTGAGTGGCGTGGCTTACCTCTCGTGGCCTGGAATAATAGCTGGCGCCATAGCTGCGGCGGCTCTGGCCTTCGTTCTGGGCACGTTCGGCGCGGCGATTGGCTTGGCGGTTGCTTCGGCATCACCGACTTGGCGTGATACCTCGATTGCGCTCGCACTCCTGTCTGGCTTGTGGCTGCTCTTGATCGCGCTTGCGAGCTTTGCGCTCGGTGGCTATCTCGCGGGCCGCATGCGACCGCGCTGGACGGCGACCGTCGCTGACGAAAGCGAGTTTCGCGACGGCATCCATGGCCTTGTGGTTTGGGGTTTGGCCGTCATCATTACGGCGGGGCTGGCTCTCGCCGCCGCGCGCGCGGTAGCGCCGCCGGCATCGGCTCCGGCTGCTTCCCCGTCCGCCTCGACCACCGAACCGCTGCTTGCCTTCGAGACAGATCGGCTTTTCCGTTCCGACCGAAACGCAGGTGAAGCCGTCAATCCTGACCTGCGATCACAGGCGAGCCGGATCCTCAGCGACGAGCCTGGGCCACAAGGACATGGCGACGGATGATCGCGCGTTCCTCGCCCGCATGGTGATGGCGCGGACGGGACTGGCTCAGCCAGATGCGGAACACCGGGTCAACGAAGTCGTGGCGGCATCGCGGCAGGCAGTTCGCCGCGCGCGTGCCAGCGGTGTGATCCTCGCATTCATGACCGCGGCATCGTTGCTGGCCGGCGCTGTGGTTGCATGGTTTGCCGCTGGGCTTGGCGGACGCCATCGTGAGGGCGACACGGTGCACAGCTTCTGGACGGACAGGTTCACGATGCAGGCGGTGCGCCTGCCGTAGCGGCAAGACGTTCGGTTCACAGGCGCCGTAATTCCCGCGGCAGGCTGGTGAGACATTCGTTGCCATCTTCGCGGATCACGATGATGTCCTCGACCATCATGCCGCCCCAGCCAAGCTCGTAGTAGGGCGTCTCCACGCACAAGACCATTCCCTCTTCGATCTCCACGTCCTGGTTCGCTGAATTCAGCGTCGGGAATTCGTGGGCGCCGATGCCGAGACCGTGCCCGCAATGGCTGCGCTGATAGGTTTCGAAGCCTGCCTTGCGTACGCCCTCTACGGCAAGCTTGAACAGGTCGCCCGCGGTAACACCCGGCTCGCGCCTTTTCCAGCTCGGCGAGCTCCCCCGCGCGCAGAGCATCATAACGCTGCTGCTGCTCCGCCGTCGGCTCACCGATCACCGCCGTGCGCGCCGTGTCCGCCCAATAGCCTTCGACCGTGCAGCCGACGTCGAGGCGGAGGAGATCGCCTTTGCTCAGTTTGGTCTGCGTCGCGTAGGCGTCCGCCAAGGCGCTGCGGTCTCCGGCGGTCACGACGACAAAGCGGGGAATGCCGCCGCCGGCGATGATCTCTGCGGAGATCACGGTGCTTAGTTCGAGCTCGGTCATGCCCGGCCTGGCGCTGTCAAGAGCCCGGGCCATTCCTTTCTCGGTGATCGTGGCTGCGTGGCGCATTTTTTCTATCTCCTCCGGCAGCTTGACGCTCCGCGCCTTGATGATGGCAGGACGGGCATCAACAGCATGTTCGCCGGCGAGCTCTTTCAGATTTCCGAGCTCGCTTTCAACAGCGTCCACGCCGATGGCATGACCGGGCTGCACGTTTGCCCGCAACGCCTCGCGCAGCGCCTCGACAAATGTGCCGCTTGCCTTCGGCATCGCCGACAGATCGGCCATGCTGCTGCCGCGTCCGGAGAAATAAAATACGCCATAGCGATAGATGCAGGAGGGGTCGCGCACGACTTCGAGAGCCGGCGCGGCGTCGCTCGCCCCGGTGACCAGGATGGTCCGATCGCGCGTGATGATGACCGCGCAACGGTACGCTCGGTCCGCATCGAGCAGCACGCTGCGATAGCCGCTGAGATAGCCGACATGGGCCGGGTCGGTCGACACAACGACATCGACGCGCTCCCGGGACGATGCAAAAACCTTGGCGCGGGCCTTGTCGGCAATCGCCTTCATGTCGTCCCGGAACAGCATGCTCCATCTCCGGCTGATAAATTTTGAAACGGTTATTGTCGCATGATGGCGAGCACGTCAGCCATGTGCTTGCTGTCGCGCACGCCGTAGATCACGATCTCGTCCAGCCCAGCGTCGCGATAAGACGTGAGCATCGCCTTGACCTCATGCGGCGTGCCGCTCGCGGTGTGGCGGCGCAGGACATCGTCGGTCACCAGGGCATCGACCATGTCCCAATCTTCGCGACCGAAAGCGTGTCCCAATGCAGCCTGATCGAGCCTGGTGCCGGTGAGCTCAAGATTGCGCGCGTGGTGCTGACCGCGCAGGATGAAGGCCAGCATGCGGCGCAGCCGCTCGCGCGCGACGCGCTCGTCATCGGCGACGGAACAGAGCACGAGCGCAGCCTTGCGCACGCGACGGCCGCTCCTGATCTCGCCACGCGCTACCTGCTCCAGCGACCAGCGCATGAACTCCGGCGAGGTTGCGGCGCTGATCAGCACTCCATCGGCGATCTGGCCGGCGAGCTCCAGCATCCTTGCTCCGGACGCGGCAAGCCAGATGGGGATCGGGCGCGGTCCCATCGCAAGCCGGCGGCCTGAGACCCGCAACCGCCTGCCTGCGAAGGTGACCTTCTCGCCGCTCAGCAGTTGACGCGCCACCGTGATCGATTCCCCCAACGTATCCAGTGGATGCTCGGCAACGACCCCGACAGCTTCGAGATCGCGCGGGGCGCCGGTCCCGAAGCACAGAGCCACCCGGCCGGGAAAGCATTCGTCAAGCGTGCCAGCGGCCATGGTCGCGTGCACAGGATGCACCGTATAGGGACTCATGGCCATCAGCACGGTGCCGATGTGATTGCTGGCGGCGAGCGTCAGGGCCGCGCAAGCGATCGGCTCGCGCGCAAAGAGGTGTGACGCAATCCAGACGTTGGCGGCGCCGGCCGCCTCAGCAGCATGGACAATTGGGCGCAGCCGATCGTGCGGATCGCTCCCGTCGTAAGAAATGCCAAAACGCTTGACCGGAGCCATCGCCGAGTCACGCCCCTTGCAAAGACGCGATGATGCGGTCGAGCGCCGCCGCGTCGTGGAGGACTGGCGCTGTGGTGTGTGTTGCCGGGATGTCCTTGAAGCCGCTCGACGTGAGCACCGCGACCACCGGCTCGTCGATGGTCTCGCCGCGCCGCCTCGCCTCAAATAGGGCGGCCAAGCCCGCCGCTCCGGAATATTCCTGCCACAGCCCGTCATGCGCCAGTTCGCGGGTTGCCTCGATCAGTGTGCTCTCCTGGAACGTGAGCGCGCGTCCAGCCGTTTCGCGAAGAGCAACCAGGCCGCGATAGGAGCTCACCGTGCAGGCGATCCCCGCCGCCAGTGAAGCGGGGCCAGTGACTTCGGCAGCCGCCTGATTGTGCGCCATTGCGTGGGCAAGAGGGCCCCGCACCGCAGGTTCGGCCGAGAGCATGCGCGGCACGTTGGTGGTGACCGCGAGCTCTTTGAGCTCGCGAAAGCCCTTGGCTACGCCGAACAGAAGCTCGCCATAGCCGGTCGGCAGCACCACCGTACCGGGAGTCTCATGGCCGAGCTGGGCATAAATCTCGTACGCAATGGTCTTGTAGCCCTCGGGGCCGAACGGGTTGCCGGTATGAAAGCGGGTGAGATTGCTTGCGGGCATGAAACCGGTTTCGTCGATGATCCGCCGCAGCGCCGGCCATCGCTCCTCGCGCGGCACGAGCACGAGTGTGCTGCCCAGCGCGGCCTGGAAGCAGGTGAAGGCGTCCTGGGCATCGGGGCTGGAGATCACGACGCAAGGCAGGCCGGCGCGGTTGGCATAGGCCGCCGCAGAGGCGCCGTGGTTTCCGGTCGAGGCGACAGCGATGCCGCGAGCTCCAGTCGTAAGTGCGGCGCTGACAACGCAGTAATTCAGACGGTCCTTATGGCTCCAGGTCGGATTGCGGCTTTCATCCTTGAGCCAGACCGGACCGTCGAGACCGATCCAGCGTCCCATGCGCTCGCTCTTGATGAGCGCCGTGCCGCCTTCGCCCAGCGACAGGTTGTGGGCCAGGGGAGGTAGAAGCGGCGCCCATCGCTGGAGACCCGGCAACGGCGGTTGCCGAAAAATTTGTGCCGAAATCCTGGAATAGTCGTAAGTGATTTCGAGCGGATATTGCATGTCCTCGCCGCTGGTGCGCGGGCATCCCGCGAGAAGCGGCGGATTGAGAGGGAATAGAAGGCTGGGATCGCCGAGCGAGCGCTGCCCGATCGCCTCCGAGGCTGCGGTCGAATTCATCGCAAACTTGGATCTTATGCTCTGATCTTGGGCCTGACCTCCTCGGCGAACATCTGCATCTGATCCAGCAGCTCGGCGACGCTGTTGGCCGCGAAGAAGAGGCCAAGGAAGTGCGTCACGCCGGCTTCGCGGAACGCATTCGCGCGCTCGATCACCGTCTCGATGCTGCCGATCAGGTTGATGTCCTCCGAGCTGGAGGAACGCTGTCCCTTGAGGGTCGATTTTTTGAGCGACTCGAAATGCTTGTACATTTGGCTCTGCTTGTAGCGCGCCACAGCCTTGTCCTGATCTCGGCCGAGATGCACCACGTATTGGGGAGCGATCTGGATTTCTGAGAAATTGCGGCCCGCCGCCTCGGTCATCTGCTTGAGCTCGCCCACCATGCGACGCAGCGTGTCCAGCGGCAGGCCCGCCGGCACCCAGCCGTCGGCAGAAAGCGCGGTGCGGCGCAGATGATTGGGGTTGTTGCCGCCGAAATAGATGGGCAGTCGCTTCTGCTTGGGTTTCGGAAACAGCTCGACGTCCTTGAACCTGTAGTACTTGCCCTCAAACGTGGCATTGCGGTCCGAGAACAGCCGCTGCAGTGCGGCGACACCCTCCTCCACCATGTCGCCGCGATGCACCTTGGCGTTCGGGTTGAGCGCCTCGAACTCCTCGCGATAGGCGCCGACGCCGACGCCGATCTCCAATCTGCCGTTGCTGAGATGATCGAGCGTGGCGATCTGCTTCGCCGTCACCACGATGTCGCGCCGCATCGGCAGGACGAGCACTCCTGTGCCGAAACGCAGCTTGCTGGTGTGAGCGGCAAGGAACGCATAGGTGACGAGCGGTTCCCAGAAACGCGGCGGCACAGGAAACTCAGCGCGCACATAGTGCTGCGTGGTCATGTGGTCGTTGCCCCAGACCGAGTGATAACCGAGCTTCTCTGCGTGCTTGGCGATCTGCACGAGGCTTTCCGGATCGGAGAATGGAATGGGGTAGGTCAGGCCCTCCATTCCAGTTGGAAAACCAATGCTGAAGATCAGACCCATCTACCTGCCTTCCGGTGTTAAGCAACACTCACGGTCAGACGCGATGGCGCCTGGGATGAGTCACGTCATCGCAGCGCGTACCGCACCATGCCATCGATCGCACCACTTGGCGGCTGTCCGAAGCAGGCGAACGTAAACCACAGCCCCAACGGTCGAAGATCGGGGTTAGCCGGTTACGCGGGACTCTTCGAGATTGCGCGAGCCTGAAATGTTGGCGTCCACCGAGTAGCGCCCCGGACCCATGATCGCCAACAGCAGATATGCCGCCATGATCGCCAGGTTCTTATACAAGTTGGCCTGATTGGCTGCGCGCGCGGCCCCTTCCATGCCCCAGAACGGGTGCCCCAGCAGGGTTACGATGACCAGCCAGACGACGAAGGCCCATGCGACCCAGCGTGTCTTGAGGCCGATCAGAATGGCCAATCCTCCCAGCAGCTCGATGGCCGCGATCAGGTAACCGAGCCACGAAGGCGCGGGCGCTCCAGCGGCCACCAGCTCCATAAAACGCTTCGTCCCGGCATTGTTGATGATGGCAGAAACATCAACGAATTTCAGATAACCGTAAACAATGAATACAAGGGACATCAGGATTCGGCTGATCAACGTCACGACATCGGACATGGCGGCTCCCTTATCTACTCGCGATGTCTGGGACAAATAGACCATCTCGTCGGCCCAGCACCTGATTTAATCCCAACAGGCCCACCTTATCGCAGTCTAATGCTCGCCGAAATAGACGCGAGCAGCTTCGTTCCGCTGGATCGCTTCCTGCATCGTACCTTGCCAGGCGAGGTGCCCCGCTGCGAGCATGCAGCACCGTTCGCCGACGGCCCGCGCAATCTCCATGTTCTGCTCCACCAGCAAGATCGCAACTCCGGTCTGCCGGATCGCGTTGATGGCTCCAACCAGCGCGCGCGTGACCCCGGATGCAAGGCCGGCCGACGGCTCATCCAGCACCAGCAGCTTCGGGTTGGTGACCAGTGCGCGTCCAATCGCCAGCATCTGCTGCTCGCCGCCGGAGAGCGAGCCCGCCAACTGGCGCCTGCGCTCCTTGAGCACGGGAAACAGGTCGTAAATCGACCCAAGCGGCTTCGCCTCGCGTCCGTGCGCGGCGGCTGTGGCCGCGAGCAGTGTTTCCTCCACTGAGAAGTTGGGAAACAGCTCGCGCCATTGCGGCACCAGCGCAAGCCCCTTGCGCACGATCGCGCTGGCGCTCAAAGCGGAAATGTTTTCTTCGAAGAGCTCCACCTTGCCGCGCCGTTTCGGCAACAATCCCGCGATTGCTTCGACCGCCGACGTCTTGCCGGCGCCGTTTGGGCCGAGCAGGACCAAAGCGTCCCCACTTGCCACGGTGAGCGCCAGATCATGCACCGCGACGACTTGTCCGTACGCGACACGCAGGTCCGTCACGCGCAGCGCGTTCATGCCGCGGCTTGCTCGCCGAAATACAATTGCCGCACCGCCGGAAGCGCGAGGACCTGCTCAGGCGTCCCTTCCGCGACGATTGCGCCCCCACCCATGACCGATAATGCGCGACACAGGCTGGCTACGAACGGAATGTTGTGCTCGACGACCAGCATCGCGATCTGATGCTCCTGGTTGATCCGGATAAGCAGCGTGCGCAGCTCTTCCGCCTCTGCTTCCGAAACACCGGAAACCGGCTCGTCGAGCAGCATGAGCTTGGGCCGCGAGACGATGGCGCGTGCAATCTCGAGGCGCCGCTGCTCTCCCAACGACAAGGCAGCCGCGGGCGAGCGTGCCTGGTCCGCGAGCCCGACCGCCTCCAGCGCGTCCAGCGCCTCGCGTCGCGCTGCGCCGGCGCTTCTCGCCCCGATGAACTGTGCCAAGCTCTGCTTCATCGCGCTCATGACCGCGTTGCGCCCGCGCCCGATCACGACATTCTCGAGGCAGGTGAGCTGGCCGAACACGGCCACATGCTGAAAGGTACGGGTGATGCCGAGCCCAATGCGGTCGCGCGCTCGCAGCTCGAGCAGCGAGGTGCCGGCGAATTCGATCCGGCCGGCATCGGCGTCCAGAAACCCGGAGATGATATTGAACAGCGAGGTTTTGCCGGCTCCATTGGGGCCGATGAGCCCGTGAATGCCTGCCTCGGATACGGTGAGGTTGGTTGCATTCACCGCATGCAAAGCACCGAAATGCTTGTCCACGCTCACGACGCGCAGGAGCGCCGGCCGCTGCGGGCCGGCTGCCAAGCCGGCAGCGGCGCGCGCGACTGCCGCTCGATGAATTGGCAGCGGCGGGCGTTTGACCTCGCGCCTGCCCAGGATGGGGTCAGCAACCGCGCCGGCGCGTCGCAGGAGCTCGACGAGCCCGCCGGGGAAGAACATCACAACGACAATGACCAGGCTCGCGAAGAACAGCTCCTGATAATCGGCGACAGGGCGCAGGAGCTCCGGCAAGACGCGCAACGTTCCGCCACCGATAAGACCGCCCCAGATTGAATGCATTCCGCCGACAATGGGATATGCCAGCATGAAGATGGACGGGAGCACACTGAAGCTTTCGGGATCGAGGATGCGAATTCTCGGCGCCGCGAGCGCGCCGGCAAGCGCAATGGCCATCGAGCTCACCACAAAGGCCGCTGTGAGATAGCCGGGGACGCTGATGCCGAAGGCTTCGGCCGCAACCTCGTTTCCCGCGACTGCCTGCAGATTTTTGCCAAATGTCCCGCGCACCAGGATGGTAAGCAGGAGCACGAGGAGCGCCGCGACGGTCCCGATAACCAGCAGAAAATCGCTGTCGCTCGCGATACGCCACCCGAATACGCTTGGCGGTGGAACGTGAATACCCTCAGCGCCGCCAGTCAGAGACTTGGCCTCCCGAATAAGGATGATGCAGACACTCTGGAAAACAAGCGTGACCATCGCAAGATTATGACCGCGAAACCGCGTGCCGGGGAGTGCGATCAGCCACCCTGCCGCTCCTCCTGCCAATACTGCGAGCAGCAATGTGGCGCCGTATGGCAGGCCGAGGTGGATCATTGCCACCGTCGATGCATAGGCGCCGATCGCCATCATCGATCCCGCGGCGAGCGTAATGCAGCGCCCGAGCCCGACGAGCACAACCAGCGCGGCGCCGATCATCATGGAGATGATGGCGATCGCAACCACGTATTTTGGGTAGCTCTCGAGCGGCAATCCGGCGACCACGCAGATGACGATCAGCAACGCCGGCCCAAGGTTCGCCAGCATAGGGGAGCGCGGATCAGACACTGCGCGGCGCCTTTTCCGGAAACAGCCCCTCGGGACGCCACATCAGAACGATGAAAAGCAGGATGAAGCTGACGCAATTCTTCATTGCACTGGAAATATAGGCCGCTGCCAGACTCTCGACGATGCCGAGCAGAAGGCCGCCAAGGACCGCCCCGCGCAGGCTGTCGAAATCCGCCGAGGACTTCGGCGACAAAGCCGGCGGTGATCACTGCAATCGAAAGCTCGACCGAGACGCCGCTCACCGGCGCAACGAAGACTCCGGTGAGGCCGGCCAGTGCGCCGCCGACAAACCAGGCAAACATGTAGACCCGGTCGACCGAATAGCCGCAGAGCTGCGCGCCGCGCACGTTCGAAGCCATCGCCCGCAGGCCGCGCCCGATCCTGCCGTGGCGAAACATCAGCACGCAGGCCAGGGCCGTCATCAACGCGCCCGCAATCACCCATAATGCTTCTTTGGTGATGATGATCCCGCCGAGCACAAGCGGCATGCCGACAAACATTCCCGGAACGGCCAGCAATTCCGTGTTGTAGGTGAGCCGGAAGGCTTCCGCCAAGGCGATGCCGAGGAAGACCGTGGCGATGACAACGGTGAACATGTCAGCGCGTCGAAGGGGACGCAGGACGAGAAGCTCGATGACGGCGGAGACCAACCCAATGAAGGGGGGAATGAGCGCATAAGCCAGCCAATATGGCCACTGCCAATGCACGACGATCAGAAAGCTCGCAAACGCCCCCAGCATGGCAAATGCGCCATGCGCAAAGTTGACGGTCTTGGTAGCCTTGTGAATGACAACAAGGCCCAGCGCGGCAAGGGCATAGATCGCGCCGAACTTGATCCCAGCAGCCAGGATCTGTCCCAGCTCCCACAGCATCGGATCATCACTGCTTTTCTATCACGCGGTAGACCTCCCACTCGCCATTTTTCACGATGGCGGCGCCGAGACGATAATTGCCCTGGTGATCTGTGGGCGTGTAGCTCTCCGGAAACGTCACGTCCAAGCCGCCAAGCTTCGTTGGGCCGGCGTCCTTGAGAGTGCTCCAGGCGTCGAGAAGCTTGTTACGCGTAAGCTCGCAGCCGGTGGCCTGTGCCGCCAGCGCGACGACATACGCCGATCCGTAGGCGATCATGTCGTAGTTGTTAGGACGGCCCTGCGGCATGGAGCCGAGATAGGTTTTCAGGCGGCTCTCGAATTCGCGGACCGAGGGGGTTTGGCCGGGAAAATACGGCACGTTGAAATAGCCGCGAATGCCGTCGGCATTGCCAAGAATGGGAATGATCGCGCGGCTCACCGCCGAGCCGTCGAGCACCCAGCGCACATTCGATAGACCCAGCTCTCTTGCCTGCTTGATGGCGAAACCGGCCTCGGAGAAGCTTCCGAGAACGAGTATCGCGTCGACCTGCTGGCGCGCCAGAGAGACAAGCTGAGAGGTGAAGTCGCGCGCCGACTGGTCGAACTGCTCGACGCTATAGCTCGCCTTCTTGTTCTTGAGCACCTCCTCTACGGCCTTCAGCGTGGCCTGCGGAAACGCGTAGGTTCCCGCCAGAATTCCGAATTTTTTTGGCGTATAGCCATCGTCATAGAACATCTCGATGAGGCCGCGGCTGGAAACCTCCACCGGCACGATGGCGCCGTGAAATACATTCTTGGAGAACGGCTCGCGAATGATCGGCGTCGAGCCATAGAGGTTGTAGGTTGGAACGCCGGTCTCGCGGACGTAATCGGCGGCGGCAGCAGCGCCGGTGCTGCCGGATGCCAGGACGAGGACGAAAACCTTGTCCTGCTCGACCAGCTTCTTCACCGCGGCGAGGCTCTCAGCCGGGCTCGAAGCATGCTCGAAGGCAAGGCGAAGCTTGCGGCCGCAAACCCCGCCGCGCGCGTTGATCTCGTTGAAGGCGAGTGTCATGCCGTCGCGTCCCGGTGTTCCGATGAATGCGAGCGGTCCGGTCAGGGCGCCAATCGCGCCAACCGTGATCTCCGTCGCGCTGACGCCGCCGTCCTGAGCGCGGGCGAGAGACAGGTTCGCCGCTAGACTTGCTCCGAGCGCAGCGCACACCGCCAGGGAACGAAAAAATGCGAAACGAAACAGCATAAGCTTCTCCTGGAATGGTTCGAAACCGCGGGTCCATCCGCAGAGGCGGGTTTGAAACCCACCCATACATCATTGGAATGCCCTCGAGATACCGAGCTTTACCACCTCTGGCAGAAGGATACAGCGCTCGCGGCAGGCGCGACGCAGCGTGCGTCGCGTCGCCGCAACGCGATGTTCAATTCACGGTTTTGGAGGATGACGCTTTATCGGTGAGTCGCGTTACGTTGTCAATCCGCTATCTACATCCGCTATCTACATCCGCGTCATCGAAACCAGCGTCGTCGGCGTCGAAAGACGAGGAGTCGTCAGCGGAGAGCTTTATCACCTTTTGAAGAGGATACAGCGCCCGCGGCAGGCGCGACGCAGGGTGCGGCTCTATGTGCCGGCGAGGTGACCTCCGGAGCGATAGAACTCGGCCAGCGTTGACTGCGAGCGTTCCATCACGGGTCGCAGCGCGCGCATCGATGCGCCCTGCGCATGCGCTTGCGCGAGCAACTCCTTCTCCATGCCGTCGAGATCGATGCCCTGCGGCCGTCCCGCCTGCACGATTGCACGACCATTCACGAACACGTCGCGGACATGATTACGGGTGCTGCGTGTGAGCAGCACATCGAGCTCGCCGACCATGCCGTCAATAACGTCATAGGCCATGGCGTCGTAATCGAGGAGGACGAAATCGGCCGGCATGTCGGGCGCGATCGCGCCGTAATCGCGGCTGTTCATCGCGACCTCGAACCCATTGCGAAGCGCCGCCTCGAAAAGCAGCGCGGGCGTCAGCGGCGCGGTATTGTCTTCCAGCGAATGCAGCCAATGCGTCACGCGCATCTCCCGCAACGCGTCGTCATCATCGTCGAAAGAGGAGGAGTCGACGCCCAAGGCAAACCGCATCCCGGCGCGGATGTAGTCGCCGACCGGAGCGATGCCGGAGCGAAGCCGCAGATTGGAGCTGGTGTTGATCGCAATCGAGCTTCCGCGCTCCGCCAGCAAGCGGCAATCCTCGGGCTTCAGCCAGACGCCGTGGGCGCCGGTAAAGCGTGACGACAGCACGCCAATTTCGTCGAGGTGACGAACCAGGCCGTGCGGATAGCGGGCATCGCTCCACTGCCGCTGCGCGACGGTTTCCAACAGATGCGTGTGGATACGCCGGTTGCTGCTGGCGGATTCCGCGGCGGTCGCCACCAGGAGCGCATCGGTGCAGGCCTGCGGACTGTTTGGTCCGAGCTGCACGCTCACGGTGGGGCCTTCGATGCGCCGCGCGATCTCGCGAACGAGCGCCATATATTCCGACGGCGGCGGAAAATCGTGGAGCCATTTCCAGCGGATGATCTCGCGGTCCGCTATCGGATGGCGCGCCAGCATTTTCTGGTCATCATCGTAGCCCAGCGTTCGGCAATCCCGCAGCGGAACGACAAAGGCAAGACGAATTCCCACATCATTGGCAGCGCGCGCAACCGCTTGCGCATCGGCGAGAAGCCGGTCGACGATGATCGAGGAGTGGACGTGCACCACGGTACCGACGCCGGCGCGCGCCAGACGAGCGAAGGCGACCGCCGAATTCAGATAGGGGTCCACAGACGGATGGGCATAGAGCGCCGCGCGCCACAATTCGAGCTGCTGATCGCGCGCGCCGAAGGCCAGTTGGCGCAGTCCGCGGCCGTGATCGTGCGCATTCACCAGCGCCGGCAAGGCAAGGGCGCCCTTTCCATCTTGCGCATCCTCGACGCGGCCCGTGCATGAAACCGAGGTGATCTTGCCGTTCGCCCAGCGGATGGTCGCGCCGTACTGACAGTCGCCCTTGCCTGGCGTTGCCAGCAGGCGACCGATCTTGATCTCGCCGGAATTCATTGCGCTGGCCGGATCACCCGCGGCTCTTCATACGGAATCATACGGCGCAATCTCGATCTTCGCCGATTGGAGCGGAGCGCCCTTCGCGACACCGAATGAATTGCGCGCTGGACGCCGAGCTTCAATTCGATTTTTTTGGCGAGAATTTGTGGTCGAAGGTGAGGGAGACCCGCACGCCCTGCGCGGGGGCGTTGGTCCCAACGACGAGATCAGTCTTTGTATTCTCGCGCAGGGTTTGCACGATGAGATCGCTGATCTTGCCCGGGACCGGCCATACCGCATCGGCGGGTAGCCCCGCCCCGTCGTCGGCGACCAGGACACGGTAACGTTCCTGCCCTGCATGCAGACATTCGACGGTGATAAGCCCTCTCCCTCGTCCGGCGAAAGCGTGCTTGAAGGCGTTGGTCAGCAGCTCGTTGACAAGCAGGCCGATGGGCAAGGCGATGTTGATGGATGTGGGTGCGTGCTCGACCTTCAGATCGAGGCGAATCCCGTCGACCGCATAACCGTTCATCACAGCCGCCGCAATCTGGCTCAGATAATGTCCGAGGTCGATTTCCTCCGCCGAGGTATCAGGCGTCAGCGCACTGTACAGGAGCTGCAAGGATTCGATGCGTCCTGCAAGCGCCGCCAGATTGACCTTCTCGCCCCTGCGCTCGCTGCGCGCTTCGAGCCGGATCAGCGCCACAACGAGCTGAAGATTGTTTCTGACCCGGTGCTGCAACTCCTTGAGGAGCGTGTCCCGGTCGCGGATTTTGCGCAGGAACTGCTCGCGTTCATCCCGCTGACGGTCGGTGACGTCGATCAGCGCCGCAATGCGGTAGTTCTCCGTCCCGTCCTCGTTCTCGATCAGCCCGGCATAGGCTTCGACGACCGCGGGTTTCGGCTGCTCGCGGCGGAACGTGCCCAGAAAATCTTCGCCGCCCGCGGTAACTGCGTGCTCCAGCGTCGCATTGTCGTCTTCACTCCGGAATCCGGCAAAGATCGACCAATCCCGGCAGCCAGCGAGCGCGCCGTCCATCAAGGCTTCGAATGCCGGGTTGGCATAGCAAATGCGGTGGCGTCCGCCTGCCGATTTCGAGATCGCGATTGCGATCGGGATGTGGTCGAGAAAGCGCTTGAACTCGTCGTTCTCGACGACGCGGGTATCGCCCAATGCATCGAGCAGCTCAGTAACCTGCTTGCCCGTTGGTTCCGGCGGCAGGTCAGGTTCTTCCGGGGCAGTCATCTCGCTTCTTGCCTCTACTGGTCGGACTGTGGCCTGATGTCTAGCCATGGCTCATGCATTTGTCACCCGGCGCGGCGCATTGATTGCGACGGCGGCAGCCTTCGGGGTTTCCAGGCGTGCGCATGGGCGATCGAATGTGCCTGCGGATTTTCCAATGCGACCGATGATGTTGATCTCGCCGCTTGCGCCGGGCGGGGCGGTCGATGTCCTCGCTCGCCTTCTCGCGGAGCAATATCGGTCGCGCTCCGGAAATCCCGTGAGCGTGGAGAATCGAACAGGCGGCGCCGGCAATATCGGCATCGATGCGGCGCGTCGCGCCAGCCCCGACGGCGCAACCCTGCTCGTCGTTCCCGCAGGAAACCTCACCATCAATCCGACGCTCATCCCGAACCTGCCTTTTGACGTCGAGCGGGATTTTGCTCCAATCACCATTCTTGGCACGGCGGCAAATCTGTTCGTCGCGGGCGAGAAAGCCGGCGTGCGGACAATTCCCGAGCTGATCAACAAGGCCAAGCAGACGACATTGACCTATGGCAGCCCCGGTATTGGCAGCCAGCTCCATCTGGCGATGGAGCTGTTCAAAGAAAAGACAGGGAGCGAGATCACTCACGTCCCATACCGAGGCATGCCGCCGGCACTCACAGACCTCCTGGGCGGCCACATCGACATCCTGGTCAGCAATCTTCCCGTCGTTCTGCCCGTCATCAAAGAGCGTGCGGCGATAGCCTTGGCGCTGACGACCGGCGAGCGCAGCCCATTGGCTCCCGACATCCCGACCTTGGCCGAGACGGGCGTGCCAGGGATTGATGTGACATCCTGGTACGGCCTGTTGGCGCCGCGCGCGACGCCCAAGTCGATCCTGGACGCGATTTTCGCGGTGACAAGCGAGATACTCCAGTCCCGCGACCTGCAGGAAAAGCTCGCGGCCCAGGGGCTCACCGTCAAGATCGAGCGGCCAGATATTTTCGCGGATCGGATCCGAAGCGAAACCGCAATTTGGAGAGATCTCATCCGGCAGCGCAACATCACCGCGAACTAAAGCGGCCGCATGCCGCCCGCGGTGCTCAACTCACTGACACATCGCGCGCGTGACGAAGATGTTGGCCGGGCAGTCGGCATTGCTCGGTGCGCGGCCTTCGAGCAGGAAGCGCCCGGACTTGCACTTCTGCTCGGTCTGAGTATCCAGGCTCTTGCCTGTCGCAAAGCCCTTGCCGCGGCAGAGCGCCGCGGCGGTCGCCTGACAGTCCGCGGCGCCGTTGGTTGCAACGGCGCATTGCTCGCGCGCAATCACAATTCGCGTGTTGGTCAAGCCTGCGACTGCGCCGGTTGCGTCCTTGGTGGACTCGCGTGCTTGGCTGCCCAGCCTGTCCATGCGCTCCTGGGCGCTCCGCATCTCCGACTTGAGCTTTGTTGCTCCCTCTTCCAGCCAGCGGCCCAACGTGTCGATAAAGCCCGGCGCATTTGCGCTCGGAGCAGGCGGCGTTGGAGCAGCGGCGTCAGCCGTTGCGCGATTTTCCTGGACGCGAGTATCTTGGCTCCGATTGTCCTGCGCTACGCCAATTGTAACAACGAAAAGACTAACGAGAAAAAGAGCAGTCGTGAAGAAAACGCACGCCGCGAGCCTTACGCTCGCAGCCCTCATGGTCGCAAAACAATTTATCTGTTTCAGGCAGTTCATCGTTTTGACACACTTGAGCATGCGCGGCATGCGTGGCGAAAATGAGGAAGGACGTAACCGTCAAAACAGATAAAGCGCCGCAATGATCCCGCCGACCAGCAGGATCGCTCCCATCGTCACCCAGAAGCCCAATCGCTCTTCAATCACGGCGCGCGCTTGCGCCCCATATCGATTGAGCAGAAATGCCAACAGATAAAATCGCATTCCGCGCGCGACGATAGAAAGCAGAACAAACATGACGAAGCTGTAGCCGGCAAAGCCGGAGGTGATGGTAATGAACTTATAGGGGATCGGCGTTACGCCTTTGACCAGTATGATCCATGTGCCCCATTGCGCATAGGCGGCGCGGAAAGCCTCCATCTTGTCGGTCAGATGATAAAGCTCCATCACCCGTGAGCCGACGGAGTCATAGAGGACGGCGCCAATGAAATACCCGAGAATTCCGCCGGCGACGGATGTCAGCGTGCACAATGTCGCGTAGAACCACGCCTTGTCCGGTCGCGCCAGCGACATCGGAATGAGCATCACGTCCGGCGGCACAGGAAAGAATGAGCTTTCCATGAACGAGACAAAGCCCATGAGCCATGTCGCATGCGGCTTGTCGGCGGCGGCGATGCACCAGTCGTAGAGGCGACGCAGCATGGGCGGGCTGTTTAGCTGCGAGCCTCGGAATTGTCCATTCGAGCTCTCGCCCCATAAACGAGATACGCCCATAGGAGCTTCGTATGAAGCGCTAAGGAATGGTCATGCGCAGATTGAACGCGCCGTGAATGGGCGTGTGCGGTCAATGCCGCTTGCGGGCGCGCCGGTGCTCGAGCGCAACCACCTTGCGCCGCGACGATTGCTCAAGCGCCGACTTGGGAAGTTTCTCGGCAATTCCAAGCAGGCGCTCGCGACGTTCCATCTCAATCCACACCTCTTGCGGATGGACGCCGGAGGCGGCCCAAAGCACGACCAGATTGTAGATAAGATCGGCGCTCTCGCGTATCACGGCCTCTATGCGGCCGTGCATCGCATCGATCACAACCTCAACGGCCTCCTCGGCGAGTTTCTTGGCGATCTTGCTGCGCCCCGCGCGCAATAGGCGCGCGGTTCTCGAGATCGCCGGATCCGCTGCCTTCGCGGCCAGCACGGCCCGGTGGAGGCGATCGATCGAATCACCCATGTGCTCCAGAATACTCCAGACGTAAGTTTCTGCGTTAAGAAAACAATTCTGTCGGCTATCCGCGTCTACGGCCAAGAAGTTGAGCGGTGTTTCCTGGTCACTCTTCGCTCGCCGCCAAGAGCGAAGCGTTGCCGCCGGTCGCGGCAGTGTTGATGGAAACGACCTGCTCGTTGGCGAAACGGCGGAGATAGCTCGGACCACCCGCCTTTGGCCCGGTGCCCGAGAGCCCTGCGCCGCCGAAGGGTTGCGTGCCGACGACGGCGCCGATCATGTTGCGATTGACATAGACATTGCCGACGGCAAGGCGGGCGACGATTGCATCGATTCTGGCATCGATGCGGGAATGAATGCCAAGCGTCAGGCCATACCCGCTTGCCGCTATATCGTCGAGCAGCGCGTTCAATGCATCGGCACGCCAGCGCACGACGTGAAGAATGGGGCCGAACACTTCCTGCTTGAGGTCGCTCGCGCGATTGAGCATGACGATGCTTGGCGCCACATAGGTCTCTCCCTTTGGAAGCGTCGCGAAGGCATCCCACCGGAAGCGCACGCGCTGCTTTTCCTCCATGGCTGCGATCCAGCGCTCGAGGTTCTTCTTTGCCTCGGCATCGATGACAGGACCGACATGGGTCGCGGGATCGCGCGGATCGCCGACGCGCAGCTCGCGCGCCGCGCCCGCAATCATCTCGACGATGGCGCCCGCTACGTCTTCCTGCACACACAAAAGACGCAGCGCCGAGCAGCGCTGCCCCGCCGAGCGGAAGGCGGAGGCGATGACGTCGTCGGTGACCTGCTCCGGCAGCGCCGTTGCATCGACGATCATTGCATTGATGCCGCCGGTCTCCGCGATCAGCGGAACGATCGCCCCCTCCTTGGCGGCGAGCGCGCGCTGGATCGAGCGCCCGACCTCGGTCGAGCCCGTGAAGGCAACGCCCGCCACCGCCGGATCGGAAACCAGCGCCGCGCCGATGACGCCGTCTCCCGGAACGAGATGGAGCGCGCTCTGCGGAATTCCCGCCGCGTGCAGCAGCCGCACGGCCTCTCCTGCAATTAGCGGCGTCTGTTCCGCCGGTTTGGCAACCACGGTGTTCCCGGCCGCAAGCGCCGCCGTTACCTGGCCGAGAAATATGGCGAGCGGAAAATTCCAGGGGCTGATGCAGACGAATGGGCCGCGGCCGCGATAGCGAAGCTCGTTCGTCTCCCCGGTCGGACCCGGCAATGTCTGCGAGGAGAGGGTCCGCTTCGCCTCCATGGCATAGTAGCGGCATAGATCGACCGCCTCGCGCACTTCGGCCAACGCATCGTCCAGTGTTTTTCCGCCTTCGGCCTGCAACAGCGCGATGAGGACGCCGCGGTTGCTTTCCAGCGTGTCGCTGGCGCGTTCGACAGCAGCGGCGCGAACGTCGAGGGGAGTGGAGCTCCACGCGGAAAAACCTGTTTGCGCCGCTCGCATTGCGGCCGAAGCTACCGCTTCGCTTGCCTCGCTCACGCGACCGATAACGCCCCCGTCAATGGGTGAATAGACCAGGCGCTGGGTGCAGCGGCCCTCTTCTCCACGGTCGCCGTCTATGATCGGGGCGGCTTCCTCCGGCGTCTTCGCCGCCCGAATCTCGTCGAGGAGACCCGCGAGGCTCGCGGCATCGCCGAATTCCACCCCACGGGAATTGCGGCGCAGGGGCGCATAGAGGTCCCGCGGCAATGGGATTTTAGGATTGCGCGCCCGTCCCGCGTCTCCAATGCGGCTTTGCGGCCGTTCCAGGATGGCGGCGATTGGCACTGAAGTGTCGGCTGCAACCGAGACAAATGATGAGTTGGCCCCATTCTCGAGGAGGCGCCGCACCAAATAGGCAAGGAGGTCGCGGTGACTTCCGACCGGAGCGTAAACGCGCACGGCCGCGGCAGGTCGATCGGTGCGCAGCAGCTCATAGAGGACCTCGCCCATGCCGTGCAGGCGTTGAAACTCGTATCCCTCCACCCCGTCCGCGTCCGCGATGACGCTCGCGACGGTGAGCGCATTATGAGTGGCGAATTGCGGATAGAGCCATGCGCGCGCGGCCAGCAGCTTGCGCGTGCAGACGTCGTAGCAAAGGTCGGTCATCGCCTTGCGGGTGAATGCGGGATAATCGGGCAAGCCGCGCTCCTGCGCCCGCTTGACCTCGGTGTCCCAATAAGCGCCCTTGACCAGGCGGACCATGATGCGGCGGCGCCGCGCAGTCGCGATCTCGCCGAGCCAGTCGATCACTTGCGGCGCGCGCTTCTGATAGGCCTGAACGGCGAGCCCGAAGCCTTCCCAGCCGCGCAAGGACTCTTCCCCAAGCGCGGCCGCGAACAGGTCAAGCGTAAGCTCCAGCCGATCGGCTTCCTCGGCATCGACAGTGAAATTGAGCTCATGCTGGCGCGCCTTGTGAGCCAGCCCCGCCAGCCTTGGAAGCAGCTCAGCAAAAATGCGTTGGCGCGAAATCGCTTCGAAACGCGGGTGCAGCGCGGAGAGCTTGACCGAGATCCCGGGCCGATGCGGGAGCTTGCTTGTTGCCGGCGCCGCCGCGCCAATGGTATCGATTGCATGGGCATAGGAGACGAGATAGCGCTCAGCATCCGCTGCCGTGCGCGCGCCTTCGCCCAGCATGTCGTACGAATAGCGCAGGTCCTGTCGGCTGCCCGCTCGAGCAAGCGCCTCCTCGATGGTCTGTCCGAGGACGAAGTGTGACCCCAACAGCCGCATGGCCTGTCGCGTCGCCGCGCGCACGGCAGGCAAGCCAAGCCGCTTGAGCAAAGCTTCGAGAATGGTGTCGGGCGTCTCGCCGGGATGGATGATGCGGGCCGTGATGCCGAGGGTCCAGGCCGAGGCGGAAACGAGCATCGCCTCTGACTTCAGGTGCTGCGAGGACCAATCGCCGCTTGCAAGCTTGTCCTCAATCAGTTGATCGGCGGTGGCTGCGTCAGGTACGCGCAAAAGCGCCTCTGCGAGCACCATGAGGGCGAGCCCCTCTTTCGTGGACAACGAATAGGCATGGAGAAAGTCCTCAATGCCCCCGAGGCCGCCGGTTCTCGCCCTGATGCCCTCGATGAGGCGGCGCGCATATGCATCGATCCGGCCTTCGGCGGCGGCTGGGCGGCACGTCCCAACGAGAAGCTCGCTCGCGATCGCTTCATCAGGCCGTGCATAGGGCGCGCGGAAGGAAGGGCCGCGGTCTTGATCCCTGCCGGGGTGAGCGATTGGGCTGTCTGAGGCCATTTCACCTCAGACATGGTGGGGGTTCGCGAGCGTTCAATCTTAACGACCGTTCATTTGTCCCGTGGGAGATGCTGCGCCAGATTGGATGCGTGCTCGGGCACTCATTTGTGCGCCTCCAGCCTGCGTTCCTGCCTTGCTCTTTGCACCGTCATGGCCTTTCCTGCGGTCCCGGTCGCAATCTCATCGGGGGGCGAGAGCCGTAGATATGCAAGGAGCACGGCAGCTCATGGGCTTCCTCAGACCGTTCGTGCGCTTGGCGATGTGGAAATATACATGGTGTGCTTCCGCCGTTCGCCGGGCCGCCTTGCGCCGGCTGCATCTGCTAACGGCGCTTGTGGGGCTCACCGCCGCGCCTGCCAGCGCGCAGACCAGCATCAAGTTCACGCTGGATGGTCCGATAGAAGGACCGGAGGCGCTGTTCCTGCTGCCCCAGGAGAAGGGTTACTTCAAGGCAGAGGGACTTGACGTCGTCATTGACGACGCGGTCTCGCCGCTTGATCCCATTCTTCGCGTCGCTTCCGGTGGGCATGAGGCGGGCTTTGCCGACTTCAATGCGTTCATCAGATATCGTGACCAGCACCCTTCAACGGCCATCAAGGCCATATTCATGGTCTACAATAAGCCACCCTACGCGGTCGTGGCGCGCAAGAGTCGCGGCATAACCGAGCCTAAGCAGATCGAGAACAAGAAGCTGGGAGCCCCCGCCGGGGGATCGACCTTTGCGCAATGGCCGCTCTTTGCCAAGCTCAACAATATCGATCCCGCGAAAGTCACTATCGAGAATATTGCAATTCCAGTGCGCGCGCCGATGCTCGCGGCCGGTCAGATCGATGCCGCCCTTGGCGCTTCTTTCCGGCTCTATGTCGATCTCAAGGATCGCGGCGTGCCGCTGGACGACATAGTTTTGATGCCGATGGCCAACTATGGAATGAAACTCTACGGCAACGTCATCATTGTGAGCTCCAAGTTCGCGGCCGAGAAGCCGGACGCCATCAGAGCCCTGCTGCAGGCATTCACCCGAGGGCTCAGGGAGACAATCAGGAATCCGGCCGAAGCTGTGCAAAGTGTCTTGAAACGAAATGATGCGGCCAGAAGGGAAGTTGAGCTCGAACGCCTGCGCATGGCAATCAGAGATAATATCATCACCCCTGAGGTGAAGGCTGACGGCCTGGGCGCTGTCGTGCTCGCCCGTTTGGAGCAGGCTCTGGACCAGATGGCTCTCGTCCAGCCGTTCAAGACAAAACCCAGGCTCGACGATATTTTCGACCCGTCTTTTCTGCCGCCGTTTGTCGAGCGCAGGATCAATTGAGCACCCATCGATGTTGTTGACGAAATGAAATTCATTCGCCTCTACATCCGCGTCCTCGAGCTGCTTGGGCGCGAGGCCGGATTGGGATGGACTCTGGCTCTCGCCAATCTGGCGCTGGCGTCTGCCATGTTCGTCGAACCGATCCTGTTCGGGCGCATCGTCGATACGCTTGCCAACGCCCAAGGCCGCCTTGCCACGTTGTCCTGGGCGGATTTGATGCTGCTGGTCGGGGCCTGGGTTGGGTTCGGCCTTTTCACGATCGTGACCAGCACGCTGGTATCGCTTTACGCAGATCGGCTCGCGCATCGCCAATACCAGGCCGTGCGCACCATGTTTTTCGAGCACGTTTTGCAGTTGCCGCTGAGCTTCTACACCGGCTCCCATTCCGGTCGTCTGGTGAAGGTCATGATGTCCGGCACCAACACGCTATGGGGATTATGGCTGGCCTTCTTCCGCGAGCATTTTGCCAGCTTGATCTCGCTGATCGTGCTGCTGCCGCTGACTCTGCTCATCAACTGGCGCTATGGCCTGCTGCTCATCGCGCTCTGCGCGGTATTTGCGGTGCTCATCGCCATTGTCATCAACAAGAGCGAATCGATGCAAAGCACGGTCGAGCGCTATTACACCGAAGTGGCCGAGCGCACCACGGATACGCTCGGGAACATCGCACTCGTGCAAAGCTTTGTCCGCATCGATCTGGAAGTCCGGGGCATGAAGAAGATGGGAGAGGAGGTGCTGAGCGCCCAGATCCCGGTGCTTTCGTGGTGGGCGGTAACCAGCGTGATTACCCGGACTGCGACGACGCTGACCATGCTTTCCATCCTCATCCTCGGCATCTGGTTCTACCTCCACGATCGCACCACCGTCGGCGAGATCGTCATGTTCATGAGCTTCGCGACGCTCCTGATCACCCGACTCGACCAGGCTGTGCATTTCGCCAACCGCATGGTGATGGACGCCCCGCGCATTGCGGAATTCTTTGACGTGCTCGACACCGAGCCGGCGGTGCGCGATCGCCCGGATGCCATCGATCCCGGCCGCGTCCGCGGTCTGGTGGAATTCAACGACGTGTCGTTTTCCTATGACGGCAAACGCGCCGCGGTTGCCGATCTGAGCTTCACGGCGCTGCCAGGCCAAACCGTGGCACTGGTCGGCGCCACCGGCGCGGGAAAATCGACAGCTTTAGGGCTGCTCCATCGCGCTTTCGATCCGCAGTCGGGCGTCGTGAAGATCGACGGCATGGATATCCGCGGCCTCACGCTGACTGGCTTGCGCCGCAATATTGGGGTCGTGTTCCAGGAGGTGCTGCTGTTCAGCCGATCGATTGCGGAGAATCTCCGCGTCGGTAAGCCGGACGCAACGGACGAGGAATTGCGCGCGGCTTGCGAGCGGGCCCAGGTATTGGATGTCATCGAACGCCAGCCGGAAGGTTTCGACACCAATGCCGGTGAACGCGGCAGGATATTTTCAGGTGGTGAACGCCAGCGCCTGTCGATCGCCCGGGCGCTGTTGAAGGACCCTCCCATTCTCATCCTCGACGAGGCGACAAGCGCTCTCGACGCGCTCACGGAAGCGAGGGTGCAGTCGGCGCTTGCTGAGGTGATGAAGGGCCGAACCACTTTCGTCATTGCGCATCGGCTCGCCACCGTCCGCAACGCTGACCGCATTCTCGTGTTCGAGGGCAGCCGCATCATCGAAAGCGGCAACTTCGATGAACTGGTGCGGCTCGGTGGACATTTCGCACAGCTTGCAGATAGTCAGTTCCTGTCGGGCGCGCCGGCAGCGAGGAGCGCAATGGAGCGCGCCGGCGCCGCGGCGGAAGCTTGACGCCGATGCCCGTCTGGCACGGCGTTCGTGCCCATTCCTTTCTTTTGGTGTTTGTTGCCGCGCTTGTCGTGCGACTGATAAATCTCGCCCTGCTCCAGGGCGATCATGCCTTTTTCGCGGAGCCCGATACGGCCTCCTACTGGGCGACGGGCGCAGCACTGGCGACGCCGCGCAGCTTTTGGCCGACGCTGTCGTCCATGACGGAGCGGATGCCGCTCTATCCGCTGTTTCTCGCCGGATTTCGCAGCGTGCTCGGTGACGCGCCGAGAGCGGTGGCCATGGTTCAGGCGGGGGTCGACGCCGGCACCTGCACGCTGATTGCCGCGCTCGGCGCGCTTGTGTCGCCGCTTGCGGGCCGGATTGCCGGAGCTCTGGCTGCCATTTCCCCAACGCTTATCGTCTTCAGCAGCCAGATCCTTACCGACACGCTGTTCCTGTTCTTCTTCGCGCTCATGTTGCTCGCCGGCGCGCGCTTTCTGCTGCGCCCCTCGATCTCGCTGGCCGTCGTTGCAGGTCTCGCCGGCGGAGTGGCGCTTATCACGCGGGCCGGAATTGCGCTCCTCCTCATTGCGGCGCTGCCGCTGATATTCGCGGCCGCTGTGATCCGATGGCGCAGCTCTGCCCGCGCGCTCGTCGCGGTCATCGCCTTCGCGGTTGCAGCCACCGTTCCCATTGCGCCGGTGCTGCTGCGCAATGCGATCGCAGTACGGCAGCTTCAGCGTCGTCAGCCAGACCGGCGAGCACCTCGCCTTCTGGATCGTGCCGCTCGTGGCTCAGCGCGCCGACGGTACCCCGTACGAGACGACAGTCGCGCGCATGCAGGAACTTTATCGGAAACGTCTGGCGGAGCGCGGCTTGAACGAGGACAGCAACCCCTTTCTCCTCGCGTCGGTGAAGAGCGAGCTTGCACGCGAGGAAATGGCGCGACTGCCGCTGGCCGCCTACGTCAAGAGCTGGCTCGAGGGCATGGCAGTCAACCTGGCCGCCCCCGCGCTCCTCGCCGATCCGCGCGTTCGCGCATTGCCGAAGCCGAGCTTCTACAACACCCCCGGCGTCTCTCTGTGGGAGAGAGCGCGCATCTATTTCCTCAAGGACCCTGGGCTCTATCAGGTGCTGCTTGCCGCGGGGCTCGCGGCAATGCTGCCATTCCTGCTGCTGGAAGCCGCAGGCTTTGTGCTGCTGGCGCGCAGGCGGCCGATGGCAGCCCTGCTGGCGGCGGGCGTGCTTATCTATTTTCTCCTTTTGAGCGGACCGGTCGCCACCCCGAAATACCGGATGCCGATGGAACCGGTGCTGATCGTGCTCGCAGCGATTGCCTTGGCCGCTTTCGCCGAGCGGAAAGAACGCGCGCCGGCTCGCGATGGCAACACCAAAAGCCGGGCTCGGTGAATTTTGAACCCCCCCTGGCGTCATGCCCCGCTAATGCGGGGCATCCAGTAGCCTCGGCCGCTCGATTGAATCTCACCGACCGGCCAGCAAGTGTATCGCCCACAACGAGCGGTGGTTACTGGATCGCCCGCCTGAAGCGGGCGATGACATGCCACAGGACGACTACTTGATCCTTTCCAGGATGCTGACGTAGTTGGCAACGGCGGTGCCGCCCATGTTGAAGATGCCGCCGAGCGTTGCGTTTTTCACCTGCATATCGCCGGCCGTTCCCATGAGCTGCATGGCGGCGAGCGCATGCATCGATACGCCTGTTGCGCCGATAGGATGTCCTTTGGACTTGAGGCCGCCGGACGGATTGACCGGCAGGGGTCCATCCTTGACGGTGAGCCCCTCGGCGACCGCCCGCGCGCCTTGTCCTTCCGGAACGAGCCCCATCGCCTCGTATTCCATGAGCTCCGCGATCGTGAAACAATCGTGGGTCTCAACGAATGAGAGGTCGGTCAGGCGCACTCCGGCGCCGGCCAGCGCCCGTTTCCACGCCTCGGCGCAGCCTTCGAGCTTGAGCACGTCGCGCTTCGACATGGGCAGGAAATCCTGCACATGCTCGGCCGAGCGCAACGCCACCGCCTTGCCGAGCTTGAGCGCGGTCGACACATCGGCCAGCACGATTGCGGCCGCGCCGTCGGATACGAGCGAGCAGTCCGTGCGCTTGAGTGGACCGGCGACCCGCGGGTTTTTCTCGCTTTCGGTCCGGCAGAATTCGTAACCCAGATCCTTGCGGAACTGGGCGAAGGGGTTGCCGACGCCATTCTTGTGGTTCTTGGCCGCGATGCCCGCGAGCGCGTCGGACTGATCGCCCCAGCGCTGGAAATAAAGGGAGGCGATCTTGCCGAATATGCCGGCGAACCCGCCTTCGATGTCGGCCTCCTCGCGCACATAGGATGCCTTGAGCAGGTTGCGTCCGATCTCGGGCGCCGGCGTCGCGGTCATTTGCTCGGCGCCGACGACAAGCACAATCCGCGCGGTGTTCGCGGCGATCGCCTTGAGACCCTGATGCACGGCGGCCGAGCCGGTGGCGCAGGCATTCTCAACCCGCGTCGCCCGCTTGAAGCGCAGATCGGGCGAGGCCTGCAACACCAGCGAGGCGGTGAAGTCCTGAGGCGAAAAGCCCGCATTGAAATGGCCGAGCACGATCTCGTCGACGTCGCGCGCGGCGACGCCGGCATCAGCGAGCGCGCTTGTGGCCACGCCGGTGATCAGGCTCTCCACACTCTCGCCATCGAGCCGGCCGAACTTGGAATGGGCCCACCCCACGATGCATCCGGTCACCGGTCTCTCCTTTGCTTTGCGCGTCCTGGCTCGATGTTGACGATCGGGTTTTGCCGGTATCCTTAGCCGTCGAACTTTCGACGCTTTCCTTTACCATGAACCCGGTGCCGGGGGCGACGAGGGGTTGCCCAGGGGCTTTTGCCTTTGCGGTCTTGCCGGCTTACACAGAACCTCCGGCTGCGAGCTTCGGAATCGGGACACTGGCCGTGCAGCTTTCAAGACCATCTTACGTTGCACGAGCTCTCATTTGGGCGGGCATTCTCGCGACCGCAATGGGGGTGACCGCGACAAGTGCAACGGCCGAGGCGTACCTGGTTATCGAGGCCGAGACCGGAAAAGTCTTGTTTGCCCAGAACGCGGGCCACCCCTGGTATCCGGCTTCGGTCACCAAGCTGATGACCGCCTACGTGACACTGCACGCAGTCAAGGAGGGACGAGTGAGCCTCGACCAGCCGCTCACCGTCTCGGCAAATGCTGTGGCGCAGTCGCCCGTGAAGATGGGCTTTGCGGCCGGCACGCAAGTCACCGTGGACAACGCGCTCAAGATGCTGATGGTGAAATCGGCAAACGACATCGCCGTGGTGCTCGCTGAAGGCGTTGGCGGTTCGATCGAGGGCTTCGCCGATCAGATGAACTGGCAGGCGCGGCGGCTCGGCATGATGCAGTCAAGCTTCGTCAATCCCAACGGCCTGCCGGCTGACGACCAGATTACCTCTGCGCGCGATCTTGCCATTCTCGCGCGCGCGCTCATCCGCGAATTCCCCGAATACGACTATTACTGGCACCTGCCCGGCATCCGCATGGGAAAGATGGTGCAGCGCAATTACAACACGCTGATCGGCCGGTATCCCGGCGCCGACGGCATGAAGACGGGGTTCATTTGCGCGGCCGGGTTCAATCTGGTGGCCTCCGCCACGCGTGACGGGCGGCGGCTTATCGCCGTTGTTCTTGGCGCCCCCTCCTCCGCCGTGCGGGCGCTCAAGGCGGCGCAGCTGCTCGAGCGCGGCTTCAACACAAGCGGCGGCCTGAATTGGCTGATGCCTTCGCTTGGCACCGTGGAAAACGTGCAACCGGTCAATGACGCGCCTCCCAATCTGCGCGATGAGATGTGCGGCAAGCATCGCAAGCGGCCGGCCACGGAGGATGAGGACGATATCGTGCCGGCAAATACCGGCCCGGAATCGCCGTACGGCGTATTCCTGTCGAGCCTCAATCCACCGAAGGCCAAGGGCGCTCTCCTGCAGGATGCCAATATGGGGGAGCCGGTCCTGGTCTATACGGGCACGCGGCCGCCCGCGCCTGGCGCGATATCGAGCGATACGAAACCGCGCTCCGACAAAAAGAAAAGCGCCACCGCAAAGCCAAGCGCGGTGAAAGAAAGCGGCGGCGGCGCAACTTCCGCCGCAACGCCACCCGGCGACAATCCAACGCCCAAGCCGAAGCCGAAGCCGAAGAAGGTTGCGCCAAAGCCCATTTCCATCAGCCCTTCGGCAAGTCAGCAAGGCGGTCAGCAAAACAGTCCGCAGGACAGTCAGCAGACATCGCACATGCGATAAGCGTGGCTGGCGCGCTTGCGCGAGATTCAAGCACAAACATAAAGCCTCTACTCGCGCCATAAGCCGACTATTGGCCATTGACGGCATTCCAAATTGCGCCTGTCATCGGGCCACCGATGCTGGCGCTGCTGCCACGTGGTTGGGAGCCGAACGATGCTGCAACTTTATGGGAACGCCAGATCGCGAGCGATGCGATGTCTCTGGATGCTTGAGGAGATGGGTAAGCCATATCAGCTGATAGAGAAAAGTACCCGCGTTGATGATCTGCAAGGCGCCGAGTACCTCCGACTGAATCCGAATGCTCGAATACCGACCCTCGTAGATGGTGATCTGGTGTTGTGGGAATCGATGGCGATCAACCTTTACCTCGCACAAAAATACGAGGGGCCGATGCACTGTCTCGGACCGGAAGTCTTCGGTCTAGCTGCTCAGTGGAGCTTCTGGGCCATGTTGGAGACGGAAGCGCTACTGCTTGATTTGTTGCAGCATCGCGCAGTGCTGCCCGAATTTGCGCGCGACGCTTCATATGCCGAACGCGACGAGTTGTTGCTAAAAAAGCCACTAGGCGTGCTCAATGGTGCCTTAGTCGGGCGCGATTATTTGGCCGGGAATAGCTTTACTGTCGCCGATCTCAACGTGGCGAGCATTCTCGTCTGGGGCAAAATGGCCCGACTAAATTTATCGAATCATCCCGAAGTCGCACGTTGGTTTGACACCTGCTTGGCACGGCCGGCCTACGGTCGAGTGCGCGAGCGAGCAAGCCGTAAATAGTCGATCGGATTTGGCCGCTCTCAATGTGCATGTCCCCTGTGGGTCCAATTCCTGCTGTCGCCTGCTTCTACTCGATCAGCAGGCATCCTTCCCGGAAAACGGGGCGGTGTGGTTGCGTGGCCTAAGATCATGCGGGGGCGTTGTTACAGCTTATTTCCCTCTCGTCCCGCTCCATCCCCTCCACGATCACCTCCAATTGAGAGGAAGCGATGTCGCGTTCACCCAAACGTGCAGCGAAGTCGCCCACGCAGCAATATCGGGATGACGGTGCGTTAGCGTGGATGGCGAGGATCGGGTACACGGCACGCGGAGTAGTATTTGTGCTCATTGGGGGTTTCGCCGGGCTCGCAGCATTGGGAAGCGGCCGCCCGGTGGGCACGCGCGGCATGCTTCACAAGGTCCTCGCTCAGCCGATGGGCGATCTTCTGATTTGGATGATCGCCGGAGGCCTCATTTGTTTCGCTGGTTGGCGGTTGGTGGAGGCAATTTTCGACCCGGATCATCACGGCAGTCACCTGGGCGGGCTGGTTCGGCGCGCGGGGTTGGTCGGCGGCGGCATTTTCTATCTCATCATCGGTGGTGTCGCCCTGAGCGTGATCTTTGGGATGCGTGGTGACGACGACCAATCGGCACGCGACTGGACGGCTTGGCTGTTGGCGCGACCGTTCGGGCAATGGACGACCGTGCTGCTCGGGATCGGCATCGCCGCCTCCGGAATTGGACAGGTGGCCAAACCTATGCGCGCTGAATTCCGCAAACAGCTCGCACTGAGGGCGGGATCGCGTGCCTGGGTCGTCGCGCTCGGCGTGGTCGGATTTATCGCCCGCGCTGTCGTCTTCGTCATGATCGGCGTGTTCCTGGTCATCGCTGCCCTCCGATTCAATTCAGGTCAGGCGGCGGGGTTGGCCGGTGCGCTACGCACATTGCAGCAGCAGCCTTATGGGTCGATCCTGCTTGGCGTCACCGCGTTTGGCCTATTTTCATTTGGGCTTTTTCAATTCAGCGAGGCGGCGTGGCGACGCATCGAAGCTCCGAAAGTGCGTGACGTGACGGCGAAGGTGACGTAGCGCGGCACGGGTGATCGTGTTCGCCCTTTCCATTACCGACGCGTGATCAGTTCACCGAGATCCCGGCTGCCTTGATGGGCGGTCCCCACTTCGTCATCTCACGCTCCACGAGATTCTGCAGATATTCCGGCGAGCGGCGCTCAGTGCCGGGCATTGTGGTGCCGAGCTCATGCAGCCGATCCTGGACGGCCTTGGTGTCGATGGCTTCGGCCACTGCGTGGTTTAATGTCCTGATGATCGGCTCGGGCGCGCCTTTTGGCAGAAAGAGACCGCTCCAGGTTATGGCTTCGAAATCCGGCACACCCTGCTCATGGGCCGTAGGAAGCTCCGGCAAGAGGGTCGAGCGCTCGCGTGAGAGCAGGGCGATTCCCTTGATCGTGCCGCCTTGCACTTGCGGCAGCGCGCTGGGGGTATTCGAGCACATGTACTGGACCTGGCCAGCGATCATGTCTGCCATGGCTGGTCCTCCACCGCGATAGGGAACGTGCGTCACGTCGATGCCGGTTGCGGCATTGAGGAGCGCGCAGGCAAGGTGCGTCGTCGAACCGACACCGGCTGAGCCGTATTGAATCTTGGCGTTGTTCGTCTTCACATAGGCAATGAACTCCGGCAGCGTGTTCGCCGGGAAGTCCTTGCGTGCAACCAACATCATGGGCTGCTCGGCGACCAGGCCGACCGGCGCGAAATCGGAAACCGGATCGTAGGGCAGCTTCTTGTAAAGCGCGGGGTTGTAGGCGTGCGTTCCAACGGTGCCGAGCAGGACCGAATACCCGTCCGGCGGCGCGTGCGATATCCGGCTGGTGCCGACGATGCCGGCGGCGGCGCCGATGTTTTCCACCACCACCTGCTGCTGCAGAATTTCACTCAGCCGCGGCGTCAAAACGCGCGCAAGCACGTCGAAAGCGCCGCCCGCAGAAAATGGAACGACCAAGGTAATGGGCCGGGTGGGATAAGCTTGCGCGCTCGCAAGGCGCATCGTCGCCGGCAGCGCGGCAGCCCCGGCGGCCAAGCGCAGGAATTTACGGCGGGGACTTTTCATGCCTGGTCGGTCTGGCTGTGTTTGACCTGGATTGCATCTTCGCTAGAGTCATGGCTTACCGATGCGGGGCAACAGCCAGCTCATTATCTGCCGGTACGGATCTCCACGGGACGGGAGTCGCTCGATCACCTTCTGAGCGAAGGGCTTGGCCTGCTCTTCGCTCTGTCGCTTGTCCTTCGGAAGCGACATCCATTCGCGGATGATTTTTCGTCGCGTCTCGTGTTCCGGCTTCATGCTCAAGATTCCTTTGCTCTAAACGGTGGTCGACTGCAGCATATAACCAGACGCGCGATCGTCGATAGCGGGCCTGTGCTCTGGCATTGCAGAGCCAAGAAGGCGGAATCGCGCGTAAGAGCAGAACCTCGCGCAACAGGCGCGATCTTACGCCACGTTACCCGGGTCGTTACGTGTGGGCAATCAGAGAACAGTCGTGATCCGGGATCAGTTTGATTACGTCATCGTCGGGGCGGGATCGGCGGGCTGCGTGTTGGCCAATCGGCTGTCGGAGCATGCCGATGCCAAAGTGCTGCTTCTTGAAGCCGGCGGATGGGATCGCAATCCATGGATACATATTCCACTCGGGTGGCCGCGGTTGTTCATGCACCGCATGAACGATTGGATGTATTTCTCCGAGCCGGAAGTAGCGATGGGTGGTCGACCGATCGAGTGCGCGCGCGGGAAAGTGGTTGGCGGATCATCATCGATCAACGCTATGGCTTACGTGCGCGGCCACCGCGGTGACTATGACCGCTGGGCTGCATCCGGGCTCCCGAGCTGGTCGTACACCGACGTTCTTCCATATTTTCGCCGCCAGGAATCGTGGGAGGGCGGCGCGAATATCTATCGCGGGTCGGAAGGTCCATTGACCACGCAGTTCAATCGCTATCACGACCCTCTCAACGACGCGTTTCTCGAAGCAGGCGCAAGTGCCGGCCACCCTTTCACCGAAGACTACAATGGAGAGCAGCAGGAAGGCTTCGGCCGGCTGCAGTCCACCATTCGCAACGGTCGCCGTTGCAGCACTGCTGTGGCTTATCTTCGGCCCGCGCTCGGAAGGCCAAATCTCACGCTGGAAATCAATGCGCTTGCGACGCGCATACTTTTCGAGGCCACGCGCGCTGTCGGTGTCGAATACGTCAGAAGTCGGTACCGGCGGACCGCATATGCCGCGCGCGAGGTGATCCTTTGCGGCGGCGTCATCAATACACCCCAGCTTCTGATGCTTTCGGGCATAGGCGCTCCAGATGAGCTGAAGGATGTCGGGATCGAGGTCAAGATCCCGCTCAAGGGGGTCGGCAAGAATCTGCAGGATCACATGTCCGCGCCTGCCGTTTATCAGCGCAGGGAGCCTGGACCACTGCATCACAGCATGCGCATCGACAGGATTATCGGCGAGCTAGGCAATGCCTACTTTCTAGGTAAGGGCATCGCCACGGATCTTCCGGCTGGCGCCATGGCCTTTTTGCGCAGTCCCTATGCAGCCCAGCTTCCGGATGTTCAGTTGATCTTCATCAGCGCACCAATGACGGCGGCGCCTTATCTTGCACCTTTCAAAAAAGCTTATGCCGACGGCTTCGCAATCCGCGCCGCATTATTGCGGCCGCAGAGCCGCGGTCACATAAGGTTGAAGTTCTTCTGATCCGCGCGACCCGCCCGTCATCATTCAGAATTTCCTGGCCACGGAGCAGGATCGGAAAGTTCTGCGCGCAGGCGTCCGAATGGCGCGGGAGATTGGACAGCAGCGCGCCTTGCAGCCGTTCGTGGCAAAGCAACTCGCGCCCACGGGGCAGAGCGATGCAGATCTTGATGAGCACATCACGCAAACAGGCATCACCGTTCATCATCCGCTGGGGACCTGCAGGATGGGCGTTCCAACCGATGACCTCGCCGTTGTCGATAGCGATCTCAAGGTATTCGGTTCTGAGCATTTGCGCGTGGTCGACGCCTCGGCGATGCCTGATCTTGTTGGTGGTAACATCAACGCGCCTGTGATCATGATCGCCGAGAAGGCTGCTGATCTAATCCGCGAACAGTGATCGAATGACCATCCCGGTACGACCGCTTTGGCGGACTGTAGGGTATCGCTCGATTGTCGCGGGCCTGACGCTGCTGACATTGCCTGGTTGCGCCAGCGAAGCGCTCCCGCCTCCGCTTAGCAATGATCAGCTTAAAGCGATTGCCGCAACGCATTTTAAGGCGAGTGTGGGCGTTAGGAAGTATAATGCCCCGGTCTACTCGGATTATTTGGTTGAATGCTTGCGTAAGACCAACCTGTTCGACGAAGTCGCTCTGCTCGATGAGTTTAAGACACCGCCGACCTTCATCGCCGTGGTCAATCGAGGAATTTACGGCACCGCCACCATTCCGATATTCACCATAATTTCCTTGGGCATCGTTCCAACCACCGTCGAAGAAGAGCATGGCCTTGAGTTCTCGTTGATACCGAGCTCATCTCGCAAAACCCCGATAGCAATCAAGTACAGTTACAAGGGTCCAAGCACGTTGGGCTGGTGGGCTTTTTTCAGGGGCTTTTTGCCGAACGAAACCTGGTTTAGCGCTGACCACCATGTTCGGTTCGTTCAGAGCCTTTCCTGGCACATCGTGGAGCACCAAAAGGAGATATCCGCTTACGCTAAGTGAATTGGGGTCGAGCTCCAACTTTAGGTCCGGGCGCTGCCAACCCGTCTGGCCCGCCGACGTGCCGTCCCATTGCAGAGATCGACGCGACTACTTTTCCTCTTCGACCCTCGTCGTGGTTGCCGGACCCTCGCCGGACAGGAAGATGATCGCCTCCTCATCCTTGGCACCATCCCAATGCACTTGTTTGGCGTAGTGTGTTACGAAGGTTCCCGCCCGCATCGGGACTGTGTTGTTGGGATCGAACTTTCGACCAGTGCCGACCCACCACGTCCCTTTCACCACCATGAAGAATCGATCGTTGGGATGAAAGTGCGGGCGGCTGAAATTGCCAGGCAGCCACTTGATGAGCATGACATAGAGCCCAGTTTTTGCGGGATCGCCGAACAGGACCGCAGTCTTCGCACCCGACACCCCTAAGGGGTCCTTCCACTCGATGTGCTCCGGCAACTTGAAGGTGACAGCGGATTGATCGAGCTCGAGCGCACTCACAACATTGGCCGACAGCGCGAACATGAGCGTGCCTTGGATTGCCCAGCGACCAAATGAAGACATGATCATGTTTCCCTCCGAGTTGACGGCGGACATACCGTCGCAAAATCGACCCATCATTTACCCTGGATACACTTAATCCATGCTTAGTCCAAAGCTCCGATGCCGAATTTCAGAGGGGGCGTCAATGCACACCATCGCCGGAAGCATCGTGCTTGCCGCCGCGACAGCCTGGGGCGCTGCTTCTGCGAACGCGCAGACCTATCCGTCGCGCCCGATCAACATGATTGTGCCATTTCCGCCGGGGGGCAATACCGACATCATGGCGCGCGCGCTGCAGAACGAAATTTCCAGGACGCTGGGTCAGACGGTAGTCATCATCAACAAAGGCGGTGCCGCCGGCACACTTGGCATCATTGATCTGACGCGAGCTGCGCCCGACGGCTACACCATCGCGCTTACGCCGAACAATCCGGTGACGGCACAGCCGCATTTGCATAAGCTGCCCTACGCCATAGATAGCTTCCGCTACATCTGCCTCACCTATTACGCACCCTATGTGCTGATCGCAGGACCGCAGGCGCCGTTCAAGACATTCGATGAATTTGCCAGCTTCGCCAAGGCGAAGCCCGAAAATCTCATCTACGGCCATCCCGGTCTCGCAAGCCAGCCGCATCTCGGCATGCTGACGGTGCTCAACGCAATCGGCGCCAATGGGCTCGGCGTGCCGTTCACCGGCGCAGGTCCGATGGCGCACGCGCTGCTCAGCGGCAGCATCATGGCGATCACTGAAACGCCGGCCGTCGCTGCGGCGAGCAATCTGCCGGTGCTCGCCGCGCTGTCCGAAGCGCGCATTGCCGCACTCCCGGATGTACCCACGATGCAAGAGCTCGGGCACTCAGCGACGACTTTCACGGCTGGCGGCATGGTCGGCCCGGCAAGCATGCCACTCGCGGCGGTGGACACGCTGGAGAAGGCATGCGCAGAAGCAACCGCGCGCCCGGAGTATAGAGCTATCGCCGCCCGCCTCAATGTCGAGGCGCGCTATTTACCCGGCGAGGCTTTCCGCAAACTGTTTGACGAGGATTCCGTCGAAAATGCCGATGCCATCCGGCGCTCAGGCCTGGCCGCGAGCAAATAGACAGTGCGTCCGCGTTGCCAGGTGCGATGTGTCAATCATCCCAAGGCGCCCCTTCGAGTGCATCGAGAGGAATCTTGAGATAGCGCTTGCCGTTTCCTTCCGGTTCCGGGAGACGGCCACCACGGATATTCACCTGCAGCGATTGCAGGATGAGCTTCGGCATCGGCAGCTCGCGATCGCGCTTTTCCCGGAGCGCTACGAACTCATCCTCGGTCTTTGCCTTGGTAAGGTGGATGTTTTCGGCGCGCTGTTGAGCAACGGTGCTTTCCCACAATGGATTTTTGCGTCCTGCAGGGCAGTAATCGTGTCCGGTGAGCAGGCGAGTGCCATCCGGCAGTGCCATGACGCGTTGAATGCTCTTCCAGAGGACGCGCGCGCTGCCGCCAGGAAAGTCGGCCCGGGCCGTGCCGCCGTCCGGCATGAAGATTGTGTCGTGAACGAAAGCAGCGTCGCCGACGAGATACGCAATGGATGCCGGCGTGTGTCCCGGGGTGAGCAGGACTTTGACCTCCATGTTACCGATCTTGAATCGCTCCCCATCGCGGAACAGCTTGTCCCACTGTGAGCCATTTGTCGGAAATGCGTCCGCAGAGTTGTAGATGTCCTTCCAGAGCTTCTGAACCTCAACCACCTTCTCACCGATGGCCGTGGGTATCCCCGTCCTGTCTTTGAGGTAGCCCGCTGCGGAAAAATGGTCGGCATGGGGATGTGTGTCAAGAATCCACTGCAGTTGATACTTTTCATGCTTGATGTGGTCCAGCAACGCGTCGGCGGAATGCGTGGCTGTGGCGCCGGAGCTCGGGTTGAAGTCGAGAACCGGATCAATGATCGCGCACTTCTTCGTTTCAGGATCGGCCACGACATACTGAATGCTTGAAGTTCGCTTCTCGAAGAATCCGGCGACGATTGGCTTACCTTGGCTGACTTGCGTGCTCGCCATAGGCGCTTCTCTCTAAGTTGCCATTTGGGCACTATAACTCGCGCACAATTTTCCTGGCGAATGGTATCGCGTATTGGAAAGGAATACCAAACGTCAAATACGCCGGTCGCGGCCAAAGCTTTCAGCGTCTCCCAGTCAACGTGCAAAGCGCACGGATCGAGTAATACTACCCCTCCGCTCTTGGTCGCGTCTCGCGGCAACCGTCAAGGCGATGCCGTAAGCGCGGGCGCGAGCTTAAAAGGCGAGCACGGATGCCATATGCGGCAGGCTTAACAGGCACGCGCGGTAATTCTCTCATCAATGCACAACAGCGAAGCCAACTGTAACCCTCACGCGCAATGTGTCTTCCCCGGGCGCGATCGGAATCGAAGTTGCCATTGGAGCCGATGACGCTGGTGCGCGCATCGCAAACGGAGCCGCAAAGCCCGCGTCCTCGGTCACCCAGGCAACGTCACCGAGTCTTAGCTGCGAAGCCTGTGCGTAGATTTCGGCTTTACGCCGAGCGTCGACGATTGCTGCCGCGCGTCCCTGATCGAGTGCCTTTGATTGATCCGACACGAGAAAAGATATGCTTCCCACGCTCGTCACTCCGGCTGTGATCAGGTGGTCAAGAATGTCGCCGACCTTGTTGAGATCACGAATATTGACGGTGACCTGGTTGGAAACGCTATAGCCGGTGAGCTTTGGCTCAGCGGGGGGCTGCTGGGGGGGCGCATAAACCGGCTGGAGTGAAAATCGCGAGGTCTGGATATCCCGTTGGGCAATGCCGGATTGAAGCAGCGTAGAAGTGGCCGCGGCCATTATTCTCGAATTGGTGTCGGACGCCTCTTTGACAGTCTTTGCTCGTGTGGTGACGCCAGAAACGACCCGGGCATAGTCGGGCGTTACCCTGACAGGGCCTTCCCCGATCACGACCAGCCGTGCTTCGGGCGTTTGGGGCTGCTGGGAGTGAGCAGTGGGGACGCAAAAAGCCGCTGCTGCCACAAAAGTAGCTGTGAGTGCTGCGACGCTTTTCGATCTCATTATGACCTCCGTGGTTGGCGTGCCTCCGAAGAGGATGAAGGCAATCGATGATGCCTTGCTCCCCAACAGCAAGGGTCGCGGAACTCGGGTGTTTCGACGAGAGTAGAAAAACCGGCGGGTGCGGTTGGCGGGCGCCGTTTTGCCAAAGCTACGAGGCGCCCCGAAGGGCACCTGTGGCTGCGGGTGCCGGCCGCGAGCTCGGCGTGTGAGCAAATTGGGCGTCCGGAGGATTACGTCAGCTCCGCCTTGATAAGCCGAATAACTTAGCGTGGCTTGGTTGGTCGCGTTGTGATTCGATCGCCTCGTCGGCGGTCGAGAAAGTAGTGAGGCGGCACGGTGTGGCCGTTCCAAACACGCGCGCCTTAAGGTTTTCGTTGCAGCATCGCATCGAGCGCATAACGACCCGCACCGGTGATGAATAACAGCATCGCGCCGCCCATCATCGTCACGGCTTTCCAGAAGTGGGCGGATTGGTTTGCGACCTGGGCTGGCTCAGCTGCCCAATAACGGTGCGAGCTGAAGGCCGCAACGATGATGAACAGCAGCATTATCAGCGACGCGTAGCGAGTGGCGAGACCTGCGATCACCAGGACGCCGCCGATGAACTCGACGAACGGCGCAACGTATCCCAGAAAGTCTGGCAAGCCGCGGCGCGGCATTGTGGCCACGAAGCCTGAGATGTTCATGAGCTTGCCCCACCCGCTCATTACGAAGGTCCAACCGAACAGAACGCGGGCGAGCAGCAGCAGCAAGTCCTGCCATTGCGTGGCGATGCCATCGGTGCAGGCCAGCCAGGATGACGGCGATTCGGATTTTTGCATGGACATGAAGGTTTCCCCGTTTTGAAATTAATGAGGTGGCTGGTGCCGCACCGCCGGAGCAGGCGCGGTCATTGGCGATGTGAATTACCCACTCGGACCGTGATCCTCTCTCTTTACGCACTTTGCCGGGACTGGATCGGCGTGCCGCGCTTCTTGTTGTAACCGTGGATTTGGACTGTCTCCCAAACTTTGTTCACATGATACGGATCGCTGCGCGTGAACGCATCGACGGCTGTGCGGTCCTTGGCGTCGATGACGAAAACACTGCCGGCCGGCGTCTCGCCGTCGTCCCCGACCAGGGTGCCGGCCGTTACCACATCGACATTATATCGTTCGGCCTGATCGAGGTGAATCCGGTGCGCCCGATAGAATTTGGCTCGGGTTGACAAGCCTGCGGCCTTGTCCACGGCGTGTATCACGAACAACATTGGCTTTACCCATCGCCTGTGACGAAGCTTTCTGGCGAGCGTCAGACTATCCATCTGGACTTGCGGCGGCAATCGTGACGAGGCTGGCGGCCTGATGAGTTGCGGATCTTCGGCGAACGGATCTTCGCCATGGTCGACCGGACTCAGTTCACGGTGTTCGGTAACCCGAGCGATGAATTGCGCGGGCTGCTGGACGGATTCGGTGTAGTTCGAGCACCTCATCGGCGGCCATTTGCAGGTCTCTTATTTCGTTTCTCGATCCGAGGACATCGATCTGAAATAATGCTCGGCGTGCTGGTAGTAGTTTTCCGCCCCGACTATATCGCCGGACTGGGCTTGGGCTTGGGCTAACGCGAGATACCGTTCATAGCTTCTTTGCGCGTTTCCAGAGCCTCTCGGCTCGGGGCGGGCGACATTCGATGTCCACTGCTTCGAACGGTTAGCAAATGGCCTCGCCGGTTTGGGGCGGTGCGTATTCGTCATTGTTTTTTGGCCATTCTGCATGGCTCACTCCTTGGTAATGATAGGTGAAATATGCCCCGTGCCAGGACGGGAATCAGAGCCAGCGGAATTTACGCCGCCCTCGCTCGTGTGCGACCTGCACTATTCGCAGTGATAAAATTTCCTCGAGAAGCGCTCACGATTTCTGAGGCTGATCGGTTCACTCGTCGTGGCGGTACCTACCGACTACACGCGATATTTATGAACCAGTTGTGCATCATTTGGGGGTATCACGAGGAATTGTCAAGCACGGCGGCAAGAGACATCCCGACCTGGTTCTTTGTCACTCGATCACCTCGTCGGCGCGCGCGGTGAATGCTACTGGCAACGCGATACCAAGCGCCGCCGCGCTCTTCAGATTGACTGCCAAATAAAAACGCGACGACTGCACGATTGGCAACTCAGCGGGCTTGGCACCCTTGGCAATTTGGTCGACAACGCCCGCGACATCACGAAAAAGACCGACCAGATCGATACCATAACTTATCACCGCTCCGGCCTCGACGATCTCGCGGAAGGCACCGATCGAAGGAATATGTCGCTCAAGCAACAGACCCCCAATCGTTGCGCGATCGCGCAGGAATATCGGTCCAGCCGGGATCACGATAGGCTCGCCCGGCACATCGGCCATCTGTCCAAAGGCTGCGGCATAATCCGGCGGCTGACCTGTCACCTCAATGCGCCGCGGTTCGAAGCCGAGGGATTTGGCTGTCACTGCCGCGATCTCAACCTGATCGCGGGATGAGGCGTCCCAGATGAGCCCGAGGTGGCGCGCTTGCGGGAAGGCGGCGCGCACCAATTCGATGCGTTTTGCCGCCAATTCGAGCGGGTGCACGAAGATTCCGGTAATGTTGCCGCCCGGCCGTGCCAGGCTCGCCACATAACCTCTTCCGACGGGATCGAAGTCGATGGCGAGAAAAATGATCGGCAGCGTGCCGGCTGCCGCGCGCGCAGCGCGCAGCGCAGGCTCGTTGCCCGCGGCTATCACAATGTCAGGCTTGCGCTCCGCGAGCTCGCGAAAGCTCGCGTCATAGGCGTCAATGCTCGGCGTCTGGATGTATTCGAAGGTGAAATACCTATCTTCCCGATAGCCCAGCTCGGCCATCCGCTTTCGGAAGGCGACGTAGATTGCCGCATCGCGCGGCTGCACGCCGACAAGGCCGACACGCAATACCCTTACAGTCTGTTGCGCGCGCGCCGCGAGCGGCAATGCAACTGCCGCGCCGCCGAGCAACGCAATAAAGTCGCGTCGTTTCAATTGATCGAATTGCATCCGATCCCCACGGGGCCGGGACTGCGCACAGCAGGATATCGAATTGCGAAGGGGAAGTCAGCGGCGGTGAGACGGGTGTGTGGGTGGCGGCTCGGCACGACGCACGCACGCTTCAGCGGCACCTCCAGTGAGCTGACAGACTGACGGTCTCTTGCGTGCCAAGGTGCAGACATCCCAACCAGCTCAGTTGCAAAATTGGCGCTACCATCGAACCGGAATGAAAATCATATCTCATTCAATCACCGCGTCGGCGCGCGGCAAAAAGGCGGTCGGCAAGTTCAGGCCCATCGCCTGCGCCGTATTCAGATTGACGGCGAGCTCGAACACTGTGGGTTGTTCGACCGGGATGCCGGCTGGCTTCACATCGCACATCAGTTTGATGCGCTGACGGGCGAGCTGTCGGTATACTCGGGTAATTCACAGCGTAACCGGTTACCACAGCATAGCGCGGCCAATGCCTATAGTGGCAAGAGCGGGTGGCGGTCTAGGCGATTGGGTTGCACGAGCGATGCGTTGTACGGCGTGCGGCGCTGCATTGATCCTGGCGAACGTGGTCCGGGACGCTGTTCCTGGCGTCGAACACCACACCTTTATTTGTTCGGACTGCCATGTCACAGAGCTTCGAATAGTTTTCATGAGACATGGTCGTGAAGATGACACCGAACCTATGCCCATGCATTCGACGCCACACAGTGTGCCTGCATCAACGGTGCAGGATGAGCATATCGCTCCAGGTCTCTTCGGGCGCATGATGGCACGAATACGCGGCCACTAGCATCCGCGCCAAGCGCCAAATTTCCCCCCTTCAGTTGGAGAAGGTCGGGGCTAGAACGGGCCTCGCGACTTTTCCACCTTGCAGTACTGTGAAAAAATCAATGCCAGCGCCTTTTCCGTCTGATCGGGATCGCCGGGCAAAGCGATGTGCGCGGAACGAAAGCCATATTCAACCGTCGTCTTGTCCGCCGTGAGATATTCCAGGAGGATGTCATCGCCTTCGACTTCCAATTCGTAGATCGTTTGCAATCCGGCATACTTCTTGCTGATGCGTGCCGTTTCCATCTTGAACCGGGTCAAATAGTAGCGGGCGTATCTGTTGAATTTCGGTTCCGGCACCAAAACGACGCATGCCTTAGGATCCACTATCTGAGGTCCATTCGCCGGGTCGATTCTGCCGGTGAAAACATAGTTGACGGCTTGTTGAAAGCGGTCATCGAGAGCAACCGCCCGGCTTGGCGCATTGACCGTGAAGTAAAGCGATGCCAGCACGGACACTATCAGCACGAAGCGGATATTCATGTTCGCGCTCGGTGCCTTACCAGCAAATACGAGTGCAAGAAACTCCAAGCTTTTACGACGGATGAGTTTTCAGCCATCTGACGCGCCGGGGCCTCAAGTGCGGGAAATTGAGCGGGACCGCCTGATGTTCACCTCAAGCTCAGGGGGATGCTGGATCGTACTGGCCGAACTCGGCATTCGATAGGGGCTTTCCCCCGACGACAGGCCGAAAAGATCAATGGGCGGGCAGTCAAAACCTCCAGCGACGCGAGCGCGGGCTCTTGAGTGCCAGGTACAGACATCGGCCGTGGTTAGACGGCATGATTTCTGCCCCCGCAAGCTCCCATGAATGTGCTATTTTCAGGCCTAACGCGCCGAGCCGGCGGGCAGGGATTCCTCAGATGAATCTGAGTGATGGCGGTTCGCTGGGTCAACCGCACCGCCTAGCAGCGTGACGAAATCGCGACGCTTAACGTGATCAAGTTGCATGACGGTGGGCCATGAGCAACGACTTTCGCATTCTGGTTGCAATCGACTTGAAAGCTGGAACGGACCGGCTCCTGGCAGAAGCGCAGCGATACGGCCTTGCGCTCAATGCAGTCGTGGACATCATTCACGTTGCGCCGCCCGATCCAGATTTTGTCGGTTACATAAAGAACGATAATCCCGCTGAAAAAACGCAGGATAACCTCATACGGGATTCCGAAGCGAAAACATTGCGGACCGAACATCAGCAAACGCAGGACTTTGCTACGGCGCTGCGCGCGAACGGGGTTCGCGTCGAACGGGCTTTGACGGTTCAGGGGCCAACCCTGGTTACGATTCTCGACGAGACGAGCAAACTCGCTGCGGATTTGCTCATCCTGGGCTCTCACCATCACAGCGCCATTTATCGCCTCTGGTTTGGAGACATCGCCGTCGACGCGACCAAGCAGGCGCCCTGTGCGCTGCTGGTCATACCCATCCCCGATTAGGCAGCCTCAAAAGAGACCGGGACCCCGCACGCCGCTGTCGCGCTCGATAGCACGCAGATCATCGACGCCGAACAGGACACAATGAGAGGGCAGATGTCAGTCCTCCTTCGGCCATCTATGCCGAGGTTTGCGGGAATGTTGCGGCTGTGATGAGTTCGGCTTTCATTCGATAACAGTCGTAAGCAAGACGAGGCGGCAATTACACTTCGTGCCGCGCGCTGAATTACCTATCGCGTGCACAGCGCGTCCGTCAGCTGCCTCAGGGCGACAGCTCCTCAAGGACTCTGCCCTTAGTCTCGATCGCGAACAGCAGCGTAACGAGCCCACCAACCAGCGCGACCGCTGAGAACGCCGCGAAGACGTACCGGATACCCAAGTCGGCAACGATCCAGCCGACCAAGATTGGACCGATCGAAGATCCCGCCCTGAGCCACGCACTACCGAAGCCGGTGCCGACCGCGCGTAGACGTGTCGGATACAGTTCGGCCGAGTAGAGATAGAGTGAGAACGCGATGGTCTGCAGAACCGCGTAGGAGGCGGTCGCGAGGATCAGCACCTCGATCGCCGAGGTTGCGCCGAGCCACGACAGCGTCAGGAGCGGCACTGTAGCGATCAGGAACGCGATCGAGTACCAGGGCTTTCGGCCGACCTTGTCAATCAACAGGGCGCAGACGATCGAGGCGATCACGCCGACGCTTGAGGTGATCCAGCCATAAGCCAGGCTGGTCTGTAGCGGCAGTTGGAAGACCTGCTTGTACAGCGTGGGCAACCACGTGACCAAGCCGTTGTTGATCATGTAGACGCAAACCCACAAGCCCCAGATCGTGAACGTCCGCTTCAAGTAGATGCCCTTGAAAAGCTCACGCCAGTCGGAGCGGGTAGTCGCCTTGGAATCGACCGGACGCAGCAATGGCTCCCGCAGGACGATGCCGCGCCGCGTCGCGCTGTCCTCAAGGAGCTTCACGACGGCATTTGCTTCCGCGACGCGGCCCTTGGATGCGAGCCAGCGCGGTGATTCAGGCATGAACCAGCGCAGCGGAATGGTCAGCACCGACGGAATCAAGCCGACGATGAACATCGCCTTCCACCCATAGATCGGGACCAGGAAGAAACCCGCCATACCGGCGAACATCAAACCTATCGGGAAAATCACCTCATAGAGCAGAAAGAAACGGCCGCGCTTCTCGGCGCCGATGAACTCATTGATGTAGGCGCTTGCCACCGGCACCTCACCGCCGGTGCCGACGCCCTGAAGGAAGCGGAAGACCATCATCGACGCGCCGCTCCAGGCGAACAGGCAAGCGACGTCCATCGACGACAAACAGCACAATGGTGATGAAGAGAGTTTTCAGGCGACCGATCTTCTCGGCAAGCGATCCGAAGAGAACTGCTCCGAACAGCTGACCGACATAGCCGGCTGAGATGATCATGCCGACCTCGGTCGGCGTGAGCTTCCACTCCGAAACCAGTTGCGGCATCGCGAAAGCGATAGCGAGGACGGTGTAGGCATCGAAGAACGTGGCGATGCCCACGATAACGCGCAGGAGCATCAACCTGGGCGTGACCGGAAGCCGCTCGAGCCGCGCAATCAGCTGGGCATTACCGACGGCTTGAAATGGAGTGGCGGCAGCCGTGCGCAATACGACGCCATCCGCAGCAAGCGCAGACATGATTCTCCTCCCTGTTATGTTTCGGCGGAGCGGAAGCCGCTCCGCCGTTTGGCCGCAATGCCGCGAGCTACGCCGCGCGAGCTTCGCGCGATCGGGCATACGGCTGGAGACCGGCGGAGCGCAGCGCGTTCGCGATCTCGACGTCGGCGCCGGGCTCAAGGGGCAGCAACGGAGACCGAACCGTTGCGTGCTCAAGGATTCCGCGCGCGACGAGGCCATGCTTGAGTGCAACCGTTCCCTCCATGTGCGACCCGCGGTGATAGACGGTGCGAGTCACCGGAAGCAGCCGGTCATGGATCGCTCGTGCTTTCGCGTAGTCCTTGGCTTTGCCGGCCGCGATGAGCTCGATGAGCGGCTCGGGTGCAAGACCGCCGTATCCGACCAAGGCGCCGTCCACGTCGAACATCGTGTGCAGCAGATATTCGTCATGGCAGGTAAGAATCTGCAGATCAGGACGCTCGCGACGGACGACCGGAATCTCGGTGTCCCACCGGCGCATGTTGCGCACGCCGTTCTTCATGGCGAAAACGCCCGGCAGCGCGGCGATCTCGAGCTGGGTCTCGAGGCTGTACGTCGCTTTCGTCGCGTCCGGATACTGAAAGAGGATCAGCGGCAAGCCGCTTTCTTGGTAAATTGCGCGGTAACGGTCTTGCGGCGCTCCCTTCTGATAGCCGAACCGCAGCCAGCCGTGCGAGGGGTAGATCAGCCCGGCCTCCGCCCCAGCCTCTACGGCCCGCTTTGCCTCCAGCGCGGCTACCTTGGTGCCTTCCAGGGTGATCCCGGCGATGACGGGAATCTTTCCGTCAACTGACTTGACGAAGCTTTCGATGACCGCGGTCTGCTCGTCGGCAGTGAGAAATGTCCCTTCCCCCGCATGACCGAGAACGACCAGACCTTTGACGCCTTTGAAGCTGCCGAGCCAGGAGCCGAGTCGTTGGATTGCCGCGTGGTCGACCTCACCGTCGCGGGTGAAGGGGGTAACCGGTGCGGGGACGAGACCTCTGAGATCAAGGGCTTCCATGTCAGTTTCCTCCGATGGGATAGTGTTGGCCGGATCGCTCGCGGGACGTCGCGTACCGCGGCCGATCGCGTGCCAAGGAGCCTACGGAGTGCCGCCATATATCGGAAGACACAGATCGCACATTTCAGATATAACAAAGCCGATATATGTGGAGGCCGCTCGTGGAATACGCCGCGTGGAAGCTCTTCATTGACGCCGCTGAGCTCGGGAGCCTCAGCAAGGTGGCCGTGGCATATGGTACAAGCCAACCGCATATCAGCCGCCAGATCAGCGAGCTCGAGCAGGAGTGCGGAGGGCGCCTGTTCCAGCGCACTGGTCGAGGGGTTGTGCTGACCGAGCTCGGGCAGCGAATAGCTCCGAAGGTACGAGCGTGGCTGGCGAGCAGCGATCAGCTTGCGAATGACGTGCGCACTTCAGCCGGCACGCCGATTGGCAAGGTACGAATAGGCAGCCTGCCCTCAACTGCGCATCCGTTGGTGAGCACGCTTCATAAGCGACTGAAAGAACAGTACCCACTCATTCAGCTGGCGGTGCGGGAAGGGCAAGGGGCTCAGCTTGAGACGTGGCTAGAGGATGGCAGTGTTGATCTTGCAATCCTTTATCGAACGAGTGGGTCACCGAAGAATGGCGATACTTACCTCGTCGAGACATCGACCTATCTGGTCAGTGCGGTTGGTGATCCACTGACGTCTCGGCCAACGGTACGCTTTTCAGCACTGCACAATCTGCCGCTCGTGCTGTTTTGTCGCCCGAGCAGTTGGCGCAATCACCTCGAACAGATCAGCGCTGAGCGTAGCGTTTCGCTGAACGTTGCTTTGGAGGCCGATTCGCTCAGCTTGCAAACGCATATCGTCTCTGAAGGAGGCATCTACGCCTTGTTGGGACCCTATGCTGTCGCCGCCGCATCGAAGGAGTGTCGTCTGCAATCGTCGAAGTTGGTTGATCCAGTCGTAACTCGCCACATTGCGCTCGCGATGTCGCGTCATGGAAACCTGACGCTCGCATGCAGGACCGTGATGCAGATAACGCGAGAGATCGCGAAATCTGGTGCGGCAGGACTACGTCGCTTGTAGTTCAGGTCACGTTCCGGGTCATGGACAACCCAATGCGCTGCGGCCACCTGGGGTGCGGTGCGCATTCGACAACAGTCTTAAGGGCGGCCTACCGTTACCGTGTTTTCACCTCATGCGAGATTCTGGAGATTGGTATGCATTGGCTTGGAGATGTGCCTAAAGCGAAACTCGTTTATGAGCTTAGCGGCGCCAATGCCCTTAGAGATATTTCCAGGCAAAGCCCAGCATGATGCCAGCCTGAAGGCAAATTAGGCCGAGCAAGGCTCTCAGGTGGAAAAGAACGATGTTGAATTGCTGCTCCGTCATACGGTCGCGCCCCGGTCGAGAAGAACCCCGACAAAATACCCCAGGATGCTGACAGGGAGCTTACGAAGGCCAAACCGCCTGTGGACAAAGCGGAGTTAACGACCTGGGAGCGTAATCAGGATTGGCGCCCCTTACTGGGGCGACAAGCTGCTGTGCCGCTGAAGCTCATGTACGTTCTTGGACCGTCGAAGGCGCAGGTCGAGTGCCAGCGCTCCTGCCGAGGAACAGTGTTTGCACCGCCGGCACGATCACCAGAAACATGATCGGCCCGATGAGCATGCCACCGACGACCACCGTGGCGAGAGGCCTTTGTACCTGACTGCCGATGCCAGTGGAGATTGCGGCTGGGAGCAGGCCGATGCAGGCCGACAGTGCCATCATGAGGATCGGCCTCATCTGCTGTTCCACGGCACTGGACATCGCTTCGAGCGTGCTCATCCCGCTTGCTGCGACTTGATTGTAGCGGTTGATGATGAGGATGCCGCTCATCACCGACACGCCGAACAGCGAGACAAACCCAATCGCGGCCGAGATGCTGAAATCCAGCCCGGAAACGTAGAGACCCAGAATGCCGCCGCAAACCGCAAATGGAATTCCAACCAGGGCCATGAGGCTGTCGCGCAACGAGTTGAACAGGCCGTAGAGAAGCACCATGATGAGGATGAAACTGATCGGGATGATTATCGCAAGCCGTTTTTTGGCCTGTTGCAGTCCTTCGAACTCTCCGGCCCATTGGATCTGATAGCCAGTCGGCAACGTCACATTCTTTTTGATTCGCTCCTGTGCCTCGTCAACGGTGCCTGCGAGGTCGCGACCGCGCACGCTGAACTTAATTGGAACGAAACGTTGATTGCGCTCACGAAAGATGTAGGACGCGCCCGTATCGAGCGTGATAGAGGCAAGCTCGCTCAATGGAATATACGCGTTGCCGTTGGGGGTCTGATAGCCGACCTTGACATTGTGCACCGACTGAATGCTGTTCCGGTATTCGGGCGATAGGCGTACTGTGACATTGAATTGGCGATCGCTCTCCAGCACCGTGGTCGCGACAGTTCCCCCCAATGCAGCTTGAACGACGGTGTTGACATCGCTCACGTTCAAACCGTAGCGAGCGGCCCTTTGTCGATCGACCCTGATATTTAGATTCGGCTGCCCCAGGACCCGGAAGATACCGAGATCGGTAACCCCCCTGACCTGAGCCATTTCATGCATCGCTTCGTCGGCGATGCGTTCTAGCACGGCGAGATTGGGGCCAATGATTTTGATGGAGTTGGCGCCTTTGACTCCTGACAACCCTTCCTCGACATTGTCTTGGATGTACTGCGAGAAGTTGAATCCGATTCCGGTGAATTCATCGGCGAACTCCTTCTGCAGGGCATCGATGAGCTTCTCCTTGGTCATGCCCGGAGCCCACTCGTCGAAGGGTTTGAGCGGCACGAAAAATTCCGCATTGAAGAAGCCTGCGGCATCGCTGCCGTTATCCGGTCGGCCATGCTGGGAGACTACGGTGATGATTTCGGGGTGGCGATGAAGAATTTTACGGGTCTTGTTGACAACCGGCATGCCGGCCTCCAACGATATGGTTGGCGGCATCGATGCCCGGATCCAAAGGTTGCCTTCCTCGAGTGCCGGCAGGAACTCGCTGCCGAGCCGCGACCCGATCAACCCAGTGCCGGCGAGGAAGATCAATCCCATCGCAACCGTAATCCTTCGATGAGCGAGCGACCAACGCAGCACCGGCGTATAGATCGAACGCAATCCTCTCACCACCCTCGTTTCCACTTCGCTGACGTGCTCGGGGAGCAGCAGCGATGCCAGGCACGGCGTAACCGTAAACGTCGCGATCAGCGCCCCAACCAACGCATACCCGTAAGTCCGCGCCATGGGACTGAATATCTGGCCTTCGACGCCCTGCATCGTGAACAGCGGAATGAACGCCGCCACGATGATGGCAGTAGAGAAAAACACCGCTCTGTCGATTTGCAGGGCGCTGATCAGAATCAACCGCAGCCGGTCGGTCCAAATCTGCGGACCGGATGAATCGACGCTGCGAGTTGGATCAGGACCCCACTTTCCCTGGGCGAGAGCGTGCAAGAGCTGTTGCCTTTCTTCTGGCCTTGACTTCGAAGTTCCGATAGATATTTTCGACCAAAATCACGGCTGCATCGACAATGATGCCGAAGTCGACCGCACCGACCGACAACAAATTCGCATCCTCGTTGCGCACCACCAGGATGACGATACTGAAGAACAATGCGAACGGAATGTTGGCGCCAACGATGATCGCGCTGCGCAGGTCACCCAGGAAAATCCACTGAAGGAAGAAGATCAGAAGGCAGCCAAAAAGAAGATTGTGCAGGACCGTGCTGGTGGTGACGGAGACAAGCGTCGTGCGGTCGTAGAACGGCACCAGTTTTACCCCCGCCGGCAGGGTCCCGTCGCTGTTTATCTTTTCGACCGCCGCCTTGACGCGCGCCACCACGTCGTTGGTGTGCAGCGTGCGGTTCATGATGATGATCGCTTCAATTACGTCATCCTCGTTGTCGCGACCCGCCTTGCCGAGCCGCGGCACATTACCGACATAGACCTTGGCAATGTCTTTCACGAACACCGGCACGCCCCGCGATTGGGACAGCAGGACGTTCTCGATATCATCGACTCTGAAGCCTTGAGTTATGTCGGCAGCGCCGCCGCTGTCGATGAGACCGACGCCGCGAATATTCACGGACTGCTGGCCTACATTGATCGTGCGCCCGCCGACATTGATATTGGCATTGCCGATAGCGCTGATGACCTGGGGTAAGGTAATGCTATAGGCGTCGAGCTTGTTCAGGTCGACTTCGACCTCGTATTCTTTGGTGGTGCCACCCCAGGTGTTGACCTGAACGACGCCTGGGACTGTCAGCAGGCGGCGCTGCAACACCCAGTCCTGGACTGTGCGAAGGTTGGTCAACCCGAAGTTCGGAGGGCCGACCAGTTGATAACGGAAAATCTCGCCAACTAGGCTGGTGCCCTGGATTTGCGGCGTAACACCGCTCGGAAGGCTGACGTTCTGTTGCAGATTGATCTCTGTTTGTGTGAGAGCGAAGTAATAATCGACACCATATTGAAACGTGACACGGACGAAGGACAGGCCGTAGAACGACGTCGAGCGAATGATTTCGACCCCTGGAGTGGCGGCAAGGCCAACCTCTATCGGAATCGTGTAATAGCGCTCCATTTCTTCCGCAGATTGTCCGGCGGCCTGAGCGGTAATTTCCAGGATCACGGGCGCCGGATTCGGATAGGCCTCGATGTTCAGCTTGGACAAAGCTGCAAGGCCCGCACCGACGAACACCACCAGGCCCAACAGGACGATCGGGCGCCGAGTCAACGCGAAAATGATGACGCCCTTTAGCACGGTTTACCTGTGAAGCTCAGACTGACCGTTATCACCCGTAACGTCGCGCCGCTGCATCGTACGAAGAAGGAATTGAAAGCGAAAGGGCAGCGTATGGCCGCGATCTGGCACCAAACCGAGCCTGATTGTAGGATTGCATCCACCCGCTCGCGTGACATCGATCGACCTCAGGCGACTAGCTTAGGGATCATCGATTTTTCGCTGTGCTGACTGCCTCGGCGAGCTTCGCGATGCCGCTTGTCCAAATTTCTCTCTGCGGATGGTCGCAAGAAAAAGCCCCGCCGATACGCGCGGGGCAAGGTTACAGGGAGGCTTCCCCGGCAATGCGCCAGGGTTGAGACAGTTCTAATTTGCCGGGAAGAGTGTCCTAATTAGGACAGTACCGCGCGGCGACGCCGTCGATCTTGCCCAGCTCATTGACCTTGTGATTTATTGTTGGTGATGGACACCAAAGGTGAAAAGGAGCTCTCGAGAGGAGAAAGGGAGAAGTGTGCAGATCACCCGTACCGCGCTACGTCACCTTCGCCTTCCGTCACGCACCTTCGGCACGTCGATGCGTCGCCACGCCGCCTCGCCCGGGACGCACAAGACGCGCAGTAAAATCACTGATTTCAGTTTCGGTAGGTTGAAATCGAGTCCTTTTCGCGAACCACACTGAACGTCATACCCCGCGCTTATGCCGGTAGGTCCGCCATTTTCGCGATCGCCGAGACCGCTTTGAGAGACAATCTATAATGGGTTACGATGTCCGATGACCGTCGGTATGGGCGCAATCCCTCATGGCCACACGAGCTTAGCGAGTGAGTGGGAAAACGAGATGGCCGGATTTGCCGCTCGCAGCGTGGAGCGAAACCTGTGACACGTTGCATCTGTGGACGCAGATCGTCGGTAAGGTGCGCATCGCGCTCACTCCGCTCATCAATCATTGGTGGAACGCAACGCTTTTGGTGGCCGCGCGCGGACTTGCTGCGCCGGCGATGCCCTATGACGGGCGAACGTTCGATGTCATCTTTGACTTCGCCAATCACCGGCTGGTTATTGAGACCAGCGATTGCCGTGTCGAAAGCTTTGCGCTCAAAGCGATGGCGGTTGCCGACTTCTATAGCGAGTTCATGCAGTGCCTGCGCCGTCTTGGCATCGACATCCACATCTGGACCATGCCGGGTGAAATCGAGAACGCGGTCCCGTTCGACCGGGACCGCACCCATGCGCAATATGATCCAGTCTACGCGCAAAAATTCTGGCTGGCCTTGCTGCAGGCCAATCGCGTGATGAATGAATTTCGCGCGCGCTTCATCGGCAAGGCGAGCCCTGTGCATTTCTTCTGGGGCAGTTTCGACTTGGCGGTGACACGCTTTTCTGGCCGCACTGCGCCGCCGCCGAAAGGCGTCACACCGAATGTTGCCGGCAGGGTGATGGCCGAGGCCTATTCACACGAAGTTTCGAGCTGCGGCTTTTGGCCCGGTAACGGTGGTTACGGCCGTGCGGCGTTCTATGTCTACGCTTATCCGGAACCGGCCGGCTACGGCGACACACGCCTCTCCACAGTCGAAGCCTTCTACGACAAGGGGCTGGGGCAATTCATCCTGCCCTACGACGCCGTGCATCAGTCAGGCGACCCCGACAAGCTCCTGCTTGGATTTTTTCAGGAAACCTACGCGGCCGCGGCAGAGCTGGCGAAATGGGATCGCAAGACGCTGGAGCGGGAGTTGCGCGCCACACGTTAGTGGATGGCGCGTGCCCGATATGGGTCAAGCGTCCCGAAAAGCTGCGTCCGCGTTGAGTCCGTTGCGAGGCGGCATCAGTGCACAACCGAGAAGCCGAAGTTTTCGGCCTGCCCGCCGATCTTCTCGATGGTCTCGGTATCGAGATGACCGCAGAGATGCTTGCTCTGGTATCCCGAAAGCGCAAGCATGATCGTCTCAGCCGCGCAGGATAGCAGCACTTTGGGTCGATCACTCTCTTCGATGTACCCCAGAACAGAAGAGTCGGGAGCCTTGATGAGACCGCCGCCACCGACGAGTCGCACGTCCTTACGCCGGCGGATGACTTCAGGAGCAACGTTGAAGGGTCGCGAAACGTCGCAGACCATGGCGCCTTCGCGCAAATGGCACGACTTGATGAACGGCAGCACCTCCTTGGTCGCCGTCAGGATGACCTGCGCCCTGGGCAGATGCTGATCGATATCAGTCGTGAGCGTGATCAGCGATTCCAGACCGGCGTCGTCCGGGAGCGCTGCGAGCTCAGCCGCCAAGCTTCCGGGCGGGAATTCGCGGCCCGCCGCGGCGAGGCGAGCGACGTGCCGCCTGCAGTCCTTGGCGACGCGTTGCAGCTTGCGCAAGCTCGCTTCGGGATTGCGGGGATTGCCCACCAGGATGAGCTCGCCTGCCCGCTCTGCGAAAAACTTGCTGAGTGCGTGGCCGATGGCGCCGTTCGCGCCGACGACGGCAACAGTGGACTGCGCCAGATTGCGGCCTTCCTCGGCGCAGGCAAGCTCGACGGAACGCAGCGCTGCCCAAGTGGTCAGACTGTTGCCGCTGGTCACGGTCACACCGGGTCGCTCCTCCAGCGCGTTGCCGCCGTAGGAGATGATCGAGCTGAAGCCCCCGAGTCCGACGACACGGGCGCCGCGCGCGATACCGAGATCCACGGCGCTTTGCACGAGATCGACGGCCTCCTTCCCCAATTTGGCAAGCAGCTCGGCAGGTACATGCGGCAGCACGATCAGCTCGCCTTCAGCGAAGGAGCCGTCAGGGCGATGGACAACAAGCTTATCCAGCGGGAATGGCTTGAGGAAGCCGGCCATGTTCTTCCTGAACTGCTCTACCTGCACATCGGTAAACCGCTCCAGGCTTGGATCGAAGCGACGCATGTCGCCCGGGCCCAGGAGATGAACGACATAGGCAAAGCGATTGGACCGGCTCTCACTGGGGGGAATCCGGGTTGCGGATTGCGCGGCTTTGCGCCCGTTGTGCCCGTTGTGCCGGGCGGCTGATCTGGTGAAGCCCGTACGCTCGGCGAAATGCTCCATCAGCACCTTCGCACCGTAGCGTTGAAATACATCCAACAGCCTTTTGAGCGCATTACTACCGCGCCCGGCCATGAGATGTGCAAGCAGCGCACCCGCGTCGCCGCGTTGCAACGCATTCAGCACCTTGCGCAATGCACTCGTCAGCTGGTCGCATATTGCTGCCTGGGCCGTGAGCGGAAGCTGGATACGAATGCCATCGTCCTCGCAGGAAGGAACAACGCGAATATGCTCGACATTCAACAGGTAGCTGAGCACAACGTCGAGCAGCATGCCGTGGTTCTGACTGATGGCAAGCATTCCGCCCTGGGTCTTCTCAATATGATCGAACGCGAAGTCGACTGCGAATGTCAGGCCGTGTCCGCGGACATCTGCGACAAGCACAGGGAACTCGCGTTGCAGCTCTTCCAGCCCGCGCCGGAGCTGTTCGCCGAGTCTCGCTGCTTGGCGCACCAGTCGCTGCTCGTCGTGGGTCAGCTCGTCGACGGCTGCCAGCGGAAGCGCGCCGGACTGAGCAAAATCCGCATAGCGAACCCCATCGGCGTCGTAGATGTAGCAGCCATCGGTACGCACGTATTTCTTGTCCAGACGAAGCCGTTCATGGAGCTCGTCCTTGGCTTGCAAATCGGTTCGCGCCACAGGGCCCGCAACCGCTGCACTGGCGACCCGCGGCCGCCCGCCTTGCTCGCGCGGATCAGCTAGGAACTTTAACGCTGTCATGACCGCTTCCCTTCCACCGTGGGCTCAAGCCTTGGCAGGCAGCCCGTTGCTGAATTCATCCCAAGCGCTGGTACGAACACGCCAAGGTCGCCTCTCTTCCCTACGTTGCCGGGGGATCTGAAGCAGTGACGGCAGTCACAAAAGACCCGATTTATGTTCTGCCGGTTATGAATTTCAGTCGCGTGGCCACTCGGCGCGCGCGCAGCAGGTAGCAATGCCCGTGATCGGGTATCTCGGCGGCACTTCGCGTGACACCTGCACGCCCTTCGTGGGGCGTTTCAGGGCCTGAAAGAGGTCGGCTATGCCGAGGGGCGGAATATGGCGATCGAGCACCGCTGGGCGGAGGGGCAAAATGGTCAATTAGCGGCCTTAGCAGCCGATTTGGTTCGCCGGAAAGTAACGGTAATCGCCTCGATCAGTGGGCACTCGTGGGGCACTGGCCGCCAAGACGGCAACTACCACGATTTCGGAGAAAGATCGACCCCGGCGGATTGAATGCCAAACCCGTTTGCATTCGACGCGAGGGAGCCTGGTCCGGCAGCCGCATTCACTTGGGGCCAGAAGCCGACGAAGTGCGGCGCCGCAAATGCGTTTGAGCTCGAATGAAACCAATTGCGCGCGCTACCGTCACGGGAGTGGCATCAACCCGACCTTCGAGATCACCGGCGCCGCCTCGGGCGATGATAGGAAGCGGATTAGGGCACTAGCCGCTTCGGGCTGCCGAACCGTGCTTGTAAGTGCCGCTGCGAAGAATGTCATTGGTTGTACCTCGGTTGGAATTGTGCCGACAAAGGTAACTCCCGGAACGTGGATCAGCTCGCTGACCTGTTGGAAGCCAATCTCCGCCTCGCCACGCGCGACGACTGCGGCCACGGGCTCGCCGGATGGAGGTCCTCGCACCTTTCGGCTCTTGCCCGCGACTTGGTCTGCGATACCGAGCTTGGGGAACAGCGTAGTCGATAGATAGGTGCCGCTACCGCTGTCCGAGTACGCGATTGACTTTGCCGCAAGCAATGCGCTCCTGCATGCCTCGACACTGCTGATGTCGGGCTTTGCCGCCCCGGCGCGCACCACCATGCCGATCAGCGAGCGGGCGAGCCTGATCTTGCTGTCAACGCGAACCGATCCTCGCCTGGCCAGTTCGTCAAAAGATTTTTCATCGAGGATCACGACGTCGGCGGCCTCGCCTCGCGTGAGTCGGGTGGGAATTGCCTCCGGAGAGTCACCCATCGATGGGCCACGCGTCGTGACCAGGCGGTGGCCGCTCGTGCGCTCAAAAGCTGGACCGAGCTCAGAATAGACCTGATAGAAGCCGGCCGAGATCATCACGCGTACCTCAGCGGCAGATGCTGCCCCCACCATCAATAGTGCGGTTGCACCAAACGGGGACAACCATAGAGCCAGCGACCTTGATTTCATAAGAACCTCCTGCCGGGATAAGGTAAATTCGATCGTGCGTCATTCACAGAGCAATTTCCACGCGGAAGACGCTCAAACGCCTGGGGCAATCGTATGAAATCTCCCCGCCGTCGATTTCTGTATCTAGGCGCCGGCGCTGCCGCCGTCCCAATCGTTTCTCGGATTGCGAGGGCGGAAAATCACCCGATACAGCCTCTGTCGGAACCGCGCGAGCAATTACTCGCGGAACGGCTCGCTGCCTATGCGCATGATCTGCGTTACGAAGACCTCGACGCCGCGACCATCGAGCGCGTGAAAACGCTGGTAATTGATACAATTGGCTGTGGAGTGGGCGCATGGGACGAGAGGCCGGTCCGCATCTGCCGCGAGGTGGCGCTTTCAGTCGCCGGTCCCGCGACGATCATTGGCACAAATCGGCGAACAGCCATTGACCTGGCTGCCTTCGCCAATGGCGCCGCATTCCGCTACCTCGACTTCAACGACACGTACGTCGGCCGGTTTGCCGTTCATCCGAGTGATAACATTGCGGCATGCCTTGCCGTTGCGGAAGCCGAGCGCGCAAGCGCCAAGGAGCTCATCGCCGCGATCGTCGTCGCCTATGAGGTAAACTGCCGACTGGTCGATGTCCTCGACATTTCGACTCGCGGCTGGGATCCCCCGGTGCTCGGTCTTCCGGCTGTAGCGCTCGCTGCGGGCAGGCTGATGAAGCTCAGTCCGGACCAGCTGACCCATGCCGTCAACCTTGCAATCAACGACCACATTCCGATGGCCCAGACCCGCGTGGGGACGCTTTCCGACTGGAAAGGGCTCGCGGCCGCCGAGGCCGGCCGCAACGCGGTATTTGCCGCACGGTTGGCGCGAGCCGGCTTAACGGGTCCCGCGCCAATATTCGAGGGAAGTTCAGGCTTCTTCCAGCAGGTGGCCGGGCCGGCGAAAGTCGACGTCGAAGCCTTCGGCCGACCCGGTGTGCAATTTCGGATCCATCGCTGCGGTCTGAAGCCCTACCCAGCGGTGATTTACACGCAGACGGCGATAGTGGCCGGCATCGAGGTAGCTAAGGAAGTGGGCTCGCTTGACCGTATTTCGGCGATCGAGATTGCGACGACACGCAGGGGTTATCAGCGGACTGGAAGTGAGCCTGAGAAATGGTCGCCAAAAACCAGAGAGACCGCTGACCATAGCCTTCCCTACATCACGGCACGAGCAATGTTCGATGAGGACATCACCAACGAGAGCTTCGCACCGCAGAAATTTCGCGATCCCGCCATTCTCGCCTTCATGCAAAAGATAAAGGTGGGCGAAGACCCCGCCCTCACTGCGCGCGTTGGCGGAGCGGTGCCAACGCGCGTGACCGCGATCCTCGTCGATGGTCAGCGCATTTCGCGCGAAGTGGACTATGCACCGGGTTTTGCTGAGCGGCCGATGAATCGAGCCGAAGTGGAAAGGAAATTCCGAGACAACGTGGGCAAGCGCTGGCCGAAAGAGCGCACGACTGCCATTCTGCGGGCCATGTGGGCACTCGAACAGACGAACAATGTCTCAACTTTACTTAGCAAGCTTGCGATGAAAACATAACCATAAGGCGTCGCAAGCTATAGGCCGGAGAATAATCATGAGATCGCGATTGATTGTCGCCACGGCGGCCTTTCTCCTTTTCCCAAGCGTCGCCCAAAATGCCGAAATCAAGCTTCTTGCTTCAGGCGCTGTCAAAGACGCGTATCTGGAATTGCTCCCAAAGTTCGAGAAGGCGAGCGGCCATAAGGTCATGGCGGCATGGTCAAACACGCCCGAGATCCAGAAACGGGTTGCAGCAGGGGAGGTTGCTGACCTCGTTATCTTAGGCAACAGTGGGACTGAAGAGCTGATCAAGCAGGGGAAGCTTGTCGCGAGCACCCGCGCGATCTTTGCAAAATCAGGGATTGGCATTGCTGTGCGCTCCGGTGCCCGCAAGCCTGACATCAGTTCCGTCGACGCGCTGATAAAGTCGGTTCTTGCTGCAAAGTCTGTAGCCTACTCCGAGGGAGCGAGCGGTACCTACCTCGTCGGCATGTTCCAAAAGCTGGGTATCTACGATCAGATCAAGTCGAAGGCTTCCGTTGCCAAGGCCAATGAACCGGTAGGGGAAAAGGTCGTGCGCGGCGAGGCGGAGATCGGCTTCCACCAAATCAGCGAGCTCATTCCGGTCAAGGGCATCCAAATTGTTGGACCGCTCCCCGCAGAGCTCCAATACATCACTGTGTTTTCGGGGGGAGTACATAGTGAGGCGAAGGAACCGAACGCTGCCAAGGCGCTCATCACGTTTCTCACCGCACCGGCTGTTGGAAAAAGCATCAAGAAGCACGGGCTGGATCGTAGCTAAACGGAACTATCGCGCAGTGAATTTCGCTACCGCTCTAACTTTATTCTAATCCGGCATAGCCTCTATTTGGAATGTTGCGCTATCCGAGGATAGGTCGGGGCAACTGCGCGATCCATCCGCCCGGCATACGCGCGGCCCCGCCGTTAATCGCCAGCGACGATCTTGTTGTCCCTGACCACCTTGGCCCATCGCGGAATCTCACTCTCAAGGAACCGACCGAAAGCTTCCGGCGTCGATAACTCGTACTCAACTCCCTGCTCGGACAGGCTTTGGCGAACCGCAGCATCCTGTAGCGCTTTGCCGAGCGCGGCATTCATCCTGCCGATGATTACGCTCGAGGTCTTTGCTGGCGCCAGAAAGCCCCACCAAGCGTGGGCATCGAAACCAGGGACGCTGATCTCTGCGATCGCCGGCGTGTCCGGCAATTGTGCGTAGCGCCTGGGAGATGTCACGGCCAAAGGCCGCAGGGCGCCAGCGCGAATCTGCGGCGACAACAGCGCAACTGATGCGATCGCCAGCGGGACGTGTCCCCCGATAGCGTCTGTCGTCAGCGGCCCGCCGCCCTTGTAGGGAACGTGTGTCATTGTCACGTCGAGCTTGTTCGTGATCTGGGTCATCGCAAGTTGCGCCAGGCTCCCCACGCCGATCGTGCCATAGGCAACCGAGCCTGGCGCTTTCCTCGATGCGGAGATCACATCCTCGAAGCTTTTGTAGGATGTCGCCGGGTGCGACGTAATGACCATCGGCGACTTGCCGATCAGCATGATCGGCGCCAAATCCTTCAGCGTGTCGAACGCCAGGTTCGGCTGCAGGCTCGGATTTACGGCGTGGGTGTCGAACACCATGAGAAACGTCGTGCCGTCAGGCGGCGACAAGGCCGCCGCCTGCGTGCCGATCGCGCCGGAGGCTCCGCCTCGGTTCTCGATCACGATGGTCGTTTTCAGGTCCTGCTCCAGGTATGGCTGCACGCGACGCGCGATTTGATCGGTGGTGCCTCCCGGCGGAAACGGCACGATGATGCGGATTGACTTCGCGTGCCAGTCCTGCGCGCGTGACGCAGGCGCGAGCCAGCATGCGCCGGACACTGCCAATATCAGAACCGCGAATGCGCGAAGCCCCACCTGCCGCATGATCTCCTCCGAAACCGCGAGACGTCACCCGGCCGCTTTCAAACGATCAACCTCTATCGCGCCTGCTTTGAGGCGCGGGATCAGCTCGCGACCGAAGTCGACGGTGTCGTTGAAGGGGTCAAAGCCGCGGATTAAAAATGAATCCACACCGAGCTCATAATATCGCAGCATCGCCTCGGCCACCTGCTCGGCCGTGCCGACGAGGCACGAGGTATTGCCAAGTGCACCGGTCGCGCGCGTGATGGGCATCCACAGGCGCTGATCATGAATGTCGCTTTCGAGCGCAAAGCTCATCAGCCGCCGCCCGGCATTGTCGACAGGTCCGGAAGCCGCGTCCTGCCGGCTCCAGCCCTTCTTGCCGGTCATGTTGCCCGTCATGGCCGCCAGTATCCTGTTTGCCTTGTCCCAGGCTGCTCCCTCGCTCGCGGCAATGATCGGGCGCAGCGAGATATTGAACCCCGGAATTCGGCCGAAGGCCGCGGCTTGCGCACGGAACTGCGACATGCGTTCGCGTGTCGATGCGAGCGGCTCGGCGTAAATAGCATAAACGTCGCAAACCCGGGCGCCCATGGTCAGGGCGCCGTCAGAAGCTCCGCCGAAAAATAGCAGGGGATGCGGCCTCTGCAGCGGGCGCACATCGGAGTGTGCGCCGCGAACGCGATAGAATTCTCCCGTAAAATCGAATGGTCGCTCGCTCGACCAGGCAAGCTTCATCAATTGCAGGTATTCGGCGGCACGGCGATAACGCTCTGCCTTCGGAGTGAAGTCGCCGTCTCCCTCCTGCTCGTCGTCGGTCTTGCCGGTGATGATGTGAAGAGCGATTCTCCCCTCGGTCAGATGATCAAAGGTCGCGACCTTGCGCGCCATGAGCGTCGGCGCCACGAAGCCCGGTCGGTGGGCAATCAGAAAGCCGAGCCGTTGCGTGTGTTGCGCTGCATGCAGCGCAACGAGGAAGCCCTCCGCAGACGACGACGAGTAGCCGACGAGCACCAGATCGAATCCGGATGTTTCATGGGCGCGCGCAGCTTCCGCCACGTAGCTTGGCGAAAGACCGCCTTCGATGACATGCAACGTGGCATCGCTGCTTGGCGGAGTGACACCAATCATCCCGATGACCCTGACAGGCATTGCCGATCCTCACGATTGCCGGTGTGACGACAAGAATACCATCTAGATTTAGCAGGAGAAGCCAACGGTGGAATATACGACGGCGGCGCCGACACCTGGATCAGCATTTATCACCATTGCGGTCGGGACCCTTGCCTATATGGGGCTCGCGATCTTCGGTGGGGGCGGATTTGCCGCTTTCTTCTCCCACACGCCGCTGATCGTGCTTACGATCGCAACGTTCGCACTGGCTGGGGTTTCGTTGTTCAGCCGCGGAAATCTCAGCTCCGGCGAACGCGAGGACCGCGCCAACCGCTGGGTCCTCATTGCCTTCGGTGTGATTGGGCTGCTGGGTGCCTATCTGCCGGCCTACACGGACCGGATTGATTTCTGGACTTTTGATGGAGACGCCGCGCGTTGGCTTGGCGTCGTTCTCTTCACGGCGGGTGGGGCGCTGCGCATCTGGCCAGTCTTTGTGCTTGGCCGTAGGTTCAGCGGGTTGGTAGCCATCCAACCTGGGCACACGCTCGTGACAAGCGGGATCTACGGTGCCATCCGGCATCCAAGTTATCTGGGCTTGCTCGTAAATTCGCTGGGGTGGGCGCTTGCTTTTCGCTCGGGAGTTGGAGTGCTGCTCACGGCGCTGCTTGTCCCGCCGCTCGTCGCGCGGATACACGCGGAGGAGAGGCTGCTGCGCACGCAGTTCGGCGGCGAGCACGATGCCTACTGCGCCCGTACGTCTCGGCTGATCCCTGGACTCTATTGAAGGCAACCCATCTCAAGCTCTCTCCGGAACGGATGCCCCAAATCGAGCGCCCCTGTGCGAGCCCTTGCCAGCGTTCGCGCCATGACGGAAGCTTCGCCCAAGCGGCCGTCGATCGGAGCGGCGCGCATGCAGGGAAAGCGTTGTGCGCCTGGTAGAACGGCTGTCGGCGGATTTGGCTTGCCTGCGGGGGGCGGCGCGCGCGCTGAGATTGACTGTCCCGATTGCCAGAAACCGGACGCGGATTTTCCCTCAGCTCATATGCGAGCTCGCCGATAAATTCACCGATGCTCCGGCGCTGCTCTCGGATCGTGAACGCTTCAGCTATGCCGGCCTGGTGACGCGCGCAAATCGCTACACGCGGTGGGCGCTCGAGCACGGCATCGCCAAGGGCGATACGGTCTGTCTGTTGATGTCGGGGCGCCCTGAATACCTGGCAATATGGATCGGCATCACCCGTGCCGGCGGCGTGGTCGCGCTTCTCAACACGCACCTCTTCGGCACGGCGCTGGCGCATTGCATCAATGTCGTGAAGCCCAAGCACATCATTGTCGAGGCCGAGCTGTTAGCCGCATTGGAGAGCGCCCGCGCTGAGCTCGCCGGCGAGCCGACAATTTGGTCGCACGGCATTGGGACAGCCGGTATCGCGCGGATCGACCGAGCCATCGAAGAGTTGTCCGGCAGCGACATCGCGCCATCGCAGCGCCCGGCCCTGACCATCGAGGATCGCGCGCTGTACATCTACACATCCGGCACCACCGGGTTGCCGAAAGCCGCTAACATCAATCATTACCGGCTGATGCTGGCGACGCACGCCTTTGCCGGCGTGATCGACACGCGGCGCACGGACCGCATGTATGATTGCCTTCCCCTGTATCATACCGCAGGCGGCGTGGTCGCAACGGGGGCGCTGCTTATTCGCGGCGGTTCGACTGTCATCCGGGAAAGGTTTTCCGCGCGCGAGTTCTGGGACGATGTCGTGCGCTGGGATTGCACGTGCTTTCAGTATATCGGCGAATTGTGCCGCTATCTCGTCAATTCGCCGCCGCATCCAAAGGAGCGTTCGCACCGATTGCGGCTCGCCTGCGGCAACGGCTTGCGATTGGACATCTGGCGCGAATTCAAGCAGCGCTTCGGGATTGCGCGGATCATCGAATTCTATGCGGCCACTGAAGGTAACGTCTCGATTTTCAATTTCGATGGGCGGGAAGGCTCGGTTGGCCGGGTGCCTTGGTGGCTGGCGCATCGCTTCCCGATAAAGATCGTTCGCTTCGATGCTGGCCGCCAGCAACCGGAACGCGACGCGCGCGGCTTCTGCATAGAATGTCGCGCCGACGAGCCGGGCGAGGTCATCGGCAGGATTGTGCGGGCGACCTCCAAGCCCGGTGCGCGATTCGAGGGGTACGCCAGCAAAGCCGACACCGCGCGTAAGGTGCTGCACGATGTCTTTCAGAAAGGCGATACCTGGTTCCGCACCGGCGATCTCATGCGCAAGGATCGGCTCGGGTATTTCTATTTCATAGATCGGATCGGCGATACCTTCCGCTGGAAGGGCGAGAACGTGTTGACGACCGAGGTGGAGCTCGCCCTCACTCCCTTCGACGGTGTGCAGGAAGCCAATGTCTACGGCGTGACAATACCAGGCCATGACGGACGCGCGGGGATGGCGGCGATCGTGACCAAGAAGCACCTCGATCTTGTTGCGCTGCGCCGGCATCTCGTGTCCCGACTGGCGGACTACGCGCGCCCCGTATTTCTCCGCATTCGCAACGAAATCGAAGTGACCGCCACGTTCAAGCAGAAGAAGCTCGACCTTGTGAAAGAGGGTTTCGATCCAGGCCTCAGTCCTGACCCGATCTATTTCGACGACCCCGGGAGCAAGGCCTTCGTGCGCCTGCAACCGGACCACTACCGGCAGATCAGCGACGGCCGCATCCGGCTGTGAATTGGTGGCGGAAGCTGCGCGAGACCTCGTAGCGGGGGACCCGGATATCGCGCTCATCCGGGCTACAGCTGTGTCCAAATCAGGCGCTCTTGCCCAAACGCGGCATCCGTGAAGCGAGCAGCACGCCGGAGGCGCACTGATCGAGCATGCATCGTATCAGCTTGGCGGCGCGGGCTGCGGCATCTTGCGCCGTCATGCCTCCCGCGCGGATGTTGGAGATGCAGTTGCGCTCGCTGTCCACGCGTCCGCGGCGCGGCGCGAAGGTGAGGTACATGCCGAGCGAATCGGCGGCGCTCAGGCCCGGCCGCTCCCCGATCATCATGATTGCGAGCTTTGCCTGTAGCAACTCGCCGATCTCGTCGGCCAGCGCGACGCGGGCCTGCGTGGCAACCAAGATCGGCGCAAACCGCAATCGCATGTCCGCAAGCCGCTGGCAGAGAACGTCGAGCACCGGCGCGGCGTTGCGCGCGATCGCCACACTGCTCAATCCGTCGCCGATGACGATCGCCACGTCGGGGGCGACCATCGGCTCAGACAGTCGCGCCCGGCTTGCGGTGCCCAACGCCCGGCCCAGGTCTGGCTTTCGCAGAAATTCCTGCCGGCTCTGTGCCGCGCTGGCCACGGCGAGAGCAGGCCAGCCGCGCGCGGCGATCTCGCGCAAAGTCGCGGTAACATCGAGCTCGGCGTGGACAGCATCGCGCGCGCGGGCATGCGCCGCCTGGAAATCGAGATACGCAGTGGTCGGCAGGCCGCATCCCGTCCGTCCGATGGCGATGCGCGCCGGCGTTAATCGGCGCAGAGCCGCCCAGCCCGCTGGCGGTTGCGGATCGAGGGAGCTTCCGGCTTCGGCGTCGCTCACGACGCGACGCTGCGCAGGGCGGAAAGCGATCGCATGACGCGTTCGGGCACGCTCGCGTGCAGCTGGCCGCTGGCGTCGGTGATGCCCAGCGCGGCGAGCCAGGCCTCGAATTCCGGCGCCGGCCGCAGCCGGAGCAGCGCACGAACGTAAAGGGCGTCGTGAAACGACGTGCTCTGATAGTTGAGCATCACGTCGTCGGCGCCCGGCACCCCCATGATGAAGGTGCAGCCAGCGACTGCGAGCAAAGTCAGCAACGCATCCATATCGTCCTGGTCCGCCTCGGCATGGTTCGTGTAACAGATGTCGCAACCCATGGGCAGGCCGAGCAATTTTCCGCAGAAATGGTCCTCGAGACCGGCGCGCGCGATTTCTTTGCCGGTGTAGAGATATTCCGGCCCGATGAAGCCGACCACCGAGTTCACCAGCAATGGGTTGAAATGGCGGGCGACGCCATAACAGCGCGCCTCCAGCGTCTGTTGATCGACACCTTCGTGCCCGTTCGACGAAAGCTCGCTGCCCTGGCCGGTTTCGAAATACATCACGTTTCCTCCAACCGTGCCGCGTGCGAGCGCGCCCGCGGCTGCGCTGGCTTCACTCAGGAGCGCAAGCGAAATTCCGAAAGCACGGTTGGCGGACTGGGTGCCTGCAATCGATTGAAACACGAGATCGACCGGCGCGCCTCTTTCCATGGCGGCGATCGTCGTCGTCACATGGGCGAGCACACAGGATTGAATCGGCGCGTCGAGCCGCAATCGCATTTCATCGAGCATCGCAAGCAGGCTCGACACGGTATCCACGTCGTCGGTCACCGGGTTGATGCCGATCACCGCGTCGCCGGCTCCATACATCAGGCCGTCCACAATGCTGGCGGCGATCCCGGCCGGATCATCGGTGGGATGGTTCGGCTGCAATCGCGTGGACAAGCGGTCCGGAAGCCCGATGGTGTTGCGGAAGGCGGTGGTGACGCGGCATTTGGCGGCGACCGCGATGAGATCCTGCAGGCGCATGATCTTGCACACGGCCGCCGCCATCTCCGGCGTCAGGCCGGGCGCGAGGGCGCCAAGCGTTTGTGCATCTGTCTCCTCGCGCAACAGCCAGTCGCGGAATTCTCCAACGGTCTTGCTGGCGACGGCGCCAAAGGCATCCGCATCATGGCCATCGATGATGAGCCGCGTCACTTCATCGGTTTCGTAGGGGATCACCGCATCGTTGAGGAAGGCCCGCAGCGGCACGTCCGCCAAGGCCATCTGCGCCGCCACCCGCTCGGCGGCGCTGCCGGCGGCAACGCCCGCAAGCTCGTCGCCGGAGCGGCGCGGCGTCGCCTTGGCAAGCAGTGTCTTGATATCCGCAAACCGGTACGTGGTGCCGTCGAGTGCGTGCGCGAAAGGCATGATTCAAGAAAACATGGCTCAAAGTGTCTCAGCCTCCCGGCTGGACCATCCCATCGGCGCCCCGCATCGCCCACCCTGTCATTCTGCGCTCGAGCCAGGCCGTGACCACATACATGCCGATTCCCATGACGCTGGTCATGAGCAGCCCGGCGAAAGCCAGTGGAACCTCGAAACGCGACGAGGCGACCAGCATGAGATTGCCGATGCCTTTGTTGGCGGCAACGGTTTCCGCAACGATGGTGCCGACAAAGGCAAAGGTGATCGCCACCTTCAGCGATGCAAAGAAATAAGGCATCGACCGCGGAAGCCCGACCTTCTTGATCACCTGCCAGCGGTTCGCGCCGAGTGCGCGCAGCACGTCCTGGAGCTCCGGCTCGACCGTCGCGATGCCCACCGCCACGTTTACCAGGATTGGGAAGAACGCGATGAGGAAAGCGGTGATGATCGCGGGTATGGTCCCGACGCCGAACCAGATGACGAGAATCGGGACCACGGCGACTTTGGGAATCGAGTTGAAACCGATGAGTGCGGGATAGAAGCCATCGTAGGCAAGCGTCGAAGATCCGATAGCCACTCCCCCTGCCAAGCCGATCACCACGGCAATCACGAACCCGACGATCGTGGTCATGAAGGTCTGCCACGCATTGTCGAGAATGGGCCAGCGCCACTGCCACCCTGAGGCGAAGATCGCCGAAGGCGACGGCAACACGAACTGCTCGATGTCGAAAGCGCGCACCACGATTTCCCAGAACAGGAACAGGCCGACGATCACCACCCAGGGCAGCACCAGCCGCAGCGTTTTGCGCCGCTGCCAGAACGGTTTGCGTGGCCGCATAGGAAGATCGTCAAGGAGGTCGGTCGCGGTCACGCCGTTGCTCTGTCTCTGTCTCGTGTCTCGTGTCTCAAGTCTAAGTCTAAGTCTTGTGTCTCAGGTCTTGGCCACGCGGCCGGCGCTGATGCGATCGCGCAGCGCGTGGACCAGGGCCACGGAATAGGGCTCGTAGGTCACCTCGAGCTTGCGCGGACGCGGCAGGTCGACGACGCGCTCGTCAATGATGCGGCCGGGCCGCGCGCTCATGACCAGCACGCGGTCGGCAAGGAAAGCCGCCTCGCGCAGGTCGTGCGTGACCAGAATGACCGTCGGCTTGCGGGCGAGCCAGAGGTCCTGCAGCGCCAGCCACAACTCCTCGCGGGTGAACATGTCGAGCGACGCGAACGGCTCGTCCAGCATCAGCAGCGAGGGATCGTGGATGAGGGCGCGGCAAAGCGACGCGCGCTGCTGCATGCCCCCCGACAGCTGCCAGGGAAAATGATCCTCGAAGCCGGCAAGCCCCACGAGAGCGAGAAGCTCGCGCACCTTGGCGTCATAGGCTGCGCGCTCGCGCCGCAGCCGGGTGCAATGCGGGCGCACGATCTCAAGGGGCAGCATCACGTTATCCAGCGTCGTTCGCCAGGGCAGCAGCGTCGGATTCTGAAATGCCATTCCGGCGATGCTCAGCGGTCCGGTGACCTCGCGGCCGCTGACGAGAACCGCGCCGGCCGAAGGCGGCCAAAGGCCGGTGACGACCTTCATCAGCGTGGATTTGCCGCACCCCGAGGGCCCGACCACGGCAACGAACTCGCCGTCTGCCACGTGCAGGGTCGCCCGGTGCAGGGCAAGGGTACCGGTGTCGTCCTCGCCATAGCGCAGCGACACGCGATCGAGCTCGACGAAGTTCATCGTGCTTCTTTGCGTGGCGGACGCGAGCATGACAAGGGCATTGCGCGCAACCTCCTTGCCGGCTCAACTGCCGGGAATGACACCCTTGGGAAGCGAGAAGCAGTATTTGGCGATATCGCCGGCGCGCGTATACCAGACGCGATCCTTCTGCTTGTGCTCGACGCAGTGCTTCACCGCTTGCCGAACGGGACGCAGGCGGAATGGCTGGCCGACGATAAACCCGTGCAGCGACAGGGCGAACACCAGCGGCGCACGCTCGGATTGCTCGAGCATTTCCTCGAACTGATCGACGATCATCTCGGCGAATTGCCGGCCCGTATGATCGCGGTGCACCTGGCCTCCGGCATCGTTGAGCTCCATTGGATAGGGTACCGAGAGGAGAGGCCCGGCGCGTGTCTGCATCCATATGGGCTGATCATCGACCGGCCAGTCGAGGAGATGCGTGTAGCCCGCCTCCTTCAAGAGATCGGGCGTGACGTTGGATTCCAGCGCGCCCGGGCCCATCCAGCCCGTCGGCCGCACGCCGATATGCTTGGCGATGACTGTGGTGCATTCCTCGATGGCGCGCGCCTCGTCGTGCTCCCACATGCCGCGCAGGACCTCGGCATTGGTCCGACCGTGACCGAGCACGTCGTCGCCGCGCGAGCGGATCTTCTCGATGATCTCGGGGTAGTGCTGGCAGACGCTACTGTTCAACAGGATGGTAGCGGGCAGCTTGAGCTCATCAAGCATTTCGAAGAGCCGCCAGTTGCCGATCCGGTTGCCGTAATCCCGCCAGGCGAAGTTGCGCGTCGTCTGTTGCCCGCTGCGGTTGGAGGGGTCCATGCCGATGCCCGCGCCGAACGCGAAGTGCTCGATGTTGAGCGCAACATAAAACGCCAGGCGCTTCCCGCCGGGCCAATCGTAGAGCGGGCGTTTGACGATCGCGGAATATTCATAGCGCGAATGGCCAGGCAGCTTCAGCATTGCGAGTTTCTCCCTTTCTTAAAACACTACCCATCGTTGACCATGCTGCCAAGCGCGACTACGCTCGCGCGCCTGCATATCGATCTCATCGCTTGCTCGAATGGAGTTGATGAAATGCTGAGCTTGCTGCGCAAAAACAACGCACTTGCGTTTTCATTTTTTGCCGCTTGCATTCGAGTGTTGCCCGCATCCTTGGTTGTGGTGCTCTACCTTGCGGATGCCGCCGCGGCGGAAACCAGGAACGTCAAAATCATGATGGATTGGATCATCCAGGGGACGCACGCGCCGTTTTTCGTGGCGCAGGAGCAGGGCTATTTCAAAGCCGCGGGGGTTACCGTCGATGCCATCGATGCGGGCAAGGGCGCAACAAATGTGGCGGTGAATGTTGCGGGCGGCGTCTACCAGTTCGGGTGGGTAGATCTGCCTTCGATGATCCGCTTCAACGCGCAAAATCCGGCTTCCCCCCTGATTGCCGTCTACATGAGCTTCGATGCTTCCCCGCTCGCGGTGATCACGCGCAAGGACGCCGGCATTCGCAAGCCCGCCGATCTCGATGGCAGGAAGATTGCCGGCGGCCCCGGCACCGCGGTGCACGACACCATCTCCATCCTGCTCAAGGCCGCCAACGCCGAGAACGTCAAGGTCAACTGGGTGGCGGTGCAGCCGCAGCTGTTCGGGCCGATGCTCAAGCGCGGCGAGGTCGACGGCACCGGCGGCTTCACGAATTCCAACGTTCCGGCGGCGCTCGAGCTCGGCTTCACCCTGGATGATCTCTTCGTGCTCAAATATTCGGATTTCGGCGCCGACATGTACGGTTTGGCGCTGGTGACGCCCAAAAAATTCGCCGACGAGAATCCGGGCACGGTGCGCGCCGTGGTCAAGGCGCTCAACGATGGGACCAAGGACACCATCGCTTCGCCGCAGAAGGCGCTCGCCATTCTCAAGTCGCGCGATCCCATGATGAAGCTCGACATCGAGAAGGTACGCCTCGACATCGCGCTCGGACTGACCGACACGCCGTATGTGAGGCAGCACGGATTGAGCTCGGTTACGCCGGAGAAACTGCAAAAGACGATCGATGCGATGGTGACCGCCTACGGGCTGCCTTCCAGCCCCGTCGCGGCTATGGTTTACACCGACGCCTACCTTCCTCCGGCCGCTGAGCGGATGCCGCCCAAGAGCATGAACTAATACTCACAGTGGGTGAGGCTAAACGAGAACGGTCCGCTCGCGCGCCAACCCCTCGCCTCAATGTTTCGGGCTCATCGATTTTCCGTGTTCAGACGAGCTCCTCGCCTCGCTTCTCCGGGATGAGAAGGAGCAGCGCGACGATATCGATGAGGTACAGCACAGCGAGGAAGGCGATCGCCACGTCGAACCCGTGGCGGCTGGCGACGATCGCGACCACGACCGGCCCAAACCCGCCGACCGCCCGGCCGATGTTGAACAGCACGTTCTGCGCCGTGGACCGCGCTTGCGTCGGGAATAGCTCGCTCATCAACGCGCCGTAGCCACCCAGCATGCCATTGACGAAGAAGCCCATCACAGCGCCTCCGATCAGGAGCGCGGTCGGGTCGGTCAGCCGCGAATAGACCACAACCATGATCGCCGCAAAGAGCATGTAGGTAAAGAAAGCCGGCCGTCGTCCTATCCTGTCGGCGATATGTCCGAAGGCGAATATCCCGATCGCCATGCCGGCGATCGTGACGCCCGTCCAAACCGCCGATTGCGTGAGCCCGAACCCGAACCTCGTTCGACAGATAGTTCGGCAGCCAGATCATGACGCCGTAGTAGCCGAAATTGGCGATCGAGCAGAGGATCACCATCCCGAGGCTGCGCTTGAGCGTCTCGGCGTCCTTGACCAGCAGCCACAGCGGGTTCTTCGTTTGGCTTGCGTTTTGCACCTTAGCGACGAACAGCGCCGGCTCATGCAGCCTTTGGCGGATGAAATAAGCGACAATGGCGGGGAAGGCGCCGACAAAGAACATGCCGCGCCAGCCGATCACCGGCAGCAGGATCGGCACGACGAACACGGCCAGAAGAACGCCAAACTGCCAGCCGATTCCCACATAGGAAGACGCGCGCGCGCGTTGCGAGGCCGGCCAGGCTTCCGCCACCAGAGCCATTCCGATCCCGAATTCGCCGCCGAGGCCGATACCCGCGATCGTACGATACAGCAGAAGATCCCAGTAGCCCTGCGCTAGTCCGCAGAGCCCGGTGAAGACCGCGAAGAGCACGATCGTCCAGGTCAGCACTCTGATGCGGCCGAAGCGGTCGGACAGCATGCCGAAGCCGATGCCGCCGATCACCGCGCCAACCAGCGTGCCGGTAACGAGCGAGGCACTCTGCTGTTGACTCAAACCGAGATCGCCTGCGATGGCCTTCAGCATGAACCCGAGGACGAGAAGGTCAAATCCATCCATCGCGTAGCCGGCGGCCGATCCCCACAGCGCCTTCCACGCCTCCGGCGTGACCTCGTCTCTATCGGCACGTGCCGCCGGCAACACCATTTGATCCTGTGACATCGTCCTCCCCTTCTCTCCGTTAGATATTATCCAGGCAACTTGACCGGCGGTGTTACCCGGCGTTCAGTCCCTTGCGTTGGCCGCCAGCCATTCCACCGCGTCGTCGAGCTGGTCCTCTCCGAATACGGTGATGCCGTTCTTACGCAGCAATGCCGCGGTCAAACCTTCTCCGGGGATGCGATCCTTGAAATCCGGAGTGAAGACCGAGCGGCTCCCGCAAGATGGGCTGTTCTGCTTGAGGATCGCGAGGCGGATTCCGTGCTCTTGCGCAAGTGCCAGCGCCGCCGCGGCACCGCGTTCGTATTCCGCCGTGACGTCGATGCCGTTCGCAGAGCCGTCGTCGGCGACCACCCGACCCTCGACAAAACGCGCTCGCGGGCGCGGCACACTGAGGCCGCCTACAACCTCAGGGCAGATGTGAACGAGCCGGCCTGCCTCGCGCCAAGTCGCGAAATGCGCCTCGCCACATGTCACATCGCCGGCGTCGAAGCGCACGCGCTCGCCATAAAGGCACCCACTCACGAGAATCTTTTCCATTCACATCTCCAGAGGACGTTGTCCGGGGGGAGGAAGGAACCGGGCCACGGCCCTGACGCTACTTTAGTATTATCGCAGCCGTCTATCGCGCTACAATGTCAGCTTTGGGAACGGTGCGGGAGGTTTGAGATGCACGGCACATGCAAGCTCCTGCTCCGGCGGTGTGGGTCTGTTATTGCCGGGCCGAGATAGATGCGCAATGACAGAACGTTCGCTGAGCCATTCGGCGCAATGGCCGGTTTTGCAGTGAACGTGGCGGGAACGATAGATGAATAAGTCTGTGATTCTTCGAGGTCAACATCTCCTCACCGATCCCCGTTTGAAGTCCGCTGGCTTGATTCGCGACGGAGCGGTTGCCATCGTGGATGGGCTCGTCGCCGCCGTTGGTCCGTTCGCGGATATCGCTGCGCGATATCCCGGCATGCGCGTTCTCGGCGATGGAAGCCAGTTGCTGCTGCCTGGTCTTGTCGACGCCCACAGCCACGGTCGCGGGCTATCGCCGGCGCAGAAGGGCGTCAACAACGACTTCCTTGAGAACTCGCTGCTGGATTGGACCTACATGCCAATTCTGCCACCGGAGCTGACTGCCGGCATCGCCGCCTGGCATCATCTGCGCAGCGGCTGCACCACGATGCACCACAACGGTTTTGACGACGACGGGGCGGAAGGCGCACGCCGGGCCCATGTGGCGATCCGAATCTATCAGGAGAGTGGCCTGCGCTTTGCCTTCAGTCCGGGCATCAGGGATGAAAGTAAGCTGGTCATGGACGGGGAGGCTTTTCTCAAAACGCTGCCGCCGGACTTGCAGCGCGATGCGAGCCCGTTCGTCGAGCTCGACCGTGAAAAGGTCTGGAACGACTATTTTGAGCTTTTCGAGGATTTGTACGCGTCCTACAACGGCGCACACAGCCGAATTCTGCTGGCGCCGTCATGGGCGCATGGCGCGAGCGAGACTTTTCTCAGACGCGTGCGGGATACGAGCGACGGCCATGGTGGAACCATCGTTCACATGCATCTTTTGCAGAGTCCGGTGCAAAAGGAGTGGGGCCTGCGCCGCAACGGCAAGCCGACTATTCAATGGCTGCACGATCAGGGCCTGATGGATCGGCGCATGGCGTTCGGCCATGCGATTTGGGTCACCGAGGACGATATTGCCTTCATGGGGGCGCAGCAGGTGTCGGTGACGACTCATCCCAGCTGCAACTTTCACATGCGCAACGGCATCACGCCCGTGATGCAAATGCGGGCGGCCGGTGTCAACGTTGCAATGGGAATGGATGACAAGACAATCAACGACGATGAGGACGCCGTGATGGAATTGCGAATGATGCACAAGGTGCATCGGCTCAACACATTTGATCTTACCTCGCCGGCAATGGATGCCTACGACGCCATGGAGACCGCCACTTTGAATAGTGCCAGGGCCGCCGGCTTTGAGAACGAGGCCGGCGCCCTGCTTCCAGGCTGGAAGGGCGACGCTATCCTCGTCGACATGAACCGGGTCGCCAGGGATCCTTGGATCGATCCTGCATTCGATCCGATCGAGGGATTCGTTCAACGCGCGATGGGATCGGACGTGCATACCGTCGTGGTCGGCGGCCGGGTGTGCATGGAAAATCATGTCGTAACATCGATTGATGTGCCGCTTCTGTTTCGCGAAGTCCGCGCGTTCTGCGACAAGCCGCTGCCCGCCGCGCAGCGGGCACGCGCCGATCTGCTGGCGCGCATCAAGCCTCATATGCAAGCATGGTATGCCGGCTGGGAAAAAAAGTCCGCGGCCACGCCCCTCTATCAGGTCAATAGCCGAATGTGATTCGGTTTTCTTGCGCGGCATAGAGCGCCAAAAGCTGCAAGGACGCGCTTTGTGAGATTGGCCAGTTGCCAATCCGTTCTTTCCCGAACCGGCACGGGCTGCGCGCGTCCGAGCTTGTCGGCTTGCGCAATCGCGCCGTTAGGCCGCCAATGCCGGGCTACGACCGGTGTCCCCGCAGCCCGCATGAGCGCCAGCGACATGCGGGACCCGTTATCATCAACCACGTCCGCTTAACCCCGTTGCGCCGGCGGCCGCGGCGGCCTCATTATAGGCCGCGTCCAGTGTCGAGTAGGCGTGATGAAGGCGATCATCGTCGGGGGCGGAATTGGCGGGCTCACGACTGCGCTCATGCTGCAGGCGCGCGGCATGGATTGCGAGCTCTACGAGCAGGCGGAGACCATCCGCGAGCTCGGCGTCGGCATCAACACTTTGCCACATGCCATCAAGGAGCTGGCAGAGCTGGGGCTTTTGGCGCGGCTCGATGCCGTTGGCATCCGCACCTACGAGCTCTTCTACACCAACCGCTTCGGGCAGGAGATCTGGCGCGAGCCGCGCGGCACCGACGCGGGCTACGAGTATCCGCAATTCTCCATCCATCGCGGCCGGCTGCAAGGCGTCATCCAGCAGGCCGTACGATCGCGGCTGGGTGAATCCCGCGTTCATACCGGCCATCGCCTCGGCGCGTTCGTCGAGGACGACGGCGGCGTCACTGCCTATTTCTTCGACCGCAACGGCTCGCATCGCGCAACCGCGCGCGGCGACATTCTCGTCGGCGCCGACGGCATTCATTCCGCCGTGCGGGAAACGCTCTATCCCAATGAAGGTCCGGCGCGCTGGAACGGCGCCATGCTGTGGCGCGGCGCAACCGATTGGCCGCAGTTCCTGACCGGCCGTTCCATGGTGATCGCCGGCGGCATGGCGGCGAAGCTGGTGATCTATCCCATCGGCGAGGGAAACCGGAGCAACCATCCCCTGACCAACTGGGCGGTGCTCGTCAAGATTTCCGAGCCCGGCGTGCCGCCGCGCAAGGAGGATTGGTCGCGCCCCGGCCGCTTCGAGGAGCTGATGCCGCACGTCCAGCGCTTCCGCATTCCCTACGTTGACGCCAAGGCGTTGATTGAGGCGACACCAGAGTTCTGGGAATATCCGATGTGCGATCGCGATCCGCTGCCGCGCTGGTCGCATGGGCGCGTGACACTGCTGGGGGATGCGGCGCACCCCATGTATCCCGTCGGATCGAACGGCGCTTCCCAGGCTATTCTCGATGCGCGCGCTCTGGCCGACCGGTTGCGCGCTGCCGAGCATCCGGCACATGCGCTTTGGATGTACGAGCAGGAGCGTTTGCCGATGACCGCCCAGGTCGTGCAGATGAACCGCCGCGGCGGCCCGGAAGGCGTCATCGATGCCGTGGAAGAGCGCGCGCCCGATGGCTTCAGCAATGTCGACGACGTGCTGTCCTTCGAGCAGCGCAAGGCCATCGTGCGCGGCTATGCTTCGACGGCGGGCTTTGCCCGCGAGCAGGTCAACAAGGCCGCCTGAGCGCCGGCGCCGACGTACTAGCCCGTATATCTCACACAATCCTTGCTCGAACGAGCGTTTTTGTTTGGTGAGGTGGGAAGCTTGTTTTGGGACGCGCCGCACCGTGGCGGCGAGCGACGCGGGGTCTTGCGGGGAATTTTCAGGGCTGCTGGGGGCGGCAGCGACGATCGGATCTCGATGGGCCTGGGGATGATGCCGCGTTTGTTACGCGTGGCGGCGTTGCGTGTCAGACTGGTGACCCGCGCGCGGACGCTGCAACATTGAGTTTGATTGCTGCATTGCCCCAAACGCTTGCCACGGGGCAACCCGATGTCATCGCTATTTTGATGCGGCGTACACTGATAGTCACGCGAGCGCCGATTTTGAGGAAGGTGAGGCGAAGAGTGCCGCATGTCGCGTCCGAATATTTCGTCTGCTGCAATCCGATGCGGCGCAAGGCGCAGAGGAGAACATAGGCCATGGAGGCAAACCACAGTCGCAGCCGATTGGCCCGCATCGTCGCGGCCGAAGTGCGATCGGCATAAAGATCAAGTTGACACTCCTTGATCCGGTTTTCCATATCGCCGCGGGCGCAATAGAGTTTCTCGTAGAGATCTTTGGACTTGCACTCACGACGTGTGAGCGAGGTAACGACGAAACGGGGATTAGCCTCGCCTTCGGTAAACTCAGCTTTGCCCACGACCCGGCGTCGGCGGGTCCAGCCGCGGCGTGTCTGGTACATGAAGCTCTTGAAGCATCGCGCCGGCTTGCCGGTCCGTCGGCTTTTTCTCTCCGCCCGCGCCAGTTCGTCGGCGATTTCCGCAATAAGCCTGTCGTTCCTGGCAAATCCCAACACATAGTGCACGCCGTTCGCCTCGCACCAGGCCATCAAATCATCTCGCGCAAAGCCCGAATCGGCACGCACGATAATGCGCACCTTCGGCCAGTTCCGGCGGATATGGGCGACGATGCGCTTGACTTCCTTCAGCGCTCCTTCCGCCGCGTCGATATTGGCGGGGCGCAGTTCGGCGGCCAACAGATGACGCCCGCAGAATACGTAGAGCGGCAGGTAACAGTAGCAATCGTAATAGCCGTGGAAGAAGCGTCCTTCCTGGTTCCCGTGCAAGGGGTCATCGGTCGCGTCGAGGCAGATTCGCGCTAAAAACGAGCGATAGAGAGGACTTTATTGCTCATGGCTTGGAACTGGGAACGGCCTGAGTGGCCAAAATTCACATATAATTCAGCCCTCTTAGAGCCCCTGGAGACGCAATTTCTGCTTCAATCAGGCGAATTCGTTGGCGCTTGCAAGCATATTGGCGCGGACGACCAGGAAACGCTCAAGATCGAGCTCATCAGCGACGAGGCGGTAAAGACCTCCGAAATCGAAGGCGAAATCCTCAACCGCGACAGCGTCCAGTCCTCGCTACGCCAACAGTTCGGGCTCGGGCTCGAGCAACCGGGCGTGAAGCCGGCTGAGCGCGGCATCTCTAGAATGATGGTCGATCTGTATCGCAACTTCGCGGCGCCGCTCGCCGACAAGACAATGTTCAACTGGCACGCGATGGTGCTGAGTGGAGATGCCTCCATTCGCGTTATCGGCGGCTATCGGACGCTCGCCGAACCCATGCAGGTTGTATCCGGGCCCGTCCACAGGCGCACCGTCCATTTCGAGGCGCCGCCATCCGATCGTTTGCCGGATGAAATGAACCACTTCATCGCATGGTTCAACGACACGGCTCCGGGCGGTAAGAACGCTCTACCCGCGCTGACGCGCGCCGGTGTCGCGCATCTGTATTTCGTGTGCATTCATCCTTTCGAGGACGGGAACGGGCGCATCGGTCGTGCGCTGGCCGAAAAATCGCTTGCGCAAAATCTCGGGCGGCCCAGCCTGATCGCCCTCGCCTACACAATCGAGCGCAGGCGCAAGGAGTATTACGCGGCACTGGAGCGGAGCAACAAAGACATCGAAATCACCGATTGGACAAAATATTTCGCGAGCACGATTCTCGAAGCGCAAAACAACACCGTCAGACGCGTCGACTTCTATGTTGCCAAGACCAAATTCCATGAGCGGCTCCGCGACAAGCTCAACGAACGCCAGGGTAAGGCAATTGCCCGGATGTTCCAGGCGGGCGTTGACGGCTTCAAGGGTGGTCTAAGCGCCGAAAACTATATCAGCATCACAAAGGCATCTCGCGCCACGGCGACGCGCGACTTGCAAGACCTTGTCGAGAAAGGCGCCTTCACCAGGACAGGCGAGCTTCGACATACACGATATGCCCTCAACCTTGATGGCAGTGCGGGAATCACCAATGTTTGACGAAAGGTCGCCTGTCCAAGGTTACGAAGCCGGCGTATCCAGAAATGAGCGGGGTTTTCTCAAACGGGTGGCGATGGAGCGAATGACAAAATTCCTCGTCAGCTCCAAGTGTGTCAGCCATACATGGGTGCGCTTCTGGTGGTGGAGCCGAGGGGGGTCGAACCCCTGACCTCCTCATTGCGAACGAGGCGCTCTCCCAACTGAGCTACGGCCCCGCCAAATGCAGCCGCCGAAGTGCCGCGGCCGAACGCCGTCCTGATGGGCTGCCTGCGAGTTGCGGCCATTTAGGACGCAGGGGTGTCGGAGTCAAGATTAGCGCATTTATCCACCAGGCAACTCGACCTGCGTTAAGGGTCGTGGTTTGATTGTGGCATCGACTTCCGTCTGGCGGGGAGCAAAAGCGCCGCCGAATGGGAACGTTTCCTCACCGCCTCGTCTGCCGCGGTCTCACTGGCCAAGGGCTCGATATCATCTGCGTTGATGGCAGCGCTCTATTGGCTCCCCTGCCCTCGGTCTTCCCAGACATTGCCGTCCAGCGCTGCTGGGCGCACAAGATCAGGAACGTCCTCGACAAGGTCACAAGGCCGATCAGCCGGCTGTAAAACGTGCTCTCCACAAGATCATGAATGCACCCAACGCCCCTGCTGCCCGCACCGCCGCGCGAAAGTTCGCTAACCGCTTCGGTGACAAGTATCCGGCAGCAGTTGACTGCCTGCGTAACGACCTCGAAGAGTTGCTTACCTGCTTCCGCTACAAATCAGGCCAGCGCCGCAAGGTAAGAACTACAAATGCTATTGAACGATGATTCCGCGAAGTACGGCGACGGACCAGGCCCATGGGAAACTTTCAGGACAAGACATCCATGGACCGTCCCGTTCGCCGTATTCGCACATGAAAGCAAATCCCACGGCGTCAGCACCCCTTTCCTGCTGACGCAAAACAATTGACGTTACTAGCGATGATCTGGTGGATTCTAATTCTTGGCGTAGCGGGGGTTGCGTCCTGCCCGATCATGTTCGCAGGGTGGTGGACGAAGCGATGGTTCCGAATTTGCTGCTACCTTGCCGTTTGGGTCATGATCAGCATTGCCTACCAGTCTTTCCGACATGGATATTAGACGCCACAATCAAAGTGAGACACGACCCGCGTTGACGTAACCTTGCCAAGCCCACCATCAAAAGAACCTGCCCGCTGGCGGCTCCGAGTTCAACGTCCGCGGACGTGCAGGGTGATCCCGAGGTCATCCCGGTGATCGGATAGGATTCTGAGTGACGCGATCAGAGCCGATCGAGAGGACATTTCCAAGCAGCTCGAGGAGACTTTGCGATAGAACTAAGGCTGGCAAGATGCTCTGGAGCATTGACGGCAAACCTAGGTTTTCGAAATAGCCAATAGCTGCTGGAGCTGAGCGGCCGAACCGCGATCTTGTGGTCGCTACGGATGCCTTTCGGGGGTTCCTGCGGTAACGCGCTTGTTTGGGGCCTCTCGGGCCGCTACATGGTACAGCACGAACCTCAAGAGCGGTATCCGCCATGCGCGCGTTATTTCTTGTCATTGATCTCGCCCTTGAGATCTACGTCTGGATCCTGATCGCGGCAGCGATATTTTCCTGGCTTGCAGCATTCAATGTCGTCAATGTTCGCAATCCGGCGGTTGCGATGGTGGGCGATGTCCTCTACCGGTTGACTGAGCCGGCGCTGCGGCCGATCCGCAACAGGATGCCAGATCTCGGCGGTATCGACGTTTCGCCCATCATTGTCATTCTGATAATCATTTTCATCCGCTACTGCATCGCGCTGTATATCCTTCCCAACGTGTTCTGAACGCAATGGCACCCACGCTATCGAGGAGGAGAAAACGGTACGCTCTTTCAGTCGCTGCTCACGCGCAAAGAGATTCGTAAAGCACTCACAGGAATGAGCGGTTCTCAGCTGGAAAGAGCCTGTTGCGTGCAGGTGCGAGCATGCTTGCGAGACCTTACCTTGGCGGCTGGTGGAGTTCGCGTGTTAATGCCTTTGTATCTAAGGCTTACCCGCGGCTCGCGGTGCGGCACCGAGAAAAAATCCGCCTCAAATAATGCGAAGCTACGAACATTCTTGCCAAGTTGCTTATGAAGGCGGGTGGGGATAGCCGGGCATGAGCGCCAGGATCATCGACGGCAAGGCCGTCGCCGCGGACTTGCGCGGCCGGGTAGCGGACGCGGTGCACCGCCTCGCGCGCGACCGCGGCATCGTGCCGGGGCTCGCGGTCGTGCTTGTCGGCAACAATCCGGCGAGCGAGAGCTACGTCGGGAGCAAGCTGAAGCTGACAGCCGGCAGCGGGATGCGGTCCTTTGATCATCGCCTGCCGGCCACAGCCAGCGAGGCGGAGCTCCTCGCCTTGATCGATCGCCTCAACGCTGACCGGGCAGTCCACGGCATCCTGGTGCAGCTGCCGCTGCCGAGCCAGATGGACACGCGCAAGGTGATCGCCGCCATTGATCCCGACAAGGATGTCAACGGCTTCCATCCCGTGAATGTTGGCCGCTTGTCCGCAGGCTTGCCTGCGCTCGTTCCATGCACGCCGCTCGGGTGTGTTCGCCTCGCCAAGACGGTGCATCCTTCCCTGCAAGGGCTGGAGGCGGTCGTCATCGGCCGCTCCAACATCGTCGGCAAGCCCCTGGCGCAACTTCTCCTTGCGGAAAACGCCACGGTCACCATTGCGCATTCCAGGACACGCGAGCTCCCGACCGTGTGCGCCCGCGCCGATATTTTGTTTGCCGCAGTGGGTCACGCCGAGATGGTGCGCAGGAAATGGGTCAAGCCTGGCGCGACCGTGATCGATGTCGGGATCAATCGCGTGACGGACGCGAACGGCAGGTCGAGCATCGCGGGGGATGTCGCCTTCGTGGAAGTCTCCACTGTTGCGGGGGCAATTACTCCGGTGCCGGGCGGCGTCGGCCCGATGACGATTGCCTGCCTGCTCCTCAACACGTTGACCGCGGCCTGCGCGCTTGCCCGCGTGCCCGTGCCGTCACTGGATCGTCAGGACAGCGTCGACAGGGAATAGATCTGGATGTAGGGGCGGCGGTGTGCAGGTAACGCCGAGTGTAGGGCGGATGAGCGCGAGCGTAATCCGCCGCGTACGCCATCGCCGAGCGGCGGGTTACGGCGCGAAGATGCGCCTAATCCGCCCTACGGATCGGTGTTCGGTTCAGTTGGTCCAGGCAAAAGCGACCTTGTCGAGAACGCGCGTTCCGAACCGTTCGGAGGAGCGGGCCACTGCCTTGCCCGCGAGTGCGCGGTAAAATCCGACGGCCGGCTCGTTATCCGAGAGCGCCCAGACGACCAGGCTTTGCAATCCGCTCTGCACCAGGTCGCGTCGCGCCGCGGTGAACAGCTTGCGGCCAAAGCCAAGCCCCTGAAACTCGGGGCGGAGGTAAAGCTCGTAGATCTCCCCGTCGTAGTACAAGCTGCGCGCGCGGTTGCGGCCGTAGTTGGCATAGCCGGCGATGGTATCGCCGAACGCCAGGACGGCGATCCGGCTTCCCTTGCGGATGGCGCTGTCCCACCACTGCGGGCCGCGGCGGTTGATCAGCTTGTCGAGCTCGGGACCGGGAATGACACCCTGGTAAGCGCCTTTCCAGGCCTCGTCGTGCGTCGATGCAATCGCCCTCGCATCACAGGGCTTGGCTCGACGGACCTCTATCAGAATCGTGCTCATGTTTCTGATAGAAGCAAGCGCTTGGCGATCGTTCAAGATCTATGTTTAACCCTAGGTTAATAATGGCGCGCCAAAACGTCGATTCTGTCCGCGACGCGTCTGGAATGGCGCTCAGAAATGCCCGTGGAATCGGGTTAACTTAATGGTGTCTTTGTGATGTTGCTGCGGCGACACGGCCGCCAAAATCCTGCGCGGCGTTCGTCCGCATGCCCCCTTTGAGGCTTCTCGACGTTCAACAAAAAGCATCGCCGCCGGCTTTCCATAACCCGATGCTGCCGTCGCAAAATGGGACTACGCCACCGCCTGCGCTTCCCGCCGCCGGTCCTCCCTCTTGCGCTCGTTGGGATCGAGCAGCTTCTTGCGCAGCCGGATTGCCTTGGGAGTTACCTCCACCAGCTCGTCGTCGCCGATATAGGCAAGCGCCTTCTCCAACGTCATCTGGATGGGAGGCGTGAGGCGCACGGCTTCATCCTTGGCGTGGGTGCGGATATTGGTGAGCTTCTTGCCCTTGAGCACATTGACTTCGAGATCGGTGCCGCGGCTATGCTCGCCGATGATCATGCCGCGATAGACCTTCCATCCCGGCTCGATCATCATCGGTCCGCGATCCTCCAGGTTCCAGAGGGCGTAGGCGACCGCCTCGCCCTGATCGTTCGAGAGCAGCACCCCGTTGCGGCGGCCCGCGATGTCGCCGCGATGGCGATCGTAGCGGTGGAAGACACGGTTCATGACCGCGGTACCGCGGGTATCGGTAAGAAGCTCGCCCAGATAGCCGATGAGGCCGCGCGTCGGCGCGTGAAAGACGAGTCGCACCCGCCCACCGCCGGATGGCCGCATCTCGATCATCTCGGCTTTGCGCTCGGAAAGCTTCTGCACGATGATGCCGCTGTGCTCCTCGTCCACATCGATGACGACCTCCTCGATGGGCTCGGTAAGCTCGCCGTGGGCGTCGCGCTGGAGCAGCACCTTCGGCCGGGAGACGGAAAGCTCAAAGCCTTCGCGGCGCATGGTCTCAATGAGAATGCCGAGCTGCAACTCGCCGCGGCCGGCCACTTCCATGGAATCCTTCTCGCGCGACTCGCTGATCCTGAGCGCCACGTTGCCTTCCGCCTCGCGCAGGAGGCGCTCGCGGATCACGCGAGACTGCACCTTGTCGCCCTCCGTCCCGGCCAGCGGGGAATCATTGATGCGGAAGGTCATGGCCAAGGTCGGCGGATCGATCGGCTGTGCCGGCAGCGCTGTGCTGACTTCCGGCGCACAGATGGTGTGGGAGACCGTCGCCTGCGGCAATCCGGCAATGGCGACGATGTCGCCGGCGGAAGCTTCCTCGACACCGGTCTGATCGAGGCCGCGAAAGGCGAGCACCTTGGTGACGCGGCCTTCCTCGACCAGCCTGCCATTGCGGTCGATGACCTTGACCGGCAGGTTCGGCTTCACTGCGCCCGAAGTGATGCGCCCGGTGACGACGCGGCCCAGATAAGGATTGGCTTCGAGTATGGTGCCGAGCATGCGCAACGGTCCCGCCTCGATGCGCGGCGGCGCCACGTGGGCGATCACCAGCTCGAACAGCGCAGCCATGCCGTTTTCCTTCGGCCCATCGGCTGAGGTCGACATCCATCCTTCCTTCGCGGAGCCGTAAAGGATGGGAAAATCGAGCTGCTCCTCGCTGGCATCGAGCGCGGCAAAAAGATCGAAAACCTCGTTCACCACCACCGATGGCCGCGCATCGGGCCGGTCCACCTTGTTGATGACGACAATCGGGCGAAGTCCGATCTTGAGCGCCTTCGACACCACAAACTTGGTCTGCGGCAGCGGCCCTTCCGCCGCATCGACGAGGACCAGGGCGCCATCGACCATGTTGAGGATGCGCTCCACCTCGCCGCCGAAATCGGCGTGGCCCGGCGTGTCCACGATATTGATGCGCGTGCCTTGCCAGAGGATCGACGTGACCTTGGCGAGAATGGTGATGCCGCGCTCGCGCTCGAGATCATTGGAATCGAGGGCGCGCTCGGCGACGCGCTGATTCTCGCGAAAGGCACCCGATTGCTGCAGCAGCCGGTCAACCAGCGTCGTCTTGCCGTGATCGACGTGGGCAATGATTGCGACGTTGCGCAAATTCATGGGGCGACTTGAAAACGCATCCTGTGAAAACCAAGCGCGGGCCACCTGGGCCCGCATCGACCCGCAATATAGTCACGAAGCTGAGCGGCGCAATGCGGAGCATTGTCGTGCGTCGTCGGCCGCTTCAGGCGGGCGACCCAGTAATCACGAAGTGAGGATCCGCGCGAACGGCGCCTAAAATGCTCGATGCGGTCGCTTACTGGATCGTCCGCCTGCGCGGACGACGACACCGTACTGATGAATGCGTGGCCGGGATATTCCCCATAGCCCTGTCGGTTGCCCCTTGCATCTTCGCATGCGCGGGGTGACCATAGGCTGCGCGAGAGGGAGGTGCCGTGCGCTCATCTGCTCCAGTGCGGAATCGCCGCCGGGTGTTGTGCATCTTTCCGCACTACGCGCCGGCATTCGGCACCTTCAACCATGCCTACCGCCTGATGAAGGGGGTGCGCGCCTTCATGCCGCCGCAGGGTCTTCTTCTCATCGCGGCGTATATGCCGCAGGCATGGCCAGTGCGCTTCATCGACGAGAATATCTCCCGTGCCACGGCCGCCGATCTCGGATGGGCCGACGTCGTCGCCGTCAGCGGCATGCACGTCCAGGCGCCGCAAATTCGCGACATTGCGGCGCGCGCCCATGCGGCCGGGAAAGTGGTGATGCTCGGCGGGCCATCGGTATCGGCCGCGCCGGAAATGTATCCGGACATCGATTATCTTCACATCGGGGAGATCGGAGACGCAACCGATCGTCTCATCGCGCTTCTTGACGAGAGCATTGCCCGCCCGGCCGCGCCGATACGGTTCGAGTGCCGCGACAGGCTTGCGCTCCAGGAATTTCCGATTCCTGCCTACGATCTTGTTCCGCTGAAGAACTATCTGATGCTCACTATTCAGTTCTCAAGCGGATGCCCGTACCTCTGCGAGTTCTGCGACATCCCAAACCTCTACGGCCGTCAGCCGCGCCTCAAGACGCCGGCGCAGGTCACCGCCGAGCTTGATGCCATGCGCAGGCAAAAAGGACACCCGCCGGTCGTCTATTTCGTCAACGACAATTTCATCGGCAATCGCAAGGCCACCAAAGACATGCTGCGCGAGCTTTTGGCTTGGCAAAAGGCGCGCGGCTATCCGCTACAGTTCGTCTGTGAGGCGACGCTCAACATCGCCAAGCAGCCGGAGATACTCGCTCTCATGCGCGAGAGCGTCCTTCGTCAGCCTGTTTGTCGGCATAGAGACGCCGGAGGCCGACGCGCTCAGGGCCATGCGCAAGAATCAGAATGTCGCCGTGCCGATGCTGGAATCCATCAGGACGCTCAACAGCTACGGGCTGGAAGTCGTCTCCGGCATCATCCTCGGCCTCGACACGAACTCGGATGACACGGAAAGCCGGATCAAGGACTTCATCGATATTTCCCGAATCCCGATGCTGACCATCAACCTGCTGCAGGCGCTCCCGAAGACACCGCTATGGGACAGGCTCCATCGCGCCGGACGCATCGACCAGGATCCCGCGCGCGAAAGCAACGTCCGCTTTCTGCGGCCATATGACGAAGTGCTGTCGATGTGGCGCCGCGCTATCGCTCACGCCAACGATCCGGAGCGCCTGTTCTCGCGCTTCGCGCACCAGGTTGATGCCACCTACGCGAACCGGATGATCACGCCTGCGCGCGGAAAGCTCACCTGGGCCAACCTTTCAGGCGCCTTCGTGATGGCGCTGCGCCTCGTGCTGCATGTCGGCGTTCGTTCCGATTACCGCAGGCCGTTCTGGCGGGCGGCACGCCATGCGCTCCGCCGGGGGCAGATCGACGCGGTGCTGGGAATGGGCTTTGTCGCGCATCATCTCATTCAATTCACCCGCGAGGCGCTGCGCGGCGAGCAGAACGCGTCATACTATTCGACGAAAACGCGCAGCAATGTGGGCACCCACAGGGAAGCTGTCGGAGCAATGCGCGAGCCGGCGTGATTTCTGCTGCAACTTGCGAGCCGCGCTCAAGCACGGAGGTTCGTCATCATGCCTGCAAAGCTCACGGGCGAAGCCCGCACCGCCGAGCTCGGCAAGCTTGCGGGATGGAGCGAGGTCGCCGGGCGCGATGCCATCCGCAAGAATTTCACCTTTAAGGACTTCAACGAAGCATTTGGCTTCATGACCCGCGCCGCGCTCATCGCCGAGAAGCTCGACCACCATCCGGAGTGGTTCAACGTCTACAACAAGGTCGAGGTGACGCTTGCGACCCATGATGCCGGCGGCGTAACCGCCCGCGATATCTCGCTTGCAGCGGCGATGAACCGGCTCGCTCAGGCCTAGTGTCGAGCTTGCGAGACCTAACGCTTGGGGGAATTGCCGCTTCAATCATCAAGCCACGCAGACGACCAGCTCAGGCGGTGCTCGGCCGCGGCGCGCAGACATTGAAGGCGCGCACTGGTCGGTGAAAGCCCTTGAGCAGGAGCTCACCGGCGGGCTCGGTGCCGGTCGTGCCCTCGACGGCGGCCTGCACCTTCGCATCGATGAGGATTTGGCCATCCTTGGCGTCGGCGCACAGGCGGGCGGCAAGATTGACCACCGTGCCGACGGCGCCATAGTCGAAGCGGCCCTCGAAGCCGATGCGCCCCAGCGTCGCGTATCCATGCGCAACGCCGATGCCGAAGCCAAGCTCATGACCGTGCTTGCGCCATTTCGCAGTCAATGCGCCGACTTGATCGCGCATCTCTACAGCCATCTGGACGGCGCGCATATTCGGATCGGAGCAGGGAAGCGGATCGTTGAACAGAACCATGATGGCGTCGCCGGCAAAACGTTCAACCGTCCCCTCATGCTTGTGGATGAGCTGGCCCAGCACCGCGTGATATTCGCGCAGCACCGACATGACTTCCTCGGGCTCCGTGGTCTCGGAGAAAGCGGTAAAGCCGCGCAGGTCGCAAAAGAGCACGGTGATCGCGCGCCGGTGGCTCTCAAGCACGCGCTCATCGCCGGAGGACAGGATAAGCTCGGCGACTTGCGGCGACAGGAACCGCTTGAGACGGCTCACGCGCTCGATCTCGCAGAGCTGCTGCTGCACGCGCTCCTCAAGGCTGCGGTTCCAGGCGGCGAGGTCGGCGGCTTGCGCCGCGATCTGGTCATGCAACCGCTTGCGCTCCAGGCAGGCGCCGACGCGGGCGCGCAACAGGGTGGGATTGAACGGCTTTGGCAGGTAGTCTTCGGCGCCCAGCTCGATGCAGCGAACGACGCTGTCGATCTCATCGACGGCGGAGATCATGACGACCGGGACGTGCCGCAGCGTGTCGTCCGCCTTCATTGTCTCCAGCACCTCGTAGCCGTTCACATTCGGCATCATGATGTCGAGGAGCACGAGATCGTAGGATTTGCCGTGCAAAAGCTCCAACGCCTGCCGGCCGTCAACCGCGGTTGCGACGTTCGTGTAGCCTTCGCGGGCGAGCCGTCGTGTCAAAGCGTAGCGATTGTCCTCGTTGTCATCGACAACGAGGAGCGCGGCATCACCCTTGCTCACGACGCGCTTCCCGCGCCCGCCAGCGCGCGGATCTTGCCAAGCAGGCGATCAAGCTCCACGGGCTTGGTGTCGAAATCATTGCATCCCGCCGCCAACGCCTTTTCACGGTCGCCGGGCATCACATGCGCCGTGAGCGCAATGATCGGAATGCCGCGCGTCTCCGGCGCGGCCTTGATGCGGCGCGCCGCCTCCCACCCGTCCAGCACCGGCAGGCTCAAATCAAGCAGAATAAGATCGGGCCGCTCACCCGCTGCCATCGCCACGCCCTGTGCCCCATCGGTGGCAATGACGACGGTGTAGCCGGCGCGCCCCAGGCGGGTTTTCAGCATGTAGATGTTGTCGTCGTTGTCCTCGACATAGAGAATTTTCATGCGCGCCCCGAAGTCCTCACCAGCCTGCTCAGCTCGCCGGTCAACCGGCCCAGCATTTCGTCGCGCTCGCTCTTTTGTATGATGCGATCAACTCCGCCGTTGAGACGACTGCGATCCTGTTCGGTCAGCTCCTTGGCGGTGATGACCACGACCGGAATATCCCGCCAGTCGGACCGTGCTCGCAATTCGTCAAGGAATTCGAACCCGTTCATCTCGGGCATCATCAGGTCGAGAATAATCACGTCGGGTCGCGAGGCGGAGAGGGAATCGAGCGCAATGAGTCCATTCTCCGCCTCGCTGACATGCCACCCGATCGGCTCCAACGCGAGACGCACGCTGCGGCGCACCACATCGTCATCGTCGATCAAGAGAACCCGGCCGGCCGCGGAGCCGCAGATGTTTCTCAGCGCCACAACGAGCTTGCCGCGATCCACCGGCTTCACCAGATAGTCGGCCGCGCCGAGAGCGTAGCCGCGATTTTTCTCCTCCACGATTGTCATCAGGACGACCGGAATGCCGGCGAGCGCAGGGTCACCTTTCATCGCCGCGAGCACGGTCCAGCCATCGAGATCGGGCATCATGATGTCGAGCGTCATCGCCGCCGGGCGCAATTCGCGCGCCAGCCGCAGTCCGTCCTGGCCGCCCTTCGCGGTGACGACCGAAAAACCCGCCCGCTCCAGATGCCGCGCCACAAGCTCGCGAACTGTCGAGTCATCGTCCACGACCAGAATGCACGGCGCTTCCACTGTCGTTGCGCCGGCATGAGTCGCGCCAGGCTCCCGTTCCGCCATCAGTTTCCGATCGGGCTGCACAATCCGCGGCAGTTGAATGGTGAAGGTCGAGCCCTTGTCCAGCGTGCTTTCAACGGTGATGTCGCCGCCCATCATCCGGCAGAAATGCCGGCTGATGGCGAGGCCAAGGCCGGTGCCTCCGTACTTGCGGGTGGTCGAGGAATCCGCCTGCGAGAATTCCTGGAACAGCCTGCCCATCTGCTCCGCTGTCATTCCGATTCCGGTGTCGGTTACCGCGACAGTGATCCACTCGTGTCCGTCGATCCGCTGGTGGCCCGCCGCGACGGTGACCGTTCCGTTTTCGGTGAACTTGTTGGCATTGCTCGCCAGGTTGAGGAGCGCCTGGCGAAAGCGAGTCTGGTCGGCGTGGATCGTGCCCAGCTCGGGCCCGCAATTGACGACGATCTGGTTGCCATTCTTCTTCGCAAGCGGCTCAATCGTTTTGACCACGTCCTCGATATGCGGCGCCAACGGAAAGGACTCCAGGTGAAGCTCCATTCGTCCGGCTTCGATCTTGGACAGGTCGAGAATGTCGTTGATCAACGCGAGCAGATGGCGCGCCGCCCGCAGCACGCGGTCAAGCGGCTCGACCTCGTCCTCGCGTTTGAGATCACGGGCGTCCTCCAGCAGCATCTCGGTAACGCCGATGATGGCGTTCAGCGGCGTGCGCAGCTCATGGCTCATATTGGCCAGGAACTGCGACTTGTGTTGGCTCGCAATCTCGAGTTGCCGGCTTTTCTCGCCGACCTCGCTGAACAGGCGCGCGTTCTGGATCGTAAGCGCCGACTGGGCGGCGAAAGTCTTGAGCACGTCGACCGTATTTGGCGGAAATTCGCCCGGCGCCTTGCGGCGGACGACCAGCGCACCGATGACATGGCCGGATCGAATCAGCGGCAGCAGCAACCGTGCGCGATAGCCCGCGCGCAGGATAGTGTCGTTGACCGGATTGGCGGGTTGATCGCCCAGATCAGCCACCTGGCTCGGCTCGTGACTCTCTGTCGCCATACCGACGGCTTGCGAAATCTCGGCATGCATGTTGCGCACCGCCGCGATCATTTCCTCGGTCATGCCGAACGTGGCGCTGAGCTGGAATTCCCGCTGCCGCTCGTCGAGGACGTAGATCGCCCCCGCCTCCGTCCCGGAAATCGCGGTAGCCTTGGCGACAATGGTTTCGAGCACGGTTTGCAAATCGAGCGTCGAGTTGACAGCCTGCGAGACTGCGCCAAGGGCGCGCAGCTCCGCGACCGAGCGCGCGAGGTCGTGTGTGCGCGCCTGGACCTCATCAAACAACCGCACGTTCTCGATCGCGATGGCCGCCTGGTCGGCAAAAGTCTCGACGAGAGCGATCTGCTTGTCGGTGAACGGCTTGACTTCCAATCGATACGTTAAGATGACGCCCAGCAACTCATCGCCTTTGAGCATCGGAACGGTGAGAACGGTCCGAATGGGATCGACCTCTTTGGAGCCATAGCTATAGTCGGGATCGGCCAAGACGTCGGGGATGTGGATCGTTCGACGTTCGAGCGCCGCGCGGGCCGCTGCGCTGTGGCGTCCCGGACGCATCGGGTTCTTCTCGATGAACTCCGTAAGCTCCACGGACGCATTGAACGCGACCACCATTCGGAGCATCTCCCCGTCGAAGCGGAATATGAATGCCTTGTCGGCTGCGCACAGGCGCACCGCGCATTCGGCGACAGTCTGGAACACCGGCTCCAGATCGAACGCCGAGCGGCTGATGACCTCAAGGACATCGGCGGTCGCAGTCTGCTGCTGCAGCAATTCGGACAACTCGCGCGTGCGCTGTTGCTCGGCTTCAAATAGACGTGCGTTCTCGATCGCGATCACCGCCTGGTCTGCAAAGGTGGTGACCAGGTCGATTTGCTTATCGGTGAATGGCTTAACAATTTTTCGCGACAATGCGAGCACGCCGATCGGATTTCCCTCGCGCAGCAACGGGACGCCAAGGAAGGTGCGATATCCGGCACGCTTCTGTTGCGCCAAGAAACTATAATCGGGATCGGCAAGGACATCGGCCAGGTGAACGATCCCACCCTCCAGCAGCACGCGCCCGACCACGCTGCCGCGTCCGGCTTGTATAGGGGTGGCTTTGACGAATTCGAGCCAGTCCGCCGGGAATTTATAGTTGGTGGCGTAATAGAACCCACCGTCTACCGGTCGGGTGATTCCCGCCATGTCGGCCTCGCAAAGCCGCGCGGCCAACTCGGTCAGCGTGTCCAGCACTGTCTGCAGATCAAAGGTGGAGCGGCTGATCACCTTGAGCACGTCCGCGGTCGCAGTCTGCTGCTGCAGCGATTCGGACAACTCGCGCGTGCGCTGCTGCTCGGCTTCAAACAAGCGTACGTTCTCGATGGCGATCACCGCCTGGTCGGCAAAGGTGGCGCCTAACTCAATCTGCTTGGCCGTAAATGGTCGGGGGCTAGCGCTTGTCATTGCCAAGACGCCAACGCAGTTACCCTCTCGGAGCAAAGGCAGTCCGAGCGCTGCACGGAAACCGGCGAGTTCTTGACCTTGATGCCAAGTGTATTCCGGATCAGCAAGAACGTCGGGAATGTGGACCGGTTCGACCTCCAGCGCCGTTCGTCCCACCAGCGTGCCTCGGTCCGGCCTAATAGGATGTTGTTTGACGTACTCCTGATATTCAGGTGAGAACCCGTTATGCGCCGCGAGACGGTAGAGAGCACCGTCATGTAGGAAGATTTGCACATTTTCTGCCTGACATAATCGGGCAGCCGACTCGACAAGCGTGTCGAGCACTGCTTGCAGATCGAACGTCGAGCGGCTTATTACTTTGAGCACATCGGCGGTCGCTGTCTGCTGTTGCAGCGATTCGGACAGCTCGCGCGTACGCTCTTGCTCGGCTTCAAACAACCGCACGTTCTCGATCGCGATCACCGCCTGGTCAGCAAAGGTGGTGACCAGCTCGATCTGTTTGTCCGTAAACGGCCGGACCGCATCTCGCTGCAAAGCGATCACACCAATCGGCGCGCCCTCTCGCATCAGCGGCACGCCCAGAAGCGTGCGGATTCCACCGACCTTGGCAATGTCGGCTGCCTCGTATTCCGGATCGGCAAGCACGTCGGGCACATGAATGATTCTGCCTTCCAGCACAGCCCGGCCGACAACGGAGCCGCGGCCCGATGGGAGTGGGTGAGTGTCCATATACGCCCGGTAGGCCGACGAGAAGCCGTAGCTGGCTGCGAACTGGAGAACATCCCCTTCTGGCCGGACGATGCCGGCCTTATCCGCCTCGCATAAACGCGCGGCCGACTCGACCAACGTATTCAGCACGGCTTGCAAATCGAAGGTCGAGCGGCTGATCACCTTGAGCACATCGGCGGTGGCGGTCTGCTGTTGTAAAGCTTCGCGCAGCTCGTTGAGAAGCCGGGCATTCTCGATGGCGATGATCGCCTGGGCGGCGAAGTTCGTGACCAGCTCAATCTGCTTGTCGTCAAAGGCGTGCGCATCCTGACGGTAGATAGCGAAAACGCCGATGAGCTCATTTTCCTTGAGCATGGGAACGATGAGGATAGTCCGGAAACCTCCGAGACTGACAGCAGCGACAAAGACCGGCTCACCCTCAAGGTAAGCCGGGTCCACTGTGACGTCGGCGATATGAACCATCTGTCGCGTCGCCATGACGCGACCAAGCGCAGTCTGCGGGCCAGGCCGGTGCGGCCCGCTCTGCCAGAATTCGGCAAAAGCCGGCGGCACGCCAAGCATCGCCGCGGCGCGCGCCTCAGGGCCTTCAAATCGAAACAGAACGCCAAAGTTGGCCTCGCAAATCCGGATCACGTTGCCCAGCATGGACTGAAAAACCGGCTCCAGCTCGCCCGGCGATCTGCTGATGACTTGCAGCACCTCGGATGTTGCAGTCTGTTGCTGGAGGGACTCGCTGAGATCATTCGTTCGCTCGCGCAGCTCGTTCAAAAGTCGGGCATTCTCGATGGCGATGACCGCCTGAGCGGCGAAGTTCGTGACCAGCTCAATCTGCTTGTCGTCGAAGGCGTGCACGTCCTTTCGGTAGATCGAGATCACCCCAACCGGATCATTGTCCTTGAACATCGGCACTGCGACCATGGTGCGGACGCCGGCGACATCCGCCGCGGCAACCACCAACGGATCGCCATCCCCATACGCCTGCGTCTTGCGCAGGTCGGCAACTTGCACGGCCTTTCGGGTGCTGACGGCACGCACCATCGGGACATCCGGGTTTGGACGAAAAACAGTTCCGCTTTGCCATTCTTGCGTAAAAGTCGGGGACAAGGTTCCGTAGAACGCACCTGTGCGGAAAGCATCCCCTTCACAGAGCCACATGACGCCGAAGCTCGCGCTGCACAGCTTGGTCGCATTTGCCATCATGATCTCGAACACCGGCTGCAGCTCGCCGGGGGATTTCGAGATGACTTGCAGCACCTCGGATGTCGCCGTCTGGCGGTCCAGGGCGCCAGTCAGGTCGCGCGTGCGCTTCTGCACTTCATCGAAAAGTCGCACATTCTCGATGGCGATCACGGCCTGATCGGCAAATGTGGTCAAGCAGCTCGATCTGCCTCTCGGTGAAGGGCTGGACCTGGATGCGCCGAATCGTGATCACGCCGATAACAGTGTCTCCCCTGAGCATCGGGACTGCGAGGATCGTCCGGTGCATTTCTTCCTGATGCCGATGATCGTCCGCCCATTGGTACTCCGGGTCCTCCAGGATATCGTGAATTTGAACAACGCGGTGCTCAAGAACGGCACGTCCGGTTGCTGACGAACGATCCTGGCGGATTGGATTTCGCTTGGCGATTTCGACCCACTCCTGCGAGTGACCGTAGCTGGAAGCGACGCGATAAAGCTCCCCGTCCTGACGGAAGATGAAACCTCTGTCGGCGCCGCAAAGGCGGACGGCGTTCTCCACCAGGGTCTCAAGCACGGGTTGCAGGTCGAAGGCGGAGCGGCTGATAACCTTGAGAACTTCGCTGGTTGCCGTCTGCTGCTCCAACGCCTCGGTCAGATCGCGGTTGCGCCTATCGAGCTCCTGGAACAGGCGCGCATTCTCGATGGCGATAAGCGCCTGATGCGCAAACGTCGCAACCAGTTCGATCTGCCTGTCGGTAAATGGCCGCACCGCGTAGCGCGTCAGCATGATCACGCCGACCGAAGCTCCTTCGCGGATAAGCGGAACGCCAAGCACCGTGCGATACTTGCCGACGCTCCTCTGCTGCGCCAACGCGTATTGCGGATCAGCCTCGACATCCGCAACGTGAACGGTTCTGCCCTCGATCACGACCCGGCCAAGCACCGAGCCGCGTCCCGGCACAATGGGGTGCTCGCGCAGATATTGCTCATAGGCGGGCGGGTAACCGAAGGTCGCTACCAATGGATACGCATTACCTTGTGGACGGTGAATCGTCGCGCTGTCCGCTTCGCACAGCCGCGCCGCGGATTTGACGAGCGTATTCAGCACCGTCTGGAGATCGGTTGACCGGCTGACGAGCTTGAGCACGTCAGCGGTCGCAGCCTGCTGCTGCAGCGATTGTGTGAGCTCGTTGAGCGCCGCCCTGTGATTTTGGCGTGATTCTTTTAGTTTCTGGGTAAGCTCACCGACTTTCTTTTCCAGACTTGCCCGCGCGCTGCTCGTCTTGGCGCCGCTTACCTTGCGAGGCGCTGGGCGCGTGGCCGTTCGACGTTTCGCTTTCGACTGGCGCGGTCGCACGAGCAGCCTCCGTCGTATGATTCCGAACGATCTATCATCATAACAGCTTTTGCAGCGTGCGAAGGGTTACTGGATCGTCCGCCTTCGCGGACGACGACAACTGAGATTCGTAGGAGCCCGGGATCACGCCTCCGACCCAAGCGCGGGAAGGCGTGCGAAGATCGTCGTTCCGCACCCCGGCGACGATTCGATTGCAAGCTCGCCGCCGACCAGTGAAAGACGCTCACGCATTCCAGGAAGGCCTAGTCCTCCGCCGGCGCTCGTCGCTGCATCCTCGGTCCGCAGGCTGGGGTCGAAGCCGCAGCCGTCATCCTCCACAGTGAGGTGGAGCACTGAGCCCTCGCGATTTATTACGATGCTCACCGCCGTGGCTCCCCGGGCGTGCTTCGAAACGTTGGTGAGAGCTTCGCCCACCACGCGATAAACCGTCATTCGTATATCATCCGGATGACTGTCGAGGCCCGCTTCATTGCAGTGGAAATCGGCGGCAATGCCGAACTGCGCGCTCCACTCCGATGCATAGTTGGCGAGCGCCTCAGCAAGTCCCAGCTCATCGATCGCGGCCGGCCGCAACTCCCATGCGATGCGATGAACCGTCTGCGCTATCTGCTCGACTTGCTCGCGAAGGCGATGAAAACGGTCGCGTTCGGCTTGACCCACCTGCTTCTCGATCCCGCTCAGCTCCAGCAATGCCGCGGCCAGGTTCTGGCCTGTCTGGTCGTGCAACTCGTGCGAAAGCCGCAACCGCTCCTGCTCCTCGACATTCACCAGGCGATGGTGCAGGCCGGCAACCATCTGCGACTTTCTGGCATTCTCCGCCCGTAAGCGGCGGTTCGCCGTGTCGAGACGAGCCATCAGGCTGTCGCGCTCGGCAAGAACAGCGGCGACCGGGAAAGACCACAGCACAGTCGCCGCCAGGAATATCTGCAGCGCGACGATCCGCTCAGAAGCGGCTGCCTGCACGAGAATCGGCTGGCCGATGTTCTTTACGACGAAAATGCTGCCGACGCAGGCGACGACCAGCGTGCCTGCCGCGGCGCCGACGATCCGAAACCGAAATATCGCGATGAGGATGACGGGAACTATGATGAAAATGACTGCGCGATAATAAGCCGCTATCCCGGTTACGGCGAGGATGAGGACAAAGACTCCCAAGGCCTCAGCGCGCCGGCTTTCGGTGCGCAACGAGCGCCACTCCTGCGAATTCAAGGTCAGCAGGAAGGGGGCGACGACGACCATACCGAGAGCGTCCGCTGCAAACCAGCTCAACCAGACCTGAGGCAGGGCGATTGCATGCGCCTGCGTCACCGCCACGGCACCGATTGAAGCTCCAAAAACCGGAGCCAGCACGCCGGCGGCAATGATGAAGCCAAACAAGGATCGGACCCGAGCGAGATCGATGCTGCTTTCCTGCCTGATGAGCAACGCTCTCGCAATCGCCACCTCAGCCAGGTTTGCCGTCGCCAGCGCGATCGATAGAGGGCCGTCATTTCCTGCGGCGACATTGGCGAGAAAAATGGCCGCCCCGCCAATCGCAAGAACTCCGAGAGCATTGTCAGGAGAACGGCGAGAGCGGAGCAACACCGAGAGGACGATCGCGTTCGACGGCCAGAACGTCGCGATCGAATTTGCATCGCGGGTGAATTCGATGCTCAGGAAGGACAGGGAAAACAGCACCAGCGCCAGCAGCGACAGGCCGCGCCACGAGACGTTCGCCGCGCTCTTGTCACCGCTGCTCTGTAGGAGTGTTTCCACTTCCCGCAATGCCCATCATCGAGACCGCAGGGGTCGGCATCGGTGCTGGTGCGCCGAATCGATTGCGCATCATGCATACCATCGATCGGATAGATACGGCAGTGCGCGGGCTCACGCCGATTTGGCCAGCGGCGGCAGGTCGGCGAGCTCCTGGGTGTACGCCTGATCCATCCGCGGTGTGAGGCCATTCTTGGCCAGCTCGTCCGCGAATATCCTGCGCACGAGCGGCGCCTCATCAGCGTAATCGATCTGATCGCCGCCAAGCCGGCGGCTGATCCATGCCTTCGGCACCGCCTGCGCGTTGCGGATGGAAACCGCCTCGTGCTTGAAGGCGAGATAGCGCGCCGGCGTCGTCCCCGCGTTGAAATGCTGGTGGAACCACATGTTGGGCGGAACGATCAATGTGCCGACCTCCCAATCATAGCGGCGCGGCTCGTCGCCCTCCGGCCACATCAGCGAATAGCCTTGGCCGGAGAGAATGATCACGTGCGCGCCCGGTCCGTGCGCGTGGCCCTTCTTGTAGGTGCCGATGGGAAACTGCGAGATGTGGCTGTTCATCGATCCTTTGGCCATGTTGAAGCGGATATGACCGCCGCCGGCCCCGCGCTCCTTCGCGCTGATGAGCGGCAGGTTGGCCGCGTCGGGGACGAAGTTGGTGACCAGCAACAGACCCTTCTGCTCGCCCTTGGCGCTGAAATAATCGGCTTCGCCTGCAAACCGGTTCTTGAAATCGTGGCGGGTGTTGAAGACGAATTCGACGTCCTCATAGAGGTTGATCACCGGCGGCGCATTGGTGACCGCGACGTACCGCGCGGGGCGCTGACCCGCGCCGTTGAAATGCTGATGCCAGCAGTTGAGGGGAATGGCGAACATGGCGCCCGCTTGCCATTCGAAGGTGATCCGGCGGCCTTGATCATTCCAGACCGTCGTGGAACCGCGGCCATCAAGCACCAGGATCATTTCCTCGAACAGCTGCCGCTGCGGCGCGAGCTTGCCGCCGGGCGGAATCTCGCAGACATAGCAGTCGTTCGAAGTGCGCGACGCCTCGTGATTGATATAGACGCCGGAGCCGCCCCGGCGCGCCCACGGCTTGAGCTCGACGGTGCGCAGATTGCGCACGTAGTGCGCGCCGATGATGTCGAGACCTTCGCCGCGCACCCAACGCAGATAGGGCGTATCCTTCTCGGTTGCGAACTTTTTCGCCAGCTCGTCGGAGACAACGGCGTCCTTGGCCATTTGCTTTCCTGCTGCCGTCAATGCATCGTTTATGTGTAGGTTGGGTCGAGTTCTTCACGAGACCCAACATCGGCGGCAATTCCCAAGCGTTGGGTCTCGCAAGCGCTCGACCCAACCTACTCGCTGATCACGATGCATTTGTCCAAATTCATCCTCAGATAGATCGGATTGCCCACGGTGGCGTCCAAGGCGGGATGCGCCTTTGCCAGAAGCACAACATCGCCCACTCGCAGGTAGAAATCCAGATAATCTCCGAGGAATTCCCTGCCGCTGACAGTTCCCTTAAGGACGTTATCGCCGGCGCTGGCGGGAAACTCGGCTTCCGACAGCTCAATATCCTCCGGGCGAACAGATACGAGCACGCTGGAGCCATTGCTCAGGCCCGCGCCAAGGTGCGCCTTGAGCTCGCCCAAAGCCGAGATTACGACGCAGCACCCTGGGCCGCTGGAGCTTAACGTGCCGGCGATGAAATTGGTGCTGCCAACGAAATCGGCGACGAACTTGTCTTGCGGCTGCCCATAAATCTGCCGCGGGGTGCCGACCTGGACCACGCGGCCTTCGTTCATGACCGCGATCTCGTGCGAAAGCGCCAGCGCCTCGGTCTGATCATGCGTGACGTAAATGGTCGTCAGATTGAGGTCGCGCTGGAGCCGCTTGAGCTCGAAGCGCATGCGGCCGCGCAGCTTGGCATCGAGATTGGAGAGCGGCTCATCGAGCAGCAGAAGCTGCGGCTCCATCACCAGCGCGCGCGCCAGGGCCAGTCGCTGCTGTTGTCCGCCCGAAAGCCTGGTTGCATCGCGATCCGCCTGTTGCGCAAGCTCGACGGTCTCCAGCATGCGCATCACCTTCTCACGAATGCGCGTCTTGCTTATCCGGCGCACCACGAGCGGGAACGCGACGTTGTCGAACACGTTCATGTGCGGCCAAATGGCGTAGGATTGAAACACCATGCCAAAGTTGCGCTTGTTCGGCGCGACGAAAATACCTTTGGCGTGCGAATAGATGGTACGGCCATCGATCTCGATCTCGCCGGCGGACGGCTTCTCCAGTCCGGCGATCGATCGCAGGGTTGTGGTCTTGCCGCAGCCCGAAGGCCCCAGCAATGTGAACAGCTTGCCGCGCGGCACCTCGAACGAGACGTTCCGCGCGGCGCTGACCGCTGCACCGCCTTCGATGGCATATTCGGCACAGAGCGACCTTACCGCCAGCACGTCGATTTATCTCAGGCTTGCGCCAGTCCGAAACGCCTGGAGAGAAGCTGCGCCAGCAGGACGAGGCAGAAGAGCGCGATGATCAGCATGACCCCCAGCGAGGACAGCTCCACATACTGACCATTCTGCCAGAGCTCCCATATCATGATCGATACCACTTCCGTGCCCGGCGAATAGAGCAGAATTGAGCTGGAAAGCTCGCGCACGGAAACGATCATCACATAGATGAAGCCAGCAAGCAGGCCGGGCTTGAGAAGCGGCAGGATGATGCGGCGAAACGTCATTGTCCAGGAGGCGCCGCTCATCGCCGCCGATTCCTCCAACTCCTTGTGCATCGCCAGCATGGATGCCGAGTTGTAACGCATTCCATATGGCAGAAATCGCGTGACGTAGGCGATGAAGATGATCCACAGGGTGCCGTACACGCCGATATCGAAAGTCAGATAACAAATCATGATGGCGAGGCCCAGCACGAGGCCGGGAAAGACGAGCGGCAGCGATGCGGCATTATCCAGCATCCAGCGCCCGCGCACCTTCGTGCGCACGACGATCCAGGAGATCACCGCTGAGACCAGCATCACCGCTGTGGCGCTGCCGACGGCGAGCACCACACTGTTCCACACGGCCTGGAGCAATTGCGGATGATCGAGCACGGCGCGATAGGAATCGAGGCTGACCCTGTGGAGCGCCGCCCATGACGGGGGGCTGTAGAACTTCTGCAGCGATGACCACACCAGCACCAGAAACGGCAGCAGCACAATGACGATGAAATAAACGACGAAGATCGCCGCCGTGACATGGCGCCACCTGCCAAGATCGATGGTGCGCGGCCGAAACCCCCGCCCGGTGACGGTGGAGTAGCGCGCGCCCTTCGCGGAGAGCCGCGTGTGCGCATAGATGCCCAGCGACGTGAGCAGCAGGAGCGTCACGGCCTGCGCCGAGGCGAGCCCGATCCGGCTGGGATACTGATGGATGGCCTGGTAGATCGCCGACGTATAGACATGGATTCCTACGGGAAGCCCGAGCAGCGCCGGTACCTCGAACGATTCGACGCAGCGCACGAAGAGGATCAGCAGCGACCCGAACGCGGCGGGCCATGCGAGCCGCAGCGTGATCCGCCGCACGGTCTGGGGCATCGAGGCCCCGCTCATCAAAGCCTGCTCCTCGAGCGACGGATCCATGGAACGGAACGCCGCGCTCATGAGCAGGAAGGCCATGGGCGAATAGTGCAGGCCGTCCACCCAGATCATGCCCGCCATGCTGTAGATGTTGACGAACACGGCCTCGGTGTTGAGCAGCTTCTGCAGTGCAAGGTTGATCATGCCGATTTTCGGGCTCGCCAGCATGATCCACGCCACCGTGAACAGGATGCCGGGGATCACCAACGGAATGACAGCCAACGCAAAGAACAAGCCCTTGAAAGGTGTGTTGGTGCGCTCGTTCATCCAGGCGAGCAGGGTGCCGAGGAAGAGCGAGAGCGCGGCGGCGCCGGTTGCAAATTCCACGGAATTGAAAAACAGTTGCGCAGTGCCGGCACTGAAATAGGCATCGCGGAAATTCTCCAGCGTGAATTGCGCCGGCGCTGCCGCGGTCTCCGGGGTCAGAATGCTTTGCCACAGCAGGAAAACCAGGGGCACGAGTGCGAGCCAAACGACTGCCGCCACGCACAGGGCGATAACCACGCCCTTGAGCTCTAATCGCGGCACGATGTGATTGGCTCCCTGCTATACCTCCCCCGTAAGGGGGAGGTCGACCGCCGGAGCGAAGCGACAGGCGGTCGGGTGGGGTTGCTTGGAAGTCCGGGATTGTTGCGGTCGACCCCACCCGGCTCGCTTTGCTCGCCGACCTCCCCTTTCAGGGGAGGTATTCGGAGCTTGCTTCGCTTGCCTCGCTCTACTCATCCTCGTGATGAGGGTGATGATGATAGTGCCGAGCATGGTCATGATCCTCATGACCGCCATGATGATGTTGCGGCGCGTGATGGTGAATGCGCTGGAGCGGCCGGCCACGGCGCGGGTCCTCGCTGAAGACGAGAGATTTTATCGTCACCGGCACGGTGTAGGACGGCATCCGTATCCGTCCGAGATCAATGTAATCGAAATCTCTCAGCAGCACGCCGTCAATCGCCAGGATTTCGCTCTCGACCAACAACTCCTCCCGCAGGATTGCCCCGAGCGTCTGCGCAATATCGCCGTCGAGCATGAGGTAAAGCGGCTTCTTGCGCCGGATGGTGGTCGCGAGCCCGTCGCGGATGCCTTTGGCAAATGCGGCAACGCGTTCGTAGGAGGGCGCCCCTCGCCAGCGCAATGCAAGCGCCACCTCGGTTTCGCCTTCGATGAGATCGAAAGCGGTGAAATGCGCGCCAATCGCGGCAGCGAGGCGGCCTGGATCAATGACCTCGTCGCATGCAAAGGACGGCTGCAGAACCTGCAGATTGCGTCGCGGCAGAAGCTCGCCGGGTTTGGAAATGTAGCTGGTATTGCCGCTGAGCTGCACGCTGTATTCGGAGGCGCCGAGTGCCGTCGCGCGGATGCATTCGCCGGCCGGCAGCAAAGGCCACGCCAGCGCGCCCCGGTCGATACGATGGCGGACGGCATGGCCCAGCCGCCGGCCCATGTCGCCGAAGTCGCGATCCTCGCGGCCATAGACATATTCACCCACGCCGCCGGAGAACATGACGCCATCGATGCGGCCGAAATCGCCGATCGGATCGGTGAGATAAAGATGCCGGACGGCATGCGGCGGTGGACGCTGCGTAAGCGCCGCAAGCAGCAATTCCGCCATGCTCTCTGCAACTTGATCGAGTTGCGAGGGCGGAAGCACGTCGCCTCGGTCCCAGTAGAGTCCCGCCTCACGTGCGTGGAATTTGCCAACGGGATCGAGACGGACCAGCCGTCCTGTCGCATCGACCACGTGCAATCGCCCACCGATGTGCAACGCGGCGGTTGCGATCACGTTGCCCCGGTCCACCACTGCGAGCTTCGTGGTGCCGCCGCCGATATCGACGTTGAGAATGCGGATGCCCTGATCGTGGGATACCTTCGCTGCACCCGACCCATAGGCCGCCAGCATGGACTCCATATGGTGTCCGGCGGTGGCGGTGACGAAATCGCCGCGCTGCTCCGCGAGCACGCCGGCGATGGCTTGCGCATTCTCGCGCCGCAACGCCTCCCCGGTGAGAATGACGATGCCGGTGTCGATTTCCTCCGGCTGGATCCCGGCGGCTGCATACGCTCGATCGATGATGGCGCCGAGCGCAGCCTCATCGATCCGCTCGTCGCTGGCATAGGGCGTGAGCGCGACCGGCGACTGGAACAAGGTCTCGCGCGAAACCACGTAATAGCGGCTGGTGAGATCCTCTCCGTAGCGCCGCAGATGGATGCGGGAGAAGATGACCTGCGTGCCCGAGGATCCGATGTCGATGCCGACCGTCACCAGCGTGACGTGATCCTGGACCCAGATCGGATTGCCTTCGAGCGGCCCCTCGTCGCCGAGCTCGAAATGATCGTGGTCGTGATCGGAATCGCCGGCGTGATCGTGCGCGAGGCCCTGGCCAAGCGCGTGATCGGCGAGCGTGTGACCTGCCTTGCTGTATCCCTCCCCCGCCCGAACTCGGGCCTGCCCGAGTTCGGCACTATTAGGGGGTCCAAGTCGGATGAGATCCGACTTGGACTGGGGGAGGGTGGTCGAGCGAAGCGAGACCGGGTGGGGGGTTGCGCAGCGTCTCGTTGATAACGGTCAGCACGCCGTCCAGATTCCGATCGATTTCATTGTTCCAAAAACGCAATACGCGAAAGCCCTGGTCGGTAAAGTGCTCGTCCCGCTGCGTGTCACGTCGGGCCTGACCATCGAAATTGTGCTGGCCGCCATCAATCTCGACAATAACGCGGTGCTTGAGACAGACGAAATCTACAACATAATCGTCTCGTGGGGCCTGTCGACGAAAGTGGAAGCCTTGCTTCCTCCAAGAGCGTAGATGAACCCACAATTTCACTTCTTGCGGGGTCATTCGTTTGCGCAGGCTGCGAGCAATTTGGTTAGCCACGGTTTCCCCCACCCGGCCGCCTTTGGCGGCCACCCTCCCCCGCAAGCGGGGGAGGGATCGGAGTCTGTTGATCAAGCTGAGCTCAATCTGCCACAAATGAAGAAAGCATCAAATCATGCTGCGGCCTACAATTTGATGCCCGTGATTGACACGGCTTGAACGCGCCGTCACCTTGAATGGCCTCTCCTCCAGCGCAATGGATGCAACCGTGAACGACAGCACGACCCAAGGAACCATGGCTGGAACCATGGCTGCGCAGGCCTATATCGCGCGGCTGGCGGCGCGCGGCGTCGAGTACGTGTTCGCCAATGCCGGAACTGATTTTGCGCCGATCGTCGAGGCGCTCTCCCAGTCCACGGGCGCCAAGGCGCCGCGCTTCATCACCGTGCCGCACGAGAACGTGGCCATGGCAATGGCGCATGGCTACTACCGCATCGCAGGCAAGCCGGCGGCGGTCATGGTGCACGTCACCGTCGGCACCGCAAACGCGCTCAATGGCGTGATCAATGCGGCGCGCGACAACGTTCCCGTGCTGCTCGCCGCGGGACGCACACCGATCACCGAGACCGGCAGCATCGCCTCACGCAACCGCCCCATCCATTGGGGTCAGGAAGCCTTCGATCAAGGCGGAATGCTGCGCGAATATGTGAAATGGGATTACGAGCTGCGCGCCGGCCAGCCCGTAGAGGCCGTGGTCGATCGTGCCCTGGACATTGCCATGAGCGAGCCGCGCGGGCCGGTTTACCTGACATTGCCGCGCGAAGTGCTTGCCGCGGCGGCGGTGGCGCCGCGGCGAAACACGGTGCGGCCGCTCGGCACGCTCGCTCCGCAGCCCGCGCACGCCGCCATCGAGCAAGCCGCCGCGTTCATCGCCAGGGCCGAGTTTCCCCTCATTGTGACTTCGAGCGTGGGTCGCGCGCCCGAAGCGGTGAGCGCGCTTGCGGCGCTGGCCGAGGAATTTGCGCTGCCGGTGGTGCAAGCCGAGCCGCGCGACATGAACCTGCCGAGCGACCACCCCATGCATCTCGGCCACGATCCGGGCTTTCTCCTGCCGAAGGCCGATGTGGTGATCGCCATCGACAGCGCTGTGCCGTGGATGCCGCGCAATCACCAACCGCGCAAAGATGCAAAGGTCATCCACATCTCGTTCGATCCGCTGGAGACGCGTTATCCCTTCCGCGAGATCGAAAGCGATCTTCTGATCGCAGGCTCCTCCCTTGTCGCCCTCACCATGCTGCGGGAGATTCTTGCCGAGACGATGCGCGGCAAAAAAAGCGCCATCGAGAGCCGCCGCAAGGCGCTGGCCGCGCTGCGTGAGGAGATCCTCCGCAAGCGCCGCAAGCTCATCGAGACGGTGAAGGACCAGACGCCCATTCATCCGGCGTGGCTCGCCGCCTGCATCAACCAGGTAAAGTCCGAGGATGCCGTGGTGATCAGCGAGCTCGGCGCACCGATGCCCATGCTGCATCTGGACAAGGCCTCCACTTATATGGGCGGCCTTCTGTCGGGCGGTCTCGGCTTCGGTCTCGGCGCCGGGCTGGGAGCCAAGCTTGCAGCGCCGCACCGGGAAGTCATTGTGACGGTCGGGGATGGGTCCTACATGTTCGGCAATCCCATTCCGTATCACTATGTTGCACGCGCGGAGAACCTGCCGACGCTCACCGTCATCGCCAACAACCAGTCCTGGCTCGCGGTGCGCCAATCCACCCTCGACGTCTTCCCCGAAGGTCACGCCGCCAAGGCAAACGTCATGGCGCTCACCGAGCTCAAGCCATCCCCCGATTATGAGAAGGTGATCGAAACTTGTGGCGGCCGGGGCGAAAGGGTGGAAGCGCCCGACGCGCTGGTTCCCGCATTGCGGCGCGGGCTCGACGCGGTGCGGGCAGGGACGCCGACCACGCTCAATGTGATGACCCAAGCCCGCAGATAAATTCTACGCGCAGATAACTCTGCGCGCAGATAGACGCTGCGGCAAAGGACGTGCCGTGCTGGAAAAGACGCAAAGCCAAAGCAACGCCCAAAGCTTCAACGCGTACGATCGGCCGCATGCCGATCTGCGCGAGTTCATCACACGGGCGGAGCGCGCCGGCGAAATTGCCCGCATCAAAGGCGCGCATTGGCGGCTCGAAATGGGCACGCTTGCGGAGATCGTCAACCATGCGCGGCCGCAGCCACCGGCAATCCTGTTCGAGGACGTGCCGGGCTACCCGAGCGGAATGCGCTGCCTCTCCGGCGCGACAAACTCCTCGAAGCGCCTTGCCATCGCGCTCGGCTTGCCGGTCCCCGGACATCCGCTCGACGTCGTTCGCGCCTACCGCGACCGCATGCAGACGCACCGCCCCATACCGCCCAGAGTTGTCGCAAAAGGCCCGGTGCTCGAGAACATCGATCGGGATGACCAGGTCGATATCCTCAGATTTCCCGTGCCGTTCCTGCATGAGCACGACGGCGGTCGCTATATCGGCACGGACGATCTCGTGATCATGCGCGACCCGGAGGAGAATTGGGTCAATTGCGCGACCTACCGGGTGATGGTGCAGGACAAGAACCATGTCTCGGTATGGATTTCGCCCGGCAAACATGGCCGGCATATCCGGGAAAAATATTTTCGCGCGGGAAAACCGTGCCCGGTGCTCATCTCATGCGGGCACGATCCGTTGCTGTTTCTCGCCGGCGGGAACGAGCTCAAATACGGCTTGAGCGAATACGACTATGCCGGCGGCCACCGCGGCGAACCCTGCGACATTGTTCACAGCGAGCTGCACGGGCTGCCTATGCCGGCGCACGCGGAGATCGTGCTCGAAGGCGAGATGGTCGAGAACGTGAATGCGCGGGAGGGGCCGTTCGGCGAGTTCACAGGCTACTACGCGTCGAGCCCGAGCGAGCAGCCAATCATCCACGTCAAGCGCGTCTACCATCGCAACGATCCCATCCTGGCCATCGCTTCGCCAATGCGCCCGCCCTCAGACTTCTCGTTCTCGAAATGCGTGATGAAGGCGGGCATGATCTGGGACGAGGTCGAGCGTGCGGGCCTCTCCGGCGTTGCCGGCGTGTGGGTGCATGAATTTGGCGGCGCGCGCATGTTCAACGTGATTGCCATCAGGCAGGCTTATCCTGGACACGCACGACAAGCCGGGCTGCTCGCCGCGGGCTGCCAGTCCGCTTCCTATCTCGGCCGGTTCGTGATGGTGGTCGATGAGGATGTGGATGTGACCGACCTGTTCGACGTGATGTGGGCGATGTGCACGCGCTGCGACCCGGCAAACGACATCGAGATCGTGCGCCGCGCCTGGAGCGGCCCGCTTGACCCATTGCTCGACAAGGCGAGCTCGACCAATTCGCGCGCCATCATCGATGCGTGCCGGCCATTCGAGCGCCTCAAGGACTTTCCCAGGGTGGCGCAGGCAAGCCCGCAGCTGCGCCAACAGGTGAAAGAAAAGTTTGCCGGCATTCTCGGCAAGATCGGCGGCGCCTCGTAGGGCGAGGGCTTGCCTCGCCCCTACGAGGCACCGGGGAGAACATCAATGTCTGATATCCATGCCGAACTGCGCCACGAGCTCGCGGTCGCCAACCGCATCCTCGCCAATGAAGGCATCCTCGACGCGTTCGGCCATATCAGCGCCCGCCACCCGGCAGATGCGAACCGCTACTTTATTTCGCGGCATCGCGCCGCCGAGCTGGTCGAGCCATCCGACATTCTGGAAATGACGCTCGATTCCGAACCGGTCGTGCCGACCAAGGTGCGCCTCTACAGCGAGATGGTGATCCACGGCGAGATCTATAAGGCACGCCCCGACGTCAGCTCGGTTTGCCATCATCATGCGCCCGCAGTCCTGCCGTTCTGCGCGACCGGTGTCGAGCTCGTGCCGCTGTTTCATCTCGGCGGCACCCTGGGCGACAAGGTGCCGTTCTGGGACAGCCGCGATGAGTTCGGCGACACCAATCTGCTGGTGCGCACGCCACAGGAAGGCGCTTCGCACGCCCGCGCGCTCGGGTCGCATTCCATGCTGCTGCTGCGCCGGCACGGAGCGTCGCTCGCCGCGAAATCGGTGCGTGAATGTGTTTTTCGCTCGATCTACACGACGCGCAATGCCGAGCTGCAGCTGCGCGCAATGGCCATCGGAGCTCTCGCACCGCTTTCGCCGGGCGAAGCCGAGAAATGCGGCGCCCACAATCTCGGCGAACGCGGCGTTGAGCGCGCCTGGGAATACTGGGTGACGCGCTTGCAAAAGGCGCAAGCCATGTGGGCCGCGGCGGGATTGCCGCGCATGCAGGGGCTTGCGAAGCTTGCAAGGCCGCGCACTGCTGGTCTGCCACCGGCAAGGAGCGCGGCGCGCCGCCGCGCCGGGGCAACGGGGCTCAGCGCATCGGCAAAGATCGCTCCCGCGAAGAAGGCTGCTGGCAAGCGCAAGTGATCTTGGTGCAAGTGCCTGGAGCTGGGCGAGAATGCGGCGTCAGTCCTGCGATGGCTGCATGGACAAAGCCTGATTGTCGCCAAAAATGATTTGTACTCGCTCGCGCCCATGCACAAAAAGACGGGGGAGCAGCATGCAAACCAGGCGCGTGTACCAGGTACAGCATTGGCCCAACGGACAATGGGACCGCGACCATAACTGGCGCAAGGTCGAAGCGGGGAGCGAGAAAGAGGCCGCGGAAAAGGTCTGCGGTTTTGCGTTAAGCGATGCGGGCCGGCTGGCGCAGCTTCGCGCCCGTGTCCTGAAGCTCGGCGACCTGAAGCAGCGCAGCGCCACGGAGTTCTACGCCGTCGAATAGGCGTGACTTAACGCTTGCACGTAATGCGCAGGGGCGGGTTTCAAACCCGCCCCTGCATTCGTTGCGCGGCTGTCTGCAATCCCGTAATGACTGCGCACACGTTTTCGATCCCCGCATGGGAAGGCCCCGCAATGACAGGCATGTATGACCAGGCGCGGCCGGGCATCGGGCATAATCAGCCTGACGAGTACGCCGAGGAAAAGAAGCACCAGCGCTGGGAGCGCTGGGCGAAGAAGCGCACATTCGTGCGCGCGCTCGAAGGCACCTACAGCCACCTCTACAAGGCTCTGCTTGAGGAGAAGCGGGTCTATCCTTCAAAGGATGCGCCATGGAAGGGCGGTCCAGGCCAGTTCGGCAAGAGCGTCATCAGCCCGCAGGCCACCAGCATCATTCAGTCCCTGGAGTCGCATATCGAGGCCTATGCGCCGGGGGCCTACGGCCAAAAGCACGGCCACCTCAACAGCGCGGTGTTTTATGTGCTCAAGGGGCGCGGCCACGACGTGCATGACGGCCGGCATATTCCCTGGAAGGCCGGCGACGTGATGATTGTGGAGAACGGCAGCGTTCACCAGCATTTCAATGACGATCCCGAGGAGGAAGCGATCCTTCTCGTCTTCAAGGCCAAGCCGCTGTTTCTGTTCATGCACCTGTTGTTTCAGAAAATCGTGGAGTGGCCGCCGGACAAATTGCCGCCGGGTCAGGAGCATTACAAACCGCCAACCGATATTTGATCGAGGATGAGAGATGACATTTCAGGACAAGGGTCCCGCGCTGTCCGGCTCCGCCACCTGCAACTTTCATTCGGATGACATCGCCGGTTCGCAGGCCTTCCGACAGCGCTATGAAACCCTGCCGAACGTCGTCAAGGCCGAGGACATGCCGTGGGAGCGCTCGCCTGACGGCCTGATCAAGCATCTCGTGCATCACCGCATGAGCACGCGCGAGTGCTGCGTCGAAGCCTATATGCAGTTTCTCAAGTCCGGCGAGCGATCCGGCAAGCATCGCCATATGTGGGAGGAAGTGATCTTCGTCGTCGAGGGAACCGGCTACGACCTGCACTGGGACATGAAGTTCGAATGTCTCGACGCTTTCCAATGGGAGTGGGTGGATGTGCCGAAAAAATTCGAGTGGCAGCAGGGCGACTACATCTACATCCCGCCGTTCACCATGCACCAGCACTTCGCCGTTGCGGAAGCGCGGCTGATCATGATGGGCAACCGGATGGTCAAGGAGATGGGCTTCGATTGGTTCGATCTGGTGGAAGCCGCGCCCGGCTACGAGCCCGAGCCCAAATAGCCGGTAATGGGAACTTCGCGGGCGATGCATCATACCCGGTGCGCTGCGGCCGTTGCTTGCGTCCTCGCCGCGGCCACGCCCATCGCGCTCCTCGTAACGGCGCCGGCGCGGGCAGAATCTCCGGCAGAATTCTACAAGAGAAAGAACATCGATCTCTACATCGGATACAGCGTCGGCGGCGCCTATGATCTCTACGCCCGCGTGCTGGCGCGCCATCTGGGCAGGCACATTCCCGGCAATCCGACCATCACGCCGAAAAACATGGAGGGCGCGGGAAGCCTGCGTCTGGCCAATTGGCTCTACAGCGTTGCTCCGAGGAACGGCACAGCCTTTGGCACCATTGGCCGCGGCACCGCGTTCGATCCGCTTTTGGGATCGAAGGGCGCTTCCTTCCAGGCCGAGAAATTCACCTGGATTGGCAGCGTGACCAACGAGGTGAGCGTCTGCGTCGCCTGGAAGACGAGCGGCATCACGAAATTCGAAGACGTATTTGAGAAGGAGTTGATCGTCGGTGGCACGGGGCAGGCCGCCGATACGGATCAGTTCCCCCGGATTCTCAACGGCGTCCTCGGCACGAAATTCAAGGTCGTCACAGGCTATCCCGGCGGCAATGATGTTGTCCTTGCCATGGAGCGCGGCGAGGTCATGGGCCGCTGCGGCTGGTCGTGGTCGAGCGTCCTTTCCACGCACAAGCGCTGGATCGAGGACAAGTCAATGAACGTCCTGGTGCAGCTCTCGCTCAACAAGCACCCCGATCTGCCCCACATCCCGCTCATCATGGATTTCGCCAAGACCGAGGAGCAACGCCAGATCTTCAGGCTGATCTTTGCGCGGCAGGTGATGGGCCGGCCGTATCTCGCGCCGCCGGGACTACCCAAGGACCGCGCCGATGCGCTGCGTGAAGCATTTGCCCAGACGATGCAGGACCCGGAGTTCCTCGCCGATGCCGAGAAGTCGCAGCTCGAGGTAACGCCGGTCACGGGCGAGGAAATCGAAGCGCTCGTAAGGGAACTGCAACAAACGCCGAAGGCGGTTACTGCGAAGGCGGCGGATTTCATTCGGCATTAGCGAGCTCTTTCGCATATCAAACTGAGGTTGCAATGGGTGAATTCGCCATCGGTCAAAGCGTTGCGCGCTTCGAGGATGCGCGGCTGCTGCGGGGCGGCGGGCGCTATGTCGGCGACATGGTCCTGCCGGGCATGGTGCACGGCTACGTGCTGCGCTCGCCTCATGCGCACGCGCGCGTTCGCGCGATCGACACGCGTATCGCCGAAGCCGCGCCCGGCGTGCTCGCCGTGATCACCGGCGCTGACTGGGCAGCCTCGGGATGGGGCGATCTGCCCGTCCCCGGAGGATTGAAGCGCCGCGACGGCAGCTCGTTTCGACCGCCCTACCCCGCACTGGTCAAGGACCGCGTGCGCTTCGTCGGCGACTGCGTCGCCTTTGTTGTCGCGGAAACCTACCACCAGGCGCTGGATGCCGCCGAGCTGATCGTCGTCGATTACGAGCCGCTGCCGGCCTGCGTCTCCACCGCCGATGCCACCGCGGAGGGCGCCCCGCGCGTCTGGGACGATTGCCCCGGCAATATCGGCTTCGTGCAGCTCTTCGGCGACAAAGCAGCGACCGATGCGGGCATTGCCAGCGCCGCGCACGTGATCAAGCATCGCTTCGTCATCAATCGCGTGACCGCCGCGAGCATGGAGCCGCGCGGCTGCCTCGGGGATTATAACGCTGCCGAGGATCGGTACATCATCTATACGACCCTTCAGCGCGCCCACCCGTTTCGATCGGAGCTGGCGCCAATTCTCAAAGTGCCGGAGAGCAGGATCCGCGTTGTCGCCGGCGACATCGGCGGCAGCTTCGGCATGAAGTCGGCGGTCTACAATGAAGTGGCGCTTGTTCTCCTGGCGTCTAAGCGTGTCGGCCGTCCCGTGAAGTGGGTATCCACGCGTTCCGAATCTTTTCTCTGCGACGCACAGGCACGCGACAACGTCACTGAAGCCGAGCTTGCGCTCGACGCCAGCGGCACCTTTCTCGCGCTGCGAGTGCGGACCATTGCCAGCATCGGGGCCTACCTGCAGACCGGGATGCCCGCCGTGACCGGCAATATCGGCACGCTCGCAGGCGTCTATCGCACTCCCGCGATCCACGCCGATGTGACCGCGGTGTTCACCCACACCAATCCGGTCCGCCCCTACCGCGGCAATGGCCGTCCCGAGGCGGCTTACGTCATCGAGCGCCTTGTCGATCTCGCCGCCGACGAGCTCGGCATGGATCCGGCTGAGCTGCGCCGCCGCAATTACATTTCTCCGGAGGCGATGCCGTTCAAGACGGGTCTCACCTTCACCTATGACAGCGGCGAGTTTGAAAAGAGCATGGACATGGCGCTCAAGCTTGCCGATGCCGGCGGCTTCGAGCGACGGCGGGCAGAAGCCCGCAAGCGCGGCAAGCTTCGCGGCATCGGCCTCTCCAACACTATCGAGCGCGCTGCGGCGGCGGGCTTTGAGGGGGCGGAAATCCGTTTCGACAAATCGGGAACCGCAACCCTGCTTTCCGGCAGCGTGACCCAGGGGCAGGGGCACGAGACCATCTTCAAGCAGATCATGTGCGACCGGCTCGGCCTCGATCCTGGCGAGGTACACTATGTGCAGGGCGATACCGACCAGGTCTTCGTCGGCGAAGGCACCGGCGGATCCCGGTCCGCCACCATCGGCGGATCCGCGGTCCATATCGCGGCGGACAGAATTGCGGGCAAGGGCAAAGAGATCGCCGCGCACCTTCTCGGTCTTGGTGCGCAGGAGATCAACTTTGCCGACGGCGTGTTCTCCAGCCCGAAGACCAATCGGACGCTGACCATTCGGGAAGTGGCAAAGGAGGCGATGGAGCCGGCGAGCCTGCCCGCGGGGAGCGATGTCGGGCTCATCGCGACGGCCACCTACGCCGCACCGGTGCAGAACTTCCCCAACGGTTGTCACATCTGCGAGCTGGAAGTGGATGAGGAGACCGGCGAAGTGGAGATTGTGCGCTACAGCGTCGTGGACGATGTGGGAACGGTGCTCAATCCCCTGCTGCTGAAAGGGCAGATCGCCGGCGGCGTGGCGCAGGGCGTCGGACAGATCCTGATGGAAGATATCCGGTTCGACGAAGACGGCCAGAACCTGACGGCCTCATTCATGGATTACGCCATGCCGCGGGCAACGGACATCAGCGCGGTTGCCGTGAAAAGCAATCCAGTGCCCACCAAAACCAATCCGCTCGGCGTCAAAGGCGCAGGCGAGGCGGGCTGCGTCGGCGCCATGCCGGCCGTGGCCAACGCCCTGGTCAACGCGCTCTCTCAGTTGGGCGTCCGCCATGTCGAGATGCCGGCGACCCCCGAGCGCCTCTGGCGCGCCATGCGAGACGCGAACGGACGGGGAAACGCGTAGGGCGGATTAGGCGTTTTCGCCGTAATCCGCCGCATGGATCGGCGGATTACGCTTCGCTAATCCGCCCTACATCTCTGGATGACGAGCCTGCGGAGCTTTCCCTGCAAATCCCTGCAGATGGGGGGGGCGACAGGGAATCTGCAAGAAAGCTGCGTGCAAGCGGGACTTCCGCCGAAAAAAGCAGGGGCGGAACAGGGAATCGCGGCGGGGATCGTCGCAATCACCACTGCCAGCGAAAGATGATGTACTCGTCGTTCTCATCGGCTCGTCCCTCTTCGATCATCCGGCGAAAGCGCTCCCGTACCTCGTCGAGGCTTTCGCCCATGTCCCTCCAGAGGTAGTGGGTGCGCGCTTCATTGCGGCGCTGCTCCTGCGCTCCCAGGCGCTTGTGTCGGACCGGCTTCATGCGCCAGCATCTGGATTATCAACCACCCGCTTGAGATTCTGCGCTTTCCAGCTTGGCAAGCCGGCGTTCAAAGTCGTGCGCCTCAAGGGTATTGACGTAAAGCGCGATCACCTTGGCGAGCTTGGCGGCCTGGTCCGCCGTGACATCGCCGGCGACCGCGGCGGATGCGATGGCGGCGGTGGCGGCGACCGCGTCGCCGGCCTTTGCGAGGGGCGGCAGCTCGCACAAGATGGCCTCGTTTCCTCGTGCGGGCCCGAGCCGATCCAGGCACAGTCGAAGCGCCCCGATATTGCCGCCGATTGCCATTTCGAGGAGCTTGTTCAACGAGTTGCTCCGCCTTTTGCTCAAGCATCTCTTGCATGCGAATTGATGACTTGTTGCGCGATCCTCGTCGGCGGCCGGCCGGGTTGCCGCTTTGGCCTTTTTGAAACTGCATGGATCCTCCTTTTTCACCGCGGAGGCGGGTTTCGAACCCGTCCTCGCGCCGCGAGCTAGACAAGCGTTTCCATGAAACTGATCAAACTGGATCGGGGGTCCTCATGCTGAGGAGGCGCGTAAGCGCGGTCTCGAAGCATGGAGGCTCGCGCGATGTCGCTTGTGGCCGTCCTTCGAGACGCCCGACGCAGTCAAGCTAGCGCAGACTGCGTAAGCCTGGTTGCGAACGTGCCTTGCAAAAAGCCCGGGCGTGGTTTCCGCCCAGGCTTGCTACACCATTTCCAGATTGCACTTTTCTAAAAGAATCGCGTTACAAGGTCAAGCGACACTTTTAGATCGTCTAAATCTCCTGCGACGATCCGATAAGCGCCGCCAAACAACAAAACAAAAAGCGCAAAACAAAAAGCACTTGACTCTCGATACGAGATTTATGCATATTTAGTCATTCTCCAAAATTGCGATTTGCCGAGCGCGAGAAAAGGTTTTCTCCCGCATAGAATATTTGCGCGCAAGGCCGGACGAAGTCCGGAATCCGCGCGCATCGCGCCCGCATTTCGTGCGGGGCTAGTGCAGCGTTTTCTTGGTTCGAATCATATCAATATCACCACCTCGTCCTGAGGAGCCCGCGTAGCGGGCGTCTCGAAGGACGGCCGCAAGCGAGCGAGGTCGCGTAAGTCTCCATCCTTCGAGACGGCGCTGCGCGCCTCCTCAGGATGAGGTCTGTGGTTTCCAATTGATTGGATTTATGGAATTGCTCGAATAGTGTCACTGATCATGTCAGGTGTCCTCTATCCTCGTTATGAGGAGCCCGCAGCGCAGACGAAACCGCGGGGAGCCACTCCTATGAAGAGCTTCAAGCCGGAGCGCACCGAGATCATCCTTGCTTACAGGCCGCGGCCGCAGTTTCTGCCGTTTCATTCCCGCGCCGAGCGATTCGCCTGCATCGTCACGCATCGCCGCGCGGGCAAGACCGTCGCCTGCATTGCGGATCTGCACCGTGCCGCCCTCGTCTGCGAAAGGACAAGGCCGCGCTTTGCCTATATGTCGCCATTTCTGAAGCAGGCGAAATCGGTCGCGTGGGATTATCTGCGCGCCGACGTTTCGGCGGGGCGGCACGCCGGCGCGAGCATCCATGAGAGCGAGCTTCGCGTAGATTATCCGAGCGGCGCGCAGGTGCGGCTGTTCGGCGCCGACAACGCGGATGCGCTGCGCGGGCTTTATCTGGACGGCATTGTGCTCGATGAGCATGCCGACATGGATCCACGGGTCTGGCCCGAGGTCATCCGCCCCGCTCTCGCCGACCGCAGCGGCTGGGCGGTGTTCATCGGCACCCCAAAGGGCAGGAACTCGTTCTTCGAGATGTGGCGGCGCGCGCAGGGCGATCCCGCTTGGTTCGCGCTCATGCTCAAGGCCAGCGAAACCGGGCTCATTTCCGAGGAGGAGCTAAAGGCCGCCCGGCGTGACCTGTCCGAGGAGCAGTACGCACAGGAATTCGAATGCTCCTTCGATGCCGCGGTGATCGGCGCCTATTACGGCAAGCTGATGCGACAGGCGAAGGAGGAAAAGCGTATCGACAACGTGCCGCACGAGCCGAGCGTGCCGGTTTGGACGGCATGGGACCTGGGCATCGCGGATGCAACGGCCATCTGGTTTGCGCAAATCGTGGGCCGGGAGATCCGCATTATCGATTATTACGAAAGCTCGGGCGTGGCGCTCGCCCACTATGTGCGCGAGCTGCAAAAGCGCGATTACCTCTATGCCGGGCATATCGTGCCGCACGATGCGCAAGCCAAGGAGCTGGGCACAGGCAAGAGCCGGATCGAATTGATGCAGTCGCTTGGCTTGCGGAGCGTCGCGCTCGCACCGCGCCATTTCGTGGAGGACGGCATCGAGGCGGTGCGGGTGTTCCTGCCCAAATGCTGGTTCGATGCGCAGAAATGCGCGCGCGGCATCGACGCCCTCGCGCTCTATCGCGCCGAGTATGATGACAAGCGGGCGACGCTGAAACCGCGGCCGGTGCACGACTGGACCTCGCACGCGGCGGACGCCTTCCGCTATCTCGCCATGGGGCTCGACCACGCGGTCACGCGCAGGGGGTTCTTGCGCCCGCTCGCATACCCGGCGCTCGGGCTTCTGAGCGACATGTGTAGGGGTTGTCCGGGCACGGCGATTCAAGTAGCGCTGGCAGAGGCTGTCTCTGGAGGAATGAGCGTTGCCGGGCCTAACGCGCCTCGCGCCTCCATCAGCTTTACGGCCTTCTTGTCGAAGGAAATGAAGGTTTCTGCGCCGTGCCGCGCACACCCCGGCGAAGCCAAAAGAGAGGCGGCGATCCGATGCGCGGCATGATATCCTGACCCGAGCGACCATGATGACCGAGACCTTCGAGACCGCTCTGACCGCCCGCGTCGATGCCATGGCGCAGGCTTGCACCCGTTGCGGCAAATGCGTCGAAGCATGTCCGGTCACCGGCCCCGGCGAGGTGAATGCGCCGTCACGCATGGTCATCGACGGCATCATGGAGATCCTCCACACCGGTGAGGGGCCGCAACCATCGCGCAACTGGGCGAATGCCTGCGTGCTCAGTGGCGAATGCATCAAGGTGTGCGACTACGGCGTCAATCCGCGTTTTCTCCTCGGGATGGCGCGCCTCGCCATGACGCGCCGGAAGAACGAAACCTCCGAGCAACGGCGCGCCGGCGTGGAAGGGTTCCGCAAGATGGCCCGCGACGTGACACACATCTCGCGCATGCAGCTTGACGATACGCTGCTCGCGCGTCTCGGGCAGAAGGCCGACAGTGCCGCCGCGCGTGATGGCGCGCCGGACTTTGTCTTCTACACCGGCTGCAACGTCCTCAAGACCCCGCACATTGCGCTCATCGCGCTCGACATCATGGACAGGCTCGGCATCACCTATCAGGTGATGGGCGGCCCTGCCCACTGCTGCGGCGTCGTGCAGATGCGCGCGGGGGATGTCGGCACTTCCGGCCGTTTCGCCGAGAGCACCATGGACAAGCTCGCGCGCGGCAAGTCGGGAGAGGTGATCTCCTGGTGTCCGAGCTGCCATGTGCAGTTCACGGAAACGACGTTACCGACCATCGAGAAAACCCGCGGCGCACGCCCGTTCGAGATGACGCCGTTCATGCTCTTCCTGCGCCGGCATCTCGACCGGCTGCGACCGCATCTGCGCGAGCGCGTGGACATGCGCATTGCGCTCCATCGCCATCCCGGGCTCAAGGGCGTCGTCGAGGCGGCCGAGGATATCCTGCGCGCAGTGCCCGGCATCGAGCTCACCGACCTGCACCAGCCGGCGGTCGGATTGATGAGCAACTATTTCCGCGCCTTGCCGGCTTATCGCCGCGAGCTGCAGAGGAACGAGCTCGACGCCGCGGAAGAGGCGGGCGTGGACGCGCTCGTCGCGGTCTATCACGCCGACCATCGTGAGCTATGCGCACACGAGCGCGATTATCCCTTCCGCATCATGAATATGCTGGAGATCGTCGGCGAAAGCATGGGAATCCGCCATGCCGATCATTTCAAGCGGCTCAAGATGCTCCAGGACGTGGACGCAATCGCCGCGGACTGCGGCGACCTCGCCGCACAGCACGGGCTCGATGCGAAGAGCACGCGCCAGGCGATACAGGCGATGCTGGACGAGCAGCCGCTGCCGCTGCGTGGCGGCGCACCTTCCTGACTCTACGCAGATAGCTCGCCCTGGAATTGATCACAGAAACTGCGCGAACTGATAGATCAGGCAACAGACGCACATGAAAATTATCGTAGCGGCGTGCATGCTCCTCCTTTTTTCCGCCGGCGCCTGGTCGCAAACGCTGGACGATCTCAAAAAGGACGGCAACGGCGGCTCGACCGATAATGTCCTGACATACGGGATGGGTTACCACCAGCAGCGCTACAGCCCGCTCAAGCAGATCAATGCACAAAACGTCAAGCGTCTTGTTCCGGTCTGGAGTTCTCAGCCTCGACAATAATTGGGGCGAGCAGGCGCAGCCGATCGTCTACAACGGCGTGATGTATGTCACCAATGCCAGAGCCACCGTCGCAATCGACGTGGGCACCGGCAGGCAGCTATGGAAGCAGCTGCTCGACTGGCCTCCCGAAACTCCGCGCGTCGTGTGTTGCGGCGTCTCCAACAAGGGCGCCGCCATCTATGACGGCAAGATTCTTCCGCACCACGCTCGATGCGCATGTGGTCGCTTATGATGCCAGGTCGGGCAAGGAGCTCTGGAAGTCGAAGGCGGCGGAATGGAAGGAAGGCTACTCCATGACCGTCGCACCGCTGGTTGCAAATGGGGTGCTGATCACGGGGATATCGGGCGCCGAGTTCGGCATCCGCGGCTTCATCGACGGCTGGGATCCGCAGACCGGCGAGCAGCTTTGGCGGCGCTACACCATTCCTGCACGCGGCGAGAAGGGAAACGAGACCTGGCCGCAGGACACCAATGCCTGGGAGATCGGCGGCGGCTCGAGCTGGATCACGGGATCCTACGACCCCGAGCTCGATCTCGTCTTCTGGGGCATCGGAAATCCGGCGCCGTGGGCATCACAGAGCAGGCCGGGCGACAATCTCTACACCTCCTCGGTGCTCGCCCTGCGGCCGAAGACCGGCGAGATCGTCTGGCATTATCAGTTCACGCCCAACGACCCCTTCGACTTCGACGCCTGCTGGGAGCTCATCCTTGCTGATATCGAAGTCGCCGGCGCAAAACGCAGGGTTGCGATGCAGCTCAACCGAAATGGCTTCCTCTATGTCTTGGATCGCGCGAACGGCGAGCTCGTTGCGGCAAATCCATACGAGAAGGTCAATTGGGCAACGCGCATCGACAAGGAGACCGGCCGACCCGTCGAGACCGAGATCGCCGGCAAGGTCCGCGCCGGCGAGGAGATCGAAATGTGGCCCTCGACGCGTGGCGGGAAGAATTGGCCGCATGCGTCTTTCAATCCGGAGACCGGACTTCTCTACGCGCCGACCATGCATCGCGGCGGCATCTACAAGCATCTTCCCACTAAAACTCGTGTCGTCGGGCAGCGTTATCAGTTCATTGAGAACCGGCCGACGCCGGCCGCGTCGGATTCGGCAATCGCGCACGTGGATGCCATCGATCCTTTGACCGGCAAACCGAAATGGCGGCTGCCGCTGACCGATCATCCGGTCTGGTCAGCTCTTCTCACCACGGGCGGAGGGCTCCTGTTCACGGGCAAGGAGACGGGCGAATTCATCGCGCTCGACGTGCGCAACGGACGCGAGGTGTGGCAATTCCAGACCGGATCGGGCGTTAACGCCATGCCCGTCACTTACACGCACGCGGGCCGGCAATACGTGACCGTCCTTTCCGGCATCGGCGGGCTGTGGTGGAACGCGGCGCGCGAGCAGCTCAAGGACAGGGTGCCGCAGGGCGGCGCCGTCTGGACGTTCGCGCTGCTGCCGGAATGATCGCGATCTGACGACTGTATTCCTCGTCGCCGCTTTGCCGCGCGAACCCTGCGGACTCGCAGCATGCGCCCCACGGTGCTCTTAATAGCGCCAATGCTGTCGCTCGTTGGCATGATGACGGTTGCGCGGGGAGAGGACTTCACAGCGGATCAGGTCCGCAAAGGCGCGGCGCTCTTTGCGGACAATTGCTCGCCGTGCCATGGACCGCGCATGCAGGGCGCGGAGAGTGCGTTCGATCTGCGCAAATTCCCGCCGGACCAGCGCCAACGCTTCCTCAATTCGGTAACGCGCGGCAAGAACCAGATGCCGCCCTGGGGGGATGCGCTGGGCGCCGATCAGATCGATGCGCTATGGGCCTATGTCACCGCCGGCGAGCGATGAGCGCCGCACGCTTTACCGGCGCCAGACGCTCGCGAGCCACGGTTGGCGTTCAAGCGGCAGACCGACCGGGCGGTAATAGTGAGTAAGCTCAACGAATCCCGTTTCCGATACATAGCGGCGCCAGGTTTCAAGATCGTAATACACGCCGTAGCGCTCACCGTCCCACCCTTCCTCGTTATGACCGCGCGGATTCGAGCTGAACAGCACACCACCCGGTTTCAAGCTTGCGCGCAGTTCAAGCAGCACGCGCGATAGCTCCTGGCTGGGTACATGAAACAGCGCGGCGTTGGCGAAGACGCCGTCGAAATGGTTGTCCGGCAGATCGAGCTTGAGAAAATCCTGCTGCCATACTTCGCAGCCGCTGTGGACGCGTGCCATTGCAGCAGGCTGCGTGGCGCCTTCCAAACCTACCGCGATATGACCGAGCTCTGCAAAGACCCGCAGGTCGCGCCCAGGCCCGCAGCCAAAATCCAGTATCCTGAAAGGCGGCTCACTCTCGATGTATTTCAACAGAGTCGCGATGTTCTGGGTGACGTCGTGGTTGCGCGTACCTTTCCAAAAATTTTCCGCGTGCCGGTTGTAATGCTCCAGGGTGAAATGAGCGATCTTCTCCAGGTCTTGCGGATTGTGTTTCATGGTCGATCCGGATCAGCGACGCATAACAGGATCCGGAACTTAATGCGCCTTTATCCGTTACCTGCACAAGTGATGAACGGAACCGGAGCACTCCGGTAGTTTGTCCCCAAGGCCGCCCGGCATAGCTCCCGCGCGGCCTTTGGCATTCAGAGCAAGCCCGGCGGGAGAGCTTCACGCCGTATGCATATTCCGAAAGGCTGCCTGCACAGAAGTCAGCCGCGCTCAAATGAGATAACCGATCGCGTGTGGAGTGGCAGAGCTTTCAGTTCAGCGCCCACAGGTACGCGCACGTCGCAGCAATGCCGAGTGACGTTCGAACGGCATGCAGTCGTCCCCAGGTCTCGATCATCGCACGCGCTGCCGGCCCGGCATCATTCTCGGATATCCCTTTCAGCCTGTTGTTGGTGGGCATCATGCCAACGAGGGTATAAGGCCAGTTCGCAAGGATCAGTGCCGCCCCGACGAGCCAGCGCCAATCTTTGCTCAGCCATGCCGCGATCAGCCCCAGCGCCCCTGAGACGACCGCGAGGCTGGCTTGCATAGCGAAGCCGCCAGCGTAGCTCGGCTTCCATTCCTTGAGCAGGCTCTTGTCGTCGAGCCTTAGCCGCGCGGGTTGCTCCGCGACATTGACATAGAGCGCGGCCCCCGCAAACGCGGCGGCCAGCATAAGAGCAAAGTGTCCAACGAGCACGATGATAAGCTCTCTAGCTCAGGTTGAGACAGGACTCTTGGTGTAAATGTGTCAAGCTGGTAGCGCCAGTACCGAAAGAAACGCTATTGCTCGTGTTCACCTTCACTGAAGCATGACTCGCATGTATCGCCGCCCGGCCGAGGAGCCGATTCCTGCCATGACCAGCGTCTATGATTTCACCGCCCAGGACATCACGGGCACGACGGTTCCGTTGCGTGCCTACCAAGGCAAGGTTCTGTTGATCGTGAACACCGCCAGCAAGTGCGGGTTCACGCCGCAGTACGAAGGTCTGGAGCGGCTGCACAGGGATTTGTCGGATCGCGGGTTCGCTGTCCTCGGTTTTCCCTGCAACCAGTTCGGCCAGCAGGAGCCGGGTGACGCCGCCGAGATCGCGACCTTCTGCCGACTCACCTATGACGTGACCTTTCCGCTGTTCTCCAAGATTGAGGTCAACGGCGCCAAGGCCGATCCGCTCTTCCAGTGGCTCAAGAAGGAGGCAAAGGGTCTGCTGGGCAGCGAGTTCGATCAAATGGAACTTCACCAAGTTCCTCGTTGACCGCTCCGGCCGCGTGGTGAAGCGCTACGCGCCCACCGAAACCCCGGAGGCTCTGCGACAGGATTTAGAGAAGCTTCTGCAGGTTGTCCCGCTCGGCAACTTCGCTTGACGACAAAGTCAGCCACTAGATGACGTGCTGAGACCCTCATCAACGAGTCATGCGCGAGCCCCCACCCGGTCTCGCTACGCTCGCCCACCCTCCCCCGCAAGCGGGGGAGGGATGGAGCTAGATACTGCATCAGTCAAAATCACTGTGCAGCGGTACTAGCTTGATGGGTGGAATTCTTTAAGGATTCCAGCTCCACCGTCTTGAAGTCAGCCGGCACTATCATCTCGAGCAACTCGCAATCGTCGGAATAGTCGAGCACGGTGTGCTTGATGCGTGGCGGCTGCAGCCAAGCCGCGCCTTCGCGCATGGTGACGATCTGTCCATCGTATTCGCCTTTGATCCAGCCCTTCAGGACATAGATCATCTGCAACTTCACGTCGTGGTAATGCCGCTTCGACACCACCGCGGGATCGCACGGCGGCAGGAGGCGGATGACGTGCGCTTGCAGGAGGCCGTTGGTGGCCTTCCCCATGCCGAGATCGCGGTACATCGCGTAGCTCCGCAGGCCGTCCGCCCGGAAGTCCTCCGCTCGGAAGTGGCTGATGTTGAATTCCTGCCGCGGCCGCGCCTTTGCTTTGGGCTTGCGGCGTGACGCCGGCGCCTTCTGCCTGGTGGATGCCATTCTCCCTTGCGCCCGCGGCTTCGCCATCGACTTCGGCATGGCCGATCTCCTCCGTCTGGTCCGTTAGGCAGAATCAATCAGGGCGCGATATAGGCATAGCCCTTGGCCTGGTACGCCATGAGAGAGATGAACGCGTTGCCGACGACGCGAATCTCCGGAAGCACCATTTCCACATTGGTTCCCTGCTCGCGCGCCGCCACAGCGCATTGCTCGAATCCCTCGATCCCGGACGAAGCGCTCATCTGCTTGATCTTCGCTGCGATCTTGCCTGCCATCTCGCGATCCTGGGGCTTGATCAGCGCCGGATCGGTTTGCACCAACCTGGTGGCCGGCCCGCGGAAAGCGAGGACGAAGTGTGGCTTGACGCCCTGCTGAATCAAGGATTGGCGGGTCTCATCGATGATATCGAGCCGGCTGAGCAAGAGTTTCCCATCGCCCTCCTTCAGGTCGAAACCAACCTTCACCTCCTTCAAGTCGGCAAGCGCGGCCTTGTCGTCGGCGGCCATGGTCTCGGTGGACACCAGCATAAACATCGCCGTCGCGAGGCACGCGGCCATCCGTCCAATGTTAAGCATCATGGTGCGCTCCGTTATGTGATTGGTGAAAATGCTTTCGAGGCCTCGACGCAACAGTATGCATTACGACGCAGTGCGACGACAACTCCGTCGCGCCGGAAATTCGGGAGCGCAGCAGACAACAGGAGATTTCTGCCACTCGGACGTTTGAACCGCTGTTTCTCAGGTCAACCCAGGCCGCGATCGGCGATCAGCGCGACCGGTCCGCCACCATCGGGACCCTGATGCTCGGCCCCGCCCGAGACATAAATCTCCGCATGTCCGATGAGGGCAGCCAGCGCCCCGCAGACGAAGGCGCGAGCGTGACGCGTGGACGAGATGTCGGAATCGTCCAGCATAGTATGCCGGCGGCCGCGCAAACGGCCGTCGTGGCTGGCTTCCGCCTTTGCCAGAACCGCAACCAGGCGGTTGCGTTCCGCCGGCGGCAATTGGCCGGCGGCCGGCAACCCCAGACGGCCAAGCGCGCCGCGCACCGGCTCGGTGTCGATCGCGTCCGCCATCACCGCGTGATCGATGGCAAGCGCACCACACCACGCCGCGGACATGCCGAGCACCACGACCTCGTGGCCCAGCAGCTCAACACCAGCGGAGCAACTGGCGCGGCCCGACCAGACGCTCCAGTCGCTTCCGATCTGCTCGTCCCGCAAATGGGAGAGCTCCGCCTCACCCAGCGCCACCGCGACGCCAAGTGCGCTGGCCGCGCGCGAGAGCCCCATGGATTTCAGCGTATCGGCGGCTGCGACCGCCGCCCCGCGCGCCCGCGCGCCGGCGATGCGCTGCGCCGTCAGCAGCGGACATTTCACCTGGATGAAGTGCACATCGGCCGGGTTGTCGATGCCGGCGTCGGCTATGGCCGCGCGCACCGCGGATGCGACCATCTCAACCTGCGGCATCCGTCCGAGATGCTCGGCCGGCAGCGCTGGCGTGTGGGTCCGCCCGATCGCGAGAGCCGAACCATTCGCTCCCGGGCTTTTCGCTCCCTCCTCTTCCGCGCGCTCAAAGACGATCCAATGCGGCGCCATGCCACCCTCGGTGCCACCGGACATTACAAGGGAGATGCTGGCAGCCCGGTCCGCCGAAAGATACCGCTGGAACAGCAGGCGCAGCGCGAGTGCCGCATAGCCGCGCGAGAAATCGTTGACCAGACCATTGCCCTCGGTCTTGCCCAGGACCGCCACGACGCCATCGGGATCGATGCGGCCCGCCTCGATCGCAGCTTCGATGCCGCCGACATCGTCGGGAGCGGCCGCGGAAATGCGATGGACCCTGGCAACCGGCATCATCAATCGGCCAGCACCGCGGGCATGCGCTCGGCTTTCGGCGGCAGGAATGCGCGGCTGAAGATTTCGGCCGGCGCCGGCACCTTCGGCAGCTCGAATGATTGCGAGATGGTCGCAGCCGCCGTCGCCATGCGCGCGTCGCTGACGTCGCCGATGCCGAGCTCGCGCGCTTCGGCCGTGTCGATCAGGGTCTTGTACACGTAGATCAGGCGGCGCTTCTCGATATCCTTCTTGATCAACGCTTCTTTCGTGGCGAGCATCTCGATCGCGGCGTCGGGATTGGCCATGACCTCCTTGAGCGCACGGTTGATGGCGCGCACCAAGCCTTTGACGGCTTCCGGCTTCTCCTTGGCCAGCTTCTGCGAAACCATGATGCCGTTGGAATAAAGGACGGCACCGGAGTCCGCGTAGTAGATCCAGCGGAAGTCCTTGTCTGGATCGAGGCCGAGGGAGACGAGGTTCATGTAGCTCGTCGCGGTGAAGATCGCGATGACATCGACCTGCCCTTGCAGCAGCATCTGCTCCTGGAGGTTCGGCGCGACATTGAGCACGTCGAGCTTGGCGTAGTCGACGTTGTTTTTCTTGGCCATCAGCGGCAAGAGCTTGAACGACGCGCCGCCGGGCGGGCTGCCGAGCTTCTTGCCGGCGAGGTCCTTGAACGAATTGATCGGGCTTGATGCCTTGGTGAGCAACGCGAACGGCGCGCGGCTGTAGACCATGTAGACCATCAGCGGAGAGTCGGCGGGTCGCGTCGCGGCATTCTGGATCACGGCGTTGGCGTCGCCGAAGCCGGCGTCGTAGGCGCCCGACATGACGCGAGTCACCGTCGCGGCCGAGCCTTCGCCCTGATCAATGGAGACATCGAGCTTCTCGGCGGCGAAATAGCCCTTCTCCTGCGCCCAGTAATACCAGGCGTGGATGCCTTGCAGCTTCCAGTCCAGCGTGAAGCGAATTTTGGTCATGTCCTGGGCAAGCCCGGCGGGCGCGCACAGCAAGAGCCCGGCGGACAAGCCGGCGAGGCGAAATATCGAGAACATGTGACGCTCCTGACGTTGGGGACCGGTCAGCCCGAAGTCACCCCATGGCGAACTCGTCGTTGCGACGCGCCCAGCCGGTGACGCGAACTTCGATGAAGGAAAAGATGACGTAGAGCGCGACGCCCAGCGCCGCGAGAATGAGAAGGCCGGCGAATACCAGCGGCACATCGAAGCTGGAGCTGGCGATCATCATCAGGTTGCCGATGCCTTTGTTGGAAGCGACGGTTTCGGCGATCACGGTGCCGACGAAGGCCTGCGTCACCGCCACTTTCAACGACGCGAAGAAATACGGCATCGTGCGCGGCAGGCCGACATTGATGAGGATGTCGAGGCTTGCTCGCCTTCATCGCGCGCATCACGTCCTCGAGCTCGGGCTCCGTGGTGGCGAGCCCCGTGGCGACATTCACCACGATGGGGAAGATGCAGAGGATCATCGCGGTCAGCACCGCCGGGACGGTGCCGGCGCCGAACCACAGGACGAAGATCGGCACGACCGCCACCTTCGGGATGCTGGAGAAACCAACGAGCAGCGGATAGCCCACGTCGTAAGCGAGACGCGAAGAGCCGATCAGCACGCCGATCAGCACGCCGAACACAATGCCGAGCGCGAAGCCGACCAGAGTGGTGTAGAGCGTCTGCACCGCATGCGGCCAGATCGCGGGGAAGCGCGGCACCAGCGTGCCGACAATTTGCGACGGCCGCGGCAGCACGATGTCCCTGACGCCGAAGACGAAGCAAAGCGCCTCCCATGCAACGAAGAAGCCGATGATGAGCGCTGCCGATCCGATACGCCGTCGAACCTGCGCGTTCATGGCGCAGCCTCCCTGGCGGGCTGGGCGTGCACGATCATCTCGCGCAGCCGCTGAGTCAGTGCCGTGAAGCTCGGGTCGTAGGACATGATCACCGTGCGCGGCCGCGGAAAAGGCACCACACTGTCATCGATGACGCGCCCAGGTCGCGCCTGCATCACGCAGATTCGGTTGGCGAGATAGGCGGCCTCCTTGAGATCGTGCGTCACCAGAAGGACCGTCGGCTTGCGCGTCATCCAAAGCTCCTGCATTACCCCCCAAAGCTCTTCGCGGGTGAACTGGTCGAGGGCACCGAATGGCTCGTCGAGCATCAGAAGCTGCGGCTCGTGTATCAGCGCACGGCAGAGCGAGGCACGCTGCAACATGCCGCCGGAGAGCTGCCAGGGATATTTGCTGCTGAAGCCTTTGAGCCCGACCTGCGCGAGCAGCGTTTCGATCCGGTCGCGGAACTCGCCTTTGCGCTTGGCGCGGTACTCCTGCCGGAACGGCGGCACGATCTTGAGCGGCAGCATGACGTTGTCAAGCAGCGTGAGCCACGGCAGCAGCGTTGGATTCTGAAACGCCATGCCGACGCGCACCGGCTCCGCACCGGCCTGGCGCCCCGCGATGTAAACATAGCCGCTCGACGCGCTGATCAGGCCGGTGACAAGCTTGAGGATCGTCGACTTGCCGCAGCCCGAGGGCCCGACCAGCGCGATGAAATCGCCCTGCTCGATCCGCAGGTTGGTCTCGATCAGCGCATGAACCTGGCGGTCGCCGTGCCCATAGGTGTGTGTCACCTTCTCCAGCTCGACAAAGGCGTTGCGCCGCGACGGCGCCGCCGAGGGCATAGGCGATGCAGACACAGCGGCAACGCTCATGCGGCGTTCTCTGGGACGGCGGCGGCCTCGCGAACAATCGCGGCCATGGTCTGATCCGCGTTCTGCAAGCGCGGCGGCGGCATGCTCTGGATCGAATGAACCGAGCGGCCCCATCCCCGCGTGCCAGCCATGAGCGTGCGGTCTTTCATGACGAAGCGGCCGCGGACCAGCGTATGGATCGGCAGCCCCTTGACGTGCCGCCCGTGGAACGGCGTGATCCGCGAGAGCGATTGCAACTTGGCGTCGTCGATCGACCATTCCCGCGTGAGATCGACGATGGCGATGTCGGCATCCGCGCCGGGCGCAATGACGCCTTTGCGCGGATAGAGGCCCCAGATATTGGCGACGTTGGCCGCGCTCCAGCGCACATAATCGCAGATGCTGAAGCGTCCGGCATTGGCTTCGGTCAGCATCAGCGGCATCTGGGTTTCGACGCCGGGAAAGCCGCAGTCGACGCTCCAGATGTCGTTGCGGGTCTTTTCCTCGGGCGAATGCGGCGCGTGGTCGGTGGCGACCACATCGATGGTGCCGTCAGCCATCGCATCCCACAACGGCTGCTGGTTGCGCGCTTCCCGGACGGGAGGATTGACGCGGATGACGCCCGCGAAGCGTGCGTAATCGTCGGTCGAAAGCAGCAGGTAGTGGGGGCATGTCTCGCCGGTGATGTCGACCCCACGCGCCTTGGCTTCGCGCAGCGGACGCAGCTCTTCGGCGGACGAGATGTGGAGGATATGGATACGCGCGCCGGTCCATTCGGCGAGGATCGCGGCGCGGCTCACCGCCTCGACCGCGACCACAGCGGGACGCGATGCGATGTGGGCGAGCGGGTCGATGCGGCCAGCCTGTCGCATTCGCGCCTCGCGGCGCTCCATGATGGAATTGGTTTCCGCGTGCAATGACACGCGCTTGCCGGTCGCCGCCACGACTTCGAACGCCTCCAGCATGGCGCCGGTCGAGGGCGAGGCGATCTTGCCGAAGGTGTTGCCCATGTAGAGCTTGAAGCCGATCGCACCTTTGGCCAATTCGGGCACGTGCTCGATCGTGTCCTCGCCGAGCAGAGCATAAAGGCCGAAATCGACATGCGCCTTTTCCGCGGCCATCTTGAGCTTGGCCGCGAGAATGTCCGGCTTGCCCGTCGGCGGGATCGTGTTCGGCATGTCGAACACGGTGGTGACGCCGCCGAAAGCCGCCGCCGCCGTCCCGCTGGCGAAGTCTTCCTTGTGAGGATAGCCCGGATCGCGAAAGTGGACGTGATCGTCGATCGCACCGGGCAGGACATGCAGCCCTCGCGCATCGAGCGTCTCTTTAGCCTGCGGCATGACGGTGTCGTCACCGACCGCGACGATTCGGCCATCCTTGATGGCGATACTTGCCGCGATGACGCTATCGGGGCTGACGACCAAGCCGGAGCGGATAACGAGATCGGCCGCGGTCATCATCGGCTCCCTACAACATGGCCCAGCCGCCATCGACCGGAAGGTCGATGCCGGTAATCTGGCGCGAAGCGTCGCTCGCCAGGAACAGGCAGGCGTTTGCGACATCGGCATCGTTGGTGACGCGCTTGAGCGCGTAGTCGGCCGCGTGCCGCGCCACGGCCTCCTCAATCGTGATGCCGAGCCTCATCGCCATCTCGGCGCAGACCTTGTCGCGAAAGCGCGGGCCATCGACCATGCCGGGCGCGACGCAGTTGACGTTGATGTTGTAAGGACCGACTTCGAGCGCGAAGCTCTTGGTGATGCCGCGCAGACCCCATTTCGAGGCCGAATAGGCCATGCGCCCGGCGCGCCCGCGCATTCCGAAGGTGCCGCCGACATTGACGATCTTGCCGTAGCGCTGCGACATCATGGTCGGAAGGGCCGCGCGCATGGTGTGGAAGCAGCCATTCATGTTGAGCGTGACGATGTCGTCGAATTCCTCCGGCGTCGTCTCCACGCCCGATTTCCCGACGGGGCCCGATCCGCCGGCGACGTTCACCAGGATGTCGATCCGTCCGAAAGCCGTGTTGGTGACGGCCACCGCCTGCTCGCATTGCCTGGCATCGGTGAGATCGCACGGCACCACGACAGCCGCGGCGCCGAGCTGTCTCACCTCTTTCGCCACCGGCTCGACGGCCGCGATGTCACGGCCGACCAGCGCGAGCTTTGCGCCCTCGGCCGCGAACGCCTTGGTGATGGCGGCGCCCATTCCCTTGGCGGGACCGGTGATCATGGCAACCCGTCCGCTGAGCTGGAGGTCCATGGCCTTATCCGAAGATGGGCTCCCACGGGGGCGCTCCCCTCCCCCACAAGGGGAGGGAGCAGAGCGAGTATGCCGCTTGCGCCGGTCACACTTCAACGAGAGCGGCCTTTATTGGCGCCGTTCAGAACAGCTTCTTCGCCAGGTCCTTGGTTTCCGGCAGGAAGGCGGGCGTAAATATCTCGCTCGCCGCCGGCGTGCGTGGCAGATTGTTTGCCTCGACCAGGATGTCGATCGACTTCCTCAGCCGCTCGGGATCGACATTGCCGAGACCGATCTTGGCAATCTCCGGATGATTCATCTCGGACTGCAGAGTCGCTATGAAGCGGTCCTTTTCGATGGGTACCTTGATCAGCGGCTCGCGCCTGGCAACCGCGGCGACCGAAGCGTCGATGTCCTTGAGCGAGTCGATCAGCCCCTTGTTGATTGCGCGGACGAGGCCCGCGACCGCCTTGGGGTTTTCCTTGACCAGCTTCCTGGAGACGACGATGCCATTGGAGTAGAGGTCCATGCCGTAGTCGCCGTAGTTGATGTAGCGAATCTGGCTGTCATCGACGCCCATCAGCCTGGCGGAGAAACGGATGGTGTTGACGTATCCGAACACGCCGTCGACCTGTCCCTGCATGAGCATCTGCTCGCGCAGGTTCGGCTGCATATTGGTGATGTTGACCTTGGCGCAGTCGAACCTGGCGAGCTTGCAGAAAGCCGGGAACAGCTTGAGAGCGCCGTCGTTGGCCGCGCCGCCCAGGGTCTTGCCCTCGAAATCCTTCGGCGTCTTGATCGGGCTGCCGGCCTTCACCGCCAGCGTGAAGGGCGGCTGGTTGAACATGACATAGACCGCGATCGGGGCGTCATCGGGCTTTTTCGCCGCGAGCTCGATCAAAGCATTGATGTCGCCGAACGCCACGTCGTAGGTGCCATTGGCCACCAGCGGTACACCCGCGCCGGAGCCGTTGCCCTGATCGAGCGTGACCTCGAGTCCTTCTTCCTTGAAGTAGCCCTTGTCGTCGGCGAGGAAGAACATCCCTTGCGGGCCCTGGTACTTCCAGTTCAACACCAACTTGAGCTTGGTGGTCTGCGCATTCGCGGGCGCAGCCACGGGTGCCCAAAGCACGCTCACCGCCGTCAAGGCGCACAGGGCGCATCGCAGTGTCGTTGTCATGGCGCACTCCTTTCGTGAGCTTCGATCTGCGGAAGAGGCGCCGGTTCCGGCTTTCCGATCGCCAGGCAAGTGCAACTTGGTTGAGCGGACAGTGCTCAACGAATGGACATTCGGGGGCCAGGAGTTGGGTTGTTGGGCATCCGGTTGCCTAAACAGGGTCATTCGGCGGTCACCTCAAGGCACATCCTGCAAACCACATGCCTCCGGGGTTGGCATCGAGCCATCCGCTTGCCAGCCCCACGGTCCGGTTGCGTGATTGCGTGGACCAGCCCGAAGGCAACCGGCTTGGCCTGACCGCACGCGACGTCAACGACCGCGACGTGCCGCGCACCAATCTCGTGCTCGGTCAGTTGCGATCCCGAAGTCTTCCCATACCGACGGCGATTTTCGCGGAACGGTTGGCGCGCACACTCGTTTCGATGCGCAACGAAAAGCGCAGCGCGGCCAATTCACGCTGAATCCGGCCATGCCCCCGATCGCTTCGAAATTGACTGACGGTCAATGCGCGCCGGCACCGCGCAGAGCACCACGGCGTCTATTCGACTACCTCGTCAGCGCGACCGAGTAGCGAGAGTGGCAAACGCACATTCCCGGCAACGGTCGAGATAAGGCAAGCGGCCCCCGCGGAAAATGGGCCGATCAGGACGAGATTATAGCGCGTGTAGAAGCTGGCGAGCACGGCATGTAGCCCGAGCATCACGAAGGCGGGCGTGGCATAAAGCAGGAACAATGGCTTTGATCGACGATAGGCTGCAACGCACGCCATTGCAAAAAGCGGCACAAGCAGGAGGCCAAGCCATCCGCCAACCCACATTCCGCACCAAGCCAGCGAGGTGCTTACCAGAATGTAGCGCCACCAGTTCTCCTTCATTTCATTGCGGATCACTTCGCCAATAATCGGATCGATGCGTGTGAATTGCTGGGTGAGCGCATTCCGCTGCGCCGCCCCGACGGCATAGAAGCTGTTCGGCAGATCGTATTGGAAGCGCGCCATGGCGTCGGGCCCGAAGGCATTCGCCACGATGTCGGGACCGACTTTCGGGAGACAATAAGGAAAAGCCAGCACGAACTCTCGCAGCGTCATCTGGTCGTAGGCGAAGCGCTCGACCAGCGCGACCGACCCGTACTCCTCGGTCAATGCGAATTTCCCGACTGAGATCGCATTGCGCGCGGCCCAGGGGACGATAACCGCCAGAAACGCCAGAACGAACCCCAGCGCGCCGGCCGCGATCCGTCCCCGGTGCGGGCAAATCACGAAGCGTGAGTTGATTGCAATCAGCGCCGGAATGACGAGTGCAGCGGCCAGAAACGAAAGCCGCGCCAGGCACAACACGCCAAACCCGAATCCCGCCATGACGAAATACCGGCTTTGCGACCTGGTCCACCCCAACACCGCTGCCAGCATTGCGAGGCCGTAGATCGAAAAGGTTATGCTCTCGGTCATAAGAAATGAGAATTGGTTGGCATCCGCCAGCAAGGCTCCGGTGGCCACCACGCATGTGAGCCAAAAAATTCCGCGGCCGTCGAACAGAAGCTCGGCCGCACGCGCGACTGCGAAGACGCCCAGTGTCAACAGAAGGGCATGAATGAGAAGCATGGGCTGAGTGTAAACATCGCACTCGGTTGTGGATCCTTTTGCGCGGTAAGTCTCGGCCCCGCAATCGACCGTCCTGGCGAAGCGGGCATCAATCCGGGTCACGGCGGCAATGAGGGACGGATAGAGCGGTCCAAAGAACATGCCGGGCGGCGGTGTCGCGCCGGTGCTGTTCCCAAGGTTGACGAAGCCGTTGCTGAATACCCCGTGGTGAATGAGGTCGTAGGCGACGGTCAGATAGAAGGGTTGATCGAATGCATCCAGAGGCTTTGGCGGCCTCGTGAGGATCGTTCCCGCGATAACGGTGAAGATTGCGAACGCAATAGCGATTCTGCTTCCGATTTGGGCAAGCTCTTTCATGGCCGCCGCACCATGCCACAGGCCGGAGGCGCGCAATACGGGGACGCTCGATGCGAGAGGTTGAGCCGGCGCCCAGCCGCTTCGACTTGTAGCCCGGATTGAGCGCTTGGCGAAATCCGGGGTAACATAGCAGCAGCCTCCGGCCCGCGTGCGCGAGTGCCGCATTCCGCCGTCAGGGCTATAGTGATACGGACCGTTTCCGTGTGACTGGCGCGGAGATCAGCCGGGCCAATGTTACGCAGATCCTGGATTTCTCTGCCGCTCAATCCGGGTTACGGGAAAGCGACGACGGCTCCCAGGACGGCAGGCTTGAGTCCTCGCAATTCGATCATGCGTTTTCGTCTGGTTCTCTGATAACCGCTGGTTCGAGGTCTTCGCCCGCGTCGGCGTCATCGTCCTCCTCATCGTCATCAACATCATTATTGGGGTCTCGTGGCGGCATCGTGCCGCCGATGATGTACGCGGCCGGTCGGATCGCGCCCGGCGCGACGGTCAAGTCATTCCTCACGGGTCCATCGACCGGTGCAGGCTTGATCGGCGTAGCTGTTGCTTGCAGCAACCGTCGCCATCTCCGCTGCAAGTCACGATGTCGTTCGAGCGGATATTGAAGCGAGCTGGGCATCGGCCATCTCCATTAGCTTCAACTATCTAGAACATTCGCGCAACGTATTCGTTCCGCCCCTGGCATTTCAGTTCTCGATTACGGGTGCGAACGTATTTACGCCGCAGCTTCCAAGTTCGTCATCGATCCCGGCCAAGCTCTAATCGGCAGGAGCTAACCACCAGCCGCGCCGAATACGGGAGCGCTTCTACCGGCGGCCAATGACAGTGAGCGCATGAGGCATCCATGGCAGGGTCGGCGTCTGATCTCAGTTGGGAGATTCATGCCTGCGGAACCCTACCAAACCTGCGGTGTTTGTTTTGATCATGCGACAGCAAGGCGATCTCGAACGCGTCTGGGATATTATCGCGAAGGTCGGTATATGCATGCTGACCACGCAATTTGCAGGAGGCCTGCGTGCGCGCCCGTTGGAATCGCGCCCCGACCGCGAGGCGGGCGTCATCTGGTTCGTGACTGATCTGCGCAGCGACAAGGAATACGAAATCAACGTTGAGCGCGACGTCGGCCTTACCTTCATCGACCCCAAGGCAAAGGCCTATCTGTCTCTCACCGCGCGCGCTGAGGTGAGCGTCGATCGCGCCAAGGCGGCGGCAATCTGGCGCAGCACGGATGATGCCTGGTGGAACGGGCCCGATGATCCAAATGTCTGTATCCTGCGGGTGCAGCCGCTGACTGCGGAGCTGTGGGATGGTCCTGCGACCTCCGCCGCCGCAGCATTCGAGCTCGCCAAAGCGCGGCTCACGGGGGAGAAGCCCAATTTGGGGGAAAACCGCAAAGTCACGATGCGGATGTGACGGCAACCGACATGCCCCGCGCAATGCGGGGGCATCCAGTCATCCCTGCAGGCGCAGACGCATCTCGGTGTGCGGAGCCGGTAGCGGATCAACCCACTTAAGCGGTGAATACTGGATCGCCCGCCTGAAGCGGGCGATGACGCACTGAGCTTGATTGCTACTCGAGCTTGAGCTTCTTGCGCCGTTGCGCGAGCGTGCGCAGGCGCAGCGCGTTCAGCCGAATAAAGCCTTCGGCGTCGCGCTGATCGTAGGCGACCTTGCCCTCTTCGAATGTCACGAGATCCTGGTCGTAGAGCGAGTAGGGGGAGGTTCGCCCGACAACCGCGGCGTGGCCCTTATAGAGCTTGAGGCGGACGGACCCGGTCACAAATTCCTGCGATTTGTTGACCGCCGCCTGCAGCATTTCACGTTCAGGCGCGAACCAGAACCCGTTGTAGATAAGCTCCGCATATTTTGGCATCAGCTCGTCTTTCAAATGCGCTGCGCCACGGTCAAGGGTGATTGATTCGATGCCGCGATGCGCCGCAATGAGAATCGTTCCGCCAGGCGTTTCGTACATGCCGCGCGATTTCATGCCGACGAAGCGGTTCTCGACCAGATCGAGCCGCCCGATGCCGTGATCGCGACCAAGCCTGTTGAGCTCTGCCAGGAGACTCGCCGGTGAAAGGGCCTTGCCGTCGAGCGCGACCGCATCCCCGCCTGCGAAATCCAGGGTGATATAGGCAGCGGCGTCGGGCGCGGCTTCTGGATCAGTGGTGCGCGAATAGACATAGTCCGGCACTTCCTCGGCGGGATTCTCCAGCACCTTGCCTTCGGAAGACGCATGCAGGAGGTTCGCGTCCACTGAAAACGGCGCTTCGCCTCTTTTATCCTTCGCGATCGGGATCTGGTGCTGCTCGGCGAAGGCGATGAGCGCTTCGCGCGAGCGCAGGTCCCATTCCCGCCATGGCGCTATCACGGTCACGTCAGGCTTGAGCGCATAGTACGCGAGCTCAAATCGCACCTGATCGTTGCCTTTTCCGGTCGCCCCATGCGCCACCGCGTCGGCGCCGACGCGCTGTGCAATCTCGATCTGGCGCTTGGCTATGAGAGGGCGCGCAATGGCAGTGCCGAGGAGGTATTGCCCCTCGTAAAGAGCATTCGCCCGGAACATGGGAAACACGTAGTCGCGGACGAACTCCTCGCGCAAATCATCGATGAAAATGTTCTCCGGCCTGATGCCGAGGAGCAGCGCCTTGTTGCGCGCCGGCTCGAGTTCCTCGCCCTGGCCAAGATCGGCGGTGAAGGTGACCACCTCGCAGCCATAGGTGGTCTGCAGCCACTTGAGGATGATTGACGTGTCGAGCCCGCCGGAATAGGCCAGCACCACCTTTTTCACATCACGCATGTTACCGTTGCCTTGCGGCCTTGTGTCGATAGGTGCGCGGGTCAAGCCCGCGCGCGGCGGGACTATAGGGGGAAAGCGCACAAGACGTGAAGCCGGAGGGCTCAACCAGCCACCGGGGAGGTTCCATCAGGAGGATACGCCCAGCACAGCGCCGGAGGCAGCACGAGCTCAACGTCGCTGCCGATCGCGTAGCGCATGCTGGTGCCGAGTTCGATCGCCTCCAGACGGCCGCCCAGCACGGAAAGCTCATAGACGGTCTGCGTTCCCTGGAAACGTTGCCCGGTGATGCGGGCGATGAAGCGATTGCCATCAGCGCCGCCATAGGCGCCGAGCCGCACGTTTTCCGGGCGGACCGCAACCGTGACCATATCCCCGACTTGCACATCGGCCGGCAGCCAAGCCGTGAGGCGCTCGCCGCACTCGGATTGAACGGTGCCAAACTCGCCCGTACGGGCGAGAACACGACCACCGAGCAGACTCGAGGCTCCGGTGAAGCTCGCAACAAACAGATCGGCGGGTCGATTGTAGATTTGATCCGGAGACGCCATCTGCAGCAACTTGCCGTCGCGCAGCACGCCGATGCGATCGCCCAGCACAACGGCTTCCGCCTGATCATGCGTGACATAAACGGCGGTCACGCCGGCCCGCTTTATGATGCGGCGCAGGTCATCGCGCAGCCGCAGGCGCAACTGCGCATCGAGGTTGCTCAAGGGCTCGTCCAACAGAAGCAGTTGCGGCTCGTAGATCAGGCTGCGCGCCAGCGCCACACGCTGCATCTGCCCCCCGGAAAGCGCCACGACGGCGCGATCGGCATATTCGGAGAGGCCGACCAGATCGAGCATCTCGCCGATCTTGCGCTCGATCTCAGCGCGCGGCACGCGGCGATGTCGAAGGGGAAAGGCAACGTTCTGCCTGACCGTCATATGCGGCCACACCGCATAGGACTGAAAAACCATGCCGATGTTGCGCAGGCGCGGCGGCACCATCACGCCATCGCGCGGGGCCGACACCACACGACCACCGATGCTGATACGCCCCGCGGTCGCCTGCTCGAGGCCCGCCACGCAACGCAACGTCGTCGTCTTGCCGCAGCCGGACGGCCCCAGCAGAACCACGACCTCTCCGCGACCTACCTGAAAGCTGATACCATCCACTGCCGGCCGGCCGGCCGCAAACTGCTTGCGCAGATCCTCGACGCGAAGCTCTGCCGACATGCCGGCAGACGCCTATGTCACTGGCGGTAGCCGTAGGTCTTGTTCCATTCCTCGACCCACGATGCGTGCAGCTTGACGTATTGATCGAAGCTCGGGAGCCACAACTTGACGACTTTCGGATCGAAGCCCTGCGGATACACCGGGGCGGTCTTCAATGACGTGAGATTGCCGAGCTCCTTGATCATGAAGGTCTGCCCCTCCTCGGACAAAGACCAGTTGAGGAACAGCTTGGCGGCGTTGGGATGGGCGGCCGTCTTCGGCACACCGCTGGCATAGGGATTAACCGGCGCGCCTTCGGGGGCGAATACGATTTCGACCGGCGCCCCAGCCCGCTGCTTTGGCAAGACTGCGTTATAGAGGAGCGGACCCATCACGATCTCGCCGCGCACGAGAGCATCCGACATCGGCGCGCCGGAGGGATAGAGGACCGGATTGGTGGCGGCCTGCTTTTTCCAATAGTCCTCGCCGAGCACCTGCCGTTCGAACATGATGCGTGTCCACGTCGTGCCGCCCGAAGCCGCGAAAACCTCGCCGATCTGCTTGTTGCCGTATTCCGGCTTGGTGAGATCCATCCAGGTCTTCGGCGGCGTCTTGATCAGCGCGGAGTTATACGCAATCGCCCACACCAGCGTGACGCGCGGCCAGAGCTTCGGCGAGATCATGGATGCCGGCAGATAATCGTTGCCGTTCGGCGGCGCGTAATCCTGGAACATGTCGACGAGCTCGCTCATCAGCGCGCGGTCGGAATGGTCGACGACGTCAGCGGCGAGCTTGCCCGCGGCGGCTTCCGTCTTGACGCGGGTGATGAGCTGGCCGCCCGGCGCACGCACCATCTCAACTCGGATGTCCGGGAAGCGCTTGTTGAACGCCTTGATGACTTCCTGCTCCACCTCGGCGAAATTCGCGGTGTAGTAGACCAGCTTGCCTTCGTTCCTGGCGGCGGCGATCAGCTCGGGCGGGCCAAAATTCTGTGCCGCGGCGGGCGGCGCCAACTGCGGCGTCGCTGCGAACGCCGTCGCGATGGCAGCAAGAGCTGTGATCTGGTTCGATTGCATGGTTTGCTCTCTCTACGTCATTCGTCAGGCGACAACTGTTTGCTTCGCGCTTCCGCTGGAAAGCCAGTTGCCCAGCCCGATCAGGACCGCGAGCAGAAGAATTTGCACCAGGCTGAACGCAGCAGTCTTTCCGGTGTTGCCACCTTCGTAGTAATCGAGCAGCAACACGGCCATCACCATGGTGTTGCTGGTGTAGAGAAACAGCGAGGAGCCGAGCTCGCGAATGGCGAGAATGAAGAGCAGCGTCATGGCAGCTGCCACCCCCGGTCGCGCCAGCGGCAATACGATTGCTCTGATGGCGCCGACGAGACCCTTGCCGCAGATCCAGGCTGCTTCCTCGAGCTCGCGGTGAATCTGCATGAACGAGGTTGAAAGCACCTTGACCGTATCGGGCATGTAGCGCGCGATGAATGCAAGCGCGAGAATCCAGATAGTCCCGTAAAGGCCGCCCGGGACGCCGATCCACGCCCAGAGATAGGCAACTCCGATCACCAGACCGGGAATGGCCACCGGCAACGTCGCGATCAGGTCGATCCCTCGCCGAGCCGGCGCGTTTCCCCGATGCACGGTGTAGCCGATGGCAAAGGCGAGGGCGCCGCCGGCAACCGCGGTAATGATGCCAACCTCCATCGTATTCCAGATCGATCGAATGGTGAGGGGGTTGTCAAAGATATCGTGGAAATGGATGAGCGAGTAATGCCGCAAATCAACGAGGCTGGCGGCGTTCGGAATGAACAGGAAGCGCCGGAAGGCCGCAACGATCAAGGCGAGCGTTGGCAGCACAACGACAACGAAGAGGTAAGCGAGCGCCAGGATGAGGGTGAGCCAGCGCCAGCCGCCGAGATCGATCGCTCTTGGCCGGAAGCCCTTGCCGGACACAGTGATGAAGCTGCGGGTGCTCAGCACGCGTTGTTGCACCACGACGAGAATGCCTGTCACCATCATCAGAATGATGGCCACCGCGGCGGCCGTGCTGTAAAGGGGCGGGCTCCAGTTGGTCAGCTGGAAAATGTAGGTGGTGAGGACGGGGATATTGGCCGGCGTGCCGAGAACGGCCGGGATGCCGTAGATTCCAAGCATCACGATGAAAGACAACAGCATGCCTGAGATGATCGCAGGGGCGATCAGCGGAAAGGTAACGGTAAAAAGCGTGCGCACCGGACCCACGCCTGCGATCTCGGCGGCCTCCTCCAGGCTGGGGTCCATGTTCCGCAGCGCCGAGGCGGTGAACATGTAAACGTAGGGCGCGTAATACATCCCGAACACCAGGACCAATCCGGTCATCGAGTAAAGGTCGATCCGCCACTCGAGGCCCGCCCATTTCAGCAGGGTGTTGATGAGGCCCGACTTCGGCGAGCCGAGGATCGACCACGCAACGCCGGCCACCAGCGGCGGCACGAACAGAGGAACCAGGCTCGCCGCGGCGAGAAAGCGCCGCCAGGGCGTGTTGGTGCGCACGACGATCCAGGAAAAGGCAAGCCCGATCAGGACAGCCAGCGCCGTGCCTCCGGCGCAGGCGATGAGCGAGTTGACCAGCGCGACGTGGACGTTGGGATTGGCAAGAACCGCGAGAAAGTTGTCGAGGGACAGGTGCAACGCGCCGAAGCCGTCCACCACCGGATTGGTGTTGGTGAGCGCGCCAAGAAGCAGCATCGCCACGGGATAGAGAACAAGGAATGCAAGCGCCGCCAAGAGCGCGGCCGACCACAGCCAGCGGCCCGCGACTCGAATGCGGGACGCGTGCGCCGCCCATCCGGCCGGCACCGGGAATGCAACGGTTTGCGCCGTCACGACGCTTCCTCTGGTCAGTGTCCGCTCTCTTGGCGAACGGCAGCTTTGTTCTTGCTTATTGCTTGGCTAGCATAGTCCGCGACCGGAGATGAGCAAGGACCCGAGCTGCCGACGATCTGCCGCATGCGCACCAAGGTAGCGCGCTCTTACAGCGGCGACCTGGACCGAAGTCGCCGCCAGACTTCGCTCGGTGCGTTTGCCATGCGCTCCAAGGCCGTTTCAAGGGTTGCATCCGACATCCGCGTCCGCGGCCAGCGGTAAAGCCAGCCATGCGTGCAATAGATGACCAGGTACGCGAAAACCCCGGCGAACGTGACGTCAGTGAAGAAATGCGCCCCGGCCGCCATGCGCAGGAGGCCGACCAGAGCACCAAAGCCTACCGCTGCGCCAACTGCGAGGACACGCCATTGCGGCGGCACCAACACCGCGGGCGCCAGGGTCCAGAACGCCCCCGACGGCTCACCCGCGATGAAAGAGCAATTTTTGGGACAGTCCCCGCGCGGATCCCACCATGCTCGAAAGTGCTCATCCCCGCCGAACTCGGCCACGTCTATGGGGCGGGGGCGTCCCCAATGCTCCTTGAGGACCAGATTGGCGAGAACACCCGGAACGAGGGCAAGCGTGACCAGCATGAGCATGATTGCCCGCCCCGGTATGAGGAGTGGCTTGCGCGGGCGCGCGAGCTTCAGGATCAGCGCCAGCCCGGCAGGCGCTGCAACGAGTGCAATCAGCCAAGTGCTGGCGTCTCGCGCACGGAGATAGAACGGATCATAGCTCCGCCAGAAGCCGCCGCGCTGCGCATCGAAGAAAGGCACCAGCAGCTTGAGATCGAGCTGCGGCCAGATGGCGAAAATGATCCCCACGGTTGCCGCCACGGCAAGGGCAATGGCAAGGCCGGTTCGGTTCATCGGAGCAATCCTGTGGGGTCGGCGTTCAGTACGGCAAGCACAAACCCGCGCTCATTTCTATGGCGCTTGACGGAGCAGCTCATTGCCGACTTTATGACCGATGTCGAGGAAGCAAGGGGCGATGACCAGACGCCGACACGTTCAGGTTCACGTGGAGAGCCTGGCGGCGTCCGGGCGGCGCTTCGTGGCGGCTTGGCGCCGGGCGAAACGAGGCGAGCCGGTGCATGAAGAGCACCTGTCGTTCGAGAGCCTGGAGCGTCTACTCGCTACCTTATCGCCGAAGCGCATCGAGCTTGTGCGGTTTGTGCGGCGCCGTCCCAATCTGTCGATTGCCGCCGTGGCGCGCGAACTGGGACGTGACTACAAACGCGTGCACGGCGATGTCCGCGCGCTGGAGACGGCGGGCTTGTTGGAGGAGGACGAAGCCGGATTGCAGGCACCGTTTTCAGGGATGGACGCGCAGCTCTCGTTCTGACCGGACCGGGGAATCAGGTCCTGTGCCGCCCCGTTCGATAGCCTTCACGCCGCCGGCCGCAACTCAATGTGGAATTCTTGGCCAATGGCTCTCGCCGCGGCTTCAATTTGATCCAGCTGCGATTTGTGGTCGAGATCGAGCAGCCGGTCCACCTGCGGGGGATGGACGCAAAGCTTGCGGGCGAGATCAGCCTTGCGGGTCTTGGTTTCTATCATGGCGCGATAAAGCTCGAGCTTTGCGGCTACGATGGCCGGAAGGCCGACGAGGCGTTGGCCGCGTCGGGGAGCCGATGGAACAGGGATTTTCTCACGGGCGGTAATGCGGCCTTGCAATGCCGTGGCAATGGCATCGGCGGCGCGGACCAGCGCGTCGGTCACGTCCTCGCCGAAAGTGGAAACTTCCGGCAGATCAGGAGCGGTTACGAGAATCGTTGCGTTGTCATCTGGTGTAAGCTTCACGGGATAGCGCAGCATTTATTTGTTCTCCTTCAGCCCCAAGTCCTTGAGAATCTTCGACAAGAGGCCCTTACCAAGTTGTTTCCGGCCGCCGTGTTGAGGGAGCGTTGAGGTCCGGTCCCCGCGACGGACGAGCAGGTGCCCACCTTTGCCCGGCTCGAAGGTGCAGCCATGGCGGGCCAGGAGTCGGCGCGCTTGGTCGCTGTTCACGGAAGAGGAAATATAACACTTCTGTTGTAAATGCAACATTAATGTTGTGGCGCGTTTCCTTACCGAGGCCGGAGGAACGCATCTTTGCACTTGATCGCGACGCGGCGAGCAAACATCGACGTGTTTCATGCCGGGTTCGGGACGTCAGCAGCGACAGGTAGGCGTGCTGATCGGGCCGGGGAATCGGGTCACCCGCGGTGGCCGGTGACGGCCCCGAGCATTTGTGTCAAGTCTGGGCGCATGAACGACCCCACCGGACCTGACGCCCGGATGGAACAGGACGTCGCCCGCAAGCAGCTCGTGGCGGCGCTTGCGCGCGTCGCCGGCGGCGACCGCACCGCGCTGCGGCTGTTGTATCGCGATACCTCTGCGAAGCTTTTTGGCGTCTGCCTGCGTATCTTACGCGACAACGGCGAGGCGGAGGACGTGCTGCAGGAGGTCTACATCACAGTTTGGCGCAATGCCGCGGCGTTCGATCCGGAGCGGGCAAGTCCGATCACGTGGCTCGTCGCCATTGCGCGGAACCGGTCAATCGACCGCCTGCGCGCCGGCGCAAAAGCCCGCCGGATGCAACCGATTGGCGATGCGCTTGACGTGAGCGATGCCGCGCCGAGCGCGCTCGCGCAGGTCGAAAGCGGCGAAGAGCACAAGCGGCTGCTGGACTGCCTGGGCGAATTGGAACCGCGCCACGCAGCCGCGATTCGAGGGGCATTCCTCGATGGGGCGACCTATGAAGAGTTGGCCCAGCGGGTGGATGTACCGCTCGGGACCATGAAGAGCTGGATTCGCCGCAGCCTGATGCGGCTCAGGGATTGCCTGGAACGATGAGCGACGATCACACCATAGGCGCCGGCGGCGCGCCTCTGGCCGCAGAATACGTGCTGGGGGTGCTCGGCGCGGCCGAGCGCCGAGAGTTCGCGCAACGGATGAGGCTTGAGCCGGCGCTGCGCGTCGAGGTCGAATATTGGGAGCAGCAGCTCGGCGGCCTCGCGTCCGAGGTCAGACCGGTCGATCCGCCACCGCAAATCTGGGCGAATGTCGAGGCAGCGCTGAACAGAAGCGAGGCATCGCCGGCGGTGCGCGGCGGTATCTGGAATAGTCTCTCCTTCTGGCGCTGGGCTGCGATCGGATCGGCGGCGGTCGCCGCGGCGAGCATTGCGGCGCTGGTCATTGTCGGCCGCGCGCCAAGCCCGGGTGCGCCGCTGGTCGCCAAGCTCGACGTCAGCGGCGGCCAAGCCGGGTTCGTCGCTGCGATCGACCCCGCGCGCGACGGCCTGACCATCGTTCCGGCCTCCGTAACCAACGTGAACCAGCGCGTGCTTGAGCTATGGCTGATCGCGCCCGGCGAGAACCCGCGCTCGCTTGGGCTGATCGAGGCGGGGCGTCCGGTGCATATCAAACTGCCTGCCGAATTGATCCAGCGCATTGCCGCGAACGCGACGCTCGCGGTGTCACTGGAGCCGCCCGGCGGCTCGCCGACTGGATTGCCGACCGGCCCGGTCATCGCCAATGGCAAGCTCACAAACCTGTAATCGGCAGGAGCCTGCGTTATTGCGGACGCGGCGGCTGTTGGCGACAGGCCTGACTCATCCCGAGCGGTGAAACAAAGTCGCCGCAACTGTCGCAGCCCGCCAGCAGGAGCGCCAATGCAATCACAGCGGCAAGGCGGCAGGCCATGATGCCGGCGGGGGCGCTCATCTGACTTCTCGCGACGAAAGTTCTCGCATACCCCCGACCCCGGCGCACTGCAACAAGACGTTTCTTCCGGGATTACCTAACGGATTTGCGGCGGAGATGAGGCTGATACCGGCGACAACTGCTTCTCAGGACCAAACAACGGCTTCCAGAACCCCGCGTTCCAGCCGGCGATCACCCAATAAGCAAGGCCGCCGGCGAAGCCAGCAGCGAACACCGCCAAAGGCCCGTTGAGAGGCACGTGGCTGTTATCCATATAGCCGAACATGTTCCAAGCCAGCCATGCCGAAATCGCCCCATTGCCGGCGTGGTACATCCAGGAACGCAGCGCAAAGGCCTCCGCAAGCAAGATGCCAACCGCCGACGGTAGCCACATGATGCTGAGCAGCATCACCAGCAGCACCGGCGCGGCGAACGCATACCCGTAGACCGCGATTGCCTGCGCTTCCGCATCCAGGCCATCCCCCTGCGCGATCCTCCAGGAACCAAACAAAATGACCATCGTGCCGGCAAGCACTCCGGCGAAATAGCCGAGCGGCACGACCACAAACCGCAGCAGCAGGCGGGCGAGGTCTTCCATCTGGCCAAATCCTCTCGGTGATCTAATCTGTCATGGCCATCGCGCGCAACGCGAGCCGTTCGCGCGCGGAAAGTTTCTCAGTCGCGCTCTTGAGCTGACCGCACGCAGCCAGAATGTCGCGGCCGCGCGGCGTGCGCACCGGCGAGGCATATCCCGCATTGAAAATGATCTCGGAGAACTTTTCGATCCGGTCCCAATCGGAGCACGTGTATTTCGTGCCCGGCCAAGGATTGAACGGAATGAGATTGATCTTCGCCGGAATGCCTTTGAGCAGTCGCACCAGTTCCTTCGCATCCGCGAGCGAATCGTTGACCCCCTTGAGCATGACATATTCAAATGTGATGCGCCGCGCATTCGATAGCCCGGGATAATGGCGGCAGCCGTCGAGCAGCTCGGCAATCGGGTATTTCCGATTGAGCGGAACCAGCTCATCACGCAACGCGTCGCGTACCGCATGCAACGACACCGCGAGCATGCAGCCGATCTCGGCGCCGGCGCGCGCCATGTTCGGGACCACCCCCGAAGTCGAGAGCGTGATGCGGCGCTTGGAGATGCCGATACCTTCACCGTCCGCCGCGATCAGCAGCGCATCGCGCACAGCGTCGAAATTGTAGAGAGGCTCGCCCATGCCCATCATCACGATGTTGGAGATCAGGCGCTGGCCTTTGTCCTTGTCCTTGCCCTGCTTTGAGGAGCCGCCTTCCAGTGGCCGTTCTGCCGCCGGCCAATCGCCGAGGCGGTCGCGCGCCAGCACAACCTGGCCGACGATCTCGCCGGACGTGAGATTGCGCACCAGCCGCTGCGTCCCGGTGTGGCAGAACGGGCAATTCAGGGTGCAGCCGACCTGGCTGGAAAGGCAGAGCGTCCCGCGATCAGCCTCGGGAATGTAGACGCATTCGATCTCGTGCGGCCGTTCTCCCGCGCGCTCGCCGGAGAGCCGCAGGAGCCATTTGCGCGTGCCGTCGATGGAGGTCTGCTCAGCGGCCAATTCCGGTCGGGCCAGCGTGAAATGCGCTTCGAGCGCGGCGCGCAGCTCTTTCGAGACATTGGTCATCTCGGAGAATTCACGTGCCCCGCGCACGTAAAGCCAGTGCCAGAGTTGCTGCAAACGCATCTTGCGCTGCGCCGGAGGCACGCCAATGCTGGCGAGCGCCTCCGTCAGAGCTGCCCGCGACAAGCCGATGAGCGACGGCTTTTGCGGCGGCACGTAAAGCTCCAGTGGCGCCTTCTCCACAAAGTCCGCCGGCAGCGACGGGGGGTGCCCTAATGGAAGCTCGGACATGTTAAGTAAGTCATTCATCGCATCGAACAACACAGGCGGGTGGCATTCCGGCATAAATGGGGCGTTGCCCCGCGGAGCGATAGGGGAAGTCCGCCCTAATGCCAACTCGTCCGGTGTCATGCCCCGCGGATGCGGGGCATCCAGTAATCCGGTGGCTACGAATATACCCCGGTTGAGAGACAGCGAGCAAGTCGGCCGCACGAACAGCGATTACTGGATCGCCCGCCTAAAGCGGGCGATGACGGCTGAGAGTGAGCTGTTCTATCAACGCCATAGCGGCGGCGGGCGCGCGCTCCTTGGCCCCCGAAATCATGTAGATGAACGCGTCCCTATTCATTTGGGCCGCGGGCTGAGCCGAAATTCTGGGAAGGTCATCCGGTGCGCCGCCATCGGCCCAGACCTTGGCGCGTTGCGCCCACATATCGAGCGCAGGCCGGGGGTACCCGGTCTTCACGCTTTCGGCGGTTCGCTGCAGGCGCGCGTAGACAAATTCCGCGGTGACGTCGGCAATCAGCGGGTGTTTCTCGGAATCAACAAGCGCAATTGCAACTGAGTGTTTGCGCGCTAGGTCAATGAACGCGGGATTAAGAAAAGTCGCATCCCTCACCTCAATCACGTGACGCATCGCCTGCCCTTCCGCGTGGCGCGGCAAGAGCTCGAGAAAAGCTGCAAGGTCGTCGGCTTGGAATTTCTTGCTGGGATGCAACTGCCAGAGAATCGGCCCGAGCTTGCGACCGAGCTCGAGGACGCCGCTATCGAAGAAGCGTTCGACCGACGCGCCAGCCTCGGCAAGGACGCGCCGGTGGGTAGCCGAGCGCGGCGCCTTCACCGAGAAAACGAAGTCATCCGGCGTGCCGCTCTCCCATTTGCGGAAGCTGTCGCGCGCCTGCGTGCGATAGAACGTGGCGTTGATCTCGATGCTGGTAACTTTTCGGCTTGCATATTCGAGCTCGCGCGCCTGCGGCAGGCCAGCCGGATAGAACTCGCCACGCCAAGGCTCGAATACCCAGCCGCCGATACCGACACGGATCATCGCTTCGCCGCGCTATTGTTGGGGACGTAAATGTAGCTTTTACAGGAGGTTTCACGAAGGGAGAACTCGACATCCTCCAAACAGTCTCCCGTCAATAAGTGACGGTGACGACCACGGAATCGGTATAGGAGCCTGGCGAGGGGGTCGTCTGCGATGCCACCCGCCCATATACGGTCAAGCCTTGGCTGGACCCGGTTCCGGTGCCCCCCACCGTGTTTGCGCCTGAGGTGCTGCCCCATGGCTGGGTGCGCGCCGAATTTTGATAAAGTCCATAGATTATCGTCTCAGACCCCTTGGACATCTTGCGATTGGTCGGATCGACTGCCCCGGAGTTTCCGCCGTTGAGCCCGACTGTGTATGGCGTCGCGTTCGTGCATTGCACGGTAACAGTCCCGGCCGCATCGATGTTCGATGTGATGGAACCAGACGAGCCGAAATTGACGCCGGTCGCCGACACCGTGCAGTTGGGTGCTACGGTGGCGGTCCACAGCGTTGAGGCCGCGCTTGCGGTGTTGTTGCCCGTCGGGCACGGCTTGTCCTTATATCCATATGCGATTGCGGGCGATGCACTACTCCAGGAATAGGTCAGGGATGCGGCGCCCTGCTGATTGGAAAGAACGCGCGCATAGAGGGTGAAGCTTTGGCTTGCGCTGCCATTTGCCCCGATCGGAAGATCGGCTGTCACCCCGCCGGCGCCATAAGCCGCGGTCACCGCGCCCCACGACCCCCAAAGCTGCGTGCGCGAAGGATCCGAATAGAATTCATGATCGAGAAATCGGGTGCCGTTGCTCAGCGCGCGCTTGCCTGCGTCCGTCGGACTGCCAGCGCCCATTTCGATGCAGAGCCGCACCGTCTTGTTCTTGTTGCCGGTGCAAGTCACACTGAAGCTTGAGGTCGTGTCAACCGCGGCTCCAGCAAGAACATCGACATTGCCGTAGGAGCCTGAGGCGTTGCTGACGGTGCAGACCTGCGCCTGGGCGCAGGAGACGATAAAGACAACGCACGCCGCCATCCATAAGCGGTGGATGTTGCGAAGCCAGGCGCTCGCGCAGCTCCGCAGCATCCCTCGACCGGCCGGCCTCGGATCGTCCTTACCGTCCGGAACCGATGGATGCCGTCGCTTCCACCGGCCCGGTGTCGCTTTGGGCGGACACGGAGATCGCTCCGTTCGCGGCAAAGCCGCCGGCAGGGGCCGTCCATCCGGCAGTTGATTTTCCCAGGACATACCCGACAAGTCCCTTGCCGAAGGAGACGGTCTTTCCTTTCGCATCACGAATGTTCAGCGCGGCGATGCGAACCCGACGCTCACCGTCGTTGCGAGCGGTGACCTTGATCTTGTTGCCGCTGACAGCGACGGTCCATCCCACCGCCGGGTCGCGCCGTTCGGAGGCGCCGAAGAAGACCGGAATGGAGTAGCGAACCAGCAGTTTGACCGCGTTGCCACGCTGCTGGGAGGCCTCGGGAAGCTGATCGATGAGAACGCGGTAGCTCTCCTCGCCGCTGATCGGGCGTTTGCTCACGCGGACAACGCGCGCCACATAGTTGCCCTTCGGGGCCAATGTGACGGCTGGCGGACTCGCCACCACCTCGTCCGTCGGCTCGAGATTTTCCTTGCCGTCAACCTGCGACCAGCGGAAAACTCGGATCTGCACGTTGATCGGTGCGGCGCCCTCGTTGCGCAAGGTGACCGTCAACGCCGCGCCAGGGGCGGTCACGTCGATAAGCACGGGCTCCACCTGCAGCGTGCCGGCGTGCGACGAAGCTTGCGCCGCCAGCGTAACAGCAGCCGCAATAACAAGTTTCACGATCGATGATCGCATCATCGTCCCCAAGTCATTTGATGGAAGTGGTATTCCCCCTGGTGCCGATGCACGCACGTGTTCTTGGCAGCCCTGCGCACTCTCCCCGGAGCACGAACGGACCGTATCAGCATCGACCGGCGTCAAACTAAACGAATTCGATCTGAAGCGCCGCTCGCGTGATCCTCCAGCCATGTCAGTTCTTGCCGGACATGGTAACCATTCGTTTACCCCACGGATCGGCGCCCTCACATTCTCAATCGTCATCGCCCGCTTCAGGCGGGCGATCCAGTAACCGACCGCCCATGAAAGAGAGCCGCCGCTGCCTCGTCGCCGAACTGAGATCCACCAAACCCGCTGGGCTTACTGGATGCCCGCCTTCGCGGGCATGACGCTGCGGAGGGCGCAAACTCATTCGCACACGACCGGAATCACCACCTGCTCGTTTTGGCGCGCAGAATAAGCAAAGCTCGCGCGACATTCGCGCTCAGCCAGCGACACTGACAAGGCATTGCGCGAAGCAAGGCCCTTCACCCAGGCGCGGCCGTCATAGCCGACCAAAAATGCTTCACCTCCCTCGATCTTGCCTTGCAAACCAGCCGGGACCGGCCGCCCATCAGGCGTCGTGAGCAGCAGAACCGCGGCGCTGGTGTTTGTGCGGACCGTAAAATCCACCCGCACTCCGGAGCGATCTGCGGGAGCTACCACCTCCTGGGTCGTGCTGATGTCGGCATCGACGGGCAAGTTGCGGGTGTCGATCGAGATCTTGTTCTTTTGATAGGAGCGCAAGGTCGGAATAAGGGCGCGGCCGTTGGCATCGGTAAAGCCGATTGATCGGTTTTCGTGAAACACTTCCACCCCGGCCACGCCGGTATCGACAACTGCGAAGCCGTCATCGATGCGATTTGCGAGAAACACGCCGTTGCCCATGGTGACGACCGCGCCCTCGATCTCGGCGGTTGCATGGACGCGGTTGCCATCCTGACGCACGCCCAACTCGCCCCGGGCATAATCGGAACGATAAGCAGCCGACGCCGAGCGATCCGGCACGGCGCCCTCGCTGTCGTGCAGCCGCCAGCCAAAGCTCCCCGGTTGCTGGCTCAGCGGCTTCGCGGCGTCGAGAGTCCGAGCGGTGCCGTTCCTGTCGCGCGACAGGCCGGCCGATCCAACCACGGATTCACCAAGGGGGATTGAAAGGCCAACCAGAAAACCGCAGTTCTTGCGATCGCCCAGGTCGGCGAAGGCTGTGGCGAATGCGGTCGCCTGATAAGGCAGGCCGCGCGACCACGAAGCTGACAAGATGTTCGATAGCCTGCCAGCCGCGTCATTGAGGTGGATGAAACTTGCGCTCAGAGTTGACAGATCGAAGGGCAGAGGCAGCCCAATAGAGATATGGTCGAGGGCCTTGGGGGCTCGCGCGCTGAACCAGAATGATCCGGGCAATGCACCCACCGAGCCAAACGGGTTGGCGTAGGAAAGCCCGGAAAGCACCGTCTGCGGATCGGCGAAAGAGCCGGCCTGCAGCCGTGCCGTGACCGAGGCGAGGTCGTCGTAAGAACCGAACGTGCGCTGTGAGCTCAGCGCAATGGTTACGCCAAAGGCGCTGGTCTCGTAGGCGAAGTAGCTCTGCAGCCCAAAATTTCCGGAGAACCGGCTCGCCGCAAGAGCTGCCGAGGCGACGCCGAAGGAGCCGGTGCGCACACTGAAACCTGCGCCGGCATTCCATAGGCCAGCCCCAGCCTCGGCATGTCCTTCCAGCGTCAACCAATCATACAGGCCACGGCGCCCGCTGGCGGACGTCACGAATTGCCGCGCATAGGTATCGGCGGCAGTGGCATAGGAGAGCCGCGGCATGCCGGCCTCAAAGGAGAAATCAAAAAGGCCATCCGCGAGCAGCTTGGATGAGACGTAGAATGGAAGATTGGTGACGGTCTCTCGACCGGAGGCATCGCGCAGCACGACGCGGGCGGTGCCGCTGCCGCTGTTGGCGGGCACATTGCTGATACGGAACGGGCCGCTTTCGATGTCCTGCGAGGAGGTCCTCACATTATTCACGAACACGTCGACCGTTGAAGGCACGGCGGCGCTGCCTGATACCGAGGGCAGCGGGAGGGTCACGAGGTCGGGGCGCAGCCCGAAGTTGCGTTGCAGCTGAAAGCCGCCCATGCGGATCGGCCGCGTCCAGGCGAGCCCGCCGTTGATGGCGTCGCCGAGGCGATATGTCGTGAGTGTCTCCCGATCGGAATAAGCGAAGGTGGTGTCGAGCCGCAATGCGTCGAAACGGTTGGCGAACCCTGTGCGCAGGATGCCCGACTGGCTCAAGGTGCCGAAAGGCGAGAACGCGCGCGCGTCGAACGTCGCCGAGGAGCCATCGAAACCGAACAGGCGCGGCGCCCATTGACCGGTGCCGCCCGAGAAGAGCGTATAGTTGAGAACGCCGCCGAAGTCGGAACGTACTGCAATATCCTGCTTCGCCATCGCCGAGCCGTTAAGCGTTTTCCTCGCGCGCAATTCGTCGCTCACCGTAATGAATATTTTTTGGCTCGCCTCATCGTAGCGGTAGGAAAGACCGACCACCTCGTCCAAAGCCATCACGTCATCCGGCGACGCAGAGCCACTCGGCTTCAAGCCGATCTCCTCAAGCTCGGCTCTGCGTGCCGCGATTTTCTGACCCGCCGCCATGGTGAACGAGCCGATGAGGTGGGTCGGTGCCTGGTTGATGAACACCTCAAGCTGCAACTCGCAGACCTCACCGGCAGTCGCGTCTGCGCGCTGGCAACCACAGCCAAGCGCAGCCGCAAGCGCAAAGCCTGCGGTCCACCTGGTTGCAGCAATCGGACGAAGCCACGACATGCATCGCTCCGCGCTCGTCTTTGGCGGAGGTCGCGATAAACCCGGCAGGTTGCTTCGACTCGGTCGGCCATGGTCCGATTTCCCATGGCATTTGGCGTGCCGCGACTGCGCATGCGCGGGCCGTGACTGCGACTGAGACCGTCACCGCCGCGCCGAGCGCGGCCGAGATCGACACAGACGAAATCCAGGCTAACGGCATGCACCGCGGCGCGGCGGCAGAGACGAGCTCAGGCGATTGTGAACACTCGTCTGCCGCCTTGCCTTAGACGCGAGTCATCCGGCCGGGATCGCAACCCCATTGCCGAGACGATCAGTAGGTGACGGTAACGGTGATCGTGTCGGTATAGGTCGCGGCGGCCGGCGTGGTTTGCGCCGGCACGCGGCCGAACACGGTGTAGCTCTGCGAGGCACCGTTACCGGTACCCGCTACCGTGTTGGTCCCGACCGTGTTTCCCCAAACCGTCGTGCGGCCGCCGTCGCTATAGAGCGAATAATTGATAGCGTTCGATCCGCTCGTCAACTTGCGTACCGCGACAGTCGCGCCGGTGCCGGTGCCGGCATCCATCCCGATATTGTAGGGGGTCGTATTCGTGCACTGCACCTGCAGCGTGGACGTATTGTTGACGTTGGCGGCGAGCACCCCCTGATTGCCGAAATCGAGCGTCGAGGCGCTGTTGATGACGCACGCCGACGCCACCGTCATCTGCACGGTGAAGGTCGAGGTCACCGTGGATGCGCTGGACGGATTTGCAAGCGGCAACAGGAACAGCGTGGTCAGCAATTTCAGCTTCGGCCGGCGTGCGGCCGGCTTAACGTTAGTGAGCATGACACCCCCCGAATTGCTCTGCGAGCTTGACACGCAGAACAGGTGATGGAGCCTCCGGACGGCGCCTTTGCTTATTAGTTTGCAGTTGGGCGCGCCCCACTCCGATGTCACCTGTAATACATATGGCAATCTAAGATCGACTTAAGCATCGAGATGAACAGGACGTTTAACGGCCGAACGGAAGTGCGAAGGCCGTCAGTGTTTTCCCGACAAGCTAACGATTAGGATTTACGACATCGTAGCCCGCATGAGCGGAAGCGACATGCGGGAGCCGAAGACAAGAACCCCGGGTGTCGCTGCGCTCACCCGGGCTACGATCAGTACGTCACCGTGACAGTGATCGTGTCGGTATAAACCGCGGCCGCTGGAGTTGTCTGCGCAGGAACGCGGCCATAGACGGTATAACTCTGCGCGGCGCCGTTTCCGGTCGCGGCAACCGTATCCGTGCCAACCGTGTTGCCCCAGAGAATCGTGCGCGTGTTATTGCGATAGATTGAGTAGTTGATGGTGCGCGCGCCGTTGGACATCTTGCGCACAGCAATTGTTGCCCCGCTGCCAGTTCCGGCATTGAGCCCGACATTGTAGGGGGTGCCGTTCGTGCATTGCACACGCAAAGTCGAGGTGCTGTCGACGTTGGCTATCAGCACCCCGTGAGTGCCGAAATTGAGCGTTGACGCACTATTGATCACGCACGAGGAGCTCAGGGTCAACTGAACCGCCAAGGTGGAGGTTGCGGTGGCGGCGTTCGCGGGATTGATGAACGCCAGGAGGATCAGCGCAGCCCCTGCGAGGGCGCGACTTTCTCGGTTGATGATCGGCTGCAAAGGTCTGAGCACAACCGGGTCCAGAGCTCTCGACCTTCAAGCAGAGGGATTGCCGGCCTGCTCAGGCAGGCATGGACCGCTCAGGCAACCGCGCGGCAATCCCATTTGCCGAGCCATCCCGAGGGATGGCTCGGTGAGCTGGGCATCTCGCGGCGAAGGGCTCAATAGGTGACGGTGACCGTGATCGTGTCGGTATAGGTCGCGGCAGCCGGGGTCGTTTGCGGCGGTACGCGGCCATACACGGTATAGCTCTGCGAGGCGCCGTTGCCGGTTCCCGAAACGGTGTTGGTGCCTACTGTGTTTCCCCAGACGGTGGCGCGGCCGCTGTCACTATAGAGCGAATAGTTGATGGTGTTCGATCCACTCGTCATCTTCCGCACGGCGACGGTGGCGCCGGTACCGGTACCGGCATCCATCCCGATATTGTACGGCGTGGTGTTCGTGCACTGCACCTGCAGCGCTGACGAATTATCGACATTGGCGACAAGCACGCCCTGATTGCCGAAATTGAGCGTCGAGGCGCTGTTGATCACGCACGACGAAGTCACCGTCATCTGCACGGTGAACGTCGAAGTCGTGGTTGCGGCGCTGGCTGGATTGGCGAGCGGCAGGAAGAATAGTGCAGCAACCAGAGACTTCCGCTTCAGCCAAGGCAGGACAGGCTGCGTACATTCCGACATCGGTACCCCCCAACAAGGTGCAAAAGGATTGGCAGAACACGTGAATGGAGCCAAGCTGCCCACGGCGTCACGGAGGCATCCAGCTCGCCCATCGTGGTATACGAAAGCAATCTAAAATCCGATTAATCGTCCGGATTGATGCAGGTTCTTGGGGCGCATATCGAGCGGCATCCGCCGTCAGTCTTTTCCTGACATGCTAACGATATCGTTGCCATGTCTGCCACCGGCGACCCGCAAGCTGCGTCTCTGAAAGTCGGGTGCGGCCTCGACGCCAGCCTTGCAATTGTGTTTGCGCCCCGTGGTGCAATCCCGACCGATCAGATATCCGACAGCCATCCCTCGACCGAGGCGTAACGCACGATTTCGGCACGGGTTCTCAGGCCAAGCTTTTCGGCGCCGCGGGATTTGTAGGTCTCAACCGACTTCACCCCGATGTCGAGCCGGCGCGCTATTTCCTTGTTGGTGTATCCTAACGCAACCAGCTTCAACACGTCGCTCTCGCGATCCGTCAGCTCCGGCAGCCGGACGGATGCTTTCGCTCCAGGACTTTGCCTGGCAGTGGAATCGAACAACCGATATGCAATGGCCGGATCAACATAAAGGCCGCCGGTGACGACGGCCCGGATGGGATCCGACAAGATTATCAGCTGCGGATCTTTTCAAAAGATAGCCTCTAACTCCCGCGTCTATGGCCTGGCGCAGATAGGCGCGGTCCTCGTGCGCCGTCAGGATCAGGACCTTGACGCAAGGCAGCTCGGCAGCCATCCGGCGGGATAAGGAGATGCCGTTGAGCTCAGGCATGGAGATATCGAGAACAGCAACATCCGGCCTCTTTTCCCGGATGACCTTGAAAGCCTCAGTCCCGGAGGATGCCTCGCCGACCAGGGCAAAGTCGGGCTCTGCCAGAACAAGATTGCGCAGCCCGTTCAAAACAATGGGATGATCGTCAGCGAGAACGATCCGCGTCGTTGCGTTCATGCGATCAGTCTTTCCATATCGAGAGGAATGCGAGCAAATATTGTGGTTCCGGCTCCGCTCGATGTCTCGATTTCGAGCTCGCCGCCAATCAGCGAAAGTCTTTCACGCATTCCAAGCAGCCCAAGACCGCCGCTGCGCTCGCTCGACGAATTCTCAAAGCCGCAACCATCATCTTCAATCGTCAGCCGCAGTGATGTGCCCATGCGCTCGACCACGATGCTGGCGGTGCCCGGCGCTTTCGCATGTTTGGCGATATTGGTCAGAGCTTCCTGAACGACGCGATAGATTGTGGTTCGCAACTCGTCCGGCAGATCGTCGAGACGAGAATCGGTGCAGTGAAAATCCGCCGCTATACCGTACTGCGTGCTCCATTCTGAAATGTAATTCGCCAGCGCGCTTGCCAGGCCCAGCTCATCGATGGAGGCCGGCCGCAATTCCCAGGCCACCCGGTGCAGCGTCTTTCCCATTTCCTCCATCTGCTTGCGCAGGAGACGCAGGCGATGACCGGCGCGCTCGTCAATCAGCGCTTCCACTCCTTTGAGCTCCAGTATCGCGGCGGTAAGGCTTTGCCCCGTCTGATCGTGCAGGTCATGCGCTAATCGCAATCGCTCCTGCTCTTGCGCCTGCATGATCCGCCGGCGCAGATCGTCACGCTCCATGGTCGCGGCATGCTCGCGCGCCTGCGCCTGATCGCGTTCGGCGGCGCGCTGCTCGATAAGTCCGCGCGCCTTTGCCAGGGCCTGGCCTAGTTCACGCGCTTCCTCAATCTCGAGAGGCGGCAGCAGGAGCGGCGCCGCGGAACCCAAGGCCAGGGCCGGAGCGGTCAGCGATTGGATGGAGCGGCTGATGCGCAGACTGATGACGCGCGCCAGCAGCACCCCGATGACCAGGACGATCACCGCCGCGGCGGCGTTGATCGAGAGTGAATGGCGCAATTGCGCCGTCAACTGCGCTTGCGGAATGCCGATTGCAACTGCCCAGCCCGAGGTCGCCGAGCGATTGAAGCTGCCGGCGACGCGCGTTCCTTCCAGGGTAAGTCCGTCACTTATCCCTTCAGACAACTCGGCGAGCCGGCTTAACAAAGCGGCCGAACCCTTCTGACCCACATATTGTGTCGAGTTAAGGCTGCGCGCGACGATTGTGCCGCTGCTGTCCAGAATTGCGGCCACCCAGTCGGGCGGAATCTTCTGCCGTTTGAGAAACTCAGCCAGCCGTTCAGGAAGCAGGCCGGCCCCAAGTGCGTAAGCCGCTTTTCCGCCTGAGAAAACCGGCACCTCCGCGACAATGGTGGCGGCGCGTCCGACGGCGCCAATATGAAGATCGGAAATGGCTGATTTGCCGGCATCGATCACGCGCCGCAACTGTACCGGGTTGCCGTGCAGCGGCAGCGGCGCGCCGAACGGCCGCAACGTGTTTATCAGCTGCTGTCCGGTCGCATCCGACAAAACTATGTTGCTGACGCCAGCCGCCGCCACGGCGTTCTGCGCCTGATCATAGAATTTCGCCAGATCCCCGGAGTCCAGATCGGCTGAAAGCGCCAGAATCTTCAATGCTGATTCAACGCCGAAAAGCTCGGCATCGACGGCCTGAATAAGAGCGCGCGCCATCGCAATTGAATCACGATCCAGGCTCACCCGCTCCTGCGCATAGGAACGCATCATCAGAAAAGTCGCGACGGCAGCAGCGGGTAAGATGCATGCCAATACCAGGTAGTTCAACCAGAACCGAATGGTTCGGCAGGATGACTTCGTCTGCGGGAAGCGCATGATCTCGCGGCAGCTCAGCTGGAAGTCAATGCGGGTCATCCACGACGACAGAACCGCCCGCACCGGCAAACCGTTGCAACACCAATGCAGATAACTTGACTGACGCGGCGAATCGCAGGACCACGCAACTTATAAGTCGGGCAATGTAAGGGTACAAGAAGCCCCGGCATCTACGCCGGGGCTTGGACAGTTGCTGTCAGGCCTCAGACAATAACCCGACGTACAACTGATACGCGCTGTGCTCTTTCAGATTCGTGACTGCGTCGGGAAAAGCCTGACACTCGCAATGGGGCGAATCAAAGCGGCTTACCTGCATTCCTGATCGAGCCGGTCGAGCGCCTGGGCGAGGCCCTTTAGCGAGTACTGATCGGTCGATTGAGTACCGCGCCCCGATGTGCCCTTCACCGTCAAATCCGTCCCCTTGCGCATGGCATCCACCATACGCGCTTCCTCAGTCACATTCTTGATCCAGGCGCCGTCGTTCTGGGTGTACATGGCGAACCTGGTGCTGCCAACTTCCGCCGTTGCGTCCGAACTGGACTTGAACGGATAGCCGATGATCACCGAGACCTCGTTTTTCACATTCTCGGCGGGACGGCTGGAGACAAACATATAGGACTGATCGCGACTGCGCCCGGCAGGTTCGGTCTTTGACAGCTTCGGCTTGGCGAGCGCGAAGCAAATTTTCCTGCCGGCGGGAGAGGCCGTATATGCCCCCCAATCCGCGTATTGGCCAAGTAAGGTGGGCTGCACATCGGCGCCGGCAGGAGCATTGGCAGTTGCAGGCGGCGGGGCGGGTCGAGGCGCGGCAGCCTTCGGAGCGGGCGGTTTGGGCGCGGGAGAAGCCGGGGCTGGCTGCGCAAAGGCATCCGCTGTCAATGTGGCGGCGAGGACAATCGGCAAGGCACGCGCGGCAAAACGAAAGGCGCTCATCGGCCCATCTCCGTGACGGATGCGGTAGAGGCTAACCTACTCCAATAGCTGGCCGAATTCGTCAATGTGAAGGCGATTGAACGGGCGGGCTTGCACCGGAAGGCAGTATAGCCGCAAAACGCTGACGCCGCAGGGGACCCCAATTCGCCCCGCTAGCGTCTCTGCTATAGAGCGATGCACCAAGGACGACAACTCAAGCAAGACCTCTCCATGAAAGCGATACTCTGCCGGCGTTTTGGAGCACCCGACGACCTTGTGCTCGCGGACATCCCTGAACCGACGGCAGGACCCGGCGAGGTGGTGGCCAAGGTCCAAGCCGCGGGACTTAATTTCTTCGACACGCTGATCATTGCCGGCAAGTACCAGATCAAGCCTCCATTTCCATTTTCACCCGGAGGCGAGATCGCAGGCATCGTCGAGACAGTCGGGCTCGGGACCACAGGCTTCACGCCCGGCGACCGCATCATGGGTTATACGAATTTCAATGCAGCGCGGGAACGCACCGCGGTCGCTGCGGAAAACATCGTGAAGATTCCAGCCGGCCTCGACTGGGACCGGGCCGCCGCGCTTACCATCATTTACGGCACCGCCTATTACGCGCTCGAGCACCGCGCAGGCTTGCGCGAAAGGGAGACGCTGGTGGTGCTTGGCGCGTCGGGCGGGGTTGGCCTCGCCGCGGTGGAGTTGGGCCGCGTCATGGGCGCCCGCGTCATCGCCTGCGCCTCATCCGACGAGAAGCTCAATTTCGCCCGCGCGCACGGGGCGCACGAGGCCGTTAATTACAATGATGAGGACTTGCGCGCCGCCCTCAAGCGCCTTGGCGGGGAGCGCGGCATCGATGTCGTCTTCGATCCGGTGGGAGGCGCCTACAGCGAACCGGCATTGCGCTCGCTCGCCTGGGGTGGGCGTCACCTGGTTGTGGGCTTCGCCGCGGGAGACATCCCAAAGATCGCGCTCAACCTCGTGCTGCTCAAGGGCTGCGCCGTGCTCGGCATTTTCTGGGGCGCCTGGGTGCGCCACGAAAACAGGGCATACAAGCAGGCGCTCGATGCGCTAGCCCATTGGTGCGCCGAGGGCAAGCTCTCCTGCCACATCCAGAAGGTCTATCCCCTCGCCGAGACGGCCGACGCTTTGCGCGCGCTTGCCGACCGCAAGGTCATGGGCAAGCTTGTCGTGCATCCACAGGAATGAAACGCGCTGACTATTTCAAAGGAACGAGGATCAATGCTGCAAGCTGATCCTTTGAGAGCGGCGCGGCGATGAACTTGAACGCGACGGCATCGGCCATCACCGCATCCATGCCCTCGATGCGGTCGGGCAGGATGTTCTTTTTCGGGTAGAAGTCCTCGCGAATGGTCTTGGCGATCGCCGGGTCGACGTGAGCCCACTGCGTGAAGGCGCCAACGGCGGCGTCATCCGCATACATCCAATCGATCACCTCGCGGTAGGCCGCAAGGTAACGAACAAAAATCGACCTGCGCGCCTCCAGCGCGGCAGCATTGGCGGTCATGAAGCGCACGGTCTGGTTTCTCATTTCCGGAACGTCGCTGGCGCGCGCGATCAACCTGATCTTTCCGTCCCGCGCGAGGTCGAGCGCAAACGGCGGCGATGTCCAGCCGACGTCGATCTGACCGCTCATGACCTGCGTCAGCGTGGCAGCCGGGCTCCCCGTTGCAACCGGGGTGAATGTCACGCCGAAGACGCGCTGAAACGCCAGCACGGTGGCATAGGTGGAGGATCCGGTCGTGGAATATGCGACCGTCTTGCCGGCAAAGTCCTTCGTGCTCTTGATCGTCGAGTCCGCGCGGACGTACCAGGTGAGGTCGTTGGCGCCGGTATGCGTCGCCCCGATCACCCGGATGGGCGCCCCTTTCGCGAAGGCGCCGAAGGTGTTGAACGCACCCACCCCGGTGCCGATATCGGCGCTTCCCGAAATGACCGCCTGCTGCGTTTCCCCGGCGCCCTGCGTGTAGAAAATTTCCAGCGTGAGCCCGTGCTTCTGGAAAAATCCGGCGTTCTGGCCGAGCTCGGAGAACGAATTCTCCCAGGTGCCGGCGAGCCCCGCGGCGATGCGCAACCTGTCCTGCGCGAGCGCCGCCGCGCATGAGCCCACGAGGAGCAGCGCCGCGAGAGTTGTGCGCACATGAGCCATTGCCGCCATTCGTCCCTCCTTCGGCCGGTTCACCGCATTGGGCAGCGATCGTGATAGCGGTCCTGGTGGCCGGTAAGCGCGGTCGCAACGGTCATGAGCGTGTAGCTTCCATCCGCCGCGGCAACTGGCTCCTGCAAATAGAAATTCTGGATGGGGAAATGGTTGTTGCCGTACTTGTAGGGTCCGCGCACCGATGCATAGTTGGCTCGCCGCATCTCCGCGCGCATCTCCTCTTTCCTGCTCAAGTCGCCTTTGACTGATGCGACCGCACCGGCGATGAAGTTCGCGGCATCGTAGGCCTGCGCCGCATAGAATGAGGGGTCACGCTTGTACCTGCCCCGGAACGCCGCAACGAATCTCTGGTTCGCCTCGTTGGGAAGATCAATCACCCAGTGCTGCGCGCCTGGGACGTCGAGCGCCAGCTCTTTCAGCCGGGGCAGCGAGAGGGCATCGACGATGAAGGCGGTGTAGAGCGGGATCTGCTTCTTCAGGCCGGCTTGCGTGTATTGCGTGAGGAACTGCACTCCGGCGCTGCCGGGGTAGAATGCGAAAACCGCATCGGGCTTGGCGGCCTTCGCCTTGGTCAGTTCGGCCGAGAAGTCGAGCTGATCTGGCCAACGCGTATATTCCTCGCCGATGATGCTTCCCTTGTAATTGGCCTTCATGCCGGAAATGACGTCCTTGCCCGCGGCATAGTTTGGCGCGATCAGAAACACCGATCTGACATTCTTCTGGTTGAGGTAATCGCCGATCGCCTGCGGCACCTGGTCGCCCTGCCAGGAGACGGAAAAGAACCACGGCGAGCACAGCTCACCCGCGATCTGCGAAGGGCCGGCATTGGCGCTGATGATGAACGTCTGCGAATCAACGGCGGGCTTGAGCGACGCCAGCAGAACGTTCGACCAGATATACCCCGTGAGGAAGTGCACCCGGTCGGCTTCGATCAGCTTGTCCGTCTTCTGCTTTCCGACTTCCGGTTTCTGCTGGTCGTCCTCATACAGCACGTTGAACGGAGAGCCCGCCCATTTTTCGTCCCATGCCATCGCGTGCGAGCTCGAATGCATCGCGCATGTCGTTGCCGATCGCCGCGGCGGGTCCGCTGAAGGTCGCGACAAAACCGATTTTTACGGCGTCCTGCGCCAGGATTGGATTGCTCGCCGCCCCGAGCAGCGCGGCAACGCCCGCAAGCATCCGTTTCATGACGTTTCTCCTTGAGCCGCCATTGACGCACGTTGTCGCGTCATGGCCGGACTTGTTCCGGCCATCCACGACTTGTTTGTTGGAAGGAAAGACGTGGATGGCCGCGACAAGCGCGGCCATGACGATCCCAAGGGTTTCAATCTCACTGAACCCTGTCCTGGTCCAACACGCAAGCATCAGCTCCAAAGCATCCTGGTTGCGATGTCCGCCCCTTGCCGCATGGCCTTGAATTTTTCCCACACCACGGTGTTGTGCACCTCGGTGCGGTAAAGCGCCTGCGAGGAAAAGCCGCAATCTGCGCCCGCGAGGACGTTCTCCCGGCCAACCAATCGGGCAAAGCGCACGATGCGCTCGGCGATGAGCTCGGGATGCTCCACGATATTGCTGGCGTGGGTGATCACGCCGGGACAAAGCACCTTGCCCTCCGGCACCTTCACGCGCTCGAACAGATGATATTCGTGCTCGTGCCGCGGGTTGGCGGCCTCGAAGCTGTAGGAGCCGGCGTTGACCTTGAGGACATAATTGATGATGTCGGACAGGCTTGCCTCGTAGAGCCGCGGGCCTTCGTTGATGCCGTAGCAGGTGTGAAAGCGCACCATGTCCGCCGGAATTCCGTGCAACGCCTGGTTGGTGGCCTCGACGTAGATCTGGGCGCGGCGTTTCTTCTGCGCGTCGTCGAGGCCAGGTTCGAAGAAAATGTCAGGCAGGAATGGATCGTCAACCTGCACCAAAAGGCCGGCGCCCGCGATCATGCGATATTCCTTGTTGAGCTCCGCGGCGAGCGCGTGAAAATACTCTTCGTCGGACTTGTAATATTCGTTGACGCCAACGCCCGATGGGGCGGTGGCGGGAAGAAATACCTGACTCTCCGGAACGCCCGCGGCCTTCGCCGCTGCCTTGACGTTGTCGATGTCGATCTGGAGAAACTTCTCGCCGCGGTATTTCACCGGCCCGACGCAGACGACCGGCGTGATTGGGATGAGCGTGCCGCCCATCATCGCCTGCTTGAAATACTCCGCGTAGTATTCCGGGAACGCGGCGACCTCCTGCTGAAAGAGGATCATCTTCTGGTTCGGACGGGCCTCGAAACCTTCGAGCCTTTCCTGAATGTAGGTGAAGAAGCCGGGTTTCGAGAACTCGCCGTCGGTGACGAAGTCGATGCCGCAGGCGGCCTGCTTGCGCACGCACTCGGCGACCGCCTGCGACAGTTTCGCCTGATAGGCTTTTTCATTGTAGGGCTGCCCGGTCAGCTTCGCCTTCATGAGGTCGAGCAGGTCATGCGGTCGCGGCAGACTGCCGATATGCGTCGTGCGGATGCGGTTGGTGTTCTGCTGAAGTCCCACGATCTCGCCTCCGATAAATCAGAGTGGCAATCATCTCATCACATAGACCAGTCTATTTCCCCGATTGCCGGTTATCCAGCAGACCGGATCCGAGGAACGAAACTCTCTCCTTGGAGGCGCCGAGCTCTGAGGTTAGCTCAAATCATCGGAAACCGCTTTAGGAAGGGGCCAGGTCCAGGCCGGAACGTCGGCAAACCTCGTATGTTGCCGCGTTGTCGTTGTCTGCTCCACCCGTTCCAGTAACGATAAAACCGGAAGCGTTATCCATTCCCATGAACAGGCCATGAAATGGCCTCTCCGCCACGTATTCGCCGGAGCTGTCTTTGCCCTTCACGTATCCGCAGACGATGACGCTTGTCGAAGTTCGTCCCGCAAGCATCCTGCCGACCTGCACCGCCGCCAAATCGTCTTTAAGACTTTTGGCGACGCCGGCTTTGATGCTCGCAATCTGCTTGGCCGTCAGGGTAATCGGCTTGGCGACTTCAAGCCGCGCTAGTGTCCCGATTCCGAAGTTCGCATCATTCTGCGGCACCCTCTTTTGCGAACTTCGGAATCGAAGGACACTAGCAACTTATTGATCTAGTGTGGTTTTGGTCCAGAAGTCCGCATTTCGGACTTGCGGCAAGAATGATGCGGACTTCTGAACCGCCACACTAGCTAGAGGATGATGCCATGGGCCTTCTTGTCAACGGCCATTGGACGGATCGTGGGTATGACACATCCGCAAGCGAAGGCCGTTTCGTGCGCCCGGAAAGCGCATTTCGAAACTGGATCACTCCCGACGGGTCGCCTGGAGCGACAGGTGGCGGTGGCTTCAAAGCGGAACCTGGACGCTACCATCTCTATGTTTCACTCGCGTGCCCGTGGGCTCATAGAACGCTGATCTTTCGCGCCCTGAAGGGACTTGAGCCGGCGATCTCCGTCTCAGTCGTGCACTGGTTCATGGGCAAGCATGGCTGGACTTTCGAAGATGGCCCAGGCGTCATTCCCGACCCGATCGCTGGCGCACAACGGCTTTATGAGGTCTACATCCGGTCGAATCCGACCTACACCGGCCGCGTCACGGTACCAGTGCTTTGGGACAAGCAGCGAAACGAGATCGTATCGAACGAGTCCTCGGAAATCATTCGCATGCTGAACTCGGCTTTTGACGATATCGGTGCGTTGCCGGGTGATTTCTATCCCGTTGATCTGCGAGACGTGATCGATGCCTTCAATACGCGCATCTACGCTACCGTCAACAACGGCGTCTACAAGGCCGGATTTGCCACAACACAGCAAGCATATGAGGAAGCGGTGCGGCCGCTATTCTCGACCTTGGATGCGTTGGAGGAGCGGCTCATAAGCCATCGATATCTTTGTGGTGACCGTCTAACCGAAGCAGATTGGCGACTGTTCACGTCTCTGGCGCGATTTGACGCTGTCTATGTAGGACACTTCAAATGCAATCTACGACGGATCGTGGACTATCCAAATCTTTGGGGCTTCACCCGCGAGCTTTATCAATATCGGGGCGTCGCAGAGACGACGAATTTCACGCATATCAAACAGCATTACTATCAGAGCCACGGCTCGATCAATCCGACTCGGATCGTGCCAGTCGGACCTGACCTTAACTTTCTGTCAGCCCACGGCCGCGAGCGTTTGGCTAGACTATCACGAAATCGGTGACGGACGCGTTGCTGAGACGTTCGGACGTCATAACCTTCCGGATGATCAAGACGACGGGTGCGATGTCACCACTTGAACACCCGAATACCAGTCCGCGGCCTGGTAGCCGAGCTCGCAGGGTCGAAAAAATGCAATACGGCGAAAAATGATTGTTCCCGGGAATAAATCTCGACCGCCTCCGATCTTGTTCACAGAAGGGTGTCGCCGTGCAGGCGCGGCGCATTCATGCATCGTGGCGTTCGCGACTCCGTTCCCCAGTGGCGGGAACGGCGGCACCGCGCGCAGCCATCGGGGGCGGAGGCAACGCTCAACGAGGAGGTGACGATGTCAAACTCTCTCACGATGCCTTTCAGTGCCGCAATAATTGCCGCTGTCATGTTCAGCAGCTGCTTGACCACCTCCTCGGCGCGTGCTGACGCCGCGTACTTGATCAAAAATCTGAAGTCTGGCCGCTGCCTCGATGCGAGGGACCCGGATCCTTCCGTCAACAATCCACTGCCGAACGGCACCGCCATTCAACTATGGGATTGTTGGGGCGGCCCAATGCAGCAGTGGACCTTCCCCGCCGACGGTTCCATCCGCAACGTCAAGGGTGGCCGCTGCCTCGATGCGAGGGACCCGGACCCTCACGGCAGCAATCCACTGCCGGACGGCACCGCCATTCAACTATGGGATTGTTGGGGCGGTCCAATGCAGCAGTGGGCGGGGGATCCTAACCGCCAATCTACGATTATAAATTCCAAAGGCCGTCGCTGCCTGGATGCAAGGGACCCGGACCCTCACGGCAACAGTCCACTGCCGGACGGCACCGCCATTCAACTATGGGATTGTTGGGGCGGCCAGATGCAGGTGTGGTATCGAAATCTAGTGCCGCTGCCCGTGAACTGCGGTCCGTTTCAAATTGGCGGGCTGTTCCTAAAAAGATATATGGAAGGATTTTACGGTCAAAAACTAGGCTGCCCGAACAGCCCGGAAGGCAATCACCCTGATGGTGGCGGCGGTCGGTACCAGACCTTTGTGTACGGCGCGATGGCTTATTCGCCCGGCACTGGCCCAAATTCTGTTCAAATCGGTTACAGCGGAGCAGGTGGTCTTGGACTGAATTGGTCTACGACCGAACCTTTCACCTATAACAAGTTCGTCGTGCGCTATGACAGGGACGGTGCAAATGTCGGGCAGGACGATATTGGCCAACAATCGATCCCCAATAATGCAGGTTCGTGGGCGTGGGGGAATGTCAACGGGCCGCTCGTTCCAGGACTTTACCGCTTGGTCGTCGAGGGATGTGACGTTACCTGGGACGGCGGAAACAAATGTCTCCAAGGATTCTCACTTCCCGTCTATGTCCGCGTGCCGTGACACGCGCGTATGGTAGTTCGCAGTCGGCAGGTCCGGGATGACGCAGCGGCCTTGATCGTCGGTAACAACGATCTTGGCATACTTGGTTGGCAACTCGCTCGTCTCCGCGATTACCCAGGCGCCGGCTTCCGGCCCGTTCGGACCGGAGACCACCCCGCCGATGTCGTCCTTGTCGATCTCGACCGCCGCCTGCTGCGCTCCGGCTGGAGCTGGCGCGGCAACTGCCAGAAACCGCTTTAGGAAGGGGCCAGGTCCAGGCCGGAACGTCGGCAAACCTCATATGTTGCCGCGTTGTCGTTGTCTGCTCCACCCGTTCCAGTAACGATAAAACCGGAAGCGTTATCCATTCCCATGAACAGGCCATGAAATGGCCTCTCCGCCACGTATTCGCCGGAGCTGTCTTTGCCCTTCACGTATCCGCAGACGATGACGCTTGTCGAAGTTCGTCCCGCAAGCATCCTGCCGACCTGCACCGCCGCCAAATCGTCTTTAAGACTTTTGGCGACGCCGGCTTTGATGCTCGCAATCTGCTTGGCCGTCAGGGTAATCGGCTTGGCGACTTCCCGAGGAATGCTACTGCTTTGCTGAACAAACTCGCATCCTGACAAAAGAAGCGAGGCCAAGAGCAGCAAAGAGACCAGCAAAGAATAACGCATTCGACCGCCCTTACGCCCCGTGTTCGACCGGTGTATGCCGTCTTCACCGTGTTACCGGATCATTACCACTCCACCGAGGGACCAGGACGAAGGCGCAGCTACTTGCCCTCGTTCCAGATATCCGCCGAGAGCTTCCAGTCGCTTCCGACCTTCTCCCATAGAACGACATACTTGCCGGTGACCTCCTGCGGCGTCGGCGCCTTGGTCTTCAGACTGAAGGTCCCGATCTCGCGCGCCGCCGACGGCCCGAGCGGCTTGACGTCGAGGGTTGTGACCTTCGGATCGCTGACTTGCTCCGCCATGCTTTTCCACATTGCGCCGATCGCATCTCTGCCTTTCACCATGCCGGAACCCGGCGGAAATGCCGTCGCGTCATCGGTGTAGAGCGACGCGACGCCGGCGAAATCGCCCTTGTTGAAGAATTCCATCCACTTGGCATTTACCGCCTCGATCTCGGCCTTCTGAGCGAAAGCCGGTACGGTCAGTCCGGCCAGGAAGATGCTCACCAGTGCAACCCTGCGCATCATCGACTCCGCTCTGTGTCTTCGCACAGCCGCTGCAACCCGAGCGGCGGACTCTGAAGAACGAAATTGACGCGGCTCATACGTGACAATTGCGGCAGCAACCAGCACTATTCGATGACCTCATCGGCACGGCCGAGCAGAGTGATTGGGAACGTGACGCCGAGCGCCTTCGCGGTCTTGAGGTTGATCACAAGCTCCACTTTCACTGCTTGCTGGACTGGCAGGTCGGCGGGGCTCGCGCCACTCAGTATCCGGCTGCTGTATATGCCGACCTGGCGATATGCGTCGGCAAGACTGGTTCCATAGCTCATCAGGCCGCCCGCTGCGACGAAGTCACGCAAATCGTAGATCGCGGGCATTGAATAACGGGCTGCCAGCGCGACCAATTGATCACGATGGCTCACGAATAACGCGTCAGCGTCAACCAGGAGCGCATCGACATGTTGCTGGGCAAGCGTTGCAAAATTGGCATCGATGTCACGTTCGGTGCTGGCGTTCAGCACAAGAACCTTGCGTCCGATAACGTTCGCCGCCGACTGCACGGCCGCCATTTCGGTCGCAGAGCGCTGATAATTCGGGTTTGTGAGAAACCCGATGATGGAGGCTTGTGGGATAAGCTCGCGTAGCAGCTCCAGTCGCTTCGAGCCAAGCTCAGTGGTGAACACGCTCATGCCTGTGGCATTGCCGCCAGGCCGATTGAGGCTGGCGACGAGACCCAATTTGACCGGATCGTCACCCACGATGAACACAATCGGTATCGTGTTGGTGGCAGCTTTTGCCGCTGCCGCTGAGACGTTGCCGCCAACGGCTGCTATCGCAGTTACATGACGCGCAACCAGCTCGGATGCGAGCAGCGGCAGTCGATCATATTGTCCGTCGGCCCATCGGAACTCGATCGCAACGTTCTGACCTTCGACGTAACCGGCCTCGTTCAAGCCCTGCCGGAACGCGCCGACATGATGCGCCAACTCGCCGGGTGACCTGCTGCTGAGGAAACCGATGACCGGCGCCGCCGGCCGCTGCGCGCGAGCGGCGAGCGGCCACGTCGCTGTCGTGACGCCGAGAAGCGTGATGAAATCGCGCCGTCGCACGTAACCTCACCCCGTGACCATGTCGGGCGCTTGCGGGCCGCGCCCACGCGTCCCGCGGCCACGCCAAGCAATAGATGATACTCTCATTCCACCTTGTCGCGATACCGTCGCGCATGCGACGCGAATTAAGATGGAAAAACCGGAAGTAACCAAGCCGCGCCGGAGTTGCATGCCGAAATCAGATCAGAATCGAGTCGCCCCACTCAGACTGACATGAAGGCGCCCAATTGCTGCCGCCTGCTTGGCGAGCTCGTGCTCGCTCAAAGATGGCTGGGCAGCGGCTAATGAAATCCAGAATTCCCGCATGGTGGCTGAATAAGAAGCATGCCACCCTCTCGATTCACGCCACGCTCTGATAGGCGTCGATGATCTCGCTGCCGGTCGCGAACCACACGCCCTGGTGCTCTTTCATGTAGGCGATGGCGCGCTGCAGATATTTGATGCGCAGCGGTTGGCCGGAGATCATCGGATGCAGCGGTACGCCCATCACCCGCGGCTGCCTGCGGCTGTCGGCGTAGAGCGTATCGAACTGATCGATCACCGAGCGCAGATATTGCTCGCCGGTATAGCCCTTGCGGATATACAGCGGGATGTCGTTGATCTCGTTGCAGTAGGGAATCGCGAACATCTTCCCCGATTTTACCTTCATCGGATAGGGCTGGTCGTCGTTGTTCCAGTCGCCGCAGAAGATCACGCCCTCCTCGGCGAGAATGTCGAGCGTGTTGTAGGTCTCGACCAGGCCGGCGCCAAGCCAGCCGCGGGGACGTTTTCCGGTGGCCTGCTCGATGGTCTTGAGGATGCCGCGGATCGTGTCGCGCTCCTGATCGGGGTTGAGGCCGGCAAGGGTGATGGAGTTGGTGGCGCCGTGCCCCATGAACTCCCAGCCGCGCTTCTTCATCTCCTCGACCGCCTTCGGGAAGACCTCGCAGACCTGCGAGTTCAGTGCGACGGTTGCCTTCACGCCGGCCTCGTCGAAGACGTCGGCGAAACGCCACAGCCCGATCCGAATGCCGTATTCGCGCCAGGCGTAGTTGAAGACGTCGGGCACGTAGTTGGTCGGGTTGGGGCTGATGCCGACGCCGAAGGCGGTGTCGTAGTGCCAGACCTCCACATTTGGCGCGAACCAGACCGCGAGCGTGTTGTTGCCGGGCCACTTGAACGGCTTGCGCTCGGTGATGAAGGTATCGTCGTAGCGCTCGGAGCGGCGGATCGGCTTCGGCGCCGTCTGCGCCAGTGCCGGCAGAGCCGGAAGCGCGGCGGTCCCGACAGCGCCGAGAAGGCCGAGGCTCCTCTGAATGAATTGACGACGGTCGTGCTGCACCTTGCGCATGGCGCTTGCCCCCATTGCGAAAAACTCTGTCCCTTCAGCCTAATCCAACCCCCGTCCTGACAAAAGCCTGTCTCGGGCGTAACGCAGGGGCGCCGTTCCGCCCACGAGCAATAGCCGCTGCAATTACCGCGATGGATAACCGCTCTACATTCCGGTGCTGACGTAAGCTGCAGAAAAAAATGCGGGACTTGCTTTCATGCCGATAGGCAGGTCCGCAGACCATTCAAGTGCTCACGTAATCACAAACACGCCGGTACTTACCCTAAGTGCCACGAGTTGAACTCATGCAGCGCAACAAGATGCGCATACGGACTGAATACCAGCGTCTGTTCGGCCGTATTATCAACATCATCTATCTATTCGAGCTCCCTTGGGGTAGCATACTGACATCGGGGATAGGCAGCCGCAGGCATCGTCGGCGGGAGGATATCGTTATGCCAAATATTCCAGTTCTTACAGCAGTCGGCGCAGCCATCGCGGCCGGTGAAGAGGAAAAGGATTCCGTTCCTCTTCCTGGCGGTCGCAAGGTGAAGTGGACGTTGACGAACAGGCTGGAATGGCGGCGCCGGAATGCTTTCGTCAAAAAGGTGCTTCATCAGCTTTGGATCTGCGAAGAAACCGGGGAAAGAACATGGCGGCCAATTCCACATGGCTGACCCCATCGATTTGACGCCTTCGCCGATCTAGTACCCGGAATCAGAGTTGGGTGATACGGCGATTTTTGAACCGCCGCTGGTAGACCTTCTTTTTGGTCCAGGCGAATGGCTCCGCTGTCTCGTTGTATGCTGTGATGAAAGCATCGATGTGCTCCTGCAACTGCTCGACGGTCGTGAAGGAAGCCCCGTCTAATGACTGGCCCTGGAGGATGGAAAACCAAGTCTCGATTTGATTGAGCCAAGACGAGCGCGTTGGGGTGAAATGGAAATGGACGTTTGGGTGCTTCTTGAGCCAGCGCTCATTCTTCTTATGGGTGTTTAGATTGTCGAGAATGACGTGGAGCTTGCGATCCGGGAAGGCGGCAACGACACTGTTCATGAAGCCGAGGAACTCAACCCGGCGGCGCCGCTTGGAATGCGCGGAAATGATCCTTCCGGTAGCGACTTCGAGCGCTGCGAACAACGTCGTGGTGCCGTGGCGTTTGTAGTCATGGCTCTGCCCGGTCAAGGCGCGTCCGCTCGGCAGCTTCAAATACCCTTGCGCCCGCTCCAATGCCTGGATCGAAGGCTTCTCATCGACACAGAGAACAATCGCCTTGGCGGGTGGATTGACGTAGAGACCGACGACATCGGCGGCTTTCGCCGCGAACTTGGGATCGTTGCTCTCGCACCAGGACTTGCGGGCCGCAAGGTCGATATTGTGCTCGCGAAGGAAGCGCCAGACATACTGAACGTCAACGTCGCCCAACGCCTCGGCGAGCAACGGACCCGTCCATCGCGCATAGCCCTGAGGCGGCGGCTTCTCCAAAAGCGCCAGAATGCGCTTGTTCGTCCCTTTGCCGTAGAGCGGCGTCTTGCCCGCCCGTGGGCGGTCTGTGAGGCCGCCAAGCCCGTGATCGGCAAAGCGCCGTCGCCAATTGCTGACGATGCGCGGCTGAACACCCACTTCCGCGGCAATCGAACGCGTGCTGCGGCCCTCAGCCGCCAGCAACACTATCCGCGCCCGCCTCACGTCACGCTGCGGCGTCGTCGGTGCCCTGCAAAGCGCCTCAAGCACCTTGCGTATCTTCGGCTTGAGCCGAACTTCTCTTGCTTCGGGAATCATCCCGATCTTAAATCATAACTCACCTGCGAAGAAAAGTGGGTACTAGTAAGAACTCGACCCGGGCAAATCTTGTCTGTACTGCCTCATAGGACAGCCCAAAATGGTGCGTCCTCACCGGGTCCGGCGCTCATTCGAGAACAGTCGTAAGCGGCACGAAGCCACTCACACTTGGTGCCACCGGACCCATTCACTGCAGCAAAAATCCCATCATTCGATAACATCATCGGCGCGTGTAAGCAGTGTCGGCGGCACTTCGAGACCGAGCGCCTGGGCGGTCTTGAGATTGATGAACAGCTCAATTTTTGTGGACTGCTGGACAGGCAAATTAGCCGGCTTTTCGCCCTTTAAAACCCGGCCGGTATAAACACCGACCCAACGAAATGATTCGGTAAGACTGCCGCCATAGCTCATCAGCCCCCCAGCCGCGACAAACTCACGAAATCCGAAGATCGTGGGAACCGCGTGGCGGGCAGCCAGTGTGGCGAGCTGAGCGCTCCGGCTGAAGAAGAATGAATCGGAGCTGATTACGAGTCCACTCGCGCCCAGTCGGGCCACGCTTGCGAAGGCGGTGTCGAAATCCTGATCGGTGCTGGCTTTCAGCACATGAAGCTGCAGCCCGCGGCTGCGCGCCGCCGCCTGTAAGTCTCTCGATTGGGCCTCGGCAAGATTTGCACTGGTCGGGTTGATAAGCAGGGCTAGTGATGGGGCATTCGGGATCATCTCATGCATCAGTTGCAGCCACTTCGGCCCTACTTCCAGAGTCAGCGTGGTCGCGCCCGTGAGATTATTGTCGGGCCGGCTCAGGCTCGCGACAAGTCCGAGGTCGACCGGATCACCCGCTGTAAAGAACACGATTGGAATTGTCTTGGTCGCCGCCTTTGCCACCAGAACCGAAGGGGTCGTTGGCGCGACAATCACGGCCACTTGTCGACGAACAAGATCGGCAGTCAATTCCGGTAGTCTGTCGTTGCGACCCTCGGCCCAGCGATATTCGATCGTCACATTCTGGCCTTCGGTAAAGCCGGTCGATTTCAAGCCCAAGCGGAACGCGCGCAATCGGTCTGCGTACGGATCGGGGGAGTCGCTGCCGATAAACCCAACGGTCGGAAGTTTCGCGGGCTGCTGCGCACGCGCCGTGAGCGGCCACGCCGCCGCAACACCGCCTAACAGCGTGATGAACTTGCGCCGTTTCACTTGGCCGCCTCCGTAGGTCGTGGGGTCGGCGTCGGCGCAATGCGCGGGACAAAACAGGACATCGGGCAGCGTCCCATTCACGCGCCACCGATAGCTGTTTGCAATTGTCGAAATTCAGCGCCTGCGAGGAACCTGCCCCGTGCAGTGCGTAGAGGCTACCACAACTTCACGCAGCGATATGCGGCCTAAACGACTCACCTGCACACGGTTGAAACCGCTTCGCTACTGCAACATGAGATTCTGGCCGATGTCCGAGTCGGGTCGTGTGTCACGAGCATCGCCGGTCCAAACGGCGATGCGTAACTGTACGAGAGATGAAGGAGGCCCCTTCGAGGCCGGCAGTCAGGTTCTGGCCTCAAGCCACCGCAAGCTGCTGTCGTCAAAAGCGATGGTGGTGAGCGTTGCGGAAACGCCGGGACAAGATCCCGGCAGGCAAGGTTGAGAGAGGCGAGCGCAAGCAAACCGTCGATGAAGTGTCGAAAGCGGATTAGACGATGTCAAAACCGGGGGGTGACCCTACCTCCGGGATCAGCTCGGGGGAACCCTGAAGCCTGCCCGAGCGGCATCCGGCATGTAGGCGGCGCGAAGCTCAACCAGGCTCTTGTACGGAACGTGAGAACCTGTGCTCCGATGCAAAGGGAGAGATCGCAAGCGGCTCAAACCGCGAGGATCAGAGTACCGATGCGGAGCACAGGGACGGAGCAGCCCGTAGTAGGGATGAAGGCTCTGTAATGGAGCTGGACCAAAGGGGCTGCGTTGTTCAGCCGAGGTCACGGGCCAACCGGCAACGGGAGGAGCCCGTGGACAAGGCAAAGCCGTTCGACATCCCCAAAGCGGGAAGTCTGGGAAGCCTTCAAGACGTGTGAAGGCCAACCAGGGAGCGGCTGGAGTAGATGGACAGTCGATTGCGGAGTTCGAGGCTGATCTTTCGAACAACCTCTACAAGCTCTGGAATCGGCTGTCGTCAGGGAGCTACTTTCCTCCGCCGGTGCGGCGGGTGGATATTCCGAAAGCGAATGGCGGCACGCGCCCGTTGGGCATTCCGACGGTCGCCGACCGCATCGCCCAGGAAGTCGCCCGTCGCTACCTGGAGCCGCGTCTGGAGCCGGTGTTCCACGCCGACTCCTATGGCTACAGGCCCGGCCGATCTGCGATCGATGCCGTGCGCACGGCGCGTCAGCGGTGCTGGCGATACGACTGGGTGCTCGACATCGACGTCAAAGGCTACTTCGACAGCATCGATTGGGAGCTGCTGCTCAAGGCAGTCCGTCATCATACGGATTGTCGGTGGGTGCTGCTCTACATCGAGCGCTGGCTGAAGGCGCCGGTGCAGATGGAGGACGGCAGCGTCGTGCCGCGGACGGCAGGAACGCCGCAAGGAGGGGTCATCAGCCCCTTGCTGGCGAACCTGTTCCTGCATTACGCGTTCGACATGTGGATGGCGCGGACCTATCCCGCGCATTCCGTTCGAGCGGTACGCGGACGACATCATCTGTCACTGCAAGAGCGCCGAGGAGGCGCAGGCATTATGGAGCGCGCTTGCTGATCGCTTTGCGACCTGCAAGTTGGTGCTGCATCCGCGAGAAGACGAAGATCGTCTACTGCAAGGATGCGAATCGGCGCGGCGACTTTCCGAACCAGTCGTTTGCCTTTCTCGGATTCATGTTCCGAGCGAGGAAAGCGCTGGGGAGAGGAGGACGTCGGCATTTGCCTGCTTCCTGCCCGCGGCCAGCCCGAAGGCGCTGAAGGCCATCAGCCGGACCATCCGGCGCTGGGCTCTTCACCATCACAGCGACAAGTCCCTGCAAGATCTGGCCGAGACGTACAATCCGTACATCGAAGGCTGGATCAACTACTACGGCCACTTCTATCGGACGCAGTTGCGTCCGACCCTCAAGAGGATCGATGTCTATGTCATCCGCTGGGCGCGCCGCAAGTTCAAGCGGTTGCGCCACAAGACCAAAGGGGCGCGAGACTGGTTTGACGCGGCTTCGCCGCGCCACTCCAACTCTCTTCGCTCATTGGCAGCTATGTCATGGCAACGGCCGAACATCGGGAGCCGTATGAATCGAGAGGTTCACGTACGGTTCTGGGAGCGCGCGGAGGTGAAATTCCTCCGCGCGAACTCGTCAAAAGCCGCGCCCTGGCCAGCCGCGCCATGTCTCCTTCTGCCAGCTGCGGACATACCTGCCGTATTGGCTTGGACCGCCTTGTGACACAAGCGGGCATTCCATGGGTCTCCCAGCGCACTGCAAAGTAGGTAGACCCCCCTGACCGCGCTATGCCATTTCAAGTAGGATGGCTGTGCGGTCCCTCCAACCGGGGAGGCACATGCGGTCCAATCATCTAGGGCGGCGCGAGGTCATCACCCTGCTCGGCGGCGCGACGGTCGTATGGCCCCTCGTCGCGCGCGCGCAGCGGATGGATGTTGCGCGTGTGCGGCGTATCGGCATTTTGTTCGGTGGCTTTAGCGAGACTGATCCAGAACCACGGGCCCGCATCGAGGCATTCAAACTTCAACTTCAGCAAGTCGGCTGGATCGACGAACGCAACATTAAGATCGACCTTCGCTTCGGAGGAGGTGATGAGAACCGTCTGCAGGCTAATGCGCAGGAGTTGATCGGTCTATTGCCGGATGTGACTGTAGCCAATAGCGCGCCTGCCGTAATGGCATTGGCGCGGCAGACTAAAACGACACCGATCGTGTTCGCGAATTTCTTTAATCCGGTCGGCAGCGGCCTTGTCGCGAGTTTGGCCCGGCCTGGCGGTAATGTAACCGGCTTCTCAAACTTCGAGCGGGCCATGGCTGGCAAGTGGCTAGAGCTGCTCAGGGAGATAGCGCCAGACGTGACTCGCGTCGCGGCGATGTTCGATCGCACCAACGTTCTTAATGCCGAGTATGCCGAGTTTGCACAGACGGCGGAGAGATTGGCACCGTCCTTGCACCTCCAATATACCGGCGCGCCGGTATCAAATACCGCGGAGGTTCAAGAAGCTATTCGTTCAAGTGCTCGCGAACCCAACAGCGGTTTGATCGTAATGGGTGGCACGGTCGCTTCGGCAAATCGTGAAACGATCGTCAGGCTCGCAGCACAGCACCGGCTGCCGGCAGTCTATGCGTTTCGCTATTACATCACCTCCGGTGGCCTCCTGTCGTATGGCGTAGACGGCCTCGACCTGTTCCGACGCACCGCCATATACGTCAACCTCATTTTAAAGGGTGCGAAACCGGCCGAACTGCCGGTACAGACACCGACGAAGTTCGAGTTGGCGATCAACCTCAAGACCGCAAAGGCGCTCGGCTTGACCGTGCCGCCGACGCTGCTCGCGATCGCCGACGAGGTGATCGAATAAGTGCGCCAGCCGCAAAGCTGGTGCGATCCAGCCGGTGAAAGTCCGGTCCAAGTAAGGAGTAGCGTCCGCTTGGTAGCGAGTGTTGCGTGACCGCTGGCGACAGCGGTTGCGAAGCGTACACAGCGATTGCATGGGGTGTGGGATTGAGCCACGAAAGGTCAGATATCGCAGGGGCCGAGAGTTTTTATTCGCTCGAAGGCAACATGTGCGGCACCGCTATGCGAGGTGCTGTCGCCCTGCCGGGGTCTAAGGCCACATCACTTGCAAAGGGATCGCATCGGAAGCTGGGAGGTCTCGTGTCTGGCCGTCAGCGTCGAGTGAGAGGGACGGTCCGCATCGGGAAGGTGAGGAGCCGTAGCCGATGATGCACGGGCACGAGAAGTCTGACCCTGCCATAGTAGCTGTGAAGCCGACGAACAAAGTGGAGCGATCTGCCGCGGAGTTGGTGGAGCCAAGGGCGGGGACCAAGGGGAATGAGAGTCAACCAAGCACGTGCCGGGCTCAGTGCCGGATAAGCGTGACACAGGACGTTGGCTCGCATACGGCCACTTACTGCCGTCATTACCCGAGGTGGGAGCCGTATGCGGGAAAGCCGCACGTACGGATCTGTGCGGGGGGCGCGAGGTAACTCGCGTCCCTACCGCGAAGAGGGATGCGCGGGCTATCCTGCTGCGATGCAGCGATGACCGCTTTGGGTCAAAAGCGGCGTCCTGTCTGACCGACCGCATATCAGCTTTCGCCAATGCACTAAATCGCTTTGCGATAGCTGCGAGGTGCTGCCCGGTCTGAGCATTATCCCCAGGGGAGAGATCGTGGGTAGCGGGGGGACTCGCCTGTCTTGAGGATTGAGGTGTCTGAACCTCACCCAAGACAGGAGTTGCCTATGACAACCCGAGCTATCACCCCGCTGCGTCAGCGTATGATCGAAGACATGAATGCGCGCAAGCTGTGCGCGGGCACGCAAACGGGCCACATTCGCAGCTGCAAGCGGTTCGCGACGTTTCTCAAGCGATCTCCCGAGACGGCCACGTTCGAGGACATCCGCCGGTTCCCGCTGCACTTGGCCGAGACCGGCGTGAGCATCTGCACCCGGAACGTCATCATGACCGGGTTGCGCTTCTTGTTCCGGGTAACGCTGCGGCGCCTGGACCTTGCTGCCGAGATCTATCACCTGCGCGCGCCACAGAAGATTCCACTGGTGATAAGTACCGATGAAGCGAAGCGGCTGCTGGCGGTTGCCGACAGTCTCAAGGCCCGCGTGATGACATGGTGACCTACGCTCGAACTGCGAGAATCCTGATCCACAAAATGGCTGCTCAGGGTCACTTCCGGACCCATGCAGTGCAGCGAACAAATCTTAATCGAACACCTCGTCGGCGAGCGCGAGCAGTGTCGGCGGCACGTCAAGGCCGAGCGCCTTGGCGGTTTTCAGGTTGATCGTCAACTCGTATTTGGTCGGCACCTGAACCGGAAGGTCAGCTGGATTATCGCCTTTGAGGATGCGATCGACGTAGCCAGCCGCGCGCCGGTACAGTTCGACTCGGTCGGGTCCATAGGACATCAAGCCGCCGTCGGCGACAAAGTAACGCGTGGTATAAATTCCTGGCAGTCGGTACTGGGCCGCCAGCCTAATGATCAGGTCTCGATGGGCTAGCGTGACCGGACTGCCCAGCGTGATCAGGCCCCCATTCGATTGGCGAGCAAATGTGACAATCCCGCCCTCGATCTCGCCAGCGTCGCGAACACCGACCGGACTTACCTCCACGCGAAGCGACGACGCCACGCCCTGGATTGCGCCCAGCTCTCCGCTCGTGAAGGGCAAGGTGGGATCGCGAAGGACTGCCACTCGCATCACGCGAGGAGCAATCTCCTTAAGCAGCCCCAGCCATTTTGTGCCGATGCCGTATTCGTAAAGAGCAAAACCGGTTGTTTTGCCGCCTGGACGTGGCAGGCTAGCGACGAAGCCCTGGCCGACCGGGTCGGTGACCGATGCAAATACGATCGGCACGGTGCGGCTAACCTGCTGCAACGCCGCCACGCTCGGGCTTGTCGAGGCCAGGATCACTTCCGGCTCGAGAGCGATCAATTCCGCCGCGTACTCGCGGCGATTGGCGTCATCAGCGGCCCAGCGGTAGTCGATTCGCAGGTTGCGGCCTTCGGTCCATCCCAATTCCTGCAAGCCTCGCAGGAATCCCATAAGGCGGGACTGTCCTTCCCGGTCGTTTGCGGGACCAATTAGGAGCACCCCGATACGCCGGACCCGATCAGCCTGCTGCGCGCGCGCCGCGAGCGGCCATGCAGCCGCGCCGCCGAGAAGCGCGATGAAATTGCGACGCCTCATCACTCAATCACTTCGTCGGCGAGCGCGAGCAGCTTGTCCGGCACATCCACGCCCAGCGCCCGCGCCGCCTTGAGGTTGAGGACCAGCTCGAACTTGCTTGCCTGCATGACCGGCAGCTCGCTCGGCTTCTCGCCTTTGAGGACGCGACCAGCATACGCGCCGACCTGCTCATAGGTGCTCACAAAGTTTGGCCCGTAACTCAAGAGCCCGCCGGCCTCAGCGAATTCCCGCACGGAGTAGACTGTGGGTACCGCATGCTGGGCCGCCAGTGCGACGACTTGTGCGCGGAGATTTGTGAACAACGCATCCGGACCGACCATCAATGAGGCGCCGGAATTTTCTGCCAATTGTGCCATGGCCGCGTCGATCTCGCCGGCGGTATCGGCATAAAGGATTTCCACCGGCAGCCCGAGCTGCGGAGCTTCTGCATGCAGGTCTTTCAACGTGCCTTGCGTGAGCGGACCGCTTCGAGTGACAAGCACCGCAAAGCGCGTCCTCCGAGGCACCAACTCACGCAGCAGTCCGAGCCGCTTCCCTGCGAGTTGAGCACTCGTGTTGACGATTCCGGTGACGTTGCCCGCTGGCCGGTTGAAGCTGTCAACAAGCCCGAGCGCTACCGGGTCGGCGCCCGTGCTGAAGACAATCGGAATCGTCGTGGTCGCGGCCTTAGCCGCGAGTGCTGCTTGCGTCGTGCCGGGTGTCGCGATGACAGCAACCTTCCGGCGCACCAGATCGGCCGCCAGTTCCGGCAGTCGATCGTCGCGGCCTGCCGCCCAGCGGTACTCGATCGTCACGTTGCGCCCTTCGACATAGCCGGTTTCGCTCAGGCCTCTGCGGAAGGCTACCACGAGCTTGGTGTTCGGCTCCGGCGAACCGGCGTGCAGGAATCCAATCACCGGAGCCGGCTCCTGCGCGCGCGCGGCGAGCGACCACGTGGCCGCACCGCCGATGAGCGAGATCAATTCACGCCGTCTCATGCACTCTCTCCGCGCACAAGCCCTGTTCACCACGCAACGTTTTCGGACGTGAATTGTGCCGTCTACCGGCGGAACAGGAGCCACTCAGTTTGCAGTGCAACGATCCCGAGCCGCGCATGTCACTTATGGGTCAATTCCTGCTGTTACCGCGCCGCCATTTGGTCGGCTGCTTATCCTCGATCAGCAGACCTAACCAACCGGAAGAACGATGTGCGCGCTTCTGCCTTCGACCTGCGCCGGACCACATCGCGTTGATCATTACATGCATGCCAGGCGAGATGCGCCATCGTGCGTTGCGCGGGATGGTGCTGCCATTGCTTGCCCCGAGGTCCGGATGCTGGCGACGAGGACGCGAGAAACAGCGACAACCAGTTGACCCCGGGTGCCTCGTGCGGGCCGGTCCTTCCGCCAGACTGGCGGCGCCTCAGCTGGTGCGCCTACGGCCGCAATGCGCGCGCGGCGGAATGCAGAAGCTCGCCGGGCTCGCGATGAATGCGCGTTCCCCATAGCCGGCGATGCAGCTTATCCAGGAGCAGATAGATCACCGGCGTCGTGTAGAGGGTGAGCATCTGGGAAACGATCAGCCCTCCCGCGATGGTGATCCCGAGCGGACGGCGTAGCTCGGATCCCGGTCCGGTTGCGATCACGAGCGGCAGGGCGCCAAGCAGAGCCGCCAAGGTCGTCATCGTGATCGGACGGAAACGCTCCAGGCAAGCCTCGAAGATCGCCCGCTCCGGAGGAAGGCGGCGCATGCGCTCCCCCTCCAGCGCAAAGTCCACCATCATGATGCCGTTCTTCTTCACAATGCCGATGAGAAGAATGATGCCGATGAAAGCGATCAGGGTGAGCTCGGTATTGAAAACCTGCAACGCAATCAGCGCGCCAAGGCCCGCGGACGGCAGAGTGGAGATGATGGTCAAGGGATGCGCCAGGCTTTCGTAGAGCACGCCGAGAACGATGTAGACGGCAATGAGCGCCGCGACGATCAGGAGCGGCTGCGCCCCGATCGACTGGCGAAACGCGCGCGCATCGCCTGCATATTCCGCGTGCAGCGAATCCGGAAGATGCAGCGCGGCAACCGCCTGGTTAACGCGGCGCGTCGCTTCTTCAATCGGCACGTTCTCACCGAGGCCGAAGCTGATGGTGATGGCGGGGAACTGGCCCTGGTGGTTGACAACGAGCGGGGAAAGTCCCTGCTCGAATTTGGTCACGGCGCTCAGGGGAACCTGGGTATTGTTGGCGCCGCTCACATAGATGCGGTCGAGATCGTCGGGTTTGCGCTGATAGAGCGGGTCAATCTCGAGAACGAGGCGATACTGGTTGCGTTGCGTGTAGATGGTCGAGACCTGCCTCTGGGCATAGGCATTGTTGAGCGCATTGGCGATGTCCTGTATGCGCACGCCCATTCGCGACGCCGCGGTTCGATCGATGGATACGTTCAACTGCAATCCGCCCTGCTCGCGGTCGGTCAACACGTTGACCAGCCCGGGGATTGCCGCAATGGCCGCGAGCACGCGCGGAGCCCAGTCCACGAGCTCGCCGTAGTTGGTATCCCACAGCGTGAACTGGTAGCTGGAATCGCTCTGGCGGCCGCCCACGCGCACGTCCTGCATCGCGAAAAAGAAAACGTTCAGCCCCGGAATCTTTGCGGTCTTCTGCCGCAATCGCGCGAGGACCGTCTGGGTGCTGCCGTTGCGCTCCGCCGGCGGCTTGAGGCTGATGAACATCGAACCGCGATTCGCCGACGGGCTCCATCCCGTGCTGCCGATGGACGAGCCGATCGACGCGACCGCGGGGTCGGCGCGCACGATCTCCTCCGCCTTCTGGTGCAGATCATACATCGCCTGGAACGAAATCTCGGTCGAGGCTTGCGTGCCGCCATAGATCAGTCCGGTATCGTCGAGCGGGAAAAATCCTTTCGGCGTCCTGGCAAAGAGCATGACGGTGATCGCCATGGTCGCCGCCATGACCAGGAGCGTAAGCGCCCGGTGGTTGAGAACGACAGCGAGGCTCCGCGCATAGGCATGCACGGAAATGCGCAGCACACGCTCCACCAGCCGGTCCAACCAGGTGGCATCCGGGCTCGGCGGCTTGCGCACGAAATGGGCGCAGATCATCGGCGTGACGGAAAGCGAAACCGCCGTCGAAATTGCGATGGCGAAGGCGAGCGTCACCGAGAATTCGCGAAAAACGCGGCCGATCAACCCGGTCATGAAAAGAAGCGGGATGAACGCGGCCACCAGCGAGATGCTGATGGAGAGCACGGTGAAGCCGATCTGCCGCGCGCCCTCCATTGTCGCGCGGAACGGCGACATTCCCCGTTCGAGATTACGGAAGCAGTTCTCGATCATGACAATGGCGTCGTCGACGACGAAGCCAACGGATACGGCGAGCGCCATCAGCGAGAGATTGTCGATGGAGAAGCCGGCGAGCCACATCGCGCCACAGGTGCCGGCAAGCGACAGCGGCACGGTAACTCCGGCCGCGATGGTCGCCGCCGTGCGCCGCAGGAACAGGAATACGACCAGCATGACCAGAATGACGGTTGCGATGAGGGTCAGCTGCATATCCCGCACGCTGGCGCGGATGGTCTGCGTGCGGTCCGACACGACCGAGATATCGACGGCCGGGGATATCCATCGCTTGAGCTCCGGCAGGAGCTCATAGATGTGGTCCACGGTCTCCAGCACGTTGGCGGTGGACTGCTTGTTGATGACCAGCAGCACCGATGGTTGACTGTTGAACCAGCCGGCGGAGCGGCTGTTGCGTACCCCTGCCTGAACCGAGGCAACCGATGACAGTCGCACGACCGCGCCATTGGCGCTGCGCACGATGATGGCCTCGTATTGCGGTATGAGATCGAGCTGCGCGTTGGTGCTGATGGCGATGGCGCGTTCATTGCCGTCGAATTCGCCAACCGGTCCGATGGCGTTGCCGTTGGCGATCGCCGTGCGGACGTCCTCCATGGACAATCCCATCGAGGCAAGGGCGATCGGATTGACGCGCACGCGCAGCGCCGGCTGCTCGGCGCCGCTGACGTTGACTTCGGCAACGCCGTCCACCTGGGACAGACGTTGAGCGATGACCGTATCCGCCGCGTCATAGAGCGCGCTTGGCGGCAGGATTTTTGAGGTCAGCGCCAGGATCATGATCGGAGTAGCGGCGGGATTCGATTTGCGGAACGTCGGCCGCGACTGCAGGTCGCCGGGAAGGTCGGTCAGAGCCGCGTTGAGCGCTGCTTGCACGTCGCGCGCCGCGCCGTCGATGTTGCGGGTGAGATCGAACTGGATGGTGATCCGGGTGTTGCCGAGCGAGCTGCGCGAGGTGAGCTCGCTCACGCCGGCGATCTCGCCAAGCCGGCGCTCCAGCGGCGCGGCGACGGTGGCCGCCATGGTTTCCGGATCCGCGCCCGGCCGGGTCGCGGTGACGTTGATGGTCGGAAAATCGACCGTCGGCATGCTGGCGACGGGCAGGAAGCGGTAGGCAACCGCACCCGTCAAAAAGAGTCCGATGGCGAGCAGGGTCGTTCCGACCGGGCGGCGAATGAAGGGTTCGGAGAAACCGGCAAAGCCCATCGCTTCACTCCGCGGCGTGCTGCGAAGGTTCCGGAATTTCCGGCAGGTCGAGCTCAGTCTGCAGCGGTTGCGGCGGGCTCAGGCGCGCCTTGAGACGCTCCATTGCGAGGTAAATGACCGGGGTCGTGTACAGCGTGAGCAGCTGACTGAGGAGAAGGCCGCCGACGATGGTGATGCCGAGCGGATTGCGCAGCTCCGAGCCGGTGCCCTGCTCCAGGGCGAGCGGAATTGCCCCGAACAAAGCCGCCAAGGTCGTCATCATGATGGGACGAAAACGCAGGAGCGACGCCTGCACGATCGAGTCACGCGGAGAGAGCCCCTGCTTGCGTTCGGCTTCGAGCGCGAAGTCGATCATCATGATCGCGTTCTTCTTCACGATGCCCATCAGCAGCACGATGCCGATCAGCGCCACCACCGAGAGGTCCTGCTTGTAGAGCATCAGCGCGAGCAGCGCGCCGACGCCGGCCGACGGCAGCGTGGACAGAATGGTGAGCGGATGAATGAAGCTCTCGTACAGCACGCCGAGCACGATGTAGATGGTGACCGCGGCGGCAAGGATGAGCCAGGGCTCGCCGGCGAGCGACTTGGCGTACTCGGCGGCATCGCCGGAATAGCTGCCGATCACCGATGTCGGCATGCCGATGTTGCGCTCGGCCTGCGTAATCAGTTGCACCGCATCGCTGAGCGCGGCATCCGGCGCAAGATTGAAGCTGATGGTCACCGCCGGGAACTGTTCCTGGTGGGCGATGACCAAGGGTGCGGTCGCATGCTCGAAGCGGGCAAATGTGCTTAGCGGCACCATCGAGCTTCCGGTAACGCCGGGAACTACCAGCGGTGAATTCGAGGTCAACGACGTTGACTGGGCCACCGCCTGAACGCCGGAGGCGGGAACGTAAAGCTTCGACAGCGACGTCGGATCGTTCTGATACTCGGGTTTTGCTTCCAGGATGACCCGATATTGGTTTGACTGTCCGTAAATGGTCGAGATTTGCCGCTGGCCAAATGCATCGCTCAGCGTGTCGACGACAGTCTGCATCGAGATGCCGAGCCGCCCGGCGACTTCCCGGTCCACCTGCACGCGCAGCTGGAAGCCATTGTCCTGCGCTTCGGATGCAACGTCGCGCAGAAAGGGAGAGGATTGCAGCTGCCGGGCCAGCTTCGCCGCCCAGTTGCCGACCTCGTCCGCGTCAGTGCCGCTGAGAGTGTACTGATATTGCGCCCGGCTTACGCGCGTCGAGATCTGGATATCCTGCACCGGCTGGAAATACAGGATCGCGCCGGGCACCACGGCGACCGCCCGCTGCAGGCGTTCGATGATCGCCGTCACCGATGCCTTGCGCTCGTCGCGCGAGCGCAAGGTAATGGCGAGGCGTCCGGCATTGGGCGTGGCGTTGATCGGCGTCACGCCGATGACCGAGACGACACCGGTCACATCGGGATCCTTGCGCAGCACGCTCTCGACCCTGGCTTGCAGCCGGTTCATCTCGGCGAACGAGATCTCCTGGCCTCCCTCCATCACCGCGAAGATGAGACCGGTATCCTGCAGCGGCAGAAATCCCTTTGGGATGATGACGTAGAGCCAGATGGTGGCGACCAGGGTCGCGGCCGTGACAAGGAGCGTGAGCGTCTCATGCCGCAGCACCCATTCAAGAGTTCGCCGATACATCTCCACCGACCAATCGATGCCGCGGTGAAAGACGCGGTGAAAGACATGGGTAACGCTGCCGCCTGCCGTCGCCGTCGCCTGGTGGCGCAGCAGCCGGCTGCACATCATCGGCGTCAAGGTCAGCGAGACCACCGCGGAAGTGACGACGGCAATGGTCAGCGTCAGCGCGAACTCCCGGAACATGCGACCGACCAGGCCGGTCATGAACAACAGCGGGATGAACACCGCGATCAGCGACACCGTGAGCGAGATGACGGTGAAGCCGATCTCGCTGGCGCCGCGCAGCGCCGCTTCATAGGGCGCTTCGCCGTTCTCCATGTGACGCACGATGTTCTCGATCATGACGATCGCGTCGTCAACGACAAACCCCGTGCCGACGGTGAGCGCCATCAGGGAAAGGTTGTCGAGAGAGAAGCCGCAGAACCACATGATCCCGAAAGTGGCGATGAGTGACAGCGGCAGGGCAACGCCGGCAATGATGGTGGCGCGGATCGTGCGCAGGAACATGAGCACCACGGTGATCACCAGCGCGACGCTGAGCACCAGCGTGAACTGCACGTCGCGCACGGAGGCGCGGATGCTCGCAGTGGCATCGTGGACGATGGTGAGCGTCGCGCCGACAGGCATCGAACGCGCAAGCTTGGGCAACTCGCTCTTGATGCGCTGCGTGGTCTCGATCACATTGGCGCCGGGCTGGCGCTGGATGTCGACCACGACCGCTGGCATCCCCTGGTAGAAACCTGCGACCTTGGTGTTCTCCAGGCTGTCGATGATGTCGGCCACATCGCGCAGCAGGACCGGCGCGCCGTTGAGATACGTGATGACGATGTTGCGATAGGCGCTCGCCGCGGTGATCTGATCGTTGGCCGCGATGGTGTAGGATTGGTGCGCGCCGTCGAGCGATCCTTTCGGCCCGGCGACGTTCGCGGCGACAACGACGTTGCGCACATCCTCCAATGCGATGCCGTAATTGGCGAGCCGCGATAAATCCGCCTGGATGCGGATGGCCGGACGGATGTTCCCCTGCACGGTCACGCGGCCAACGCCGGTGAGCTCGCTCAGCCGCTGGGCGAGCAAGGTGTCGGCAATGTCGCTGAGCGCCCGCATCGAGATGGTGCTGGAAGTGATCGCCAAGGTCACCATCGGCGCGTCGGCTGGGTTCACTTTGGAATAGACAGGCGGATAGGGCAGGTTCTTCGGCAGCGTCGATCCCGATGCGTTGATCGCGGCCTGGACGTCCTGGGCGGCCGCGTCGATGTCGCGATTGAGGACGAATTGCAACGTGATCTGGCTCACGCCAAACGAGCTCGAGGATGTCATCACCTGGAGCGAGGGGATTTGCCCGAAATTGCGCTCGAGCGGCGCCGTCACAAGCGACGCCATCACATCAGGGCTGGCGCCGGGAAGCTGGGTCGTGACCTGGATGGTGGGAAAATCGACCTGCGGCAATGAGGAGACCGGTAGCCAGAGATATCCCAGCACGCCCCCCAACAAGACCGCGACGCCGAGCAACGAAGTTGCGATCGGACGCGCAATGAACGGTGAAGACACGCTCATGGATTAGCGGCCGGCTGCCTGGCGCCGCTCTGATTGCGTCCGCCCCTTTCGCCTGCGCGCGATCCGGGCGCGGCTTGCGGGCGTGCACGATCGGGAGCGCTGACTTGCCCCGCGTCGTCCGCGCTCGCCGCCGATACCGGCGCTCCTTCGGTGAGGCGCGCGAACCCGGTCGTGACCACCCGCTCTCCGGCTTGCAATCCGTCGCCGACGACCGACTGCACGTCGTCCTGCTGCGCCAGCATGACGCGACGAACCGTAACCGTATTGTTGTCCTTGATCACATAGACGAAGATGCCGTTGGGGCCGCGCTGGATGGCGGCGGTCGGCACGACGACGACCTGGCGCAGCGTATCCATCAGCACTCTTACGTTGACGAATTGGCCGGGCCAGAGCTGCAGGTTCGTGTTCGGAAACTCAGCCTTGAGCTTCACCGTGCCGGTTGTCTGATCGACCTGATTGTCGATGACAACGACGCGGCCTCTGTCGAGCGGCGTTTTGCCGTCTGCGCCGAGCGCATCCACCGGCAACGGCGCCTCGGCCAGCCCTTTCTTGAGGTCGGGCAGGTTCTGCTGCGGCAGGCTGAAGAAGATGGAGATCGGTCGCAGCTGCGTCAGGATCACAATGCCGGCGGCGTCGGACGCATGCACGATATTGCCTTCATCGATCAGGCGAATACCGGTTCGTCCGCTGATCGGCGCGACCACATCCGTATAGGACAGGATTGCGCGCGCATTGTCGATCGCCGCCTGGTCGAGCTGGACCTGCGCCTGCAGCTGACTGACCATCGCCTTTTGCGTGTCGAGTTGTTGCTTGTTGACCGCGTTGGTGGCGGCGAGCCTGGTGTAGCGCTCGAGATCGAGCTTTGCGTTGGCGAGCTGCGCTTCGTCCTGCGCTTTCTTCGCGACCGTCTGGTCATAGGCGGCCTGGTAGGTGACAGGATCGATCTTGGCGAGGACGAAGCCCTTTTCGACGTCCTGCCCTTCGACGAACGCCACCTTGATGAGCTTGCCGTCAACCTGCGGACGCACGGTTACGGTATTGAGAGCTTTTGCTGTGCCGACGCCATCGAGATAGACCGGGACATCCGCCGTCTTTGCCGCGAATGCGAGCACCGGCACCGCCTCGGGCGCGGCGCCTCCGCCTCTTTGCGCGCCTCTCTGCCCGTTTCTCTGAGCGTTTCCCGGACCACCAGGGGCCTGCTGCGCTTGCGGCATGTAGTAGACGCCGACCACGGCCGCGATGACGAGAGCCGCGATGATGGTTACCGTGATGCGCCGCTTGAGCATCATTGCAACACGACCGGATCGGCTGCCACCCCAGGAGGCAGCCAGCTGCCCCCGAGCGCCTGAAACAGGCTCAGCACGGACTGAATACGTGAAAGCCTCACAATCGCCAGATTGTCCTCGGCCACAAACAAAGTCTGCTGGGTTTGCAACACGGTGACGAGGTTGACGGTGCCTTCACGAAGCCGATTTTCTGCGAGCTGAAATGCCTGGCGCGCGCTCGCAACGGCCAACCGCTGCAGGCGCTCCTGCTCGGCAGTATCGGCGACAGCAATCAGCGCCCTCTCGACATCTCCGAAGGCGGAGAGGATGGCTCTGCGATAGCTCTCGAGTGCCGAGAGCTGTACCCCTTTGGCGAATTCCAGCTGTCCTTCCAGCCGAAAGCCATCGAATATCGGCTGCGTCAAGTTCGTGGCCACCTGATAGAGCGCGGATTGCGGCGTGAACAGCAGCTTCAGCACAGAGCTCTCGATAGCCGCCCTGTCCGGTCAACGTGATGCTCGGGAAGAATGCGGCGCGCGCCGATTCCACGCTGGCCTCGGCCGAGGCAAGGGTCGCCTCCGCGGCACGAATGTCAGGCCGCTGAAACAAGAGCTCGGAGGGCAGCCCAGGGGTGACCGCGGGGATTCCCAACCGGAACAGGCTGCCGCCGCGCACGACGAGATACTCCGGCGCGCGGCCAATCAGGACAGCCAGCGTGGCAATGTTCTGGCGCAAAGCCTGGTCGAGCGGCGGAATTGACGCCCGCACCTGCAGGACCAGGGTCTCCTGCTGGGCGACGTCGAGCTGGGAAGCGGTTCCCGCGGCGGAGCGCTGCTTGATCAGGGTGAGAATGCGGCTCGCCGCGGCAAGATTTTCCCGCGCGATCCGCAGCCGGTCCTGCGCCTCGAGGATCTGGAAATAGGCCGTGGCGACGCTGACGATCGTGGAGAGAACCACGACCTCCTTGTTGAAACGTTGCACGACGGCGCTTTCCTCCGCGGCGCGCGATGCGGCTGCATTCTTGCCCCAGAAATCGATTTCGTAGCTCGCGTTGAGCACCGCCGTGTATAGCTCGCGCTCCGATGGTCCGCCGGCACCGGTGCCGCCGGGACCTGTCGTCTGCGATGCCCGCGCGCGCTGCGCGCCGAGGTTGAGACCGGGCGAGGCAACTTGTGGAAGCAATGGCGCGCTCGCGACCTTTGCCTGCGCATCAGCCTGGATGATGAGCGCAATCGCCACTGCGATGTCGAGATTTTTCGTCTGCGCTTCCTCAACAAGTCTGGTCAATTCGGGGGCGCGAAAGCCGCGCCACCAATCGAGCGCCGGCGGGGCGAACACCCCCCGCCCGGCGCGATAGGCGGGCGGCACATCAAAGCCGATGTCCGGTCGCTCGGAACTGAACAGGCACCCCGACAGGATCGGCATCAGCGACAACCCGCAAAGCATGATCGACAAGGGACGGACGCGCGCGGCGCCGAACGTCAGCGCACGCGCCCGCAACTCGTCGAACATGGGTCTGACTTCCAACGCTATCGACGCCCGTACACGGGGGCGATAGCGTCAACGCGACGCATGCTCCCCCAGCCGCCCGATGGCCGATGCATATGTTATCAGTCCGGCTGCTCGGGCGACCACTTAATTAAAGGACAGGTTTACCGCCGCCGATACTTCAAAGCGTGTGAAACAGGCCGAAAGATGGTTGCGCCCGCTTCGCAAACAGTTGTGGGAACTCGTGTTTCTCCGCTTGCCGGCGCGTATTGGCGGAGTTTACGTCGAATTTATCAGTCTCCGTCTTGGCCGGACTTGTTCCGGCCATCTACGACTTGGCCGCCTGAACTAAAGACGTGGATGGCATCGGAGCTCGGGCTTGCCCGAGGTCCGCATACATGAGTGTCACAAGTCGGGTAAAACCCGACTTGTGGCGACAAGCGCGGCCATGACGCTGGAAATGATCGAGATGAAGTGCGGCCGGCATTCAAGCTGCTGCCCCGGCTTTGGCAGCCGCGGCCGTTGACATGTACCAGTCAAGTATTTGTGCGCCCGTCCAATACACGACGCCATCGAAACGGCGGGCATGATCGTAGATGGCCTCGAGATATTTGATGCGGTGCGGTTGCCCGCTGATATAGGGGTGGATCGCAATGGCCATGATTTTTGCGCGATCCTTTCCTTCGGCGTAGAGGCGATCAAACTGATCGATGGCGCGTCGCAAGAGATATTCACTCTCATGGTGCTGCACGATCATCATTGCGATGTCGTTTATCTCGATCGTGTAGGGCAGGGTGACCAGCGGGCCGCGCGAGGTCTTGATGACGCCCGGCTCGTCATCGTAGACCCAGTCGCCGATATATTTCACTCCGGCGGCCGCCAAGAGCTCAGGCGTTTCCAGCGTCTGTGTCAGACCTGGCCCCAGCCATCCGACCGGGCGCTTTCCGGTGAACCGCTCCAGAATGTCCAAAGAGCGCGCGATCATGCCGGCCTGATCATCGACCTTATGAATGGGCATCTGGTCGTAGGCATGGCCCATGAACTCCCAACCCAGACGCTTGGCCTCATCCGCTACGCGCGCGTAGTCCTCGCAGGTGCGGGCATTGATGGCCAAGGTCGGCGTAATGCCGAGCCGCGCATAAAGCTCGAAGAAGCGCCATGCGCCGACGCGCATGCCGTATTCATGCCAACTCCAGTGCGGCACGTCCGGAAGCAAAGATACGCCGGTAGGAGCGGGAAGCGCCTGTCGCGGCATGGGGCGCCCGATATCCCAGACCTCGTAATTGACGATGCTCCAGAACACGAGCCGCGCGGTTCCCGGCAGCTTGAGCGGGGGGCGGTCAACGATCGCCGAGAACTCGCAGCGTTCGCGTGGCAGCATCGATGTGGTCATCGATGTGGTCATCGATGCGGTCATGGGGCGCTCCAACTTGGGTCGTTCCGGCGATCGAGCAAACGTAGCCCGGATTGAGCGGCAGCGAAATCCGGGGTCACCAGCGCGGCTCGCCGAAATTGCCTTGGTCGGACCACGCTTCAATGCCACCCGGATTTCGCTGCGCTCAATCCGGGCTACAACTCTGTTAATGGACCTGTTGAGGGACTGACCATCGAACCGCAACCTTGGCTCGGAGAAAAAGCGCGTTCGCTCGTTCGGGCGGCTGCGATCGGCCTGGATAACGATCAGCGGGCCGCGCGCTGGCAAAAGCGCGCGATCGATGCGAGCCCGGCGCCGGCATGCATTGCGCTGCCGCTCACCATTGCGGTTCTTCTCCCTTGCTTTTCTGTTACCCGCCTGGCCTTGGCTCTGCGGCGCGGTGACCATTCCCTGGGACGCGAAATCTCAGTTCTTTCCGCCGGTGCAATTTCTTGCAACGTCTATCGCTCGCGGCGACTGGCCCTGGTGGACGCCCAACGTCTTTGCCGGCTGGGCTCTCATCTCCGATCCCCAATCACTCATCTTTTCGCCGCTGCATGTCTTGTTGGCTGCGCGCAATTCCGTGGTGAGCCTGCGCGCCTTCGATGCCGTGACGTTCGTCTATTTGTTCCTGGGCGGCCTCGGCATCCTTCTGTTCTTCCATGACCGGGGCTGGCATCCCGCGGGCGGTGTTGTGGCGGCACTGGCATTCGCGTTCGGGGGGTCCGCCAGCGGACGAATTCAGCACACGGTCGAAGTGATCAGTCTCGCCTACCTGCCTCTTGCGCTCTGGCTCATTGCGCGCACGCTCGACCGATCGTCATGGCGGGTGGGACTTGTGGCTGGTCTGGTTATCGGATTGTTGGCTGTTGGACGCGATCAGGTTGCGCTGCTGTCGCTTTATGTGATTGCGGGTTTCGTTGTGTCGTATTGGATGATGGGCAGCGGCCCGCTCGGACGCGTGCGCGCCAGCCTGAAGCCGCTGGGTGCGACGGCTTTGGCTGCGTCCATCGTGGCCACTGTGCCTGTTCTTCTTACTGCGCTGCTCGCGGCGCGCTCCAATCGCCCCGAAATTGACTACGCGTCCGCTGCCGCCGGCTCGTTGCACCCCGTGCATCTTCTGCAATTCGTGTTCGCCGACCTCTTTGGCGCGATGCGCGACAACCCGGACTATTGGGCGCCGCAAAGTCCATTTTGGGATGCGGCATGGGGCTCCCCCGGGCTCTATCTGTCCCAGAACATGGGCCTCCTTTACGCCGGCGCTCTTCCAGCCGCTGTAGTCCTGGTGCTTGGCATCATTCGCGGACTTGCCTGGACGAGCGAGATTCGGTTCTTCAGCATCGCCGCGGCGATCGTTCTGCTCTATTCCCTTGGCGGCTATACGCCTGCTTTTCAATTGATGTACGACGCGCTGCCGGGAGTGGACCTCTATCGTCGCCCGGCCGATGCGAGCTTTGTGCTTGCTGCACTTGTCGCAGTGATTGCCGGGTATCTCGTGCACCGTGTCCTTGTCGGAACGGCGCCGCCCGCGGATCGGTATCGCCGAGCGGCCGAGATCGTCTGTCCCATTATCCTTATTGCCGTTGCGCTGTGGCTTGCCCATTCCGTTGTTGGCGCCGCAGCGGCATACGTGCCTCTCATCACCGCGGTCGTGCTCACGGCGGCGGCGGTGGCGGTGCTGTTCGTGGCGCGCCGGTCAAGTCCAGCGTGGCCGTTCGCAGCGATGGTTCTCATCGCAGCGTTCATGGCCGCGGACCTTGCGTGGAATAATGCCCCGCACGTGTTGACCGGGCTGCCGCCGCAGCGCTACGACGCGCTCCAGCAAGGCACGGCGAACGATACCGTGCGGCTCCTCAAGGCGCAGCTCAAGGCCACGGCAGCGCCGGATCGGCGTGACCGCGTCGAGCTCATCGGCATTGGCTATCAGTGGCCGAACCTCTCGCTCGCTCAGGACTTCGACCATGTGTTTGGCCACAATCCGCTGCGTCTGCGCGGCTTTCAGGAGGCGACACACGCCGGCGATACGGTCGCTCTTGCCTCACAGCGCATGTTCTCGCCGCTCTACCCATCGTACCGGTCGACCTTTGCCGACCTGCTTGGCGTGCGATTCATAGCGACCGGCAGGCCGGTCGAGGAGATCGACACTTCGCTGAAACCCGGCGATCTCGCCTATGTCGCGCACACGAAGGAGGCATATGTTTATGAGAATCCGCGCGCGCTGCCCCGCGTGATGCTGGTCGGTCAGTGGCTTGCAGCTGATTTCGATGCAATTGTCCGCGGCGGATGGCCGAACGTTGACCCGCGGCAAACAGTGCTGTTGGAGCACGCGCCTCCCGGTTTCCCGATCACGTCCTCCACGAGTGCGCCCGGCAGCGCGCGGTTGTTGCGCTACGCCAACACCGAAGTGACGGTCGAGGTCGATTGCCTGGGCGGGGCCATGCTCCTCCTCAATGATGTCTGGCAGCCCTGGTGGCAGGCGAGTGTCGATTCGACCGCAACCGAGATCTTGAAGGCCAATGTCATCTTTCGCGCCGTGGCGGTCCCGCCTGGCCATCATATCGTGCGGTTTTCGTTTCACCCCTTCACCGGCGCCCTTGCCGAGCTTCGCGCCAAGCTCACGTCGTGGGCGCGCGAGCAATGGCGTAGCCCGCATTGAGCCTCGCGACCTGGTCAGCGTCGTCATCATCGAGCACGACATGGAAGTGGTGATGGGCATCGCCGATACCATTTCCGTGTTCAATTTTGGCCGCGTGGTCGCAGAAGGTCCTCCCGGCGCCATCCAGAACGATCAGCACGTCCGAGAACTCTATCTAGGAAATTCCTCGTGCTGAGCGTGAGCAATCTGAATGCCTGGTACGGCAAGAGCCATGTCGTGCACGACCTTTCGCTGGAGGTTTCGGAGAACCGCGTGGTTGGCATCCTTGGCCGCAACGGCGTGGGTAAGACAACGACAATCCGGGCCATCATGGGAATCGTGCCCCGGTCGCAGGGCCGTGTCACATTGCGTGGCAGGCAGATACATGGATTGCCGGCGCATCGTATTGCTCGAGCTGGACTGGGCTATGTGCCGCAGGGCCGGCAGTTGTTTTCACACCTGACTGTGCGAGAGAACCTGCAGCTTCCGTGTCACGGGGCCAAGTTCGGTGACGCGGAGCTCAACCGCGGAATTGCGCATTTTCCGCAGCTCAGCGGATTGCTCGATCGTCCTGCTGGAAACTTGTCCGGTGGCGAGCAGCAAATGGTGGCGATTGGTCGGGCTCTTCTGAATGGACCGCGTGCGGTGCTCCTGGACGAGCCCACGGAAGGTCTGGCGCCGCTGTTCGTCAACACGGTCCGCGACGTGATCGAGAACTTGCGAAGGAATGGCGCCGCCGTCCTCCTTGTCGAGCAGAACCTGCACATGTCGCTGTCAGTCTGCCAATACGTCTATTTCATGGAGAAAGGCGCCGTCGCATACCAATGTGCGGTGGAGGAGGCGAGGAGCAGCGCAATTGTCGAGCGCTTCCTCAGCGTGCGCATCAACGAGGAAGTTTTGTCTGAAACAGTCTCGGCCAAAGATCGCAGAGGAGAACATCGATGACGAGCCAATCAGAGGTCCACCGCCGGCAGGTCTTGGGGATGGTCGCGGGAGCCGTTGCCGCTCCGTTCGCGGCACCCAGTGTCTCAACTGCCCAAGGCACTACAATCAAGATCGGGAACCAGGCCGATATGACCGGGTTCCTCTCGATCTACGGCTATGCCTTCGACATCGGCGCCAAAGCCGCCGTCAAGCACATAAACGATAATGGTGGGGTCGCAGGTCGAAGGCTGGAATACTTTCTGGAAGACACTGAATCCGATGTTCCTGTGGGCATCCGCAAGTTTCGCAAGCTCGTGGAAAGCGACAAATGCGATTTCGTGCTCGGCGCGACGCACAGCGGGATCAATTTGGGAACCATCCCAGTCGCCAAAGAGCTGAAAACGTTGCACTTTGCGCAGGGAGAGGCGAGTCAGACCACCGGCGAGAAGGGGAATCGCTACACCTTTCGTATCCGTCAACACTCGCGCATTCAGGGCCTGGCAGCGGTCGATTTCGCAATCGACAAGCTTGGCAAGAATTGGACTTTCATGATCACCGATTACAGCTACGGGCAGGCTTTCATCCAGGATCTCGCGCCCATGGTTGAAGCTCGCGGCGGCAAGGTCATCGCCAAGATCGCGGCACCCGTGAATACTCCGGACATGATCCCATATCTTGCCGGCGTGCGACCTGAAACCAATGTCCTGTTCTCGGTGTTCGCCGGTCCGGATGCCATTCGCTACATGCAGGGGACCTATCAACTCGGCCTGTCGAGGACCATGGCGCGATTGGCGCCGTGGGGCATGATCGATGCGACCTCGCTCAAGGGAATCGAGCAGCCGCTGGAGGGAGCATACTTCCTGTCACATTCGCAGCGCTACCTCGATCAAGTGCCGGCGCGTCTGCGGCCATTCGTAACGGAGGCGCGCAAGCTCATTGGGGTCAATGACGATGGTTCGTTGAAATCCGATCCGAACCGCTTGGTCGCGAGCTCATATTACCTGTGCTCATGGGAGGTCATTTTCATGCTCAAAGAGGCGATCGAATCCTCGGGTTGGAGCTCGAAAGCAGATAACGAAAAGCTCATCCATGCCCTGGAAGGATTTCAAGCCAGGGCGTCTCCCGGGAGAAGACCAAATTTCCGCCCGTCATCAACATCAGCGTGCCGAAGCAACTCAGGAGACAAAGACATGGGCGTGAGTGCAGTTGCCAATATCGAGGGTCGCGTGCTTGAGGACAAGATCGTGCGGCCGGGCGAGCCATGGGGCCGGCGGCTTAACCGAGGCGAGCACCTGAGAATCATCGATCTGGAAGGAAAGCAGGCGGTGGATTTTCTCTGCTACAACGCAAGCGATACCCTTGATCGTTACAACGCCGCCAACACCATGAAGCTCGGCCGGAATATCTTTCTGGGAAAGGGAACCAAGCTGTGGTCCGATCGCGCCAAGCCGCTCATGACCATTGTCGACGACAGTTGCGGCAAGCATGACACAATAGGCGGCTGCTGTTCCTCCGACATCAACGAGTTGCGCTATAATGTGAAGAACACCCGCAATTGCCGAGACACTTTTGAAGAGGCGTTAGCTCCTTTCGGGCTCGGTCGCGCCGATATTGTCGAAAACGTGAATTTCTTCATGTACGTACCTGTCGACGCTGACGGCCACATGGCCATCGCGGATGGTATCTCGAAGGCGGGTGATTACGTCGATCTGGCCGCCGAGACGGATGTGATCTGCGTGCTCTCCAACTGCGCCCAACGCTATAACCCGTGCAACGGCTACAATCCCACGCCGGTCCGGATCATCGCCTACTCTCCCGGTTCTTAGTTCAGCTGTGACCAGCGTTAGCTCGGAGCAACGCCACCGGCGCGAAATGCGGGCATCCCGGATGTCGCTTTGGCTCCATCCGGGCTACGATGAAGTCTCATGATCACGCGGCTTCAGGTTCTCCCGGTCTTGGCAGTACTGGCCTTGGCGGCAACAGCGGCGGCGACCTCATCGCTGGCGCAGGACTATCCTTCGCGGCCGGTGAAAGTGATCGTACCCTTCGGGGCGGGCGGTCCAACTGATGTCTTTACCCGCGCAATTTCCGATGAGCTGCGCAAGAGTCTCGGCCAGCCCTTCGTCATGGAGAATCGCCCCGGCGCCGGCACCATCATCGGCAGCGACGCGGCGGCGAAATCCCCGCCCGACGGCTATACCTTGCTGATGGTCTCTGCCACACAGACGACGACGGAAACGCTGGTCCCCAGCAAGCCCTTCAAGCTGATGCGCGACTTCGTCTCAATCGCAGGGCTCATCAACTCGGAGCTGGTGATGGTGGTGCATCCGTCGGTGCCGGCGAACAACGTCCGGGAATTCATTGCGCTGGCAAAGTCAAAGCCCGGCGCTCTCAATTATGCATCGTCGGGTGTTGGCTCGAACTATCACATGGCGGGGGAGCTGTTCAAACATCTCACCGGGACCAACATCGTGCATGTGCCCTACAAAGGCAGCGCCGGAGCGCGCAACGACATCATCAGCGGTCAGGTCGAGATGATGTTCGATTCCATCCCGACCATGGCGCCGATGATACAAGCCGGACGCGTGCGAGCGCTGGGCACGAGCGGGAAGGCGCGCTCGGCCATTCTCCCCGATGTTCCGACGCTGTCGGAGGCAGGTATCCCGGGCTACGAGGCCACCCTTTGGGTTGGCGTGATGGCGCCGGCGGGGACGCCAAAATCGGTGATCGATCTGCTCAACAAGGAGATCAACAAGATCTTGATGCGGCCTGAGATCAAGGCGGCTTGGGAACGGCAGGGCGCCGTTCCGCTGGTGATGACGCCTGATGAATTCGGGGCGCATGTGCAATCGGAGATCGACAAATGGGGAAAGATCATCAAGGCAAACGCAATCGCTGCGGAATGATTGCCGCCGCTGTTTTTCATTGAAGTCCTGTCGTTGTGAGAGGATGCCGTTCCCTCCTTGCTGACAAAGAGGCTACTCGCATGAATAAGCCGATGCGTATCGCCGGCACCGAGCACTGGACGCACAAGGAAGGCGGAGTGAAGCTCTTTCTGTGGAACAAGAATGCTGGCGATCCCGAAGGGCCTGCCGGGCGGATATTGTTTGTGCACGGATCGTCAATGGCCTCACAGCCGACTTTCGATCTGCACGTACCCGGACGGCCGGACTCCTCGGCAATGGAGTTCTTCGCGACGCGCGGATACGACACCTGGTGCGTCGATATGGAGGGATATGGCCGCTCCACCAAGGACCGCGACAACAATGCGCCGATTGCCTATGGCGCCGATGATTGCTTCGCGGCCGCGTCCTACATTGAAAACCTGCGCGGCAAGCGCCCGCTGCTCGTCTACGGCATTTCATCGGGGGCGCTGCGCGCCGCCCTCTTTGCCCAACGCTATCCCGGGATGGTGGCGCGGCTTGCTCTCGACGCCATGGTGTGGACCGGCGAGGGCTCCCCCACGCTCGCCGAGAGAAGCAAGCGATTGCCGGAGTTCCGCGCCAGGAACCGGCGCCCGATTGATCGCAAGTTCGTGCGCTCGATATTCGAACGCGATCATCCCGGCACCGCCGATGACGCAGTGATCGAGGCCTTTGCCGACGCCATCCTGGCGTTGGACGACTCGGTGCCGACCGGAACCTATGTCGACATGTGCGCGAACCTGCCGGTCTGCGATCCGGAGAAGATCACGGTGCCGACGCTGATCATGCGCGGTGAGTACGACGGCATCGCGAGCAGCCGCGATCTGCTGAAGTTTTTCGAGAGACTGCCCAACCCGGACAAGCAGTTTGCGGTCATGCCTGGAATCGCGCATGCGTCATTCCACCAGAAGAACTACGCAATCTGCTACCACATTCTGGCCAGCTTCTTCTCCCAGCCGGAGCCGGTCTATCGCGGCGGCCAATGATCCAACACATCGACGATGAAGCCCTCAAGGTCCACAGGCAATAGGATAAGCGAGTACCTTCAACTCCCGGCGTCTTGCCCCGCGAATGCGGGGCATCGAGTAACCACTGCGCGCGCGATAGAGGGAAAGCAGTGCTACTCCCGCGTCCGGCGGGCTACTGGATCGTCCGTCGGAGCTTGTCATCGGGCCGGCGTAGGCCGGACCCGTTGGCGGACGATGACAACTGAGAGCATGTGGAGTGCAACATGAGAGGTCCGGTCGCAAGGCGTCTCACGTTTCTTTGTTCGTGCGCGTTATTTGTAAGCGGCACCACCTTATCCACCGCTTTGATGGTGAATGGTCAGGAACCCGCCCGCGCCGCGGCCAACTCGGCCAGTCCGGCGGACGTGCTCCTGGCGAGCGGGTCAGGTTTTCCGATATGTCATGGATCAGCGTCGCCTGCTGCAACCATAGCGGCGATTCGTCTTGCGCAAGCGCGCACGGAAGTGCCACAGGCTGAGATGACGGCGGCAAGGCCCGCGTCCGATTTTGCCGATCGCGATGCTCCGCTTTGGGACGGTCTCGGATCAGTCAGCTACAAAATCACGACGACAAACGCCGCGGCGCAGGCCTATTTCGACCAAGGATTGCGGCTCACCTATGCGTTCAACCATCCGGAGGCGCAGCGCGCCTTTCGCAAGGCGCAGCGGCTCGACCCGGCATGCGCTTTGTGCCTCTGGGGCGAGGCGCTGGTGCTCGGCCCGAACGTCAATCTGCCTATGCAGGATGACGCCGTGGCGCCCGCATTCGCGGCTTCGCGCAAGGCGCTCGCTCTGGCAAGCGCTGCAAGCCCGCGGGAACAAGCGCTGATTGCGGCGCTCGCAGAGCGTTACGTGCCGGCTGGTAATGCGGATCGCGGTCCGCTCGATGCGGCATATGCCGCGGCCATGAGCAAGGTTGCCGCCAGCTTTCCGGACGACGATGACATTGCGGTCCTTTACGCCGAGTCCGTCATGGACATCAGCCCATGGAATTACTGGCAACCGGGCGGCCGGGAACCAAATCCGCAGAGCGTGGCCATTGTTCCAACCCTGGAGCGCGTTCTCGCCAGAAACCCAAATCACCCCGGCGCCATTCACTATTATATCCACGCGGTCGAAGCCTCGGATCGACCGCAGCGGGCCGAGCCATACGCTGACCGTTTGCGCGGCGCTGTTCCGGGCGCCGGGCATCTCGTGCACATGCCGAGCCACATCTATTATCGCGTCGGGCGTTATCTGGATGCGCTCAGCGACAATAAGGCCGCCGTTGCCGTCGACGAAAAATACCTGGCTGAGACCGACGCTCCCATGGGTGTGTATCGCCTGGGCTATTACCCGCATAACGTCCATTTCGTGATGGCGTCGGCACAAATGGCGGGGGATGGGGCAACGGTGATCGCCGCGGCAGAGAAATTGCGGGGATTGATCCCCGACGACAAGGCGCGCGACATCGCGATGGTGCAGCCGGTGAAAGCGGCGCCATACTTCGCCCATGCGCAATTCAGCACGCCGGACACGATCCTGGGACTGCCGGATCCTGGCGATGCCATGCCCTATGTAAAAGCGATCTGGCGCTACGCGCGGGGAGTAGCGCAAGCATCCAGGCGTGATTTCGCCGCCGCCGCGGCGGAGCGCGACGGGATTGAGGCTATCGAGCGCAGCGCGGACTTTTCTCTGCTCAAGGCTTCCGGTGTTCCGGCGCAGGACGTGCTCAAGCTCGCACGCAGTGTGATCGACGGCCGCATAGCTCAGGCGCAGGGAAACTTTACGTCCTCGGTAGAGCGCTTCGAGGAAGCCGCGGTCATTCAGGACCAACTGCCCTATACCGAGCCGCCTTATTGGTATTATCCAGTGCGTCAGTCGCTCGCGGCGGCATTGCTCCAGGCTGGCCGGCTTGATGAGGCGGAAGCGCAGTTCGTGCGCGCGCTCGAGCGTGCCCCTGCCAATGGCTGGTCCTATTTCGGGCTATGGCAGCTCTATAAAGCGCGCGGGGATTCCGCGCTGGCTGACCGGACGGAGCGCGAGCTGGCGAAAACCTGGATAGGCGATCGTGCGCTGCTGCAGCTATCGGGGTTGTAAGCGGACCTTCCGATCTCAAGTTGTCATCGTCCGCCAACGGGTCCGGCCTATGGCCGGCCCGATGACAAGCTCAGGCGGACGATCCAGTAACCGCTGAACGGAGCGAGTTGCGCCCTATCCGCAATCTCAACCGCATTTTTTACTGGATGCCCCGCATGCGCGGGGCATGACGGCGGGGGAGAACGACTGAGTCACCCCCGCGTATCAGGCTTAACCAAGGCGCTGCTTCAGTTCACCTTGGCGGCAGTTTTACTGATCGCCTGTTCGAGGTCCGCAAGCTCTTCGCAGCCGGACGGGCAAAGTTGCCTTAAGCGGGCGACATTCTCCCTTGCCTTGTCCGTCTGCCCGGTTTCGACGTAGAGCTCGCCAAGATATTCAAGCGCGCCCTTGTGGTCGGGATCGAAATCGAGGGCCTTGCGATAGAAGGTGTACGCCTGCTTGTAGTCGCCGGTCTTGCGCAGGCTAAAGCCCATCAGGTTGTAGACATCGGCGTGCTGATAGGTGGTGAGCATTGGAGTAAGCTCCGCCAACGCCGCTTGGAAGTCCTTGGCCTTGATCTTTGCGCGGACCGAGGTGAGGTCGGGCGCATCGCGGGAGGTGACGTTGTCGACGGCGCTTGCGCTCGTCACACCGAGTGCGGCTCCGGCGAGCATGGTTGAAAGCAACAAACATAGGGTAGACGGTCGCATGATGACCTCCTTCTTTCTTTCTTGAGGTGTGTAGCGAACTGTAAAAACAGTCGCTCAAGCCTTATTCAACGAAAGCGCGTAGCCCGCGCCATCCTTCTCGATGCGTCCCGCGGCCGGGAAGGGGAAGTGGTAGCCGCAGATCATCACCTTGTCGGCGATCACGCGGTCGAGCAGCTTGCGGCGTGACGCTTCGGCCATGTTCGCGTCCTGGTCGTACTGGCCGTGCCAGCCGGGATTGGCGACCACAAGCGCAGGAACATAGGCGGTGTCGTTCGAGATCATGAGCTGGCTCGATCCCGATGCGAGAAGGAAGGCGCGGTGACCAGGCGTGTGGCCCGGTGCGTTGACGAAATGGATGCCGGGCGCCACTTCCGGTTCGCCTTGCACCTGGCGCATGTTCTTCCAGGTGGGAAAGACCGCCTGAATGCGACGCGCCAGGCCCTTCCTCGCTTCGGGCAGCCGGTCGATGACCGCCGGGTCCGTCCAGAATTTGTATTCGACGTCCGAAACGATGAGCTCGGCGTTGGGGTAGACCGGCTTGTTGGTGTCCTTTTCCATCAACCCAAAAATATGATCGGGATGGAAATGCGAGATCAGAATGGTGTCGATCTTGCCGGGATCGATGCCGGCCGCCTTCATGTTGGTCAGCAACTTTCCGGCTGTGGGCTGAACCTGGCCGCCGGTGCCGCTGTCGCACAGGATGGTCTTGCCGCCGTTCTTGACGACGATGACAGTGAAGGGAATGGAGACGAAATCCGCGGGCAAGCCTGCCTTCACCATTGCGGCTTTCACATCGTCGACAGAAGCATTCCCGATGAAGGCGGGATCATGGGGCTTTTCCCAGATTCCGTCGTACATTGCCGTGATCTCGGCGGAACCGACTTTGTAGGTGACGAACCCCTTGGCGGGATCCGGGGTCTTCTGGGCAAATGCGGGGGTCACCAGCCGCGCATTGAGGCCGAGCGCGGCCGCCAAGCCGGCTGATACCACGAAATCGCGACGCGATAGATCGAGCATTGTTTCCTCCAAGTAAAAACGCCAGGAAAAAACGCGGGCAGCGCGCCTGCCGGCGTCAGTGACGATAAAGACTCGGGCGGATGACTTTTTATTCCCGGCTCGGCGGCCCGGTTATTCCCGACTCTGTGGCAGGCCGGTGATGCGGATGCCCGCACCTGGCACCTTGTAGCGCCGGTTTATCGTGATGAGGACCGACGTCAACGCCTCGGCTGCGGCCGAATTGCGCACCCCGCCGGCATAGAACCCGCGCATTCCCATATCCGCGCACAGGCCGATCACGGTGTCGCACGCGGCGCGGTCGTCACCGCATACCAGCACGTCGCAGTCCACTTTATGGTCGAGCTCGGCGAGATGTTGCGCCGAGACGTTCTGAAAAGCCGAAACAACGCGCACCTTTTCCCCGGTGAGTTGCTGGATCGCCGCCACCGCGGACTGCCCGTCCGGCAGTTGCACCGTGCCGATCTTGGGCGGAACGAGCGGCACCGTCGAGTCCACCAGCACCTTCCCGTGCAACTGTTCGAGCACGCTCTCAATCGTGGCGCGCTGGACAGCAAAGGGGACCGTGAGAATGGCGATCTGCGCGGCGGCGGCCGCCGCGCGGTTGTCGCTCCCCGCGATCGTCTTGCCTAGGCGCTGCGTCAATTCCGCGGCCACACGCCTGGCGCGCGTTGCATCGCGCGAGCCGATCGCAAGCTCGTGCCCCGCCGCAGCAAGGCGCAGCGCGAGTCCACTGCCCTGCGCGCCGGTGCCGCCGAGGATCGCGATCTTATGGCGTTGCCGCTCCATTCGTGTTCTCCTGCTTCAATTCCACATTGCCATCGTGCGCGGACGCCGTTTGTAGCCCGCATGAGCGTTAGCGACATGCGGGGTCCCCCGGATATCGCGGAGCCTGTCATCGGGCTGCGCTTCGCGCGGACCCGTTGGCTCATCCGGGCTACGGAATAATATCCTGCTGACATGTGGCGCGTTGACGATGCTCGCTTGCGCTCGCTAATATTCCAAAGAAATCAGAAATGGTGGTCACATGCGTCACTGCCTTCCCGTCCTGCTTGCCATGGCCTTGACGCCTGTTTTCTCCGCACCTGATGCGCGCGCGCAAGATGGTGCGGTCCATGTGGTCAGCTATATCGATGTCGCGCCGGCCTCGATCGCACCGGCGGCAGGCCTGCTGCGGGAGCTCGCCGATGGCGCCCGCATGGAGGATGGAAGCTTGCGCGTCGAAATCCTCCAGCGCGTAGCGCCCGCAAACCAATTTGTCATTGTGTCGACCTGGAGGGACCAGAAGGCTTATGACGCACATGCGGCCGCCGCCCACACCAAGGAGTTTCGCGACAGGATCAAATCGCATCTCATCAGCGCCATAGACGACCGGCTGCATAGCGGCATGGAGATCGCAGGGATGGCGGCGAGCGGCGCGCCGGCCGCCGTTCATGTGGTCACGCACGTGGATGTTCCGCCGCCGAAGAAGGATGATTGCATTGCCGCCCTTAAAGCTTTGGCGGCGGAGAGCCGCAAGGAATCGGGCGTGACGCGCTTCGACGTATTTCAACAAACCAGCCGGCCCAATCATTTTACCGTGGTTGAGATATGGCGAGACCAAAACGCATATGATGCGCACATCACGTCGGCGCATACCAAGCGATTTCGCGAGCAACTCACGCCCATGAGCGGCGCTCTCTACGACGAACGGCTGTATCGGGCATTGTAAGCGACCCGCTATCAAGCCAGCTCGCGAGCAGCGCCTGGGTGCGGCTGCTGTGTTCGGAGGCGAGCAGGAGGCCGAGGTCCTCGGGCGTGTCGATGTCGAGCGCAATGCGCGCGAGCCGCAGCACAATCGGATTGATGCCGCACGCCCTGGATTGCGTGAGATGGGGAAAGAAGCTGTCGTTCCCAAACCGCAGCGCCACCACGTCGGCGGGGGAGCACAACACCGCGTTCGATCCGCGCTCGTCCCGGGCAGGCACGATGATAAAGCTGCGCGAGCCGTCGCTCGCCGCACCGCGCGCGCCCGGCAGGCAGGCGATATCCTCGGATTGCACCAGCGGGATATCGGCCGGCAACGTGAGCATGTCGAGGCCGTCTCCCGCCAGACGGCGTGCGGCCGCCGCAACGGCCGCGGTATGGCCATCGTCTGCGTCTTGCGCGTAAACCTCTGCCCCATGGCGCCGCGCGATCCCGGCCGCCGCCGGGTCCACCGTGACGACAACAATTGCAGCGAGCCCGGATGTTGCCGCCACCGCCGTCAGCACGTCCTGGAGCATGGTTAGCGCCAGCTCACGGCGTTGCGCTGGAGCCAAAAGCTCGTGCAACCGGTGCTTGGCCTTGATCGTCTCTTTGATGGGAATGACGGCGGCGATCCCGCGGGAGTTCGTCATGCAGTAGTCTGGGCTAGCGCATCCGCGTGCGCAAGCACTTCGCGGGCGAGCGCTTCGCGGTCAGCGAGCGTCGCCATCAGCGTCCGTGTTGCCACGACCGGAATGTCGAGCAGAGTGGCTTCGTCGGCATCGGCGCGATCGAGAACATAACCGTCGAGAAGATGGGCATAGCGGCGCGCAACCGCGCTGGCGGTGGCGGGAATGCCGAGCTCTCCCATCATCTTGGCCGTTGGCCCTTTGATCGCGCGTCCAGCGATGATGGGGGACACTGCGATGACGGGAGCGGCGCATCCGGCAATCGCCTCTGATATGGCGGCAACGGCGAGCACCGGCTCGATGCTCAACAGTGGATTTGACGGGCAGATCACCACCGCACGCAAGCTGCGATCGCGCAACGCTGCCAGCGCATCTGCATTGGCGCCCGCGGTCCTCGCGCCCTCGTAGGTTACCTGCGAAACAACCGGCGCACAGGCGTGGCGCACAAAATAGTCCTGAAAATCGAGCCGGCCGCGATCAGTATCGAGCCGCGTGCGCACCGGGTCATCCGACATCGGGCATATTCGCGCCGCGATGCCCAGCGCGCGGCAGAAATCCGCGGTGATGGCGGAGAGAGTGTCGCCGGCGCGCAGTCTGCGTGTTCGCTCAATGTGAACGGCCAGATCGCCGTCCCCCAGGCGAAACCACGTCTCGCCCCCGAGCGAGGCGAGCGCAGACATGAAGGTCCAGGTTTCGTCGCGTCGTCCCCAGCCGCGTTGCGGATCATCGAGGCCCGCAAGCGTATACATGACGGTGTCAATGTCGGGTGAGATGGCAAGCCCAAGATGCTCGAAATCGTCGCCCGTGTTGACGATCGCCACGAGATCGCCGCTCGGCAAGACGCGCGCGAGGCCGAGCGCCAGCTTGGCGCCGCCGATCCCTCCGCAGACCGCGACGACTCCACGTCTGGGCGCATTGTGTCTGCGCACACTGTGTCTGCGCGCACTACGTCGGCGCGCGGTCACCGGAACAAGTCCTCTTCCGGGGAGCGGATCAGCGCGGCGGCAGGCGTCATCGACTCGGACCAAGGGAGCCCGTGCACCAGGACGGCGGGCAAGCCTTCGTCTGCCTGCCCCATCAGGAGCGATGCTGCTGCGGCGATCTCGTCGGCAAAGCCGGTTTGCGTGACCTGCAACGCGTGGCCGAACAGATCAGGGCAGCCGCGCAGGTCCTTGAGTGCGGGAGGGCCCGCCACGCCTATCGCCACGCCGACCGTGCCGCGCCGCCATGCGCGTCCCCAGCTGTCAATGATGATCAGGCCAATCTTTTTGCCGAAATGCGCGCGAAAGCGCGCAAGCAGATCGGCGGCCGATCGGTCGGGATCGAGCGGCAATAACAGCACCGGCTCCGCTCCGGCTTGCGGGTCAATATTCGAGCGGTCGACGCCCGCATTCGCCAGAATGAATCCCAGCCGGTGCTCGATGATCAGAACGCCGGGCCGCGTGCGCACGACGCGGCGCGACTCGCCGAGAATCACTTCGATCAGCCGGGGATCCTTGTTGACCTGGCGGGCAAGATATTGCGCTCGCTCAGACGGCAGCACGGTCGCAAGATCGACGTAGCGGCCTTCCGCTTTGGAAACGATTTTCTGCGCCACCACCACGATGTCGCCGTCCGCCACGGCAACCGCGCTGCGGTCGCAGGCGGAGATCAGCAAGTCCGCGAGGTCAGCGCCGGGCCGCACCATCGGGATGCCGGGGATCGCCGATAATGTCACTGACATCCATGCTTCTCCAGCCATGGCGATTGGAGATTGCGCTGCTTCTGCGACCCACGCTGCGTCGCCGGTTCCATGAAGGTCATCATGGCGCAAGTTCGCCTTTCCCGGAACTTTGCTGTCTTGAGGCCGCCTTACTCTTGGCCTTTTCTATTCAGATGCCATTCAGTTGCGTCGCAGCGTAATAGCCGCCAACAGCGCGCTCTTCTTCGGCTTCCCATGGAGCAGCCATGTCAGCGATTCGCAGGCTCATTGCCACCTTCACGACCTTGATCCCCCTCGTGGCCGTGTTGGCGCCGGGCGCCGCGCATGCCGAAAAGCGCATCGCGCTGGTGATCGGCAACGCTGCCTATCAGGTGGGTTCGCCGCTCGCCACGCCCGCCAACGATGCGGGCCTCATTGCGCAAACGCTGCAGGCCGCGGGCTTCGACGTGGTGGGTGCGCGCGATCTCGATCAGGACTCGTTGCGCCATGCCTTTCGCGATTTCCTCGACAAAGCCACAAATTCCGGTCCCGACACCGTGGCGTTCGTATATGTCGGCGGCTACGGATTGCAGCTCGAAGGGGAGAACTACTTTGTTCCCATCGACGCCAAGATCGCGCGCGATTCCGATATTCCAGCGCAATCGCTGCGGATCTCGGACTACAGTCGCCCGCTGGCGGCCCTCAAGCTTAAGGCAGGCATTGTCGTTGTTGACGGCGCGCGCGCCAGTCCCTTTGCCCAATCCGGTGCGCCACTCGCAGGCGGTCTTGCGCTGGTCGAGCCAGACACGGGTCTGTTGATTGCGTTCAATGCCGCGCCGGGCACGATCGCTCCGGAGACGCAGGGCCCCTATGGGCCTTACGCCCAGGCGGTCGCGGAGATGCTGCGCGAAGGTGGTCTGCCTGTAAACGGCGCGTTCGAACGCGCGCGGCTGCGCGTCAACGAGCTGACTGCCGGAGCGGAGGTGCCCTGGCACGCTTCCAAGTTGCAGGCCGCGGTCGTCTTTTTCGAGCGGACCGCGGATGCCCCGCCGCCGGCCGTATCAGTAGAGGAAACGGCCGCGATCCGCGCCCGGCCGATACGCGAGCTCGGTGTCCAGGAGGGCTACACGCTGGCCTTGGAGCGAGACACCATTGAAGGATACAACGAGTTTCTCGCCGCCTATCCCGAGGACCCCATGGCCAGGCGGGTGCGCGCCCTTATTGCGGCGCGACGCGAGGCGACCATCTGGCGGCGAACTTGCGTCGTCAACACGCCGCCTGCCTACTGGTCCTATCTGCGGCGTTATCCGGAAGGACCGCACGTTGGCGACGCGCACCGCCGGTTGGCCTTCCTGGCTGTGGCATTCGAACCTCCGCCACGATTCGTCGAGCTGGCCTACGACCTGCCGCCTCCTCCGCCGGAGGAGATCGTCTTCATCCGCCGGCCGGTGCTCGTCTTCGACGATCCGGTGTTTGGATTTGGGCCTCCGCCGCCAATTCCGGTGCTGTTCCTCGCGCCGCCACCGCCCGAATTCGTTGTGCTGGTGGCCCCGCCGCCTCCGATCGGACTGTTCGTGCTGCCAATCCCGATCTATCGGCCGGTACCGGTATGGGTGAGTCCGCCGCGATACGTTGCCCCGCCGCCGGCGAACAACATCATTTACAACAACATTCACAATACGGTCGTGGTCAACAACGTGACGAACACGGTTAGCGTCACCAACCGCAGCGGCCAAACGACGACGCTGCAACCGCCCGCGGCGCCCGCGCCAGCTTCAGGACAATCCGCATCAGGAGCGGCTCATCCGGCCGCGGCCGCTGGGTTCGGACCGTCGCTGCCGCCATCCGTGGCGCAAAAGGCCGTCAGCTTGCAAAATCCGCCGTCTGGTGGCGCCGCCGGGAGCCCTGCCGCCGCACCGGGCAAGCCGGGTCTCGGGCAGCCGCTCCCGGGAGCGCAAGGTCAGCCACTCCCTGCCGTTGCCACCCCTGGGCTTGCTGCACCAAGCCGGGTCACGCCGCCCGCACCCGGCAAGCCTGGCCGTCCCGGTGCCCAACCCAGCGGCACACCACCTTCGACCTCCGCGGCAGTCGCCCCTGCGGGATCGGCCACGACGGCGCCCAACAGCCCAGGTGCCAACCCAGGTGCCAACCCAGCTGTCAAACCAGCCGCCAAGCCGCCGCGGCAATTGCCGGCGGCGAAGCTTACGCCACCTGTCAGCACCCCTCCTGCGGGTACACCTCCTGCACCCGGGACGCCCCCTGTGCGGCCGGGAAATAGCGCCGCTCCGCCGGCGTTAGCGCCGGCGGCGAAGCTCCCGCCGATCAACGCCAAGCCTCCTGTGCCCGCAACCAACGTAAGGCCGGTTTCACCGCCGGCAGCTCCCGCTGCCAAACTCAATCCCACGCCGCCGCCGGCGCCACCCAAGCCGCCAGCACCGCCTCCGGCCCGAGTCGTTGCCCCGGCGCCGCCACCCCCACCCGCGCCGCCGAAACCCGTGGTGCCGGCGATGGCGCCACCAGCTCCAGCTGCTGCGATCGCAAGGCCGGCAGTCCCGGCGCCGGCAGCGCCGCCAGCAGCAAGGGGCGGCTGCCCTCCGGGAAAGACCGCCGCGGTGGTGAACGGACAGCCGACGTGCAGGTAGGTTGGACCAAGTTCCTGCCGTCATGGCCGTGCTTGTCACGGCCATCCACGTCTTTCTCTCCCCAGTGCCAGTCGTGGATGACCGGAACAAGTCCGGTCATGACGGAGAGCTGACGCGCAACCGATCCAGCGCCAAGACGTTCACTTGCCCGCCCAGTGGACGAACCGGCGCTCGATGATAAGGAACAGCAGATTGAGGCCGTAGCCCAGCGCGCCGGCGGCGAAGATCGCCGCATACATGTCGGGCATTGCAAACAACTGCTGCGCTTCGAACACGAGGTATCCGAGCCCGTCCGTGGAGCCGATGAACATCTCGGCGACCACCACGATGACCAGCGCCAGCGAGACGCCGTTACGCAGACCGACAAACGTCTGCGGTAGGGACTCAAGCAGCATCACGTCGGTAAGAACGCGAAAGCGCGACGCGCCCATAACCTTGGCGGCGAGGAGCCGCGTCTTACGGGCGTTCATGACGCCGTAGGCGACGTTGAAAAGAATGACGAGCGCCGCGCCGAAGGCGGCGACTGAAATCTTGGTCTTGTCTCCGACGCCGAACAGCACGAGGAACAACGGGAACATGGCGGACGCCGGCGTCGAGCGGAAGAAATCGATGACAAACTCGAGCGATCGGTAGAGCTTCTCCGACGCGCCGAGAAAGATGCCGAGCGGGATGGCAATCGCGGCCGCGATCAGCGTGGCGGCGGTGGTGCGTTCAAGCGTCCGCCAGAAGTCGAAGCCGAGCCGGCCGTCGATCATCCCCTTCCAGAGCGCGCGGAAGGTATCCGTCGGCGAGGGCAACAGCACCCTGTCGACCACCTCGTACCAGACGGCCACGTACCAGATGATGATCAGGCCGATGACGCCGAGCGCGGGAAGATAGGCGCCGGAGCGAATGCTCTTCATCTCACCCCTCTTCACCCTTTTCGCACCTCGCGCTGGAACACATCCAGGCAGTGCGCCTTGACGCGCACGAAGTCGCGCTCCGAAAGCGTTGCGTCGGTCCGCGGCCGCGCAGCGTCGTAATGCACATAGTCCGCAACGGCCGCCGGTCGTCGTGACAGCAGGAGGATACGGTCGGCCAGATAGACGGCTTCCTCGAGGTCGTGCGAGACCAGGACGGTTGTGGTTCCGGTCTCGACGAATATCCGCTGCAGCTGGTCACGCATGAACAAGGTCATCTCGTAATCGAGCGCGGAGAACGGCTCGTCCAGGAAGAGGATCTCCGGCTCAACGATAAGCGCCCGCATGATCGAGACGAGCTGCTGCTGTCCGCCCGAGAGCTCGTAGGGATAGCGCGCAAGATCAAGCTTGACGCCGAGATGATCGAGGAGGCGCTGTGCGCGCGCGCGCCGCTCCGGCTTGGAAAGCTTCATCAGCTTGAGCGGATACTCGATGTTGTCGATTGCGCGCAGCCAGGGAAACAATGCCTCGCGGTAATTCTGGAACACATAGCCGAACTTGATGTCGCGCAAGGGCTTGCCGTCGAACAGGACTTCACCGGCGTCGCGGGGAACGAGGCCGGCGATCATGTTGATCAATGTGCTTTTGCCGCAGCCGTTCGGCCCGAATATCGCAACAAGCTTGCCGCGCGGAATATCCAGGTCGAACTGGTCGTAGACCACGGCCTCGCTGAAGCGCTTGCATAAGCCGCGAATTGTCACATGCGATGAGGTGCCAGGATCGGGTCCTGCGCGGCCATTCGGCTTGGCGCGCAGCACGCCATGCTCCTGGTCCACCTTGTCGGGACCTTTGCTCAGAATGCTTGCAGATATTTCGTAACGTCGATCTTATGCTCCAAGGTTCCAGCCTGCACCGAAAAGTCGATGAACTTCTGGTAGTCGGCCTTGTCCTTGTCGGTGAGATCCTTGGCCATGAAATAACGAACCATCGGCACGGTATCGACCACGTCTTCCGGAGTGAAGGTGTTCTTGACGAGATGCTTGCGGGCTTGCGCGGGGTTGTCGTTGATCAGACGCGCCGCCTTCTCCCAGGCGGCAGCGAACCTTTTCGCCACATCAGGGCGGCTCTTGATGAAATCGGAGGTAAGCGCGCAGCCGCCGACAAATGCGTTGGCGTCTGGATCGCCCAGAATGTAGTGGGCGATCACGCCGGCTTCGATCGTCGTCGCGACGCCGAGCTTGCGCATGGTGGAGGCGTTGGGCTCCAGCGTATAGCCGGCATCGAAAGTGCCCGCGGTCATCGCATTGACGTGCTGGCCCATGTCGAGCTGATCGATGCTGTAATCGCCTTCCTTGAGTCCGACGGCGGCGAGCGCCGCTTTGGCCATGGTGACATTGGCCGGCCCGGGCGCCGACATGATCTTGGCGCCTTTAAGGTCCTTGAGGGACGCCGCTTTGAAGCCCTTGTGGGCCACGAACTGCTCCATCTGATGCGTCTTGTTCTGGCTGTTGACGGAGATGTACATCGCCACGCCGGGTTTTTTGATGTTGGCGTTCATGCCTTCGATGGTGACCAATACCGCTGACGCATCGATCTGGTTGGTGATCATGGCCGCGACGTTGGGAGGGCCGCCGATCAGGCGCACCATCTCGGTCTCGATATTCTGCTCCTTGAAGAAGCCGCTCTCAACCGCAACGAAATAAGGAAGCGTGGAGCTCACAGGAAACACGCCGACCTTGACCTTGTCCTGCGCCGCGGCTGCCGTGACCAAGCTTGCAGCCAACACGATGCCGGCGGCGCCCCGGCGCAAAATTGAAGTTATGTTACTCATCAAACCTCCTCTTCTGATTTCTGATTCTGAGTATCTGATACCTGTCATCCGTCATCCGTCTTTACAATCGCGATCACCGGTCCGCCGCCTTGCGGACCCTGATGCATCGCATCGACCGACACGAAAACGGCAGGATCGCCGATCGCGGCGGCCGCAACGCCGCCGACCGCTCCCTTGGCATGCCGGTGATGGTGCACATCAGAGTCGTCCAGCATGATCTGCCGTCGCCCCCGCAACGTGCCGCGCCGATCCGCCTCGCACTTGATGAAGCAGTTCACCACGCGGCCCTTGAGGTCCTCGGCGCGGGGCCGCTCGGGCAGTTCCAGCCCGGCGTTGCGGATCGCCGCGTAGATGCCATCCATGTCGAGAGCGTCGCGCATGAGCGCATGTCCGATGCGGAAGCGGCCTCCCGCGCCGGTCTTGTTGCCGAGGAGCACGATCTGCGCTTGCGTCAACTCGACGCCCGAGGAGCATGACGCCACGGAAGAATAGCGATCGAGGTCGCGGCAGATTTGCTCCGCGCGGGGCATCTTCGTCTCGCCGAGGGCGACGGCGATTCCAAGCGCGGTCGTGCCATTCGAGACTCCCATGGAATCGTGCACTTCGCAGGCAACATCCTTGCCGCGGGAGTGCGCCTCCCGCACCGTCTCGATGGTGAGCAGAGGCGTCTTGGTCTGCACGTAATGCACGTCCTTTGCATCATCGATGCCGGCATCGCGCATTGCTGCCCTGACGCCTTCGGCCACCTTTTCCACCATCGCCGGACGGCCGATGTCCTCCGGCAGCAACTCCGCGCTCATCGCGGTCCCGATGGCCAGGCGCGACTTCGACGAGGAGCCTGACCTCGCGTTCCTGGCGAACACGGTTGCGTGCGGAGTGATGACGCCGTCACATCCCCCGGACCAGACCATGGGGATATTCGCGATTTCCGCTTCGCTCCTGTTGCCGTGCGTGGCGAGAACGCGGCGAAAGGCCTGATCGGCAAGGATGCGGGTAAAGTCATTGACCCCGCCGTTGCCCTCGGTCTTGCCGATGACCGCAATCACCTCGTCCGCGGTGAATTGCCGCGTGGCCAGACACGCTTCCAGACCGGAAGCGTCCTGCACGCTCTTGAGCTCGACCTTCGCAACTTCAATCGACATCGCACCTTCCGACTTCAGCTTCTCTTCGCAGTGCTAGCACAATCCCTCCCCCGAAGGGGGAGGGTGGCCGAGCGTAGCGAGGCCGGGTGGGGGGTTGCGCAGACATCGTCGGCCGGCATCAGCACGCACGCGCAGCCGAACCCGCAACCGCATCTCTTGCAAAATTATTTGGGCATGAAGAGCGCGAGCTGTTTCGTGTGTCATGGGCCCCCACCCGGCCGCCATTGGCGGCCACCCTCCCCCTGCGGGGGAGGGATATCGCGCTTTGCAGCCTCTTCCCTCTGCATTTGCTCGTAACCTTCGCCGCGATCGATCATGGGAAGTAGCGCATCGCTGCGTTGAGCGCGCAATGATTCGCGCAACCGCGCAGTCCGTGCGGTATCGACTTCAAATTCCTCCGGCCGCGGCATATTGACCAGCACCACGCCGTAGTCAGCGTGCGCGGCCGCCGGCGAAACCTTGCCGTCCACGATGTCGCGCATCACCAGCTCCGCCTCGCGCTCAAGCGGATCACCCCAGCCGCCCCCGCCTGTCGTCACGATCCGCACGATCTGACCCGCAAGCACCGGCTCGCCGTCGACCAGGCCGCCAAGATCACGAGGCGCGCCATCTGCATCGACAGTGACACAGAACGGCTTGCCTGCCTTTCCTCCATTGAGCCCGTAGCAACCAAGCCGCACCCGATCCGCGGTGACGATGGTGCGGCAGTCGACCAGCGCCCGGTAATGCTTCTCGTAGCCCAGTCCGCCGCGCCGCTTGCCGGCGCCCCCGGAATCCGTGCGCAACGCGAGCTTCTCGACGAGAAGCGGAAAGCGCGTCTCCGTGAATTCCGCCGGCTGGTTGCGGGAATCAGGGACAATGTGAATGGCATCATTGCCATCGGCGTAGTATCGCCCCCCGGAGCCGCCGCCGAGAACTTCCCGAGATAGAAAGGGCCTCCCCTGGGCGTTGAGGCCGAAGAAGCCGGTGTAGCGGATGGTCTCCTGGTCGGCCGGCATGCGGCCGCCGACCGCCTGCGCCACTACGCCGGCAAGCAGCCCAAGGCAGCGCAGCAGCACGAAGGAGCGAGCATTGGTCGCAGCCGGCCATTGCGGCGTCAGCAGCGTGCCTTTCGGCGGGAACACGACGTCGAGAACATCGCACACTCCCTCGTTCACGTGGATCTCCGCGGCGCGCTCGGGAGTGTCCGCGAGATTGCGCAGGATCGGCGCAATCCATTTGATGAGAAAGGCGCCCTGGGCGTAATCGGCAGGCCAATTGATCGGGCCCGGGGATTGCGGATCGGTGCCGGTGAAATCAAGCGTGATTCGCCCGTCCTTCTTGATCATCTTGAGCGCGAGCGCGTGCAGCCTGGGCTCGCTCACGCCGTCGTGCTCGATATGGTCGCGCCAGGAATATTCGCCGTCCGCGATCTTTGGAATAAGCTCATGCCGATAAATGTCGCGGCACTTGTCCAGCATCGCCTCAAAGCAGAGCTCAACCGTCTCGCGCCCGAAACGGGCGAACAGGCCCTCCATCCGCTGCGCACCCATCATGCAAGCCTTGACCTCGCTGTCGAGATCAGCCGCCAGCATCTCGGGGACGCGGGTGTTGCGCTTGACGATGGTGAACACCGCCTCGTTGCGCACGCCGGCGTCGTAGAGCCTGATCGGCGGGATGGCGAGCCCTTCCTCGAAGACACTTATTGCCGTTCCCGGCATTGAACCCGGAACACGTCCGCCGATATCGTCATGGTGGCCGAAGGCCTGGATGAAAGCCACGACTTCGCCTGCATGGAATACCGGGACAGTGCTGCAAAGGTCTGGCAGGTGCCCGATGCTGCCTTCGCTGAGATAGGTGTCGTTCATAAGAAAGACGTCGCCAGGCCGCATCGTCGCCACCGGGAAATCGCGCGCCACCGCATTCGGCATGGCGGAATAGGACCGCCCCGTGAGCTTGCGGCATCGGCGATCAAACAAGCCGACGCGGTAGTCGTGCGCCTCCCGGATCATGGGGCTGCGCGCCGTGCGCTCGATGGCGTACTCGATCTCCGCTTCGATCGAGTTCAAGGTACCTTCGACAATCTGCAACACGATCGGATTGATTGCGGGTTCCGCTTGCGCAAGCGCGCCGGAGCTTGCGCGAGCAAATATCGTGGGTTGGTTCATCGCAAATCTCCCGATCTGTTCCGATCGGCGCCAATGACCAGGATTCCGTGCGGGTCTACAAAGAGCTCTTGCCCGGGAAAGACGACGGTCGTGGACCCGAACTCTTCCACCACCACTGGTCCTGGGAGCCGCACTTTCGACGGTAGCAGCTGCCGGTCATGAATCGGCGTCTCGCGCCATGTGCCTTGGAAATACACAGGGCGCGTCCCTTTGGGTTGCGGGATAACCCCGGCAGGGAATTTAAGCTCGGGAATCCGCGGTCGTTCGATGATCCCGAAACCTGAGACACAGAAATTGACAAGCTCGACTTGTTGCTCGCCGGCATAATTGTAGCCGAAGGTGCGCAGATGCGCGGCATGAAACGCCGCAATCGCATCAGCCACAAAGGCCGCGTCGACCGTGCCGGAGGGGGCGGCAACGCGGACCTCCATCGACTGGCCGCTGTAGCGAATGTCAGCTTCCCGGATGATGCGCATGCGTGCCTCGGCGATGCCGTTGCGCGCCAGGGTATCGGCCGCCTCTTTTTCAAGTTCGCCATAGAGTGCCGCGATGGCGGCCAGATCAGCCGTATCCTCGAGCATGACTCGAGTGATCATGTGGTCGGTGCGCCAATCCACCGCGAGGAGCCCAAAGGCGGAAAGGTTGCCTGGATTGGGCGGAACGAGACAGGCCTGCATGCCGAGAAGATCCATCACAGCCGGCGATTGCGACGGTCCGGCACCCCCGAACGAGAGAAGCGCGAAGGTGCGCGGATCGATGCCGCGCTGGATGGTCATCTGGCGAATGGCGTTGGCTTGATTCCAGTTGGCAATCTCGATGATGCCCTCGGCCAGCTGCTCGACGCTCATGCCGCCGGGAAGCCGCCTTGCCAATTCAGCCAGACCGGCCCGGGAACGCTCGGCGTCGAGGGCGATGCCCCCTCCGATCAGCGCCGGCGGCAGGCGGCCGAGCACGACATTGGCATCGGTGATGGTCGGCTCCATCCCTCCGTTTGGATAGCACATCGGCCCCGGTTCTGCGCCCGCGCTTTTCGGCCCCACCTTGAGATGTCCTTCGCGGCTGATCCAGGCTATCGAGCCACCGCCGGTCCCGATGGTCCTGATGTCGATCATGGGAATTCGGACGGGAAAAGCGCCGACCGTGCCGCCATTGGTGACGCGCGGGCGGCCACCCTCGATGAGGCACAGGTCTGTCGAGGTCCCCCCGGCGTCGAGAGTGACCACGTCGGGAAAACCGGCGATCTCGGCCACCACCGCGCTCCCAAGCGCTCCGGCCGCCGGCCCTGAAAGTGCCGTGGTGATCGGCTTGTTGACGACCTGCTCGGCGCTCGCCACGCCGCCGCTCGACTGCATGATCAGAAACGGTTTCGAGGCGAGCGTAGCACCCAGCGCCGCATGCACGCGCCGCAGATATTGGTCCACGTGAGGCTTCACAAACACATCGACAAGCGTCGTCATCGCGCGTTCGTACTCGCGGTACTCCGGAAGGACGATGTGCGAAAGCGACAGGACGCATTCGGGATAGTCCTCCTGCATTATCTCTCCGACCAGCCGCTCGTGCGTGGGATTGGCGTAGGAGTGCATCAGGCAGATGCCGATGGCGCGCACGCCATGTGCTCGGAAGAACCGCGCCGCCGCCCGAACGCTTTGTTCCTCAAGGGGCCGCAACTCTTCGCCGCGGAAGCTCATGCGGCCACCCACCTCACGCACGAAATGCAGCGGGACGAGGCGCTCGGGTTTCACCCAAAAATAGGAATTCCCGTACCCCTCCGGCACCGATTGGCGGGCGATCTCGAGGATGTGCCGGAAGCCAGCGGTGACGATCAGCCCGAGGCAGTTGATCTCGCTCTGAAGAAGCGCATTGGTGGCCACGGTCGTGCCGTGTGCCAACGCGTTAACGTCATCCGCCGACCTGCCGGTCTCGCTCAGAATTGCGTTCACGCCCCGAACCAAAGCGGTCGCCGGATTGGCCGGCGTGCTTGCCACCTTGGTGACGTACATGTCGCCGGAAGCGGTATCGACGGCGACCAGATCGGTAAAGGTTCCGCCGGTATCTATCCCGATGCGGAGAGGCTGTCGCGCCGCGGTGGCTCCCATTCGCGATCGTGTCCCTACGGTTAATTGCGCCTGATTTAGTGGGCATCGACGATTGCATGAGTACGCGCAGTGCGCGTCAGGAGTCAAAACGGCTCAAGCTATTGGCTGCGGTCTCAACGCTGTTGCACGATTGTTGCCGGGCGCAGTGACTGCTTCGGCGCCGACGGGTCTGCTGCAATTCAGCGAAATGTTTAGCGATGCCTTTAAATCGACCTCAAAATAAGGCGCGCTAGCTTGTCCGCAGGCTGAGATGAGTTGAGGGTCCGTAATGAACAAATACTTTTTCGATCTGGTCGGAAACGACCATGCCGAATATGACTACAAAGGTCGGGTATTTTCTGCGCCGGAAAAGGCATTTGCGCTGGCCGAGCTCATGGCTCTCGACCTCGAAGTTCACGGCACCGGCGAGTGGTCCGGGTGGAGCATCAAGGTGCACAATGCGCACGGTCAACACTACTTTTCCGTCCCGGTGCGAGAGTCTGAGCTGCTGGCTGCCTAACGCGGGTTTCGGTCGAGTTGACGCGCTCCGTCATGACCGGACTTGTTCCGGTCATCCACGACTTGTCTTCCTGGCGCGAAAGACGTGGATGGCCGTGACAAGCACGGCCATGACGGCAAGAGGCTACCGCAGGCGCTGCAACGGCACGGTGATGGTGCAGATCAGCCCGTCTGGGTTGAAAACCCTCAGAAGTTCGCCCCCCAGCTCGTTCTTGACAGTCTGCTCGATCAGGGCGGAGCCAAATCCGCGGCGGGAAGGTTCATCGATACGCGGACCGTCTGTTTCCTTCCACTCAATCGTCAGCGTTGCCTGCGCCTCGGCCATGAGCCTGCACGCGATCCGAACGCGTCCCTCGGGCCGCGACAACGCGCCGTATTTGACTGCGTTGGTGAGGAGCTCGTTGAAGACCATGGCCAGGCCAACGGTGGCGCGCGGATTGATATGCTGGCGGCATATTTCGAGCTCGATCCGATCCGGCGAGGTGGATCGATATGGTTCGCATATGCTGTGGACAAGTTCCTGAAGCTCGGCGCCTTGCCAATGCTCATCCGTCAGGACGTCATGAGCGCGTGATAACGCCATGATGCGGTCTTCCGCGGCTCGCTTTGCGTCTTCCATGGAGGGGGCCGATGCCAGGGTGCGCACCACAATGGCTTGAACAGTCGCAAAGGTATTTTTGACGCGATGATTGAGCTCATTGATCAGAAGCTCACGATCGGCCTGAGTGCGCGTCAGCTGCGTGGCCAGTTTCAACGCGATGATGATGCCCAGCAACAGGGACAGGATGCCGAATGCGGCAAGCACGGCCACCGAACGCCAAAGCCGCCCGGTCAGAGCCGACCTGGGCGCACCGACAGCCACGCTCCAGCCTGAATATCGCGCGCGGCTGAAGCCCGTGAGCACAACGGTCCCATCGAAGGTGGTGCTGTCGAGAACGCCCTCAGTCGAGCTCGTGAGCGCGGGATACAGGCTCGGCGAGGCTTGCTGTCCGATGAAGCGCTCCGGCTCGCGAGACCGGGCAATCAAAATGCCTTTGCGGTCGAAGATCGCAATGGTCCAGTCAGGCTCTACCCGCTGCTGCGCGACAATGCCGGCGAACACGTCGAGCGGAATCGACGCCGCCAGGTCAAATTTGACGTTTCCACCTCGGCGCACGGGAACGTCAACGACCACGATGTTACGGCGCAGCACCGGCCCGAGCAACAAGTCCGAAATCTCCGGCCGCCCGGTGGCGAATATGCGCCGCGGCACGTCCAGGCGTGCATATTTCGGCAGCGGCACGCCTGTGGGAACGGCGGTGTTGAGAAGCTGCTGACCGGTGGCATCGGAAAGAACCACATTCGAGCCGGCAAACTGCTCCGTAACAAAATGCTCGGCCTGCATCCGAAAGGCATCGAGGTCGTTCCGGTCCAACGCTTCCGAGAGGGCCAGCACCTGCAGCGAGGCGATGGCCGAGCGCAACTCGCCATCCACCGTGAACGCAAGCGTGCGAGCGATCTGCAGGATGCGCTCATACGCGGTCCTCCTGCCCGCGTCGTAGTTGTAGTAGCTCAGGACGGCCGCAAAGAGGGTCAGCGGCAGCACCATTGCGGCAACCAGGAGCGCGAGGCGCAAGGGAAGAGAAATTCTCGAGAACACCTGAATAGTCCGAGCCCAGAGCAGGCGCGCCCCGCCTTGACCTTACAACGGAACGCCGGCGGGCGACTATCTATTGCCGCGCCTCTGTCATGCCCAAGGTACGAGCGCAGGCTCTTAGCGTGATGCTCTCTCGGTGTTGATCGGTGCGCCTATTGGGCGACGCGCAGGTTGGATAGTGCGGTGCCAATCTGGTTGAACGTCGTGATGATCTGCGACGATGACGTGAGCAGGAAGAACTTGCTCGAATCGCTGGCGCAGTTCTGCAGCAGCGTCGAGGTGGGATCGCCGCCGGTATCGACCTGCACGGTCCAGAGCGTGATTCCCGCGGCCTTGATGTTGGCGCAGGTCATGGCCTGCCTCGCGTCGATTGAGGCCTGGTCGGTGTACCAGCGATCCTGCGTGTTCAAGCCGTCGGTCAAAAGAATGATCACCTGCTGGTATTGGTACTTGGGGTCCATGGCGGGTGGTGTTGGAAACGGACCGCCACCGACCAGAGACATCCAGCCGAGCGCCAGGCCGATCGCCTGGTTGGTGTTGCCGCCAGGCGACATGTTGTTCACCAGCGTGGTCATGCTGGTCCAGTTGTAGCTCAGAGCCATCAACGCCTGGGGACAGGAGCCATATTGCTCGGCGGAAAGGAGGGTATCGGTGACGCCGGGAACCGGCGGCGAGACGTTGGTGTCGGTGTTCAATGCGCTTGGGGCGTTGGCGGCGCCGCGGTCCACCACGCAGCCATTCCAGGTATTGTGGTTGTTGGGCGTCCAAATCTTGCAGTGGGAGAGGCAGGTGGCTTTATTGCTATATTTGCTGGAGCTGCATGTGCCGTTGTTGGCATCCCAATCGGTCCAGTCGATCCAGAGTGCATTGTAATTGACGGGATCGACATTGACGTCCTTGACGAAGGGAATGATCGACACATAGACGTCGCCGTTGTTGACCACGGCATTTTTCAGTTGCGTCAAGAGATTGTTGGTTGCTGTCTGGAGCGCGCCGATCTTGTTATTGTCCGCCATCGATCCCGTGTTGTCGAGCACGAGCGCCACACGCAGGCGCTGATTGCCCCATTTGACCGTGGAGGCCACATTAATGTTGAGGTTCTGATACCCCATGATTTTCATGAATTTCGTCGCCAGCGTCCCGGTGGCGGTGATGACGACCTGTGAACCATTATTGTTTGTATACGTCGGCGTCAGGACGACGTTCGTCACCTCGGAGCGGGTGAACAGGGCGTTGAAATAATTCGTGGCCTCTTGACTGATCTGCGCAGTGGTCAGCGTCGAGACGTTCTTCGACAGCATGAGCGCGGTGGCGTCAACCGCCGCCTGCATGGCCGCTTTGTCGGAGTTGGCGCGGCTGTAATCGACGGCGGCTCCGACCAGGCCCATGATAGGAACAACGGCCAGAGCGAACATCATGGCCAGGTTACCGCCGTCGGCGCTGCTGAAGCCTTGCACTGCTTTCGCCAGCTTCGCCGATAAATGCTTGATTGCCATCTTCGCACCATCTCTCATTGCATTTGAACGAAAGATAGCGGCAGGACATGAATGCAGCGTTGCGAGATCGTGAAATTAGTGCGGGCTGAAGAAGCAAATCCTTAACCATCGTGCACTGGGCTTGGCGGCAGCAGGGGCGGGGTTTGAAACCCGCCCCTACTGGCGCGGCGGAATTTGGATGAAATGCGCCCACTGCTCGGCCGAGAGCGGCGCCTGCATGAACTTGAAATCGATGGCATCTCGCGTCAGCGCATCTATACCGGAGATGGTATCGGGAAACAGCGCGGCCTTGGGCAGGAACTCATCACGGATGCGCATTGCCAGGCGAACTGAGACCTTGCCATAGTCGGCGTAGATCTTCACGCCCTCAGGATCGCTGTAAAGCCATTCATAGGTCTCGCGATAGGCGGCAACAAACCGGTCCATGGTCTCGCGGCGCTTTGCGAGAGCATCGGCATTCACGATATGGACGCGCACCGTCTGATCGCGCGTGGACGGCGCGTCGCTGCCGCGGGCAATGAGACGAATTCTGCCCTCCTCCAGCATATCGAGCCCGAACGGCGGCGATGCCCATCCGACGTCGATCTGGCCGGACATGGCCTGCGTCAAGGTCAACGCGGCGGCGCCGGTCGACACTGGTTTTGCGGTTACATTGAAATGCTTGATCAGCGCCAGCAGAGTGAGGTGTGTCGATGCGCCATTGGTGGAGTATGCGACGGTCCTGCCATTGAGATCGCTGAACGACTTCAGCGGTGAAGCGGGAGGAACATACCAATAGAGATCGCCCGCCCCCGTTGTGCCCGCCAGGATAATGCGCACCGGCGCGCCTTTCGCGTAGGCGCCGGCAACGGCGCCGGTGCCGGCGCCGATCCCGATGTCGACGCTGCCGGAGATGACCGCCTGCAATGTCTCCCCGCCGCCATTGGTATACAGGAGCTCCAGGAGCAATCCGTGCTTTTTGAAAATGCCGGCGCGTTGCCCGATTGTCGGCAAGCCGCTGTCCCAGTTGTTCGGCGCTCCGACAGCGAGCTTGAGAGCTTCTTCGCAAGGGGCGACCAGGGGCCAGACAGTGGCTCCGGCTGCAACGGCCGCCGCGCACGCCAGCCTCCGGATGAGCTTGATCAGTGCGTCGGGCGACGGCATGGCTCCAACCTTTATCTCATTATAACGTCCAATATCATGCGCGCGAGCGTCAGCGGCAGCAAGCAGGGGCGCGCCAGTGGATTTCTCGCGTGATTGCCATCCTGCAAGTGATCGAGAGATAAAGCGGATTGATCCGCTTCTTAAAACGCGGCAAAGGTCACGGTTTGCTGTTGAGACTTGCAACGACAATCATGCCGGAAAATTTCCACACCATCATCATCGGCGGCGGCGCGGCCGGGTGCGTGTTGGCCAACCGGCTGTCCGCGCGTTCGACGCAAACCGTGCTCCTCCTCGAAGCCGGGCAGGATACGCGGCCGGGGCGCGAGCCCGCGGACGTGCTCGATACGTATGCAACCTCCTATTACAACGACGCCTATTTCTGGCCGGGGCTCAAGGTCCATTGGCGCCGCAAGGACAACTCGCCGCCGGTCGGGTTTTCTCAGGCGCGGCTGATGGGTGGCGGCTCGTCGGTGATGGGCATGGTTGCCTATCGCGGAACGCCGGAGGATTACGCTGAGTGGGAAGCGCACGGGGCGCAAGGTTGGGGATGGACGGATGTCCTTCCCTTCTTTCGCAAGCTCGAGCAGGACCTCGACTTCGATGGTGAGCTGCACGGCAAAGACGGTCCGGTTCCCATCCGACGGACCCCGTCGCAGGATTGGCCGCCGCTCTCCAAGGCGGTGCACGCCTACGCGCAGGAGCGGCAGATCCCGTTCATTGCCGACATGAACGCCGACTTTCGCGACGGCTACGGCGCGGTGCCCATGAGCAATTGGCCGGGCAAACGCGCCTCTTCGGCGATCTGTTATCTCGATGCATCGGTGCGGGCGCGCGGCAATCTCACCATCATCAACGAGGCGCATGCGACCGATCTCGTTTTCGCGGGCGGCCGGGTCGCCGGGGTCGTGGCGAGAATGCATGGTGAAGAGAAGGAATTCCGTTCGCGCGAAATCATCCTGTCCGCCGGCGGCATCCATTCGCCCGCGTTCCTGCTGCGCTCCGGCATCGGACCAGCCGCGCATTTGCGCGCGCTCGGCATCGACGTGCGGGCAGACCTGCCCGGCGTTGGCGAGAACCTTTCCAATCACGCCATCCTGTTCGTGGGCTTGCTGCAAAATCCCGGCGCCCGGCAGGCGCCGTCGCTGCGGCCGCACCCGATGACGGCTTTTCGCTATTCGTCCGGGTTGCCAGGCGCGCCGCGGAGCGACATGTACATCAACGTCCAGTGCAAGACTTCGTGGTCGCCGCTCGGGTCGCGGATCGCCAATCTCGCTCCCAGCCTGCTCAAACCTGCCGCGCGCGGCCGCGTCACTCTTCCCGCACGGCATGCAGAGCATCCGTGCGTCGAATTCAACTTTGTCGGCGAGGAGATCGACCTGCGCAGGTTGATCGCTGGATTCCGCCGTGCCGTCGAAATTCTCTCGCACCAGAAGGTACGCGCCATGAGCGGCGTCACCTTCCCGGTGAAATTCACAGACCGGCTCCGCCGGCTCAACCGCATCACCCCGGCCAACAAGGTCAAAAGCTCGCTCATTGCCAGGCTCCTTGACTGGGCGCCGCCGCTCGCAGGTCCGATCCTGTCGACGCTGGCCGATCGGCGCGTCGATCTGAGCGCGCTCGTCGAGGACGACGCCGCGCTCGCCGAGCACATCCGCGACAACGTCGCCGGCACGTTTCATCCCGTCGGCACCTGCCGAATGGGCGGCGCCGGTGATCGCGATGCGGTGGTCGATAACGCAGGGTGCGTCCGTGGGGTCGGCGGGCTGCGCGTCGTCGATGCTTCGATCATGCCGACGGCGCCGCGGGGCAACACAAACATTCCAACCATCATGGTCGCGGAAAAAATCTCCGCCGCCATCCTGGATGCGGGCTGATGAGCCGAGAATCCAACGCCAATGAGATGACCGCGGACCAAATCCGTATCTTGTTGAATTTGGAGCCCAACGCGACGTGCGGGTTCGTCCGGCTGACGTTCGCGAGCAAACAGTTGATTGCGGCGGGCGGATTACCTGAACCGTTCGCCGAGCAGCGGCCTTTGGGCTCCGCGCTCTACTTCATGGTAACGCAGGGTGCGCCGGTGCGTTTTCACCGTATCCGCAACGACCAGCTCTACCATTATTATCTCGGTGATCCCCTCGAGGTGCTTCTATTGCATGCCGATGGCGCCACCGAGAGGGCTATTGTTGGACCGGACCTGAGTGGCGGGCAGCGCGTGCAGTTGCTGATCCCGGGAAACACCTTCCACACCGCAAGGCTGATCGGGGCTCGGTGGTTCCTGGGAGCGAGCACGGAGTGGCCGGGGGTGGTGCCGTCAGATGTCGAGATCGGAAATCTTGATGAGTTGGCGGGAAAGTATCCGGCCGTTGCCGCCGACCTGCGTGCAATCGCCGCCTCGGTTGCGCATGCCGAGTGAGCAGGAGGCGCCAGGCCAACACATCACGTTATACCTGGGGCCTTACCTGCCCCATGATGAATGAGGTTACGCCGAAGCAGATCGCGGCAGTCAAAGCAATTGTCAGCAAGGGGAGCCACGTCTGGAGATAGAGCCACATCTGACGATCTCCTGTATCTCTCAACTTCTCACCACACTGGCGGGAGCTCGCCGTTACCGCCGGAACTCCGTGGAATTTCGTACGCCGGCGAGGAACTCTCAAACATTCCGTCGAACAGAAGTGCGGCACCCATAAAGAGTGCACAAAGCGCTGCTACTGATACTATTCTGTAAATCCGATGAGCAAAGGCGCTGTTCAAGAAAATTCTCCATTGGTATATTATGTGACCGCAGGATCGCGCTTTGAGATGAACTCGACTCCATTTTTCTATGTTTCTATGTTCAAGGAAATAAGCACGCGCGACGACGCGCGGCCGGCGGGAAGTGTAAAGCTGACAGCCCGAGAACGAAACTAATTATGTGTCTTATTGTGCCTACTAATGGCACCAGGGGACGCAACAGTTTTAGTATGTTGCTGTTTTTTGGCGCTGTCGGACACGCCGTTGTTTGCCAGCACCCAGCAGCACAGCTATAGCTGGCTCTTCTGGACCTCAAGCACAATAGGGGCAAGAGATTAAGGCCGGCCAGAACGCCTCCGGGTCGCCGCTGTACAAAATTGCTCACTGCAACGTCTTGGCGGCGCCAATCCGATCGACTCGACTCAAGCCTTTCTCGAATCTGCCATTGTGCTTTACGTTCCGGCTCCCCATATAGGCAGATACTGGCAAGCAGCGGCTTGTCCGAGAGTTGCACGAAAATCGGCGACGTACCGAAGTCTCCGGTCCTCAAATTGGCAGCTCTAGCGCCATCGGCAGGCATAATAACACTCCAAACAGAATTGCGCTTGGGAGCTGGGCGCCAAAAAAATCGACCCAGATGTTGGCGCCACGGTTGCGCGCGGCCATCCCATCGAGAGACCAACGTAATGCCAAGTCGGGCGCCACGATGCTCTCCCCATTACATCAGTGAAGACAAATCCGACCTGCGCGGCATCAAGCACGGCTGGTACGTGGTGGAGGATGGCGGCGAGCTCTCTTCCGGCCCGTTTCCCAGCCGCGAGGAATGCATCAACAGAATCGCTCAGCCGACGAACGAGACGACGATCGATCGCGCCTAAGCTGCAGCGGGCGCCAAACTGAAACGCTTTAGACTACCGACATCCGGCGTTGAGGGCGGCGTCGGGAGGTCTGACCAGAATTGCCCTTCAAAAGGAAAGTGCCATGAACGAAACCGCTACTGTCGCAACTCAAGCCAAGACGGCGAAACACAACAATGATCCCTTTGGCATGCCGAAATACGATATGCCGAAAATGGAAGTGCCCCCGCAGTTTCGCGAGATGACGGATAGGGGCGTCGCGCATGCCAGGGACACTTGCGCCAAGGCGAAAGTGGCCAGCGAGCAGGCAGCCGATCTGATCGAAAGCGCCTATGGGACCGCCGCCAAGGGCGCCACAAACTTCAATCTCAAGCTTATCGATTTTGGCCGCACCAACGCTCGCGCTGCCTTCGACTTCGCCAATGAGCTGTTGGGTGTGAAATCCCCGTCGGAGTTTATCGAGCTGTCAACCGCGCACATGCGCAAGCAGTTCGACATTGCTTCGGCGCAGAACAAAGAGCTTTGCGCGCTTGCTCAGGAAGTAGCGGCTCACGTCGCCGAGCCAATCAAGACAGGCATCTCCAAGACATTCAACAAGGCGACCTGATCGCCAGCGTCTCGAAATACAGACGCGCCCTGACGAACCCGCTTTTGCAATAGACCAGCTTTCCAAATCCACAACTCCGCAGGAGGACACCAAATGAAATTTCGACCGCTTCACGACCGCGTTGTCATCGAGCGAATCGATGCCGAAGCGAAGACCGCCGGCGGCATCATCATTCCCGACACCGCGAAGGAGAAGCCGCAGCAGGGCAAGGTCATCGCCGTTGGACCCGGCGGCCGTGACGAGAGCGGCAAGCTCATCCCCATCGACGTGAGGGTGGGCGAGATCATCCTGTTCGGCAAATGGTCGGGCACCGAGGTCAAGCTCGATGGCGTCGAGTACCTCATCATGAAAGAGAGTGATATCATGGGAGTGCTGGTCGAGGCCGAAGCCAGGAACGATACCAGGAAGAAGGCCGCCTGATTACGCTCTCCAGATTCTTGCGCCGAGGACGACGTGAATCGAAGCCTGAAGAAAACATCAGATCGTCAATCCCCTCATGATTAGAGCTTACCCCACCGCTTTTACCTCGAGATGAGGTCAAACAAAAAAGGAATGCTAAGATGTCTGCGAAGGAAGTGAAATTCTCGGTCAACGCGCGTGACAGAATGTTGCACGGCATCGATACGCTCGCCCACGCGGTGCGCGTGACACTCGGTCCGAAAGGCCGCAACGTCGTGCTCGACAAGTCGTTTGGCGCGCCTCGCATCACCAAGGACGGCGTCACCGTCGCCAAGGAGATCGAGCTCGAAGACAAGTTCGAGAACATGGGCGCGCAGATGGTGCGCGAGGTCGCCTCGAAGACCTCCGACCAGGCTGGTGACGGCACGACCACGGCAACCGTGCTCGCGCATGCGATCGTCAGGGAGGGCGCCAAGGCTGTCGCCGCCGGAATGAACCCGATGGACCTCAAGCGCGGCGTGGATCTCGCGGTCGAAGCCGTTGTCACGGACCTCCAGAGAAACTCCAAGAATGTCACTTCGAACGAAGAAATCGCCCAGGTCGGCACCATCTCGGCCAACGGCGACGTGGAGATCGGCCGTTTCATTGCCGATGCGATGAAAAGGGTCGGCAACGAGGGTGTGATCACGGTCGAGGAAGCAAAGTCGCTCGAGACCGAGCTCGAGGTCGTCGAGGGCATGCAGTTCGACCGCGGCTACATCTCACCCTACTTCGTCACCAATGCCGAGAAGATGCGGGTGGACATGGAAAACCCGTATGTCCTGATCTATGAAAAGAAGCTCTCGGGACTGCAAGAGCTGCTGCCGTTGCTGGAAGCCGTGGTGCAAGCGAGCAAGCCACTGCTCATCATTGCCGAGGACATAGAAGGCGAGGCGCTGGCAACCCTCGTCGTCAACAAGCTGCGCGGCGGCCTCAAGGTCGCAGGGGTCAAAGCCCCCGGCTTCGGCGATCGCCGCAAGGCAATGCTTGAGGACATTGCGATCCTCACAAGCGGGACCATGATCTCCTCCGACCTTGGCACCAAGCTCGAGAACGTCACCATCAACATGCTGGGACGCGCCAAGAAAGTGACCATCGAGAAGGAGAACACCACGATCATCGGCGGCGCGGGCAAGAAAGCCGACATCCAGGCGCGCATAACCCAGATCAAGGCGCAGATCGAGGAAACGACTTCTGACTACGACAAGGAGAAGCTGCAAGAGCGGCTGGCCAAGCTTGCCGGCGGCGTCGCAGTGCTGCGCGTCGGCGGCGCGACAGAGATCGAGGTGAAGGAGCGCAAGGACCGCGTCGAAGATGCCATGCATGCAACCCGCGCCGCAGTCGAGGAGGGTGTCCTGCCCGGCGGCGGCGTTGCGCTGCTGCGCGCCATCAAGGCTTTAGAGAAGCTCAAGGTCCACAACGACGATCAGCGAACCGGCATTGAAATCGTCAAGAAGGCGCTCTCCTGGCCGGCGCGCCAGATCGCGATGAACGCCGGTGACGATGGCTCGATCGTCGTTGGCAAAATCCTGGACAAGGACACCTACGCCTTCGGCTTTGACGCACAGACCGGCGAGTATGGCAACCTGGTTTCGAAGGGCATCATCGACCCAACCAAAGTCGTGCGCACCGCGTTGCAGGACGCCGCCTCAATCGCGGGTCTGCTCATTACCACCGAGGCGATGGTTGCCGAGGTGCCGAAGAAGCAGGGCGCAGCGATGCCGGGCGGACCCGGTGGCGGCATGGGCGGAATGGGCGGCATGGACTTCTGAGACGCGTGATCGCTTATTGAGCACGAAGGCCCGGGCACGCTCGGGCCTTCTTACCAAGAGCGAGTGCTCGGCGGCAGGAGCGCCAAATGCGCACACACCGGTTCGGCAGATGGCTAGCTTTTTCGGGCCTTGCTCTTACATATTAAGCGGTGGGGCTGCTTCCTGCGCCGGCATCGGTGTTTTGACATCGAAAGTTGAGCGCATGCCTAGAGTAGGGTCCAAGCAGAGTGAGACTCAAGCATGGCCGAATTTGATTACAGCACCGAGGCAGAGTTGTTTCCCACCCGCAATCGGAAATCCAGGCGACAACCGTTTGCGTACAGGAGATTTGCGCGAGCGGCGGACGCCATCCGTTTTGCGATCGAGGAGCTGCCGTCTGAGTCTCTTCTGGGAACTTATCTCGAAGTCGACGAGGAGCGGTATGACAGCGCAGGAATTCGTCGCTTGTACGAGGACACCGACTATCCCTTGGTCCGGCGCGCGTAAGAGACGCGCAAACCATGACCGACAAGTCATGACCGACAAGACAATCGATCTGGATCAGCATCGCGGGATGGCAGCCCAGAAAGCGACCGACATCCGTCGGCTTTTGGCGGAAGTCGAGGCCAACGAAAGAGCGTTGCGCCTTCGCCAGGATGAATTGGAGTCGCATCTTGTCGCGGCGCCCGCCGCCAACTGGCCCGAAGCTGCCGAGAAGGCGCGCTATCTTCTCAATCTCTTTGCCAATACCCTGACCGCGGCAGATCCCCGGCGGCAGAGGCTGATTGCGGCCGTGCTCAATGATTTCGAGAGGCTCGCACGGGACTCCTAGATGGCGCCACAGGAAGTGCTTCCAGGCGCCTGCAGGGAGAGAGGTGAGCGTGAATGACGCGGGCGACATGGCGGCTTCGAAAAGGTACGCGGCTGATGGCAGTTAGTTTTCCAAATCAAAGCCGCAGCTACGATGCGACACGGCGCGCTGTTCGGTTTTGGGGTAACGACAGCGCGATGGAGGCGTCGTTTTTCGTGACCGAAGACGCGTTGAAGCAAATTCAACCTGACATGCGCTTCGATGAGGCTGGCCTGCTGGGCGCCTTCGATTTGCACCGTCAACTGATCTATGCCACGGCAGCGAAAGTGTATGGACGCGGCCACAAGGGCTCTTACGACCTGCTGCCCAATGATTTTTGAAGACAACTGAAACACCAGACCGCAAGAATTGCATGCAATGCAACCGCGGGCCAAAGAAGGACAGCTCATCTTTAGGACTGCGCCCGCGAATGCGAGGAGCATTGCCGCGGCCGCGTTGTAAATAAGAAGGCCGGTGAGCAATCCAAGCCGTGCAGACGTTGAGGTATCACTCCTCGCCACCCAGCTTGCGATGCCTATGGCCAGAAGCGCCGCGCCCGCGATGCGCCCGACAAAAATCGCGTCAACTGTCAACTCTTTTAACCCAAGTAGAACAGCAAATAGAACGGCAGGCAGAAAGAGAAGGCAAAGGCCCGTTGCTGATTCGACGAAGGCAGTTACGAGCAGGAAAAGGTTCCGGTTCGTCGAGTGCGTCGGTGATCGCATGTATCTCCCCGGTTTGAGGAACGCATGCATCCTACGCGAAGTCGAATGCCGCTTCGCGCTCTTTTAGAGCGCGGGTGTTTTTACTACTGTGCTATCTCCTGAGCCTGGGTGGAACATGAAGCGGCGCGAATTTCTCGGTGTGCTCGGCGGTGCGGCGGCTGCGTGGCCGCTCGCGGCGCGTGGGCAGCAGCTGGCGATGCCGGTGATTGGGTATCTCCACAGTGCGTCGCCCGGCCCGTTTGTGAATCTCGTGGCCGCCTTCCGGCGCGGCGTGAGTGAGGCCGGCTTTGTCGAGGGCCAGAACGTGGCGATCGAATACCGCTGGGCCGAAGGTCAGGTCGATCGGTTGCCGGCTTTGGCGGCCGAGCTCGTGCGCCGTCGGGTCGGGGTACTGGTCACGGCCGGCGGCGAGCTCGTTGCCCTTGCGGCAAAAGCTGCGACCTCGACCATACCGGTGGTATTCTCGATCGGCGGCGATCCGGTCAAGGCCGGGTTGGTCGCCAGCTTCAACCGCCCCGGCGGCAACATGACCGGCTTGACCCTTTTTACCGAGTCGCTCGAAGCGAAGCGAATAGGGCTGCTGCGTGAGTTGGTGCCCAAGGCCCGAGCGATTGCCGTGATGATCGATCCTAACATTCCGGGAAGCGAGGACCAAACTAAGGAGGCACAGGGGGCGTTGGCTCAGATCGGTGTGCGCTCCGTCGTGCTGGCGGTCAATTCCGAAAAGGATCTTGATCCGGCCTTTGCAACTATGGCGCGGGAGCGCGTCGATGGGCTGGTGGTGAGTTCCTCGCCCTACTTCAACAACCGGCGAGTCGAGCTGAGCGTATTGGCGGCGCGGCACCAGATGCCCGCGATCTTCGAGTTTCGCGAGTTTGCCGATGCCGGCGGGCTCATGAGCTACGGAGCCAGCCTGACCGACGGATATCGCCAGGTCGGTGCCTATGCCGGCCGCATCCTCAAAGGCGAAAGGCCTGCCGATCTTCCGGTCGTGCAGCCGACCCGCTTTGAGCTCGTGATCAACCTCAGGACTGCGAAGGTACTCGGCCTTGAGGTGCCGCCGATGCTGCTCGCGCGCGCCGACGAGGTGGTCGAATAAGTGCGCTGGTGCGATCCAGCCGGTGAAAGTCCGGCCCAGGTTAAGGGGTACATTTTAGAAAATTGCGGAATTGTGTCCGATGAAACGACATCGGCACATCTTTGCGCGGAACAACCGCATTATCTATCCGAGCTCGACTACCTTGTGTCCGTTGATGCGCTGCGGCGCCGGTTCGACTATCGGGATTAGCAGCGACAGGGATCAATTCGCGATTCGCACCTCGTTTTGTCCACGCCGCCAGAGGGAGAATCAGCGGCGGCTCGCTTCGTGGCGTTCCACCGCTCGTGCCGCGGCGATGGCTTGCCACACGCGGCCCGGAGTTGCCGGCATCTCGATGCGCTCAACGCCGAGGGGCTCAAGCGCATCAAGGAGCGCGTTGATCACCGTCGGCGGCGCGCCGATCGTGCCGGATTCGCCGATGCCCTTGACGCCCAGCGGGTTGGTCTTGCACGGCACTTCCTCCAGCTCGGCATGCACATCGGGCATCGTGTCGGCGCGCGGCATGGCGTAATCCATGAAGCTGCCGGAGAGAAGCTGGCCGGATTGAGCGTCGTAGACCTGATGCTCCAGCAGGGCCTGGCCGAGGCCCTGCACGACGCCGCCATGGATCTGGCCGCGGACGATCAGCGGGTTGAGCACGCGGCCGAGATCGTCAACGACGAAATAGCGATCGACCTTCACCTCGCCGGTTTCCGGGTCCACTTCAAGCTCGCAGACATGCGATCCGTTTGGATGGCTCGGCGGATTGGCGCTGTAGCTGCCGGTCGCCTCCAGCCCGACGCCGAATTTCTCCGTGAGTGGACCCATCGGCGCATAGGCGGCCATGGCGACATCGACGATGCTTATGGCTTTGTCAGTGCCGACGACCCGGAACTGCCCGTCCTTGAACTCGAGATCGGCCGCATCCGCCTCCATCAGGCTCGCCGCCATCAGTTTTGCTTTCTCAATGATGGCATCGCTCGCGGCTTTGAGCGCATTGCCGCCGACCGTGGCGCTGCGCGCGGCATAGGTGCCGCGACCTATCGGTACCTGCGCCGTGTCGCCTTGCACATAACGAACGGTTTCGAGCGGCACTGCCAGCCATTCATGCACCAGTTGGGCAAAGACAGTGGCGTGGCCCTGGCCGTGCGAATGGGTGCCGCCCAGGATCGTCAGCGTACCGCCCGGATCGAAGCGCAGATCCATGCGCTCGTTAAAGATGCCGCCGAACTCGATGTAGTAGCTGACCGCGTGCCCACGCAGTCGGCCATTCTTCTCCGATGCCTTCCTGCGTCCGGCAAACCCCGTCCAGTCGCTCACGTCGAGACACTTGTCCAGGAGACGCTGGAATTCGCCACTGTCATAGGTCCATAGCGTTGGCGTCGCGTACGGCAGCTTGCTCGGCGGGATAAGATTACGCCGCCGGATGTCCACGGGATCGACGCCGATCACGTGCGCCGCGCGCTCGATCAGGCGCTCCATGAAATAGGCGGCTTCCGGCCGCCCGGCGCCGCGATAAGGGCCGGACTGCGAGGTGTTGGTGAACAGACCCTGCGAGGTGATGAGCATGGTCTGGACATCATACGCCTCGGGTATGAAGCGCACCGAGAACGCGCCTGCCGCCAAGGCTGCGCCAACGAAATAGGCGCCGAGCTGAAAGAGGCAGTGCGCCCGCAATGCCAGGATTTTTCCCTGCGCATCGAGTGCAAGCTCGCCGTAGTAGACGGTTTCGCGGCCGTGATGATCCGTAAGCATGCTTTCGGATCGCGTCGCCACCCACTTGACGGGACGGCGAAGGCGGCGCGATGCCCAAAGCACGAGGGCATCATCGGGAAAGACGCCGCCCTTGAGCCCGAACCCGCCCCCCACGTCGGGTGAGACCACGCGGATTCTGATTCTCCGGCACATGGAAAACATGCGACATCTCCATGCGGGCGCCGTGCGGATTCTGCGAAGCTGTGTAGAGCGTGCAGAAGTCCTCGGCCGCGTTGTAGTCGCCGATTGCAACGCGCGGCTCCATGGCCACCGGGGAAAGCCGATTGTTCTCGACGCGCAGCTTCACGACGTGCTTGGCCGCTGCGAAGGCGGCATCCGTCGCTTCCTTGTTTCCGAACATCAACCGGAAGCCGACATTGCCTTGCGGGCAGTCTTCCCACACCTTTGTAGCGCTGTCCTTGGCGGCGTCCTCGAGCTCGACCACCGCGGGGAGCGGTTCGTAGTCGATCTCAATGAGCTCGGCCGCATCGCGCGCCTGCAACAGGGTCTCCGCGACCACGAAGGCGACACGGTCGCCGGCAAAGCGCACCTTTTCACTGTTCAAGAGAGGCTGGAAGGTTCGATAACCCTTCGGCGCGCCGAAATCTTCCGGCATCAGGTGCGCCGTGAAGCTGCCGAGCTTGTCCGCGGCTGCATCGGCGCCGGTGAGAACGCACAGCACGCCGGGCGCGGCTTTGGCCTTGGCAACATCGATGCGGGTAATGCGCGCGTGTGCGTGCGGCGAGAGGACGGTTACCCCATGGCATTGTCCGGCCAGATTGATGTCGTCGACGTAGCGGCCTTTGCCGAGCAGAAAGCGCTTGTCCTCCACTCTGCGCACCGCTTGTCCTATGCCGAACTTGGCCATCGTGTTGTCCTTGTAGGGGCGGGTTTCAAACCCGCCGACCGCGCATGTATTTGCAGGCGGGTTATAAACCCGCCCCTAAAAGCGTGATGTGGAATCCGACGTTAATCCAGACCAGGGAGCCGCGCCAGCATCGCTATTGGTTGAGCCAACGCCGCATGAAACCGAGCAGCCCTTGCGGCATGAAGATGATCATGGCGATGAAGATGATGCCGACCGGAATAAGGTAATACTCCGTGAAAAACCGCGAAAGTCCTTCCCGCAAAAGGAGAAAGAAGGCGGCGCCGACGATTGGCCCGACCAGCGTGCCGATGCCCCCCATCACGTTGAAGATCACCGTCTCGCCGGAGACAAGAAAATAGACGAAGTCGGGAGCGGCAAAGCGGTTTTGAACGGCATAGAGAACCCCTGCCAGGCCGGCAAAGAGTCCCGACAGCATCACCGCCACGATCTTGTAGCGTGCAACCGCGTAACCGATCGCGCGCGTGCGCGCCTCGTTCTCGCGGATCGACTGGAGCACCATGCCAAATGGCGATTGCGTGATGCGCCGCAGGATCAGGTAAGATGCCGTGACGACGGCGAGCACGAACCAATGCAGCGTGTTGGAAGTGAACGGCATGGAGAACAGGCCGGGGATTGCGAGTGCGGGGCGGCTGAAGCTAAGCCCGTTCTCGCCGCCGGTAACCTCGGTCCAGGTGAAGATGATGACGTAGAAAATTTGCGAGAAAATCAACGTCGTGATGGCAAAATAGATGTCGCGCAGCCGGGTGGAGAAATAGGCGACGAACAAAGCGACTGCGGCCGAGCCGGCGAGCCCGTAGAGCATGGCGAGCCACAGGTTCGGCGGCTTGACGGATAACAGTGCCGCCGCCGCGCCATATATGCCGAGACCAAAGAAAGCCGAATGGCCAAACGAGACCATGCCGGTGTACCCGATCAAAATGTCGGAGGACATGGCAAGCAGGCCCCAGATCAGGATCTCGGTTACGAAGCGTCGCCAGAACTCCGGCAATATGAACGGCGCGACGATAAGCAACGCCAGAACGACGGAAAACCCGGCCCAATAGATCGTGGCTGAGCGCTTGCTCATTTTGGTGTCGGGACGAAGAGTCCGGTGGGGCGGAACAGGAGCGTCAGAATGAGAACAACGAAGGAGACGATTGCGGCTTGCGCCGGATCCATCCAAATGGAGGCATAGGCCTCCAGCAGGCTGATGAAGATCGATGCGGCAATCGAGCCGCCCAGATTTCCCATGCCGCCCACCACGACCACGATGAAGGCTTTCAGCACCCAATCGATCCCCATGGCATGGGTGACGCCAACGAGAGGGGCGAACAGCACGCCGCTGGCCGCGGCCATGCCGGCGCCGATGGCGAATACGGCGGTGTGCACCCATGGCACCGGAATTCCCATGGCCTGCGCCATGATGCGATCCTGCGTGGTGGCGCGGATCCAGATGCCGTACGTGCCGTATTTGAGAAACAGCCAGAAGCCGCCGATGATCGCCGCGGAGAGCACGGCAATCACGATGCGATACCACGGATATTCGAGGTAAAAGAGCGAGAAGTGACCGGTGAACGGCTCGTTGATCTTGCGCGCCACCGGGCCGAACTGCCACAGCGCATAGTTCTGCAGCACGAGCGAAATGCCGAAGGTGACAAGAATTGTCGTCAGCGGATCGCGGCCGAGCAGCGGGCGCAAGGTGGTGATCTGCAGCGCCGCCCCGATGAGCGCCACGACCAGAGTTGCGATCACCAGCGCCAACCAGAAGCTTCCCGACGTGGAGAGCACAACCACGCCGATATAGGCGCCTAGCATGAACAGCTCGCCGTGGGCGAAGTTCACCACGTCCATGATACCGAAGATGAGCGTGAGCCCGGAGGCGATGAGCGCCAGGGTCATGCCGGTGACAACCCCGTTGAGCGTCTGAATCAGAATCTGGTCGTAGGGAATGCTTTGCAGGAAATCGCCGATCGCCTCCATGCTAAACGCCCATGTACTGCTGGATGACTGCGTCGCTCACCCGCAGCTCGGAGGCCGCGCAGTGGTGGCGCACCGTGCCTTTTTCCATGATGTAGATTCGCTGGCTTGCTGCAAGCGTGAGCGGCACGTTCTGCTCGACCAAAAGAATGGCCACGCCGTCGCGATGCAGCGCCTCGATGATCTCGCGGATCTGCGACACCATGCGCGGCATCAAACCTTCGGTCGGCTCATCCAGCAGAATGATCTTCGGCTCGAGCATCATCGCGCGGGCAATTGCCAGCATTTGCTGCTCACCTCCGGAGAGCGTGCCGCCGGGTTGATTGCGCCGTTCCGCCAGAACGGGAAAGTAACTGAAGACTTTCTCCAGAAGCTCGTGTTTGCGTTCGTCGGTCACGCCGCGGCGATCAAGGCCCGTGCGCAGGTTTTCCATGACCGTGAGCAGGCGAAAGATGCGCCGGTCCTCTGGAACATATGCGATGCCGATGCGCGCCAGCCGGTGTGCCGGCATTCCGGAGATGACGGCGCCTTCGAAGCGCACCTTGCCCCGGCTTGGCGCGACGAGGCCGATGATGGTCTTGAGGGTGGTGCTCTTGCCAACGCCATTTCGACCCAACAGTCCGACGACCTCGCCGCGCCCGATCTGCAGGCAGACCCCGTGCAGCACGTGGCTCTTGCCATAAAAGGTATGAACCTCCTCGACATCAATGAGAGGCGCCTTGTCGGCCGTGGGGGAGGTCATGTCTTGAGGTAGACCTCCTGAACTCTGGAGTTGGCTTGGATCTCGCCGGGCGATCCCTCGGCCAGCACGCGGCCGTAGTGAAACACCGTGATGCGGTGCGCCAGCTCCATCACCACGGCCATGTCGTGCTCGACAATGAGAATAGTCACATCCTGCCCGATGCGACGGACGAGGGCCTTCGTCTCGTGCGTCTCGACGGCGCTCATCCCGGCCGTAGGCTCGTCCAGGCAGAGGAGCTGCGGCTCGGTCGCCAGCGCAACGCCGATCTCGAGGTTTCGCTGCTCGCCGTGCGAGAGATTGGCGGCGAGCTCATCCGCCTTGCCCCGTAAGCCAACCAGCTCCAGCACGGATTGCGCCCTGTCGATAAGGTCGCGGTAGTACGCATGATGTCTCAGCATGCTCCAACCGTGGCGACGCGATTGGCAGGCAATGCGCACATTTTCCAAGGTCGTGGCGTTGGGTAGGATATTGGTGATCTGGTAGGAGCGGGCGATCCCTTTCTGCGAGATGCGGTTGGCGGGCAAGCCCGCGATGTTCTCTCCGTTGAGCAGAATGCGGCCCGCCGTTGGACGCAGCACGCCGGTCAAACAGTTGAAGAAGGTGCTCTTCCCGGCGCCATTAGGTCCGATAATGGCGCGGATTTCGCCGCGGGCAATTGCGAAGTCAACGTCATCGAGGGCGCTAAGTCCGCCAAATCGAACCGTGAGACCTTGCGTGCACAAAAGGTTTGAGGCGCCATCCCGTCCCGCGCTAGCGGGGAGCGGCGCCTCGATCGCCAGATCGGCGGTCACTTACGCCGAGAACTTGCAGTCCGGCGGGAACATGGTCTTTTCTTTCGGAACGATTTCGACGATCCGGTGCTTGCCCTCGTGGATATCGAAGATGAATTCGCGGAGGAACGCCTGATGATCCTCCTTGCGCAGCACCTTGTCGCCTTGTGGAAAGTCGTCGCTTTCCTTCATCTCCAGACCTTCGAGCGCTTCGATAAGCTTCATCGTATCCTCGCGGCCGCGGAAGCCAGACTTCTCCATGCCGAGCTTGAGGGCATTCATTGCTTCGTAATTCGACTGCACGTAGCGGTCGGGGAGGGGACCTGACGGATCAATCTGCTTGAGCCGGGCGACGGCATCGTCCATGAACCTCTTGTGGTAAGGCGTGTTGAAGGCGCCTTCGAGAACCGGCACGTAGCGGTTGATGCCGACGAAGCCCTCGATTTTGTTGCCCAGTGCCGGCAGATTGGTGGACTCGGCGATGGCGCCATCGCCTGCCCATTTGTATTTCTTCGTCAGGCCGAGATCGAAGGCCTGGTTGCCGATGGTGACGCCGTCCTGGCCGAAGAAGATGCCGAACAGGCCATCGAAATTTCCGGTGATCTTCGAGAGAAACGACGTCATGTCGGCCCTGCCGAGCGGAATGCCGGTGGTGCCGACAACCTCACCACCCAGTTTCCTGATCTGATCCGTATACGAATCCTTGGTCGATTGCCCCCAGGCATAATCGGAGTAGGCGATGTGCCATTTCTTGCCGAGCTTGCTCACGAGGTAGGGGGCCATCGCCACCGCTTGCGCCGGAGCATAATCGAAGGTCCTGAAGGTGTAACGGTCGCACTTGCTGGTGGTGAGCGTGGTGTCGAGGCAAACGCCAATCATGTTGACGATCTTGTGCTCGCCGAACACGGGCTCGCAGGCGAGGCATACGTTGGAGAGAAACCCGCCCTGGTGTGCGTCGATATTGTCCTCGACCACGAGCTTCTCGGCCTTGCGGCGTCCTACGTCGGGCTTGGATTCGTAATCCGCCACGATGAGCTCGATCGGTCGGCCGTTGACGCCGCCGGACTTGTTGATGCGATCGACCGCCATTTGCGTGCCGACCAGAGCCGTCTTGCCGCCAGCGGCCGCGGCTCCGGAGAGCGGCTGGAGCGCGCCGATCTTGTACGGCTTCGCCTGGCCGAAGGCGGCCTGCCACGGGGCCGGCACCAGCATGGTGGCGCCGAGCGCGCCCGCGCCATATCCGACGAGACGACGGCGTGTCACCTTGCCGCGGTACCAGAATTCATCGCCCCAATCAGGTGCTGTCTTGTTGTCAACCATTGCTGTTCCTCCGGGATAGGCTGTCGTTTTGTCGCAAGATATTGAAGGGTCGGCCGGAAAAGCCGCCCTCGCTGTGCCCACTGTCAGACTTTGCGCGCGATCAACAAAATCATCTGACATTTTCCAGGATAGCCGAAGAGCCTCTCATCTACAACGCGTGCCCGCACGCGCTGTCCGCCCGCGCACTTGGCAGCCAACAAGTTGCGGGCAAAGCCGGGGCGGGTCAATGTTGGCGCTTCGCTCGCGGCTGATGATAAAGTAGGCAGCACTTCGATTTTCCGTGCCAAATTTGCATCCGCCCGCAAAGGAAACGACCATGACCGTTGTGAGCATGCCCCGCCCCGCACACCGCGTTCCGCAAACCGGCCGGGAGGCTCGGCTGGCCATTCGCGGTGGTGAATTCATTGGTCAGACCGCGGGTATCGCCCCCGGTTATGTCCAGGGCAATCTCGCCATATTGCCGGAATCACTGGCGAGTGATTTCCTGCGCTTTTGCCATCTCAATCCAAAGCCGTGTCCATTGCTGGCGGCGTCCGCGGCGGGAGACTTTCGCCTCCCGACGCTTGCGGATGATCTCGATATCCGCACTGACATCTCGCGCTATCGCGTGTTCCGCAATGGCGAGTTGATCGACGAGCCGCGCGATATCCGCAACTATTGGCGCGACGACCTTGTTGCGTTTGTGCTTGGCTGCTCATTCTCGTTCGAGGAGGCGCTGATCGAGGACGGGATCGAGCTTCGCCACATGACCTGCGGTGCGACAGTGCCGATGTATCGCACCTCGACCCCGACTGCGCCCGCGGGCCCGTTCCATGGTCCTCTTGTCGTGTCCATGCGGCCGATGACGCCGGCGAGCGCTATTCGCGCCATTCAGATCACCACGCGCTTCCCGGCTGTGCATGGCGCACCCGTCCATATCGGCAAGCCGGAGCTGATCGGTGTCTCCGACCTGATGAAGCCCGACTATGGCGATCCGGTGCCGATCGGCGCGGACGAGATCCCGGTGTTCTGGGCTTGCGGGGTCACGCCGCAGTCGGTCGTGGCCACCGCGAAGCCGGAATTCTGCATCACCCACTATCCCGGCTGCATGCTGGTCACCGATCGTCGCAACGCGGAATTCGCGATCATGTAACGCAGCCGTCGTTGACGCCCACTCGCTTCCCGTCAGATGGATGCGCGGGTCAAAGCCCGCGTTAAAAGCCCCGCGTTAAATGTGAGGTGCTGTATCCAGGCGCGCCACCCAGGCTTCGAGCCCTGGCTTGGCAGCGGGGTAGCGGCTGAGCACGAGCGGGTCATGCCCGGGCACAATGTGATCGGGGGAGCTCGCGAGCTTCTTGAGGATTTCATAACCCTCCAACACTTCACCGACGTTGTAGGTGAGCGGGAAGATGCGTCCGCTTTCCAGGTGTGCATAGAGGTGCGCGGCGTCGGCCGCGAGCACGACGTAGCCGCGCTGCGTTTTCACCCGCACGCTCTGCAAGCCCTTTGAATGTCCGCCGATATGGTGGACAGTCACCCCGGGCACGATCTCGTCGTCGCCGTCGTGAAAGGCGACACGACCGGCAAACACTTTGCGCACCATTGCGACCACATCCTCGGCCTCGAAGGGCATGCGCAGCGCGGTGTGACACATCAACCGACCGGTGGCGTAGGCCATCTCGCGATCCTGCAGGTGATAGCGGGCGCGCGGAAACAGGTCGTAGTTGCCGACATGATCGTAGTGCATGTGGCTGATGATGACGGTCTCCACCGTCCGTGCATCGACGCCGATCGCCTGCAAGCCTTCCGCAGCCGGCTTGATCGTTTCGCGCTGGCGCTTTTGTCCCATCGCGGCATCGAACCCCGTATCCACAATGATGGTGCCCGACGGTCCGACGATGGCCCAGACGTAAAAGTCGAGAGGCTGGGGGAGATCATGGGGATCGCCCAGGATGAAATTCTCGGCCGCCTTGCGTTTGTGATGGCCGTAGCGAATGGCATAGACCCTGTGCTCGTCGTGGTCGCTCATGGCGCCTCAGCCGCGGACTTCGACGCCGGCGCGGCGTTCGACTGTCTGCACGACGGTGGTGAGGTCCTTGTCCGGCCCGATCTCATCACAGGCGCGTTCGAGCATGCGGCTCACCGACTGCGCCACCTCCATGGGCACGCCGAGCGCGCCTGCTTCCGCCAGGCACAGCCTGAGATCCTTGGTCATCAGTCCGGTGGTGAAACCAAGATTGAACAAACGCGGCAGCACGACACGGCCGAACTTGTCTTCGGTGGCGGTGTTGCGCCCGGTCCCGGAATTGATCACGTCCAGCATGATCCTGGGATCGAGCCCGGCTTTGACGCCCATCACCATGGCCTCGGAGGTTGCGGTCATCGCGGCGGCGGACAGGAAATTGTTGCAGAGCTTCATTGTCTGCCCGGCGCCGGGACGTTCGCTGATGAAGAATATTTTGCCCAGCACGCAAAGCGCCGGCGTGATTGCATCGACCTCGGCACGCGGTCCCGACACCATGACGGCGAGTGTGCCCTTCGCCGCGCCGGTGACGCCGCCGCTGACGGGGCTGTCGATCTGGACAATGTTGCGCGCTCTAAGCGCGTCGAAGATGCGCTTCGCCATGACCGCGCCGGTGGTGGATAGATCGACGAACCGGCGCACAGCTTTGCCCTCGATCACGCCATCGCTGCCGGTGGCCGCCGCAAGCACAACCTCCGGAGTCGGCAGGCTGGCCATCACTGTGGCCGCTTCATCCGCGATCTCGCGGGCCGAGTTACGCACAAGCGCTCCGTTGGAGGTGAGGCGATCAGTCGCCTCGCGCCGCTTATCGAACACCAGGACGCGATGCCCCGCTTCCAGCAACCGCCTTGCCATGTGAAAGCCCATCTGGCCGAGACCGATGAAGCCGATGTCCATGCGTTTCATGTCCATGGCGTTTCGTCCCATCTGCACGGCCTGATGCAAGGCCTGCGCCAGGCCCGGTTCCTATGCTTTGGACCGGCGGCGCCCCGTCAGATCGGGCATGCGCCGGAGACCACCCTGCCCCCCTGCTTCAGGGATGGACGCAAGCGGAGACGACGCTGAGCGCAATAAAATTTAGGCTTGTATCAAGTATTTCAATGAGATAAGGCATCCAGTGTGGCGAAGCAGACATACGCCCAATCCTTTATCGTATTTCCTCGCAAACAGCGGATAAACCCTTGAACGGACGGGCTTGATCGAGGCATTATTGAACCTCGGGAGGATTGCTCGCGGAGAATGGCACGGTACGGGCACGGACACGGGCAAGGAATGGATGAGCGGCTCGGAGTTGTGCCGGCAGGAGTGATCCCCTACCGTCGCAGTGAGACGCGTGTAGCATGTCTATGACAGCCGATGCCGTAATGCCAAACCTCGATGCGTTCGACGAGGAGTTCGGACACGAGGATACTGTTGTCGTCAGCGATCCCAAACGCAATACCGGATTTCGGCTTTCAACAATCATTGGTTTGGCGCTCGCTGCGGGCATTATCAGCGCGCTTGCGCTCGGATGGCCCAATACCTCCGCCACGCCGGAATCGAAAGTTCAAGGCGATGTGACGCCGGCAAGGTATGGCGGCGAAAAGCTTGATGCCGCGATCAGTCGTCTTGCCCGCGAAGTGGAGACGCTCAAAACCGAAAACCGAGAGCTGCGGCAAGCGCAGCAGCAGGCGAGCGAAACCATTTCGGCTCTCCAGAGCAGCCAACAGGACAACCGCGGTGCCTTTGTCGGCTGGTATTCGGATGTCGGAGCATTGACGTACGCGGTCCCCGCCCAATTGGAAGCTGCGGCGAACAACCGCCGTTCGGCCACGGCGCGCTCGAAACCGCGCGAAGCCAGACAGGATGACCGCGGTCCCGTATCGCTCGAGCCGCCGCAGTAGGGGTGGGGCGGGTTTGAAACCCGCGCCCCCTACTCCTCCTTGTATCCGTATTCCGGAATGTTTCCGGAGTTGCCGTAATATTTGTACGGCAGGAACTTGCCCGACATGGTGATCTTGACTCGATCTCCTTTTGGATTGGGGAGGCGCTCGATCTGCATGTCGAAATCGATCGCCGACATGATGCCATCGCCAAACTCTTCCTCGATCAGCGCTTTCCATGCCGGTCCGTTCACCATGACCAGTTCGTAGAAGCGGTAGATCAGCGGATCCGTCGGCGGCATCGGGATGCCGGCGCCGCGCATGGGCACTTCGTTGAGCAGGGCGGTTTCCGCCTTGGACAGTCCAAAGAGATCTGCAGCTTTTTCCGCCTGTGGTTTTGTCAGCTTCATCTGCCCCAACAGGGCGCCGACCAGCAGAACCGGCGAGTAACCGCCGATCTGCTCGTGGATGTATTTCCAATTCCACCCCTTCTCGCGCTTGATGCCGAGAATCTTTTCGGTGAGCTCGCTGCGTTGCATACGCGGATGCCTCCCCTGTTGTTGAACTAGTGTCCCGATTCCGAAGTTCGCAAGCGTTTGCGGCTCCTCTGATGCGAACTTCGGAATCAAAGGGACACTAGCAACTCTATGCTGCTAGTGCGGGTTTGGATTTGAAGTTCCTACACGAGCTTGCGGCAACAATGATAGGAACTTCAAATCCACCGCACTAAGCCGCGGTGGACCTTGCGCTGGTCCGCTGTGATGCTCCCGCCCAAGCAACGGACGCGCTTTCGCCTTCGGCCGCCAAAACAGGTTCCGGCAAGCCCGGACGCACAACCGGCACGTGGCGGCGGTCGTATGCATCCGCGGTCATCTCAGCTGCGAATGTCCTGCTGCGGGTCACGAGGAAGTCGATGATGTGGTTGCGGACACCGTAAAAGAGAGGGTGACGGTGGACTTCGTTACGCTGGCGCGCCTTCGGCAGCGGATTGTCCACGATCTCGGCGATCACGGCGCTCGGACCGTTGGTCATCAGCACGATGCGATCGGCGAGATAGATCGCCTCGTCCACGTCGTGGGTGATCATGAACACGGTCTGCCCGGTTTCGATGCAGATGCGCCGGACCTCGTCCTGGAGCGTACCGCGGGTGAGCGCATCAAGCGCGGAGAACGGTTCGTCCATCAGCATGATCTTTGGCTCGATCGAAAGCGCGCGCGCGATGCCGACGCGCTGCTTCATCCCACCGGAGAGCTCGGCCGGCCGCTTGCGCTCGGCGCCGGTGAGGCCGACAAGGTCGATGAATTTTTGCGCCTGCCTGTCAACTTGCGCGCGCGACCATCTGCGCCATTTCGAGCAAACCGCGTAGGCGACATTGCCTTTCACGGTGAGCCAGGGCAGCAATGCATGGCTCTGAAAGATGACGGCCCGGTCGAGGCTTGGTCCCTCGATCGATTGGTTGTCAACGATGACGGTGCCCGCCGAGGGCTCGTCGAGACCTGCGAGCAGGTTGAGGACCGTTGTCTTGCCGCATCCGGAATGGCCGATCATGCAGGTGAATTCACCGCGGGCCACATTCAGCCAAAGGTCTTCGAAGACGGTGGTGCCGCCGCCGCCGGCCGCCGTAAAGCGCTTGGTAATTCCCTCAATAGAGATGAATTTCTCAGTCATCGTCGGCGGCATCATTCCGGGAAGGTCACCAGTCCGGTGGCGCGGGCGAGTATCTGATCGAGCGCCATGCCGACGAGGCCGATCACCAGAATCGCCGTGATCACATTGCTGATGGAGAGGTTATTCCACTCGTTCCACACGAAGTAGCCGATGCCGGTGCCGCCGACGAGCATCTCGGCGGCAACGATCACCAGCCATGCTATGCCGATAGAGATGCGCATGCCGGTGAGAATGGTGGGCGCCGCGGCCGGCAGGATGATGGTGAACGCCCGACGGAGAACGCCAACTTCCAGCGTGCGGGCGACATTGAGCCATTCGCGCCGGACCGCGGCTACGCCAAACGCGGTGTTGATCAGCATTGGCCAGAGCGAGCAGATGAAGATGACGAAGATGGAGGAAAGCGCCGAGTCCTTGATGGTGTAGAGCGCCAGCGGCATCCAGGCGAGCGGCGAGATCGGCTTGAGCACCTGGACGAATGGGTCGAGCGCCCGGCTCATCAACGGCGACATGCCAATGAGGAAGCCGGCCGGGATCGCAATCGCGACCGCGATGAGGAAGCCCACCGCCACCCGGGCAATCGAGAATGCGAGCTGAATGCCCAGGCCCTTGTCATTGGAGCCCCGGTCATAGAAGGGGTCCTTCAGGTGCTCCCAGATTTTCGCGCCGACCTCGGCCGGACCGGGCATGGCCGATTTGCCCTGGCTGGCCGTGGCGCCGACGAGCTTGGCGTATTCCGGATCCATGTTCACGCTGCGACCGGTCGCGGCGGTCGCCAGGTGCCAAACGCCGATGAACAAGCCGAACAGCAACAGCGAAACCACCGCTGCTCGCAGGCGCAGGTAAGAGCTCATCGACGCGAAATCATGTTGAAATTCCTACGACGTCCGAAGGTCAGACGCGCTTGATCGCGAAGCTGCGGACGTATTCCTCGGGCCGGGCGGGATCGAACTCCTTGCCCATCACTTTGAAGCTCTTGGTGCTGGTCGTTGGCGGCTTGAGCCCGGCCTCCTGCATGAGCTTGGCCGTGTCGGTCGCCAGATAGACCCGCTCGGCCACCGATTTGTAATCGACATCGCCCTTGATCTGTCCCCAGCGCTTCATCTGCGTGAGAATCCAGATGGCGAACGATTGCCAGGGAAACGGATCGAAATCGATGCGGTTGGGATCGCGCTTTACGTTGCCCAGCCCATCGGCATAGGTCCCGGTGAGAATCTGCTCAAGCACGGTCTCGGGCTGATTGAGATAGTTCGCAGGCGCGATCGCCGCGGCGATCTGCTTGCGGTTCTCGGCTTTGTGGGCGAACGCCGTGGCATCGATGATCGCCTTGAGCAGCGCCGCATAGCTGTTTGGCGTCGTGGTGATGAATTCCCTGGACGCCGCGAATACGCAGCAGGGATGGCCTTCCCACAACTCCTTCGACAGAACGTGGATGAAACCCACGCCATCATAGACCGCGCGCTGATTGAACGGATCGGGTCCGAGATAGCCGTCGATGTTGTCGGCGCGCAGGTTGGCAACCATTTCCGGCGGCGGCACGGCGCGGATCTGGATGTCCGCGTCGGGATCGATGCCGTGCTCGGCGACGTAGTAGCGCAGCAGATAATTGTGGATGGAGTAATCGAACGGCACCGCGAACTTGAAGCCCTTCCATTGCTTCGGATCACGTTTGTCCTTGTGCCTGACCGAAAGCGTGATGGCCTGGCCGTTGATGTTCTCGATTGCCGGCGCCGCGTAGGGGATCGGGCTTGATCCGGCGCCGAGCGTGATCGCCAGCGGCATCGGCGAGAGCATGTGGGCGGCGTCGTATTCCTTGTTGAGCGTCTTGTCGCGAATCACCGCCCAGCCCGCGGTCTTGATGACTTCGACGTTCAAGCCGTGCCTGCTGTAGAACCCCATCGGGTGCGCCATGATGATAGGCGTGGCGCAGGTGATCGGGATGAACCCGACCTTGAGATCCTGCTTTTCCGGGGCTCGGTTTTCGGCAAAAACTTCAGTCGCGGTTTTGAGCGGAAAAAACTGTGACAGCGCCGCGAGCGCCGTCAACGCGCCGACCGATTTCAGAAAAGCACGCCGCGCGGCATCCCTTGGGAAGATGGCGCGCATGACGGCGGCGGCGACCACGCCCTGGTAGCGCTTTTCCTCGCTCTGGCGACCCGCAACGGATAATTGCGGTTGCTGCGCGAGGTCGTGCTCGGCCTGGCTGACATGCTGCCCGCATACGCACCCGGCGCGGGTGAGCGAGCGTTGCGGATCGAAGGGATCGTCGAAGGTCAACACGGCAACATCTCCAGCCTCGCGCCGAGGGTGCACGGCCGAGCTTGCGCCGCGAGTTTGCAACCGGCGTGCCAAATCCGCGGCGCGGAATGCCGGCCTATTGTCTGCCGCGGTTAGGCGCTTGGCCTGCCGCAGCCCAAAGCTGCCTGTCTGTTAGGCAATGGATGCGTTTTCGTGCAGACTGACCAAAGCGGAACGGACATTCGCTACAAGCAATAGTTGAAGATTTTCATAATACAACTATATGCAGAACTGCAGAACGAACCTAGAGTTCCATTGTCTCCTCAATGCGCCGCTTTGGTCCTGCGGAGACGGCTGAAAACAACAGGCACTGCCCACAGCCTAGGCAACGCTCCGTCTCCACTCGGCTCCCCGCCCTTGCAATTCGCGTTGCAGCGCGCCGCCGCAGCGCCGATTTCGGGCGACAGGCCGGCCCTTTAGCGAAAAGTCGCGGCAAAAGCCGGTTTTGGCACGACCCTTGCGGCACAGCGGGCGCCCATTCCCTTGGAGGTTGAGATGCGCCGTCGCGAATTCCTGAAATCCATGACCGCGCTTGCGGCCGGGAGTGCTCTGCCGGCGGCGCCCGCGGTCTTTTCGCCCGCGGTGGCGCAGTCGCGTGCGGAAACGCTGCTCATCGTCTCGGAGAGCGGGCCAAACAACCTCGACATTCACGGCGTCGGCACCAATGTGCCGGGATACGAGGCGTCGTGGAACTGTTATGACCGGCTGATCAGCCACGAGATGAAAACGCTGCCCAATGGCGCGCAGTATTACGAGCGCGACAAGTTCAAGATGGAGCTTGCCGATGACATGAACGCCGGCGACATGTCGGCAACCTTCAAGCTGAAAAAGCACGCAACTTTCCACGACGGTACGCCGGTCACCGCCAAGGACGTGAAGTGGTCGCTCGATCGCGCGGTGACGGTCGGCGGTTTTCCCACCTTCCAGATGGGGGCGGGCTCGCTGAGCAAGCCCGAGCAGTTCGTGGTGGTCGACGACCATACCGTTCGCGTCGATTTTCTGCGCAAGGACCGTCTCACGCTGCCCGATCTCGCAGTGGTGGTGCCCTGCGTGTTGAACTCTGAGCTGGTGAAGAAGCACGCCACCGAGAAGGACCCCTGGGGCCTGGAATACACCAAGCAGAACACGGCAGGTAGCGGCGCTTATCGCGTCGCGAGCTGGAACGCCGGCACTGAGGTCATCTTCGAGCGCAATGACAAGTGGGCCGGTGGACCGCCGCCAAAGGTCAGGCGCATCATCTGGCGCATAGTGCCTTCCGCCGGCAACCGCCGGGCGCTGCTCGAGCGCGGCGATGCCGACGTTTCCTACGACCTGCCGAACAAGGACTTCGTCGAGCTCAAGGATATCGGAAAGCTCAATATCGTCTCCACGCCGTATTCAAACGGCATTCAATACATCGGCATGAATGTGAAGCAGCCTCCGTTCGACAATCTGAAAGTACGCCAGGCTGTCGCGTGCGCCATCCCATATCAGAAGATCATGGACGCGGTGCTGTTCGGGCTCGCCAAGCCGATGTTTGGTGCGTCAAATGATGCCCCGACCGAAGTGGCCTGGCCGCAGCCGCACGGCTACAGGACCGATCTCGTCAAGGCCAAGCAACTCCTGACGGAGGCCGGCTATCCAAACGGCTTCGAGACCACGATCTCTTTCGATCTGGGTTTCGCCGGTGTCAACGAGCCCCTCTGCGTGCTGACGCAGGAGAGTCTCGCCCAGATCGGCATCAAGTGCACCATCAACAAGATTCCAGGGGCGACCTGGCGCACCGAGCTCAACAAGAAAGCCTTGCCGCTCTACACCAATGTATTCTCCGGCTGGCTCGATTATCCCGAGTATTTCTTCATCTGGTGCTATCACGGCAAGAATTCCATCTTCAACACGATGAGCTATCAATCCAAAGAAATGGATGGCCTCGTCGATGGCGCAGTGACCGCCGCGGCCGAGCGCGACAAGCCGACCTACGACAAGGACGTCAAAGCATTCGTTGAGCTTGCCTTTGCCGACATCCCGCGCATTCCGCTCTATCAGCCCTTCGTCAACGTGGCGATGCAGAAGAACGTCTCGGGATACCAGTACTGGTTTCACCGCCGCCTCGACTACCGCGCCCTCGCGAAGGGGTGACGATCGAACCCTCCCACGTCATGCCCCGCGCAAAGCGGGGCACACACTCCCGGCAGGCGCGAAGGATTCTGAGTTGGCTCACCAGCGAGCGGTTCAAATGCATGATTGGGGAATACCGGGTCGCCCGCCTGAAGCGGGCGACGACGCCGGCAGCGTCACGAACGCACGTTCATGCTCAGCATGATCCTCAGGCGTGTCTCGGCCGCGGTGCCAAGCCTCATCGGCGTGGTCATTGTCACGTTCTTGCTCACGCGCGCGCTGCCCGGAGATCCGGCCGCCTATTTCGCCGGCCCCGCTGCCACCACAGAGGCCATCGAGCAGGTTCGCGTGCAGCTCGGACTGGACCAGCCGCTCTATGTGCAGTTCGGACGCTACCTGCGTGACCTCTTCCATGGTGATCTCGGATATTCGCTCACCACCGGACAGCCGGTGGGACACGAGCTCAGAACACGGCTCCCCGCCTCAGCCGAGCTCACCCTGCTGGGCCTGATCGTGTCGGTGGCAATTGCGGTGCCGCTTGGCATCCTCGCGGCGACCCGGCCGAACTCCGTCATCGACCACTGCTGCCGCGCGGTGGCGACCGCCGGCGTTTCATTACCGGTGTTCTTCACCGGCCTGGTTCTGGTCTATGTCTTCTATTATCTGCTCGGCGTTGCGCCGGCGCCGCTTGGGCGGATCGATGTCTTCTTCAGTCCGCCGCCGCATGTGACCGGCTTCTATCTCATCGACAGCGCGATTGCCGGGGACGGCGAGCTGTTCCTCGCCAGCCTCAAGCAGTTGATCCTACCGGCGCTCACCCTTGCAATCTTCTCGCTGGCGCCCATCGCGCGCATGACGCGCGCTTCCATGCTGGCCGCGCTGTCGTCCGATTTCGTGCGCACCGCGCGCGCCAGCGGGCTTTCCCCATTCACCGTCACGCTCACCTACGCCTTCCGAAATGCCATGCTGCCGGTCATCACGACGCTTGGCATGGTGTTCTCGTTCCTGCTCGGGGCGAATGTGCTGGTGGAAAAGGTATTCGCCTGGCCTGGCATCGGCTCGTTCGCGGTGGAGGCGCTGATTGCGTCCGACTTCGCTCCTTTGCAGGGCTTCGTGTTGACGATGGCGGTGATGTACGTCGCCTTGAACTTGCTGATCGACATTCTCTATGGGGTCATCGACCCGCGCGTGAGGTTCGAGTCATGACTCCTGTCGCGCTCACCGAGGACCGTCCGGTTTCGGACAGCGGTTTTCTCGCTACGCTTCGCCATACCCGCTACATCCTCGGCGAGAACGTGGTCACCGGCTTTGCCTTCGGACTGTTTGTTCTGATCGTGCTCGCCGCGGTGCTTGGTCCCTACCTCGTCCCGTATAATCCGCTCGCCAGCGATACCGCGGTCGCGCTCAAGCCGCCGTCGCTCGCCCACTGGTGCGGGACCGATCAGCTCGGTCGCGACGTCTTCAGCCGCGTGATCGTGGCCACCCGGCTCGATTTCTTCATTTCGATTGCTTCCGTGGCGCTCGTTTTTCTGATGGGTGGGCTCGCCGGTGTCGCGGCCGGCTTCTTCGGCGGATGGACCGATCGCGTCGTCGGCCGCATCGCCGATACCATCATGGCCTTTCCGCTGTTCGTTCTGGCCATGGGCATTGTCGCCGCGCTCGGCAACAGCGTGCAGAACATCGTGCTTGCCACGGCAATCGTCAACTTTCCGCTTTATGCGCGCGTAGCGCGCACCGAGTCGAACGTCCTGCGCGACGCCGGGTTTGTGCATGCGGCGCGGCTCTGCGGCAACGGCGAGTTTCGCATTCTGCTTGCTCAGGTCCTGCCGAACATCATGCCGATCATGGTGGTGCAGATGTCCTTGACGATGGGCTACGCCATTCTCAATGCCGCCGGGCTGTCTTTCATCGGCCTCGGCGTGCGGCCGCCCACGGCGGAATGGGGCATCATGGTCGCGGAAGGCGCCGCCTTCATGGTCTCGGGCGAATGGTGGATTGCGTTCTTCCCTGGAGCGGCGCTGATGATCGCGGTGTTCTGCTTCAATCTGCTCGGCGACGGCTTGCGCGACATCGTCAACCCGCGGCGGCGGACCTGATAGCCGGCATGAGCGGAGCTCTCCCCCTCCTCGAGGTTGCGGATCTTACCGTCGAGTTCGCGACCCGGCGCGGGATCGTGCGCGCGGTCAAGCATGTCAACATCAGCGTCGCCAAAGGCGAGACCGTCGGTATCGTGGGGGAGTCCGGTTCCGGAAAATCGGTGACCTCATACGCGGTCATGCGCATCCTCGATCGCGCTGGGCGCGTAGCGCAGGGCGCGGTGCATTTCACCGGCCTCGACCTCACCGCCGCGACCGAAGAGCAGATGCGTAACCTGCGCGGACGCGAAATTTCGATGGTCTTCCAGAACCCGCGCGCGGCGCTCAATCCGATTCGCAAGGTCGGGCATCAGATCGAGGACGTGCTCAAGCAGCATTCCCAGGTCAATTCCGGTGCGCTCGCCGACAAAGCCGTCGAAATGCTCGAGCAGGTGCGCATCGCCCGCCCGCGCGAGCGCTATCATGCTTATCCCTTTGAATTGTCCGGCGGCATGTGCCAGCGCGCGGTGATCGCATTGGCGCTGGCCTGCCGGCCGCGGCTGCTCATTGCCGACGAGCCGACCACCGGTCTTGATGTTACGACGCAGAAAGCCGTGATGGACCTCGTTTCCGAGTTGACGCGCCAACACGGCATGTCGACCATCCTGATCACCCACGACCTCGGGCTCGCCGCGGTGTATTGCGATCGCGTGGTCGTGATGGAGCAGGGCAACGTGGTGGAAACCGCGACCGCGCAGGCCATCTTCACTGCGCCGGCGCATCGCTACACGCGCAAGCTGATGCGCGCGACGCCGCGGCCGAACATATCGCTGCGCGACCTGTTGCCGGACGACGATGCGCATTCAGGCCCAGTGCGCTCCCCTCCCCCTTGTGGGGAGGGGTCGGGGGTGGGGGTCACGAGCCTTCGCGCCACCCCCCTCCCCAACCCTCCCCCACAAGGGGGGAGGGAGCACACCGTGTTTGCTGCCCTCGATCGCGACGGATCACGCGCAGGGGGAGGGGGTGCGCCGCTGCTGGTCGTTCAGAAGCTGGTGAAGGAGTATCCCCGCAAAGGAATTTCCGGTGGTCTGCGCAAGATTTTTCGACGCAGGCCCGCGGTCGAGCCCGAAGCCTTCCGCGCGGTCGACGGTGTGTCCTTTACCGTGAAGCGCGGCGAAAGCGTCGGCCTCGTAGGCGAATCCGGATGCGGGAAATCGACGACGTCCACAATGGTGATGCGCCTTATCGAGAAGAGCGCCGGCGTCATCATGTTCGATGGCGAGGATATCGGCGAGATTCCGCCAAAAAGGTTCGGCAAGCTGCCGTTGCGCAGCCACATCCAGATGGTTTTCCAGGATCCGACCGACAGCCTCAATCCACGCTTCACCGCGGCGCGCGCCATTGCCGATCCAATCCTTCGCCTCGGCAACGTCCGAGGTCGCGGCGCCGTTCGCGCGCGATGCGAGCAACTCGCCCGCCAGGTCGGTTTGCCTGTCGAGTTGCTCGATCGTTTTCCACATCAGCTCTCAGGCGGACAGAAGGCGCGTGTCGGCATCGCGCGCGCCATTGCGCTCAATCCCGATCTCGTCATTCTCGACGAGCCAACCGCCGCGCTCGATGTATCGGTGCAGGCGGTCGTTCTCAATCTGCTGCAGGATCTCAAGGATTCACTCGGGATGAGCTACCTTTTCGTGTCGCACGACCTCAACGTCGTGCGCCTCCTATGCGACCGGGTCATCGTCATGCAATCCGGACGCATCGTGGAGCAGGGACCGACGGAGGAGGTGCTGTTTGCGCCACAGGCGCAGTATACCCGCGATCTTCTCGCTGCCATCCCAAACCCGAAATTCGCGTAGGGCGGATCAGGCGCTCCTTAGCGCCGTGATCCGCCGGTAGCCGCTCATGGCGGATTACGCTACGCTAATCCGCACTACGAAACTCAAGTCGAGGTGTGCCGATGGTTGTCGGGCAAATGTCAGATTCCCATCGTGATCTCGTCGACGCAGCCGCGCACGTGCTTGGTTTAATGATCGAGCCTGCCTGGAAGCCGGCCATCGAGGCCAACCTCGAGTCGATTTTGCGTCTTGCCTCCTCGTTCATGGAATTTCCGTTGCCGGATGACGCCGAGCCGGCGCCGATTTTCGTGGCATAGCCCAGGGAATGGATTTCGCCTGGGGGCACGCAAGCGAAATAGCGGCCAGCGTCGGCGAAGGCCGCGCGAGCGCGGTCGAAATCGTGACCGCTGCGCTGGCTCGGATTGCGCAGATCAATCCGTCGCTCAACGCGTTCACGGATGTTCTCGAGGAACGCGCGCTCGACAAAGCGCGAGCAATCGACCGTGCCCGCTCCAAGGGGCCGCTCGCGGGCGTTCCGTTCGCGGTCAAGAACCTTTTTGACATTGCCGGGCTGCCGACGCGCGCCGGCTCGAAGATCAATCGCGAGCGTGCGCCGGCGACGCGCGATGCGACGCTGATATCCCGGCTCGAAGCGGCCGGCGCGGTGCTTGTCGGCGCCTTGAACATGGGCGAGTACGCCTATGACTTCACGGGGGAGAACGTGCACGACGGGGATTGCCGCAATCCCCACGACTTGACCCGCATGAGCGGCGGGTTTTCCAGCGGCTCCGCCTGCGCGGTCGCGGCCGGTTTGACGCCGCTTACGCTCGGCTCGGACACCAATGGTTCAATCCGGGTGCCGTCGTCCCTCTGCGGGATTTTTGGCCTCAAGCCGACCTATGGCCGGCTCTCGCGCGCGCATACCTTTCCGTTCGTGGCGAGTCTCGACCATGTCGGTCCGTTGGCGCGCTCGGTGGGTGATCTGGCGCTCGCGTATGATGTCATGCAGGGGCACGACGGCGACGATCCGGTCTGCGCGGAGCGGCCGGTCGAGCCGGTGAGCCCGCTGCTCGACCGCGGCATCGAGGATCTCTAGCATCGCGGTCGCTGGCGGTTATTTCCGCGCCGGCGCTTTCCCCGAGGCCCAGGCTGCCCTCGCTCGTGTGGCGGCGGCGCTCCGCGTCCAGGCGGAAATCGAAATTCCAGAAGCGGCGCGTGCGCGCGCTGCGGCCTACGTGATCACCGCGAGCGAGGGGGCCGCGCTTCACCTCGATCGTCTGCGCGATCGGCCGTGCGATTTCGATCCGGCGGTCCGCGATCGGCTCATTGCCGGAGCGATGATACCCTCTTCGCTGAGCATCAAGGCGCAGAAATTCCGCCGCTGGTATCGCGCGCGGGTGCTGGAAGTGCTCGCCCATGTCGACGCCGTGCTGGCGCCCGCGACACCCTCAACCGCGCCGCTTATCGGGCAGAAGACGTTTGTTTTTGACGGCGTCGAGTTGCCGCTGCGCGCCAATATCGGCGTCTATACCCAACCGATCTCGTTCATCGGCCTGCCCGTGGTGACGGTGCCTGTGCCGCTTGAGCCGCTGCCCATCGGTGTGCAAATCATTGCCGCGCCCTGGCGGGAGGATATTGCGCTGCGCGTCGCGCACACACTCCAGCAAATGGGTATCGTGGCTGCGAGGAGACCTTTGCTCAATGATAAGAGATGAGATGGACATCGACCGTCCCGAGATCGTCGCCGAGGTGACGGCGGCTTTCGCGCGCTACGAGCGTGCCCTCGGGGCGAATGACGTCGCAACGCTCAACAGTATCTTCCGCGCCGACCCACGCACCATCCGCTATGGCATCTCTGAGATATTGTACGGTCACGATGAGATCGCAGCCTTCCGCTCCGGACGCTCGCCGGCCGGTCTGGCGCGGACCTGCTCCCGGACTGTGATTACGACCTACGGCAGGGATTTTGCCGTCGCCTCTACGTTGTTTCAGCGCCTGAGCTTGCCCGGCAAGATCGGACGCCAGATGCAGACCTGGGTCCGCTTCGCGGAGGGCTGGCAAATCGTAGCCGCGCATGTCAGCGCGATCGATGCATCGACGACAGCCGCGGTCTGAGCGGCACCGAACGAGCTATCGCTGATCATGCGCCTCGTCCCGGCATTTACCCTTGCCCTTGGCTTAAGCGTCCTGGAGGCATCGCCGGGCGCGATCGTCATGACGGGCGTTGCCCTCGCGCCGGCCGTGGCGCAGCAGGACGACATCGAGGCGGTCCACAAGCGGTTCAAGGAATTCCTTGCGGCCGGTAATTTTGCCGCGGCGCTCGCCGAGGCGCAGACGCTCGAGTCCATGGTGAAGGCGCGCCTTGGCGTTGACCACGTCAACTACGCCGTGGCGCTCAACGACCTGGCGGTCGCATACCGCGCGCAAGGCAATTACGCCGGGGCCGAGGAATTGTACAAACGCGCGCTGGCGATCGAGGAAAAGAAGATGGGCGTCGGCCACCCCCGGGTCGCTCAGACGCTCAACAATCTCGCCAATGTCTACGATGATCAGGGCAAATACGCGGAAGCTGAAGGACTGCACAAGCGCGCGCTGGCCATCCGCGAGAAAGCGCTCGGCGCCACTCATCCGGATGTGGCTCAGAGCCTCAACAATCTGGCCGGCGTGTACAAGGAGCAAGGCAAGAACGCCGAGGCCGAGGCGCTGTTCAAGCGCGCGCTGGCGATCAATGAAAAGAGGCTGGGCGCGAACCATCCGCAAGTGGCCAACTCACTCATTGGCCTGGCGATCGTGTACCAAACGCAAGGCAGATACGCCGACGCCGAGAGATTCCACAAAAGGGCGCTGGCGATCCAGGAAAAGGCGCTGGGCCCCAGTCACCCCGACGTGGCGCTGACCCTCAACAACCTCGCGGTCGTGTACCGAAACGAAGGCAGATATTCCGACGCCGAGGAGCTCTACAACCGCGCGCTCGCTATCCGCGAGCAGGCGCTTGGCGCAAACCATCCCGATCTTGCCGCAACGCTGAGCAACTTGGCGAACGTCTATGCGGCGCAAAGCAGGTACGCGGACGCCGAGCGGCTCCTTAAGCGCGCCCTGACAATCAGGGAGAAGGCGCTTGGTGCGGAGCATCCCGATGTGGCCAGCTCGCTGGTCGGCCTCGCGCTCGTATACGTGGAGGAAGTCAAATACGCGAACGCCGAGGAACTCTACGGACGCGCGCTGGCGATTGAGGAGAAGGCGTTCGGCCAGGACCACCCCACGGTGGCACGAACACTCATCAACATGGCCATCTTGCATGCGGCGCAGGGAAAGCACGACGATGCCGAGGCGCTCTACAAGCGCGCGCTGGTGATCAGGGAGAAAGCTCTTGGCCGCGACCACCCCGATGTGGCGGCGACCCTCGACAATCTCGCTCTCGTATATGCGGCGCAAGGCAGGTACGCCGAAGCTGAGGGTCTCTCTAGACGCGCGCTCGGCATTTATGAGAAAGCGCTCGGCGCCGACCACCCTACCGTGGCCAGGAATGTCAACAACCTTGCCAATGTCTACGAGCGGCAAGGCAAATACACCGACGCCGAGGCGCTGCATAAGCGCGCGCTGGCGATCAAGGAGAAGGCGCTCGGCCAGGACCACCCCAGCGTCGCCGCAACTCTCGGCAACCTGGCGAACGTGTACCGGGCACAAGGCAAGTATGACGACGCCGAGTCTCTCTCCAAACGTGCGTTGGCAATCTACGAAAAGACGTTTGGCGCAGACCACCCTGAAGTGGCGTCAACCCTCAACAACCTCGCCGTTGGGTACCGTGACCAGGGCAAGTACGCCGATGCTGAGGAGCTCTACAAGCGTGCGTTGGCGATCAAGGAGAAGGCGCTCGGCCCGAACCACCCCGATGTTGCGATGGCTCTCAATAACCTGGCCATTCTCTTCGCCGGCAGCGGCAACAGCGAGGACGCACTTGACTACTCCCGCAAGGCAGCGGCTGCCGTTATCGCCCATGCAGCCACGGAGACGACCGGAGCGCAGCGGACGGGTATTGCGGGCGGTCTCGTCGAGCAGCGCACGAACTACTTCGTCCGGCACGTTTCCAATCTTGCAGCAGTGGCGCAGAAGCGGCTCGATTCCCAGGCGGAGCTTGGGCGCGAAGCGTTTGTCACGGGACAGTGGGCGAAGCAGTCCGCGGCCGCAGCCGCGATCGGGCAAATGGGCCTGCGTTTTGCGGCCGGCACCGATGCGCTGGCGTCCCTGCTGCGCCAGCGTCAGGACCTTTCGGCCTTCTGGCGCGAGCGCGACAAGGCGCTTGTGACAGCGCTTGCCAAGCCGCAAGACCGGCAGAGCGCAACGGCAATCGGCGCGTTGCGCGAAGAGATTGCTGCGACCGAGAGAAAGCTCGCTGCCAACACCGCGCGGCTTGAGCGGGAGTTTCCGGGCTACGCTGCGTTGGCGACACCGAAGCCGCTCAAGGCCGAGGAAGTGCAGCAATTGCTCGGCGCCGACGAGGCGCTGGTGTTCTTCCTGCCGGGGGACAAAGAGAGCTACGTCTTTGCCCTGACGCGCGACGGGTTTGACTGGCGAACCATCGGGATCGGCGCCGAGAAGCTCTCAGAGAAGGTTGCCGCCTTCCGCAACGGCCTCGACCTCGAGAAGCTGCAAAGACCCACCCGCAACCCGGCGCTGTTCGATCTTGCTCTCGCCCATGAGCTCTACGTCGCGCTCGTCGGTCCGGTCGAGGAGCTGATCACGAACAAGCGACATCTCCTCGTCGTGCCTTCCGGCCCACTCACATCGCTTCCGTTTCATTTGCTGGTCATGCAGCCGCCGGCGAAACCGGTGCTGCAGATCAAGGACGTCGCGCTCTACCGCGACGCCGCCTGGCTGATCAAACGCCATGCGATGAGCGTGCTGCCTTCGGTCGCAAGCCTGCGATCGCTGCGGTTGCTTGCCCGCAAGAGCGAGAGCACGAAACCCATGATCGGATTTGGCGATCCGATATTCGACCCGGCGCCGCGGCCAGTTGCTTTGCCGGAGGGGAGCGCAAAGAAGCGGCGCGCTCCGGCGATAACGCGCGCTTATTCGGAATTCTGGCAGGGGTCCGCCGGCGACCGGCTAAAGCTGGTGGCGGCCCTTCCGCCCCTGCCGGAGACCGCCGACGAGCTGACAGCGGTGGCGGCGAAGCTGGGAGCCGCCCGCAGCGATATCCACCTGCAAAAGGACGCCAACGAAACAACCGTGAAGCACGCGGCGCTCGCCAACTACCGCGTCATCTATTTTGCCACGCACGGGCTCTTGGCCGGCGACGTGAAGGGACTGGGTGAGCCGGCGCTGGCGCTGACCATCCCCGATGCGCCGAACGAGCTTGATGACGGCTTGCTCACCGCCAGCGAGGTGGCCCAACTTAAACTTGACGCAGATTGGGTGGTCTTGTCGGCTTGCAATACCGCCGCTGGCGAAAAACCCGGCGCCGAAGCGCTGTCGGGGCTGGCGCGCGCCTTCTTTTATGCCGGGGCACGCGCGCTTTTGGTGTCGCACTGGGCTGTCGAGACCCAGGCCGCGACAGCGCTCACGACGAGCACCTTTGATCTCCTCAAGCGCGATCCGCGTCTCGGACCGGCGGAGGCGCTCCGTCGCGCCATGCTTGCCTACATGAATGACGCCTCCGATCCGCTCAACCCCTATCCCGGACTATGGGCGCCTTTCGAGGTGGTTGGAGAGGGTGCGCCGAGATGAGGGCTGAGGAGGTCTCGCGCAAAGCGCAGTGCCGAAGGCGCTGGGGCGGACGCAATCAACGCGTGGAAGCAAGTTTCCGTTCGGTCTGCGGCGATAGCTGCGACATTCCGGTTGCGCCGAGCGGAAGCGCAGTATCGGCGTGGAATTGGCGGGCGATTGCTGCGATGCGCGCGTCGTCACCGGCGCGCCCAATGATCGTCAGTCCGAATGGGACGCCGTCGGGCATCATCGCAGCGGGCACGGCGACCGCGCACAGATCGATAAGATTGACGAAATTCGTGTAAGTGCCGAGGTGGCTGTTGAGTTCGACAGGTTCGGCGAGCACCTCTTCGATTGTGTATGGGCGTGGAATGGTGGGAAGCGCCAGCGCATGGATCGTCGCCAATGCGCGCTCGCAGTCGCGCCGCAACTGCTCCAGCTCATAGAACGCCGCAAAAGCATTGACTGCACTGTGCCGCGCGCCGCCCGATATGATTTTCCGCGTCACCGGATGCATGGATTGCGGCGTGGATTCGATCACGGAACGCGCGGCAAGGTAGCGCTCCGCGACCCACGGCCCCTCGTAAAGGAGACCCGCCGCCCGATAGAACGGCTCCATGTCGATCTCGACGAGCGCGACATGCAAGCAAAGCAAGCGAGCTAGCGCTGCTTCATAGGCGCGTTGCGAATGCCCGTGGCCAAAGAACTGCCGCTGCGCAGGGATCGGCACCCCAACGCGTAACCCTTCCGGCATGGCTGCGAGCGCGCCCAATGTACGCGGCCGGCAGTAGGGGTCCGCATCGTCGCGCCCTGCCATCGCGGACAATGCCACGAAAGCGTCCTCCACGGTCAGCGCGAGCACCGACACGCAATCGAGCGTGCGGCAAGCCGGCACCACGCCGGCAGTCGAGACGAGGCCGAGACTTCGGCTTTAGCCCGACAATGTTGTTGAGTCCCGCCGGCACCCGCCCCGATCCAGCGGTATCGGTGCCCAGCGCAAGTGGCACGAGGCCAGCCGCGACTGCGACTGCGGAGCCGCTGCTGGAGCCGCCCGGAATCACTGCCGCATCGAACGGGTTGCGTGGAGTGCCATAGGGGGAGCGCACGCCCACCAGCCCGGTCGCGAATTGATCGAGATTGGTCTTGCCGATAATGATGGCGCCCGCCTGCTTGAGGCGCGCGACGCAGGTCGCGTCAGACTTGGCCGCATAGGCGAAGGCAGGACACGCCGCCGTAGTCGCCAGCCCTTTCACGTCGATGTTGTCCTTGACCGCGACCGGCACCCCGAACAGCGCACGGTCGCTGCATCCTTCCGCCGCGAGATCGCGCGCTTGCGCGACCGCGGCTTCCTCGTCGCGCAGCGAGATGAATATGGCGGGATCGTTGTGCGCGCGGATGCGAGCGTAGCACTCGGCAATGGTGGATTGCAGGTTGACGGCGCCGCTGCGGTGCGCTGCTACGATCGCCGAGACCGTCGTGTTCGCCGGAGGCACTTGCGATGGATCCGTGCTACATCGTTCTAGCTTGCTGCGAGATGCTGCGCGATCGAAGGGGGCGTCCAATCGGCGGCAATGCCGAGGTCGGACAGAATAACCTGCGCTGCGTTGTAGGCAGGCAGTCCGGTGATGTTGCCGCCGGGATGGCTGCTTGATCCGCAGAGGTAAAGCCCGGGCAGGTGGGTGCGGTAGTTGCCAGCCCCGGCGAATGGGCGATTGCAGCCGGCCTGATCATGGCTGAATGCGCCGATCAGCAGATCGCCCTCGCGCATGTTGGGCAGCGAGCGTTCGACGTCGAGCGGCGTGCGGGTGAATGAATTGATGACGGCGCCGGAAAGATTAGGCGCGTAGTTGCGCCAGACATCGAGCATGACACGGCCGTGCTCATCACCGAGATGGTCCCAATTGGCGGGATCGCCGCGCAGGCGGTAAGGCAGCTTCTCCCACATGAATGCCGTATGATATCCGCTCGGCGCCTGGCTCGCATCAAACAATGTGGGGCACGCTCCCCACATCACCGTCGGTGGAATGCTGCCGGCTTCGTGGTGGCGCACGATGTCGCTGAACTGCTCTACGTGATCGAGGCCCAGAATGACCATGAAGGCATGCGCCAGCTCGGGATGCTCGGCGCTCGCGCGATAGCGCGGGGCTTCGCGCAAATTGAGATTGAGCGCAAAGAGCGGCGCCAGGAGGTTATAGCGGAATCCCTCCGCCCGAGCACGAATCTCGCGCGGCAAGAGCGCTTGGTCCAGCAAATCGAGAAAGGTCTGGTGTGGATTGAGCGAGGACGCGACGAGATGCTTGGCGCGCAGAAGGTCGCCTTGCCGCGTCTCGACCCCAATGGCGCGGCCTTGCTCGACACGGATGCGCCGCGGCTCCGTCATCAGCAGGATCTCACCGCCGTTTTCGCGCACGGCATTCTCGAGGGCGCGCGCGAGCGCCATCGATCCACCGCGCGACATCTGCGCCTTGGCGGGGCTCGCAAGCAGGGAGGCGATGTGGTGCCCGAAGCCCGGCAGCCGCAGATCGACTTCGCGCAGCCCGTTGAAGAAGAGAAGCCCCGCTTTGATCGCCGGGTGCTCGAATTCCCGCTCGACAAATTCCAGGGGTGAGAGCGCGCTCACTGCCAAAAGGCGTCGCCCGGCGCTCGTGCGCGAGAGAAGCCTGGTTCGCTCCTGCGGCGGCAGCGGCGGCGAGCGGCTCTCAGGCATGAGAATATTTGCCACAATCGGAATGAACTCGTCATGCCAGCGCGCCAGCGCGGCCGCGTCACGGCGGCTGAACCGCGCGAACGAGGCGGCGGTCCGAGTGATGTCGGTCCACCATTCCAGCGGCGGGCCATCCTGGGTGAGCAGGGCCACATTGAGCTCGGGCTCGATCATTTGCGCGCCGCGCCGCTCGAGCCCTAGATCGGCGAACCACGGCATTGCGTTGATGGCGCGCAGAAAGAAAGCATGCGTATTGTGTAGGAAGCCAGGATGACGCGGATCCTCAAGTGTGCTCAGGCCGCCGCCGGCCACCCCCCGACGATCGATCACCAGCACCTTCAGGCCGGCTTTGGCCAGATACGCCGCAAGAATGAGGCCATTGTGCCCGGCACCGAGAATTATTCCGTCGTAGGTCATCACGCATTGTAGGGCGAATTGACGCAACCGGTATCCGGGCTCGGGGCTTGCACAATTTGCCCCCGCCCGTCCGCGCGAGGCTTGCGAATCCGTCGGGGCTGGCTTTCGGCCGCAACCCATAATCGCACTCGCGGAACCGAAATTTCCATACTAGAATTCGTCCAAAGTGCCCCCTCACAAAGCGCGGCAGGGCGATGTCTCAGGCCGCGCAAAAAGCTTTCCATTTCAATACGCGAACAGGAGGATGCGAATGGCTCGCCTCACCGTCAACGGACAATCACATACCGTGGACGCCGACCCCGACACGCCGCTCTTATGGGTATTGCGGGACACTATCGGGTTGACCGGCACGAAATACGGCTGCGGCATTGCGCAGTGCGGCGCTTGCACCGTCCACATGGACGGAATGCCGGTGCGGTCATGCTCGGTTCCTGTGAGCCTGGCCGACGGCAAGCAGATCACGACGATCGAAGGGCTCGCGCAGAACGGCACGCTGCACAAAGTCCAGAAAGCCTGGATCGATCACGACGTGCCGCAATGCGGTTACTGCCAGTCCGGCATGATCATGGCAGTTGCGGCCCTGCTTAAGGACAAGCCGAAACCGACCGACGCGGACATTGACCGCGAGATCACGAATATCTGCCGTTGCGGGACCTATCAGCAGGTGCGCGAGGCGATCCACTCCGCCGCGAACGCCTGAGGGAGACAACAATGAATTACGTTCCAAGGATGAATTGCCGCGCCTTCGTCGTCGGCGCCACTGCGCTAGGCACCGGGCTTGCGCTCGGTTTCGACGTTCCTTTCGGCCCCGCGGCGTCGCATGCGGCGGTCGGCGGCCCTGAGGTCAATGCCTGGGTCGTCGTCCGGCCGGATGAGACGGTCGTCATCCGCATCGCGCGGTCGGAGATGGGGCAGGGCACGCTCACAGGACTCGCCCAGCTCGTTGCTGAAGAGCTCGAATGCGACTGGTCGAAGGTGACCTACGAGTTTCCAACGCCTGGTCAAAACGTCGCCCGCAAGCGGGTATGGGGTGACTTCTTCACCGCGGGGAGCCGCGGCATTCGCACGTCCCATGAGTTGCTTCGCAAGGGCGGCGCCGCGGCGCGCATGATGCTGGTGCAGGCTGCCGCCGGCGAATGGAAAGTCCCGGTCGCGGAGTGCACGGTCGCGAACGGGGTGATCACCCACAAGGCCTCCAACCGCAGCACCACCTACGGCAAGGTCGCGGATGCAGCCGGCAAGATCGAACCGCCGCAGGATATCAAGCTCAAGGATGCGAAGGACTGGAAGGTCATCGGCAAAGGCGTCAAACGGCTCGACACCGCGGACAAGGTCGTCGGCAAGACGCAGTACGGCATCGACGTGCGGCTACCCGGAATGCTCTACGCCGCCATCAAGGCCTGCCCTGTCAACGGCGGCAAGGTGAAGAGCTTCGATGCGGCGAAAGTCACCGGCGGCAAAGGCGTCAAGAAGGTCGTTCCGGTCGAGGATTATGCCGTTGCAGTCGTTGCCGACAGCTGGTGGCAGGCCAGGACCGCGCTTGATGCGCTGCCCATCGTTTGGGACGAGGGCGAAAATGCCAAGGTGTCAAGCGAATCGATTGCGACATGGCTCAAGGAAGGCCTCGACGCCGATCAGGCGTTCGTCGGCAACAAAGGCGGCGACGTCAAAGCCGCGTTGGCGGGTGCCGCCAGGAAGGTCGAGGCAGTCTATGCTTATCCCTATCAGCACCACGTCACCCTGGAGCCCCAGAACGCGACTGCGCGCTATACCGCCGACAAGTGCGAGGTCTGGTGCTCGACCCAGAACGGCGAGCAGGCGCTGGCAACCGCATCGGAGGCTTGCGGCCTGCCGATCCCCAAATGCGAAGTTTACAAGACCTTCCTCGGCGGCGGATTCGGCCGGCGCTCGACCTCGCAGGACTATATCCGCCAGGCGGTTCTGATCGCGAAGGAGACGCCTGGCACTCCGGTCAAGCTCCTTTGGACGCGCGAAGAGGATATGGTCCACGGCTGGTACCATCCAGTCACCCAGTGCAAGCTTCAGGCGGGGTTCGATAAGGACAACAACCTGACAGCGCTCCATGTGCGCATCTCGGGTCAGTCGATCCTTGCGACGGTGAGGCCTCAGGGGCTGCAGAACGGGGCCGACCCGGCGACGTTCTCCGGCTTCTATCCCGGCGGGGACGAAGCGGCGTTCGGCTATTCGGTTCCCAACATCCTGGTCGATCATTCCATGCGCAACCCGCACATCTATCCAGGCTTCTGGCGGGGTGTGAACATTAATCAGAACGCCATTTACCTCGAATGCTTCATGGACGAGCTTGCCAAGGAAGCCGGCGTCGACCCGCTCGATTTCCGCCGCAAGCTGATGGCGAAACATCCCAAGCATCTCGCCGTGCTCAATGCGGTCGCGGAAAAGGCCGGGTGGGGCAAGCCCGCCGCGCAAGGCGTATTCCGCGGTCTCGCGCAGGCCATGGCGTTCGGCAGCTACGTGGCGGCCTGCGCTGAGGTCTCCGTCGATGGCAACAAGGTGAAGGTACACCGCATTGTCGCCGCCACCGATCCCGGATATGCCGTCAACCCCGCTCAGATCGAGCGTCAGGTTGCGGGCTCGTTCGTGTACGGGCTGACCGGCCTGTTCATGGGTGAGTGCACGGTGAAGGCGGGGCGCATCGAGCAGGAGAACTTCGACACCTACGACATGATGCGCATCGCAGAGATGCCCAAGGTTGAGACCATCATCATGCCGTCCGGCGGCTTCTGGGGCGGCGTCGGCGAGCCGACCATCTGCGTCGCCGCGCCTGCCGTCCTCAACGCCATCACCGCGGCAACGGGTAAGCGCTATCGCACCTTCCCGCTCAAGCAACACGGTTTGACGATGGCCTGATCGGGATGTAGGGGCGGGTTTCCAACCCGCCCTGTTGGAACATACGCGAATGGGACGCAGGGGCGGGTTTCCAAAACCCGCCCCTGCGCATTTCAGTCGACCTTCTCAACTCCATCGCTGCGTGCCGATCGCACGATCGCGTCGAAGACCGACATCCCATGCAATATCTCGTCAGTCGGGATCGGATAGGGGCGCCCATCTCGGATGCAGCGGGCGAATTCGGTGAGCTCGGCATTGAGCATATCGAAGTCGGGATGCTCGCTGACTTCGTCGGGCGGCGCGATGACCACGCCACGCGGCGGCTCGCTCGAGCCAGGCACGAATCGGAAGCGCGCCAGGTTGGGCTGCGATATCTCTGCGAGCCCCTTGGTGCCGTAAAGCGTAAAGCTGAAATTTGTGGCGGTTGCGACCGAGCAGAAGATCAACCCGGTCGCCCCGCTTTCAAGCGTCAGCATCACCGTCGTGGTGTCGTCGGATGGTCCCGGCAGATATCGGCTGGTCACGCAGCGCACGTCGCGCACGCGGCCGCCGAACTCGATCATGTGATCGAGCGCGTGCACGCCGACGGCGGTCAGCGCGCCGCCCGGCGCCTCATCGGGTGCGGTGCGCCAGTTATCGGGCGCAACAAACTGACCGGTGCTGGTCGTGTGCTGCGCCACCAGGGCCATGACACTGCCGAGCCTTCCTTCTTGCACGTGCCTGCGCAAAGCGACCACGGAGGGATGAAAGCGACGGCAGTAGCCGACCGCCAGCGCGACGCCGGCGCACTGCGCGGCGGTTACGGCGGCACTGGCGCTGGCGCGGTCCAGCGTGATCGGCTTTTCCACGTGGATGTGCTTGCCGGCGCTGGCCGCGGCGATGATCTGGCGGTGGTGCTGGGTGTGGGGAGTGGCAAGCACGACGGCGTCCACATCGGCATCGCGGAGAATCTGCTCATATGTATCGACCAGACAGAGGTCGTGATCGCGGCAGAACTCCTCAGCGGCGGCGCGCGTGCGGGTATGGGCGCGTACGAAGCGGATGTCATCGCTCGCGCGCGCCCCGTTGCCTTGCACGGAATGAACGAGAGCGCGGCCCCAGCGGCCGAGCCCAACGATGGCGGCGCGGATCATGCCGGCCTGCTCGCAAACCAAAAGGGGGAGCCCGGGGGCATCGCACATGGCCGCGGCATCCTCGGTGTACCTCCCCTTTCAGGGGAGGTTGACCGCCGGAGCGAAGCGACAGGCGGTCGGGTGGGGTTGCCTTGACGCCCGAGATTGTTGCAGCCGACCCCGCCCGGCTCGCTTTGCTCGCCGACCTCCCCTTTCAGGGGAGGTATTATCGGAGCTTGCGGAACGGCCAAATGCGATAGCCCTGCACGCATTCCGGATATGCTCACTGACTTTGGCAGGCCTCGGAGGCCGGCCCAATGGCGCAGAAATAGCTCTGCGTCCTGGAGCAAAAGCCCAGCTTGGAATCTTTTGTGAAGTTTTGCAGGCACGTGTTCATCCAGTCGATGGTGATTCGCGCCTTGTCAAATTCCTCCTCGCCGCAAAACTCATCGAGGTTGGACACAACCCGCTCAAATTCCTTCGGGATGCTCTGTCTCGCTTGTCGAGACACCGTTTTCGCCTGCCCGTAGATCGTTTGGGATACGGCAATGCAATCCTGCTTGTTGACAGGCGTCCGTCCGATTACGTCGAGCGGCTTCTGTTCTGTCGCGTCAGATTTCTTGCGTATTCGCGACGATGATTTGTGCTTCGACCCCTTGTGCTTGGATGCATGCGATGATCGGTGCTTTGCCATGACCGGAGAAATGGCGGGCAGGCATGCGAGGCTCGCCGCTGCAAGGAAGCAAAGCGCCACTGCCATACGAAAACGTCGTCGCAACATCACAGGCCCATCCACCGCCATCCGCCACGCTGACCGCCCGCACCGCCCGCTCCGGCGAGCAATCGCCTATAGGAGTCAGTCCTGGTCGTGACAAAGTTGTGGCGGCGGTATGCCTTTGCACCGGGCTAGAGTGGAGATCGCCTTGCCTCCAGGTGCCGTCGCGGAGTTGGTAGGAATTGAAGGTGGCGTAGTCTCCGGGATGTTCAACCTCGAATCATCCGGCGTTGAGGCGCCGGACTGGAGACCACGCCATGACGAGCAATACCACGAAGTCTGATTCCTCGCAGCCTGAGACCGCGACTGCGGTCCATCTTTTCGACAATTGGTTTGACCCGATCGAAGCTGGCTTGCGCGAGCGGGTTCGCGAGAGCATGATCGAAGGCGAACTCGACATGGTGTTGTCGCCGCCGCGCTATGCTCGCCGTGCGAAGGCGCCGAGCGTCGATGGCGAGGACGCGGCTGGCGTCACCGGTCACCGCCATGGCCACCGGTCGCGGTCGCTGCTGGGAAGCTTTGGCCAAGTGGAGATCGAGGTGCCGCGCGCCAGGCTGAACGGTGCTGATGACAAGACTACGGAGTGGAAGAGTGAAACGCTGCGGGCTGACCAGCGCCGCACGCTGGTTGCTGACGCGCTTATTGCGAGCACCTATCTCGCTGGCACCAATACGCGTCGTGTGCGCCGCGCGCTTATCTCGCTGTTTGGCGGCGCGGTCGGCAAGGACACGGTGAGTTGGGTGTGGCGCAAGGTGAAGAGCGACTGGGACGCGTGGAGCGCTCGCTCGCTCGCCGAAGAACCGATCGTGCGGCTCATTCTTGACGGCACGGTGGTGCGTGTGCGGCTCGATCGCAAAGCTACTTCCATATCGCTACTCGTCGTTATCGGCGAGCGCGCGGACGGCCAGAAAGTACTGCTGGCAATCAAGAGCATGGGCGGTGAAAGCGCCGAGGCTTGGCGCACCGTTCTCGATGATCTCATCAAGCGCGGCCTGCGGCGGCCTGAGTCCTCATCGTTGATGGTGCATCGGGACCTGAGAAAGCGATCACTGCTGTCTGGGACGGTGTGCTGGTCCAGAGGTGCACGGTTCACAAGCACAGGAACCTGTTGGCGCACACGCCTGAGCGCCTGCACGAGGAGATCAGTGTCGATTACAACGATATGATCTATGCCGCGAGCGCGAGGAAATCGCGGCTCGCCGCAAGACTTTCATCCGCAAGTGGCAGCTCAGACACCGTGCAGTTGCTGATAGTCTGGCGGCGGCGGGCGACCGGCTCTTCACATTCACCCGTCTGCCAGCTGACCAGTGGCGCAGCGTGCGAACCACGAACGCAATTGAGCGATTGCACGAGGAATTCTCAGGGTCTGCGCCTTGTCCAGCATAGCTTCCGCGGTTGCTTCGATTTCGTCGGCTTCGGCTGCGGCGTCAAACTGCATTGCTCTCGCCTGGTACTGTCATTTTGAATAAGCAGCCTTATCGGCATCTTGTGATCCGCAAAGCTTTTTTCAGGAGCCAGAACGCTACCGATCAAGCGCTCGCGATTTCAAGTATCCCGCCGCAACCATCAGCAACAATGTTCGGCGCGCCTAACTAGTCTGCTGAAGCTAATGCTATTCCTACATATCTCGCGTGGGTCAATCTTACTGAAGATATCAACACCGATCGTAAGCTCGTGGTAGACTAATTTCTTGCGCGACAGCAGCTCCTTTATTGCGCCCTTTCCATGCGACCCTTCTGAACGTGGCACATGATCGATGTCGTACATGTCCTTGAATACTGTCACATCGGCGAGCATCCAATTTTCAATCATTCTATCAGGGCACGATATTATGATGTTCTTGCTTAATCCCATAATCATGTTCAAGCAAATCAGCCAGCGAAGCTTCAATTTCCTCGGCCGCCTGAGAGCGCGTCTCGCGGTCGACCAGTATCAAAACTGGGTAGTATCGCCCTTTTAGAAGCTTTATGAGAGAACTCACCCGCTTTGCTATAGCGGGAACCGAAACATCCTTTCCATTTAGATTCGTCATCCTTATCGGACAGCCCTGACATAGACGCTGTAAGATTGTTTTCTCCGTTGCTCCGTCCACAATAAAGGCGAACCCCATTATTCGATAGCTCCGGCTATGTAGTAGTAGCCTGCCCCAAAACCCGTGCTCCGTATTTCATTTCGAATATCGTCAGCATTCGTAGGGCGCTTTGCAACGGTCTTGCCGCCCTCCGTGTGAACCAAAATCATATCACCTGGGTCTATCGCATTGAGAATCGTCTCGCTATGTGTGGTCATGAGCGCGAAAGACTGTTTACCCGAGCTTTCAAAATTGCTTCTCACAATATTTACAATTTCTTTTTGCATTAGCGGATGCAAATAGTTTTCCGGTTCTTCGATTGCAAATACAGAAGGCGTTGTCAGTATCGCTGTTACTAGAGCAAACCATTTGGCGGTCCCATCCGAGACAAGGCTAAATGGCAGGGTCGTTATGCTATTCCCCATTCGGATGTCCACAAAAATCCTAAGCTTGGCTTCGAAGGTGTCTGGAGCAGCATGAAGACCCTCTATGGAGTTGTTCACGAGCTTAGAATATGCAATAATCGTTTCCATCGTATTCTCTGGGTGTTCGAAGAAACGCTTATAATACGGAAAGTACAGATATGTCTTACGGACGTTCTTAAGCGCATACAGAGTTGCAGCCAATCCCCGCCCATCATGGGAAATTTCAGGCTCACTAGCTATGTTTCGGGAGTTCTGACTACGGAAGGAGAAATATTAAACGAGCGAGCGCCTGCAAGATCTTGCAGGACTATGCCCCCTCGCTCGAGTATTCCATCTAATATTTGAAACAAACTCCTATCACGAACAAAGTCTCCGCAAAACTTCTCGATGTGGAGTTTAACATCCTTCACAGACTCAGGCTTATGATGGTGTAGCAAAGACTTCTAATGCCGCATCTTCGTCTAAGGTATGAAAAATCGTCTCCGTTGTGCCTTCCGGGTGAGCCAGCACCTCCATGTCAATAACCCACTTTCCATTGACGGCAGCCTCCTTATTTGCAGCAATTCTTATTCGTTGTCCGCTAAAAAAAATTGCACTGTTATTCTCGGCGAGCTGTATTTCTGCAGTAAAGCGATAAGCCCCGGAACGCTTTGTATGTTCACGCCGACGATACTCAGCGTATTCGCCGTCGCCTTCAATATCAAAACTGATTGTCCTGGTCAGAGAGGCCACCGAAATTCGTCGGAATATGCGACCAGCGCCGCCGCTTCGACCCACCGCCTCCAAAAGAGAATCACGCGAAAGATACGAAAGAAATTCAAGAAAGTTAATAATATTGGTCTTCCCAGAACCGTTTGGTCCAATAATAATGTTTAGCCCTTGATTGAATTCCAGATCGAACCCGTCGAGGGACTTAAAGCCAGAGACCTTAATTCTACGAAGCATTCAATCGTCCTTACTAAAGTGGCAGACTAATTCTACACCTCACATCGCGAAGGCTGGCGTTGCGATGTCGGACTATCCTCCAACACCTTTTGCACTATTGCAATGCGGTCCTGCTCACACCCCGGCGCTCGGCAATTGCCGTGAGCCACGCCTGACGGTGCATGGACGCTGAAGTATTTCAAAGCCCCGCGATGGCGGGGCCGTGCCACGTTTTCGGCCCGCTCTACCTTCTCGACAAGGCCTGACTGTAGAGTTTTGGCCAAAATCCCATCGGGAGGTTTGCGGCTTTGTCCACGTGTTCAACTTGCTTATTCAGGTGCTCAATTCGAGAAACTAACTCGCTATGTTGAACGGTGCGCCATTGAATTCGGTAATGCTCTTGGTCTTTGTCCGCTCGGCAAGAAAAAGCGGCGACTATGATGTGCATGGTGTGGTCAGAAAACTGGCTCATGAGCCCAGTTTCCGCTAATGGGCTATCCGCGGGATCGAGGGTGCAGAGCCGCGGGAGTAGGCGGAAATGTTCAGACTACAGATGTTTTATGTCTTTCATGACGGATATTGGTACGGCAAGTCGCAACCACCTCCTCCCACTTTTTATCTCATCGCGCCAGCGCAAAACAATAGTTATGAAATCGCACAGTGGAAGTTCAAGGAACTTGAATTGCCAACAAGAGAAAATAAGTTAGGAACTGGCATTCCCTATGTCGGCTTAAGTGCCGAACATTCAATTTTGATTACTTCGTATATTAAGCAGGAGATAAAAACTTTCTGTTCGCAATCGGAGTTGAAGTAGCCTTTTGGGAAAGAAATCGCTCTAATTCGATCGAGCTATTCCGGCCGCCTGCTGGCTATTCTGAATCGCCCTTGTATCAGCACTACATGCCGCGGGTTCAACGCTCTGTAAATCTCCGCCATTCGTCGCTTGCGCAAGGGCTCCTCTCCTTGGTTCGTTGATGCTTGGTAAAGCCATCATACCTCACGCCCGCCAAAAAGCTGGCTATCGCGGATGAACCGGGGCTGCATGGCGCTGACGATAGCCCGCCCAGAGAGGTCCCGCGGCGGGTTATTCATTTGGCTAATGGAAAAGTGCCCCAAGGTGGAACCTTGGGGCCTTCCAGGCGTCACTCGTCGGTTGGGTATCAGGTGATTGATGAACGCCCTTATAGTCCGAATTGTTCATGCCTGCATTCTGGCCACGGAAATATCAGATCGTGAATCTTGCCCTCTCGGAGTTGCTTTAACCACGTCTTGCGCCACCCCTAACATGATCGGGGGCCTGCATAGTGGACGCCCAACTCGGGCCACCAGCCGCACGGGCGGACTACCCATTCACCACGGCGAGCGCGCGGACGGCCAGAAAGTGCTGCTGGCAATCAAGAGCATGGGCGGTGAAAGCGCCGAGGCTTGGCGCACCGTTCTCGATGATCTCATCAAGCGCGGCCTGCGGCGGCCTGAGTCCTCATCGTTGATGGTGCATCGGGACCTGAGAAAGCGATCACTGCTGTCTGGGACGGTGTGCTGGTCCAGAGGTGCACGGTTCACAAGCACAGGAGCCTGTTGGCGCACACGCCTGAGCGCCTGCACGAGGAGATCAGTGTCGATTACAACGATATGACCTATGCCGCGAGCGCGAGGAAATCGCCGCTCGCCGCAAGGCTTTCATCCGCAAGTGGCAGCTCAGACACCTTGCCGTTGCTGATTAGTCTGGAGGCGGCGGGCGACCGGCTCTTCACATTCACCCGTCTGCCAGCTGACCAGTGGCGCAGCGTGCGAACCACGAACGCAATTGAGCGATTGCACGAGGAGTTCAAGCGCAGGATCAAGACGCAAACCGTGCTGCCTTCCGCCGACACTGCTGCCATGTTGTTCTGGGCGCAGCTTGCCTCTGGTCAGTCAACATGCGCAAGGTTGATGGTTGGCAGACGTTGACCACAGCGCCTATCGAACCACCGATTGACCTCGCTGCCTGATCAGGTAGCTTCAACTTGCCGGAGATCGCGCCGTGCAAATTCCAACCACATTCGCGACGGCACCGCCTCCATCGGCAAGCTTCGTTCACATTGGTGGCGATCCAGCCATGCACCTTAGTTATGGGGCCGAATGATCGAGAAGATCATCGATCTGCGCGGGCTCAAGTGTCCTTTGCCTGCGCTGCGCGCCCGCAAGGCGCTGGCGGGTCTCAAACCCGGCGACCTGCTTGTCGCGGAATGCACTGATCCGCTCAGCGCAATCGATATGCCCAACCTCGCCAACCAGACCGGGGATAAGCTCGAGTCGAGCTCGCGCGAGGGTGACGTGCTGGTGTTTCGCATCAGGAAGAGCTGATGCATTCGGATTAAAACCGGAACTCGTTGCGGTTGCGGCCCTCGGAGACGTTGAGGAATAGCTCATCCAGCGCAAGGCGCCGCTGGCTCAGGCCTTGCTCGACGGAATAGGTCACCAGCCGGTCGAAATTTTTTGTGTTGCGATCGGTGAGTCCGTATTCCCATGGGTCCTTGCCGAGAATCTTTTCCTGCTCCTCCCAGCTCTCCCGATACCAGGCAAGCGGCACAATGCGCGGGTTCTCCATGCGGGTCATGGCGAGCGCCTTTGCCTGCATGAAGGCCTTGTGCATGTTGATCGCGACCCAGGGATAACGCTCGACGATCTCCTGCTTGATGCCGACAACATGCATGATCGGAAAGATGCCGGTGCGGGCATAGAACGCGATCTCCTCATGCTTGTAGTTCGGAAACAACCTTCCGACGCGCTTGTCGCCGGCTTTGAGCGGCTCGATCAGATCAGGCGAGAAAAGGGCATCGATCTCGCCTTCCGCCAGCATGTCCTCCAGAGACTTCCCCTGCGGCACCTGCGTGAGGTTGAGGCCGGGAGGCGGCGTGAATTCGACGTCCTCGTCGACCTCGCTCAGCCACTGCATTGACCGGTGCGGCACATCGTAGTCATGCTCCAGAATGCCCCGCATCCATAGCCCGGCAGTAAACATGAAGCCCTTTGTTCCAACCTTGCGGCCGATCAGGTCGGTGGGCTTGCTGATCCCCTTCGACGTGTTGATGAAAATGAAGCCGTGCCGGAATCGCCGGTGGGGAAACACAGGTATGGCCCGGAACGGAAGATCGCGATCGCGCGCGGCGATGTAGCCCGAGCCCGACACTTCGGCGATGTCGAATTCGCGCCCGCGCAGAAACCGCCAATGCCGCGGCGAAGCGGCCATGTCGGTGAGAATGGTGAGCTCGATGCCTTCCGGACGGACGATCCCTTCCTTTAGCGGGCGCATGATCTCATAGTCGCCGCAGGCAAAGGTGAGCTCAAGCTTTCGGGACATGGCTGCGTTTCGCTTCCGGATGCTATGAATTCGGCCGGTGGGGTGCCGGCGACGGCTTACCTCATGGACCCCGGCAAGGCAGGAGGCAACGTATGACAGACGATCGCAGCCTTGAGGAAAGGCTTCGCGCCATTGAGGACAGGCTCGAAATCTACGACATCATCGCCAGTCATCCGCCGAGCGCCGACACCGGCGGCGATGCGCATATCGCCGAAAGCTGGGTCGAGGACGGCGTTTTCGACCGCGCTGACCCGCCCACGCGCGGACGCAAAGCGATTGCCGATCAGGTGCTCAGCCCGGGGCACCAGGCCGCGATCGCGCGCGGTCTTGCACATTTCACCTCGCTGCCGCAGGTAGCGATTTCCGGCGATCACGCGGTGGTCACATCATATCTGCAGATCGTCGTGCCGCAGACGCAGGGCGATGCAGTCGAAGTGCCAAACCATGGCAGCTCCAGGGGCTTTCGCATCCACCGCATCACGGCCAACCGCTGGGAGCTGGTGCGTACCCCGCGGGGCTGGAAGATCAGGCAGCGGACACTGCGGCAATTGGACGGGTCGGAGCCAGCGCGCGACATCTTGCGCCAGGCAATCGCTCAGACCGCTTGAAGCATGGTAGACGTGCGGCGGAGAAAAGCGGCGTAGAGTTCGGCGGGCGCAAATAGAGGGTTCGTCATGGGCATATTGCGAGTACTCGGACGCGGCGGGCTCGGCTGCATTATGGCGGCGCTGATTTTGACGGCCCCCGCGCGGGCAGTGGACAACGTGACCGTGGGTACCGTCGGGTCGGCCTCGGCAAATCTCTGGCCGGTGTTCGTCGGCCTCGATAAGGGTTTCTTCGCCGCCGAGAACGTCAAGATCGATCTCGTCTACATCCAGTCGAGCGCGGCGGTCATCCAGCAACTCGCGGCCGGCTCGCTTCACGTCACCATGTCCACCGGGCTGGTTGATCCAATCCGCGCCATCGATCAGGGCGCGGCGGTCGCCGTCGCGCGCTTCGAGGTGCAGGCGCCACCCTATGTCATGATGGCCAAGGCGAGCATCAAAAATCTCGCGGGACTCAAGGGCAAGGTGATCTCCGTCGGCGGCGCCAAGGATATCACCCGCATCTACGCCGAACGCATGCTGGCTCCGCATGGCGTGAAACCCGGCGAATACGATCTCGTCTATGCCGGCGCCACCACCGCCCGAGCGCAGGCGCTTCTCGGCGGCGCCGTCGATGCCGCCATCGTGCTGCCGCCGTCCAATTTCCAGATCGAGTTGGCCGGCTACAACAATCTGGGCCTCACGATCGAATACGCGCCGGAGCTGGCGTTCTCGGGCACGGTGGTGAACAAGGCATGGAGCGACCGCAATCCCGACGTGCTGCGCCGCGTGCTTGCCGCGCAGAGCAAGGGGATCGAGTTCTTCTATGACGAGCGCAACCGCGCCGAGCTGGTTCGCATCCTCGTTGCCGCCAGCGGCCAGAAGCCGGAGGATGTGGAGAAGTCGTATGATTTCTTCCGCAAGAACGATTTTTTCGATCGCACCGGGAAGATATCGCGCGCCAAGCTGAAAGCGCTCGTTGATGCGCTGCACAGCCTCGGCGACCTGCAGGCACCCGGCAACACCGAGCGGTTTGTCCTGCCTGGCGTTGCCCAACTCTCAGATTGAGCGAACCGACGCGCACCACAATTGCGAGAGTTGGCCATGCGCGAGGCTATTGCAGCACCGCTATCAGGGCTCGATCTTCGAGCGCACTATGGACATCACCAGTCGCCCGCCATCCGTGCCGGCGGACTGATCTTCTGTTCCGGGATGCTGCCGGTTGATGCGGAGACCGGAGAGCGGCGGCATGGGACTCTCACCAGCGAAGCGCATGTCATTTTCGCGAATCTGAAACTGCTGCTGGAATCCGCGGGCTCCTCGCTCGACAGGCTGGTCCAGGTGCATGCGCTCATCTATGACAGCATCGAGTATGACGTGTTAAACCGGGTCTACCGGCAATACGTTGCGAACGGTCCGCCCGCGCGCACGGTCTGGACGGCGCAGATCGAGGCTGGCTTCAAGGTCCAGCTCGACGTGATCGCCGCCGCATAAGCAGACGGCAGGTTCGCGATGCGCCCCAAACGTGAAGTGATTGCGCCGCCGGACCGCGCGCTCGACGCAGCGAAGAGCCTTGGGTATCCAGCGTTGACCCTTGTTCGGGGCGGCGCCTTTCTGTTCGTCTCCGGGCTGATTGCCGTCGATCCGGCATCAGGCGCACCCATGCGCGGCACGACCGCGAGCGAAACGCACCACATCCTCTCCAATCTAGATCGGCTGCTGCGGGCGGCGGGATCATCGCTGGACAAAGTTGTGAAAGCGAACGTGCTGCTCGCCAGCATGCTGGAGGCGCCAAACATGAACGAGGTCTATGCCCGGTTCTTTGCCGATCCGCCGCCAGCCCGAACCGTCTGCGGCGCTCGCCTTCCCGACGACGTGAAGGTGGTCATCGAATGCACCGCGCTGGCATGAACCGATGACGGAAAAACTCGAACGCTCAGTGGTCGAGCCGCGCAATCCGCTGCTGAACGTGTCGCGCGGCGCCAACCTGCCGCATGTCCCCGGCATCCGCGTCGGCGACTACATCTTTCTTTCCGGGATGGGGCCGATTGATCCGCGGACCGGCGAGCGAGACCATGGTCCGATCGCGGATCAGGTGCGCACGACGCTTATCAACATGGGGCATATGCTGGAATCGGCCGGCTCCTCGCTCAAACGCGTCGTGCGCGTGCACGTCGTGCTTGCCGACATTTCGCACATGGCAGAGATGGATCGCGCGTACCGTGAATTCTTCCCGACCGATCCTCCGGCGCGCACGGCCTGGTCCATGCAGCTTCGCTTCGGCAATGGCTGCGAGATCGAGTGTGTGGCGCTGGCAGAATGAGAACGAGTAGTAAAACCAACCGGGAGGCAAGCTACCTGGCAATCCGGGTGATCTTGGAGCCTTCGAGGGTGAGATTGTACATCAGGCCCTTCTGATCGAAGATGAAACCGACGATCGGACTGCGGATGCTGTTGGTATCGATGGCGCCTCCGGCGCCAATCGTAATGATGGCGACCGAGCCGTCCACCCCCACCTTCCAGCCATCGGTCCGTTGAAATCCGGCCAGCGCGGAATCCGTCATGAACATGATGATCACGGATCTTGCCTGCGCGCCGAACTGAAAGCCGATCGAGCCGGAAATGATGTTGTAAAAACCAGCCGTCTTGCCGCGGATGTGCAGTGCGCCTTCGCCGTATTCACCGCCGATGCCGAAGCCCGCCTTGACCACCGTCGGGAACACGAGGATCGCAACCGCCTGGTTTGCGAGCTCGCGCGAGGAATAGATCTCACGGAAGAACTGGGCGAGCGTGGCGCGCACGCTCGCGTCAATCTCGGGCCCGGACGCGGCTTGAGACCGGGGCGCCGCGAGCAGCGACGCGAGCACGACCGCAAGAACCGCGAGCCCGGTCGTTCGTCGTTTAAATCCCCAGGACATCGCGCCCCCCCTTCTTGTTGGCTACACCACAGATATCTGCGAACCATGGCCCGAATCGGCATCAGCATGGCCCATAATAAGGCAAATCCATATCGGTGGATGCAGCCGGCAGCCTGCTCGCACCATTCGACGCATCGGCTTCCCGGCTAATATCCCGATTCCGATGCCTCTCAAGGCTCCTTGGCGTCGATCAGAACAAAGGCGATGCGACAGGGCTCGCTGCCGCGATTGACCCAGGCGTGATTGGTGCCCTGTTGCACCAGCACATCCCCCGCCTTCAGGTGGATTTCCGTATCGTCGAGCAGCATGTCGATCTCGCCGGAAATGACGACGGCGTAGTCGACGGTGCGGGTGCGGTGCATGGCAGGATGGCGAGGCGGCAGCCCGCGCTTGGGGGCTCCATCGCCAAGCGTCTGATGCATCGTGGCGGGATCGAGGTTTCGCATCGCCGCCGTTTCCGGCGGAAAATCCACGAGGCGAAACACGCTGCCGCCCGCAGGCGGCATGATGCCGATATCGACAGCCGCGCGGTCGGCGGTGCCAGCGAGATCGGCCGGCGTTTCTCCGGTCACCCAAAGCAGGCGCAAAACCGTCTGCGCGTGTGGGCGCACTTTCTTGTGCGGAGTGGGGCCGTCGATCAGCACCACAGCCTTGTCGTTCCGGTCTACGGTGGTGACGACGCGGCGAACGTCTGAGCTCAAAGGCATGATCGCCTTTCTCCCCGCGATGGGATGCATTAGAACCAAAGATCGGATTAGACATGGGACGCATGATACAGACAAGCGGCTAGGAAGACGGGAGACACGCAATGAAATATCTGGCCATTTCGTTGGCATTACTGGGGGCTGCGACCATGGGCGCGGCCGCGCAGGACGCTATTCCCGATCTCAAGGGCGCTTGGACCGGAAAGGGCAAGGCGATCGCATTCGGCACGAATCCACATCACCCCGGAACGCAAACGGCAGCCGATCCCCCGCGCGTGCGCGAAATCGAGGCGACGCACACCGTGGAGGGTCAGGACGGCCGCGTTGCGTGGGGACATTCGTCATCCGCGGTGGCTGATACCAAAGAGCCGTTTGCCTGGGCCATTGCCAGCGACAACAAGTCAATCGTCGGCGCCGATATGGATGGCTATTTCCGCATTACGCTCCTCGGCGCGGATCGCATGGAAAAGTGCTACGTGCACAACGGCACCAGTCCGACCAAATCCGTGGTCGCCGCGTGCTACGTGATGGAGCGCAAGCGCTAGCACTCGCGCCAGAGCCGGCGACGAGAGATCACATCTTCCGCTCGACCATCTTGCGCCTGATCCCGGCAATCGCCTTGGCGGGATTGAGATGCTTCGGGCAGGCTTTGGCGCAGTTCATGATCGTGTGACAGCGATAGAGGCGGAACGGATCTTCGAGATCGTCGAGGCGTTCGCCGGCCGCTTCATCGCGGCTGTCGTCCAGCCAACGCGCAGATTGGAGTAGTGCGGCAGGCCCGAGAAAACGCTCGCTGTTCCACCAGTAGCTCGGGCACGCCGTCGAGCAGCACGCGCAAAGAATGCACTCGTAGAGACCATCCAGCTTCTGGCGATCCTCGTGGCTCTGCTTCCACTCCTTCGGGGGAGTGGGCGAGGTGGTCTTGAGCCATGGCTCGATCAGGGCATGCTGGGCATAAAAGTTGCTCAAATCCGGAACGAGATCCTTCACGACCGGCTGATGCGGCAGCGGATAGATCCGTACCGGACCTTTGATGGCGGCCATATCCTTGGTGCAGGCGAGCGTGTTGGTCGCGTCGATATTCATGGCGCACGAACCGCAGATGCCTTCGCGGCATGAGCGGCGGAATGTGAGCGTGGGATCGATGTTGTTCTTGATCCAGATCAGCGCATCGAGAACCATGGGGCCGCAATCGCCGGTATCGACATAATAGGTATCGATGTGCGGATTTTTTCCATCCTCGGGATTCCAGCGATAGATGCGATGCTCTCGCACCTCCTGCGCCCCCGTCGGATAGGCCCAGGTCTTGCCTTCAGTCACCCTGGAGTTCTTTGGAAGCGTAAATTCCACCATGTCACTATCTACCCTACGCTGCTTGGCATCTAATAAACCCTGGCTCTTGGCTCGATGTACGATACTTCGTTGGTGAGCGTGTAGGTGTGCACGGGGCGGTAGTCGATGCGCACCTTGCCCTGCGCGTCGATCCACGCAAGCGTATGCTTCATCCAGTTCCTGTCGTCGCGTTCGGGGAAATCCTCGCGCGCATGGGCGCCGCGGCTCTCGGTACGGTTCACCGCGGAGTCAATGGTCACCACGGCCTGCACAATGAGGTTGTCGAATTCCAGCGTTTCGATCAGGTCCGAGTTCCAGATCAGGGAGCGATCGGTGACTTTGAGGTCGCCAACGGCGCCGAAGAACATCCTCGATGAGGCTGTGCCCTTCCGCGAGAACTTCCCCGGTCCGGAACACAGCGCAATTATTCTGCATCACCTTCTGCATGCGCAGCCGTAGTTGCGCCGTCGGGGTGCCGCCGGAAGCATGCCTGAACCGGTCGAGCCGGGAAAGGGCGAGGCTGGCGGAGTCGCCAGGCAGGTCCGGATGGCTGCTCCCCGGTTCGACGACGTCCGCGCAGCGCGCCGCGGCAGCGCGGCCGAACACCACGAGGTCGATCAGCGAGTTGGAGCCGAGCCGGTTTGCCCCGTGCACCGACACGCACGCGGCCTCGCCCAGCGCCATCAGCCCGGGCACAACCTGATCGTCCACGCCGTTTTTCTTGGTCAGCGCCTCGCCATGATAATTCGTGGGGATGCCGCCCATGTTGTAATGCACCGTGGGAACGATGGGGATCGGCTCACGCGTGACGTCGACGCCAGCAAAGATGCGGGCGGATTCCGAGATGCCGGGAAGGCGCTCCTGCAGCACCACGGGATCGAGATGATCAAGGTGCAGGTAGATATGGTCCTTGAGCTTGCCGACGCCGCGCCCCTCGCGGATCTCTATGGTCATGGCCCGCGAAACGACATCGCGCGAAGCGAGATCCTTCGCCGATGGCGCGTAGCGCTCCATGAAACGCTCCCCCTGCGCATTGACGAGATAGGCGCCCTCACCGCGCGCCCCCTCGGTGATGAGGCAGCCGGCGCCATAGATTCCGGTCGGATGGAACTGGACGAATTCCATATCTTGCAGCGGCAGGCCGGCGCGCAGAACCATGGCATTGCCGTCGCCGGTGCAGGTGTGCGCCGAGGTGCAGGCAAAATAGGCGCGGCCATAACCGCCCGTGGCCAGAATGGTCATGTGCGCGCCGAAGCGATGGATCGAGCCGTCGTCGAGCCGGATGGCAATCACGCCGCGGCAGCGGCCCTCGTCATCCATGATGAGATCGATGGCGAAGTACTCGATGAAAAACTCGACGGAGTGGCGCAGCGCTTGCCCATACATGGTGTGCAGCATGGCGTGCCCGGTACGGTCGGCGGCGGCGCAAGTGCGCTGCGCCGTACCCTTGCCGAAATGCGTCGTCATGCCCCCGAACGGCCGCTGATAGATCTTGCCATCGTCGCGACGCGAGAAAGGCAGCCCCCAGTGCTCGAGCTCGTAAACCGCCTCCGGCGCGTTGCGGCAGAGATATTCGATCGCGTCCTGATCGCCCAGCCAGTCCGCGCCTTTGACTGTGTCGTACATGTGCCAGCGCCAGTCGTCCTCGCTCATATTGCCCAGCGCCGCGGCGATGCCGCCTTGCGCCGCCACCGTGTGCGAGCGCGTCGGGAACACCTTGGTGATGCAGGCCGTCTTGAGACCGGCTTCGCTGCAGCCGACGACCGCGCGCAGGCCGGAGCCGCCGGCGCCAACCACAACCACGTCGTAGAGATGATCCTCAATAGGATAGGCGCTGCCGTTGACGGCCGGCGCACGTCCACTCGGCTGGTTTGCGGCTGACTTGCCGCTGGATGAACCGTTGCTTGCCACGACTACACCTTGAAGCTGAGCATCAGCAGGGCGAATGCGCATGCAAGCCCCACCGCGACCGCGAAAAACGTATTTGCGATGATCAGAGCAACCTTCATTCGTTCGTCATGGACATAGTCCTCGATGATGACCTGCATGCCGATCCGCATATGCGTGGTGATGGAAAAAATGAACAACAACAGGATCACCGCGACCAGCGGAGAAGCCAGGATCTGCACCACGGCCGCATGGTTCCGGCCGAGCAGCCCGATTACGATGAAGACGAACGCGATGGTGAGCGGGACGTTGGCAACCGCGGTGAGACGCTGACGCCAGAAATCCTGTGTCCCTGATCTTGCGGCGCCCAGACCGCGCACGCGTGCGAGCGGCGTGCTCATCCTGCCCGCCGCCATCAGCGCGATCCTCCCATGAAAAGGTAACCAAGAACCCAGATGATGATGGTCAGGGCGATGGAACCTGCAAGCGTCGCGATCGCGAGCCATTCCCGCTCGTAGGGGCCGAATCCATATCCGCTGTCCCAAATGAGATGCCGGATGCCGCCGAGCATATGATGCATCAGCGCCCAGGTGTATCCGAACAGGATCACCCGGCCGAAGATCGAGCTCATGAACGAGCCGATGCCGGCATAGGCGCTCGGGCTGCTCGCCGCCGCGAGCAGCCACCAAGCCAGAAGCAGCGTTCCGAAATAAAGTGCGGTGCCGGTGATGCGATGGGCAATCGACATCAGCATTGTCAGCATCGGCTTGTAGATCGAGAGGTGAGGCGAGAGAGGCCGGTCGACTCGCACCCTGCTGTCAGCCATTTCTCCTCCCGTTTCTGATGGCGCGCCGCGGGAAGCCTAAAGGCTTCCTCTCTGCGAAGGGAGCCCTGGCGGGCAAGTTCTTGCTTCGTTACCGGCGAATATGGCTTCCGGGGACTTGGCGCACAATAGGTATTTCGCGTAGTTTTCCTTCGTAGAAATCGAAGGACGATATGCGATTCGACCTCAGCGACCTCGGTCTGTTTCGCCACGTTGTCGAGGCCGGCAGCATCACCGGCGGCGCCGAGCGCGCGCACCTTGCCCTTGCCGCTGCCTCCACGCGCGTCCGCAACATGGAAGAAGCGCTTGGCGCGGCATTGCTCGTGCGCGGCCGCCAAGGCGTGACGCCCACGCAGGCCGGCCGCACTCTGCTCCAGCACGCGCGCGTCATTCTCCGCCAGGCCGAGCGGCTGCGCGAGGACCTGGGCGCCTATGCCGGGGGCCTTGCCGGTCAGATCCGCGTGCTCTCCAACACGAACGCGCTCACCGAATTTCTGCCGGAGGCGTTAAGCTCGTTCCTCGCTGCGCATCCAAATGTCAGCGTCGATCTCGAGGAACGATTGAGCGACGAGATTGTCGGACTGATCGCTGAAGGCGTCGCCGACCTCGGCATAGTCGCTGGGACGGTCGATGCGAGCGCGCTCGCGACTTACCCGTTTCGCAAGGATCGGTTCGTGCTGGTGGTCGCCCGCGACCATCCGCTTGCGGCGCGTTCGAGCATCGCATTCGCCGACGTGCTGGGCCATGATTTCGTCGGCCTCGACCGGGCCAGTGCGTTGCAGCGCTTCCTCGCGGGCAAGGCCGCTCCGATCGGCCAGCCATTACGTCTGCGCGTGCAATTGCGCAGCTTCGATGCGGTCTGCCGCATGGTTGAATGCAACGTGGGCATCGGCATTGTGCCGCAGACGACGGCGCGACGCGTCGCGCGGACCATGGCGATCTCCGCGGTCAAGCTCACTGATGCGTGGGCGGTGCGCGAGCTCACGATCTGCATTCGCAGCTTCGACGAGTTGCCGCCCTATGCCCGTCAGCTCGTCGAGCACCTGCGCAGTCCGGAGTGAATTTCAAGAATAATGATCAATCGATCTTCAAACCGATGGACTTGACCAAGGGGGTCCAGCGGGCGATGTCATCATCGATGAGGCGGCGAAATGTCTCAGGGGTGGAACTCGAGATCGGGCTCGAAGCCGGCCTCGATCAGCATTTGCTGATACGCCGGATCATCAATGGCGCTACGGGATGCCCGCGCGATCTGCTCGATGATCGCCTTCGGTGTTCCGACCGGCGCGAACAGCCCGATCGACTGCTGTGAGATCATCCCGGGGATGCCGGCTTCGACCGCGGTCAGGATCTCCGGGGCAGCGATCAGGCGCTTTGGACTGGTCACCGCGAGAATGCGCAGCTTGCCGGTGCGGTTGAGCTCAAGCAATGGGCCGGTCACGGCCGGCGTGACCATGTTCACGTGCCCGCTGAGCGTATCGGTGGTCGCCGGCCCGGAGCCGCGGTAAGGCACTTGCACGATATCCGCTCCGGTGAGCGATTTCAGAAGCTCGCCGGTGAGATGGTTGAGCGACCCGACACCGGCATGCCCATAGGACAGCTTGCCCGGATTGACCTTGGCATAATCTATGAGCTCTTTGAGCGTTTGCGCCGGCACCGCCGGATGGACCGCGAGCGCGAAGGCGGAGACCACGACATTGCAGATCGGCTCGAGGTCCTTGAGCGGATCGTACAGCGGCCGGCTTTTGAGGATCGCCTCGGTGATGTGTGTGCTCGATCCGCCGAGCAGGATTGTGTAGCCGTCCGGGCGTGCGCGAGCGACCGCCGCTGCGCCTAGCGAGCTGCCGCCACCTCCCTGGTTCTCGACCACCACGGTGCCGAGGAGCGGCTTTATCCTCTCCGCCCACGGCCGGCCGACCGCGTCGTAGCCGCCGCCGGGCGGAAAAGGAACAACGAGCCTTATGGGACGATCGGGATATTTGGACTGGGCGAGAGCGGCGGGCGGCATGAACCACGGCAGGCACAGAGCCGCCGGCCCGAGCGCGAGCAGATCACGTCGTCGCATGACCTCCGCGTTCCTCCGGCTTGGGATGACCTCGACCGTGGCAATCGCTCGCGCGGAAGTTTGCTGCGGGCTCACGGCCCTGTTCCTTCGGCGTGGCGCACCGGGAAGCCGCCCGCGCGAACGCAGCGTATGACCGAATTACGTCCATTGCAACGCGATGTGCTCATCTACTCGGCACGCGCGTCGTCTCCCGGTCCCGACTGCCAAGCCGGCATGACGATCTGGCATGAAGCCCATGCGGCTTTCGCCGTCGCGTGCCGGCTCCACGCGCATTATCTCCCAAAAAAATGGAAACGCCTGGAATCAAAATGGAGTTGATCACCGTGCCCATGCAATCCCTGACGGCGCCCTCGGGCGCCAACTGCACCGAAGTTATCCAACCGGAGCTCCGAGCTCCTTTGCTTCGCCGGGTCTACGATGCTGTCCTTGCAGGGCAAAATCGGCGCGCCGAGCGCGAGATCGCCAGATATCTGCGCGAGCACGGAGGGAAATTCACCGACGGACTCGAACGCGAGATCGAGCGCTACTTTTTGAACGGCAAGCTGCGATAGGCAGCGGCAGCGTTTTATTTCCTGGCGACGATGAAAAGGCGAGGAAATCTCAAAAGCACCTTCCCGTCGAACCGAGTTGCGTAATGCCTGCCGATCTCTGTGAGATAAGCGGCGAGAAAGGCTTCGCGCATCCCGTCGTCAAGCACGGAGAGGAATGGGCGCAGGCCCGATCCCTTGAACCATTCGACGATGCCTTGTGGTCCGGCCATGACGTGGTTGTAGACGGTGTGCCAGAGATCGACGTGAGCGCAGAGCGGCTTGAGCAGATCGTAGTAAAGCTCTACGGGGGGCAAATCTCCGCGTGACGCCTCCTCAAGAGCTGCGTTGCCGGACCACGGCCCGCTGCCTGCGACCTCGCGCATGAGTGCAAGTGCGGGCTCCCTGGTGTTGTCGGGCATCTGCACCGCCAGCACGCCGCCCTGGGGCAACGCCTCCAGCAAACGTCGCAACACATTGGGGTGGTCCGGGATCCACTGGAATACGGCATTCGCGAACAGGAGGTCGGCAGGCTCGCTCGGCATCCAGGTCGCGAGATCAGCGTGGATGAAGGTGCATCCGGCTAGCCGCTCGCGCGCCTGCCGAAGCATGTCCGGCGATGAATCGATCCCCACGACCTCGGCGTCCGGATAATGCTCCACAAGAAGCTCCGTCGAATTGCCTGGTCCACAGCCGAGATCAAAGATCAGGCGCGGCTGCGTCAGCGCCACGCGCACCAGCAAGTCACGCGAGGGCCGCGTGCGCTCGTCTTCGAAGCGCAGGTATTGACAGGCATTCCAGTCGGTCATGTTAGATTAACCCATGAATATCTTATCTCTCCTGTCCGATCCCAACGCCTGGGCCGCGCTTGCGACGCTCACCGTTCTTGAAGTCGTCCTTGGGATCGACAATCTTGTTTTCATCTCCGTTCTGACTGCCCGACTGCCAGACGCGAGAGCACGCCGAGCCCGTCAGGTCGGCCTCCTGCTTGCCTTTGTTTTCCGCGTGATCATGCTGGCGGGTCTGACCTCGCTGATGCGTCTCAGCGCGCCCCTGTTCAGCTTCCTGCGCGTCGAAATTTCCTGGCGCGATATCATTCTGATCGGCGGTGGTCTGTTTCTCCTTGCAAAGGCAACGCACGAAATTCACGGCGAGATCGAAAAACGCGACGCCGGCGCGGCCGCGTCGTCGGTTCCTGGGCAGGCCTTTGCATGGGTCGTCGTTCAGCTCGTGGTGGTCGATCTCGTATTTTCCTTGGATTCGATCATTACCGCCATCGGAATGGCTGAAGATTTGGAGGTCATGGTGGGTGCTATTGTCATTGCCATGATCGTGATGTATGCGGCCGCCAATCCGGTCGGCGATTTTATCGCCGCGCACCCCACGACCAAGATGCTGGCGCTGGCATTTCTGCTCCTGATCGGAATGGCGCTGGTCGCGGATGGACTGAAATTCCATATTCCACGCGGATACATCTATTTCGCCATGGCGTTTGCCGGCGCCGTGGAGACATTCAACATCCTGGCAACGCGCAAGCGCCGGCGAGGGCGTGTTTAGGCGCGGGTGTGCGAACCCGTCCCTGAACTGCGCTGCGTCAGGCCACCAGAAACAAATCCGTGTCGCCGGTCCGTTCGCCGCAAGCGGTGATCATCGCGTGCAATTGGCCGCGATGATGCGTCTGATGATTGAAGAAGTGCGTGACCAGCAGGCCGCGCGGCTGGCGCAGCTCGCGGTTGACCGACGCGCTGAACCAGACCTGCTCCGCTGCCAGCCATTCCTCGCCCACCCCCTGCGCCCAACTGGAAATCCTTGCGTCTGCGGCGACACGCGCTCGCTCAAGCTCGTCGAAATCGGCGACGAGAGATGCGCTGTCCTTCTGGATTGTTGTCGGCTTCGGCCAGCCATCGAAGCGCGACATCCACATCTGATCGCCCCAGAGGAGATGGCAGAGCGTGCCGTGAATTGAACCCCAGAAGGCGCCGCGTGCAAGCAGCCGCTGGCTTTCCGGCAGGCGCCGGGCGGCGGCATAGGTGCGACGGTTCATCTCGGCATTGTAAGCCGCCATGGTGCGTACAAAAACGGGATTGACGAGGACGCCCGAACCTGTTTGCGGCGCGAGCATGCGAATCTCCAAATGATGCGCGCTGTTGGCGTCAGTGGGCTTCGCGCCACATCGTCGCCGGAGCGAGCGCGGAGAGCGCCCGGTCATGCAGACGCACCGGGTCGAGCTCTCCCTCGTTGGCCAGGCGGAGGACGCAGCGGGCCAGCTCGTTAGGGCGGACCTTATCGTTGCCGGTTGATTTGAGCGTCAGCCATGCTTCGTCGAATGCAGTTTCCAGGATCGCGAGTGTTTTGGGATCGAAGGATCCGCTGCCAATGCCACGCATTCGCCTCTCCGAATCAGGAACAGGCCCAGGGTCACCGCGCAAACTTAAGTCGCGATCTGGCCCACATTGTGAAGAATGCCGGGCGCCCCTGCCATGCCAGAATGCGAGGCGTTGCGCCGCTGGTCAAGGGACACCAAACGGCCGTGGAACTCGCGAAAGTCCCCGCGCAAAAACGTTCAGATCGTCAGGGTACCCGCCATGGCCCAGATGTAGCGGTCGCCAACGGAGGTCCAGTTGACGGTGTTCCACCAGGCCTTCAGGTAGTCCGGGCGCCGATTCTGATAGGTGAGATAATAGGCGTGCTCCCACACGTCGTTACCGAGCAGCACGCGCTTGCCGTCCATGAGCGGCGTGTCCTGGTTAGGTCTGGTCTCGATGGCCAGCTTGCCTTCCTTGCTCACTGTCACGAATACCCAGCCCGAACCGAACACGCGAGCGCCGGCTGCGTTGAAGTCGTCCTGGAATTTCTGCACGCCGCCTAGATCGCGATCGATCGCGGCGGCGAGGTTGCTCCCAGGCTTGCCTCCGCCCGGACCCATCACCTTCCAGAACATCGTGTGATTCGCGTGGCCTCCACCGGAGTTGCGCAGCGCGGTGCGAATGGCTTCCGGCATCTCTCCGAGCCTGGCAAGAATGTCCTGCAGCGGCATGGACGCGACGCTTGAATGGTCCTTCACCGCATTGTTGAGATTGGTGACATACGTCTGGTGATGCCGATCGTGATGAATCTCCATCGTGCGCGCATCGATATACGGCTCGAGAGCCTTGGTGGCGTATGGCAGGGGATCGAGCTTGAACGGGCCCGATGGCGGCGCCGCGGGCGCGGGTTGCGCCTGGGCTGCCGCCCCGACCGGCAAGACGTGGTTGGCGAATGCGGTGACGGCAACGCTGGCCGTTCCGACAAGAATGCGGCGACGAGTGATGAACACGTATTTTCTCCCGCTGGATCAGTGCTTGAAGTGACCGCGCATGATAGGGCAGGATCGTGTCGCGTCAACGCGGGCTCCTATAGGATATTAGGAGTTGGAATATCAGACGTCGCGGCCGATTTACGCTGCACAAAGCCCAGGTTACACTGATCGAGTTGAAGCATTGAGAAAGGTCTCTCTCTTATGAAACGCATCGGGATGAACGCCGGATTTGCCTTGTTGCTGGCCGGCGCCGCGGCATCGGCGCACGAGATGAACCTGCGACAAATCGTGCCGGGTGCTCCCATGGAAACGGGTGCGGGCGCCAGCATCCCTTCGGCAAGCATCCAATTTGTGCAGAGCACGAAGGGCGGAAAGTCGAGCAAGTCGGCGACCGCACCGGCTGCGAACGCCAGTCTTAAGACAGCCGACGGCAAGGACGTAGGCACCGTCACTCTCACGCAGACGCCCGATGGAGTCCGCCTGCGTCTGGCGCTTATGGGATTGCCTCCAGGCGAGCACGCATTCCATGTGCACGCGGTTGGAAAGTGTGAGCCGCCCGGCTTTACGTCGGCGGGGCCGCACTTCAACCCAGCGAACAAGAAGCACGGCAAGCTCAACAGCGAGGGTCACCACGCCGGCGACATGGACAACATCAATGTCCCGGCCAATGGCAAGCTTACGCTGACCGTCATCGACAAGGACATTACCCTGGAAAAGGGCAAGCCCAACTCCGTCTTGCAGGACAACGGCACCGCGCTCGTGGTTCACGCCGGGAAGGACGACTACACGACCGATCCGGCAGGGAATGCGGGCGACCGCATCGCCTGCGGTGTGATCAGCGATGGAAAGACTTCCGCGCGCTGACCTAAGCACACTTAATCGTAACGCGATGGGGTGCTACGGTAGGGGGCGGGTTTCAAACCCGCCCCTACATGACATCAAATCAAATCATGTCACGGACTGCGGCGGAGCGCTCCCGGCGAGGAACGGCGAGAGTAACTACCGCGGCATCAGCACCCAATAGTCGAGGTCGAGCAGCACCGCGGGATGATCCTCCTTGCCAGTTTTGTATGGAAAATCGGCGCAGGGATGATCCTTCGTCGCAACGGTGCGCAGTCGCAGCGCGCCGACATCGTCGCGCCCGGAAAGCTCCGCTTTGTCCAAAATCTCTGACCATGCGAACACGGTCATGCCGGCAAACAGTGGCGCGACGTGGCGGCCGCCATTGATGGCAGCGATATGAAAGGCGTTTGCGAGCCCGTTGAATGACAGCGCACGCGCCAGTGAGATGACGTGGCCGCCATAGATCAGCCGGCGTCCGAAGCGGCCCTTCGCCTCCGCGAACTGGTTGAAATGAATGCGCGCGGTATTTTGATAGAGACGGGTAGCGATCTGGTGCTCGGCTTCTTCCACCGTAATGCCGTCAATGTGATCGATTGTCTCGCCCACGGCGTAGTCGCCAAAACGGTAGCCGCTGCCGGCTAGCGTAAAATCGTATGCCTTCACATCGATGCGCGGGCACGCCTGGCCGAGGCCACTGGGACTTACTGTTTCAGGCAGGTGCGGAACGTGCTCGCCGGGGGCTGCCGCCGCCTCGTCGCGCTTGCGCACCATGACCCAACGCACATATTCCAAGAGCTTGCTGCCGTCCTGCTTGTACCCGGTCGAGCGAACGAAAACGATACCGGTCTTGCGGCTCGAATTCTCCTTCAGCCCGATCACCTCCGATACCGCGGTGACGCTATCCCCGGGAAAGACCGGCGCAAGGAAACGGCCCTCTGCGTAACCGAGATTGGCGACGGCATTGAGCGAGATATCGGGGACTGTCTTTCCGAACACGACATGAAAGAGGAGGAGATCGTCGATGGGTGCGCGCGGATAGCCGATAGCGTGGGCAAAAGCGTCGGAGGACTGCACGGCAAAGCGAGGTCCAAACAGCCCCTGATAGAGCGCGACGTCGCCTTGCGTAAGCGTGCGCGGGGTTGCGTGCCTTATCACCTGACCGAGCTGGAAATCCTCGAAGAAGTTCCCGGTTCCCGACTTCAGCATGCGTGCTTTCAACCCTGCGAATTTGCTATATTGAGCATTGAACTGATCGGGATGCGTTGACCTGTGCGAGCACGTGAACAAGACATATTACCCATCATGTCGAGCGAAACCACCCAGTATCCCGCCGTGACGGCTGCCTCGGCGGGCGACACCATTCATCCCGGCTGGGTGCGCGTCACGCATTGGGTGAATGCCGTGGCGGTGCTGGTGATGATCGGCTCCGGCTGGGAAATCTATAACGCCTCCCCCTTGTTTGCATTCGTGTTCCCGCGGTCCATCACACTCGGAGGCTGGCTCGCAGGCGCTCTGCTCTGGCACTTCGCGGCCATGTGGGTGCTTGCCGTCAATGGTCTACTTTATCTTATTCTGGGGATCGTCACGGGAAGGTTCCGGCGAAAGCTCCTTCCCATCTCGCCCGCCGAGGTTATGGCCGATGCGAAGAAAGCAATCACGGGCAAGCTCTCCCATGACGATCTCTCGGTCTACAATGCCGTGCAGAGGCTCCTCTATCTTGGCATCATCCTCGCCGGCATTGTCATCGTGCTGTCCGGCTTGGCGATCTGGAAGCCGGTCCAAGTGCAGGAGCTCACCGCCGTGTTTGGCGGCTATGACACGGCGCGTTACGTGCACTTCTTTGCCATGGCGGCGATCGCCGGATTTCTCGTGCTGCACGTGCTGATGGCGATTCTCGTTCCGAGAAGCCTGCGCGCCATGATCACGGGACGCTGACCCGATGCGCGAGCATCTCGACTAGCAAGGTTCTGTAACAGGAAAGCAGATGAAGAAACGACGACGCATGGGCCCACCCGGGATCGATCCCAAGCTCCTCGTCAATGACGCGGCGAGATTGATGCCCGATCCGGCACGGCGTCTGTTTCTGCGTGGCGGCGCCAGCCTCGGCACGCTCGCCTTGTTGACCGGGTGCGACATTGTCGATGGCCCGTCCGCCGAGCGCGCGCTGATGCAGATCTCCTATTTCAACGATCGCGTGCAGGCCTGGCTCTTCAATCCAAACAAGCTCGCGCCGACTTATTCCGATGCTGCCGTGACGCGTCCGTTTCCCTTCAATGCCTATTATCCCGAGGAGGACGCGCCCGAGGTCGAGCGGGATGACTACAAGCTCCTGGTCGGCGGCCTGGTCAACAACCAGAAATCCTGGAGCCTCGATGAGCTTTATGCGCTGCCGCAGGAGACGCAGATCACGCGCCACGTCTGCGTCGAGGGCTGGAGCGCCATCGGCAAGTGGACGGGAACGCCGCTGCGGGAATTTCTGCGCCGGATCGGCGCCGATACGCGCGCGAGATATGTCTGGTTCCGCTGCGCGGAAGGGTATTCCACCTCCATCGATATGCCGACCGCACTGCATCCGCAGACGCAGATGACCTTTGCGTTCGACGGAGAGATTTTGCCGCGCAAATACGGTTTCCCGATCAAGGTCCGCATGCCGACAAAGCTCGGCTTCAAGAACCCAAAGCATGTGATGGAGATGGCGGTCACCGACAAGTATCTCGGCGGCTATTGGGAAGATCAGGGCTACAACTGGTTCAGCGGGAATTGACCCGATCGCTCCCAAGGGCATTTGCCCGCCGCGGTTCGCTCAGCAGAGGTTGCCATTGCCGCGCGCCACCGTTAGCAATTCGTGACTCTCCAGCGTCACGAAAGGAGCTTCATCTCTCATGCCTACCCACAAGCTCCTTCTCCTTCCCGGCGACGGCATCGGCCCCGAAGTCATGGCCGAAGTGAAGAAGCTCGTCGCCTGGATGAACGCGAACGGCATGGGAACCTTCGAGGCGGAGGAGGATGTCGTGGGCGGCGCCTGTTACGACGCCCATCAGGTGTCTATCCGCGACGAGACCATGCGCAAGGCGCACGCCGCCGATGCCGTGATCTTCGGCGCGGTGGGCGGGCCGAAATGGGACAAGGTGCCGTACGATGTGCGGCCGGAAGCCGGGCTGCTGCGGTTGCGCAAGGAGCTCGGCCTGTTTGCCAATATCCGGCCTGCGATCTGTTACCCGGCGCTGGCCAACTCATCGAGCCTCAAGCGCGAAGTGGTGGATGGGCTCGACATCATCATTCTGCGCGAGCTCACCGGCGGCGTCTATTTCGGCGAGCCGAAGACCATCACCGATCTCGGCAACGGACAAAAGCGCGCGATCGATACTCAGGTCTACGACACCTACGAGATCGAGCGCATCGGGCGCGTCGCGTTCGAGCTGGCGCGCAAGCGGCGCAACAAGGTCACCTCGATGGAGAAACGCAACGTCATGAAGACGGGCGTGCTCTGGAACGAGGTGGTGAATGCGCTGCATGCGCGCGAATTCAAGGACGTTGAGCTCGAGCATCAGCTCGCGGATGCCGGCGGCATGCAGCTGGTTCGCTGGCCGAAGCAGTTCGACGTTATCGTCACCGATAATCTGTTCGGCGACATGCTCTCCGACGTCGCCGCCATGCTTACCGGTTCGCTCGGCATGCTGCCCTCGGCATCTCTGGGCGAGGTCGATGCGAAGACCAGAAAGCGCAAGGCGATGTACGAGCCGGTGCACGGGTCGGCGCCCGATATTGCGGGTAAAGGCATTGCCAATCCCATCGCCATGCTTGCCTCGTTCGGCATGGCGCTGCGCTACTCGTTCAACATGGACAGGCAAGCCGGCCTGCTCGACAAGGCGGTCGCGGACGTTCTCGCCAAAGGGCTGCGCACCGCGGACATCAAGTCGGCGGGCGCCGAGGTCGTGACCACCGGGCAAATGGGCGACGCGGTTCTCGCCGAAATGGAAAAGCTCGCGGCTTGAGCTACTCGCACGCTCCTCAAGCGGCGCTACCAGCCGAACGGGTTGTTGCGGCCGGGGAGATCGAAAGGTCCGGGCAGCGGTGAGCGATGCCAGCCGACGCGCCCACCGACATTGGTCACCACGTCAAGCGGCTGGTAGGTCGGCGGAAACGCGTAATCCGTGAACTTGCGCTCCCCCGGCAGCACTTCCGTGCCGGCGTCGAGGAAGCTGCGCGGGACCACGACGATGCGTGAGCGCGCCCGCGGCCGGCTCACGTACACGCGGGTGCCATCCGCGGCGATGTAGTAGCGCCGGACCGTGCTCTGCGCAGATGCCGGCAGCACGGCCATCGCGGTGAACGCGATCGCAAACGCGCAGATGCCGGCCGTGTACGACTTGATCATCTTTGCCCCCAAGAGGATGCAGATTCGCCAGTCTAGCGTATTCCTGCGTCGCAGCGACAGCATCCGCGAGCGCCGCTCCCGCAGTTTGGCAGCCAACTGTGACGAAATTCCCTCTGTGCCGTCCTGACCGCCGGCATCAGCTTACCTTAGTGCCGTGGATGCTAACATTTGGCAAAACACGTCAATCGGAGACTGTGAAGAAACTACCGAAAACGCAGATTGTCGCGTGAGAGCTGGTCGATCCGGTTGCAGCCCATCAGCTTCATCGCCCGGTCGATCTCCGCCCGCATTAGCCCAAGGGCGCGCTCAACACCCGCCTGACCAGCCGCCGCCAGCGGGTAGAGATAGAAGCGACCGATACCCACGGCCTTGGCGCCGAGCGACAGCGCTTTCAAGACATGGGTCCCGCGCTGGACCCCGCCATCCATCAACACGTCTATCCGATCACCGACGGCATCGACGATCTCGGCCAGCTGATCGAACGAAGCGCGCGAGCCATCCAGCTGCCGGCCGCCATGGTTGGATACAACAATGCCGGTGCAGCCTATCTCGACGGCCTGTTTCGCATCTGCCGCTGCCATGACGCCTTTGAGACAGAATTGGCCATTCCACAGCCGAACCATTTCGGCCACGTCGCTCCAGCTCATGGACGGGTCCAGCATCTCGGTGAAATAACGCCCGATGGACATGGCCCCGCCGCTCATATCGACGTGTTTGTCGAGCTGGGGCAGCTTGAAGCCTTCATGGCTGACATAGTTGATGCCCCACATCGGCTTGAGGGCGAATTGAAGCATGCCGGCCGGCGTCAGCCTGAACGGAATGGAAAATCCGGTGCGAAGGTCGCGTTCGCGGTTGCCGCCCGTGATGCTGTCCACGGTCAGCATCATCACCTCGACGCCGGCTTCCTTGGCGCGTTGCATCATGGCACGGTTGAGGCCGCGGTCTTTGTGGAAGTAGAACTGATAGACCTGTGGCGTAGCGTGCGCCTTGCGCAGCTCTTCCAGGCTGACGGTGCCGAGCGAGGATACGCCGAACATCGTCCCGTACTTTGCTGCCGCGGCTGCGACGGCACGTTCGCCTTGATGGTGGAACAGGCGCTGGAGCGCGGTCGGAGAGCAATAGAACGGCAGTGCGAGCTTCTGGCCCATGACGCGCACGGACGTATCGACGGTTTCCACCCCGCACAGGACGTTAGGTACCAGATCACAGCGCTCGAAGCTTGCCGTATTCCGGCGATGCGTCACCTCGTCGTCCGCGGCTCCGTCGATATAATCAAAGATCGGACCGGGCAGGCGACGTCTGGCGAGCTCCCGGAAGTCATGGAAGTTGTGGCAGTCGCGCAAGCGCATCGTTTTTTGACCTCAATCAGACTGCGTAAACCGAAGCCGGCGGCAGGGCTCGCCTACGGGAAGCAGATCACGGTGTCTTGGGGCGCAAGCCTTTGGGTCGTCCATTTCGATTTCGTTCCGGGCTTGGTTGAAAGCCTAGCCGACCCGCTTGACACGGACCATGTGTGAGCTGGCCCGATCATAGTTTCAGCGTGAGATGGCGGCGAGGCACTGATCGAGCACCAAATCGTCTGAAGGACCTGCCCGGCAGCACCGTCCTCGCGCGCGTACAGGTGACGGGCGGTCACGCAAATGTGCGTCCTCTTGTCCGCCTGGCATCGATTTACCTGTGCGCGGCGGATGCTAAGGTTTCCCAAAGCGCGCCTTGAGAAAAATCCAAGGAGGAAGTTGATGCTCACACGTCGGCAACTCGTCCACAGTGCGGGCGCCGGGTTCGCGCTTTCCGGCGCCGGTATCACCTTGCTGCCGACCGGCGCGATTGCCGCGCCGGGCCAGCTCAACCTGCCGGCGGATTTGCCGCAGGGCGTTCGCGACAACGCCACGCTGGAGGCGCTGCCGGGAAAGAAGCCTCTGATCAGGCTTACCTACCGGCCGCCAAATTATGAAACTCCGCTCGCCTATTTCCGCACCGCCATCACCCCCAATGACGCTTTCTTTGTCCGCTATCACCTCTCCAACATTCCCGAGGTCGATGCGGCAACATGGAAGCTCGCGATCGGCGGCGACGGCGCCAACGGCGAGAGCGCGCTGACGCTCGAGGAGCTCAAACGAATGCCGGCGGCGGAGATTGTCGCCGTCAACCAGTGCTCGGGCAATCGGCGCGGACTGTTCCAGCCGCATGTTCCCGGAGTGGAATGGGGTTTTGGGGCCATGGGGTGCGCCCGCTGGAAAGGAGCACGCCTCAAGGACGTCCTCGAAAAGGTCGGGCTGAAGAAAGAGGCGATTGAGATCACCTTCGACGGCGCCGACTCCGGCGTCACCGACAAGACGCCGGACTTCGTGAAGAGCATCCCGGTCTGGAAGGCGATGGAGGACACGACCCTGATCGCTTATGAGATGAACGGAGCGCCGCTGCCGCACTGGAACGGATTTCCGGCGCGTGTCGTCGTGCCGGGCTGGACCGGCGTCTATTGGATGAAGCACGTCACATCGATCTCGGCGCGGACCAAACCCGAAGCCGGATTCTGGATGCACTCGGCGTACCGCGTTCCGCTGGGCAAGTTCCCGGTGGTGGCGCGCTTTACGTCACAGGAAACCGCGGTCAACACTCCAATCACCGAGATGGTGGTGAATTCCCTGATCACGTCGCCTGAGCAAGGAGCGCAAATCAAGGCGGGCGGGACAGTGCAAGTGAGCGGCATCGCGTGGGACGGGGGCTACGGGATCAGCGCCGTTGAGATATCGAGCGACGGCGGCAAGACCTGGTCGCCGGCAACTCTGGGCGAAGACCTCGGTCGCTACGCGTTCCGCACCTTCAACTTCAGTTTGCCGGCAAGGGGAAAAGGCAAGCACACGGTGGCGGCGCGCGCCTTCAACAAGATCGGGCAAAGTCAGACCACGGAGCTCATCCAGAATCCGGCTGGCTATCACCACAATCTCGTCCACAGCGTCAGCTTTGACGTAGCTTGAGGAGGCGGCCCATGCGTGCATTCTTCATCGCGCTCGCCGCGGTCATGATCGCGCTGCCAATCCGCGCGCAGGAAAAGCCGGTCGAGCTCAAGAAAGCGCCCGGCCTGGACAAGGTCGAGGCGAATTGCGCGGGGTGTCACAGCCTCGACTATGTGTTGATCAACTCGCCTTATCTGAATGCAACGGCATGGGATGCCGAGGTCACCAAGATGATCAAGGCGTTCGGCGCGCCCATCGACGAGGCCGATGCAAAGAGCATCGCGCAATATCTCGCCCGTAACTACGGACAATGATTGCGGCGCGCCGGCAGCGCCCACGCCTTAGAATCGTCGTTGTCAGGCCCGCATTTCTCTCCTAAAAGCGCGAGCCGGCGCCGTTCACGACGGCTGCGCACGGCCGCGAACCTTATTCGGAGTGTTGGCAATGGGTTACAAGATCGCCGTGGCCGGGGCCACCGGCAATGTGGGCCGCGAGATGCTCGCAATACTGGCCGAGCGCGCGTTCCCTGCCGGCGAGGTGGTCGCGCTTGCGTCGCGCCGCAGCCAGGGCACGGAAGTCTCCTTCGGCGACAAGACGCTCAAGGTCAAGGCGCTGGAGCACTACGACTTCTCCGACGTCGACATTTGCCTGATGTCGGCGGGCTCCGCCGTCTCCAAGGAATGGTCGCCGAAGATTGCCGCCGCCGGGGCGGTCGTGATCGACAACTCCTCGTGCTGGCGCTACGACGCCGACGTTCCGCTCATCGTTCCCGAGGTCAATGCCGACGCCGTCGTGGGCTTTCGCAAGCGCGGCATCATCGCCAACCCGAACTGCTCGACGGCGCAACTCGTCGTTGCCCTCAAGCCGCTGCACGACAAGGCCAGGATCACCCGCGTCGTCGTCTCCACCTATCAATCCGTGTCGGGCGCCGGCAAGGAGGCGATGGACGAGCTGTTCGCGCAGACAAAGTCCGTCTACACGCTCGAGGAGACGACCACGAAGAAATTCCCCAAGCGGATCGCCTTCAACATCATTCCCCAGATCGACGCGTTCATGGAGGACGGCTTCACCAAGGAAGAATGGAAGATGGTGGTCGAGACCAAGAAGATCCTCGATCCGAAGATCAAGGTCGTCGCCACCTGCGTGCGCGTGCCGGTGTTCGTCGGCCATTCGGAAGCGGTGAACATCGAGTTCGAGAACCCGATCACGGCGGACGAGGCGCGCGAGATTTTGCGCAATGCGCCGGGCTGCCTCGTCATCGACAAGCGCGAGGCCGGCGGCTACGCGACGCCGTACGAGGCGGCGGGCGAGGACGCGACCTATATCAGCCGCATCCGCGAGGACCCCACGATCGACAATGGGCTCGTCCTGTGGTGCGTCTCGGACAATCTGCGCAAGGGCGCCGCTCTCAACACCATTCAGATCGCGGAATGTCTGGTTAACCGCAACCTCATCGCCGCCAAGCGCAAAGCGGCGTAAGGATTGCGCTCACCGCTGGACAGCCGTCCACAGCCAGATCCACGTCTAACCCGCAGCTTTGCCTGCCATGAAATAAGATGGCAGGGTGACAGCGTTTTTCTAGGGCGCTGTCCCGCGAATGAATCGACGCTGCTCGCTGTCGTAACCGAGGAACCACTGTGACCATTCGGCCGCGCCGGAGCGTGCTCTACATGCCGGGATCGAATGCGCGGGCGATGGAGAAGGCGCGCACGTTGCCTGTGGATGCGGTCATCCTGGACCTGGAAGACTCGGTGGCGCCGGAAGCCAAGGACGTGGCTCGCCGGCAGGTGCTTGATGCTGTCACCGCGGGCGGCTTTGGTGCACGTGAAGTCATCGTCCGCATCAACGGACTCGATACGCCCTGGTGGATCAAGGATCTTGACGTCGCCGCAAAGGCAAGGCCGGACGCGGTGCTCGTGCCGAAAGTCACGAGCCCGCAGCTCCTCGAGGACGTGGCGGATCGGCTGGTCAACATCAGTGCCGATCACCGCATCCGGGTCTGGGCGATGATGGAGACGCCGCTCGCCGTGCTCAAGGCAGGCGACATCGCGGCCGCCGCTCAGGATGTCGAGACGAGGCTCGCCGGCTTCGTTATGGGCACAAACGACATCGCCAAGGAGACGCGCGCAAAAATCCTGCCCGGCCGGGCCGCCTTGCTGCCCTGGCTGATGAACTGCGTTGCCGCCGCGCGCGCCTACGGCCTCGATATCCTGGACGGCGTCTACAACGACCTTGCCGACAGCGAGGGCTTCGCGCGCGAATGCGCGCAGGCGCGCGACATGGGCTTCGATGGCAAAACCCTCATCCATCCCAACCAGATCGAGCCCTGCAATGCGGCGTTTTCACCGAACGAGGACGACGTCACGCAGGCGAGGAAGATCATCGCAGCCTTCGATCTGCCGGAGAACAAAGACAAGGGCGTGGTGCAGCTTGATGGCCGCATGGTCGAACGGCTGCATGCCGACATGGCGCGCCGCACCGTCGCCATCAGCGAGGCGATCGAGGCAAGACAGACGATGAGCGTAGCCCGGGTTGAGCGCTAACGCGAAACCCGGGTTCTTCCCGCATTTCGCCATAGCGCGTCGAAGACGCGCGTATATCCGCAGACGGCTCAATGCGGGCTACGACCCCTCTGGTGTCATGCCCACGGCCGCGCCGCCTGCGCCTTTTCCTCGAAGCGCGCGATCTTCTCCTTTTTCACCATCGTGAGGCCGATGTCGTCGAGCCCGTTGAGCAGGCAGTGCTTGCGATACGGGTCGATCTCGAATTTGACCACGCCGCCGTCGGGCCCCCTGATCTCCTGCTTCGCGAGATCAATGGAGAGCGTCGCATTAGCGCCGCGCTCGGCGTCGTCGAACAGCTTCTCCAAATCCTCCCGTGAGACCTTGATCGGAAGGACGCCATTCTTGAAGCAATTGTTATAGAAGATGTCGCCGAACGATGTTGAGATGACGCAGCGAATACCGAAATCCATCAGCGCCCACGGGGCATGCTCGCGCGAGGAGCCGCAGCCGAAATTGTCGTCGGCGACAAGGATCCTGGCCTTGCGATAGGCCGGCTTGTTGAGAACGAAGTCCGGATTTTCGCTGCCGTCGTCGCGGTAGCGCTTCTCGGCAAACAATCCGCTCCCCAGGCCGGTGCGCTTGATCGTCTTGAGATACTGCTTCGGGATGATCATGTCGGTATCGACGTTGATCATCCGCAGCGGCGCCGCGACGCCCTCGACGCTGGTGAATTTGTCCATGGCCTGACGTGTCCTTGACGTACAAACTCCGTCATGCCCGGCCTTGTGCCGGGCATCCACGTCTTGCTTAAAGCGCCTGGGAAAGCGCAGACGTGGATGGCCGGGACAAGCCCGGCCATGACGGCCCAGACTTGATCAGCACAGTCCTAGCGCGTCCATGCCCCACGCGGAAGGGATCAGGCCACGCTGTTCTCGATCTCCTGCATGTCCTGATCCGACAGGCCGAAATGATGGCCGATTTCATGCACCAACACATGCGTGATGATGTTGCCCAGGGCCTCATCGTGATCGGCCCAATAATCGAGGATAGGCCGGCGGTAAAGCCACACCATGTTCGGCATTTGCGCCGGCGCGCTTTCGGAACGAAAGGGCAGGCCAACCCCCTGGAACAATCCCAATACGTCGAACTCGGTCTGCGCGCCCAATTCGTCCAGCACCTTGTCGTCGGGAAAGTTCTTCGATCCGGATCACGAGATCCTCACACAGGCCGCGGAATCGTTGCGGCAGCCGCCGGTAAGCAGCATCCGCCAGAGCTTCGATCTCCGCGAGCGAGGGCGCTTTCACGCCATGCCAGGGGAGGGGATCGGACAACACCAGATCGGCCATGGCTGCGTTCTACGGGAGTGCGGCGCAGCGGCCAAGCTAGAGCATCTCATGGATTGCAGCGTTGACGGCGGCGGCGCAATGGGCGAGCGTGCGAGCGGTTGAGGCAGCTGAGATGACCCGAACGATACCGCTCTTCCTGCTTGCGCTCGGTTGCACGCTCGTGGGCGCCGCAACCGATGTTGCTCGCGCGCAGATCGCGCGCGGCGCCGCAATCAGCAGCATCGCGCCGAGCTATGTCCTGGCGCAATCGCGCCCGCGGCGCGCCCGCACACGCATTCGCGTCATGCCGGCGTATCCCTACCGGCTTTATTCCACCGACTATCCCGTCCCGTACAAATACGAATATCCCGGGCCGGGCGCCGTGCGCCAATGCAGGTCATGGCTTGCTGCGGAGGATCGCGCGAGCGGCAGCGTGATTGTGCCAAGGATGCGCTGCCGGTGGGAGCCAGGAGTCAGTAATCAGTAATCAGTAATCAGATAGAGCGCGGAGCCGTGGCGAGCCCACCGCTAAGCGCTGAACTGATTACTGATTACTGATTACCGATTACTGACTACTGCCATTCCCGCACGTTGACGAAACGGCCGGCGATCGCCGCCGCCGCGGCCATGGCGGGCGAGACCAGATGGGTGCGGCCTTTGTAGCCCTGCCGCCCTTCGAAGTTGCGGTTTGACGTCGAGGCGCACCGCTCGCCCGGGGCAAGCTTGTCCGGGTTCATGGCGAGACACATGGAGCAGCCGGGTTCGCGCCACTCGAAGCCGGCCTTGAGCAGGATGCGGTCAAGACCTTCCGCTTCCGCCTGCTCCTTCACCAGCCCGGAGCCCGGCACGACCATCGCCTTGACATTCGGATTGACGCGCTTGCCATCCACCACGCGCGCAACCGCGCGCAGGTCCTCGATGCGGGCATTGGTGCACGAGCCGATGAACACGCGATCGAGCGCAATGTCGGTGATCCTCTCCCCGCCCTTGAGGCCCATATAGGCGAGCGAGGTCTCCGCGGCGCGGCGCTTGTTCTCGTCGGTGATGTCTTGCGGCCGCGGCACCCGGCCGGTGACGGAGATCACCTGCTCGGGGCTCGTTCCCCAGGTCACCAGCGGTGGAAGCTTCGCCGCATCAAGCCGGATCTCGCGGTCGAAATGCGCGTCGTCATCAGAGCGCAGGGTTTCCCAGTAACGCATGGCTTCGTCCCACAGCTCGCCTTTCGGCGCGCGCGGGCGATCCTTGAGGTAGGCGAAGGCCTTCTCGTCGGGAGCTATGAAGCCGGCTTTGGCGCCGCCCTCGACCGACATGTTGCAGACGGTCATGCGGCCTTCCATGGAGAGCGAGCGGATCGTCTCCCCCGCATATTCCAGCGCATACCCGGTGCCTCCGGCGGTGCCGATCTCGCCGATGATGGCGAGAATGATGTCCTTGGCGGTGACGCCCGGCGGCAGCTTGCCGTCGATGACGGCGCGCATGTTCTTCGACTTGGTCTGGATCAGCGTCTGCGTGGCGAGCACATGCTCGACCTCGGAGGTGCCGATGCCGTAGGCAAGCGCGCCGAAGGCGCCGTGGGTCGCGGTATGGCTGTCGCCGCAAACGAGCGTGGTGCCGGGCAGCGTAAAACCCTGCTCGGGGCCGATGATGTGCACGATGCCCTGACGCCGATCGTGCTCGTTGAAATATTCGAGCCCGAACAGCTTGGCGTTCTCCGCGAGATAGGCGATCTGCGCCGCGCTTTGCGGATCCGGATTGGGCGCGTTGCGATCCGTGGTGGGCACGTTGTGGTCGACCACGCACAGCGTCTTCTCCGGCGCGCGCACAGTCCTGCCGGAGAGCCGCAGGCCCTCGAATGCCTGTGGACTCGTTACTTCATGCACCAGATGCCGGTCGATGTAGATGAGGCAGGTACCGTCCGGCTGCTCATCTACAAGGTGATCTTCCCAAATCCTGTCGTACAGCGTGCGAGGGGCCATCCTACTCCGCAGCCTTGTCCATGGGCTCCGCTTTCTGCTCGGCGCCGCGATGCTCCTGCTTTTCGGCGATCCGCGCGGCCTTGCCGCGACGGCCGCGCAGGTAATAGAGCTTGGCGCGGCGCACCTTGCCGCGGCGCACGACCTTGATGGAGTTGATCATCGGCGAATAGAGCGGAAATACGCGCTCCACCCCCTCGCCGTAGGAAATCTTGCGCACTGTGAAATTCTCGTTGAGGCCGGCGCCGGCCCGCCCGATGCACACGCCTTCGTAGGCCTGAATGCGGGTGCGCTCGCCTTCGACCACCTTGTAGTTGACGAGAACCGTGTCGCCCGGCCCGAACTCGGGGATCTGCTTGCCGGCGGAAAGCTTGGTCACCTGCTCTTTTTCGAGCTGTTGAATGAGGTTCATGGGACTACTCCGTCGGCGCAATCCGAATGACGCGCGCATTTCGCGTTGTCTGGGTCGGGCGAGCTTCTACGATACGGCGCGCCTTTTGTCACCCGCCTGGGCAATTTCGCCTTCCCGGGCCTTCACTGGCGCGAGGAACGACCGGCCAGGTAAGCCGCCCAGAGATCGGGGCGGCGATCCCGGGTGATCCGCTCGGCCTCGGCGCGCCGCCAGGCGGCCACCTTGGCGTGATCGCCGCTGGTCAGCGTCGGCGGAATGGATCGGCCTTCCCAGATCTGCGGCCGGGTATATTGCGGGTATTCCAGAAGGCCATGCGCGAAGCTTTCTTCCTCGCCCGAGGCGGGCTTGCCCATCACCCCGGGAAGGAGCCGCACGCAGGCATCGAGGAGAGCCAGCGCCGCAATCTCCCCGCCGGAAAGCACGTAGTCGCCCAGCGATATCTCATCGAGCTGGCGCGCCTCGATGAGGCGCTCGTCGACGCCCTCGAAGCGTCCGCACAGAACGATGGCGCCCGGTCCCCGCGCCAGGGCCGCGACCCGCGCTTGCGTGAGAGGCTTGCCGCGCGCGCTCAGCAACAGCCGGGGCCGGGCATCTCCTGGCGCCGCTGCCGCGTCGAGCGCGCGGGCGAGCACGTCGGCGCGCATCACCATTCCAGGGCCGCCACCCGCCGGGGTGTCATCGACGGAACGATGCCGGTCGCCGGCGTAATTGCGGATATCGATCGGCTCAATCGCCCAGACGGCAGCCGCGAGCGCCTTGCCCGCGAGGCTCGTGCCAAGAGGCCCGGGAAACATTTCGGGGAAGATGGTGAGGACGCTGGCGCGCCACATGGCAAAGCCTTCCGGCATCATCCCTGGGCCGCATCTTGTGGTAGCTCAACAACAATGGTTCCCCCGGCCAGATCGATCTCCGGCACGCACGCCTGCGTGAAGGGCAGCAGGATGCCCGCGCCGCTCGCCGCAAGCCGCAGTTCGACAATAGGGCCGGCGCCAAAATCATGCACCGCCAGCACCGTGCCGATCTCCTCGGCCTGCGGTCGTCACCGCCCGCAGCCCGATGAGGTCAACGTGGTAGAACTCCTCCGTGTCCGGCGGCGGCAGGCGTTCCCGCGGAATAAAGAGCTTGAGGCCGGCGAGGCGCTCGGCGGCGTCGCGATCGCAAACGCCGTGCAATCGCGCCACGAGATGGCCTTTACCCGGTCGCAGCGCCTCGATCACGAAATGCACTGCGCCGTCTTCGCTCTCCAGTGGAGCATAGTCCCGGAGCGCCATGGGGTCCGCCGTGAAGGATTTAAGTTTCACCTCGCCGCGAATGCCATGCGCGCCCCCGATCCGGGCTACGCAGATGCGGGCGGCCATCTGATCCGCGCATGTCCGCAGGGGCAAGGCATGCCTCGCCCCTGCTTGATGGCTCAGCTCGCCGGAGCCGCGGCCTTGGCAGCAGCCGCGGCCTTGGCGGCCGCCGCGGCCTTGACCGCTTCCTCCGCACGCGCCTTGCGTTCCTTGCGCGGGACGGCACGGATCGGATTGTTGCGCTTTTCGCGCGTCATTACGCCGGCCGCATCGAGAAAACGCTGGACGCGATCGGTGGGGAGCGCGCCCTTGGCGAGCCACGCCTTGGCTTTCTCCAGATCGAGCTTGAGGCGCTCGGTCTTGTCCTTCGGCAACAGCGGATTGAAATAGCCAAGCCGCTCGATGAAACGGCCGTCGCGCGGCGAGCGGCTGTCGGCGATGACGATGTGATAGACCGGCCGCTTCTTCGTGCCGGCGCGCGCTAGTCGAATTCTCAGTGACATGATCTTTTCTTTCTTCCCGTTGTGTCCGACCCCAGATCGTCATGGCCGTGCTCGTCACGGCCATCCACGTCTTCTTGGCCGCAGAAACAAGTCGTGGATGGCCGGAACAAGTCCGGCCAGGACGATCTGATGTTCATTTCTTCTTTCCCAATCCCGGGAGGCCGCCGAGGCCCGGCAGCTTTCCGCCGCCGAGGCCGGGAAGAAGTGGGCCGGAGCCGGGAAATTTCGGCGACAAACCCGTCATGCCCGGCGGAAGCCCGGAAAGCGGCGAGCCCGAACCTGGCATTCCCGGCACGCCGCCCGGCATCTTCTCCGCGAGTTTCTGCATCTGCTCGGGGCTGGGCATGCCGCCGCCAAAGCCCAGCATGTTGGCAAGCCCCGCCATCGGGCCGCGCTTGCCGCCGCCCATGGCCTTCATCACGTCCCCCATGGTGCGGTGCATCTTGAGCATGCGGTTGATGTCCTCGACCCTGGTCCCCGAGCCGGCGGCAATGCGCTTCTTGCGGCTCGCCTTGAGGATGTCGGGGCCGCGCCGCTCCCTGGGCGTCATGGAATCTATGATCGCGACCTGGCGCTTGAGCACGCGCTCATCGAGATTGGCCGCCGCCAGCTGATTCTTCATTTTCGCGATGCCGGGAAGCATGCCCATCAGGCCGGACATGCCGCCCATGTCCTTCATCGACATGAGTTGCTCGCGCAGGTCGCTCAGGTCGAATGCGCCCTTGCGCATTCTCTCGGCCACCCGGGCTGCCTTCTCCGCGTCGATGGTTGCAGCCGCCTTCTCCACAAGGGTGACGATGTCGCCCATGCCGAGAATGCGGTCGGCGATGCGCGAGGGATGAAAATCCTCCAGCGCGTCCATCTGTTCGCCGGTGCCCATGAGCTTGATGGGCTTGCCGGTCACCGCGCGCATGGACAAGGCGGCGCCGCCGCGGCCGTCCCCATCCACCCGCGTGAGCACGATCCCTGTGAGCCCGACACGCTCGTCGAACGAGCGCGCCAGATTGACCGCGTCCTGCCCGGTCAGCGCGTCGGCCACGAGCAGCACCTCGTGCGGATTTGCCGCCTGCTTGACCTCAGCCGCCTCAGCCATCATGGCGGCATCGAGGGTGGTACGGCCGGCGGTATCGAGAAGGACGACGTCGTAACCGCCGAGACGGCCGGCTTGCAGAGCGCGCCGCGTGATCTGCGCGGGCTGCTGTCCCGCGACGACCGGCAGCGTATCGACGCCGACCTGCTTGCCCAGGACTGCGAGCTGCTCCATGGCCGCCGGGCGGCGGACGTCGAGCGAGGCCATGAGCACTTTGCGCTTCGCCTGCTCGGCAAGGCGTTTCGCGAGCTTGGCCGTCGTTGTCGTCTTGCCCGAGCCTTGCAGCCCGACCATCATGACCGCCACCGGGGCGGCGGCATTGAGGTCGATGGGCTCGCCATGGGCGCCCAGCATCTCGATCAGCTGGTCATGCACGATCTTCACCACCATCTGGCCGGGAGTGACCGACTTGATCACTTCCACGCCGACGGCATGACCTTTCACCTTATCGACAAAGCCGCGCACCACATCGAGGGCGACGTCGGCTTCAAGGAGTGCGCGCCGCACTTCGCGCAGCGCCGCGTTGACGTCCGCGTCCGTCAGCGCGCCGCGCCGGGTCAAGCGGTCGAGGATGCCGCTCAGCCGTTCCGAGAGCGAATCGAACATCTTTCTGCCTTCTAACCGGGTCCTGAGACCTCGTCCTGAGGAGCGTGCGCAGCACGCCCAAGCGGGCGCTCCTCAGGATGAGGCTGTGCGAGCAACAAAGTCGCCCGAGGGCGCATCGCGCTGTCGGGCGTTGGCCTCCAGTCTCCTGGACTGGTCGGCGGGTCTAGTCACGGGCTCTTGGCGAGAGCGCGCGGAACGTATGGACGCGGGCGGCGCAAGTCAAGAAAAGGGCAGTAGGGCGGATTAGCGTTAGCGTAATCCGCCGAAAGCGGCGGGTTACGGCGCGAAAGACGCGCCTAACCCGCCCTACGCCGACATCGGCGCGGGAGCGGCGGTCTCCGGGGCGACCAGGCGGTAGCCGACGCCAAGCTCGGTCAACAGCATGCGCGGCTGGGTCGGATCGGCCTCGATCTTCTGCCGCAGCTTGCGCATGAATATGCGTAGATAGTGCGTATCGTTGAGGTGTGGCGAGCCCCAGACTTCCTTGAGCAGGAACTGGTGTGTCACCACGTTGCCGGCGTGCTGCGCAAGCAATTGCAGCAGCCGGTACTCTTTCGGCGTAAGCCCCACGCGCGATCCGTCAATGGTGACGAGGCGCGCAGCCAGATCAATCGCCAGCGGTCCGATCTTGACCACCGGCTCGCCGGTCGAGACGCGCACGTGACGCCGCATGGCGGCGTGAGCGCGCGCCAGCAGCTCCGCCATTCCGAAGGGTTTGACGACGTAGTCGTCCGCCCCGCTTTCCAGGAGCCGCACCTTTTCCGCTTCGTTCGAGCGCACCGAAAGCACGATGAGCGGCACGCTGGACCAGCTGCGCAGCCGCTCCAGCACTTCGCCCCCGTCCATGTCCGGCAGTCCAAGATCGAGGATGACGAGGTCCGGCGCCTTGAGGGTCGCCAGGCGCACCGCCTCGTTGGCGGTCTCGGCGTCCTGGACGGTGAAGCCGTCGAGCTCAAAGCCGGCGCGCAGGAAGCGCCGGATCTGCACTTCATCGTCCACGACGAGGACAAGCGGATTGGCTTTAGTCATCCGGGCCGACCTCCGGCTCGCTCGCCAGCGCTGGAAACGGCAAGTGTATGGCAACGGTGGCGCCGTGATCCACACCCCCGCTTGCGGCATCGATCTTGCCGCCATTGGCGCTCACGAAAGCCTGCGCGATCCACAGGCCCAGGCCGGAGCCGGACGTCGTGGAAATCTGCCGCGGGCCGCGGAAGAACCTGTCGTAAATCTGTGCGCTCTCTTCCGCCGTCAATCCGGCGCCTTCGTCGCGAACGGAAAGCACAACATGGCTGCCGTTCCTCTTCGCCGAGATTCTGATCGGCGAGCCGGCGGGCGAATATTTCGCCGCATTGTCGACAATCTGCACGAAGGCCTGCTCCACCAGGACGGCATCGACATAAATGAGCGGAAGGTTCGCATCCACATCGAGCATCACATGGTGTCCTGACAGGTGCCGGCGCCGGCGCTCGAGTGCGGAGTTCACGATGTCCTGCGGCTCGATCCACTCGTTGCGTGGCTTGACCTGCTGCCGGCTGATCCGGGTCGCGTCGAGGAGGTTCTGGATATCGTTGTTGAGACGCTCCGATTCGTCGCGCACCACGGCGGCAAGAGAGATGAGCCGCGGGTCGGCCGCAATCGCGGGCGAATTGCTCAAGACCGTGGCTGCGCCAAGGATGGAAGCGAGCGGCGTGCGCAATTCGTGCGAGACGGACCCGATCAACGCTTCCCGCAGGAGCTCGGTCTCGGAGCGCATCTTGGCGTCATCGAGCGCGCGCGCCACGTCGAGTCGTTCGAGAGTGGCGGCGGCGTCGGCCAGTACATCGTTGACGCGCTGGCTCACCTCGTCGACGTTGCTGGCGGGCACGCTGCCGAGATCGATGGCGATGACGCCGAACGCCGCGTTCTCCTGCGAGACGCGGCGCACCAGCCAGATGTCTCCGGCTCCGTCGTCGACGGTGGTGGCGGGAATTCGTCCGTCCTGTACGTCGGCAATGGCGCGGTGCACGCGCTCCGTGAGCGCGGTCGGCTCCGATGGCGTGCCGCCTTGCCGGCCGCCGGCGCCGAACAACACGACCTTGCGCTGGACGAGATTGGCGAGGTGCTCCTCGATGGCGCGATAGATATCGCCGGCCGAAGATGCGACCGCCAGCCGCCGGGAGAATGCGTAGAGGTCGCCCATCTCCTTTTCACGTTTGCGGGCGATCTCGGTTTGCTGCTTCATGGAATTCGCGAGGTGACTGGTCACGGCGGCGACGACCATGAAGAGCAGGAGAATGAGGATCTCGTTCGGCCGCGCGACAAAGAAGCTGTAATACGGGCTGAAGAAGAAGTATCCCGACATCAGCACGCCGGCCACGGCCGCGACCAGGGCCGGAACCAGTCCGAGATGCCAGCCGGCGAGCAGGACGGGCAGCAGATAAACCGCCGAGCCGCGGCGGACTTCGAGGGACTGCGCCAGTGCATAGACGACGAGCGTCGTCGCGGCGACCATCAGCAGAGCGATGGCGCTGCCGCGCAGCTCGCGCTTGATTCGTGCGAAGCGAACCGCCAACGCTTTTCCTTTCTCGCGCCCCCCGCCCGAGCATAGTACGGCATGAAAGGACGGTCAGTACTACCTCCCCCTGCAAGGGCAGGGCTATCGCATGTGGCCACGGACCCCCTCACCCGGCCGCTTACGCGGCCGACCTCTCCCCGACGGGGAGAGGTCAACCGAGTGTGTGACACAGCTCGAGAACATTCTCCCTGGGTTGAGAGGTTCACCGCACGAGCGATGGACGCGATTACCTCTCCCCGCCGGGGAGAGGTCGGCGCCAAAGGCGCCGGGTGAGGGGGCGAGCATGCCAAATGCGATTCCCCTGAAAGGGGGAGGTATATTCGAGTGTGTTGCTCGATCCGAGGCCCCTTATGCCGCGCTACGGCCGTGCCGGGGCGGCGAGCGGGGAAGTCTCGAACGAAGTCGCCTGCACCGCCATGGTTCCGAGCAATGTCGGCAGCAGGAAGCGCAGCGGCGCCAGCAAGCGCGTGCCGGTGATCGCAGCGAAGGAGATTTCGATGTCGCGCCGCTCGGCGACATATTTCGTGATCATGCTGTTGGCGCGATGGCCGGCAATCGGACGCAGGACGACGTTGCACACGACCACCCGTCCGTCTTGCTTTCTGTCTTGCTTCTTGTCTTGGATTTCGTCCATCCGCTTGAACGAGAGCACGAGATCGTAGCGCCGGCGGCCGTCAAAGACGGGCAATGTGCGGTTGCAGCTTTCTTTTGCAGCAGCGGCGTCACTGCCCACATTGGGAAGAAGAAGCGCGGTGAGCGGATCGGTGACGCCCTGGGCATGCGATTGCGCCAGCGACACGCGATCGGGACCGGGCCGCGCCGCGTTGTCCTCCACCGCGATCACGGTGCCGTCGTCCAGGGTCATTTTCAGATCGATCTTCTCGCCGTCCTCGATGAGGCTTGAGGAGAAGACGGCGGGGACAAGCCGGCCATCCCTGATGTCGCCGGAGACGCGGGCCACCCCCTCGCCCCGCAGCAGCACATTGATGAGATCGACGCTGCCGCCGCTCGCCGAGGCCGAGTAGCGATCGTTGTCGATAGTGACCGTCCAGGCGCTTTGGCCGACCCGGATGCCGGTCATCGAGATCACGTAGCGCGCTTCCAGTTTCTGCCCATGCGCGGGAGCGGCAAGCCCGCTGGCGAGGCCGCACGCCATCATGGCCACGGCGGCGAGGGCGCGCGCATTGCGCGGACGCAGCAGGCGTTGCCCGGATTGAGCGGCAGCGAAATCCGTGATCACCAGCGCTGCTCGCGGAGCTGTCCTGGTCCTGCTTGTCCTGGTCCTGCCCGTTCTGGTCCTGACTGGAATGCCGTGGGAAGTCCTCCCCGCCAGAGTCTGCGTCGCACATAGCCGTATCTCGAGGAATGCGGCCATCAAACCGGGGCATGCTTCATGCACACCCGGATTTCGCTGTGCGCTCAATCCGGGCTACAAGTGGAATACAATCGACGCCCACGACAACATCCACGACAACACACACGACAAATACATTCGCTACTATACTGCCCGGTGCATTTGGCGTCCGGTCATAATGCCGCAGCGTCGGCCCGCCGGGGCTAACCTGAGCTTGTCACCATTCCCCATTTGCGGACCGTTGCCGCTTCGAGCTTCTGGAACACAAGCCGTTCGAAGGCGAGGCCCAATGCGCCGATGGCAATCAACGCGCTCAGCATGACGCCGGTATTGAGGAATTCCCTGGCGTCGAAAATGATCTGGCCGAGGCCGAATTTCGGGCTGGCCAATAGCTCGCCGCCGATGACGCCGATCCACGCCCGCCCGAACGACAGCCGCAGACCGGTAATGACATAGGGCAGAGCGCCCGGCCAGATCACCTTGCGGAACATCGACGAATGGTCCGCGCCCATGACCGTCGCCGCCCGCAGCCACAGCGGATTCACCGCCCGCACGCCAGACCACACATTGTAGACCAGCGGAAACATGGCGGCGTAGATGACGACAAGAACAGTCGAAAAATCTCCGATGCCGAACCACAACACGAATAACGGGACCCAAGCGAGAGATGGAATCGGCAGAAGCACGCTGAGCAGGGGCAGGAAAATGCGTTCGGCGACGATCGATCGCGCCATGGCGACGCCGAGCGGAACGGCGATGACGAAGGAAATGGCAAGGCCGAGAAAGACGCGGGCGAGCGTCATCGCGGCATTCTCGATCAGCGTCCCGTCGATCAGCATGCGCCAGAAGATCGCGGCGATGCGCTCCAGCGGCGGCGTCATCGCCGTCGAAAACATCCCGCTGCGCGCAAAGCCCTCCCAAATGGCAAGCACGATGACGATGCCGGCGATGCCGCGCAGCAATGCTTTCATGGAAAAGCGCGATGTCATGCCGTCACCATCCCCCAGCGAACTACCGTCCAGCGCTCCACGCGGGCGAATACCTGCCGTTCCAGCAGGATGCCGATCGCACCGATCACCGCGATGGTGGCCAGCATGACGTCGGTGTTGAGAAACGTCTGGGCGCCGAAAATGAGCCAGCCCAGCCCGCGCTGCACGGACATCAGCATCTCGACGGCGATCAGCAGGCGCCAGGCATTGGCAAGCCCGAGTCGCAGCCCGACCAGGATGTAAGGCAGCGAGGCCGGAAGGATGACGCGCCGGAACATCTGCCGATCGAGCGCGCCCATCACCTGCGCCGACTTCAGCCAGATCGGATTGACCGCCTTGACGCCCTTCCAGGTGTTGATGATGACGATGAGCGACGACGACACGCCGATCAGAAGAATCGTCGGCGCATCGCCAAGTCCGAACCAAAGCACGAAGAGCGGCGCATAGGCGAGGCCGGGAATGGGATAAAGAAAACTGATGATCGGCAGCAGCGTGTCCTCAATCCATTCATAGCGTCCCATCAGAATTCCGAGCGTCACGCCGACCGTGGCGGCGATCATGAAGCCGGCGAGCAACCGGTACAGGGTCGCGCCCGCTGCGGCCGCGAGCACGCCGGTTTCCGTCAGTCGAACGAAAGTCGCCGAGATGGTGCCGAGTCCCGGCACGAGCTTGGGCGGGAATCCGCCGTAGCGCGCCAGTAACTCCCAGCCGAGAGCCAGGACCAAAAACGTGGTCGCCGTCACGCCGAACAAGAACGCACGTCTCATCGACCGCGCCCGCTGTCGCCCGCAAAAAATACTGTCACGATTTACCTTCTGCCTGCTGCAGCAGATCCTGCCGCAGCAGCTTGCTCCAATCCGGCGTTTCGCCGATTTTGCTCTGCTTCAGCAGAACATTGGCCTCGTCTTCCAGGTAAGCTTGCAGTCCCGGTGCAAATTGCGGATTCACGTCGAGCTTGGAAAGCATCAGCGTGATGACCTCGGTGGTCACCGTGAATCCCTGATCTTTGAAGTGTCTGAACACGATCCCGGCCGCCTGGTCGGGATGCTCCTTGAAGAAAGCTACGGCGGAAAGCCAGCCGCGTAAAAACGCAACCACTCCGTCGCGCTTACCGTCGACCGCGGACTTGTTGGCCGCGAGCATGATCGGCTGCGGGTCGAAGTCGCTGTAGTCGACGAGCACACGCCCGAGCTTCTCCACCTCGGCTAACGACGGGAACGGCTCAACTCCCGCAAAGGCATCGATCGACCCCGCTGCCAGCGCGGAAATCTGGTTCTGGAATGTCACGTTGATGATCTGCACGTCGCTGCTGGACAGGCCGAACTTCGGCATGATCTTGTTCTGGAACACGTAATCGGTGGCGGAACCGAGTTGCGAGCCGACCTTGCGGCCCTTCAAATCGGCCACCGATTTGATGCCGGCTCTGATGCCGCCGACGACCGACAGCGTCTTCGCTCCGTAAAGGGCGACACCGATGCCGACGAGGTCTCCCTTGGCGGCGCCGATGACGAAGGGCGTCGCTCCGATGACGCCAATGTCGACGCGATTGGCGATCATCGCGTCGCGCGTGCTCTTGCCGCTGTCGAATTTGAAAACATTGACGTTGCCGCCCGCTTTTTTGAACAGGTCCTGGGACTCCGCGATCATGCCGATCGTGCCCCAGGACGTGTTCTGGAACCCGAAATTGATCGCCGGGACGGCCTGCGCGAGCAGCGCCGACGGTGCAACCGCGGTTGCAGCGGCGGCGCCAGCGAGGGCCACTGCATCACGCCGGGATATGTCGGCCATTGTGTCCTCCCATTTCTTTAGAGATTCGCCTCTTGCAGCAGGTTCGGCTCGAGGACTTTGCTCCAATCGGGAATAGCGTCGATTTTTCCCTGCACGACCAGCGATTTCGCTTCCTCGTCCAGATACGTTGTCAATTGCGGGCTGAAATCCGGATTGACGTCAAGCTTGGCGAGCATGACCTTGACAACATCCCGGCTGACATCGAAGCCCTGACTCTTGAAATGACTGAAGACGATGTCGGCGGCCTTGGCACGATCGTTCTGAAAAAGCTTCAAGGCCGCGAGCCAGCCGCGCAGAAATGCAACTACTGTGTTGCGCTTCTGTTCGATGACGGAGCGATTGGCGGCCAGGATGACGGGCGCGATGTCGAAATCGGAATAGTCCACCAGAACCACACCAAGTTTCTCCACCTCCGCTACCGAAGGAAACGGCTCAACGCCTGCAAAGGCATCGACCGATCCCGCCGCCAGCGCCGGTATGTGATTCTGGTGCGGAATATTGACGATCTGAACGTCCGATCTCGAGAGACCGAACCTCGGCAGGACTTTGTTTTGCAACGTTGCATCGATGGACGAGCCAAGCTGAGAAGCGACCTTTCGACCCTTCAGGTCAGCGACCGATTTGATCCCGCTCTTGACGCCGGCGACAACGGAGCCGGTCTTGCCGGCATACATGGCCATGCCGACGCCGACCAGCTCGCCCTTGGTCGCACCGATGACGAACGGCGTCGAGCCGATGGTGCCAATATCGACCCGGCCCGCGATCATCGCGTCCCGCGTGGTCTTGCCGCCGTCGAACCGGAAAATGGTCACGTCGGCACCTGCCTGCTTCAAGAAATGCTGGGATTCGGCGATCATGCCGACCGTTCCCCATGCCGTGTTCTGGTAGCCGAAATTGAGCGAACCAACGCTTTGCGCCACCGCCGCCTTGGGCAACAGAGCGGCGGCGGCCGCAGCGCCGCCGAGGGCCAGGAGCTTGCGGCGCCTGCCATCGAAGTTGATCATGAATTCCTCTCCATTGAATGAGCGGCTCTCTACCTAATGCGAGCGCAGCCGACCCATGACCTCACGCTGCTTGGCAACGAAAGCGTCGCTCAGAGGATCGCGCGGGCGCTGCAGGTCCAGCGTCATTTCGGCTTTTATGGTCCCCGGATGGGCATTAAGGATCAGCACCTTGTCACCCAGGAACACCGCCTCCGAGACGTTGTGGGTGATGTAGACCACCGTTTTCCGCGTGCGCTGCCACACGGCGGTCAGCAATTGCTGCATGTCGTCGCGCGTCATCGCGTCGAGCGCGGCAAATGGCTCGTCCATCAACAGCACTTGCGGGTCATAGGCCAGCGAGCGCGCGATGGCGACGCGCTGCTGCATGCCGCCCGACAATTGGTGCGGATAGACATCCGCGAACGTTTCCAGGCCAACGAGCTTCAAGACGTCCATGGCCTTCTGCTCGCGGGTCGCCTTGTCGATGGCGCGCATCTCCAACCCGAATTCCACGTTGCCCCGCGCGGTGCGCCACGGAAACAGTTGCGCGAAATCCTGGAACACGACGCCGCGGTCCTGCCGTCGGCCGCCGGCCGGTGACCCGCCGATCAGAATCTCGCCGCTGGTTGGCTTTAGAAGCCCTGCGAGAATGTTGAGGATGGTGGTCTTGCCGCAGCCGCTCGGGCCGAGAATGCATAAGAACTCCGATGCCTTGACGGTGAAGCAGATGTCCTTAACGGCGAGCACGCGCCGCTGGTTGACTTGGTATTCGAGGGTGACGTTCTTGACCTCGATCTGATCGGCCACGGCTCACCTTGTTGGCATGGATTGCGCGGCGTGGACCCGCATCCGGTTTGGTCGCGCGCGTGACCGGGCCGCGATGATGCCATTGAGGCCCACTCGTTTACTGCGATTGGCCACCGATCTCAGCGGGGCGCAGACCGCAGAGCAGGCCCGCCGCATTCACGCGCTGTCGGAGCGGCGGAAATGCTTGCCCTGCCCGACAAGCCGGTGTTGCGGCAGCGACACGCGGCGTTTTGTGTCTGCTACGGCGTGACCGATGCGCCAGGCGCGCTTGCCGCTGCCGGACAGGATCGAGATCGCGCGATCCGCGTCCGCCTCCGCGACGACTGCGCAAAAGCCGATTCCCATGTTGAACACCGCGAACATCTCGGTGATGTCGACCTGATCGAGGCGCTGGATGAGCGCAAAGATAGGCGGTATCGGCGGCAGGGCATCGATGACGTAACCGGCGTCCGCCTTCACGCGGGTGAGGTTCAGCAATCCGTCGCTGGTGATGTGGGCGAACGCCTTGACCGATGGCACCCGATCGAGGAGCTCCAGCGCCTCCTTGACGTAGATGTGGGTCGGGCGAAGGAGCTCGGTTCCGAGATCGCAGGCGAGCTCGGGAAAGCGGTGCGCGCATGTAAAGGTGTTGGTCTCGAAGAATGCCCGGCGCGCCAGGGAGAGCCCGTTGCTGTGGATGCCGTTGCTCTCGATACCGATGACGGCGTCACCTTCGCGGACATGCTCGCCCACCAGGATCCTGTCGAGCGGCACGTGCCCGATGGCGGTGCCGGCGAGGTCGAAGCCGCGGATCATGTCCTTGAGCTGCGCGGTCTCGCCGCCCGAGATCGAGATGCCGGCTGTTTGCGCGCCGGCGCACAGGCCAACGGAAATGGCATCGAGAATGTCCGCCTCGACCTTCTCGATGGCAATGTAGTCCACCATCGACACGGGCCTTGCGCCCACGCAGATGACGTCGTTGACGTTCATGGCGACGCAATCGATGCCGACGGTATCGTACTTGCGCAGCATGGTTGCGATCATCGCCTTGGAGCCGATGCCGTCGGTGGTGATCGCGATGCCCTGGCCGGCGATGTCGATGACATTGGCGAAATAGCCGATGTCGAGCTGGACGCCGCCGAAGCCCCCGCGCGGCGGCCAGGTGGCCGCAATCCGCCCGGTCAGCTGCTCAAGGCCGGCATCCGCCTCGTCGGTATCGACCCCGGAATCCCGGTAGCGGTCATGGATGACGGTCATGGATCACGCTCGCGGATGACGTTCACGGCGACACTCGCTTCTCTTCGCACGGCTTTGTCGAAACGGCTTGCCTGAATAGCATCCTCTGTGGGCCGTTTTGCACCGAGATGTGAGGCGAACGCGAGGGGGTTAGTCCTGTCAGTCCGTCTGGCTGCTTTTGATAACTATTTGTATTCGTTATATTTATTGTTCTGCGGCCGCGTCTTTCGCATTCATCCGCTCGGGTTCAATTCCCCAAAATCGCGTGTCTAGGTTGTGTTAGCATCGAATTTTCCCGTGCAAGCTGAGTGCCAGTCTTGGTCTCCTCGTTGTCGGGGAGTGAGTTTCTTTGCCAGATCACGTCTTCGATTTTCCTATGGTCGTTTGCTCGAGCGAGTTACCGAGTTACATGGATCCGCCGCGTGCCGGCATTCCGCTGGCCCGTGCATATTATCTGCGAGTCGCGCGCCCCGGGCAAACGGTTGATAAGATGCCTGTAGGTAAGACGCCTTGCCGCGCCTTGTTTCCGCTCGGGCCGCTGGATAGATAGCGCGGCATCGAAGTCATCGCCGCTTCGGTCCCAGGAGAGGTGGCTGAGTGGTTGAAAGCACCGCACTCGAAATGCGGCATACGGGCAACCGTATCGGGGGTTCGAATCCCTCCCTCTCCGCCAATCGGGCACACACACGCCCAGAGCGCGACGTGTTATCTGGCGACTATCCCCGAGCGGGACCCGGGACGGGCGAAGGCAACGAACAGAGACACCGCGGGCCCTCCGCCGCCATCTCATGCGACCATAAGACCGAGATGATCCTCCATCGGCGCAAAATCGCGGTCATCGTGCAGCAACGAGTGACGATGCTCGATGCAGAATGTGCCGATGATGATGTCGGCTGTCTTGCGGATCGTGATCCCTAAATCTCTCAGCTTGCGATGGTTGCGGGCGGCGCGAGGGGCAAGATCGGCATCCAGAAGCGGCACGAGAGCATACCGGCGCAATTCGCGTTCAACGTGCGCTCACGGGTGCCCTGCAGGATCTCGAGCAGGATGAGATCGCCGATCAGAAGCGGTTCACGACTGGCGGCAGCTTCCAGTTTGGCAACCGCGGGCGTCCGATGGCCGCGCAGGTGCGCGATCCAGACGGAGCTGTTGACGAGAATCACGACCGGCGTGGAGAACGGCCCTGGCGCATCTCGTCCAGATCGCCTTCCCAACCCAATCCCTTGAGTCCCGCAAGCGCGAGGCTTGGTCGCTGGCGTCAGCGGGTAGCAGTAGCGGCCATTACCGAGCTTGAACTCGCCTTGAAGTGAACGCACCAGAGGTCGTTGGGGGCCGAGCCTTCGACAGCGGCGTGCCGCGCGATTGCGCAGCCAGCCGCGCGCTTGACCAAGCCATGGCGATCGAGGACGGCGTGGATGGTGCTTTTCGGCGGGAACGCTGATGTCGCCTGAGAGTCGGCGCATCAGGAGCTCGCGAATTTTGCGTGCGCCCCAGTGCGGCTTTTGTGTCTTGAAGCGGACGATGAAGCTCTCGACCTGCTGGGGCAGCTGTTGGCACGCACGGGCGCCAGCAGCGGTCGGTCAGCAAGCCCGTCTTGTAGCGATCGAAAACTTGTGGCCGGCTTGGGGGATAAGCCGAACTGCCGGCATAGCTCGGACATCGTCTCGCCATCGAGCAGGCGGGCGACGAAGCGAAGGCGTTCCTCCATCACCGAACTCGCTTTCCACGGCATCAACACCTCCCGCCAAAAGGCGAAAAGTGTTACCCATGTGTCCGGTACGAAGTGTCACCTATGTCTCAGGCCGCACAACACACAACTCGTCGTCGATTTCGATATTGGTCCGCATCGCAATTGATCCCGGTATTGTGTATAAATCGTCCATAATATACACATCGCGGCGCTGATGCAAAGCCGGATCACATCGAGTGCGATGCTCGATGCAGAATGTGCCGATGATGATGTCGGCTGTCTTGCGGATCGTGATCCCTAAATCTCTCAGCTTGCGATAGTTGCGGGCGGCGCGAGGGGCAAGATCGGCATCCAGAAGCGGCACGAGAGCATACCGGCGCAATTCGCGTTCAACGTGCGCCGCATGGAACTCGTCACGGGTGCCCTGCAGGAATCTATCAAGACAGGATGAGATCGCCGATCAGAAGCGGTTCACGACTGGCGGCAGCTTCCAGTTTGGCAACCGCGGGCGTCCGATGGCCGCGCAGGTGCGCGATCCAGACGGAGGTATCGGCCGCGAGGAATTGATTCATTGCCGACAGCGTGCGAGGCGGCCCTGGGGTCGTGGGTCGCGTCAACGCGGACGATTTTGGTTATGTGGTATCGGTGGCCCTCATAGGTTTCGACCGTAGTGCCGTTTTGCGCAAGCACGGTTTCGAACCTCGCGAACCATGGCGTGTCGTTCGAGCGAGCGCGCTTGGTGTTTGCCGATCCCTTCGCGGTCGGCCGGATCGACGATCGCGAGAACTACGGCGAGGACCGGTTCACCATGGTCGGCATGGTCGAGGGCGCGTTAATTTTTGTGGTGCACACCGAGCGCGACGATCGTGTGCGGATCATCACTGCCAGACGAGCAACCAAGCATGAGCAAGACGACTACTTCCAACAGAACGAGCAAACGCCTTGAGCCGCTGCGGCCGATGACCGAGGCCGAGGTGATGGCCGCAGCGCTTGCCGATCCCGACGCCAAGCCGCTGACGCCGGACGACTTCAAGCGCATCAAGCGCATTGCGACCCGCCTCGCGCTCCAGCCGCCGGCGCGATTGGGAGCAGGGCGCGGCCGCGCCGGACCAGGCTGCACGCGCCTATCTGACGGTCATCGCCCGCAACCCAAAGGCGGTTGCGGATGCGCTCACGCCCCGGCTCATATGACGCAGGCGACATCGTGCTGACGAACTCGCTGCTCAAGTCCAAAACGCTTTGACCCGTTCGGCCTCGCTCACCGCGCGATCGCGACCTGCTTTCAGCGCCGGTCCGATCTCGGCAGGAGACAGCAGATGCACCTTACCGGGGTCAGCGGCAATCAGGAGTGTCTTGGTTCCCGCGGCTTCGAGGTAGCTGAGCTCCTGGTCAATATCGTTCGGAATGCCGGAGAAGCGTAGACTTTTGTCGGTGAGCGCGACCACCAAGGCGCGTCTGGTCCCGGCAACGAGGTCGGAGTGGGTGCTGGTTGAGCACATGGCGCCGTCCATGCACAGCCGATCTCCAATCCAGGTCGGCCCGAACACGCCGGGCAACGACACGCTCGCGCAGACTGCATGCGAGATCGGAACGTTGCTCGATTGCGACAGGACGAGTCGTTCGCCGGTGTAGCAATCCGTCGTCGTCGCGTGAAATCGAGGGCTCGGCCAGGAGCGGCCGAGGCTGAGGATGTCGATCATGACTCTGGAGGTTGCGAACCGATGGATTGCGTGCCGCCATGGAGCCGCGGCCGATCGACTGAATGGTGGCTATGCTGGCGTCGTGCGCAGCTTCAGCGAGGTTGCGCGCGCGGACCTGACTGGAGTTGGATGCGCGCGTCGGTATCAAATCTGCCAGGAGCTTGGGAAACTGTCCGAAAAAATCGATGTCGTCGCGCAATAGCCCCGCATGATCGGCCGCGGCCGCGCTCCCCACGATAGCTCCGGCCGAGGTGCCGACAATGACGTCGGCTATGTCGTACGAAACGCCCGCACTGCGCAGACCGCGCGCAAATCCGAGCAGCCAGGCAATGAAGTATTCACCGCCGCCGCCGAGCACGAGGGCGCGGTCCTTGCCTTTTCCGAGCGACGCAGCAGCGGGAATTGGCACGGCCGGAAGAGCATCGATGTCGACGTCAGGCTGCGCGCTGCGTGACCCGGCTTGGGCCGATGCGCCTCCGGTCGCCAGAAGGGTGGCCGCAGCCCCGAGCACCATGTCCCGCCGGCGAACGGCGAATCTGTAATTTGCGTCTTCGTCAGACCTCCTCACGGGTATTCACCCTTCAATGGTCGAACAAGAGCCAAGCCCCCAGGCGAGCCGGATCAAGGCGCTCAGGATCGCCGCAGGAGGTCCTTGAGCGTGTTGGAGAGCCAATCCGAGGCTGTCTTCCGGGAGGGGGTCTCCGCGAGACGCTCGACCACGACGAGACGATTGACGTCGCCGCGCAGATAAGCGTCCAGGAATTCCGGGTAGTTGCTGAACGATACGCAGCCGTTCGATTGCCCGCTGGGACCCAACATGTAGGAATGCGCCAGTATGCCGGCGCGGCCGTGCATCTTGGAGTCGTCGGTCGGAACGAGCCGGATGGCGCGCACGCCATGGAAGAGCGACTCGCGCAGCTTGAGCTCATAGACGTTCGGCGGCGTCGGTCCGGTCATCCTCGCGTTCGCGTACCGTGGATCATCCATGCGGTCGCCGAGGCCGGAATGCGCTTCCAGCCGCCGTCCGTTCGGCAGATACACCGTGCGAGCCGTGATGTCGTAAATCGCGGTGCGGCGGACGTCGACGACTGGGTCCGCATCCTTCGGCGTCAGGCCTTTCAGAGATGAGCCCGACATCACTGAGCCCTTCAACGAGTCGGTTGGCGCGTATCCGAGCGGAAGCGAGGTGTCGGACGCGCTGGCGAGCCGGAACCGAGCGTCCGGTGATCGCTTCGGAGCGGCTTGAGCGACCACGGAGCGCGCCGCTGCGCGCGCGGCTGTCGCGGGTGGCGCAGCCGCGGCGGATCGATCCGCGGCGCCGGCAGCCTTCGCCGATGAAACGGCCGTCGAAGGATCGCCGCGACTTGCGAGGGTTGTGAGAACCGGCTGGGCACACTGGCCAGGTCGAACGCGAAACGCCCACCGAAGGACGAGCGCGCCGATGGCTTTGACTGATCGTCCGGCGCCTTGAGCGCGAATGCAGAATCGTCCGGCGCCTCCAGGCTCGCCAACCGCACGCGGGAGTTGCCCCGAATGTCCGCGCCAACGGCGGCGGCGCCCAGGTTGCCCGGCTTCGGATGGATCGAACCCGGAAACGAAAAGGTCGCTCGGTTGGGCGTGCGATTCGGCGTCCGCCGGCCCGCTGTCGAGCGTCACCCACATGTAAGAGATGAAGCCGGTCGCGCACGCCGCGAGTCCCGCGGCGATCGACCCCACACCCGCTCGCGCCAAGAATCCCCCGTCGTGACCAACGACACCATGCCGGCACCCCCCGGCACGCTGCCTTCCCCAAAGCTTCACTCCCCGAAGCTTCAGCCGGCAGCTATAACCGGGCAAATACGGCGAAGTTGGACCGCTCGCGCGACTGAAGATGGCGTGAGCCGCAGCTGCGGTAGCAGGAAACCTAAAACGATCGCTGTTCCAGCCTGACGCTTCTGATGGTTAACGCGGGCGACCCTGCCAAAGTCACGCCTGAACCGGCTCGCGACGGACGAGCCGGCGCGCCAGCCCGGGCAAAAGAACTGAAAGAACAATTGCTTCACGACCGCCTCGCTGCCGCGAACCAGCGCGGCGGTGTCGCGCGCCTGCATGAAGCTTGCGACCAGATCGCCGCCCGACGAAACCAGCCTGATCATCGAAGGCTCCGGCTCCGCGCGAAGGAAGCATCCTCAATCCGCAACAACTCAGATCGAGCTCTGAAAACCACTGAGAAATCGTCGCCCGTCTAAACGACCCAGTTCTCTACCGACAGGCCCGGGATGTCGCGAAAATCAGCCTCGTTGTTGGTAACAAGAGTTGAGCCGCTGCTTATCGCGTGGGCAGCGATCATACGATCATAATCGCGCCCGCGTACCCACCCGCATTGAGCGATGATCCGGCCATAGGCCATGGCGGCCACCGCGTCGAACGGCAGGACGGGTAGGCCGCGCAACAGAACCTCCAATCGAGCCTGCCGAATCGCCGTGAAGCCTGGATCGCGGTAAATGCCGCGCTGCAATTCAGCAAGGCTCAAGGCCGAGAGCAGCACCTCCCCGTCATGCTCCGCCAGCTTGACAAGCACTGCGTCCGTGCCGTCGCGGGCATGAATGGCGATGTTCGTGTCGATCAGGTAACCCAAGTCTGCACCAACTCTGCACCATGGCTTCAATCTCGCCGGCGCCGCGGGAGCTCGATCGGCTGCCTTTTTTCAACGCCTGACGGCTTCGGCATGCGGCGCAAGGCGGCAACCACATCCTTCAAACTGTTGCGCGCAGGAAAGATTGTGATCACGTCACCTAGTCGCGTGATTTCCAGGTCGATGTCAGTGTCGGCGTAGGCAAGCTCCGCCGGAATGCGAACAGCCTGACTGTTGCCGGATTTGAATACACGCGTCCGAGACATCGGGTTCTTGTATCGCAATAAGAGCAATTCCCGGCGTGCAGCATAACGTCGCCAACCGCTCGCCGTCAATCCTTGTATATACGCACGAACGCCCTCCGACATGGGGAATTCTGCTAGAAACGCTGGCCTTTGCTTTGTTCGTTGATTTCAAGCTTGCCTTGCGGTGCAGTAGCCGGAACGTGTCAAAGGAGAAAGCAATGAAGAACGGTTCCAACGCCAGCGGCCCTGCGCCCGCGGCGGTGCTCGGATTGCATCATTTTGCCTATCGCTGCCGCGACGCCGAAGAGACGCGCCATTTCTATGAGGACATTCTGGGCCTCCCGCTCGTCCATGTGGTCAAGGAAGCTGTCGTCCCGAGCACTGGCGAGAAGGCGCCCTTCGCTCACGTATTCTTTGAGCTGAAAGACGGTTCGTGCATCGCGTTCTTCGATCTTGGCGACAACGTGAAGCCCGCCCCCTCGCCCAATACGCCTCCCTGGGTCAATCATCTTGCTCTCAAAGTTCCGACGTTGAAGGACGTCGAGACCATGAAGGCGCGCCTCGAGGCCAACGGCATCAGCGTCATCGGCATCACCGATCATGGCTTCGTGAAGTCGATCTACTTCTTCGATCCCAACGGCATCCGGCTGGAGTTCACCACGGAGACCGCCGGCGCCGACGAATTAAAGGAGTATGCCCGCACAGCGCACGCGGCGCTCGATGCGTGGAACAAGGAAAAGGCGTCGCGCGGCGCTCCGGCGAACGCCTGATCCCGCTCTTTCAGCGCGCACCGCAAGCTTCAGCGGCGTCCGTGAACCTTGCCGTCACGTGCGGCCGGGCGCGTGGAGCACTGCCTCATGACAAGCTCTCCGGTTGAATGGGATCGCATCCCTGTGGTGATCAGCTTTGCCGAGAGCCGGCAGATGGTGGAGACGTATGGCTTCGCCGGAAGCCAGGGGCAAACAGTGCTCGAAGGGCAGCGGCTGGTTCCGCGGGCACGCAATTCGGACACGGTCTATCTCTTTATGCATCCGGCGACGACGCTGCACCTTTTGCCGATGCCGACCGCGCTGGCCAGTGCCGGCGTGCATGTCCTGTGCGCGGGCAGCCGCTACGCGAAGAACGACAGTGCGTTGATCATGGAAAAGGTCGCTTACGATCTTGGCGCCTACATCCGGCACGCGCGCGAAACGCTCGGATACCGAAAGGTTGTCCTGGTCGGATGGTCCGGTGGCGGCGCGCTGTCTCCGTTCTATCAGGCACAAGCCGAGCAGCCGACGATCACCCACACGCCCGCTGGCGATCCGTATGATCTGACGCAAGCCGATTTGTCTGCGGCGGACGGCGTCATCTTCATTGCGGCACATTTGAGCCGCGCGGAAACGCCGACCGAGTGGATTGATCCCTCGGTCCGCGATGAGCTTCGGCCCGACGAGCGCGACGTCGCGCTCGATATCTATGACGGGAACTGCCCCAACAGGGCGCCGTTCACGAACGAGTTCATCGCTGCGTTCCGTGCGGCGCAGCGCGCCCGCAGCCGCAAGATCACGGACTGGGCGCTCGACACGCTCGATTTCCTCATGCGTAAGAACGACGGCGAGATGGAACGTGGCTTTGTCATCCATCGCACGATGTGTGATGTCCGCTGGATCGATTCCAGCATCGATCCCAACGGCCGGAAGCCGAACTGGTGTTTCCTCGGCGACCCGCGCATCGCCAACTCGGCGCCAGCCGGTCTTGCCCGCTATTCGTCACTGCGCTCGTGGCTTTCGCAGTGGTCCTACGACAAGTCGAACGCCAAGGGGCCGCACAACGCGCGATCGGTCAAGAATACCCCTGTGTTGCAGATCGTGAACCAGGCCGACGACGCGGTTCCGGCGACGCATAATCCTGCCATACGCGAGGCCCTCGCCACCGGCGACAAGGAATACATCGAGATTCCGGGCGCGACGCACTATTACTCAAACCAGCCGGCGCAACTTGCCGAATGCCTCACCGCGGTGACGGGATGGAGCCGGCGAAAAGGCTTGCTCGCGTAAACCTGCAGAGGACTTGGTGAACAACGGCGCTCGGTCGCAGCCGCATCCGCGACGTGCTCCCTCTCCCCATCGGCCTCCCCATCGAGGAGAGATGCTATGGGGGCGGCGACGAGGTTGGCATACCATCGTTGTTGCAAAACAGCTGATGGAGAGTCCCATGCAGTGGAACGATTTGAGCCGATCCCTCGTCGCCTTCGAACAGAATAGCACGTTGGTTGCGGTGGTCGAATTGAGTCTCAAGAGCTGGCTGGTGGCCGGTCTTGTCCCTGGACTGGCACGGCAACCGTTGAAGAAGCAGGACGCCGATGAAAACGCGCTTTTGGCGCTGCTTCATCGCTGGCGAGGCGAAGCGATCAAAGCGGACAGCAAGATCGAGCGGATGGTAGTGGCGTTCGAAGCTGGCCGCGACGGGTTTTGGCTGGCGCGGTGGCTGCGGGCTCGAGGAATCGAGACCTATGTGATCCACCCGACCAGTGTTCCGGTATCGCGCGAGCATCGGCGAGCAAAATCGGATCGGTTGGATACCGCCTTGCTCATGCGCGCTGTTCTGGGCTGGCTGCGTGGCGAGGCGAAACACTGCAGCATGGTGGCGATCCCGACCCTTGCGCAGGAAGATGCCAAGCGGCCAAACCGTGAGCATGAGCACCTGGTTGGCGAGCGCACGGGCATTTTAAACCGGCTCAAGGCGACGATGATTCGCCACGGTATCCGCGGCTTCAAGGTCAAGCTGCGCAAGGCCTCGGAGCGGCTCGCGAAGCTGCGCACGCCGGAAGATAGAGCACTGCCGCCAAACACCCGAACCGAGCTGGAGCGCGACATGCGAGCGGTTGCGGCTTGTCCGCGATCAGATCAAGACAATCGAGAAGGAGCGGTTCGAGCGGCTGCGCAGGCGCTCCAGGACGGCTCGCATCCGATGCTGCTGTTGCTTGCCAAGGTGCTGGGCATCGGCGTCGAGACGGCGGACATGTTGGTCCACGAGGTGCTCACGCGCAATCTGCGCGATGACAGCGCGGTGGGTCGCTACGCCGGCCTGACCGGCGCGCCGGACGAGAGCGGCAGCAAGCGACGCGAAAAGGGGCTGGCCAGGGCGGGCAATGCGCGGGTGCGCCGGGGCATGATCCAATTGGCGTGGCGCTGGCTCATGTTCCAGAAGGAGAGTAGCTTGGCGACAATGGTTCCAAACGCGGACCGCGAATGCCGGACACATCGTTCGCAAGAAGATGATCGTGGCTTTGGCCCGCAAGCTGCTGATCGCGCTGTGGCGCTACGTCAAGACCGGCGAGGTGCCGGCGGGCGCCAAGCTGCGGCCGCCATATGAGCTATTTGATCGCAACAGCGTAGGAGCAAGCAGAGCGAAGGACTTGAGATTCGGCGTTCATCCGGCTCGCCGCGATGTGACGCCAAGACGATCCGAGGTGGTGGTGACCCGCCCCAACCCATGGTCTCATACCGCGGGAGAGAATGGGCCCACCTCCGAGGAGCCTTGCCGCCGATGCGGATGACTGCATCATGGTTCGGATCGTCGCGGACCCTCGCGACGCCCCACCGAATACAAGGTTGTGGCGCACTGTCGCCACCCGATGGCAGGCTCGCCTCAGATTGTCTTGTCCGAGCAGCGTTGATGCCGTGATGAACCGACAGGGCAAGTAACTGGAGTTATCGGAATTCGCTCTCGTCCCTTTGCACCCAATGCTAGCGCCGCGCTTAACGCCATCAAGGACGCTTCGCGCCGGCTCTGCCGGTGCCGCAAGCGGCATCCTTGACAGCGTCTGCACGCGGCGCTCTGCCTACTGGGCCCAGGTCGGGACGAAGGGATGGTCGCTCCGGTCGAACAAAGGGATAGCCCGAAAGAAAGAGGAGCAAGCTGAAAGAATTCAGCTTGACTCCGAAAGCCCCATACAAGGGTCGGGGTGAGGGTGTCGAGAATCATCCCGGTTGAACAAGCTATCGATAGACCTGTTACGATGACACGGCTTCTTTTGGCGAGATGACTTGGGCCTCATTACCCGCTTGAGCCTGTTGGGGTGCGGGCATTGCTTCTCCGTCAGGCACGTCTTCATTTGCCGGCACAACGATGGGCTGGTCTGTTCCTGCCGCGACGTCGATCGGAGTTACAGCGTTCTGAATGGGCGTATTCTTGATCGCATCCGATAGGGCGCCTAGCGCCTGTGATATGTCCGCATGTGTCCTGCAAGCAAGGTCAATGCTGATATACCCAGAGCAGTAGACCTGCGCGGGATTGGTCGGCAGGAGACGCCAACCCCATTTCGAGTTCCACAGAATAGAGCCACCGTTCTGTAGCCTTCTTCCGTGTCCCTGTTCGACATAGATTGCCTCTTCCCGCTGCTTAATGACAGCAGTCAGCGCATTGAGGGCATCCATTATTTCTGCGATTTTTCCCTTAGCCGCCTGCTCTGCGGTGGGAATGATGCTTGCTTTGGGAGAAGCTATCCACGTCCTCCGGTTTGGCGAACGCGAGTAGTTCCTTGCAATTAAAGACCTGCGCGAGGGCATCGGCCTGCAAAAGGACATGCGCAGCAGACTGGGTGGCAGGGGTCGCAAGCGAAGCGAGCAATGCCGACCAGAGGTGCCCGCCTCCGACGGACCGCAAGAAATCCTCGCCCAAACCGAGCGCGCGATAGCGTTCTTTGACGTATTTGAAAAGACCGGCTGGCTTTCCCTTTCCATAGGACCGCTGCAACATCACCGCCACAACGCGCGTGGCAATGGTCGCCAGAGCTTCAGGCGGGAGCCATCCTCGTTCATTCCCGCGAACGCAGACCAATAGCGGGAAGGCCAGCGCCTGGACCATCGTGCCGACGTCACATTTTTCGGCGAAAACGCTACCGCCCAACTCGGCCAGAAAGCTGTCGAGCTGGGCATGAAAGCGCGCCCTTGTTTCCAGCGAGGACTCGGCCGTCTGCTTTGGGTTCTCGCCCTGCTCGCCGCTCAGGTTGCCTCTGATATAGCCCGGTTCATCTGAGGCGGCGCTAGGATTGTCACCGGTCCAAGCCTCCTGTGAGAGGTCGACATCTGCGCCGGCATCTTCCTCGTCGCGCGAGAAAAGCATTGCCATCACACCTGCGGAGACTCGCCCCATGGACGGCGAAGAAGCCTCCGGATTTTTCCTTCCTTTCGCAACGCCAGCTCTTTCAGTGTCTTGAGCGTCCCAGCGGGGTCGATCGCTTCGAGCGGCTCGTCCTCGGCGGGAGGCGTTTCCTGTTTCTCTTTGTTGCGACGCCCGCCATGCGCCGCACTAACTTCCGTACTTTCGCCGCGAAGAAGCTTGGCCGTAACCGAATGGATTGCTTCGAGAATTTGTTGCTGATCGGAGTTCATGACCGCGCGGCGCGAAAGGTCCTTCAGGCCAGGTTCGCTCAAACCTTCCGCGGTAGAACGGGCAAGCGCAGCCTCATTATCGATCCATCGTGCATCCGTGGACCAGACCTCGCCACCCAAGCGGAGGGTCGCGGTCGCAAAGGCGGTGCCCTGTCCGAT
>CAWJCB010000012.1:0-91487 GCA_963841105.1 uncultured Alphaproteobacteria bacterium
TCACGGTCACGGATGGCCGCGATGATCGACTTTCGCACCTACTCAGCCAGGCTTTTTTCGGGAATTGGGTTTTGAGCCTAAGTCCTTTGTGCGGCCTGAGACTTTGTGATGTGCGACCCGAGACATAGGTGACACATCGTACCGGACACATGGGTAACACTTTTTGCCTTTTGGCGGGAGGTGTTGATGCCGTGGAAAGAGAGTTCGGTGATGGACGAACGCCTGCGTTTTGTCGCCCGCCTGCTCGATGGCGAGACGATGTCCGAGGTATGCCGGGAGTTCGGCATATCCCGGAAGACCGGCTACAAGATCTTCGATCGCTACAAGGAACACGGGCTTGAGGCTCTTACCGACCGCTGCCGGCGCCCGGTGCGCTACGCCAATCAGCTGCCGCAGCAGGTCGAGAGCCTCATTGTCCGCCTCAAGCCAGAGAAGGCGCACTGGGGCGCACGCAAGATCCGTGAGCTTCTGATCCGCAGGCTCTCCGGCGACATCCGCGTGCCGGCCAAAAGCACCATCCATGCCGTGCTCGATCGCCACGGCTTGGTCAAGCGCAGCGGCGGGCCGCGCCATCGCGCGCGCGGCACGCCGCTGTCCGAAGGCTCGGCCCCCAACGAACTCTGGTGCGCCGACTTCAAGGGCGAGTTCAAGCTCGGTAACGGACGCTATTGCTATCCGCTGACCGTCACCGACCACGCCTCGCGCTTCCTGCTTCTCTGCGAGGCGCTGGAATCGACACGCGAGGAGACCGCTTTCACGGCCTTCGAACGATTGTTTCGCGAGCGCGGCCTGCCGCAGGCGATCCGCTCCGACAACGGCGTTCCCTTCGCCAGTCCAAACGCCCTGTTCAATCTCTCCAAGCTCTCGGTCTGGTGGCTGCGCCTCGGCATCGCCATCGAACGCATCAAGCCCGGCCAGCCGCAGCAAAACGGCCGCCATGAGCGCATGCACCTCACCTTGAAGAAGGAAGCCACACGCCCGCCAGGCTTCAACAGCCTTCAGCAGCAGGCCCGTTTCGACGACTTCGTGCGCGAATTCAATGTCGAACGGCCGCACGAGGCACTCGCCATGAAGTGCCCCGCCGAACTCTACACCGCCTCAGCGCGCCGCTATAACGGCCTGCCCGAGCTCGACCTATCCCTTCCACGATCGCGACGTCCTCGTCACCGCCTGCGGCCGCATCTGCCTGCATCGCAAGAAGATCAACATCTCGACCGTGCTCGCCGGCCAGAGCCTCGGCATCAAGGAAGTCGACGACGGCATTTGGCTCGTCAGCTTCATGCACTACGATCTCGGATACTTCGATCTGGAGCAGAGAACCTTGCAACCCCTCGACAACCCGTTCGGCCCGAGGTTGTCACCCATGTCTTAGGTACGATCCGTTACCCATGTCTCCGGGCTGGACATTGCAGATTTTTGGAGCGGGCGAAGGGATTCGAACCCTCGACCCCAACCTTGGCAAGGTTGTGCTCTACCCCTGAGCTACACCCGCATCCAAAAGCGTCCGGCGGCTTTGCCGCACCAGCAACGCTATGCCAAAAGCATGGCTTCTTTGCAACGGCCCCGCAGCATAGCCCACCGATCTGCGCCGACATGGCAGGCATCGAATGGCTGTGCAAGCCTCCAAGGCACTCACCGGATGGCTGCCAGCCCCGACGACCTCTTTGCATTTCTCGACCGGCTCGGAATTGGCCATCGCACGGTGTCGCATCCACCCCTGTTCACCGTCGCGCAATCGCAAGCGTTGCGCGGGACCATCCCGGGCCGACATACCAAGAATTTGTTCCTTCGGGACAAGAAAGGAGCCCTGGTCCTGCTGTCAGCGCCGGAAGACGCAGTCGTGGAGCTAGGCTCGCTGCACCGCCGCCTCGGCGCGCGCGGCCGCTTTTCCTTCGGCTCCGCCGAGGTCATGCGCGAGACGCTGGGGGTTGAACCCGGCGCCGTCACCCCCTTTGCAGCCATGAATGACCGCGACGGCTGCGTGCGCATCGTTCTGGAGAGCTCCTTGCTGCGGCAGGAAACCCTCAACTTTCACCCGCTCCGAAACACCATGACCACCACCATCGCGTCGTCCGATCTTATCCGGTTCCTGGAGGCGACGGCTCACCCCCCGCAGCTGCTTGATCTGGCGCTGCCGGTCGGGGACGGCGCGGCGCCTTCCTGATTGCAAACACCCCCGTGGACACCATTTAATCCGGCATCATCACCGCTTCACAGGTTGGCGCGGAACCGCACACCGCCACGCCTGGAGGGCTCTGGACGAGATGGGATATGGATCGGGAACAAGGGATGAAGGACAACACGCAATGACCATGCTGAGCGGTGAGACGACGGCCCCCCCGCCTGTGAAAGACACGACCACCCAGACATTCGTGAAGGACGTCATCGAGGAATCCAAGCGCCAGCCGGTGCTGGTGGATTTCTGGGCCGAATGGTGCGGCCCCTGCAAGCAGCTCGCGCCCGTCCTGGAGAAGGTGGTCCGCGCCACCAAGGGCAAGGTCAAGCTGGTGAAGATGAATATCGACAAGCACCCGTCGATCCCTGGACAACTCGGCATTCAGTCGATCCCGGCGGTGTTCGCCTTCGTCAATGGGCAGCCCGTCAACGGATTTCTGGGCGCGCTGCCTGAAAGCCAGATCACTGCTTTCATCGAACGACTGACCAAGGATCGCATCGGCGGCGAGGAAATGGATGTCCTCAAGGCCGCGGATGACGCGCTCGCCAAGGGAGACGCCGCAGGCGCCGCCGACCTTTATGCCCAGGTGCTTGCGCAGGATAGCGGCAACGTCGCCGCCCTTGCCGGGTTGGCGCGCAGCTATGTGCGCACCGGCGCGCTGGAACAGGCGAAACAGACGCTCGCATTAGTGCCGGAAGCCAAGCGCAACAACTCCGCGGTCGTCGCTGCGCGCGCCGCGCTCGATCTTGCAGAGCAAGCGAAATCCGTGGGTCCGCTATCCGAGCTGGAAAAGAAGGTCGCCGCCAATCCGCCCGACCACCAGACGCGTTTTGATCTCGCGGTCGCCTTGAACAGCAAGGGCCGCCGCGCGGAAGCGGTCGACAATCTGATTGAGATCGTCAAGCGCGACCGAAAATGGAACGACGACGGCGCGCGCAAACAGCTCGTCCAATTCTTCGATGCCTGGGGACCGGCCGACGAGGCTACGATCACCGGGCGAAAGCGGCTTTCGTCGATTCTTTTCTCGTGAGCCCGCAGAGCCATGCGCGCGTCGCGCCGTGAGCTTCCTCTGGCGGGAGAACGGTCATGCCGATGAATGCGGTCTACGCCGGTCCCGCCGACCTCGCCGACGTGATTGCCGTTTTCCCTCTGGCCGGCGCGCTTCTCCTGCCGCGCGGACAATTGCCGCTTAACATCTTCGAGCCGCGCTATATGGCAATGGTCAACGATGCGCTCCGCGCCGGCCACCGGCTCATCGGCATGATCCAGCCGGAGGGCGTCCATCCGGCACCCGAGAGCAAGCCCAATCTCTACAGGGTCGGCTGCGTCGGGCGCATCACCCAGATTGCCGAAACCGACGACGGCCGGTATCTGCTTCACCTCACCGGCATCGCCCGTTTCCGCCTCGAAGAAGAGCTCAACGTCAACACACCCTATCGCCAATGCCGCGTGAGCTATGCGGCATTCGTCGACGACTTCACAGCGCGTAAAGGTGAGGAGGAGGTTGATCGCAAGACCCTGCTGAGAGCGCTTTCCGATTTCCTGAAAGCCAACGAACTTAAAGCCGACTGGGAAGGCGTTGAGAACGCTCCCAACGAAGCGTTGGTGAACGCGCTTGCGATGATGTCGCCCTATGGGAGCGCGGAAAAGCAGGCGCTCCTCGAAGCGCCCGACCTCAAGACGCGCGCCGAGATCCTGGTCGCAATGACCGAGATCGAGCTCGCCAAGAAGAGCACGGGCGGTGAAACTTCACTGCAGTAGAGCCAAGCTTGAACCCCGCCGCTTGCGCGCAAAGCAAGTTCAAAAAACCACAGGACAACCGAAGGGCAACCGAAAGGCACGATTGGGCTTGCAATTCATGCGATTAAGTTGCTCATGCCAATTAAATCGCGCCCTCGGCGCCGGCATGACCGCCCTCGTTGCAGCGTGCCTGTCGCCGAACTGGAGAGATATTCGTGGCTAAGGAAGAACTGCTCGAATTCGATGGTACCGTGACCGAAGTTTTGCCTGACGGCAACTATCGCGTCACGCTCGACAACGATCATCAACTGCTCGCCTATATGTCAGGCAAGATGCGCAAGTTCCGCATTCGGACCGGCGTGGGCGATCGCGTCATCGTCGAGGTATCGCCGTACGACCTGACGCGCGGCCGGATCAATTTTCGCCATAAATCCGACCGCGCTCCGGGTCCCACGCCGGCTCGACCCACCAATTTCCGGCGACGCTAATTCAAACCGCTTGTCATCGAGAACGTCATGACAACAAACCCTCCCGAACGTCCGAGCGACCGCCCCGCCGGCAGCGTCGATCCAAAGCTCCTGGAGATCCTGGTCTGCCCGTTGACCAAGGGGCCGCTCGAATACGATGCGGAGAAGCAGGAGCTCATCTCGCGCTCCGCCAAGCTCGCCTATCCCATCCGCGGTGGGATTCCCATCATGCTGCCGGAGGAAGCGCGGCGGCTGGATTGACCGGTCCCGCACGGGCGCGCTGCGATGATCCGGATCTGGGGGCGAAACACTTCGGTCAACGTGCAGAAGGTCATGTGGGCAATTGGTGAGCTCGACCTGCCGCACGAGCGCATCGATATTGGGGGCTCATTCGGGAAGAACAACGAGCCCGCCTACCTCGCTATGAATCCCAACGGTCTCGTCCCCACGCTGGAAGAGGACGGATTTGTGCTGTGGGAATCCAATGCGATCGTGCGCTATCTCGCGGCAAGATACGGCGCTGGACGCCTGGAGCCTTCAGATCTGAGAGCGCGCGCCATAGCCAATAGCTGGATGGACTGGCAGCTCTCGGTCGCGGCGCCGGCAATCAGACCAATGTTCTGGGGATTGATCCGCACGCCGTCGGAGAAACGCGATCCCACGGCGATTGCCGCCTCACGGGAGCGGACCTTCGCTGCAATGCGCATTCTCGACGCCCAGCTGGCCAAAACCGCCTTTCTCGCCGGCGATGCACTGAGCATGGGCGACATTCCGGCAGCCTTAATGACCTATCGTTTTCGCCGCCTCGTGCCGGAGCGCTCCGGGCTCGATCATCTCGAGCATTGGTACACGGGAATGGAGCAGCGCCCCGCCTTCAGGCAACACGTGCTCGCCATCCCATTCGTGTGACGGCGCCGCCGAACGACACGCACACTCGTCATCGCCCGGTTTATCCGGGCGATCCAGTAGCCGATGTCTCCCAGAGTTTTACCCGTCCTTTTGGAGGTTACTGGGTGCCCCGCCTGAGGCGGGGCATGACGCTGGAGAATGTCATAACGTCAATGCCAACCTACAAAACTTCGCCGCGCAGAAGTTTCGGCACGTCGCCAACAAGGCCCGCCGCCTCGCGCATGAACAATTGCTTGAGCGCTGGCCATCGGTTGACCAGGCCGAGGCCGACATCGCGCACCAGCCGCAGCACATCGGAGCGATTGGAGAACAGCCGGTTGAGCCCATCTGTCGCCATCGCCATCGCCATCGTGTCGAAACGCCGCCAGCGCTGATATCGATCGAGCACGGCAAGCGAGCCCGGGTCGAGTCCGAGCCGCACGGCATCTACAATGACTTCGGCCAGCGCAGCCACGTCCTTGAGACCCATATTGAGACCCTGCCCGGCAATGGGATGGATCACGTGAGCGGCATCGCCAACCAGCGCGATCCGCTCGCCAATGAAGGCGCGCGCGAACCAGAGGCCCAGCGGGTGCACGCCCCGCGGGCCCGCCACTTGAATCTCGCCGAGACCAAGCCCGAAGCGCCGCTCGACCTCGGCGTGAAATTCATCGTCGGGCAAGCCGACTATCCGTTGCGCCTCCCGTTTCTCTTCCGTCCAAACAATCGACGAGCGCCGCCCGGTGAGTGGCAGGATCGCAAAGGGCCCGGCCGGCAGAAAATGCTCCTCTGCGCGCCCGCAATGATCGCGCTCGTGCGCGATAGTAGCGATGATCGCCGACTGACCATAGGACCAGCCGTGCACCGCTATGCCGGCGCGTTCGCGAATGGCTGAGTGCGCGCCGTCGGCGCCGATCAACAGCGCCGCCGACAACATTTCGCCGTCCGCCAGCTCGACTCCCATGCGGTGCGAGGAGGCCAGGCGTGAGTCCCGAACGGCGACCGGAAGCAGCGCGACACCATCGTCCCTCGCCTTCGCAAGAAGCGCGGCGATGAGCGGGGCATTCTCGACCATGTGGCCGAAAGGCTCCCCCGGCTCAATCTCGCCGGCGAAGGTGAGAAATGTGGGCCGCACCGTGTCTTGCAACGTGCTGTCGGTGACGACCATGTCCAGTATAGGCTGGGACGCAATCAGGTCCCACACGCCCATTGTCTCGAAAAGTCTCCGCGCCGCCGCAACGATCGCGGTCGCGCGCGCGTCGTCGCGCGGGCGCGCAAGCCCGGGGTCGGCGACCGTGACGGAGAAGGAGGGGCCCAATGCCTGGCGCAATGCGACAGCCAGCGCGAGGCCAACGATGCCGGCACCGGCAATCAGCACATCCACAGGTTTCGCAGCTTGCGACGACGATGCCACGACGGCCGCTCCTTGCCTTTGGCAGTATAGCATTGCTTTAGTCGAGCTTCGCTCAATGGGATGCGCGGGCGGCAGCCTTCGAGGCGATGTGCATCAGGGAGTGGCGCAGGATGTCGGCCGTTGCGGACTTGTTGCACATCCTTGACCTCGAGCGTCTTGAGGTGAACCTGTTTCGGGGGCTCTCCCCGCAAGTCGGTTGGCAACGCGTCTTCGGCGGCCAGGTCATCGGCCAGGCGCTCGTTGCAGCTTGCCGCACGGTCGACGTGGCCGGGCGGCCGCCGCACTCGCTGCACGCCTATTTCCTGCTCGGCGGCGACCCGGAAGTTCCCATCATCTACGAGGTGGACCGAATTCGCGACGGGAAAAGCTTCACCACGCGCCGCGTGGTCGCTATCCAGCACGGACGGGCGATCTTCACCATGTCGGCCTCATTCCATCGCGATGAGCCAGGGATGAGCCATCAGGCGGACATGCCCGCCGTGCCCACCCCGGATGCTCTGCCGAGCGAAGCCGAGCTCAAGGAGCGCGTGCTACCGATGATGCCGGATCCGGTGCGGCGCTACTACGAGCGCGAACGTCCCATAGAGCTGCGGCCAGTCGAATTCGATCGCTATCTCGGCAAGCGGATCGACGGCGGCCGCTTCCACGTCTGGATTCGCGCGACGGGGCGATTGCCGGATGACCCCGCGATCCATCAATGCGTGCTCGCCTATGCCTCGGACATGATGCTCCTTGATTCGGCGTTGATCCCGCACGGGCGCACCGTTTTCGAGAAAACGATCATGGCCGCGAGCCTCGATCATGCACTGTGGTTTCACCGGCCTTTTCGCGCCGACGAATGGCTGCTCTATGCGCAGGACAGCCCCAGCCTCTCGGGCTCGCGCGGCTTCTCGCGGGGACTCATCTTTGCGCGCGATGGGACTCTGGTGGCCTCGGTGAGCCAGGAAGGACTGCTGCGCGAACGCCGCGCGGGCGAATGATCATGTGCAGGAACCCGAGAGCAGAACCCGGTTCACGGCCAAGGACGAGTCGCCTAAGGTTTTCCATGCCGATATGGTGCGGCCCATGCCAGCCGGTCGCATCGCAGTCTTTCCCACGCGCCACTCTTGCCACAGGACATACCCATGAAACTGGTGATCGCCATCATCAAGCCATTCAAGCTGGACGATGTCCGGGATGCGCTCGTTGCGGTTGGTGTGCACGGCATGACCGCAAGCGAGGTCAAGGGCTATGGCCGCCAGAAGGGGCACACGGAAATCTACCGCGGCGCTGAATACGCTGTGAATTTTCTCCCGAAGATACGGATAGAGGTTGCAGTCCCCAGCGATCGGGTCGATGCGGTGATCGAAGCGATCACCACGGCGGCAAAGACGGGCCAGATCGGCGACGGCAAGATCTTCGTCACGCCGATAGAACAGGCCATTCGCATCAGAACCGGAGAAACCGACGTGGACGCTCTTTAGTGGGCAGGTTGCTTAATATTGCATCGCGACTTTGCTCAAAGTTTCTGTTTTGATGCCCGCTGTTTGCTCAAATAGTGCGCGATTTTCGGGCGTGCATCCCGGGCAGACCAAGCCGTTGCTTCGACATAGGGGAGACATCATGAAAAGAGCGACCATGCTTTCGCGCAGCCTCGCTGGCGCTGCGGTTGTGCTGGGCGTTGGGCTTGCTTCTCCTGCGCTGGCGCAAGCGGCGGCATCGAGAATCGATCCGGCAGACACGGCATGGATGATCTCGGCAAGCGGCTTGGTCCTGATGATGACCATTCCAGGCCTTGCATTGTTCTATTGCGGAATGGTGCGCAAAAAAAACGTTCTCGCCACCATGGCGCAGAGCATCGCATGCACCGGAATCTGCTCGCTGTTGTGGTTTGCCTTCGGCTACAGCCTCACTTTCGTCGGCGAAGGGGCTTGGCTCGGCACGCTCGAACGCGCGTTCATGCGCGGAACCGGCATGGATGCAACAAGCGTATTTGCCCCAACCATCCCGGAAGTCCTGTTCATGTTCTATCAGATGACCTTTGCCATCATCACGGTGGCGCTGGTCGCGGGATCGGTGGTCGATCGCATTCGTTTCTCCGCCTTCGTCTGGTTTGTTGTGGGCTGGTTGATCTTCGTCTATGTCCCCATTGCGCACTGGGTGTGGGGCGGCGGGTTTCTCGCCCGCGCCGGTGCGCTCGATTTCGCCGGCGGCACTGTTGTGCACCTCAACGCCGGCATCGCCGGTCTGGTCGCGGCATGCGTGATTGGCAAGCGTTACGGGTATGGCACTGACAATTTCGCGCCACATGACCTTTCGCTGGCGGTGATCGGAACGGGCCTTCTCTGGGTCGGATGGCTTGGTTTCAATGGTGGCTCTGCTCTGGGGGCGAATTCGCGCGCGGCATTCGCGATCCTGGCAACCCACCTTGCGGCCTCCACCGGCGCACTCACCTGGATGTTTTTGGAGTGGTGGACGCGCGGCAAGCCTTCGGTGCTCGGCATGATCTCCGGTGCCGTGGCCGGGCTGGGCACCATCACGCCGGCGTCCGGCTTTGTGTTGCCATGGCATGCGGTGATTATCGGTTTGATCGCAGGGTGTCTCTGCTTCTGGGCCTGTACGTCCCTGAAATTGCGACTGGGTTACGACGATTCGCTCGACGTCTTTGGCGTGCATGGCGTGGGCGGCGCCGCCGGCACCCTCCTGACAGGCGTGTTCGCGGTGGCGGCCGTATCGGCGAGCCCGGAGAATGCGGGCTACGCGGGGCTGCTCGAGGGCAATCCTCGCCAGCTCCTGGTTCAGCTCTACGCCATAGCCGTCGTCATCGTATGGTCAGGCGTCGTAAGCTTCCTGTTGCTCAAGCTGATTGGGTTCCTCGTGCCGCTGCGGGTACAAAAGCAAAACGAGATCGAAGGGCTCGACCTCACGCAACACGGCGAAGCGTTACAGTAATCAGTAATCAGTTATCGGTGATCAGAGCCTGCTCGGCTCCTCTGATCACTGATTACTGACCACTGATTCCTGATTGGTTAATCGCCTCGTAACCTCGCCTCGCCTATGGTGGATCAATCCTGGTGCGGCGGGGGGTAATGGCGCCGCTTTGTCGATGCTCATGACCGCCGCCGAACCCGTGTCCGCTCTCTCGCCAGTCCGGGCCGATATCGGCCGCTCGCCTTTCGTGCGGCTGCGCGAGCTGTTGGGCGATGCTCCGCCTGGCAAGCCGGCGATCAGCTTGGCAGTGGGAGAGCCCCAGCACGGGGTCCCTGCGTTCGTCGGCCCAATATTGGCGGCCCACATCGAGGAGTTCGGTCGCTATCCCATGAACAAGGGACTTGATGAGACATGCGCGGCGGTTGCGGGCTGGCTGTCGCGGCGATTTTCGCTGCCGCGACCCATCAATCCCGACAAGGAGGTGCTCGTGCTCAACGGGTCGCGCGAGGGGCTCTTCCTTGCTGCCATCGCAGCCGCGCGTTTTGTCCAGAACCGGCGCGGCACCCCCGCCATGCTCATTCCCAATCCCTTCTATGCGGCCTATGCCGCTGGCGCGGTCGCCGCGAGTTGCGAGCCGGTTTATCTTCCTGCGACCGCAGCGACGGGTTTTCTCCCCGATGTCAATTCCCTTTCCGAAGAGCTGCTGGCGCGCACGGTGGCATTCTTCATCGCCTCGCCGGCAAATCCCCAGGGCGCAGTGGCCGATCGCGCTTATCTCGCGCGTATCGTCGCGCTTGCGCGCCGCTTCGGGTTCCTGGTGTTCAGCGACGAATGCTATTCGGAAATATACACCAAGGACGCGCCCCCGGGGGTGCTCGAAACCGCAGGACCGGACTTCGCCAACGTTGTCGAATTCCAATCCCTCTCGAAGCGGTCGAACTTGCCGGGACTGCGTATCGGCTTCGTTGCCGGCGATCAAAACTTCCTGGCGCGATTTCTCGAGCTACGCAATGTAGCGGCGCCCCAGGTGCCCATCCCCGCACAACGGGTCGCCATTGCCGCTTATGGCGACGAGGCTCACGTCGAAGCCAACCGCCGGCTCTACGCGCAAAAATTCGATCTCGCGGATCAAATCGTCGCAAGCCGCTATGGCTATCGCAGACCAGGGGGCGGCTTTTTCCTCTGGCTCGACGTCTCCTCGCACGGGAGCGATGAGGTCGTCGCTCTGCGGCTGTGGCGAGAGGCTGGACTGCGAGTCGTGCCTGGCCGGTATCTTGCGCACGCCCAGGCCGACGGAAGCAATCCGGGGCAAGGGTACATCCGCGTCGCCATGGTCGCGGATCGCGCAACTACGGCAGAGGCGCTGCATCGTTTGGTCTCCGTAATGAGTTGAGGATCACCATGCCGGCCATCGACCACGGCTTGCCGGGACTGAGCTTCCTGCCTGACGCCTTGCGCGAGGCTCTGCACCATCGCCTGCGCGAGATCGCCGGCTTGGGCCTGATCGCGGTTGCAGTGCTGCTCGCACTCGCGCTCGCCACCTGGTCGGTGCAGGACCCCAGTTTGAGCCACGCCACCAACGGCCCCATACGCAACGTGCTTGGCCGCGGCGGAGCGGTCGTTGCCGACCTGCTCACGCAACTGTTTGGTCTCGCTGCATTGGCGCTCGGTTTGCCCGTAGCGATCTGGGGCTGGCGGCTCGTCAGCCACCGCCGGATCGCCCGTGAGCGTATTCGGCTTGCTTTTTGGTTAGTCGGGGTCCCGCTCTGGGCCGCGTGCGCGTCAGCGTTGCCGCGCAGTCCAGCTTGGCCGCTGCCGACAGGGCTCGGTGGCGTCACCGGCGATTGGATGCTGCGCCTGCCCAGCTGGCTTGCAGGTGGAACCCTATCCCCGGCTTCCCGAGCCGCGCTCGCCCTGGCGCTTGCAAGCGCGGCGCTGGCGTCGTTGGCGGTCGTTTCAGGCTTTGGCTTTCATTCGCGTGACGCTGATCACGACGAAGACGAACAACGCGCAGCGATCTCGCTTGGCTGGATTGCGCACGGATTCCTCAGCCTGAAAGCGCGCTTGTACCGCGTCCTGACGCCGCGAACGCCACAGGCGCGTGATGCCCGTTTGGAAGAGCGCCGCGAGCCGCGTTTTCAAGCTGCGGCCGCTTCGCTGGCGCCGGAAATCGAGCCGCAAGAGGACGAGCCAGAAGGCGAGCAGGAAGAGGACACCCCCACCGAGCGCCCCCGGCCGCAGACGAGGTCGCGCGCGCAACGCCGCGCGCAGGGCGGCTATATCCTGCCTCCGCTCGAATTGCTCGCTGCTCCCAAGTCGAATGGACGTGCGGTGCTCAGCGCCGACGCGCTCGCGGCCAATGCCACCGCGCTGGAAGGTGTTCTGGGCGACTTCGGCGTGCGCGGCGAGATCATCAATACCCGTCCGGGACCGGTGGTGACCCTCTACGAGCTCGAGCCCGCTCCCGGGATCAAGTCTTCGCGTGTTATCGGGCTCGCAGACGATATCGCCCGTTCCATGAGCGCGCTTTCCGCGCGCGTCGCCGTGGTCGCCGGGCGCAATGCCATCGGCATCGAGCTTCCCAATCCCACCCGCGAAAAGGTTTATCTGCGCGAGTTGCTCGCCAGCGCCGACTATGCGGACAGCACCGCGAAGCTGCCGCTGTGCCTCGGCAAGACCATCGGCGGCGAACCGGTTATTGCCGACCTCGCTCGAATGCCGCATCTGCTGATCGCGGGCACCACCGGCTCTGGCAAGTCGGTCGCCATCAACACGATGATCATGAGCCTTGTGTACCGGCTGCGTCCGGACCAGTGCCGGTTGATCATGGTCGATCCGAAGATGCTTGAACTGTCGGTCTATGACGGCATCCCGCATTTGCTCACGCCCGTCGTCACCGATCCGCGCAAGGCGGTCGTTGCGCTCAAATGGGCGGTGCGCGAAATGGAGGAGCGCTACAAGAAGATGTCAAAGCTCGGTGTGCGCAACATCGAAGGCTACAATGTCCGCCTGGCGGAAGCGAAAACCAAGGGCGAAAAGCTTAGCCGCACGGTGCATACCGGCTACGACAAAGACAGCGGAGAAGCGATCTACGAGCGCGAGGAGCTTGATCTCGAGCCACTGCCCTTCATCGTGGTCATTGTCGACGAAATGGCCGACCTGATGATGGTGGCCGGCAAGGATATCGAAGGCGCAGTCCAGCGCCTGGCGCAAATGGCGCGGGCGGCGGGTTTGCATGTGATCCTCGCGACCCAGCGCCCGTCGGTCGATGTCATCACCGGCACGATCAAGGCCAATTTTCCCACCCGCATTTCCTTCCAGGTCACCTCAAAGATCGACAGCCGCACCATCCTCGGCGAGCAGGGCGCCGAGCAGTTGCTCGGGCAGGGCGATATGCTTCATATGGTCGGCGGCGGGCGCATCAGCCGCGTGCATGGACCCTTCTGCTCCGATGACGAAGTCGAGAAGATCGTCCGGCACTTGAAGTCCCAGGGCACACCGCAATATCTCGAGGCGGTGACCGCGGCCGAGGAGGAGGACGAGGACGGCAATCCCGTCTTCGATGCCACCGGCATGGGGCAGCCGGAGGGCGCTGATCTTTATCAGCAGGCGGTCCAAGTCGTCCTGCGCGATCGCAAGGCTTCGACCAGCTACATCCAACGGCGGCTGCAGATCGGGTACAACCGGGCGGCCTCGCTCATGGAACGAATGGAGAAGGAAGGCGTCGTCGGTCAGGCCAACCACGCCGGGAAACGAGAGATTCTGGTCGGCGAGGAGGATGCCGAGCGCTATTGAGGTTTGCCCGTAGTCCCGTTAATGGGGTTTTTCGCGGGCGAAGTCGTCATCTCGCCACACGGGGCGGCTACCCACGTTGCGACCGCACGATCCCGAAAGGCCGCCGGCTTTTTGGCCATGATCATGCGCGAGAACCGAATCTTGTGAGTAGGGTCGCTATGTGTGCGAGGCGGCCTTGCTCCCATGAGGGAAGCGGAGAGGGGATCATGGCCGGGGTGCGCCGAGGGGGTTTGGTCGCAGTGCTGCTTTTTGCCGTGCCCACGCTGTCGCTACCCGCGCTTGCGCAGACGATACCGCTGCCCGTGCCTGCGCCCTTGCCAAAGGAGGGTGCCGCCGCACCAGGGCCGGCGCGCCCCGCAGCCGCCCCGCAAAACCCAGTCTCGGGACTAGCGGCCGGACTGCGCTCGCTGTTCAATCTCGACAAGGAGCCGGAGGCGCCTCCCCCGGCTGGGGCGACGGCGACCTTCACTTCCGCGCAGCGTACCCAGGTCGACAAGGTCAGTGCGTATCTCTCCAGCGTGCAGCAACTGGTCGGGAATTTCGTCCAGGTCGGCCCGGACGGCCGACGCGTCAAGGGCGAATTCTACATGCAGAAGCCGGGTAAGATTCGTTTCGAATACGAACCGCCCTCTCCTATCGAGATCATCGCCGACGGACAGTCGGTCGTCGTGCGTGACCGCAAGCTGGCCACCCAGGATCTCTATCCGCTGTCGCAGACTCCGTTGCGTTTCCTGCTGTCCGACCGGATTGATCTCTTGCGCGACACCAACGTCGTTGCCGTGCGCTCGGACGATGTCTATGTGACCGTTGTCATCGAGGAGAAGCAGGCGCTCATCGGCACGAGCCGGCTCATGATGATGATGGGCGCCAAGGACTATCAGTTGAAGCAGTGGACCGTTACCGACCCGCAAGGCTATGACACGACTGTTGCCGTGTCCAATCTCGACAGCAGCAAGCGCCCCGATCCCGGCCTGTTCAGGATCGACTTCACGCGCTACGCGCAATAGCAGGTATCAGTGGTCAGTAAACAGTAATCAGAATTGACCTCTGTTCCCCTGCTGCGCGCCTCTGATTACCGACTACTGGGATGCGGCTTACCGTCACGACCTGGAATATCAACTCCGTCCGGCTGCGCATCGACGCCGTCGCGAAGTTCGTCAAATCGGTGCAACCGGACGTCCTCTGTCTGCAGGAAACCAAGTGTCCGGACGACAGGTTTCCGCTCAAGCGTTTCAAGCGCCTGGGATATGCCCACGCGGCGCTCAATGGCCAGAAAGGCTATCACGGGGTCGTCGTGCTTTCGCGGCTGCCGTTCGAGAGCTGCAATATGCAAGCCTTTTGCGGCAAGGCGGATTGCAGGCACGTTTCTGCCGTTCTGGGCGAGGGCGCAGGGCTGCGCGATCCTGTCACGGTGCATAACTTTTACGTTCCCGCCGGGGGCGATGTTCCGGATCCTGCGAGCAATCCGAAATTTGCTCACAAGCTCTCCTTTCTCGACGAGATGCACGCCGCTCCGGAGCTGCGCTGCAATGGCTCGCATCGCATGATTCTCGTCGGCGACCTCAACGTTGCGCCGCTCGAATTTGACGTCTGGAGTCACAAGCAGATGTCACGGGTGGTCTCGCACACACCCATCGAATGCGAAAAGCTGGCTTGTGCCCAGAAGGCAGGCGGATGGGTCGACGTCATGCGCATGCTGGTGCCGCAGCCGGAGAAACTATTCACGTGGTGGAGCTATCGTTCCCCGGATTGGGCAACCGCCGACAAGGGGCGCCGCCTCGATCATATCTGGGTCGCCCCTTCGCTCGCTGACCGCGTCGCAGGCATGACGGTGTTCAAGCAGGCGCGTGGCTGGCGTCGTCCTTCAGATCACGTGCCGGTCACCGCGACTTTCGAGCTGTAGGATCGTTTCGAGGCGCAATGACCCTCAAGGCCAGCGTCATCATCAATACGCATAACCGGCCCGACTATCTGGAAGGATGCCTGCTTGCGTTGACGCTCCAAAGCATTCCCCACGAGGAATATGAGATCATTATCGTTGATAACAGCTCCGCGCGGTACAGAGATGAAAATCGCCGGATCGTCAACCGGATTGCGCAGGAGAATAATCGACTGAGCGTGCGATACGTCTACGACGAGGTTATGGGAGGACTTACGCACTCGCGAAATCTCGCCGTCACCACGGCAAATACAAATATCATCGTCCAAGCGGACGACGATTCGCTGCCCTGCGTCGATTATGTGGGGGCAGCCATTGCCGCTCTGGCAGCAAGCGATGTGGCTTTGGTCAAGGGAAGGATGGTGGCGAAGTACGAGGGCGGCGAGCCGGACCCCGAGCTCATCAGCAAGCTGAAGAAACCCGTTCACGACGGGTACATCATCGCGGACTTTACCGTCATCGATCTCGGCAGCGAGCGCGTTGAGATCAACCCCAATATTGCCTACGCATCAAACTGCGCCTTCAAGAAGGACTTTTACCTGAAAGCCGGAGGCTACGGTCCTGATGGCTTCCCTGCTCCATTTCTATATTGGAATGGATCGGGAGAGTACCACTACGCCAAGGCCGCTCCGCAAATGGGTTATAAGGTCTCGTACGAACCTAAAATGTCAGCCGATCACATCATTCCGGCCAATAGATTGAAACCTGAGTTCTTTTTCGCCCGCTCCTTCTACTACGGCATCGGCGGCTCGTTCGATATCATCTCGCAAGGGAAGCGGCCTTTTTCCTTTGTTGCAGTCAGAGCAATCCTACAAAGAGCGCGCAATGCCGCAGGGCATATGTGGAGATCGCGGCATTTCGAGGCGCGTCGCGAGATCGCACGCATCAGGGGATTTGCGACTCACCAGGTTCTCTGCCTGTTGCGCAGAGACATCGTCGAGTTCTGCCGGCGGAGTGAATGGCTGAGCTTCGATTTTTCCAAGTTGACGCCGATTGGACGTTCGAAGTCGAGATCGCAGTGGTAGCCCCGCTCCGCTCCGCCTGAACGGCTGCTCATTTGTGCTCGTAAGCATCGAGCACGGCGCGAACATTGTGAATTTCCCGCGTTCAACTGATTGAGGCGCCCTGCAATTGTATCGCGCAGCCTGCGGGCGTTGTCGGGAAAGCTATCCAGCATCTTGAGAAAGAGCGGGCGTGGAATGAGCAACACGCTTGCCGGCTCTAGCGCGGTTGCGGTCGCCGGTCGCCTGCCGCGCGTGATCAGCGCAACCTCGCCCAGGAGCGTGAAAGGCCCCACCACAACCGCGTCCTCCCGTCCGGACCCGGCCGTCGCGATGCCGAATCTGCCCTCCTGGACGACGAAGCCGCCGTCGGCCTCATCTCCTGCTCTGTAGAGTGCCTCACCGCCGTGCACATAGAGCGTTTGCGCACCAATCGCGAGAATTCGCAAAGCCTGGCGGCCTAACAGATTGAGCGTCGGCACGCGTTCGAAGAAGGAGATATCGTCCTCGACGGTCATTGGATAGACTGAAGCGGGATGATCTTTCCTGAGCTCACCATCCCGCTCTGGCTCTTTGTGTTGGCGTTATCTCTTCTGCGAGCCGGTATTCACTTCCCCGGATCATGCTTTACGGGACCAGCTTGTATCCACCTGCCTCGGTCACCAGGATGGACGGGCTGGCCGCGTCCTTCTCGACTTTCTGCCGCAGTCGATAGATGTGCGTTTCGAGGGTATGCGTGGTGACCCCGGAATTGTAGCCCCACACTTCCTGCAAGAGTGTCTCGCGCGAGACCGGGCGCTGCCCAGCACGATAAAGGTAGCGCAGGATGGCGGTTTCTTTCTCGGTAAGCCGGACTTTGTTTCCCTTGGGATTGAGCAGGATCTTCGAGCTCGGCCGAAACGTATAGGGGCCGATGCTGAACACGGCGTCCTCGCTGGCCTCATGCTGGCGCAGCTGTGCGCGAATGCGCGCCAGCAGCACGGCGAAGCGGAACGGTTTGGCGACATAGTCGTTGGCGCCCGACTCCAGCCCCAGAATGGTGTCGGAGTCCGTGTTATGTCCGGTCAGCATAATGACCGGCGCCTTGAATCCGTTTTTACGCAGGATGCGAACGGCTTCTCGGCCGTCGAGGTCAGGAAGGCCCACGTCCATGATGACGAGATCGATCTGTTCGGTCTTCGCGGCCTGCATTGCTTTCGTGGCGTTCTCGACCGCAATCGACTCGAACTCCTCGTGCAGCGCAAGCTGCTCGACCAGCGCGGTGCGCAGCTCGGCATCGTCATCCACGATGAGAATCTTGCGGCTATTCGTCATTCCCTGGCTCAGGTGATGGCCCCCCGCGAAGGAAGGTGGCCGAAGTAGAGCATTCAGGCGTAAAAGAGCAAGCGGATTGCTCGGGTCCTTTCGCGCCGATCGTCCGTCCCAAAGTGGGAACGTCGGAACGAATTGGCCCCGGCGACGGGAACTGTCAACGGATCGCATGCGCGGATACTGTTTTTCCGTGCTCCGGGTGCGCGTGCGGCCAGGGAGCCGCAGCCGGGGTATCCTCCTTGCCGGGCCGCACGCGATTCCCGTCGTGCTCGGCCGGGGCGGCGTACGCGCCAACAAGCTCGAGGGGGACGGAGCGACGCCACGCGGGCGTTTCCGCCTGCTGCGGCTCTGGTGGCGACCCGATCGCCATGCGCGTCCGCAGACAACGCTTGCAGTCCGCCGCATCTCTCCCGATCTCGCCTGGTGCGAAGATCCCGCAGACCGACGCTACAATCGCCCCTTCCGGCGATCGGTCAATGAATACGGGGACCGGCTCTGGCGAGACGATCGGCTCTACGATTTCATCGTTGAGCTTGATCACAACATTCGGCCTCGCGTCTTGCGGCGGGGCAGTGCGGTGTTCATGCATGTCGCACGGCCGGAGCGCTCACCGACGACGGGCTGCGTGGCCATGACAAGCTCCGACCTGCGACGGCTCCTGCCTCGCATCGGACCGAGGACGCTACTGGCGATTGCCGTTTAGATGCGTTGCCCGAAGATCGCCGTGCCCACCCGCACATGCGTGGCCCCGAATTCGATGGCGGTGGCGAAGTCCGCGCTCATCCCCATGGATAGAAGAGAAAGCCCATTGCGCCGCGCTATCTTGGCGGTAAGCGCGAAATGCGGCGCCGGCGGCTCATCGGCCGGCGGGACGCACATCAGCCCGGCGATCTCCAGGCCGTGACGACTGTGGCACATGGCGAGGAAAGCGTCCGTTTCCTCCGGCAGCACCCCGGACTTCTGCGGCTCGGCGCCGGTGTTGATCTCAACGAAGAGTGTCGGACTTCGCCGCTGCGCCGCCATTTCCCTCGCCAGCGCCACGGCAAGGCTCTCCCGGTCCAGCGAATGAATTGCGTCAAAGAGAAGGACCGCCTCCTTGGCCTTGTTCGACTGCAGCGGACCGACGAGGTGGAGCTCAATGCCGGCATGTCGTTCACGCAGCACAGGCCATTTTGCCTGAGCCTCCTGCACGCGGTTCTCGCCAAATACCCGCTGGCCGGCGGCAATGATCGACTTAATCGCCGAAGCGGTGAAGGTCTTTGAGATGGCGACGAGCGTGACCGCGGCGGGATCGCGTCCCACCGCGGCACAGGCACGCGCGATCTCCGCGCGTACCTTCTGGAGCGGCGTCTGGATGTTTTCCGAGGCGGCATTCATATTGGAAATTCAATTCCACCACTAGGCAAGAAGCACACTATCGCCTATTCGACCAGATAATCACACGGTCCCGCAGACCCCAACACCGCTCACAATGGTGAAACACGCTGCAAAGAAAATGAGCACTAACAATGAAGTTTCCGAACCCGATCATTATGGAAGATGCGGAATGGATTTACGCCCGCTACGGTGACCGGCTCTCGGAACTGGCCGGGTCCAGAATTCTGGTGACTGGCGCTAGTGGATTTCTGTGCTCGTATCTCGTCGATGTTTTGACGACGTGGAGCAAGCCGCAGCTCAAAGTCGTGGCCGCGGACAATTTCATCGCCGCATCGCGCGATCGTCTCACGCACTTGGCGGCGTCGCCAGCCGTCGAATTGATGCCCCACGACGTGACCCAGCCCATCCCGCTTGACGGACCAATCGATTACATCATCCATGGTGCAAGCATCGCATCGCCCGTCTACTATCGCCGCTTTCCTCTCGAAACGATCAAAGTCAATGTGGAAGGGACGGCGCGCATGCTGGACCTCACGCGCGCCACTGGTGCCAAGAGCATGTTGTTCTTATCGAGCTCGGAAATTTACGGCGACCCCGACCCACAGTTCATACCGACTTCCGAGGAATACAACGGCAATGTGTCGTGCACTGGTCCGCGCGCATGTTACGACGAGTTCGAAGCGATTGGGTGAAACGCTATGCGCCACGTATTTCCGTCTGCACGCAGCACCAGTCAAGACGATTCGGCCGTTCAACGTCTACGGTCCAGGTCAGCGGCTGGACGACCAGAGGATCATTCCCGACCTGGTGTCGGCGGCGCTCAATGGTGGGCCAATTACATTGTTCAGCGATGGCCGGCCGACACGCTCGTTCTGTTACGCTCGCGATTTCGCGGCTGCGCTTCTGCTTGTGCTGCTTTCCTCGGAGAATGGCGAGGCGTTCAACATCGGTAACGACGAGGAGATCTCTATTCGGGCGGCCGCCGAGACTGTCGCGGAATTGGGAGGCAATGGAGCGCCCCTGAAAGTGGAATACACAGTAAACCGTGATCACGATTACCTGACGGACAATCCGAGCAGACGGTGTCCCGACCTGTCGAAAATCCGTTTGCGCCTGGGATGGCGTCCCGAGGTCGGATTTAGGGATGGCATCGCGCGAACAATTCGCTCGTACGGCGAGTGCTCTGCATGAAAACCGCAGTCATTGGCGCCGGCTACGTGGGCCTCATTACCGCCTTGGGTCTTGCCCGAAACGGCCGTCAAGTTGTCTGCGTAGAAAGGAATCCCGAGCGGCTCGCGTCGCTTCGCCGTGACGAGGTATTCTTTCATGAGCCGGGCATTTCCGAGCTGTTTGCGGTGGCTCGACGCAGCTAATCGGTTTGCGGCAACCGACGATCTCACTGCCGCGCTTGTCGACGTCGACGTCATCATGATTGCAGTCGGCACACCATCGACCGATGCCGGTATAGATTTGACCGATGTTCGCCGCGTCGCTGCCGAGGTCGGTGCTCGTCTTCCCCGCATCGGCCGCTATGTCGTCGTTGCGGTAAAGAGCACGGTCGTTCCCGGCAGCACGGACGGGGCCGTGCGTGAAGAAATTGAGCGCGCCTCCTCGATGCGCCTGGGCGAATTCGGGTTGGCCATGACGCCGGAATTCTTGCGCGAGGGCAGCGCCGTTGCGGATTTTTTGCATCCCGACCGCATCGTCATCGGCGCTTCTGATGAGCGCGCCGCCGAGGTCATGACGCGCCTCTTCGAAGGCTTCGCCTGTCCTGTCGTGCGCACCAATCTGCGCAATGCGGAAATGATCAAATACGCCTCGAACGCGCTGCTTGCTTGCCTTGTCTCATTCAGCAATGAGATTTCCCGGATTTGCGAGCGGGTCGAAGGTCTCGACGAAGAAACTGTAATGCGTGGATTGCACCTCGACCGGCGTTTTTGGGTGTCCGGAGCCGGTGGACAGCGTGTCCCGGCACCGCTGATGACCTACCTTCGTGGCGGTATCGGTTACGGCGGTTCCTGCTTCCCCAAGGATGTGCGCGCGCTGGAAATGTTCGAGCGAAGTTTGGGGCTGGAGCCACGTCTCCTTGCGGCTACTCGCGCGGTCAACGAGAGCCGCGCCAAAGAGGTCATCGACCTGCTGGAGACGCATTCGCGTCGCCCCATGCCAAGCCTTCGTGTTGCCGTTCTCGGTCTCGCGTTCAAACCCGATACCGACGATATCCGCGAATCTCCCGGGCTGCGCATAGCGGCGGAGCTGACCCGGCGGGGCGCCAGCGTGATCGGCCACGATCCGATGGTCTCGCAAGCGGTTCTGCATCGTGATGGGCTCACCGCGCCCGCAGTTGCGCCCAGTCTCGCAGCCGCGATTACCGGCGCGGATGCCGCCATAATCGCGACATCGTGGGCGGAGTACAGGGAGGCGGATTGGCCGAATTTGGCCAAAAGAATGAGGCATCCGCTGGTGCTGGACGGTCGTCAGGTCATTGCGCCCGCGCAACGCGGGTGCAATTTCGTCTACGCTGCGACCGGCACATCGCACTCCATTGGTGCTGACGGCGAATGGAATCAAGATCGAGATGGCGAGCTCACTGAACGAAATCGAGAGCTGCGAAGTTTGCGGAAATAAGCATCTGCACTCTGTTCTGGACCTGGGCCCGCATCCGATGTGTGATGATCTGGTGCCGATTGGAAACCCCCGGCATTGCAGGAGCTACCCGATCGAAATCCTGTTTTGCGACACGTGCCGGACCGCGCACCAGAGATTTCAGATCCCAAAGGACCAGTTGTTTCCGCCGGCATACCACTATCGTTCGCGGCAGACTGCGGATGTGCTGTTGGGCATGAAACAGCTCGTGGAGGCTTGCGCGCGCGAACTCGGCCCACTGGATGCCAAGAAGGTCCTCGACATCGGCTGCAATGATGGAAGCCTTTTGTCGTTCTTCAGAGATCGTGGCGCTAGGACATTTGGTATTGAACCCACGGATGCCGCCGACGACGCGTTTGCCCTGGGGCACGTAATTTCTAAAGTCTTCCTGAGCGCAGACATCGCGACTGAATTCGTGCGCGCCCATGGCGCGCCGGACATAATTACTTTCACCAACGTATTTGCGCACATAGAAAACCTTGCCGGCGTTATTCGAGCTCTCACCATTCTAAGGTCAACGGGCACCGTTCTCGTCATCGAGAATCATTACCTCGGGGCCATTGTTGAAAAACATCAATTTGATACATTTTATCACGAGCACCCCCGCACATATAGCTTCAAGTCCTTTACGCATATTGCCGAGTCTCTCGGAATGTACGTGTCACGGGTGAACTTCCCAGAGCGATATGGCGGAAATATTCGCGTCTTCATGAAGAGCAACGAATTAGGCGCTCCGCCGCTTCATCATAAGCAAGGCGAGATCGACAGGCGTGAGGGCTCCTATGGAAGAAATCTCGTGAAATTAGCCTCGGAAATCGAATTGTGGCGTCAAAGAAAACGTGGCGCGCTCAATTGCGAATACCAGCGCTATGGTAGCCTGCACGCAAAAGCATTTCCTGGACGGGCGGCAATTCCCATCAAGCTTCTGGATCTCGACGAAAGAATCATTTGCGCTGTTCACGAGAAGCCCGGCTCGCCCAAGATCGGTCATTATGTTCCAGGAACTCGCATCCCGATCCTCTCCGACGACGAGCTTTCGTTGGGGTCGGAAGAGCAATCGGCGCCACTGTTGAACCTGGCATGGCATATCAGGCCCGAGATCGAAGCGTATTTGCGCAAAGCCGGTTTTCGAGGGCGCATAATTGACGTCATCTCTCAGGAGGATTTCGCGGCACCCTCCTGACGGCGCGTCTGCGAATGATCTGGCCACCCATGGGCCAGCAAGCGGGACTCATTTTAGCAGTGCTCGATGTCCTGACGCTCACGCCGCGTCGTGGAATATCACACCAAGCGTGCGGCGCTGACCGGAACGCAAGCGGCTCACGCCGTGACGCATGTTCACGCGATACGTCCCGCGCGTGCCGCGCACTGGCCGGTGATGCACCGGGAAAATCACGCCTTCGCCATGGCCCAGCGGGACGACCTCGGCGCGTGACTGCATGCGCGGGCGCTGTTCCGTGAGCACGAAGTCGCCGCCGGTGAAATCATGGGCGGGGCACGAAAGCAGGAATGTCACCTGCAGCGGGAAGACGAGCTCGCCATAGATGTCCTGGTGCAGGCAATTGTAATCGCCGCAGGTGTATTGCAGGAGAAGCGGTGTCGGCCGGTTCTGGCCGACGGCATGGCATTGCGCGAGATAGCTTGTGTGCTCGTGGGGATAACGTACCGCGACCCCCATCAGATCGTTCCAGCGGTTCGCGATGCCCGACAGCCGCGGATAGAACGCATCGCGAAGCGCCGCGACAAGCTCAGGCAACGGATAGGCAAAGTATTTGTATTCGCCGCGTCCAAAGCCGTGACGCGCCATGATCACGCGGCTGCGAAAGAGCGCGTCTGAAGCGTAGCTTTGCGCAAGCGCAGCACATTCCTCGCGGCCGAGCAGCGCGCCGGTCGTGGCCCAGCCGTGCGCGTCGAGGTCCGTCGCAATGCGAGCCCAATCGAGGGCGGCGATGCGCGCGGCCACGGCTGGTTGCGCTTCACGCGCGAGCCGCAACTCGCGCTGCCGCGAGGAGGCCGTGATCATGACGCGCGCTCGCGTGCGAGCAGCTCGCGTTTGCGCGCCACGCCCCAGCGGTAGCCCGAGATGGACCCATCCGAGCGCACGACGCGGTGGCAGGGAATGGCGATGGCAATCGCATTCGAGGCGCACGCCTGCGCCACTGCTCGCACTGCCTTCGGTGCTCCGATGCGCTTGGCGATGTCGGTGTAGCTTGCGGTCCCACCCGCGGGGATGCCGCTGATGGCCTTCCAGACCCGCCGCTGGAACGCGGTACCGCGGACGTCGAGCGGAAGATCAAACCCGCGCGCCGGTGTCTCAACAAAGCCGACGACCTTGGCCACCCACTGCTCAAACCTGTGATCGGCACCGATGAGCTCCGCCTGGGGAAATCGATCCTGCAGCTCGCGAACCAGCTCCTCCGGTTTGTCCCCAAGCTCGATGGCGCACACCCCTTTGTCCGTGGCTGCAACCAGGACGGTGCCCAGCGAGCACTCACCGACCGCAAAACGAATGGTCATGTCTTTGCCTCCCGCACGCATTTGGCTCGGTGTCATCCCTAGCAACTGGGAAGACGCGGCATAGAACCGGCCGCTGGAGTTGAACCCGGCGCTGTAGACAGCATTCGTGACGGTTTCCTTGGCCGCGAGCGCGACGCGCACACTCCGCGCCCGGTGTGCGTCGGCATAGCCTTTTGGAGTAACGCCGGTGAGAGCCTTGAACACCCGGTGAAAATGAAAGCGGCTCATCCCGGCGCCCCGGGCCAGCACGTCGAGGCTCGGCATTCCCTGGGCGTCCGCCTGTGCAGCTTCGATCACGCGGCATGCCTCGCGCACGACAATCCCCTGACGTTCGGCAAGCGTGGGTTCGTTCGGCCGGCAGCGCCGGCAGGCTCGAAATCCGGCGTGCTCGGCAGCGGCGCAGCTGTCATAAAAGGACGCATTCTCCCGCCGCGGTCGCCGCGATGGGCACGTCGGCCGGCAATAGACTCCCGTGGTCTGCACGGCGTAATAGAACGCTCCGTCCGCCGCGGGATCGCGCGCGCGCACCGCCTGCCAGCGCTCCAGGTCATTTCCGAACTTCGGGCGCGGTGCTTTGCCGTTAGCTATTTCGGGCATTGCCGATATGGGCATGGTGATTCTCCAGCAATCGACCGGAACCTTCGGGGCCGGTCTCCTGATACGCAATCTATGGAAGTCGCAGGCGCAAGCACTCCGCTCCTTGCTTTCGAATCCAAGATAATCCTGCCGGAAGGTCTGGGCGACTCCGCTGAGGGCGCTTGTCATCGTGCGCACGCCCATTCGATGCTGTGTTGACCCATGCCCGCTTCCTGCCCTAGTGCGGTGGTAAATATCTGGCAGGCAAAAGAATTCCCGAGCAGACGGCGTATGAGCATCGAGCGTTACAATGCCCGCGAGGCCGAGTCCCGCTGGCAAAAGGTGTGGGAGGAGCAGGGCATCTTCGTCACGCGCAACGACGATCCGCGGGCGAAGTACTACGTCCTGGAAATGTTCCCCTACCCTTCCGGGCGCATCCACATGGGGCACGTACGCAACTACGCCATGGGTGATGTTGTGGCGCGGTTCAAGCGCGCAACCGGCTGCAACGTGCTGCATCCCATGGGGTGGGACGCCTTCGGAATGCCGGCGGAGAACGCCGCCATGGAGCGCAAGGTCCATCCCAAGGCCTGGACCTATCAAAACATCGCGGCGATGAAGGCGCAGCTTAAATCGATGGGACTTTCGCTGGATTGGAGCCGCGAGATCGCGACTTGCGACCCGCAATACTACAAGCACCAGCAGAAGATGTTTCTCGACTTTCTGCGCGCCGGTCTGGCCGAACGCAAGCTCGGGAAAGTGAACTGGGATCCAATCGAACAAACCGTGCTTGCCAATGAGCAGGTGATCGACGGCCGCGGCTGGCGCTCCGGTGCATTGGTAGAGCAGCGCGAGATGCCGCAATGGTATTTCGCGATCACCAAATATTCCGAGGATTTGCTGGCTGCGCTGGATTCTCTTGAGCGCTGGCCGGAAAAGGTGCGCCTTATGCAGCGCAATTGGATCGGGCGCTCGGAGGGGCTGCACATCCGCTTCGCGCTCGATCCTGCAACGACACCGGACGGCGAGGACGAGCTCGACGTGTTCACCACGCGACACGACACGCTCTTCGGTGCAAAGTTCATGGCGGTATCTGCGGATCATCCGCTTGCCTTGGCGGCGGCGGCCAAGGAACCGGCGCTGGAGCGGTTCATCACGGAATGCAAGCGCCTCGGCACCGCGCAGGAGCTCCTCGAAACGGCGGAAAAGAGGGGTTTCGACACCGGCATCAAGGCCGTCCACCCGTTCGATCCGGATTGGAAGCTTCCGATCTATGTCGCCAACTTCATCCTCATGGACTACGGCACCGGCGCGATCTTTGGCTGTCCGGCGCACGATCAGCGCGATCTGGACTTTGCCAACGAATACGGACTCGGCAATACGCCGGTTGTCTGCCCGCCGGGGCAGGATCCGGCAACTTTTGTCATTACTGACGTCGCCTATGACGGCGAGGGCTCCCTCATCAACTCGCAGTTCCTCGACGGGATGACCGTGGAGCAGGCGAAAGAGGAGGTGGCGAAGCAATTGGAATTGCAGTCGCGCGGCAATCGCCCGGTGGGCACGCGCCAAGTCAATTTCCGGCTGCGCGACTGGGGCATTTCGCGTCAGCGTTATTGGGGATGTCCGATCCCGGTTATCCACTGCAACGCCTGCGGGATCGTTCCGGTGAGAGATTCCGATCTCCCGGTGCTGCTTCCCGACGATGTGGAGTTCGATCGGCCGGGCAATCCGCTCGACCGCCATCCAACGTGGAAGAATGTCGCTTGCCCGATCTGCGGGAGCGCGGCCCGGCGCGAAACCGACACCATGGACACGTTCGTCGACTCGTCCTGGTATTTTGCCCGCTTCACCGACCCGTGGATTGCAAGCGCGCCGACCGATCGCAGGGAGGTCGATCGCTGGCTGCCGGTCGATCAATACATCGGCGGCATTGAGCATGCGATACTGCATCTCCTCTATAGCCGTTTCTTCACGCGCGCCATGAAGGCAACAGGCCATGCCGGGCTCGATGAACCCTTCGCCGGCCTCTTTACCCAGGGCATGGTGGTCCACGAGACCTACAAGACGGCGAGCGGCGAATGGGCGGTGCCAGCCGAGGTCAAGGTCGAGGGCACAGGCAAGGAGCGTCGCGCGAAGCTCATTTCCACCGGAGAGGCGGTTGAGATCGGCTCGATTGAGAAGATGTCGAAGTCGAAGCGCAACACCGTGGATCCGGACGATATCATTTCGGCCTATGGCGCCGACACGGCTCGCTGGTTCATGCTTTCGGACTTCCCGCCCGATCGCGACGTGATCTGGACCGAAGAGGGCGTTCAAGGGGCCTGGCGGTTCGTGCAGCGGCTGTGGCGCCTTGTGCACGAAGTCGCGGCTGTTGCTGCGGCCATCGACGTTCCGCGGCCGTTGCACTTTACCCCCGGTAGCCTCGCGCTGCGCAAGGTCGCCCACCGGGCTCTGGCGCGCGTGTCAGAGGACGTAGAAAAGCTGCGCTTCAATGTGGCGATCGCCCACATCTACGAATTTGCGAACTCCTTCCAGGCCTCGCTGGCGGAGGTGGAAACCGAGCCGACAGCCGACTACCGCTGGGCTGCCCGTGAGGCGATCGACATCCTGGTGCGGCTTTTCCACCCCATGATGCCGCATCTTGCGGAGGAATGCTGGCACGCGCTGGGGCACAAGACGCTTGTCGCCTGCGAGCCGTGGCCGGAGCTCGAAACGAACCTCCTGGTCGAGGACAGCATCACACTTCCGATCCAAATCAATGGCAAGAAGCGCGGTGATGTCACAGTCGCCAGAAATGCGCCCAATTCTGAAGTCGAGACTGCCGTCCTGGCGCTGGACTGGGTAAAGCGCGCGCTTGCAGGCAAGCCGCCAAAGAAGGTGATCGTGGTGCCGCAGAGGATCGTCAATGTGGTCGCTTGAGCATCGGTTTGGCCGCATGGCGCGCGCGATATTGATCGTAGCGACCGGCGGGCTGCTGGCCGGGTGCTTCCAGCCGCTCTATGGGGAATTCTCCCCGAACGGCAGCCCGGTTCTGCGCGACCAGCTGAGCGCTGTGAATGTGCTCCAGATCGACGCTCCCAAAGGGAGCGACGAGGCGCGCCTCGCTGTTGAGATCCGCAACGCGCTTCTCTTCGATCTCACCGGCGGCGGGACGGAAGCCCCGCCGGTGCATCGCCTCAAGATCGCGATCAGCTCGACGCGCTCGTCGGTTATCGTTGACATCAATACGTCGCGACCCGACATCGAGAACTATGGCCTAACCGCGACCTATTCGTTGACCGAGATCGCGACCAACAAGGTCGTCGTGACTGGACAGACCTTTTCCCGTGTCTCCTACGATATCCCCGGCCAGCAGCAGCGGTACGCTCGATTGCGCGGGTTGCGCGACGCCGAGAGCCGGGCGGCAAAGGTCATCGCCGAGAACATCCGCGCGCGGCTCACCTCCTATTTCATCGCCGGCACCTAAGGTGGTTTCCGAAGCGACGGTTGCGCATCATTTCGAGCGGTCATCATCCGCGAAAGCGGATGCTCCAGTGACCCTCGTTGAAGCCAACGAGCTCCACCCGCGGCGCATGACAACGCATTTCTGCTCGGCTGAAGATTGACTTATAATTACATCAGCGCGAGATGCGCAATAGAGCTTCGCAGTCATGGTTGCGGTCAAGGCAGCGGATGTTGAAAAGTTTCTGGCGCGCCCTGATCCCGCGCGTCCTATCGTGCTTGTCTACGGTCCCGACGCAGGACTGGTGCACGAGCGCGCGGAGGCACTCGTCCGTTGCTCCGTCGACGATCCGCGCGATCCGTTTCAATTGGCACGGCTTGAGGGGGACGAGGTTGCGGCCGCACCTCTGCGTCTCGTCGAGGAGGCAAACACAGTTCCACTGTTCGGGGGCCGGCGCGCGGTCTGGGTGAAAGCCGGAGCACGCAATCTTGCTCCAGCCGTGGAAGCGCTCATCGCATCTACCTCGCCAGATTGTCGCGTGGTGATCGAGGCGGGGGAGTTGCGCCCGAATGCGCCGGTGCGCGCCATCTGCGAGCGCGCGAGAAACGCAGTAACCCTGCCTTGCTATCCGGACAAAAAAGAGGACCTGTTGCGCCTCATCGATGAGGAGATGCGCGACAACGGAATTTCCATTTCAAGCGAAGCGCGCGCGACGCTGTTGCCGTTGCTCGGCGGCGACCGCCTTGCTTCTCGTCACGAGCTGCGCAAGCTCGCACTCTTTGCTCGAGGCACGGGAAGAGCGGAGGTGGAAGACGTGATCGCGGTGGTCGCTGATGCTTCTGCACTAGCGCTCGATGACATTATCGACGCGGCTTTCGCCGGCCGCTCCGACGAGCTAGAGCATCAATTCACAAAAACGCGCACCGCAGCAACATCTCCGGGCACCATCATCTCGGCGGCGCTCCGCCACGTCGCGCAACTGCACAAGGGCAGGCTTGCGATCGAGAACGGCGCTACGGCCACGGCCGCTGTCGAGGGCGTTGCACCTTTCCTTCGCTTTGCGCGCAAGAGCGCGATCGAGACTGCGCTCAAGTGCTGGACGTCGGCGCGCCTGGCGCGCACAATGGCGCAGCTCGCCGATGCCGCACTCCAAACGCGGCGACAATCCACGCTCGCCGGCGTGATCACCCAGCGCGCCCTGCTCTCAGTTGCTGTCGCGGCTCGAAAGAGCTCGTAGGAAATTGCAGCCCGGGTGAGCGATAGCGAAATCCGGGTTCCGCGGCCTTCCAACCCGCATGTCGCTGCGCTCATGCGGGCTATGGATGAAATCATCGTCTATCATTCGTTCTGCAATCTTCGCACCACGTCATCAAGCTGATCGAACGTGCGATAGTGAATCTCCAGCACACCTCCCCCGTTTGCGCGCTCAGCGAGCGTCACCGTGAGGCCAAGCGCATCCGACAGTCTACGCTCGAGAGCGGTGGTGTCGGCGCTCTTTACAGGCGTTTTGCTGCCGCTGGCCCGCCCTGTCGCGCCGGCGCGCGCCTTGGCCATCGCTTCCACCTGGCGCACGTTGAGGCCGCGATCGACGATCTCGCGTGCCATGGCTTCCGGGTCGGACGCGCCAATCAGCATGCGTGCCGCGCCGGCCGAGATTTGGCCAGCCTTGATATAGGTTTTCACCACTTCCGGCAGCCTCAACAGCCGCATGGTATTGCTTACGTGACTGCGGCTCTTGCCCACCATGGTGGCGATTTCATCGTGACTGTGACCATACTCCGCAACCAGCACTTGGTAGCCACCCGCCTCCTCAAGAGGATTGAGGTCGGTGCGCTGCACGTTCTCGATGATGGCGAGCTCAAGCGCCTGACTGTCGCTTGCCTCCAGCGAGACAATCGGAATCTCGTGCAGGCCGGCGCGCTGCGCCGCGCGCCAGCGGCGCTCGCCGGCGATGATCTCGTAGGAATCCTTCGCTCCGTCGACGGAACGCACGACCACCGGCTGGATCACACCACGTTCCTTGATTGATGCTGCAAGTCCGTCAAGATCGGCTTCCGCGAAGCTGCGGCGAGGATTGCGCGGGTTCGGCCTGAGATGCTCGATCGGAATACGACGCGGATGGCGCGCCACTTCTCCGCTACTTGTTTCCGCGCCGACATCGCCCATGAGGGCGGCAAGGCCGCGCCCGAGTCGTGATCGACTGTCTTCTGCCATGGTATCTCCGGACCCGCTCACGGCGCCGGCTTCGTCGGTTATACTCTGAACAGCGATCGAACGAGGCGCGGCACCGGCCTATGTCGGACTTCCTGCGGCAGCCAAAGGCGCGGCACCGGTCGCGCCAGCTGGTGCCGAGTTTGCGATCAATTCCTTCTCGCGTTGGATGATCTCGGTCGCGAGCCGCAGATAAGCTTCGCTGCCGACGCACTTGAGGTCGTAAACGAGAACCGGCTTGCCATATGAAGGCGCCTCCGAAATGCGAACATTGCGCGGAATAATTGTTGTGTAGACTTTCTCTGTGCTGTTCGCGCGCACGTCTGCGACGACTTGGTTGGAAAGATTGTTGCGGGCATCATGCATGGTGAGCACGATCCCGTGGATGACGAGCGCGGAATTGAGCGCAGACTTCACGCTTTTCACGGTTTGCAGCAACTGCGATAGTCCTTCGAGTGCAAAGAACTCGCATTGCAGCGGAACGAGTATGGCATCCGCCGCCGCCATTGCATTGACCGTGAGGAGGTTGAGCGAGGGCGGACAGTTGACCAACACATAGCTAAGCTCATTGGTCGAGGGCGGAGCGCCCCGCAGAGGGACCAACGCGTTGCGCAAACGAAGCGCGCGATCACGCTCGTGGCTCACTTCAAGTTCAAGACCCGAGAGATCGAGAGTAGAGGGCGCAATGAACAGCCGTGGGACTGCAGTTGGCATGATCGCATCTCGAAGCCTTGCTGCCCCTATCAGCACATCATAGGTCGAATGACGCCTATCGCGACGGCCGATGCCAAGGCCTGTCGAAGCGTTGCCCTGCGGATCGAGATCGATGATCAGCACCTGCTCGCCGATTGCTGCGAGTGCGGTGCCGAGATTGATCGCGGTGGTCGTCTTGCCGACTCCCCCCTTTTGGTTTGCGATGGCGAGGACCCGCGGTGGCGAAGGATTTGGAATCCGGGACGACGGATCGACATTAATTACCGGATCTGACGCGGATTCCGCAGTCTCGTTCATTGCCGCATCCGCAAGGCTGTGTCGCACCAGTGCGGTGAACTTGAAGTTCCTATCATTTGTTGTCGCAAGCTCGTGTAGGAACTTCAAATTCAAACCCGCACCAGAACCCTAGAGTTGCCCAGTGTCCCGATTCCGAAGTTCGCACCAGAGGCGGCCGCAAGCACTGGCGGACTTCGGAATCCGGACACTAGGCGAATCGCCAGGAATTCTAGGACTTGTTTGATCGCCGGGACAGACCCCGGATCACCATGATGCGGCCGGCCCGGTCAGTGCGGCTTGGTACCAGGGTGGCATACATTTGCCATCGGTCCGAGGCCTCCCGCAGCTCCCGATCGGCATTTTGCCCCTTCGGAAACAAGGCTACCGCGCCGGTTTTATTGAGGAGAGGATAAGTTAAGGTTAACAATTCGTTAAGGGGAGCGACCGCGCGAGCGCAGATCACGTCCGCACGACCTGCAAAACTCGCCGCGAATTGTTCCACCCGCTCCGGATGCACGGCCGCCGGACACCCGATGGCGCGCTGGACAGCCTCCAGGAAGGTCGCCTTCTTTCTGTTACTTTCCACAAGATCCACGCGAGCGCCTGGCAGGTGCGCCAGAGCGCATGCAATGACCATCCCTGGAAACCCGGCGCCGGAACCAACGTCGATCCACGTCCGGGCGGACGACGCCAAGGTCAGGAGCTGCAGCGAATCCGCAATGTGTCGGGTCCATACCTGCGGAAGCGTGGAAGGCGCCACAAGGTTGATCCTGCGCTGCCATTCAAGCAAGAGCGCAACGAATTCGTCCAGGCGCTCGGCTGTTTCACGTGAAACGGTAACGAGCTCCAGCGCCCTCGCGCGATCCGCGGCCAGACTGCTAGCGTCAACCGAAGCGCCAGCGGTGTGACGCGCATCAGCGAGCATGTGTTGCGGATTTTTTTGGGCGGCCTGCGCGCTTGCGGTGGGCCAACAGGAGCGTCAGCGCGGCCGGTGTAACACCGTCGATGCGCCCGGCTTGACCGATGGTTCGGGGTCGCGCGGACTCAAGCTTCTGCCTAACTTCGTTGGAAAGCCCGCGCAATTGCCCGTAGTCGAGGTCGATCGGCAAATCGAGAGTCTCGTCCCGGCGGTAGGCCGCGATGTCCGCTGCCTGACGCGAAAGATAAACTTCGTACTTGGCGTCGATCTCGATCTGCTCGGCTATCTTGGGGGGCAAATCACCAAGGTGGGGCCAAATTCCTGCAAGCCGCGACACTCCGATTTCCGGATAGGAGAGAAGATCAAACGCAGTTCGCCTCTGCCCATCCTGATTGAGGGTGAGGCCGTGGCGTTGCGCCTCGTTCGGAGTAATTGACAAGGAACGGGCGAGCTCGCGTGCCGATGCGAGCGCCGCCATCTTCTCCGTATGCTTGCGGCTGCGCCAGGCTCCGACGCAGCCAATCAATATTCCTCGGTTGGTGAGCCGCTGATCCGCATTGTCGGCCCGCAGGGTCAGCCGATATTCGGCGCGCGAGGTGAACATTCTGTAGGGCTCGGTAACACCTCGTGTGACGAGATCATCGATCATTACAGCGAGATATCCTTCGGCGCGGTCGAACGTAATCTCGCCTCCCCCGCTTGCCCGCGACGCGGCATTCAGGCCAGCAACCATGCCCTGTGCGGCAGCTTCCTCATACCCTGTGGTGCCATTGATCTGGCCGGCGAGGAAGAGCCCAGGCACGCGCTTGCTCTCCAGGCTGGCCGTGAGCTCGCGCGCATCCACGTGGTCGTATTCGATGGCATAGCCTGGCCGTATCAGGCGCGCCCGTTCGAGGCCGGGGATGGAAGCGACCAGGGCACGCTGGACCTCTTCCGGCAAGGAAGTGGAGATGCCGTTAGGATATACTGTCGGGTCGTCGAGGCCCTCCGGCTCCAGGAATATCTGGTGGCCATCCCGGTCGCCAAACCGCACGATCTTGTCCTCGATCGATGGACAATAGCGCGGCCCCCGACTGGCAATCTGGCCCGAATACATCGGCGACCGGTGAACGTTGTCCCGGACAAGCCGATGCGTCGCCGCGCTCGTGCGAGTCATCCCGCACTGCACCTGGGGATTTGACACCCCCTCGGTCAGCGCCGAGAACGGCTCTGGTGGATCGTCGCCCGGCTGCATCTCCACTGCCGCCCACTCGATAGTCCGGCCATCGAGGCGAGGCGGCGTTCCGGTCTTGAGGCGTCCGAGCGCGAAACCCAGCCCTTCAAGCGTAGCGGCCATCCCCGTGCACGGCTCCTCGCCCACCCGCCCCGCCGGTATCTGTCGCTCGCCGATATGGATCAGGCCCCGCAGAAAGGTCCCAGTGGTGATGACAATCGCTCCCGCCCGCAGCTTGCGCCCGTCCCAAAGTTCGACCCCAGTGATCAACCCGGCTTGAAAAGTGAGATTGTTGACTTCCGCTTGCACCAGCGTGAGCTTCCGGGTCTCCCGAAGCGCTTGTTGCATGGCCGCAGCGTAAAGCTTCCGGTCTGACTGGGCACGCGGTCCGCGCACTGCCGGTCCCTTTCGCCGATTGAGCAGCCGGAATTGGATGCCGGCGCTATCGGCCACGCGCCCCATGAGGCCATCGAGCGCATCGACTTCGCGCACAAGGTGACCTTTGCCCAGGCCACCGATTGCAGGGTTGCAGGACATTGCCCCGATCGTCGACAAACGGTGCGTCACCAGCGCGGTGATCGCCCCCATGCGCGCCGCAGCCGCAGCGGCTTCGCACCCTGCGTGGCCGCCGCCCACCACGACCACGTCGAACCGCTCCGGCATGCCCGCTCTCCCTCGCGCCGCAGCTTCTAGCGGACGCGGAACCCTGCGTCCATTTTCTCGGTATGTTTCACGTGAAACAGTCAAGCACGGTTCAGGGCGGCGTCAGTCGTGAGAAAAGACTTACGTCGCGTTCATTCTGTCATTTCCCAACGCAGAAATCGCGAAACACGACGTCGAGGACGTCCTCGACGTTGACGCGACCCAAAAGCTTACCGAGGGCGCGCGTCGCGAGACGAAGATGCTCGGCGACGAGTTCCTCCCGTCCTTTGCCGTCCACCTCGCTGGCGCAGCGCAGCGCCTCCGCAGCTTCACGGAGATTCCGCCGCTGACGCTCGCGCGTGACCAAGGCTGCCTCGGGTGGGAAAAACTCGTCACAGAAATTTCGGATGGCCGTCATGAGCTTGTCGATGCCCTCGCCAGTCGCGCCGGATACCGCGAACAGGCGTTCATTTGTTCGTCCACGCAATCGCCGCCGTGTTTCTTCGGGCAAAAGATCGACCTTGTTGAGCACTTGCCATAAGTGGACCCCTGTGGGGAGGTCCAACGCTGGACAGTTGCACGACTTGTCCTCCGGAGGGATTCCTCCCGAAGCGTCCGTCATCCAGAGCACAAGGTTCGCCGCAGCCGTGTGCTCGGTCGCTCGGCGCACTCCTTCGCGCTCGACCGGGTCCTCCGTTCGCCGCAGCCCCGCCGTATCGAGCACCGTCACCGGATAACCTCCCAGATCAAGATGAACCTCGAGCACATCGCGGGTGGTGCCTGGATAAGGAGACACAATGGCCGCCTCGCGCCGGGCGAGCCGATTGAACAACGTTGATTTTCCGGCATTGGGAGGACCCGCGATGACGACACGCAGCCCATCACGTAACCGCTCACCCGGGCTGGCGCAGGCGCGGGTGATCTCATCCAGAAGGGGCCGCACGATTGCAAGCGCCTGTGCCGTCGCCTCCTTCGGGACGTCGTCCTCGTCGGAAAAATCGATACCTGCCTCGACCACGGCAAGTGCTTCGACCAGACGTGACCGCCAAGTCTCAGCCCGTTGCCCAAGGAGCCCCTGGAGGTGCTGCAGAGCTTGGCGGCGTTGCGCCTCCGTCTCCGCCGCGACCAAGTCCGCCAATCCTTCGACTGCGGGCAAATCCATGCGTCCATTCTCGAAGGCGCGGCGCGTGAACTCGCCGGCCTCGGCCTGACGCAGACCCGGAAGCCTCGATAAGACGGCGAGCGTGGCGGTGATCACGGCCCGGCCGCCGTGGATCTGGAGCTCCGCGACGTCCTCACCCGTCTCACTGTGGGGGCCGGGGAACCAGAGCGCGAGCGCCTCGTCGATGACATCCCCGCATTCCGGATCGCGAAGTCGGGCAAATGTCGCCAGCCGAGGGCGCGGCAATCGCCCGGTCAGAGCCTGCAACGCGCCTCCTGCCGCCGGACCGGAGACGCGCACCACCGCAATGGCTGCTGGCGGGCGACCGGACGATAGGGCAAAAATTGTGTCAGTATGGTTAACCATTCATGAACGCAAGTCCGACTCGTTCATGTCTGACCACGCCGAGCGCTCTCGATCAACTCGAACATTCGCGCCGTGGATCGCTCGCCAAGGTTGCCAAGGTCGCTCCTGAAGCAAAGTTGAAGGCGGCATTTCCTCAGCCGGGCTGTATTATCTGAACCAAATGGAGCGGAGGAGAATTCAGCATCCATGTCGAAGCTCTCCGTAGCACCTTCGTCGCGGCAAAACCGTCTCGCCGGCGAGACGAGCCCATATCTTCTCCAGCATAAGCACAACCCAGTGGACTGGTGGCCGTGGGGCACGGCGGCGCTTACAGAAGCGAAGAAAGCGAACAAGCCGATCCTTCTGTCCGTCGGCTATGCCGCATGCCACTGGTGCCACGTCATGGCGCACGAGAGTTTCGAGGACGAAGCCACCGCCCAAGTCATGAACCAACTCTTCGTGAACATCAAAGTCGATCGCGAGGAACGCCCCGACATCGATCAGATCTACATGGCGGCGCTGCACCACCTTGGGGAGCACGGCGGCTGGCCGCTCACCATGTTTCTCACGCCAAATGCTGAGCCGTTCTGGGGAGGCACATATTTTCCAAAGACCTCACGCTACGGCAAACCGGCATTCGTCGAAGTCTTGCGCGAAGTCGAGCAGGTATTCCGGCATCAACCGCAGAGCGTCGAGCAGAATTGCCGCGCCCTGATGGCTCGCCTCGGCGAGAGCGCGCGCTCCCAAGACCGCATCGCGATCGGCAGGCCCGAGCTCGATCGGGCAGCCAATCAAATCGCCGGGCTGATCGATCCTGTGCATGGTGGCATGCGCGGCGCTCCGAAATTTCCTCAGCCCATGATGCTCGAGCTCCTCTGGCGTGCCGGCCTGCGCTTGAATGACCAGCGCTATTTCGACCTCGTCGAATTGACCCTGGCTCGGATGTGCGAGGGCGGCATCTACGACCATCTCGGCGGCGGCTTTTCTCGCTACTCCGTGGACGAGCGCTGGCTGGTGCCGCACTTTGAGAAGATGCTCTACGACAACGCGCTGATTCTCGAGCTCCTTGCGCTGGCGCAAGCGCGATCGGGCGGTGATTTGTTTGCTGCCCGCGCAGAGGAGACAGTTGCCTGGCTCGCCCGCGAAATGACGACACCAGAAGGAGCATTTTGCGCCTCGCTTGATGCGGATTCCGAAGGCGAGGAGGGAAAATTCTATGTGTGGTCGCGAGATGAGATCACCGACGTCCTCGGTCAGGAAAACGCTGAGTTTTTTGCTACGCACTACGATGTCACGCCGAAAGGTAATTTCGAAGGCCAAAATATCTTAAACCGGCTTAAGCACGCTCCGCGCAACAACACAGATGAGCCGAGGCTTCGGCGCCTGCGTGCAGCGCTCTTCAAAATTCGTGAAAATCGCGTGCGCCCGGGTCTCGACGATAAGGTGCTCGCCGACTGGAATGGTTTGATGATTGGCGCGCTGGCTAATGCGGGCGTTATGCTTGCGCAGCCCGCCTGGGTCTCAATGGCAGCGCGCGCGTTCTCCTTCATCACGTCAAGGATGACGCGGCAAACCGGGTCTGGTGAGCGCCTGGGTCACTCCTGGCGGGATGGAAAGCTTCTGTTTCCTGGTCTCGCCTCTGATCATGCTGCAATGGTTGCAGCGGCGCTGGCATTGCATGAAGCGACCGGCGATCACGGCCTTCTCGCTAAGGCGCTATCCTGGCAAGAGGCGTTGGACGCCCAATACGCCAACCCGGAAACCGGCGGATACTTTCTTTCCGCAGAGGACGCCCAGGATCTGGTGGTGCGCCCGAGCTCGACCAGCGACGATGCCACTCCCAACCCGAACGCCATTGCTGCACAAAACCTCATTCGACTTGCGGTCTGCACAGGTAACGATGCCTGGCGCGCGCAGGCCGACCGCCTGTTCGACGGGGTGCTATCACGCGCGCATGACAATTTGTTTGCTCATATCGCACTGTTGAATGCGCTCGATCTGCGTCTGCGCACCGCGCAAATCATCGTGACCGGAAATGACGCGCAGGCGAACGAGCTCGTCGCCGCCGCACTTGGCGTCCCCTACCTCGATCGCGTCGTTGTGCGTGCCGGCGAGACACCGAGGCTGCTACAGCGCGCTCGGGAGAAGGTCAAGGAAAAGCTAGAGGGTGCCGCGGAGAGCGCTGCCTTTATTTGCGTCGGCGAGAGTTGTTCCTTGCCGGTGACACAACCGCACGCCATCACCGAGACGATTGCAGCGATGCGTCGTTAGTTTCTCTTCACGTCACCACGCCACGCCTTTTAGGCATTCATTGATTCAAAGAAGTCGGCATTGCTCTTGGTATTGCGCAGCTTATCGAGCAGGAAGTCGATAGCGTCCATCGTGCCCATTGGGTTGAGGATTCGGCGCAGAATGTACATTTTCTTGAGCTGATCGGGAGCGACCAGCAACTCCTCCTTGCGCGTGCCGGAGCGCGTTATGTCCATCGCAGGGAAGGTGCGCTTGTCGGCCACCTTGCGATCGAGAATGATCTCCGAATTGCCGGTTCCCTTGAACTCTTCGAAAATCACCTCATCCATGCGGCTCCCGGTATCGATCAAAGCCGTCGCAATGATGGTGAGAGAGCCACCTTCCTCAATATTGCGCGCGGCGCCGAAGAATTGCTTCGGCCGCTGCAGGGCATTGGCATCGACGCCGCCCGTCAACACTTTGCCCGATGAAGGCACGACCGTATTGTAGGCGCGACCAAGCCGTGTGATGGAATCAAGCAGGATGACAACGTCCCGGCTGTGCTCGACCAGGCGCTTGGCCTTCTCGATCACCATCTCAGCAACCTGGACGTGACGTGTCGCCGGTTCATCGAATGTCGATGACACAACTTCGCCCTTCACCGAGCGCTGCATGTCAGTGACTTCCTCGGGCCGCTCGTCGATGAGAAGCACGATCAGATAACATTCGGGATGATTGGCGGTGATGGCGTGCGCAATGTTCTGCAACAGAACCGTCTTACCTGTACGCGGCGGTGACACGATAAGCGCACGTTGCCCCTTGCCTATCGGTGCGACAATGTCGATGACGCGAGGCGAGAGGTCTTTCTTTGTCGGATCCTCGTGCTCCATTCTCAGCCGCTCATCGGGATAAAGCGGCGTGAGATTGTCGAAATTCACCTTGTGGCGCGCCTTGTCCGGGTCCTCGAAATTAATCGTGTTGACCTTGAGCAACGCAAAGTAGCGCTCGCCCTCCTTCGGCGAGCGGATATGACCATCGATGGTGTCACCCGTGCGCAAGCCAAAACGCCGAATCTGAGAAGGAGATACATAGATGTCGTCGGGACCGGGCAGGTAGTTCGCCTCGGGCGAACGGAGAAATCCGAACCCGTCCGAAAGAACTTCGACGACGCCTTCGCCGACAATGTCGGTCTCGCGCATTGACAGCTGTTTGAGAATTCCGAACATCAGCTCCTGCTTGCGCATGGTGCTGGCATTTTCGACCTCGAGCTCCTCGGCAAACGAGACAAGCTCACCCGGAGTTTTAGTCTTGAGGTCCTGGAGTTTCATTTCCCGCATGCGGGGGTAGTCCTATGGAGGAGATCGGGGAGGGAAAAAAGGCCGATCGTCTGGAAAGAAAGGGAAGGATCGCAGGTCTTAATCGGAGGGGGTTAGGACCCGATGCAACGGCCAGCCCCATTCCGGACCGGTACTAGATGCATCTGCCTGCTTAGGGGAGATAACGCCGATAACATAAGAGAATACGCCTCCTTGTGCAAGTGGTTCTCAGCATGTCGCCAGCTTTAAGCTGTGCAGGATTGAGTTCACGGGTCCAATTGCCTTGTGTGGCATCAGAATGGCTTTACCACCGCTAGGATCACTATACCGATCATGAGAACAGTAGGCACCTCATTGATAATCCGATAAAATTTGCCGGAGTGGCGGTTTCGATCATAGGCAAAGTCGCGTACCCGACGGACCAGAAATCCGTGCAATCCGGAAAGCACGAGAACCAGCACAATTTTCGTATCCATCCAGCCGGCAGCAAACCAGCCGCCGCTCCAAAGCAGCCATATGCCTAATACCCACGTTGCGATGATCGATGGGTTCATGATCGCCTTCAGCAGTCTCTGTTCCATCATCTTGAATGTCTCGGACTGGCGGCTGCCTGGCTCTGCATCACAGTGGTACACGAACAGACGCGGCAGATAGAGCATGCCCGCCATCCAGGCGATCACGGCGATGATGTGAAACGCCTTCACCCATTCGTACATCAGCCGGCGCTGTCCTTAGTTACAATGAGATGCGCTCATGGCAGATGTACAGGGTCTGCTGTTCACTTTGGCCATTGAACACACCGCTGTCGTTTCTTCAAAACAAAATTGAATAAACTCTTTTACTGTAGCTTCTTGGCTGTTGATTGGACTCATGCCTGGGTGTCCACACATTATGCCTATGATGCCATGAATCACACTTTACCGGTGAGCAATGGTCGTGAAAGCCGGACGCGTTGGAAACGACCATATGCCAATGGCCGGAAGTGGTGGTTGCGCACTCGGTCCACAGCAAATCCACAACTCCACCTTCTTGACATGCGTGCGGCGGATACCGTTCCCCAGCCGTGTTATGTGGAAAGCCAAGGGTGCTCTTTGGACGAGGGCTTGCAGTTCTTGGGAAGTCGTGGCCTTCTCCCCATGCATCCACAGCTGGAGCACAGCCCCATGAAATTGAGTTGTCTGCCTGCATTTCCGATTCGCCCGTGCGCGCAAGGTGAGAACTCCCCGCTGATTCGGGGGTGTGAGGCCTACCGGCTTCGGGTTCGTTGAGCTGAGCTTCTTTGCGCCATGGCGCACCGGGCGGGCAGCTATTTCCATCTTCATCTAGTGTCTGACGCAACGGGCGGAGACTCTTACGACGGTCGCGCGGGCAGCAACTGCGCAGTACACGAAGGTATTGCCGGTGGAGCATGTCTATCCGCTGGTGCGAACGCAGAAGCAGCTTGATCGCGTGCTGGCGGAAATCGAGCAATCGCCTGGGATTGTGCTGTACACGTTGTTGGACGATGATCTGATGCGGCGCCTTGAGACCCACTGTCGAGAAGCTCGGCGTGCCGTGCTTGTCCGTTCTCGGACCCGTGCTGCAGCTTTTGCACTCCTACCTCGGCACTGAGACCTCGCACCGGATTGGCGCGCAGCACGTGCTGAACGCGGAATATTTCAAACGCATCGACGCGCTCAACTACACCATGTTGCATGACGATGGCCAGCATCTCGAGGGTTTGGAGGAGGCCGATGTCGTTCTCGTTGGTGTGTCGCGTACGTCAAAAACCCCGACCTCGATTTACCTTGCAAACCGCGGGGTGAAAACTGGAAATGTCCCTCTGGTGCCTGGAATGCCGGTGTCGCGTCACGTCGAAGAGCTGGCACGGCCGTTGGTCGTGGGGCTGTTTGCCAGTCCGGAGCGCATCGTTGCGATCCGGCAAAACCGGCTTCTCGGCCTGAAAGCGCATCAGGACGATGCCCAGTACATCGATCGAAAATCGGTTGCGGAGGAGGTCGCCTTTTCAAGAAAACTATGTGTTCGTCACAACTGGCCGAGCATTGATGTTACGCGCCGCTCTATCGAAGAAACGGCCGCGGAAGTCCTGAGCTTGCTGGCTGAGCGCCGCCGTCAACCCGACCTTTGAGCCGTGAGTCTTTGGCTTCACGCGACGCCGCTGGTGCTGGCCTCCCAAAGCCAAAGCAGGCACGAAATCCTGCTTCGTGCGGGAATTCCCCATGAGGTTAATCCGGCAAATATAGATGAAAGACGGATCGAGGAACGCACCGGCATAGTTACACCAGAGGGTGCGGCGGAGCTGCTCGCACGCGAAAAGGCTCTAGCAGTTTCCGCCCGCCGACCGGGTGCGATCGTCCTTGGAGCCGACCAGACCCTAGCTACTGAGGGGCGGCAATTCTCAAAACCAACAGACAGGGCTGGTGCGCGAGAGCAACTCATGCAACTGCGGAATCGAACGCATGAGCTGCACACGGCCCTGGCGATCGCCCGCGACGGCGCCCTGCTTTTCGCGCACCGCGAGGTTGCGCGGCTTGCGATGCGAGATTTTAGTGAAGCATTCCTGGAGAAGTATCTTGACTGCATGGGGATCGCTGTCACCGACAGCGTCGGAGGTTACCAGGTGGAGAAAATCGGGATACACCTCTTCGAACGCGTCGATGGGAACCATTTTGTGATCCTCGGCCTTCCACTCTTGCCGGTGCTGCAATTCCTGCGCGGCGAAGGCTTGTTGATGGACTAAGTTGCAGCTCCCACCTGTGCTCGACACACGTTACCTGGCGTTACTTGGCGCATGTTCGTCATCGGCCTGACCGGTTCGCTCGGAATGGGAAAGTCAACGACGGCGCGTTTCTTCGCCGACGAAGGCGTACCGGTGCACGACGCCGACGCCGCCGTACATGCGCTGTATGAGGGGGACGCCGTGACCGCGATTGAACAGGCCTTTCCGGGCTCCACGGTGGGCGGCAAGGTCGATCGCGGAAGGCTGGCCGCGATGGTTCTGCATAACGCCGCGGCCTTGAAGAAGCTTGAAGCGATCGTTCATCCCAGAGTACGTGCCGCCGAAGAACGGCTGCTCGCAGAAGCCGAAGCGCAAGGCGAGAAGATCGCGGTGCTCGACATTCCGTTGTTGTTCGAGACCGGCAGTGAGGCGCGTGTCGACGCCATCGTCGTGGTCTCGGCGCCACCCGAGCTGCAGGAAGACCGGGTCCTTACACGACCGGGCATGACCAAGGATAAGATGGAGACGATTCTTGCCCGGCAGATACCCGACGCTGAAAAACGCCGCCGCGCTGATTTTGTCGTGGATACTTCCCGCGGGTTCGATGCGGCGCGCGCGCAGGTGCGTGCGATCCTCGACGCAATTGCTACAATGCCCAGGCGGCGCAAGTGATTCGCACTATGATCGGGTCGTTTGCTCGGCACAGGTGCGATGAGTTGCGGACAAGGAGCATCCGCCAGTGTGGAGACAGTCGCGGGTATTTTTGTGCTGCCAGCGAGAATGGCGATAGACATCTGAGATGCGCGAGATTGTGCTCGATACGGAAACGACCGGCCTTGACCCGTACGCGGGTCATCGTCTCGTCGAGATCGGCTGCATCGAGCTTATCAACCGTATGCCCACCGGGCGACTCTTTCATCGCTACCTTAATCCCGAACGTGACATGCCCGCGGAGGCTTTTGCGGTGCATGGTCTCTCAACCGAGTTTCTTCAGGACAAACCGCATTTCGGTGACATAGCGGACGAGCTCCTGGCCTTCGTCGTCGACGTTCCGTTGATTGCTCACAATGCGGGATTTGATCTCGGCTTTCTCAACGCAGAACTGGAACGAGCGGGGAGAAAACCTTTAGAGCGCGAGCGTCTCGTCGATACGTTGTTGCTGGCGCGCCGAAAGCATCCGGCCGGCCCGAATCGTCTCGATGATCTCTGTGCGCGTTACGGGATCGACAATTCGCGTCGCACCAAGCATGGCGCGCTTCTCGATGCGGAAATTCTTGCGGATGTCTACCTTGACCTCATCGGCGCCCGGCAAGCTCAGCTTATTTTGGTGAATACAGGCGCTGCGACCAGCAATATCCTTGGGAGTCCTTCGCCTGTTCGACTCCGGCCCACGCCGCTCGTTGCTCGCCTGTCATCGGATGAGGCGCAGGCGCATCACGCATTCGTCTCTGCCCATATTGGAGACGGCGCCATCTGGCTGGATTATCTGGCAGACGATCCGAGCGAAGACAGCGCCCGTTATCAGCTGATGAGTTCACCGCAGAAGGAAATTGAGATGCGCCCTGCCCCATCCTCCTCTGCGGTCGCAACTTCTATCCAGCCGCAGGTGGCGGCGTAGGCTGCCCCGTTTGCGCCTGCGCCATACGCTGCTGGTAAAGGGAAACGAAATCAACCGGGTCCAACAGGAGTGGCGGGAAACCGCCGTTGCGCACCGCGGTTGCTACGATTTCGCGCGCGAAGGGAAATAGCAGCCGCGGACATTCAATCATTATGAGCGGCTGAAGGGTCTCTTGAGGCACATTCTGAACGCGAAAAACGCCGGCAAAGGTCAAATCGAAAACAAAAAGCACCGTCCCCGAGGTTTCCGCTTTTCCATCCAATTTGAGGGCGACTTCGTAATCGGTTTGCGCGAGTTGCTGAACTCCGACGTTGATCTGAATTTGGATCTGCGGCTGCGTCTGATTGGGTGTCAAGGAACGCGGAGCATTCGGGTTTTCGAATGAGAAGTCCTTGATGTACTGGCCGAGAACGTTGAGCTGCGGCGGAACCTGACCTGCGGGGATTTGCGCCGGGCCGCCATTGCCTGGGGTGGTCATCGGGGCTTCTCCAGCTCCATGTTGCGACTGCAATGCTCGCCAGCGTGGCTAACACAGGGCTTTCCGCCGGACAAGCAGATCAGCCTCCACTCTGTTTTTCCCGACTCTTTGATAGTCGTCGGCTCGGTTTGCGTTCACTTGATGTGCGATCACCCGACTTTGCGCGACTTGTGCGCTGTTGCTCCTGCACCTGGCGCCACTCGCCGGGGTGGAGGTCGATCACGCCGGGGCGCAATGGGCGGACGCGGTCGCCATCATTTCTGCGACTTTTGATCGCTGCGAAGGCGCGGAACGCGCGACTTCGCAGCGCCGGAACCAACAGGATTACGCCGAGCATGTCCGTGAGGAAGCCCGGAATGATAAGCAATATGGTCGCGAGGATGCCCGCTACACCGGGCGAATCGAGGCGCAGTGCGAACATCCCTTCAGTACGCAAGACGCGAGCGAGGCGAGCAACCTCGCGGCTTCCAGACCGCTTGAGCAGCATCACCCCGATAATGGATGGTGTCACCAGGAGAATTACCGCCTTGAGCCAGCCAATTGCCGCGCCAACCAGGACAAAAACCAACATCTCGGCCCCGGGAAGGACCAGCAGCCCGATAAAAGCCCATCTCACCAAGGACATGGAACGGCCTCCTGGATAAGCCTTGTTGGCGCCATGGTTCGGATCGTCTATGGTCTACGCATAGGGACGGCGGCACCCCGTGCATACCCTCTGGATCAGGGCGGTTACGTGCTTAGATAGTAACGCGGGAACCGAGTTCTGCCTCGGCCGATCTTCCCTGCCATGGCCTTTCGGATCCCGCGGCGTCACGGCTGCCTAGAGCGTGCGAGACGTGTTCGACATTTACACAATCATCTTTCTGGCGCTCGCGGTATTCATATTCCTGCGCCTGCGAAGCGTGCTTGGACAACGAACCGGCCGGGAACGGCCTGACCCATACTCCACCCGTGATGCAGTGCGCGGCGCTACCAACGATAATGTTGTTGCGTTGCCCGGACGCAGCGCGCGGGACGGCGCGCAGCGTCCTATAGAGACCCCTGATCCTGCTGAGCGCTGGAAAGGGGTCGCGGAGCAGGGTTCGGCGGTGGCCTCCGGGCTTGATGCCATCGCACGGGACGATAAAGGTTTTGACGCGAAGCATTTCGTCACCGGCGCACGCGCCGCCTATGAAATGATCGTGCTCGCCTATGCCCAGGGTGACCGCCGCACGTTGAAGACCCTGCTTTCGCGTGAAGTCTACGAGGGATTCGAGGCAGCTATTCGCGAACGCGAGACCAAGGGAGAGTCCGTAGAGACGCGCTTTGTCGCGATCGAGAAGTCGGATCTTACCGCAGCTGAGGTCCGCGGTCATGTGGCGCAGATCACCGTGCGCTTCGTCTCCCAGCTCATCTCTGTTACCCGCAACAAGGCGGGTAACGTCATCGACGGCAACGCCGAGAAGGTCACCGACGTCACGGATGTCTGGACTTTCGCCCGCGATCTTTCTTCGCGCGATCCTAACTGGAAGCTTGTCGCAACCGAAGCCGGACACTGAGCTCGGGACCGGCCCTTATGGCGCTACTGGCGCGCAAGCCGGCTTGGGGACTATCGAGAAGCTGCTCTCGCGGAGTTAGCGCCTCACCCGCACCCCTGCGCCTGTACCTCGGAAGCCTAATCGGAGTGCTGCTGTATTTCGCCGCCGCGGCGGCTTTTGCAGATGGTCCGCTGACGATGCCGGACAGTCAACTCGAGCAGGTGGCTGGTGCGCTTGACAGCCCAAAGCTTGAAATCTGCTGGCTCGGACTGCTGAGTGCGCGATCATGATTGCGCACGACGAAAACCAACGCGAAAAACCGAGGAGATTGGACGCGGAGGAGCGCACGCTCTGGGATCAGATAACGCGCTCCGTGCGGCCGCTGCCGCGCCGCCGCTCTTCATCACCAGAAGCGCCGGCTGTGGCTATCCCGCCCACAGCGGCGCATGCGGGCGCTGTCGTGCCCAAGCCCGTGCAACGCACAGCACCATTGCCGAAATCGCAGCCGCCGATCGAGCGCCTCGATCGGCGCCAGAAGCAACGGCTCGCGCGAGGCACCGAGACGATCGATGGTCGGCTCGACTTGCACAGCAGGACGCAGGCTGAAGCTTATGCCGCGCTCCTTGCGTTTTTGCGCCGCGCCCGGCGGGATGGTGCAAGGTTTGTCCTCATCATCACGGGTAAAGGCTGCCGCTCCCGTAACAGTCAGATCGAGCGAGGCGTGCTCAATCGCCAAGTGCCGCTCTGGCTCGCGCTGGCGGAATTCCGAGCCCATGTTATCTCTTTCGAGCGGGCCCATGCTCGCCACGGTGGAGAGGGCGCGTTGTATGTCCGCCTGCGCCGGACGCGCCGGGCCGACTGACGCCTTCGATCAGGTCGTCGTTCATTGCCGCGGCACACGCAGGACGTCGTTCCGCGCAGGAACTGGAAATAGCAATTTTTGTGATGGGGCGCACAGCGAAAACTGGTGCGATCTCTAATGTGTGGACCCGAGGGCGATGGTCGCCCACGGCAATGGCCCACCACGGGTGAGTGTTATGAACGCAATGATCCACATCCACGGTCCGCACCAGGGTAACTTCATCCTGCAATTTCTAACAGCCGATGGTCGTTCGCTTGCTGTCCTCGTACCTGAGGAGAAAGCCAACGTGCTTCACGAAATCCAGGAGTGCATGCCCTACGGCATCGCTGTACGCGATCTCGACGCGGCCGCTTTTGAAAGCAGCCATCTCGACTCGCGGCAGGCGAGCAGCTGATGCTCGCTACAGGATAAAGCGACTAAGGTCCGCGTTCTTGGCGAGATCGCCGACGTGCTTGTGCACGTACGATGCGTCGATCTCAACGCGCTCGCCACTCCTGTCCGGCGCCGCAAACGAGATTTCATCCAGCACCCGCTCCATCACGGTGTGCAGTCGCCGAGCGCCGATATTCTCTACGCTCGAATTGACAGCGACCGCCACGTCGGCAATGGCGTCGATTGCATCCGAGGTGAATTCCAGTGTCACCCCTTCCGTACCTAGAAGCGCCACATATTGCTTGATGAGGGATGCCTCGGTCTCGGTGAGAATCCGCCGAAAATCATCGCGCGTGAGTGGACGGAGCTCGACGCGGATCGGCAACCGACCCTGCAGCTCCGGCAGCAGATCGGACGGCTTGGAAAGGTGAAAGGCCCCCGACGCTATGAACAGCACGTGATCGGTCTTCACGGCGCCGTGCTTCGTGGAGACCGTGGTGCCTTCTATAAGAGGAAGCAGGTCACGCTGCACGCCTTCCCGCGAGACGTCGGCGCCCATGCGCCCTTCGCGGCCGGCTATCTTGTCAATCTCATCGAGGAAAACGATCCCATTCTGCTCCACGGCGTGAATCGATTCCGATACCAGCTGATCGTTGTCGAGGAGCTTGTCGGATTCCTCGTTGATGAGAATATCGTGCGATTCGGCGACCGTCACCCGTCGTGACTTTGCCCGACCGCCGCCAAGCTTGCCAAAAATATCGCCGATCGAGATCGCCCCCATCTGCGCACCAGGCATTCCCGGTATCTCGAAAAATGGCATGCCGCCACCGGTTGCCTGTACCTCTATCTCGATTTCCTTGTCGTTGAGCTCGCCAGCGCGCAGCCGCCGTCGGAAAACATCCTTGGTCGCCGCGCTTGCGTTCTCGCCGACAAGCGCATTTACCACGCGCTCCTCGGCTGCAAGCTGAGCACGTGCTTGCACGTCTTTGCGTTTTTTTTCCCGCGTCTGAATGATCGCGACTTCGACAAGATCACGCACGATCTGCTCGACATCGCGACCGACATAGCCCACCTCGGTGAACTTGGTCGCCTCGACCTTGATGAATGGAGCGCCGGCCAGCTTGGCGAGGCGGCGGGAAATCTCAGTCTTGCCCACGCCGGTCGGGCCGATCATCAGGATATTCTTCGGCAGGACCTCCTCGCGCAGCTTTTCGTCAAGCTGCAGGCGCCGCCATCGATTGCGCAGCGCCACCGCCACTGCGCGCTTGGCGTCGAGTTGGCCGATGATGAAGCGATCCAATTCCGAGACGATTTCGCGCGGTGAAAAGGCGGTCATGGGCCGGATAATTGGTCCTCGCGCTGCACAAGCGCAATAGCCACGACGTTGCTGCGTGTGCTTGGCCGCCGCCCGACAGGCGTGAAAGAAAGCGTCAAAGCTTCTCCAGCGTGATGTTGCGATTGGTGTAGACGCAAATGTCGGCAGCGATGTCCATGGCCTTGCGTACGATCGCCTCCGCATCGAGTGGTCCATCCATCAGGGCGCGTGCAGCGGCGAGCGCATAATTGCCGCCCGAGCCGATGCCCATGATTCCCGCCTCGGGTTCAAGCACGTCGCCCGTACCGGTGAGCACCAGCGATACCTGGGGATCGGCGACGATCATCATCGCTTCGAGGCGGCGCAGGTAGCGATCCGTGCGCCAGTCCTTTGCCAGCTCTACGGCTGCGCGCGTGAGCTGCCCGGGATATTGCTCAAGCTTGCCTTCCAATCGTTCGAAGAGCGTAAACGCATCAGCGGTTGCGCCGGCAAAGCCGCCGATCACGTCGCCCTTGCCGATACGGCGGACTTTTTTTGCATTAGCTTTGACGATGGTCTGGCCGATTGTGACTTGTCCGTCGCCGCCGATGACGACCTGACCGTGCTTGCGGACGGTCAGGATTGTGGTGCCGTGCCAGCCATCAGGTAGGGGGGATTGCATTTGAGAACCCTGTGTTCTGGGGATGATCTAGGCATCGCAGGGGAAACGTGCAATTTGAGCGCACGCCGCAAAGGTAGCCGACGGGAAGCGCCCCTGATAAAAGGCGCAGCTATCCGTGGGAAATTGCATGCGTAAGGGCTTCGTCAAGCGCTCCACCAAGGAAACCGCGATCGAGGTCGAGCTCGATCTGGACGGGGCGGGCACATCGCGCATTTCGACCGGCATCGGTTTTCTTGATCACATGCTTGACCTTTTGGTGCGACATTCCCGAATGGACGTCACCCTGAAAGCCAACGGCGACCTGCACATCGATCACCATCACACTACGGAAGATGTGGGGATCGCCCTGGGACAGGCGGTCCGGCAGGCGCTCGGCGATATGCGAGGGATCACGCGCTATGCCGATGTGCATATGCCGATGGACGAGGCGCTCACCCGCGTTGTCCTCGATATCTCCGGCCGGCCTTTGCTCGTTTTCGAGACAGAATTCGGCCGCGACAAGGTCGGCACGTTCGATACCGAATTGGTTCAGGAGTGGTTTCAGGCGTTCGCCTCAAACAGCGGAATGACGCTGCATGTCGCGACGCTTTACGGCACCAATGACCATCACATTGCTGAATCCTGCTTCAAAGGACTGGCGCGAGCGCTACGCGCTGCCGTTGCGATCGACCCACGCGCTGCCAACGAAGTTCCTTCCACCAAAGGCTCACTTGGCGGCTGATGCTGCGCCGAAGCACACGTAAACAAGGCTTATCTCATGTCGATCTTCAGCGTTCACATGCCGCCAAAAACAGCGACGCAGTCTGCGGGCGATCCGGATCGGTTCGTGTTCGTGCGCGACGGCTTCTCGTTTTGGGCATTCCTGCTGGGGCCTGTCTGGATGCTTTGGCACGGGCTGTGGTTGGTTCTCCTGGGATATCTGATTCTCACCGGCGCTCTTGCGGCCGGTCTGCGGATGATTGGCGCATCCACCCAGGTCATGTTTGCCGTGGCTGTGCTGATCGCCGTGCTGGTTGGGCTGGAGGCCTCCACACTAAGGCGCTTTGCGCTCGCACGGCGGCGCTGGAACAATATCGGCATCGTGATCGGGGATGACCTTGAATCGGCTGAGCGCAGATTTTTCCACGCTTGGACAGACGGCGAACCAAATGCAGTTGGCTCTTCTCGTCCGACCACGCCGGTCTCGCTCCCATCCGCGGGAGCGGTGCCGGCCTCCGATATCATCGGTCTCTTTCCGCAGCCTGGTGGATGGCGGTGACTGTTGCGATCGTGGATTACGGGTCCGGCAACCTGCACTCTGCGGCCAAGGCATTTGAGCGCAGCGCGCGCGAGGAGGGGTCCACCGTCGAGATTGCGGTGACGCGGGATCCGGATCTCGTCAGGCGCGCGGATCACATTGTGTTGCCGGGCGTGGGCGCGTTCGCCGACTGCCGGCGCGGGCTTGATGCCGTTCCAGGAATGGTTGAGGCGCTCGATGAGGCCGTACGGCGCCGGGGGCGGCCCTTCCTGGGCATTTGCGTCGGTATGCAGCTCATGGCGGAGCGCGGGCGCGAATACACGGTGACAGAGGGTTTGGGCTGGGTAGCGGGCGAAGTGGATCGCATCACGCCCGCTGACCCGGGCCTGAAAATCCCGCATATGGGATGGAACACGCTCCGTGTCCGCGTCCCGCATCCCTTGCTCCAGGACATCCCGCTCGGGCCAGACGGGCTGCATGCTTATTTCGTGCACTCCTTCCACCTCGTCACATCGGAGCAATCGGACTGTCTGGCTGACGCCGATTATGGTGGGCCGGTCACAGCCGTTGTGGCTCACGACACTGCGGCAGGGACCCAGTTTCATCCGGAAAAGAGCCAGCGGTTGGGTCTACGGCTCATCGCGAATTTCCTGAGATGGAAGCCATGACGCCGATTTTGCGCCGTGCGCAAGACGGGCCTTCATTCGCGCATGATCCTGTTTCCCGCAATTGACCTCAAGGATGGCGTGTGCGTGCGCCTGCAACAGGGCGACATGGCGCGCGCTACCGTCTTTCATGTTGACCCCGCAGCGCAGGCGCAGACCTTTGCGGCGCAAGGCTTTGAATATCTCCACGTTGTGGATCTGGACGGCGCTATAGCGGGCAGGCCTGTCAATGCGGTGGCGATCGAGCGCATCCGCGAGGCCGTAAAGATACCGATCCAGCTGGGTGGCGGCATTCGAAACACGGAGACGGTCGAACACTGGCTCGCCAGCGGCGTTGACCGGGTGATCATTGGCACCGCAGCAGTCCGCGAGCCCTCCCTTGTGAAGAATGCGGCGAAAAGGTTTCCCGGCCGCATCGTTGTTGCTCTCGACGCGCGCGAAGGCAAGGTTGCAGTGGAGGGCTGGGCGCGCACATCGCGAGTTGAGGTGCTTGACCTCGCGAGGCGTTTCGAGGACGCCGGCGTGGCCGCAATCATCCACACCGACATCGCGCGCGACGGGTTGCTGAAAGGGCTTAACCTGCAGGCCAGTCTCGAACTGGCGGAGGCCGTTGCAACACCCGTGGTTGCATCCGGTGGGTTGGCTTCAATCGAAGATATCAAGGCACTGCTTGTCCCCCGCGCAAAAAAACTCGCCGGCGCCATTGCCGGTCGCGCCCTCTACGACGGACGCCTTGATGCTGGCGAGGCGTTGCGGCTTATCCGCCGCGCACAGGCGCCGTGAGTTCATGCTTAAGGTTCGCGTCATTCCCTGCCTTGACGTCAAGGATGGCCGCGTGGTCAAGGGCGTCAAGTTCGTCGATCTGCGCGATGCGGGCGATCCGGTTGCAGCCGCGATCGCCTATGATGGGGCGGGAGCTGACGAGCTCGCCTTCCTCGACATCACCGCCAGCCACGAGAACCGCGACATTATTCTCGATGTGGTGCGCCGCACCGCCGAGGCCTGTTTTATGCCGCTTACCGTCGGCGGCGGCGTGCGCACAATCGAAGATATCCGCAATCTTCTTGCTTCCGGCGCTGACAAGGTCTCCATCAATACCGCGGCGGTTGCGCGGCGTTCCTTCGTCAAGGAAGCAGCGGAAAAGTTCGGGGATCAGTGCATTGTTGTCGCGATCGACGCCAAGAAGATATCAGGCCCTGACGAGCCCGATCGCTGGGCAGTTTTTACGCACGGCGGACGAAACCCGACCGGTCTCGACGCGCTCGACTACGCGCGCGAGGTGGTGGCGCTGGGCGCGGGCGAAATACTCTTGACTTCCATGGACCGCGATGGCACGCGGCGGGGTTTCGATATTGCGCTTACCCGCGCAGTGGCCGACGCCGTGCGTGTTCCGGTGATCGCCTCGGGCGGGGTCGGAACCCTCGACCATCTCGTCAAAGGCATTCGCGACGGACATGCGACCGCCGTGCTTGCGGCCACGATCTTCCACTTCGGTGAATACTCGATCCGCGAGGCCAAGGCCTATATGGCAACGAAAGGCTTGCCGATGCGGCTTGATCCTTGAACCGTCGGAAGCCGGATCGGGCAGAGCTTCTCGAAAGTGTGCGCGACGCGCAACACCAATTCGTCCTGGTATTTGGCGGCAACGATCTGGAGGCCCACCGGCAGGCCAGCGGCGGTGAAGCCGCACGGAATTGAGGCGGCCGGTTGCTGCGTCAGATTGAAGGGGAATGTGAATGGCGTCCAATGCGCCCAATCGGATTGGTCGGTGCCGGATGGCGCAAGCTTGCCGGCTTCGAATGCGACGAGTGGCAGGGTCGGCGTGAGCAGCACGTCGAATTCGCGATGAAACCTTGCCATATGGACGCCGAGGCCTCGGCGCGCTCGTTCACCCGTCGGATGTATTCCATGTGCCCCGTGCTTTCGCCTGCAGCAGCAATCAACTGAAATCCGGGATCGAGCAATGGCCGGCGCTCATGCGGTACGCCGGCGCGCACGCTTGCCGCGCCGGTGAACCAATGCGCCCGAAAAATGCTGGCGGGATCGGGAAAGCCGGGATCGCGACCCTCAATGATCGCGCCGGCAGAGGCCAGCTTTTTCCCGGCCGCTTGGATCAGTGTCGTCACCTCCGGGTCAACCGTGGCGTAACCCAGGTCCAAGCTCAGGGCCATCCGCAGCCCGCGGACGCCTTGGTCGAGGCCTTGAGTAAAATCGCACGCGCGATACGGCAGGCTGTACCAGTCACGGTCATCTGGTTTGGCCAGGATGGTGAGCATGCGCGCAGCGTCCTCGACCGAGGCGGTGATCGGGCCGAGATGCGCAACGGTTCCGAATGGACTCGTGGGATAGGCGGGCACCAGGCCGAAAGTCGGTTTGAAGCCAAAGACGCCGCTGAAACCTGCGGGAATGCGAATTGAGCCGCCGCCATCCGTGCCGAGGTGAAGGCAGCCCATCTGCAACGCCGCCGCAACCGCGGCTCCGCCGCTCGATCCCCCCGAGGTCTTTGCGCGATCCCATGGGTTGCGTGTAATGCCGGTTAACGGCGAGTCGCAGACAGCTTTCCATCCAAACTCCGGGGCCGTCGTTTTGCCGAGAATAACCGCACCGGCTTCGCGCAGGCGCGCCACCGCCGGGGCGTCCTCGTCCCAGCTTTGCGACGGCTGGATGGTCCTGGAGCCACGCAGCGTCGGCCACCCCCTGGTCAGGATAATGTCCTTAACAGTAGCCGGCACTCCATCGATGTTGCTTGCGGGTGTTCCAGCGCGCCAGCGCGCTTGCGAGACCTGCGCGTCGCGCAGCGCGCGACTCTCATCAACAAGGCAAAAGGCGTTGTGCGCGCCGTTGAGTGCTTCAATTCGCGTCAGTACCGCACGCGTCGCCTCGACTGGAGAAGCCTCGCCGCACCGAAAAAGATGGGTGAGCTGGCGTGCGGTCAGCGCCGCAAGATCGGCGGACATCAGTGTTTCCTTTCAACATCGATAACATTGGCGAGCGGTCGACCGCGTGCAAATGCCTCATGGTTTGCCAGGAAGTGGGGAAACATTCCCGATGAAAGCGGGCCTGAGCGCCCTCCCCTCCTCCATTCGGAGGTGATATGCAACCCAGCCATGTCAGACTTCACCCTGCGCGATTTGGAGCGGCGCCTGGACGAGCGGGCGCAGGCGCCTGCGGATGCCTCTTACACGCGACAGCTGCTTGAGCGAGGGGTGGTGCATTGTGCGAAGAAGCTCGGAGAAGAGTCCATCGAGACCGTGCTTGCCGCGGTGCATGAGGATCGCGACCGATTGATTTCAGAGGCCGCGGATCTCATCTATCACTTGCTGGTCGTGCTGAAAGCGCGCGGCGTTTCCCTGTCCGATGTGGAGGCCGCGCTTGCGGAGCGCACCAAGCACTCGGGACTGCAGGAAAAAAGTGCGCGCGGGCGCAGCTGAGCGAGACATCCGATGGAGCAAAGGACGGACGACGGGCTCTCGCCCTACCACGTGTTCTCGCGGGCGGAATGGGCGTCGCGGCGCGAAGACACTCCGATGACGCTCACTCCGGACGAGGTCACGCGCGTGCGCTCGCTGCACGATCGATTGGACATCAAGGAGGTGGAGGACATTTACCTGCCGCTGACGCGGCTCTTGTCGCTTTACGTCGCGGCTACGCAGCGTCTATTCCGGGCGCAGCAGAACTTCTTGGGCACCGAAGACGGCAAGATGCCTTACATCATTGGCGTTGCCGGGTCAGTTGCCGTCGGGAAATCCACGACCGCGCGTGTGCTGCAGGCGTTGCTGGCGCGCTGGCCCAACGTTCCGAAGGTCGATCTGGTCACGACCGACGGCTTCCTCTACCCGAACGCCATTCTGGCGCGCGAAGACCTGATGGAGAAGAAGGGCTTTCCCGAAAGCTACGATCTCCCCGCGCTGCTGCGGTTCCTGTCCGATGTGAAGGCGGGCCGGCGGCCGACGCGGGCGCCCATCTATTCGCATCTTGTCTATGACGTGATTCCCAATCAATGGGTTGAGATTGATCGTCCCGAAATCCTTATCGTCGAGGGGCTCAACGTGCTGCAGACGGGGCTTCCTCCGAGAGGCGGTAAGGTGATCCCGTATGTTTCGGATTTTTTCGATTTTTCAATCTATCTTGATGCCGACGAGCGCGTGTTGCTGAGCTGGTATGTTGATCGATTTCTTACGCTGCGCGGCACCGCGTTCCGCGATCCCAAGTCCTATTTCCACCGGTATGCTACTTTGTCCGACGAGGATGCCATTGAGACTGCGACTGGTATCTGGCGCCGGATCAATCTTTTGAATCTCAATGAGAACATTCTGCCGACGCGCCAGCGCGCGGATCTGATTCTGAAGAAAGACGAAAGTCACCAGGTCGAGCAGGTGGCTTTGCGCAAACTGTAGAGGTAACTACGCGGCCTGCGCCGCGGCGGCGGAGAGCCTGGCAAGAATGTCGGTCAGTTGCCCACGGTCGAGGGGCTTCACGAGGAAGCCGTCCATTCCGGCGGCCAGGCTGGTGATCCGATCCTCGTCCAGGGCGGTAGCGGTGAGCGCAAAGATAGGCAGGCGGCGTCCATCTCCCGCCGCCTCCATGGCGCGGATGCGCTTTGCCGCCTCGATGCCATCCCCGCCCGGCATGTGCAGATCCATGAGCAAGACGTCGTAGGAGAGGTCTGCACGCCGTGCATGGAGATAGGCGGCAACGACAGCCTCGCCGGTTGAGACGACCGTGGGATGATGACCCAGTCGCCTGAGCAGGGACTTAGCGAGCAGGGCATTGATCTCGTTGTCCTCGGCAACGAGCACGGAAAGCCCGTTCGTCGCACACTCGATACGGCGCCTGCACGTGTCTGCTTGCGGGATGCCGCCGGAATGGTCAGGTTCGCCTTCGATTGCTGCCATGAGCGCCGCAAGTGAATCCGCTCGTACCGGTTTCACCAAGTACCCTGAGAAGCCTGCTTTCTTCAATGCAGCGATCTCGCCGCGCTCGCCTGGCGTGACGAGCACGATCCGGCGACTGACCGCCGCGCTCGCGCCTGCCAGCTGCGTGCATTCTGCGGCGCCGAGCGCACGATCCACAAGAATGGCGTTCCATGCCCCGTGGGCAAGGAGCAAGCAGGCCGCATGCGCATCGGCCGCAATTGAGGTACGCGCGCCCCAGTCCACCAGCGCTCGCGCCATCAACGATCCGGTGGAATGCGCTGGTGCAACGATCAATATGTTTGTGCCGTCGAGAATAAGACGTTCCGGTGCCACTTCCCGCGGCTCCTCGGCAGACGGAAACGCGAGCCGCACGTTGAACGTTGAACCCGCGCCGGGCGTGCTGTCGACGCCAATCGTTCCCCGCATCTGCTCGATAAGGCGCTTGGCTATGGCGAGTCCGAGACCTGTCCCGCCAAACCCGCGTCTGAAACCGGCACCGGCCTGCTCGAATTCCAAAAAAATACGCGTCTGCTCATCCGCCGCAATTCCGATGCCTGTGTCGCTAACTAGAAATCGGATTTCATTGGTGTCGCCGGCCGCCTCGACAACGATTGTAACCGCGCCGGCCTCCGTGAACTTTATGGCGTTGCCGGCAAGATTGAGCAGGATCTGCCGCGTGCGCGCGGCATCGCCCATTACCTTGCGGGGGAGGCTGTCCTCGACATAGGAGCCAATCTCGATCCCTTTTTCCTGCGCGCGCGGTGCGATCAGTTCGACCGTTTCCTCCACGAGCGCCCGCAGATCGAAGGGGAGCAGCTGGACCTCGATTCGACCGGCCTCAATCTTGGAAAAATCGAGAATTTCATGGATTAGGGAGAGCAGGAGATCGCCGGAGCTCTTCACCGCCTTCGCGTATGTTTCCTGCTCCGGCGTGAGCTCCGTATCAAGCAACAGATCGGACATGCCCAGGATGCCATTGAGCGGCGTCCGGATCTCGTGGGAGATCATGGCCAGGAAACGTGACTTGGCGCGGTTTGCGGCGTCCGCATGGTCGCGGGCATCGGACAGAGCCCGCTCGGCCTCCACGCGTGCGGTCACGTCGCGCCCCACAGCTTGCATCTCGGTATGCTCGCCTGCGCGCACCACCACTTCGCGCCAGGCAAGCCACCGCGCGCCAGACGGGGCCGCGATCTTCTGGTCATGGATACGGGTTCCATCGGGCAGGCATGCGATTTTGCCTTGCTCCTCCACCCGCCAGGCCAATGGCGCGCCGATAAGCTCTGCGTTGTTGCATCCCGCGAGCTCGCAAAACGCATCGTTCGCATACGTCACCGCGCCGGCAGCATCCCTGCGGAAGATCACGTCGCCCTGGGCTTCGAGCAGACTGCGTGCGCGCTCCTCCGCCTCCTTGAGCTCCCAGTTGCGGTCGATGAGGTTCTCCGCGTGCGCCCTCAGTTCCCGTATTTGCTTGCGCGCCGATCGGAGCTTGGCAAAGAGCAATCCGAAAAGGGCCGCCGCGACCAACGCCGCGAGGCTCATTGCCATGACAGGTGCGATGTAATTCATTTCGGGCGGTTTGATCGCCGCGAGAAGCCCAAGGAGAAAAGCCACTCGCACTGCGGACGAACACGACCCCGCCGAACGATCAGCGACCGCCTGCGCTGACCTGCGTACCCCGGACGGGCTGGATGGCGGCTGGGAGTTTGCATTGTTCGCGCCCCGAGACGGGTGAGACGCAAATCTCCACGCCGTCGCCGTTTGTTGTGTCTGGCGGATCGTGCGATGAGGGCTTTGCTATTTTCTTGCCCGGAGCGAGGCGAACGTGGATTGCGCAAAAGAAGGTTGAGCGAAGATTAACGGCGTCTGCCTCCCATTCGATGTACCGATGATGTAAACGTTAATGGAGTGTGAGCACGCTCATCACGCCGCGCGTCTGATCTCATCGGCCAGCGTGCGATAGGACAGCGCCTCGGCGAGATGCACGCGCCCCAATTTTTCCGCTCCGTCGAGATCGGCAAGCGTGCGCGCCACCCGCAACACGCGATGATAACCGCGCGCTGATAGTCGCATGGCGTCCGTGGCATCGCGCAGCAGGGCGAGCCCACCCGTGTCTGGCCGCGCAATCTCTTCGAGGATGGACCCTTGGGCAGCGGCATTGGCGCGGACGTGCGGCAATCCGATCGCGGCATAGCGTTCGACCTGCCGCGCACGGGCGCGCGCCACTCGCTCCGCGACTTCCCTCGTTCCTTCCGTGGGCGGCGGCAGGATGAGATCGGCGGCGGTAACAGCTGGCACTTCGATGTGCAGATCGATGCGATCAAGGAGCGGCCCCGAAAGTCGCATTTGGTAATCGGCCGCGCATCGCGTGCTCGGGCCGCGCCGGCAGACGAAACCAGGCTCTCCAGCATGACCGCAGCGGCAGGGATTCATGGCGGCGACGAGCATGAAGCGGGCTGGATACGTCACGCGATGGTTTGCCCGCGCAATGGCGACTTCCCCGATTTCGATCGGCTGGCGCAAGGAATTGAGCGTATGCGGCTGGAATTCCGGAAGCTCATCGAGGAAGAGCACGCCGTGATGCGCAAGCGACACCTCTCCGGGCCGCGCCCGCAGCCCGCCGCCGACAAGGGCAGGCATGCTCGCCGAATGATGAGGCGCGCGGAATGGCCGTCGGTTGGTGAGCGCTCCATCCCGGATTTCGCCGGCGACCGAGGCGATCATCGACACCTCCAGCAACTCCGCCGGTGTGAGCGGCGGGAGTATGCCGGGCAGGCGCGCCGCCAGCATCGACTTGCCGGCCCCCGGCGGACCTACCATGAGCAGATTGTGACCTCCTGCCGCCGCGACCTCGAGTGCCCGCTTGGCGCTCTCCTGTCCTTTGATGTCCTTGAGGTCCACAAGGGGGTCGGCAAATTCTCGGATTTTGGGCTGCGGGCGAGAAAGCACTTGTGTGCCGCGAAAGTGGTTGGCAAGCTGGAGCAGCGAGGCGGCTGCTATGATCTCCATTTCGGGACTGGCCCAGGCCGCCTCTGCCCCACATGGCGAGGGGCAGATCAGACCTTCGCCGCGTGCATTCGCTCCGATGGCGGCGGGCAGCACCCCCGAAACAGCAGCGATGGACCCGTCTAGGCCGAGTTCGCCCAGGACGGTTAAGCCGGATAGTGCGTCGGCGGGAATGGCGCCGATCGCGGCCATCAGGCCGAGCGCAATGGGAAGGTCGTAATGGCTTCCTTCCTTCGGCAGATCGGCAGGGGCCAAATTGACAGTGATGCGCCGGGCGGGAAGCGCAAGCCCTGACGCCACAAGCGCCGAGCGGACCCGCTCGCGCGCCTCGGACACGGCTTTGTCGGGAAGGCCCACCACATTAAACGCGGGCAGCCCAGGTGCAACCTGAACCTGGACATCGACAGCGCGAGCCTCGATGCCCTCAAAGGCGACCGTCGCAACTCGCTGGACCATGCCTGCCCCTGCTTGGCGCACGCACGATGATTACCGCAACGGCCACGCGAGAACAAGAACAATTCATGAACAGGCTCCTTCACCCGTTGGCGGCAGCCGAAGCCGGGAACGTCATTTACCGTAATGCCCCCCGCTTGGCTTCGATGCGATCCCAGATCATCGCAGCCACGTCAGGACCGCCGAGGTTTTTCACCGCGCGAATACCGGTCGGCGATGTCACGTTGATCTCCGTGAGGTACCCGTCGATCACATCAATGCCGACGAATAAAAGGCCGCGTTCACGCAGCGGTGTCGCAAGGGTCTCGCAGATCTCACGCTCCCGTCGGGTAAGGTCGGTTTCTTTGGGGGTACCTCCCCGGACCATGTTGGAACGAAGATCGTCCGGCGCCGGCACGCGGTTCACTGCCCCCGCGAACTCACCATCGACCAGAAGGATACGCTTGTCCCCGGCTTTGACCGCAGGAAGAAACTTCTGCACCACCCATTGCTCGCGGAAGGTCACAGAAAACAGATCATAAAGGGAGCCGAAGTTCAGGTCTTCTCGCGCCAGCCGAAACACGGCTTCGCCCCCCTTGCCGTAGAGCGGTTTCATCACGATGTCGCCGTGCTCGGCGCGAAACGCCTTGATCTCGGCGAGATCGCGGGTAATCAGCGTGGGCGGCATCAGCTCAGGAAATTGCATGACAAACATTTTTTCCGGAGCATTGCGGACCTCGCCGGGAGCATTGACGACCAGCGTCGTGCGCGCGATGCGCTCGAGGAGATGAGTGGTGGTGATATAGGCGAGATCGAACGGCGGATCCTGGCGCAGGAGAACGACGTCGAACTGCGTGAGATTGCGGCGCTCGGGATCGCCAAGCTTGAAATGATCTTCTTCCTTGTCGCGCACGCGTAGCGCTCGCACGGTCGCAAATACCTGATCGTCGCGCAGCGCCAGCCTGTCCGGCGTGTAATAGGAAATCTCGTGATCGCGTGCTTGCGCTTCCAGCAGAAGGGCAAAGGTGGAATCGCCGCGAATGTTGATACGCTCGATGGGGTCCATCTGCACGGCGACGTTCAGGCGCATGGATAACTCGCTAAAGCATCTCGGTAACGCAAAGAAGACATTAACGATTTACCTCCAAGGTCGGACGACCACGGAACCCCCGCGGAGAGCGACGTGAAATTGCCGAATTTGTCGATTGCCGCCAAGCTCTACTTGATCTTTGCGTTGCTTGCCACCATCACCGTTGCGCTTGCCAGCGTAACCCTGTTCAACGCGCGCCGGCATGCTGCGCTTACGGATGAGTTTCGCGCCGTCTTCGCGGGAGCAATGAACGTCGAGCTCGTCAATGAGCTGATCTATGCCGTGGTCATGGAATCGCGCGGCATCTACATGTCGTCGGATATCCCGACGGCGAAGGTGTATGGCGACGGGCTGCTCGTATTCAACGATCGCATCGGCCAAGTGGTTAATAAATGGCGGGATGCCGTTGCTGCCGATGACGCGGCCTTGTTCCACGAATTCTCTGAACGCATTCGGCAGTTTCAGGACTTCAGGCGCGAGCTGGTCCGGCGCGGGATTGAGATCAGTCCGGCGGCCGGGCGGGAATGGGGAGACAATGACGCCAACCGCAATGTTCGCAAAGCACTCAACGAAGATCTCACCAGGCTCGGCGCGCTCTATGCCAAACGCTCCCAACGCATCTACCGTGAGATTGATGAGGGTATCCAACGGACCGCGTTGCTTATCACGATCATAGCCATTCTCGCTTGCGGGCTCGCGGCTTTCGGCGCGGTGATCATCTGGCGCGCGGTCGCGCGTCCTCTCGCCCGCATTACCAGCGTCACTGAAGAGGTAGCCGCCGGCAGCGTGGAGCGTATCGTCCCCTACAGCGATCGGCGCGACGAGGTTGGCGCGCTCGCACGCTCGATCGAGGTATTTCAGAGCACCATGCGCAAGAATGATGAGCTCAACAGAACGGTCCTCGCCGACGCGCGTGCGCGCGCGCGGCAGCAGGAGGAAATCTCCGTGGAAATCACCCGCTTCGGGGGCGAGGTAGAGGCAACCCTCTCCGAGCTCGGCCGCATATCCGATCAGATGCTCACCGCCTCCCGCCAGCTCACGGGCGCGGCGGACAACGCATCAACGCGCACGAATATCGCCGGCTCCGCCTCCGCCGAAGCATCGGCCAATGTGCGAGACATTGCTTCGGCTGCCGACGAGCTGGCTGCCTCGGTGACAGAGATCGATCGCCAAGTTTCACAGGCGAATGCCATCGCAAATAAGGCAGTGAGCGAAGCGGAATGGACCAATACGATGGTCAAGGAGCTGGACGAAGCCGCGGGCCGGATCAGCGACGTCGTTCGCCTCATAACTGATGTCGCGGAGCAGACCAATTTGCTCGCGCTCAACGCGACCATCGAGGCGGCGCGCGCCGGCGAGGCGGGGCGCGGCTTCGCCGTGGTGGCAAACGAAGTCAAGGCATTGGCCGGCCAGACAGCAAAGGCGACCGAGGACATTGGCACCCAGATCTCCGGCATGCAGCACGCTACCAAGCGCTCCATCGAAGCCATTGGAGCCATCGAAGGCACCATTCGTAACATCGGGGATATCAGTGCCGCCATCGCTGCGGCAGTCACTGAGCAGGGTGCGGCCACGCAGGAAATTGCCCGGAGCGTCGAAACTGCAGCTGAGCGCACCAGCCAGACTGCCGAGCAGGTGATGCAGGTCGGCGAAGCGACCCAGGCCACCCGGGAGAGTGCGATAACCGTCGAGACGGTTTCCCAGGATCTCGGCGCCGTTGCCGCCCGCATCCGCGCGCAGGTGGACGCTTTCTTTCAGAAGCTGCACGCGGCCTGATTCACAGCCCCGGCGTCGAGCCTGGCGCTCAAGTGCTCGCGTCGAATGCGCCTGGAATGTGCCGAGGGATTCGGCGCGGGGCGACAAGCATCGCATCGAACCTGATATCGCGAATGCGGCTGTCGGGATTTTGAGCAAGCCAGGCCTGCGCTGCGGCAATGATGCGCTGGCGCTGGCGCGCCGTGATCGACCAGGCAGCATCCTCCTGGCTTTGCCGCGCTTTCACCTCCACGAACACGAGCAGGCTGCGGCGGCGTGCGACGATATCGATTTCGCCGACTGGACTTCTCCAGCGGCGCTCCAGAATCCGAAAGCCTTTCGCGATAAGCAAAGCTGCTGCGCGAGTTTCGGCCGAAATCCCGGTGTGAAACGCTACCCTCTTATCCTGCTGCCGGTAATTCGGTGTGAGCGGGGCGAGCCGGGCACCGTTGGTTTGCTTCTCATCGCCCATTCCCGTGCTCCGTGCGCAGGGCCAGCGCCCGCTGATAGACCAGGCGACGCGGCGCCCCGGTGGCGACGACGATCTCAGCCAACGGCCTCCTTGAGCGATACGCGATCGATGGCTGCCCGCAACAGCGCATCGAGATCGGCAGTCGATAGTTCATCTTGCTGCTGCGGCGGCGCGATGACGAGGACGATCTCGCCGCGCACATTCGGCTCGGCCGCCATCTCGCGCGCGAGGGACTCGATATCGCCGCGTCGCACCTCCTCGTGCAGCTTCGTCAGCTCGCGACAGATGGCGGCGTCGCGCCGTCCGAACGCGGCGGCGAAGTCGGCGAGAGTCGCGCCAATGCGTGGTCCGGTCTCGAACATAATGAGCGTCGCGCGAACGGACTTGAGCGCGGCAATGTGGGCGCGTCGTTGCGCCTCTTTCGCCGGGAGAAAACCGGCGAAGAAGAAGCGATCAGTGGCAATCCCGCTCTGCGTCAGCGCCGCGAGCACGGCAGAAGGACCGGGCAGCGCCGTCACCACGCAGCCCGCAGCGTACGCCTCGCGGACGAGCTTGTAGCCGGGATCGGAAACGAGAGGTGTTCCGGCGTCGCTGATGAGCGCGATGGCGGCGCCCTCCTGCAGACGGGCGATCAGCTTGGGGCGAGCCGCGGGGGCATTATGCTCGTGATAGGGCGTAAGGGGTGTCCTCATCTCATAATGATCGAGAAGCTTGCGGCTCCTGCGCGTGTCCTCGCATGCGATCAGGTCGGCCCCCGCCAGGACCTCCAGTGCGCGCAAGGTGATATCTTTCAGATTACCGATAGGGGTGGCGACGAGATAGAGCCCGGCGTCCAGCGGCGGCGCAATGATCGATCGATGGTGCAGGACGTAATGCTTCGACAGGCGCCCGGGCTCCTCCTTACTGCGGTTGCTTGTCGGTGGGCTCGCGCGCATGCCTCGCAATGTAATCGGGAGAAGTGCTCGCGTCATTCACCCCCTTTGAAATCATTATCGTTTTTGTATTCGCGATCGATTTCCGTGTTAGAACAAGGATTTGCCGCAAAAATGCTTGTTGCGGGGCCGGAAGCGTCGTGACATCGTGGGCGGTGTCGAGGAGATCGGCCCCGATGGTTCGAGTTCTGCAGCTTTCTCAGCTGGCCCTTGCGCCGGTTTCCCGACTCCTGTTTGTTTTCATCTCAGTCGTTCTGGTAGCAGGTTGCTCCGGCGGTTTTTCGCTCGGCGATCTGTTGCCGAGTTCCTCTCCCAGCGCGCCGGCGCAGCCAACGACGAACATTGGCACGGGCCAGGTCAAGGTCGGTCTTATCCTGCCCCTCTCGGGTACAGGCAACGCAGCGGTGGCGGCAACGTCCATGCGCAATGCCGCCGAGTTGGCGCTCGCGGAGTTCAACAGCCCGGATATTCAGCTGCTGATCAAGGATGATGGGGGTAGCGCCCCGGGTGCGCAACAGGCGTCGCAGCAGGCGCTCGATGAGGGCGCCGAGATTATTCTCGGGCCCTTGTTTGCGCTGACAGTGGGGCCTGTGGGTCAGCTTGCGCGTGCCCGCAATGTGCCGGTGATCGCTTTCTCGACCGATACGAATGTCGCGGCGCGCGGCGTGTATCTCTTGAGCTTTCTTCCCGAATCGGACGTCGAACGCATCATCAGCTATGCCGCGAGCCAGGGCAGGAAATCCTTTGCCGCGCTCGTCCCGGATAATGCCTATGGGATCGTCGTCGAGGCTGCCTTCAAACAAGCCGTCGCCCGCCGCGGTGGACGCGTCATCGCGCTGGAGCGTTACCCCCTCGACAAGGCGCAAATGCAGGGGCCAGTTCGTAACGTGGCGCAAGCTGCGGCACGCGCCGACGCGATATTCATACCCGACGGCGCCGATGCCGTCACCACCGCGGTGCAGACGCTCGCCGCAAGCGGTGTGGACACAAAGCGGGTACAGCTGCTTGGCACGGGGCTGTGGGAAGATGGCAAGGTCTTTTCCAATTCCCAGCTGGAGGGAGCGTGGTACGCCGGGCCGGACTCTACGGGGTTTCGCAGTTTCTCCGGCCGTTATCGCGGCCGCTACGGCGCGGACCCCGTGCGCACGGCATCGCTTTCCTACGATGCGGTCGCGCTCGTGGCGGCACTGGTCAAGACGCAGGGCAAAGCGCGTTTTTCCGAAGAGACGCTGACCAACTCCTCCGGGTTTACCGGCATGGACGGCCTGTTCCGGTTCCGCCCTGACGGAACGAACCAGCGTGGCCTCGCCGTGCTGCGCGTTACCTCCACTGGCGGCCAAGTCGTAAATCCTCCTCCAAAGTCATTCGTCGCGTCGGGCACGTAATGCCAACTGTCATTATCTCCGACGCGTCGTGCGCGGCCTTGACCCGCGCACCCATCGAAAAAAGCTATTCTTCCTCAAGGCGATGGATTGTCAGGTCAAGCCTGGTCAAGCCCGGCAATGACGGCGATGGGACAGTTCGTGCCGAGGAAACGGGCTTCGCCTGAACGTATTCTGCCGCAAGCTCGCGCGTTTACGCCGCGAGGTCGGCCACCACGGCGTCCAGCACGGGGAAACCGGATGTCGTCACGCGCAGCCGCCCGGCAGGCGTCATGTCAACGACGCCCTGCGCGCGCAACATCGCTATGCGTCGCGCCTCGATCTGGCGCCCTGCAACGCGGGCGTATCGCTCTGGATCAATACCTTCAACGAGCCGGAGCCCCATCAGCAGAAGCTCGTCGGCAATCTCTTCCGGCGTGAGCGCCTCGTCGCTGATGACGCCATCACCGCGCTCGACTACCCGGGCGAGCCAGGCCTCCGGGCGTTTCTCGGTTGCCGTCGCGTGTCGCGTGCCCGCAATCTCAAGTTCGACCGTGCGCGCCCGGACCGACGCCAGCGTATTCGTGCCCGCGCCAATAGATGAGGTTATGGCGACATTCGCCTCCGGATCGCGCGTGGTTTGATACCTCATAGGCGGCAAGGCCTGCGTCCGCGCACATCGTCTGGGTGATGTCATACAAGGTGCGCGCCGCATCCTCGTCCGGGACAGTCAACTTGCCGCTCGCATGCAGCAGGTGAAACGGCGTGCCATGCTCTATGGTGAGCTGGTAAAGTGACAGATGCTCTCCCGCCTCTGCAATCGCCCGCCTGAGCTCGCTCGCCCAGGCATCCTGGGTTTGCCCCGGGCGCGCATAGATGAGGTCGAATGAGTAGCGATCGAACACGGAGCGAGCGGTCGCCACGGCATCAAGCGCCTCGCGCGCCGAATGCAGGCGCCCGAGCTCGCGCAGCGCGGCGTCATCAAGGGACTGAATTCCGATCGAGACCCGGTTAACCCCAGCAGCGCGGTAGCCAACAAACCGGGTGGCCTCCACGCTGGTCGGATTGGCTTCGAGCGTGATCTCGGCGTCGCGCGCGATCTGCCAGTGCCGCCCAACTGCATCAAGTATGGCGCCTGCGGTTTTCGGCTGCATAAGCGACGGCGTCCCACCTCCGAAGAAAACGGTGGAGACGGTTCGCCCCGGCACGCGGTCGGCAGTCGCGGCGATCTCGGCGGCAAAGGCGCGCACGAATCGGTCCTCATCGATATTTGCATGGCGCACGTGGCTGTTGAAATCGCAATACGGACATTTGGAAAGGCAGAATGGCCAATGGATGTAGACACCGAAAGGGCGCGCCTGGGGTTGGTCAGCGGGGTTCAAGACAGGCCTCCGCCAGCTTGAGGAAGGCGCGTGCGCGGTGGGAGAGGCCGCTTCCCGCCGGCGGCAGCCCATGCTTCTCGAGACCAGGCATTTCTCCGAAGGTGCGGGCGTGTCCATCCGGGACAAATATTGGATCGTAGCCGAATCCCTGTTCGCCGCGCGGCGGCCATATAATCATCCCATCTACGGTCGCTTCGAACTCCTCGACATGTCGATCCGGCCAGGCGATGCATAGGGCGCAGATGAAATGTGCTTTGCGCTGTGATGGCTCATGCGCGCCGCGTTCGCGCAATTTCTCCTCAACAATGTGCATCGCGCGCCGGAAATCCTTGTGGGGGCCTGCCCAACGCGCAGAATAGACGCCGGGCTGTCCTCCGAGCGCGTCGAGGGCAAGCCCGGAATCATCGGCCAGCGCCGGCAGGCCAGCGCCGGCTGCAGCGCAGATCGCCTTGATGCGCGCATTCTCGCAAAAAGTGGCGCCGTTCTCTTCCGGTTCCGCAAGGCCAAGCTCGCGCGCGGCGACCGGGTTGATACTGAATCGAGAGAGCAACTCGCGCATTTCGGCGAGCTTGCCCGCGTTGTGAGTTGCAATCACGAGCGGGCCTTGCAGCTTGCGGGGCGTCGGACAAAGCGGGCGCGCGAAGGAGCCGTTGGAATCCGCGTTCACATCACAGCCAGCTTTTGTAGATCAACAAGCTTCATAAGGCCCTTCCTTGCGAGCGCGAGGAGACCCAGGAACTGCTCCTCCGTGAACGGAACCTTCTCCGCAGTGCCTTGAATCTCAACCAGACGACCGGCGCCGGTCATGACAAAATTGGCGTCGGTCTCGGCCTCGGAGTCCTCGGCATAATCGAGATCGAGCACCGGCGTCCCGCTGCAGATGCCGCATGACACGGCGGCCACATGATCGCGCAAAGGCTCGCCTTTGAGCATGTCCCTGGCCTTCATCCAGCCGACGCAATCGTGCAGAGCGACCCATGCGCCGGTGATCGCCGCCGTTCGTGTTCCGCCATCGGCCTGGATGACATCGCAATCGACCGTAATCTGCCGTTCCCCGAGGGCCGGTAAGTCAAGCACCGCCCGCAGGCTGCGCCCAATAAGACGTTGGATCTCGATCGTGCGGCCACTCTGCTTGCCGCTCGATGCCTCGCGGCGCGTACGTTCAGAGGTTGCGCGGGGCAGCATGCCGTACTCGGCGGTGACCCAGCCCCTCGCCTGTCCTTTAAGCCACGGCGGCAGCCGGTCCTCCAAAGTTGCGGTGGCGAGCACGTGCGTGTCGCCGAACTTCACGAAGCACGATCCCTCGGCGTATTTCACAACGCCGCGCTCGAGCGATATTGCGCGCAACTCATCGGCTTGTCGGCGGCTCGGCCGCATTCATGTCTCCGAGCATTGGTTGGTCGCTGCTGGTTCTAGGTGTCGGCGCACGCCGCGACAAGGGTTGCTGCGCTCCCATCATTCGGGCTCGATCCCCGCGTCCTTGATCATCTTGGTCCATTCTACGAGCTGGATCCTGACAAACTCGTCCAGCTCTTCGGAGGTGCTGGAGAAAGCTTCAAATCCCAGCGTCGTCATGCGCGTCTTGATCTCAGGATCGTCGATGATCCTGCGCAACTCGCCATTGAGTCGGGAGGTGATCCCGATGGGTGTATTGGCCGGGGCGAACATTCCCGCCCATGAATCCATGTTGAAGTTACTGACGCCGGCCTCATGCATGGACGGAACATCGGGCAGGAGCGCGCTGCGTTTGATCCGGGTGACAGCGAGCGCGCGCAGCGCACCTGACGTGAGGTGCGGAAGCGCCGGCGTGAGATCGCTGAATATCATTGGCACCCGGCCGGCAAGCACGTCGTTCATGGCCTGAGGAACGGTCTTATAGGGGACATGCAACACGTCGATCCCCGTCCAATGCTTGAGCGTGGCGCCGGCCACGATGCCGGAGGTGTTTCCACTGGCATAGGAGAGCTTCCCTGGATTGGCTCTGGCGTGAGCGATCAGCGCGGCAACAGAAGTCGACCGGGAGATCGCGATGGACAGCCAGCACGAACGTAAAGCTGCCGACCCGTGAGAGGGAGGAGAAATCCTTGACGGGATCATAGGCCAGCATCCTGTTGAGTGTCGGCGCCGCTGAATGCGGGCTGTTTGTGCTCATGAGCAGGGTATGTCCGTCTGGCGCCGCCCGCGCCACCGCAGCCGCAGCGATGGCGCCGTTTGCGCCCGGTTTGTTCTCGATGACGATCGTCTGCTTGAGCGCAACGCCGAGCGGCTGTGCAATGGTGCGAGTGATAACGTCGGTGCCGCTGCCAGCGCCGAATGGGACGACAATGGTGATCGGTTTGCTCGGATAATCGTGATTGGTCGCCTGGACATTTCCGTCGCCCGGTTGGGCATTCCCTGCAACGCTCAACAGGACCAAAGCCCCGGCGGTCAAAGCGCCAAACATCCGGTTCTTGCGCCGATCTCTTGCCATGACTTGGTGCGCCACTTGATGAAAAAGAATGGGCCGCCCGCCCCTGCGTGGCTTGGATTGTAAGACAAATCGCGAATCGAGGATATCGCCAGGCAAGATTCGGTTTCCGCTATCATGCCGGGGAACTGAACTTGGAATTCCTACCGGTTAACCCCTTATCGGCACGTCTCCGGTGCCCCGAGCCTGGCGCTCCCAAAGCCTTGCACTCCTAAGCCTGAGTGGACAATTCTGGTGCGCCTTGCATGGAGGGGCGATTGTCCCACGACGTTCCGATTGGCGCGACGCAAGTTACCCTCGCTCAGCTCAACGAGCGCTCGCGCGACATTTTCCGCCAGATCGTCGAGAGCTACCTCGCGACCGGAGAACCTGTTGGCTCGCGCAATCTTTCCCGCTTGATCACAACACCGCTTTCGCCGGCTTCGGTCCGCAATGTGATGTCCGACCTCGAGCAACTCGGGCTGGTTTATGCTCCACATATCTCGGCTGGCCGGCTCCCGACGGAGCTGGGACTGCAATTCTTCGTCGATGCGCTCATGGAGATCGGGGACCTCGGAGAATCTGATCGGCGCGAGATGGAGGCGAAGGTCGCCGCTGCGGGGAAGTCCCTTGACGCGATGCTCAGCGAAGCCTCAGGGATGTTGTCCGGACTTACGCGGGCGGCCGGTGTGGTGCTGGCCGCAAAGTCGAATGTCCGGCTGAAGCACATTGAGTTCGTGCGACTAGAGCCGGAACGCGCTCTGGTCGTTCTTGTGTCCGAGGATGGTCAGATCGAGAACCGCATCGTCACTGTCCCAGCTGGTCTCCCCGCATCGGCTTTCACCGAAGCTTCGAACTTCCTCAACTCGCATGTGCGCGGCCGCACCTTGCCCGAGGCCAAAACGGAGCTTGAACAGGCGCTGGTAACTGGGAAAGCGGAGCTTGATCAGCTCACGCAGAAGATTGTTTCGGCGGGACTTGCGAGCTGGTCGGGTGGTGAGAACGACGAGCGCAGGCTGATTGTGCGTGGCGCTGCCCATCTGCTCGACGACCTCAAGGCCGTCGAGGATCTCGAACGTGTGCGCCTGCTGTTCGATGACCTCGAAACCAAGCGCGGGGTGGCGGAATTCCTGGGCCGCGCCGAACGTGCGGAAGGGGCGCGCATATTCATAGGTTCGGAGAACAAGCTGTTCTCCCTTTCGGGGTCTTCGACCATCGTGGCGCCGTACCGCGATAGCGCTGGTCGAATCATCGGTGTGATTGGGGTCATTGGTCCGACACGGCTCAACTATGCCCGTGTGATCCCGATGGTAGACTATACCGCGAAGGTCGTGAGCAAGCTCATTGGGGGTTGATGGCGCAGCTTCCCGCTTAATAGTCCATCGTCGATCACTTGCACGGGAAGCCTTGCTCGAAAATACGCTACCGGCGCTTGATTTTTCTTCACTGAACGCAGATATGCGACCGAAACTAGCCGATTTGTTTAGGGGAACCAATTTGCTTACGGGAACAATGTGATGACGGAATCCAATTCCGGTCCCTCCTTCGACGCGAACGCCGCTACCGAGGCGCCCGCGGACGCCGCTCGGGCCGCGCCTGCTTCCGAGGCGATTGACCCCGCAGATCACGCCCGTGTGGCGTCCGAGTACAAGGACAAACTTCTGCGGGTGCTGGCCGAGATGGAGAACCTGCGCCGCCGGACCGCGCGCGAGACAGCCGACGCGCGCATATACGGCATTTCGGCCTTCGCGCGGGACATCCTGGCTGTAGCGGATAACATGGAACGCGCCTTGCAGGCGCTCGACGCCGAGCTGCGGGAGAAGGCGGACGCGGGCATCAAGGCGTTGCTGGACGGAGTGGAGTTGACAGAGCGCGAGCTCTTGAAGGTGCTCGAGAAGCACGGCGTGAAGAAGTTCGACCCGCTGGGGCAGAAATTCGACCCCAACCTTCATCAGGCCATGTTTGAGCTGCCCGATCCCTCCCGCCCGGCCGGAACCATCGCCCAGGTGATGCAGCCCGGCTATACAATCGGTGACCGCATATTGCGGCCTGCAATGGTGGCAGTGGCCAGGGGCGGACCGAAAGCAACAGCCGAGACACCGGCCAACGACAACGCCGGCGAGGTCTCGCAAGATCCGCAGCAAGACCCCCAGCATTCCGCCTGAGGTATCCGCGTTGCAGTCCCGACGGCGCCCTTCGTAGCGCTGTGGGCTTGATTGCGCGCGTGAGGCGAGCAAAGAGCGGTGACAGCTTATCGTGGTTCAATTCCGTCGCGCACGGCACGAAAACGCGGATATGCATCGTGCCAGGCGTCAGCGCGCGAGACGCCCACGAGCTGGAGATAACCGGACCCGCCGAAGCGCAGCCATTGCACTATCGTCAGGTCCACCGATCCGGTCGGATCCCTGCCCTGCGCGAGGATCTGGTGCCCAGGCTGTCCGGCGATCCGGAGCGGTTCCGCGCCGGTGACGCGCATCTCGCGCACGTTTGGAACGGCCGCGAAGGCCTCGCGAGCAAACGCCTCGCGATCGCTGCTGTGAGATGGGGCTCCCGGAGCCACGTTGACGAAGATATGAGGCTGCGGCTGCCCTTGAACAGGTGAGGGCGGCTCATTCAATACGGCCGCGCGTCCGGGTACGATACCACCAACCTGGAAGCCCGCGAGCTCCGAGAACTTGAATGGCAGCAAACCGAGCTGTTCCTCGACCGGAACGTGCGCGCGAATGGCGAGTGTCCCAAGGGAGTCGCGAATTGCAGCATCGGCATATAGGTTCTGGACCGTTTCCGGAATTTGCACGGTGACCAAGGCGGTGAGGTCCGGCGAGGCGCTGATAAGTATCCACTTGCGAACCTTCGTATTCTCGATCTCCTGCCGCCCGATTACCAGAAAGGCCTTTCCAGCCGGTAGCGACAGCGGTTCGCGCTTTTCGACAACGAGACCTTGTTTCCTGAGTGCCTCCGCGCTCATGCCCTTGTCGAGCTCGGAATACGCCTCGGCAGGAAGAGCCGCCAGCAGGATCGCAGCATGAGTGCTGGGGTCTTCGAATCCAAAAAAATTGGTGCTGGTCTCCATACCGGAGGGCGGCACCAGCCCCAATCGAGAGCCCGGCGGATACACGAGCTCGGCGGCGAGCGCGCCGGATGCAACAACCATCGCGACCGCAAGTACCAGGACGAAGGTAACGAAAGACTGTCATGAGAGGCCATCGTAGCGCAAAGCCACGTGCTATTGCATGGGGCAGGTAACATCAGCCAATGAAGCGAGCGTAATGAAGGCGGAGCAGGGCAATGTGGTCACACGGCAGCTTTTATTGGAACGAGCTGATGACGCATGACCCCGAGAGGGCGAAAAAGTTCTACGCGTCCTCGATCGGATGGACATTCGATGCGATGCCGATGCCCGACGGCACTTATTGGCTGGCAAAGCTCGAAGACAAGCCGGTCGGCGGCATCTTTCCCATGACTGGCGCGGAGTTCGCAGGGATGGGTGAACGTGGGTGGCTTACCTCGCCGTGGACGACGTTGATGCGCGGCTCAAACGGGCGGCCGCCGCGGGCGCCAAGGTGATCAAGGCGCCGTTCGAAGTTCCAGGTGTAGGGCGCATCGCCTTCATCGAGGAGCCAGGCGGAGCCATGATCGGATGGATTACGCCGGCCAGCTCATGATCTCGATCTTCTGGTTCGGGATGATTTTGCTTAGCTCGGGCGCGTGACCCTCCGAAGCGTGAGATTGATCCGGCCGCCCTGTGGCAGCAGCGTCGATGTCCCAGGCAGAATGCGGTCGACACCATGAAAGGCTAAGCGCGCCTCTCCCCCGAGCACCAGGGCGTCGCCGGAAGCAAGTCGCACCGTGCGTGTCGGATCGCTGCGCCGTGTGCCGCCGATGCGAAATAAGCAGGTGTCGCCAAGGGAGATGGAAACCACCGGCGCATCAAAATCGCGTTCATCGCGATCCTGGTGCAATCCCATCCTTGCCGCAGGTCCGTAATAATTGATAAGGCAGCTTTCAGGGGGATGCTGATAGTCTCCCAACGTTTTCCAGGCATCGAGCAGGATGGTCGGCATCTGCGGCCAGGATTGGCCGGTCTCGGGATGCCGGGATTGATAGCGGTAACCGGTCTCATCGCTGACCCAGCCGAGGGGCCCGCAATTGCTCATGCGCACGGAAAAAGGCTTACCACTCCCTGGCATGCGCGCAGCGTAGAATGGTGCGGCAGCAAGCACTGCATCGACAGCATCCAACACCACCGCTTGCGAAGGTCGATCAAGAAATCCTGGGACCACGCGTAAACCTCCCAGGCTGGCTCGTTCGGTCATCTCGTCTCGTCTCCTCAGCAAAGCCCGGCCAGGTCCTTGGTCTGGCCGAGCGCTTGGTACTGTATCCTCGTGAATCCATTGTCGTATGTCTTGCGGCGCAAACGGGCTCTCCTATATGAGCCAGGACGCCGCAGGGGGCGGCGTTGCCAGCTAATTTAGGGGGTCGGCAACAGGGCCGCAGGTTAAAGCGGAATTTCCCCTCGGGGCGCCGAAAGGACCCGGCCGATCTGCCGCAGAACAGAGGATGTAAGCACCATGGGCAAGGTCATTGGCATCGACCTCGGCACCACCAATTCGTGCGTTGCCGTCATGGAAGGCAAGACGCCGAAGGTGATTGAGAATGCGGAGGGTATGCGAACCACGCCCTCGATTGTTGCCTTCACGGACGACGGCGAGCGGCTGGTGGGGCAGCCGGCAAAGCGGCAAGCGGTAACCAATCCTGAGCGCACCATCTTTGCCGTGAAGCGGCTCATTGGCCGGCGCTATGACGACCCGATGGTGGAGAAGGACAAGAAGCTCGTTCCTTACAAGATCGTGCGCGCCTCCAATGGCGATGCCTGGGTCGAGATCGAAGGCAAGACCTATTCGCCTTCGCAGATATCAGCGTTCGTGCTGCAAAAGATGAAAGAGACCGCGGAGGCCTATCTCGGCCAGAAGGTTGAGCAGGCGGTCATTACGGTTCCTGCTTACTTCAACGACGCCCAGCGCCAGGCAACGAAGGACGCCGGCAAGATCTCGGGTCTTGAGGTGCTGCGCATCATCAACGAGCCGACGGCGGCGGCGCTCTCCTATGGTCTCGACAAGCAGAAGAACAGGCACCATTGCCGTCTATGACCTGGGCGGCGGCACCTTCGACATTTCAATTTTGGAAATTGGAGACGGCGTTTTCGAGGTCAAGTCCACGAACGGCGATACCTTCCTCGGCGGCGAGGATTTCGACATGCGCCTCGTCAATTATCTTGCCGACGAATTCCAGAAGGAGCAGGGCATTGACCTGCGGCGCGACAAGCTTGCACTGCAGCGGCTGAAGGAATTGGCTGAGAAGGCGAAGATCGAGCTCTCCTCCACGACACAGACCGAGATTAACCTGCCGTTCATCACGGCGGACGCATCCGGCCCCAAGCACCTCACCATGAAGCTCACCCGCGCCAAGTTTGAGGCGCTTGTGGACGATCTCGTGCAGAAGACGGTCGAGCCTTGCCGGCTGGCGCTCAAGGATGCGGGACTTTCCGCAGCGGAGATTAACGAAGTGGTCCTGGTCGGCGGCATGACGCGCATGCCGAAGGTGCAGGAAGTCGTCAAGCAGCTGTTCGGGAAGGAGCCGCACAAGGGCGTTAATCCCGATGAGGTCGTTGCAGTGGGCGCGGCCATCCAGGCCGGAGTGCTGCAGGGCGACGTCAAAGATGTGCTGCTGCTCGACGTGACGCCGCTCTCACTTGGCATCGAGACATTGGGAGGGGTGTTCACGCGGCTCATTGATCGCAACACGACCATTCCGACCAAAAAGAGTCAGGTTTTCTCGACCGCCGAGGACAACCAGGGGGCTGTGACAATTCGCGTCTTTCAGGGCGAGCGTGAAATGGCGGCCGACAACAAGCTGCTTGGTCAATTCGATCTTGTCGGCTTGCCGCCTGCGCCGCGTGGGGTGCCGCAGATCGAGGTTACTTTCGACATCGACGCGAACGGCATCGTCAATGTTCACGCCAAGGACAAGGGTACGGGCAAAGAGCAGCAGATCCGCATTCAGGCGTCGGGCGGCCTTTCCGAGGCCGACATCCAGCGGATGGTGAAGGACGCCGAATCCCATGCCGAGGAAGACAAGAAGCGCAAGGCGCAGGTCGAAGCGAAGAACCACGCCGAGGCCCTGATCCACGCAACCGAAAAGGCGCTAAGCGAGCATGGCTCCAAAGTTGGTGAGGGCGAGCGGCGCGGCATCGAGAACGCCATGGCCGACCTCAAGGAAGCTTTGAAGGGCGATGATGCCGGCGCGATCACTGCCAAAACCAATGCGCTGGCGCAGGCCTCGATGAAACTCGGAGAGGCGATGTACAAGCAGGCACAGGAAGGCGCAACAGCTTCAGAAGGACCGGGTGGCACGGCGGGGCCAGACGGCGGCGGCAAGAAAGACGATGTCGTCGACGCGGAGTTCACCGAAGTGGACGACGACAAGAAGAATAAGAAATCGGCTTGATGCCGGCGGGATGCATTGCATGCCTGCGATCGGCTCGAATCCGCACCCCCGGCCTCCGGCGCCGGGGGTGCTCGTTTTTGCAGCGGTGCCAGCTCAGTTTTGTTTGAGCATGATCTTGTCCGAAAATCGACATCCACTTTTCGGGATCATGCTCTAGCAGATAGGATCGGGGGACGACTCAGTGACAGACACGATGAGATCGGACGCGCGGATGGCGAAGCGCTGCTACTATGAGGTTCTCGGGGTTGAGCGGACCGCTGGCGACGGGGATTTGAAATCGGCGTTTCGCAAACTGGCAATGAAATGGCACCCGGACCGTAACCCTGGAGACAAGACCAGCGAGACTCGCTTCAAGGAAATTAACGAGGCGTACGAAATCTTGAAGGATGCGGACAAGCGGGCCGCCTATGACCGTTTCGGCCACGCCGCATTCGAGCAGGGTGGCCTCGGCGGGGCTGGCGGCTTCGGCTCGGATTTCGGCTCGGCGTTTTCTGACCTGTTCGAAGGTATCTTCGGCATGTCGGGAGGGCGGGCGCGCTCAGGTCGCGAGCGCGGAGCGGACCTTCGCTACAACATGGAGATCCGGCTCGATGAGGCCTATTCCGGTAAGACGGCGCAGGTGCGCATCCCGACTTCGGTGACCTGCGAAGCTTGCTCCGGCTCCGGAGCAAAGGCGGGTACCAGACCCAAAGCCTGTGGAACCTGCGGTGGCCAGGGGCGCATCCGCCATGCGCAGGGCTTTTTTACGCTGGAGCGGACCTGTCCGACCTGTCAGGGGCGCGGCCAAGTGATCGAGAGCCCATGTCATTCATGCTCCGGTTCCGGGCGAGTAACTCGCGAGCGCACGCTTTCCGTGAATATCCCTGCCGGAGTAGAGGATGGCACCCGCATCCGGCTTTCCGGCGAGGGCGAGGCTGGCCTGCGCGGCGGACCCGCTGGCGATTTGTACATTTTTCTCTCGATCGGGGCACATCAGTTTTTCCAGCGTGAGGGCGCCGATCTGCATTGTCGCGTGCCTATTTCCATGGTGGTGGCGGCTCTGGGCGGTGAGCTTGAAGTCCCGACCATCGACGGTGGCAACACCCGTGTGAAGGTGCCCGAAGGGACCCAATCCGGGAGGCGCTTTCGCGTTCAGAACAAGGGCATGCCGGTGCTGCGATCAAAACAAATGGGGGACATGTACGTCCAGGTGCTGGTGGAGACCCCCCAGAAGCTCACGAAGCGGCAGCGTGAGCTTTTGAACGAGTTCCAACGATTGTCCTCTAATGATACGCAACCTGAATCCTCGGGCTTCTTCGGCAAGGTGAAGGAGTTTCTCGGCCGCTCCGGGCAGGTCTAAGCGTCCCGCGATTCCCGGCTTCGCAAGTGCTTCCGGGCTCGTATCCGGAATATCGGTGATTTTGCCGCTTGACCCCTCGCTCTCTGCGCTTTACCGCTTTGTGATTGCAACTTTTGGTTTCTCCTCAGCGTCAGCCCCCATGCCACTTCCAGCCCTGCAACTCCTGGAGAGAAAGCTCGAGGAACAGAAGCGCATTTTTGAACGGGGAAGGGGCGCCCTCGAAAGACGGATCGAACGCAACATCAAACTGCTCGAACTACGGCGAGGCGCGTTCGAAAAGAAGTTTGAAGATCAGAAGAAAAAATTCGGACAAAGTTTCGAGTCGCTTGACGACGATGTCCGCTTCATCCGTACCTGGCTCGAAAAGCCTCTGGCGCTTGGTGCGGTCACTCCTTCAAGCCGCGCGCTCGCACGCACCATGTCGGCCTACGTCGATCCGAGCATACCGGGCCCGGTCATCGAGCTTGGTCCCGGCACCGGTTCGATCACCGAAGCGCTGATGGCGCGCGGCATCAACCCGTTGCGTCTGGTTCTGATCGAATTCGACCCGACCTTCTGCACGCTTCTTCGCGAGCGCTATCCCGACGCGACGGTTGTGGAGGGTGACGCCTATAGTCTGAAGCGCCTTGTCGCGGGCATGCTCCAGGGACCGGCGGCGGCAGTGGTTTCTGGGCTTCCGCTTTTTACGAAGCCGCTCCAGACGCGGCTGCGCCTTCTCTTCGAGGCGTTCGGCCTCATGTCTCCGGGCGCGCCCTTCGTTCAGTTTACCTACAATGCCGTGCCGCCGATACCGACCCGGCTCGATCGCGTCCGCGCCCAGGCTTCGGAGCGCGTCTGGATGAACATTCCGCCGGCGCGCGTCTGGGTCTATCGGAGAGATTGAATACGGATGACGGAGGACAGATGACGCAACGGAGCATATCCTGAAAGGTGCATCAGTCGTCTGTCCTCTGTCCTCCGTTATCTGATCTCCATGTCGCTTCCCAAAATACTGGTTATCCCCGGTGCGCTGACGGCTGCATCCTGCAATGGCAGGCTTGCTGCGCTCGCCACGAAGGAATTGACCTTGGCCGATGCTGAGGTCACCCGCATCTCGCTGATGGACTACCCGCTGCCAATCTACGACCTCGATCTCCTGCAAAATTCCGATCCGCCTCGCAATGCCGTTCGCCTTAAGCAGCTGATGTCGGCGCATCATGGAGTTTTCATTGCCAGCCCGGAATACAATGCTTCCATGGCGCCGGTTCTGAAGAACACCATTGATTGGATCTCCGTCGTGCGCGAGGCCGGCGAACCGGCACAGTCGGCCTATCGTGACCGAGTCTTCGCCTTGGGCGGCGCATCGCCAGGGCGCTCTGGCGCGATGCAATCGCTGGCCGTCTTGCGGCAGGTGCTGGCGATCGGTTGCGGGGCCATGGTGTTGTCGGAGCAGATCAGCGTGGCGAATGCCGATCAGGCGTTTGACGAGATGGACGAGCTTACCGATCCGCGAGCTGCCGGCGAGCTCAAGCTCCTGGTTCATAAGCTGATCGAAGCTGCAAGGCTGATGGTGCGCCGGTGAGCGTTACCTGCCATACCGCCGCGGTGTTGGGCGAGCACACCGGTTGACGCAGATCGGGCCGCAAGCATTGACTCCCAGCAATTCTCCAGCGGTCTGAAACCAACCCCTTTCCAAATCACCAGCCCGCCGCCAACCAGGCCTGGCTGCGAGCTGGCGCGCTCATCCTCGTTTTGGCCGGGCTTGGGCTGCCGCTCAACGATCTGCCGCGATACGCGCTGCTCGTCATCTCAGCTGTTGTGATTTTTTCCGGTTTCGTCTCAGGTCGTCGTAAGACGTGGCGCAACGCCATTGCCGTGATCGTGGCTTGCATCCTGGGCCAGGCGCTGATCGCTGCCCCGCGCATCGAGGAGGGCCACAATCTCTTTCTGATCGACCGCCCCGGCGGGGTGCTTGAAGCGCAGCTGCCTTCCTCCGCCTTCCAGGCTATGGCTGCGCAGTTCAATGCGCGCTATCCGCCGGAGCATCGCTGCGATCCAGCGCTCGATGGTTGCTGGCGCGGCGAAGCGTTCCCGCAGAAGCCCTATGCGTTCTCCTCAGACGCCATTCTCTATCGCGGCGCTTACTCGCGCCGCGTGGCCACCATAAATTTCACCGATCCGGTATGGCTTCGTCTCGGGTTCATCAACGAGCTGGGCTACAATTGGAATTCGCGCGTGAGCGACGTCGATCGCGGCACGCGGGACGGCCGAGCCTTTGCTTTCCTGCACCGCTGGCGGCTCGAAATGCCATGGTTTGTCATGTACCGCTTCCCCACCAGCTACGTCGGCAGCGCGTTGTGCTGGCAGGGGGATGTGCTGTGGGAGGGCGCAGGCGAAGGCTTCGAGCTTGCCTCGCACGAGGACATGCGCTGTCGCACGCTCGTGGACGCGGATGTCGGTCGGCGGATTTTTGGCCTCGCCATCTCACCGCAACGGCCGCTCGCCATGCGGCTCGATTCGAGCGGCAAGGTCCTGGCGGCGCGGCTCGTCGAAGGCAGCCTGTCGTTCGTTGCATTCACCGCGGTGCTCGGCTTTCTGGTGCGCTGGCGGGTGCGCAACGCCATGCTGGCCTTGGGGCTCATTGGGCTCACGCTGCTGATCGTGCTTCTGAACGATGCAAGCTTCATCGGCGGAGTTCGGCCGTTCGATGCCGGGGACGACGGTTTGGTTTACGAAGGCTATGCGCGCGACATGCTGCGCCAGCTTATCGACGGAAATGTCGCCGGGGCGCTGGAAGGGGGGGAGAAGGTGTTCTATTTCACCCCCGGCTTGCGTTATCTGCGGACCTTAGAGCACGTGATCTTCGGCGAAACATTTCTTGGATATCTTTCGCTCGTCTTGCTGCTTCCCTTTCTCGTCTTTGCGATTTTCCGGCGCTTTCTGCCGGCGGACTGGGCGGTCGCATGCGTCCTTATCTTTGTTGCTATCCCAATCGGCGTGCTCTTCGGTTCATCCCTCGTCCAATATGTCAAATGGGCCGCGCGCGGTTTTGCCGATCCTGCCGCCTACATCTTGTTTCTTGCAGGCTTGGCAGCGCTCGTCGGCCGCAGCTCAGAAGGGCCTCGACCTGCTTTCGGCGGAGCAATGGGCGCGGGTCTCCTGCTTGCGCTCGCGCTATTCGTGCGCCCCAATATCGCGCCGGCCGCCGGAATCCTGATCGCGGGCAGCGCCGTCCTGGCGCTTCGGCATCGGCAGTTTCGCCGCATTGCGGGTCTCGTTGTCGGCTTCCTGCCGGTGCTGGGAATGGCATTGCACAACTGGGTCTATGGCGGCGTCTTCGTATTGTTCACCAGCACCGCCCAGATCCCGGGCACGCTGGTCATGCCGCCGTCCGCGTATCTTGCCGCCATTGGCGAGCTCGGCCGCCTTGATCTCTTTGGCGAGCATGTTGTGCGTGCAATCCGCCAGATCAGCGGCTGGCTTGCCGGACCCTCGGAATCGCCGGTCATGGCGCCGATGAACGCCGCTGCGATCATAATCCTGGCGCGCATGGCGACCTGGAAGGAAATTGATCCGTGGCTTCGGCACATCGCCTGGGCAACGCTGGCGCAGCAATGCGTCGGCTTGTTCTACGCGCCCGCCGGCCGCTACTATTATCTCACTTGGCTCCTCACGGCCCTGGTGACCGTGGTATGGCTCCACCGTGAGGGACTTGGGTTATTCCAACGGAGATATCCGAGCTTCAGCGCCCGATTTGCAAGCCGCCCTTCCCATCACGCGCTCGCCCGCTTGTTGCTGCGGATGGTGCCGGAGGAACACGCACGCCACCCCTGACCTCACGAAAGACAACGCCGTGATGATTCTTCGCCGTCGCATGCTGCTGCTGGCGGGCACAGCTGCAGCAACGCTGCTGGTGACACAGCTTGCAGGTGCACAGGGCTATCCCGTGCGGCCGGTGCGTATCATCGTTCCGTTCGCTCCCGGCGGTCCGACCGATGTGTTCGCGCGTCTGATGGCGCAGAAGCTGTCCGAGCAGGTCGGGACGCAGTTCTACGTCGAAAATTTTGGCGGCGCCGGCGGGAATATCGGAGCGGTCCGAGCGGCGCAGTCGGCGCCTGACGGCTACACGCTGCTGGTCAACGGTGCCAACCTGGTCGTCAACCCGGACCTCTACGCACAGGTCCACTACGATCCCATCAGGGACTTCGATTGCGTGACGCATCCGGTCACCTCCGCGGCGATCCTCACGGTGCATCCCTCGGTGCCGGTGAGCACGGTGAAAGACCTTGTCGAGCTCATCAGAGCCCATCCGGGAACGTACAGCTACGCTTCGCCCGGTGCGGGCACGCCTCCGCATCTCGTGGGAGAGCTGTTCCGTCTCTCGCTTGGTCTCGATCTCCTGCATGTGCCTTTCAACGGGGGCGGTCAGGCCATCGCGTCAGTGCTCGCGGGTCACACGCCTGTCTCGTTCGGCTCCATGGCTCCCGCCGTGCCGCTCGTGAAAGACGGCAAGCTGCGCGCCCTTGCGGTATCGACGAAGACGCGCTCCCAGGCGCTCCCCGATATTCCCACCATGACCGAAGCGGGGTATCCCGAAATCGCAGGTGAGTCCTGGTTCGTGGTGGTGGTTCCGGCCGGAACGCCAAGCGAGATCATCGCGCTCCTCCATCGCGACATAGCCAAGATCATGGCCCGGCCGGATATGAAGGAGCGCCTGGCGACGCTGGGCTATGAGCCGCTCGTCAATACGCCCGAACAGTGCGCGGCCCTCCTCAAAAGCGAGAAGGCGCGTTGGGGCAAGGTCATTCGAGACGCGGGATCAGGGCGCAATGAGACGACGCGGCATCAGCCGGAGTTACAAGCTCACCGACTTCCTCATCGCGGACCAAACCGGCCCTGGCGGCGAAGCTTATTCGATCACCTCGTCGGCCAGCGAGAGCAGGTTGTCGGAAATTTTGACGCCGAGCGCCTTCGCGGTCTTGAGATTGATGACCAGCTCGAACTTAGTCAGCTGCGTGACCGGCAGATCGTCGGGCTTTTCGCCTTTGAGGATTCTCCCGGCGTAGACGCCTTGCTGACGATACGCGTCAACAAGGCGGGTTCCATAACTCATCAGGCCGCCGGCCTCGACGAACTCGCGCCATTCGTACACCGAAGGAATCGCGTGGCGGGCCGCCAGCGCCACGATCTGGTCGCGCCGGCTGTTGAAGAACGGGTCCCCGGCAAGAAGCAGCGCTCCTGCCCTCACCTGCACCATCGCTGCAAAAGCTACGTCGATATCGCCGGCATTGCCGGCCCTCAGGATATGAATCGGGCGTCCGATCGCGTGCGCCGTCTCCTCCGCTTCTCTCGCGTTGGCTTCGGCCGGCGCAAAATTCGGATTCACGAGAACAGCGACGAGCGAGGCCGCGGGGATCAGATCGTACAGCAGCCCCAGACGCTTGGCCATCAACTCAGAGGTGAATATGTTCACGCCAGTGGCATTCCCGCCGGGATGGCTCAGGCTGGCGACTAGACCGATCTTGACCGGATCAGTGCCGACGTTGAATACGATCGGAATTGTCGTGGTCGCGGCCTTGGCTGCAACTGCCGAAGTCTCGCCGCCGGCGGTGACGATCACCGCCACTTGACGGCGAACGAGATCGGCCGCCAGCGCCGGCACCCGATCGTACTGGCCCTCCGCCCAGCGGAATTCGATCGCGAAATTCTGGCCCTCGACGTAGCCGGTCTCTTTCAGGCCCTGACGGAACCCGGCGATAAGAGGCGCGAACGGATTGGCGGACGTTGTGCTGAGGAATCTCAACCACCGGCATCGCCGGCTGCTGCGCGCGCGCCGCGAGCGGCCAGGCGGCTGCGGCGCTGCCGAGTAGGGTGACGAACTCGCGCCGCCTTAAATAATTGAACCGCATGTGTCTCTCCGGTTCGAGGACAGCATCGCATGCTACTCGAAATGGGGTCTGTGACCTACTTGCGCAGTATCCGGGAGACCCACGGGATGCTTGCTTGTGTGCTGTTGGCAACTCGCGGCGCTGCACTGAGATGCCCGGGCTGATTGAATTGCGGCAGCGTTCCGGCCAATCCCGAAATATGAAAGGCCAGCGTCGCCGTGAGGTTGTGCTCAAAATTATCGTGTTCGCCGTGCTCGCGGCCGCAGTTGTGCCGGCCGCGTACGCGGCAATGCGAGAAATCCGTGCAGTTCGGCGAGGAAGAGCGCGCCGATATGCAGTTGCGAGACAAACTTACCCGCCGCAATAAGGCGGCTGATATCCGCGGGAGTAACCAGACGCATCCGCAAGCCCGGCTCCGGCTGGAAAGTGGACAGTCGTTCACCAGTCTCAACGAAGAAGGAGTGAATTCGATTATTGAGGCGGCCCGTGCACGGAAAGTTGCAGCCGAGCGGATGTATGGCGTGCGTCGCGAAACCGGTCTCCTCCAGGAGCTCGCGCCGTGCGCAGTCGATCGGTTTCTCGCCCGGCTCGACGAGGCCGGCCGGCAGCTCCCATGCGAAATCCTCAAGCGCCGGACGGAATTGTCGCACGATGGGAATTTTTCCGGCGGGAGTCAGCGCAACGATAGCGATGTAATCGGCTTGCTCGACCGCGTGATAGATTTCGACCGAGGCGCCACGCGAAAATTCCACTTCACGGGCGACGACGCTCATCCACGGCGATATGGCCGTGGTGCGGCGCGCGCGGATTCGCGGCCATTTCATCCCTGCGAGCCGATTGTTGCGGTGTTCGTGGCCCGGAGTGCGACACTCGCCGGTCGCCGCCGCAGAAACGTCGTGGCAAACGCATAGCCATACCAGCGCAGATATGCCGGCAGCCATTTCAGCACGCGGAAACGGCTCTGACCGTGCCGGCGCTCAATCCAGCGCACCGGCACCTCCGCAACCGGCCAATCGAGTTGGTGCGCCTTCACCAGAAGCTCGATGCTGTAGCAGAAACCCTGATCGGACTCGACCGGGATGCGCTCAATGACGCGACGCGAGAACAGCCGGAATCCGTTGCTGGCATCCGTCGTCGGCAGACGAGCAAAATGGCGCAGCGTGAAGTTGCCTGTGCGCACCAGCGCGGCTTTGAGCGCCGGACAACCGACCATCGCCCCTCCCGGCATGAAGCGGCTGGCGCATACGATTGCGCATCCGTCCCGCGCCAGCTCGGTCATGCGGTCGAGCATGCCGGCATTGGTGTCGTCATCGGCGGGATACATGAGGATGAACGGCGCGGCGCTCGCGGCAAATCCCGTCATCACCGCGCTGTGCGCACCGAGTCCCCTGTTGCGCACCAGATCGACGGGAAGCCCGGCATAGGCCTGCGCGTTGTCGCGGACGGCGGGGAGCGTATCGTCATCAGGATGGTCGTAGCAGATAAGCACGCGCGACGGCGTTCCCACCAAGGCAGCCAGCGCCGCAAGCGTCGCAACGATGTTGCGGCCTTCATTGTGAACTGGGATGACGATGTCGAGCTCCGCCGTCATCGCTGAGCCAGCCGTTTGACGCCCGCGGTCAAGACAAAGGGACGAAATCGCTCCATAAGGGAAAGCGAGAACACCGCAGCATCGATTCTGTTGTAGATCGGCAGCAGAATGCGCGCACGCGCGGACGCAACGTAGCGGTAGGCGAGACCGCCGAGGTAATGGGAGGAAACCTCGAAGCCCGCGCGCTCGAATACCGCGGCAACATCGGACGCCAGCACCGGGCGCTCGTTCGGTGTCACGCCAATCGAGCTGTAGAACGGCGATGACCGGTCGCGATAGAGCCACATGAACGGGTTGCGCCGATTGGGATCGAAAGCGACGAATCGCCCGCCGGGCCGCAGGACGCGAAACACTTCCATCGCGCAGCGCGAGGGATCCGGAAAATGATGGACGACCCCGCTCAAGAGCACGCCGTCGAAGCTCCCATCGGAAAAAGGGAGGCGCTCAATGTCGCCCTGAAGAAACTCGATTTCGGGATATTTGCGCCTGCCGACTTCCAGGAGCTTGCCGCTGATGTCGAGCCCAACGCTTTCGTAGCCCGCGCGGCGCAGCAATTGGGTGAAGGTACCTGAGCCACAGCCCAGATCAACCACCCGCGCGTAGGGAGGAAGCGCGCTGAGCCGCACGAATTCGTCGACGATGCGGGAACTCGCCTCCGGAGCAAAGACATCGTAGTCATCGGCAGCGGCATGGCTGTCAAAGAACGCTATCTCCGTCTGCTTGTCCTGCTCCCGGCTGTGATCATCGCGCGGGCGATCCCTTACGCGCGTGCCGGGCTTGGGTTCCACTGAGGTCATCGCTGTTCAGGGGCTCTGGCCGGCTGCCGCTTTCGCCGCCCGTGCGACCGGCTGCTTTGCCGGGAAATAGTCTGCAAGCCAGCCGCGTACCAGGTCCCAGACGCGGGCATTGCTTTCGGCGAACATGAAATGGTCAACGTCGCTGATGAGGTGGAGCTCGGTCGGCTGGCCGGCGCGCTTGAACAGCTCGATGGATTGCTCAGTCGGGGTCACGGAATCATTTGCCGCATGCAGCAAGAGGAGCGGCCGCGGCGCAATGCGCCCGACCACGTCATCCGCGCGGAAGTCATACATGCTCTGCGCGGTCTCCGCCGGGAACGACTCGATTGAGTTGCTCGCGAGATTCTTGCGCAAATGGGGTGGGATCGGCACGATGTCGTAGCGAGGCACCATCATAGATTTCCCAGTTCTGGCGCGGTGCTCGCGGCCTTCCTTGAGCATGTCAAGAAAGCGCGCCCATTCCTGCGGGCTCTTGTGTTGGCCGCGGAACTTGCGTTCCCCATCTCCCCAACCGCCGTTGGAAATGACCGCGGCTAACCTCGCGTCGACCCCGCCCGTGTAAACGGCGACAGCGCCGCCAAAGCTCGATCCGATCGCGCCAATGCGCGCCGGGTTCGACGCAGTCTTGCTGCGCGAGAAGGGTCAGCGCGTTGCGCGTATCCTCGACCTGCTCGAGGCAGATGACGCGACCGTGCTCGCCTTCGCTCTCGCCGCAGCCGCGCATATCAAAGGCAAGCGTGCCGTAGCCAAGGTCATTCAGCATCTTGCTCGGCGCGAGGACATTGGAGGAGCTTCTGTTGCTGCCGAAGCCGTGCAGCACGAGAAACGCGGCGCGGCGCTCGCCCGCCGCGATGCCGTCAGGCATGCGCATTGTTCCGGCAAGCCGCAGGCCGGCGGAGGGGATGGTCACGGTCATCTGAGGCATAGCCGCCTTCTCCGACCGGACCATCTCAGGCGGGATGCAAATATTCAAGCCATCGCTCACCTCCAGCGGCCAAGGCCTCCCGAGCGGTTCAGCGGCATTCACCGGCTTCCAAGGCATGAAGTTGTGGCTGCGTGTGGATATGTGTCAGGCAATGCCCATGAGCATTCCGAGATCGAGGACAAACCGGCTGAAGTCCGGAAGCCTCTTGGTGGTGGTCGGATCGCGCGGTCGTGGAAGATCGATACGCAGGTCCTCGATGATTCGTCCCGGCTGATCGGAGATGACGAGGACACGATCTGACAGAAATACCGCCTCGGCAATCGAGTGTGTGACCAGGATCACTGTTTTTTTGATCTCCTGCCATAGCCGAAGCAGCTCCACATTGAGCTGATCTCGCGTCAGCGCGTCGAGCGCCGCGAACGGCTCGTCGAGCAGCAGCACCTGCGGCTGTCGCACGAGCGCCTGTCCGAGCGCGGCCCGTTGGCGCATGCCGCCGGACAGCTGATGAGGGTACGCCTTGCGGAACAGGTCGAGCTTCAAAACCGGCAGCAGGGCTTCCACCCGCTCCCGGATTTCCGTGGCATCGATTCCCTGGACCTCGGCTGCCAGCCGGATATTCGCCTCAGCCGTGAGCCACGGGAGCAGGTTGTGGGTTTGGAATACGACGCCGACCTCATTCGACGGCGCAGTCTGCGAACGGCCCAATACCTCAACCGCGCCGCCCGCGTCGGGCGGGATCAGTCCGGCCACGATCCTCAGCAGCGTGCTCTTGCCGCATCCGCTCGGACCGAGAATCGACACGAACTCGCCGCGGCGCACATGGAACGTGACGCTGTCGAGCGCACGCACTTCGTTGGCGCCGACGAAGGTTTTCGAGACGCCGACGACTCGGATTGCCGCTTCCACTTACAATGCCCGCCACCAGACCCGCTTTGCGAGCAGCTCGACGATCCAATAGAGCAGCCCTGCAAGCGCCGAGATGGCGACCAGCGCCGCAAACAGCAGGTCGGTACGCGCCTGCGCATTGGATTCAAGGATCAAATATCCAAGCCCCTGCTGCGAGCCGACAAACTCGCCCACAATGGCACCGATCACAGCAAGTGGCATCGCGGTTTTGCATCCATCCATGATCGAAGGCAGCGCGGCCGGAAGCTGCAGGCGTCGGAACGTGGTCCAGGGCGAAGCCTTTATCGCCCGGAAATGCTCCACCAGGTGCTCCGGCGTGCCGGAAAAGCCACCCAGCGTGGAGATCATCACCGGAAAAAACGCAAACATGAAAGCCATCAGCACTTTCGACGACGTCCCATACCCGACCCAGACCACCATGAGCGGGGCGAGCGCGATCTTCGGCAGGCCCTGGAACACCACGAGCGCTGGATAAAGCACGCGATAGGCAATCGGCCAGGCGAAGATCGCAAGGGCAATGAGCACCCCGCCGAGGACGGCCGCGGCGTAGCCCAGGATGATCTCTCCGCCGGTGACCAGCGCCTGGTTGACGATCATGACGCGATTGTGCCACAAGCTGCGCAGCACGCTCGACAGCGGCGGCAACAGATAGGGCTTGATGTTAAAGATGTTGACCGCCTTCTCCCATAAGACCGCGAGCACGATGAAGACCGCCGCACGTTCCAGCGCGGCGTACAGCCACCTCGGCCTCGTTGACGCGTTCACGAACCAGTGCTTGCGCTACTTGACCAGCAAATCATTGGTATACACGTCCTCCAGCTTGATCTTTCCCTTCAGATCGAAGGCCTTGTCGAGGAATGACAACGTGCTGCGCATGCGATCTTCGCGCAGATATCCGAGCCCTTTGCTCGCAACCGCGGCATCGCTGGTAAGATCGTTGATCTCGCGGATTTGCTCGGCCACGACGGCGCGATCGAGCGTCGGGAACATCTTCACGGCAATGTCGGCTGCCTGATCAGGATTGGAGCGGGCGAGATCGAATCCGCGATAGGATGCCCGCAGGAAGCTGCGCACGATCTCGGGCTTTTTGCTGATGTATTCGTCGCGAGCCGCAAAGCCGCTTCCGTACGCATCGAGGCCGAGATCGCTGTAGCGTATCCAATCGAGCGCCACGCCTGCTGCCTTGGCTTGCTTGCGCAGCAACGGCCAGTTGCTGGCGAGCCAGCATTCCGCGAGGTCGGTCTTGCCCTCTATGAGCGAGATGTCCACGACGGCCGGATCAAGCCGCACGAGCCGGATGAAATCCCGCGGCTTGCCGTTCATTTCGAGCCATGCCGGCACGACGTTGTGCACTGGGGAAGCGGAGCCCCCGCCAAGCTGCAGCCCCCGCATGTCGTCGAGCGATTTTTTGTGACCTTGTTTGACAACATAACAGATGCCGCCCGGCCATTGCGTATTGATGGCGCCCACGAGTCGGATCTTGCCGCCGTTGTTGCGGTTCAACACCAGGCTGATCGGATCAACGTATCCGATCTCGAATTGACCCTGATCAAGCTCGTTTGCGGTGCGCCCGCCGCCGTAGCCGCGCACGATATTGACATCAATGCCGGCCTCCCTGAACCAGCCGCGCTCCGCACCCACCATCACACCGATGCTGCTGCCTTGCGGCAGCCAAGCCATATTGTAGGTGATCTTCTCCTGGGCGAATGCTGCGCCCGCAAAGCCCTGACTCAACGCGCAGACGAGTCCCCCGATCAGTCGCAGAACCTGCTTCATGATTTCACCTCAAGCTGTGCACCGCGCCTCACCATCCTAGATGCTCTCTGCCACGACAGTGTTCGTCAGGGTGCCAATGCCGTCGATCGAAGCGCTGACCACGTCGCCTGCCTTGAGGAATATGCCGCGTGCCATGCCGACGCCGGTGGGTGTGCCGGTCGCAATCACGTCTCCCGGCTCGATGGTCACAATGGTCGAGAGGTAGGCAATCTGCTCGCGCAGCGTCCAGATCATGTTGGCGGTGCTGTCCTTCTGCATCACCTGGTCGTTGACTTTGAGCTCCATGCCGACGGCTTGCGGGTCCCCAATGGCCGACGCCGGCACAATCCATGGGCCAAATGGGGCGAAGGTGTCGTGCACTTTCCTGAAACCAATCGAACTTGAACGGATAGTCTCCGCGCACATTAAGATCGCGGGCCGAAATGTCGTTCACAATCGCGTATCCAGCGACGTGTCGAGCGCTTGCGCGGCCGGGATGCGGCGCCCGCGCCTGCCGATCACCGCCGCAAGCTCGATCTCCCAGTCGAGCTGCGAAGTTTCAGGTGGCATCCTGATTGGCTCGCCCGGCCCGATCACGGCGTTCCTCAACTTAATGAACATGTATGGTTTGCTGTCCGCCTTGCCTGCAAGCACGCTTCCCATCTCGTTGGCGTGCTCAATGTAGTTGGCCGCGGCACAAGCATGCGCTCGGGGTGAAAAGGAGCGGTCAACGCGGCCATGCCGCCCGCAACAGCCTGGAGCTTGCCGCTGCGGGCAAGCTGCGCAAGCTCCTCGCAGGCTCTCGCAAGATCGGCATTGCCATGCCACTGTGCGAGGATAGCCGGCACGCCGTCGCTGGTGCGGACCTCGCCAAGCTTGACGCCTGCCTTCCGGGCGTCTTCCAAATCGTAGATCAGGCCGTGCACTGAAAGAGCGATTGCGGGACTCTGCTTGCGGTTCTCTTGTAAGCCGCAATCGCGATATGGTGCATGAATCGGCCTGCTCTCCCGGGCGTTCTGATCTCTGGCTGGGCGAGAAAGTCGCACCATGTGCTCGCGGGGTCAATGTATGGCCAAGCTTGGCCCTGTCCGCCGCACAGTGGAGCGCGGAGTTGATCTGTGCGTGAATATCCGAGCAGCGGCGGCGATCACTTCAACGCGTCAGATACCCGATGCCATGCGATAGCCGCTATAGGTCGCTTCCAGCAATCCGCGCGTGCCCCGGCTCTCTCCGACGACGAAATGCTGCACGCCAGGAATAATCGATGCCGCAAGCGGCGCGGGACGCCGAATCGTCGAAACGATGGCATCCATCTTGAGCTCGCGTGAGATGCCGTCTTGGACCATTGCCGTATCGCCGCGGACGCCGATGAATTCTGTGCCGAAGGCAACCTGCACCCCGCAATACTGAAGCTCGCGCGACAGCACGATCCTGGCGATCATATTGACGTCGTCGTCGAAATCGGAATCGCGCTCGACCACGAGCACCTCGTGCGCTCGCAGCGACAACGCCCATGCCAGCTCGGCACCGGCGAGCCCCGCTCCGACGACCAGCACGCGACCAGTGATGTTCCGCAGGTCCATGAGAGCGTCTCCCGCACCGAGGACGGAAATCATGGCATCCCGCGTAATGGCATCAAGCTTGTCCCAGATCGGCCCGACAGCGTGCACGACGACATCCGCATCAATTCCGTCGGCGTTCACGCTCTCCCCGCAGCGAACCGCCACGCCGGCATGTTTGAGCGCCCGCTCGTAATAGTCGAGCAGCCGCGGCAAGGTGCGTTTGAACGGAAGCGCCGAGCCGGAGCCGCCGATCCTCTCCTGGCGTTCCCACAAGATCGCTCGGCTGCTCGCGCTCCGATGCGGACAGAGCGGCCTGTATCCCGGCAGGACCGCCGCCGATGATGCCGATCGCCTTGACGGAGCGTACCGGCCTCACCGGCTCGAACTCCCGCCCGGTCTTGGGATTGACCGCGCAATAGCCGCGCCCGCCTGCCTGCTCGCGCGCCAGGCACGTATTGCACCGGATGCAGGGCAGCACCTCGTCAGGTTGATTCCGCAGCAGCTTGTTGGGAAGTGCCGGATCGGCGAACAGTGGCCGTGCAAACGATACGAAGTCCGCTTCTCCGTCGGCGATGAGCCGATCGGCTTCCTCCGGATCGTGGATGGTGCCGGAGGCGATGACCGGGACTCCCGATGCTTCGCGGATCGGATTTGCATACTCCGCAAAGGTCTCGCCGGCGAGATACATAGGCGGGATGCGCCTCTCCATCGCCTGATAGGTGCCGGCCGAGACATGAATAAGGTCTAGCCCCGCCTCGACGAGCGCGCGGGCGACCTTGCGGTATTCGTCGATCTTCAGACCGCCGGGCAGCAGATCGTCTCCATTGAGCCGCGCGCAGAGCAGTCGCTTCGGCCCGAGCTCCGCGCGCATCGCCGCAATCACCTCGCGCGGAAAGCGCAGCCGGTTCTCGAAGCTGCCGCCATATTCGTCCTCGCGCTTGTTGGTGGCGGGAGAAAGGAAGGTGTTCACCAGATATCCATGCGCCGCGTGCAGCTCCAGCAACTGGAAACCGGCCTGCACTGCGCGTCGCGAGGCAGCGGCATGATCCTGCACGATGTGGTCGATGTCCCCGCGTGTCAGCTCGACCGGCACTCTCTTTCCTGGCGCCCAGGCGATGGCCGACGGGGCGACCACCGGCGGCTCCGATATGACCCGCTGCGCACGGCAATGTCCGAGTTGCAGGCCGGCCACCGCGCCTTCCGCGCGCACCGCCTCTGCGATGTCGGTGAAGGCCTTCGGGGATCATCCGATCATCATGTGCGCCAAGCTGCGCGTGAAATGCGCGGCTGCCGGTATCATCGGTGAACGTGATCTCGACAATGACCAGGGCGGCCCCGCCGGCTGCGGGTTCGGTAATACTCGACACTTTGCCGCGTCGCACTACCGTCCGGATGGGCAGTACATGGCGCATCGGCGCCTGCACGATGCGGTTGCGGAACGAGACGCCGCGGATGTGAATGGGGAGAGCGAGCGCCGGAAACAGCGGCAACGAACCGTCATTGGGCATTGCAACGGCAATCACCGGCAAAGGTTCTCAATTCCTGGCTTGGCAATTCTGGGATTGGCAAGCCAGCTTCCTTCCCGGGTTCACATGAAACCCGGCGGCGGCGGCGGACCCCAGATCATCGAGTCCTCGCCTTTCCAGATTTTCGGCCGCTGCGGCTTGTCGCGGTGCCATGGACGTGGCTCGAAATAGCCAAGTGCCTCATCCTTCATTTGATCGAGCTCGATGTAGAATTCGACGAGTTGGCCATCCTGGTTGCGATGGAAAACGGCGA
>CAWJCB010000013.1:0-14237 GCA_963841105.1 uncultured Alphaproteobacteria bacterium
CGAACTGATCGAGCCACCGCTTGCGATCGTTAACCGGCTCGCTGGCGTTGTATTCCTCTTTGGTCTCGTCGGTGTTGAAGAAGCTGCTGACACTCGGGTGGCCGGCGCGATCGACATGGAGAAGCTTTCCGTCGCGGCGCACGCTGCATCGTCCCCAGATGCAGACTTCAGGATTGGCGCCGAGCTCACGCGTCGGCAGCTCGATCACCGTCGAGAACACATTGGCTTGGGTATTTGAATCCACGCCGGTCCATGGAGACTTGCCGCCCAAATGCGGCGCGGTGAAGTTTCTTCCGCCCTTGGTATCGAACAGATTCTTGATACCATCAAAGTCGAAAAAGAAAGCATCACTGCGACTGCCAGCAAAGAACGTGTAGGTGCCGGACTTGACGATGTTGGGTTTGGCGCCGAAGGAGACCTCGGCATCGGCGATGATCTTCGTCCCGACAGCCTCGACCGAACGGGATTGCGCGCCTTTTGCTACAAAGACGTTTGCCGTCTGCTTACCGTTTTGCGGCGGTGAGAATACGTAACTGATCGCGATGTCCGTCAGGCAATCTCCGTCGTTGTCGATGTTGAGGCGGTAGATGGCGTCGGGGTGGAGCGCGTCGGCAGTCGGATTTGCATTGAGGATGATCACGGTCCTCGACGGATCCGCGGGCGCCTGGAATGCGTAGAGGTCGCAGAGGTCGAGTCTTTGGTCCCCGAGAGGCGGACCGAGATTGAGTCCAGTAAAATGGTTCGACATTTTTTCCTTCCTTTGAAATCGAGAGTGGGAGCTGTCGTTCGGAGGACAGTAACAACCCATACATTTAATGTCGTCCCTTTTATTTTTCGACGATTTCAGAGGCTGTGTCCGAAGCCCGGGCCCCTCCCGTATTCATTCGGAACCTCGATCATGCGCCCGCTCAGGATTCGCTCGAAGCCGAATGGCGTCAATTTCATCACAACACCTTGCCTGCGGCCATCCGCGCTTTGGTGCAAGGTATGGGTGTCGCGTCTGCTCGACTCATCTTACCGCCGTCGAGACGAACGACGCGATGTTCCATTTGCCGCCCTCAGGGCTATGATGCGTTCCCATATGGCGACGGAAGCCCGGAGAACCGCCGTGCCGGAGAGCCAATCCCGCAGGCTTGCAGCAATCCTGGCTGCAGACATCGCTGGCTACAGCGCATTGATGGGTTTGGATGAGGCACGCACGGTGCGCGACCTCAAGGGGCATCAGGCGGTGGTGTTGCCGATGATCGGCGACTTCGGGGGACGTATCATCGACACCGCCGGTGATGGCATCTTGGCCGAGTTCGCCAGCGTCGTGAACGCGGTCGCGTGCGCCGTCGCCATGCAGGCGAAGATGGCCGAGCGCAACGCCGCGATCGATCCTGAACGTCGAATGCAGTTCCGCATCGGCGTCAACGTCGGCGATGTGATCTATGACGATGCCCGCATCTATGGCGACGGCATCAACGTCGCGGCGCGGCTGGAGAGCATCGCCGAGCCCGGCGGCATCTTTGTGTCCCGCCAGGCCTACGACCAGGTCGAGGGCAAGCTCGCGCTGAGGTTCCGGGAGTTGGGCCCTCAGCGCCTGAAGAACATCGCCAGGCCGGTCGAGGTTTTCGCAGTCAATGTCAACGGCGCCGGAGGATCAGGCGGCGCGCCGGCGGCATTGCAGCAGGAGATCAATTACTGCCGCGCGCCGGACGGCGTCCGCCTCGTCTGGGCCAAGGTTGGCTGCGGACGGCCGCTGGTGCGGGCGGCGACGTGGATGGGCCATCTCGAGCACGAGTGGGAGAGCCCGCTGCGCCGGCCCGCCGTGCAGCGGCTCGCGCGCAACCACACCTTGATCCGCTACGACGCGCGCGGCACCGGCCTGTCCGACTGGGACGTGGATGAGCTCTCGCTCGATGCCTGGGTGCGCGATCTCGAGACCGTTGTCGACGCGGCCGGCGTGGACCGTTTCCCGCTGCTTGGAATGTCGCAGGGCGCGGCGATCTCGATCGCCTACGCGGTGCGCCACCCCGAGCGGGTCAGCCACCTCGTCCTTTGCGGCGGGTTCGCGCTTGGCGGCAAGAAGCGCTCGCCGGGGGAACACGAGAAGCGCGCTGCGATGGCGACATTGATGCGCATGGGATGGGGCCTGGACGACCCCGGATTTCGCCAACTCTTTACCTCGCGCATGATGCCCGATGCCACCAAGGAGCAGGCCGACGCGTTCAACGAGCTGCAACGGCGGGCCACGTCGCCGGAGTGCGCCGCGCGCTACTTCGAGACCGTCGGCGACTTCGACATCAACGACCTGCTCGGACAGGTCAGAGCGCCCACGCTGGTGATGCACGTGCGCGGCGATCTGATGAATCCATTCGAGGAAGGACGCCGCATGGCGTCCGCCATCCCGGGCGCACGTTTTGTCGCGTTGCAGGGCAACAACCACTTGATGCTGCCGGGCGAGCCGGCGGCGGCGCGCTTCATTGAGGAGCTAGAGCTCTTCCTGAGCCACTGACTGCCTGGCGGCAACGCCACGTCCACAGCACCCCTGAGCATGCAGCGGTAAGCGATGCAAGCTTCGATCGACCGCTGAAACCTTGCCCAGAATTTCGAATTGCATCAGCGGATCGTGTCAAGGCGGAGCAACGCCAGGAGCCGACATCAGCCGTTTATTCGATAATCTCGTCGGCAGACACGATGATCGAGTTCGGCACGGTCAACCCAAGCGTCTTGGCGGTTTTCATATTAACTACCATCTCGAACTTGGTTGGTCGCTCGATTGGCAAATCGGATGGCGGGGTGCCCTTAAGGACGCGGTCCACATAGTACGCTAATCGCCGGTATGACTCCGACAGCTTAGGACCGTAGCTGCAGATGGCACCGCTTCTAGCGAATATTGGCCAACCAGAGATCACCGGAGCCCGATGCCTCATTCCGTAGTCGATGATGCGCTGGCGATACTGGATAGCAAAACCATCGGCGAAGAGTGAGATCGCTTGCGGTGGACGCGGATCCATCGCAGAGAGTGCAGCGGTTAGCTGTTCCTCTGTTGCCGTGCTATAAAACTCGGTTTCCAGGCCAAGCTTCTTCGCCGTCTCATCCGAATAGGTTCGCTCAATCTGAGACCCCGGATGCTCAGGGTTGGCGATGATGGCGACACGGCGCAAACCGGGGACGATGTCCCGCAGTAGGTCCAGACTCTTCGCGTTCAACTCGGGTGCCATAAACGTGAGGCCAGTCATGTTCCCACCCGGGCGAGCGAGACTTTCAGCAATCCCGGCGACAACAGGATCTCCGCTAAAGACGTAGACAGAGGGTATGGGCAGCTTCAATTCATATACGAGAGGAACAGCAGCGCCCTGTACAACAAGAAGATTAACCGGTTGGCGCGTGAGTTCAGCCGCCAGCGGCGCGACGCGCAAAAGGTTGTCGTCCCCATAGCGATATTCGATTTTCAGGTTGTCACCTTCGCGATAGCCGAGTTCGCCAAGGCCGCTGCGAAATACGTCGAGAAACGGAGTTATTAATCAGTGCATAAGTAGGTAGACAATTCTTGACATGGCGAGGCGAATATGACTCACGTTTGTCATGCGAAGGAACGATGCGCGACAGCTCGATCACGCGACGCTGGAAGCAATGCGTGAGCGTGCTGTGCACAGTGTTCATGACGGCGAAGACCCGGAAGTTGTTGCGCACGTTCTTGGGATCAATCGTTCCACCATCTATGGTTGGCTGGCGCAGTATCGACGTGGCGGATGGGGAGCTTTGAAAGCCAAGCCGCTGTTTGGGCGTCCTCCGAAGCTCGATGCGAAGAAGCTGCAGTGGATTTACAACACGGTGACCCAAAAGAACCCACTGCAGCTCAAGTTCCCATTCGCATTGTGGACCCGCGAGATGGTGGCCGCTCTGATCGAGGAGAAGTTCAACATCTCGCTGAGCCTGGTCTCGGTGGGACGGCTTTTGGCGCAGCTCGGCATCACCTGCCAGAAGCCGCTGCAGCGCGCGTTGGAACGCGACGAATTGCTGGTGCAGCAATGGCTGAAGCGGGAATATCCGAGGATCAGAGCGCTGGCGCAGCGGGAAAACGCCGAGATTTACTTCGGCGACGCCGCGCATATGCGCTCGGATCATCATGCGGGTCGCACCTGGGGCAAGAAAGGAGAGACGCCTGTCGTATCAAGCACGGGAGCGCGTTACCGTATGAGCCTGATTTCAGCCGTCACGGCGCGTGGCCACATGCGGTTCATGATCAAGGAAAAAGGTGGCGTTAATGCCGATGTTTTCATCGAGTTTCTAAAGCGGCTCATGCTCGGCTCCAGGCGCAAGATTTTTGTGATTGTCGACCGCGGCCCCGCGCATGTCGCGAGGAAGACAAAGGCGTTCGTTGCGGGCCTTGGGGGAGCCCTGCGGCTTTTCTATCTGCCGCCGTATTCCCCCGATAGAAATCCTGACGAGCTGGTCTGGAAGCATCTCAAGACCGACACCGTCGGGCGGGCCTCCATCGCCAGTCTCACCGATTTCAGGAGCAAGGTGAAATCATCCATGCTCTCCTTGCAGCGCAACCCCAGAAAAATACGGTCTTTCTTCCAGAAGCCCTCCCTCAAATACGCCGCCTAGGTGTCTAAATACTTATGCACTGATTAATAGACTCGACGCTCGCTGTGCGGTCAGCCAGCCGATGCTAAACACCTTTGTCACTGTCTGCGCGCTGGCGTACCGTGCTGCCGTGGCGACAAGGACGGTGGATGTCAGAAAAGCCCGCCGGTTCATTCCAGGCCTCGCTATATGGGAAACGCAGCTACGTTAGCTAAGTGAGGAGACTTCATCCAAGCTACGGCGCACGTGCGAAGACAGATTAGGGTCATTTGCTGCCGGTATCGTCAATGTTAGTCTTCATCCGATGGGCGATGTGGTTCGGAAGCCGTCTTTGCGGCGCGTTGCAGTAACGAAACGACCGTCGAAGACATTCCGGTCATGCGCGCAGGAAATCAAGCACCGCGGTTTCCGCCAGCACCGCCTCGGGCACGCCATGGCGCTGCGAGCGCCCCTGTTCCTCGGCGGTCCTGGTCGCCTGCAGGTAGGCGCCGAGATGGCGCGCGCGCTCGATGATGCGGCGGCCTACCGGCAGCCGCGCCGCCTCGAACCGGCGCAACGCGGGCACGACCTCGTCATTCTCGAGCGCCGCGACCAGAGCCGCCGCGTCGTCCGCTGCTTTGGCAACGCCTGCGGCGACGTGGGGGCGCGCTACGAAGGCCGCGTCGCCGATGATGGCGACGCGGCCGAATGCCATGCGCGGCGTCTCAAGATCATAGATGGGTTGCAGGATCGGCTCCTCGATCATGCGCACGAATTCCCGGAACTGGGGCGCCAGCAACCGCTCGGCGTCGGCGCGCATTGCTGCGACGGCCGCGCGGCGGATCAGCGGCGGCGGGATGGAAACGGCATGAACGGCGCCGGTCTCGTCGGTGAGCAGGCGTGTGAGCTTCGCCCGTTTCGTCAGCGGGACGATACCAGACGATGTTGTAACGGCGGCGCCCCGGCCGCAGATCATTGTCCGGGCCGGCGACGGGGTACCCTAGAATTTGCTCGCCCGGCGGCAGGCAGAAGCTCATGTAGTTGAACAGCTCGCGATGGAGCGCTGGCGTGAACGCCGCTTCCGGGATGAGCGCGCGCCAGGCGACATAGCCGGCATAAAGCGGTGCCAGGTCCGGCAGGCATTGCTGGCGGATGGTTGAGCGCAGGCCGTCGGCGCCGACCAGGAGATCGCTCTCGATCGCCTGTCCATCCGTAAGGTGCACGGCCATGGACGTTTCGTTCTGCGCGAAGCTACGAACGCCGCGCCCGCGGTGATAGTGCCGGAGCGGAAAGGCATCCCGCAATGCGCGATAAACCCGTTCCCAAGCCGTGAGGATTTGCGGACAGGCAAGCTCGCAGACCAGCTTTCCCGCGGCGTCGAGGATCTTCCGCGTCATGATCTCTACGCCGACATCCTTGGTATCGATGCCGATCCGGGCCAGGGTCGCGATGAGATCGGGTTGCGCCACAATGCCCGCCCCGCGGCCGGAAAGCTCGCTCTCCACGCGCTCGAAAATCTCGACGTCCCACCCCGCACGCCGCAGCAGCAGTCCCGCCAAAAGGCCGCTCATCGAGCCGCCGACGATCGCTGCGCGTCTCGCACCCGACTTCCGCAACTTGCTCGGTCCCGCCATTTCCGCCAGATGAAAGGTGCTATATATCGGATCAAACTTAGCGTGTAGCCCGCATTGAGCTTCAGTGAAATGCGGGAAAGAAATCCCGGTTTCGCTGACGGCTCAACCCGGGCTACGAAACTGGGTAGCACCAGGAGGAATGCCAATGGCCTTGACAATGTTGGACAAGCACGCGGAAAGCTCAAACAAGGTGGAATGGCCGCCGGAAATTGCCGCCGAATTCGAACGCGAGAAGAAGAACCCGAATCCATGCGTCGGCAGCGATCTCGTCTCGGAGAGTGACCGGGTGCGCGTGTGGATGATCCGATTGGCGCCGGGCGAGCGCATCGGCTTCCACCGTCATGTGCTTGATTACTTCTGGACCTCGGTGACCGGCGGCCGCGGACGCCAGCACGTGCATGACGGCACCACCGTCGAATACACCTACGCGCCAGGTGAGACCCGCCACGAGACATATGGCGCAGGTCAGTTCAAGGTGCATGACCTTGAGAACCTCGGCGACGCCGAGATGGTGTTCATGACCATCGAGTTCCTGCAGAGCGCCAACAAGGCGATGCCGCTTCCCGCTGACGTGCGCAGAAAGCAGGCCGCTTAGCCGTTCGCGGCGCCCACCACGGTAGGGGTGAGGCATGCCTCGCCCCACAGCCTCGCATGCCCTGCGACGCTGAGGTCAATGCGCCCCTAGCCAAGCCGCCCCCCTTCCTGCACACTCACCCGCAAAGCGGAGCTCGCGCGCGACGGATACGTGCGGCAACGAGCCCGGGGGGAACAGGTGGGCTTTAGCTTCGACCTACTGCTCAACGCCGTGATCGCCGGCATTCTGCTCGGCGGGTTCTACGCCGCCGTGACCATCGGCGTGTCGATATCATTCGGCATTCTCGACATCGTCAACATCGCGCATCCCGCCTTCATCATTCTGGGATCGTACATCGCCTACATCATCAACACGAGCTTCGGCATCGATCCCATCGTCATCAGCATCGTCATGATGCCGGTGTTCTACCTTCTCGGCGCTGGCATCTACCAAATCTATTACGAGGCGTTCGAGAAGCATGGGCAGGAGTTGCTGCGCGGACTGTCCTTCTTTTTCGGCCTGCTGTTCGTCACCGAGGTGATGCTTATTCTCGTCTTCGGCGTCGATTACCGCTATGTCGAGGCTTGGTATATAGGACCGAGCTGGCACCTCGGGATGCTGGACTTTCCTCTGCGCATGCTGGTGCCCTGTCTCGCCGCCTTGGCGCTGTTCGCAGCGCTCGAGTTGTTCCTGTCCCGGACATTCATCGGCCGGGCGATCTCCGCGGTCGCGCAGGACCAGCTTGCGCTGCGGCTGATGGGCGCTTCTCCCACCAGCATCAAGCGCATCGCCTTCGGCATCTCGATTGCGACGACCTCGGTCGCAGGCGCGCTCTTGATCATCATCCAGCCGGTCGAGCCTTCCGTCGGACGCGAATATATCGGGCGCGTTTTCGCGATCTGCGTCCTTGGCGGGCTTGGCAGCCTGCCCGGCACGGTGATCGCCGCCATGCTGCTGGGGGTGATCGAGAGCTTCACCTCAACCTTCTATGGGCCATCCTGGGCCCCCGCGGTCGCCTTCGGTGTGCTGCTTCTGACGCTCGCTTTCCGTCCGGCGGGCCTGCTCGGCCGATAGGGATCGTCAATCGTGCGCAATTTCATCTTTGTGCTGATTTCGATCCTGGTCGCCGCCGGGGTGTTCTTCGCCGCCCGCATGGTGAACAACGACTACGTTCTTCTTTGCCGGCTATACGGTGCTGCAGTTCATCGTGCTGGCGACTGCCTGGAACATTCTCGGCGGCTACACCGGCTATGTGAATTTCGGCTCCGCCGCTTTCTTTGCGATGGGCGCCTACGCGACCGTATTTTTCCACAAAGTGTCCGCGTTGCCGATTCCGCTTCTGATCCTGATCGGCGGCATCGTCTCAGGCATCGTCGGTTTTGGCATGGGCTACCTCACGCTGCGCCTGCGCGGCGCATTCTTCGCCATCGCCACGCTGGCGCTCGCGATCGTGCTGCAGACCTTCGTCGTCAACTGGGATTTTGTCGGCGGCTCGCGCGGCGCCTATGTCATCCGGCCGAACGAAAGCGCGCTGACCGGTCCTTATATCCAGTATCTTTTTCTGCTGATGCTTGCGCTGGTTGTGATCGCGCTTGCCTGTGCGCGCGGCATCGAGCGATCACAGCTCGGCTATGGCTTCGCCACCATCCGCGACGATGAGCTCGCAGCCGAAGCGTCGGGAGTGCCGACCTTGCGGCTTAAGCTCCTGGCGACAACCCTCTCCGGGGCGCTCATGGGCATGGCCGGCGCGCCATTCCCGTATTACATCGGCTACCTGCAGCCTTCCTCCGCCTTCGGGCTGGAATATGCCGTCAACTCGATTGCCATGCCGATGATCGGCGGCACCACGAGCTGGGTAGGGCCGCTGATCGGCGCCATCCTGCTTGGCTCACTGCAGCAGATCGCGACCGTCACCATTTCGTCGGCGGTCAACCTTCTCATCGTCGGCCTTCTCCTCGTCGGCTTCGTCATTGTCGCGCCGAACGGCATCGTCGGCCTGGTGCAGGAGCGGCTGCGCGGGCGGGCCAAGGGGAGCACGAAGTGATGCCGCTCCTCCAAGTCACAGGGTTGGGCAAGCGCTTCGGCGGCTTTGTGGCGCTCGACGGCATTGATCTCGACGTCGTGCTTGGCGAGCGCGTGGGCCTCATCGGCCCCAACGGCTCCGGCAAATCGACCTTCGTCAATTGCATCTGCGGAACCCTGAACAATGACACCGGCAGCGTGCGATTCGACGGCGCCCCAGTTGATGGGCTGCTCACCCACGAACGCACACGCCGCGGCATGGCGCGCAGCTTCCAACTTCCGCGGCCGTTCGTGACGCTTACCGTGGCGGACAACGTGCGGGTGCCGCTCCTTTATACCGTCAATGCCCGGGCCGGCTTTTCGCTCAAGGGGCCTGAGCTCGATGCGCGCTGCGCCGAGCTTTTGCGGCTCGTCGGGCTTGCCGAGAAAGGGGGCAAGCTGCCGCGGGATCTCACCCAGGTGGAAATGCGCAAGCTCGAGCTCGCCCGCGCCATGGCGTCGGAGCCCAAGCTCCTGATTGCGGATGAGGCAATGGCCGGGCTGTCGCAATCGGAAGTGGATGACATTGTGGGCCTGCTCATCCAGCTCAACGAACGAGGGATCACCATCATCCTCATCGAGCACATCATGCGCGCCGTGATGAACTTTTCGCAGAGACTCGTCGTATTTGTCTCGGGCAGGAAGATTGCTGACGGCCAGCCCGCTGCCGTCATCCGCGATCCCGAGGTGGAGAAAGCGTATCTTGGCCAATAGCCTCGCCATCGAAAGGATTGACGCTGCCTACGGCGCGGTGCGGGTGCTCGAGGGCGTGTCGCTGCGCGTCAACGGCGGCGAAACCGTGGTGCTGCTCGGAACGAATGGCAACGGCAAGAGCACGCTGATGAAGTGCATCATGGGTATCGTTCGCCCGCGCGCCGGCCGCATCACGGTCGAGATCGACGGTGAGACCCATGACCTGGTCGGCCGCACCACCGAGCAGATTGTCGACCTCGGCATTGCGCTCGTGCCGGAAGGCCGCCGCCTGTTCGCGCGTCTCACCGTGGAGGAGAATCTGCTGCTGGGGGCGTTTCGGCGCAAGGCGCGTCAGGCGCTGAAATCGAATCTGGAATTCTGCTTTGAATGCTTTCCGCGCCTCGCCGAGCGCCGCCGGCAACTCGCCGGTTCAATGAGCGGCGGCGAGCAGCAGATGCTGGCGCTGGGGCGGGCGCTCATGCTCGCACCGCGCATCATCCTGATCGACGAGCCTTCCGTTGGTCTGGCCCCGGTTCTCGTCAGCCGCACCATCGACAAGATCAAGGAGCTGAAGGAAAAGTATCAGCTGACGGTCCTGATGGCGGAGCAGAACTTCCCGCAGGCGCTGCGCATCGCCGACCGCGGCTACGTCATTGTGCATGGCCAGATCGCCTTCGAGGGCCGCTCGTCCGACGAGCTCAACAACAACGAGCTGATCCGGAAATTTTATCTCGGGCTATGATGGCAGGGGGGGGTTCAAACCCGCCCCGCCACATCAAATCACGCTGCCGGGGCTATTTCGCCTTCTCGTACGGAAAAATCACCGTGCCGGACGCGTATTCCGCCGGCGCCACCACGACCTGGTTCGAGATGTCCTTGAACTGCGACACGTCGTTGCCCTTGATGTTCCGGAACTGCACCTGCAGCACGCGTGATTGCGCCCATTCGCCTTTGGCGCCGAACTTCACATCGCCGACGACCGTCTTGAAGGTTGTGGCGCGAATGTAATCACCAAGCTTGGCGTCATCGAGGCTTTTGGTCCCTTCAACCGCCTGTTGCAGGACCTGCAGCTGAGCGTAGCCCCAAGGCGCCATATAATAGCCGAGAGGATCGACGCCTTCCGCGCCTGCCTTGGCCTGATAACGGCTGATCAGATCAGCGACGCCTGGGAATTGCATTTTGGGCACGGGCAGCCAGAAATCGTAGTTCGTGAATCCGTTGAGCAACGGCCCGAGCTGCGTCTTGATTGCGGTGGCTTGCAAGCCGACCATCGCCCCGCCGATCGCCTTTGGCTTGAATCCGATCTCGTTGACCGCGCGCACCATGCCGACCGAATCCGGCGGATAAGAGCAGATCACGACGAGGTCAGGATTGCCGGCCTGGATCGCGCGCACGATTGGCGCAAAGTCGGCGGTCGAGGGCGGATAGGTCTTGTCATAGACAATTTTCAGTCCGGCCTTCTTGGCGTTCTCGCGCGCGCCATCGGCGGCATTGCGCGAGAATTCCTGATCGGCCGCGATGATGGCGACCGTCTGCGGTTTTGGGTTTTGCGCCAGGGTGACATCGAAGAAGCCCTTGGTGAAGGCGGGCTTCGCGTCCGGCCCGGACGGGATCATGGCGAAATAATTGAGGTAGTCGAACTCGGAGTTCACCGCGAGGCCAAGCAGGCCGATGAAGGTCTTCTTCTTCTGAATGACGATCGGCATCGCCGGCGCAAGCTGCGCCGTCGCATAGGCGCCGATGATCAGGTCGACCTTGTCGATGTCGAGCAGCTTCGTGTAGATCGGCGGAACTTCAGCCGGCGAGCTCTTGTCATCATAATAGACGAGCTTCACCGGCCGGCCGAGCATCCCGCCTTTTGCATTCGTGTCCTCCTCCCAAATCTTCTGGGCGAGCAGCGCAGACTTTCCATTCGGCGCGAGCCCTCCCGTCAGCGCCATGCTGTAGCCGATCTTGATCGGCTCGCCGCTCTGCGCCGAGGCGGGCACAGCCGGCGGCAGGCCGGTCAGCAGCGCAACGACGGAGCAATACAAAGAGCTGACGACCGCAGCAGAGATGACGCGGTAAAATCCTCGGCGTTTCACATCCTCTGGCATTGTTTTCCTCATTTTCGGGATTGCCACGAGGGCATCTTATATCGGCAAGAGACGCAGGTGGGCTAGTGTCCCGAATCTGAAGTTCGCCAGTGCTTGCGGCCGCCCCGGATGCGAACTTCGGAATCAGAGGGACACTAGCAACTCTATGTTCTAGTGCGGGTTTTGGATTTGAAGTTCCCACACGAGCTTGCCGCAACAATGATAGGAACTTCAAATCCACCGCACTAGTAGCGCTGCACAGTGATTTTGAATGTTTGGACATTATCGCTTGTGGCGGGTTGATTCCGGCTTGGCCAACACACTCCAATCCCTCCCCCGCTTGCGGGGGAGGGTGGCCGCCAAAGGCGGCCGGGTGGGGGATCGTGGCGAACCAAATGGCCAGGCAGCAGCCCTGCGCGAACGAATGACTCCGCAAGGGGGTGAAAAATCGATCGCAATCTCGATGACGTGCTGAGACCCTCATCAACGAATCATGCGCGAGCCCCCACCCGGTCTCGCTACGCTCGCCCACCCTCCCCCGCAAGCGGGGGAGGGATGGAGCTAGTACCCGGAATCAGAGTTGGGTGATACGGCGATTTTTGAACCGCCGCTGGTAGACCTTCTTTTTGGTCCAGGCGAATGGCTCCGCTGTCTCGTTGTATGCTGTGATGAAAGCATCGATGTGCTCCTGCAACTGCTCGACGGTCGTGAAGGAAGCCCCGTCTAATGACTGGCCCTGGAGGATGGAAAACCAAGTCTCGATTTGATTGAGCCAAGACGAGCGCGTTGGGGTGAAATGGAAATGGACGTTTGGGTGCTTCTTGAGCCAGCGCTCATTCTTCTTATGGGTGTTTAGATTGTCGAGAATGACGTGGAGCTTGCGATCCGGGAAGGCGGCAACGACACTGTTCATGAAGCCGAGGAACTCAACCCGGCGGCGCCGCTTGGAATGCGCGGAAATGATCCTTCCGGTAGCGACTTCGAGCGCTGCGAACAACGTCGTGGTGCCGTGGCGTTTGTAGTCATGGCTCTGCCCGGTCAAGGCGCGTCCGCTCGGCAGCTTCAAATACCCTTGCGCCCGCTCCAATGCCTGGATCGAAGGCTTCTCATCGACACAGAGAACAATCGCCTTGGCGGGTGGATTGACGTAGAGACCGACGACATCGGCGGCTTTCGCCGCGAACTTGGGATCGTTGCTCTCGCACCAGGACTTGCGGGCCGCAAGGTCGATATTGTGCTCGCGAAGGAAGCGCCAGACATACTGAACGTCAACGTCGCCCAACGCCTCGGCGAGCAACGGACCCGTCCATCGCGCATAGCCCTGAGGCGGCGGCTTCTCCAAAAGCGCCAGAATGCGCTTGTTCGTCCCTTTGCCGTAGAGCGGCGTCTTGCCCGCCCGTGGGCGGTCTGTGAGGCCGCCAAGCCCGTGATCGGCAAAGCGCCGTCGCCAATTGCTGACGATGCGCGGCTGAACACCCACTTCCGCGGCAATCGAACGCGTGCTGCGGCCCTCAGCCGCCAGCAACACTATCCGCGCCCGCCTCACGTCACGCTGCGGCGTCGTCGGTGCCCTGCAAAGCGCCTCAAGCACCTTGCGTATCTTCGGCTTGAGCCGAACTTCTCTTGCTTCGGGAATCATCCCGATCTTGAATCATGACTTACCTGCGAAGAAAAGTGGGTACTAGATACTGCATTCAAACAGTCAAAATCACTGTGCAGCGGTACTAGGGCCTGTGTTCAGTTGAGCAGGATCATAGCTGCGGCCAACTGCGCACCTGCGAGAAAGTTTCTGGCGAGCTTGTCATAACGTGTGGCGATTGCACGGAAGTGCTTGAGCATATTGAAGAAGCGTTCGACGAGATTGCGTTCGCAGTAGAGCGCGAAATCGCACGCCCGCTTGGTCTTGCGGTTGGCCTTGGGCGGGATGACCGGAGTGATTCCCCGCTGGGTGAGGGTTTCAACGAACGGGTCGGCATCGTACGCCTTGTCACCAATCAACGCATCTGGATCGACGTTGTCGATCAGCGGCTCCGCGCAAGCAAGGTCATGAGCTTGGCCAGGCGTGAGCATCAACTCGACGGGATTGCCCAAAGCGTTGACGAGCGCGTGTATTTTGGTAGTTAGTCCGCCGCGCGATCGGCCGATGGCTTGCGGGCCGTTTTTTTTCGCGCGCCAGCGCCGTGCTGATGAGCGCGCACGATGGTGGCGTCGATCATCATATATTCGTTGTCGTGATCGCTTGCCAACAGCTTGAAAATGCGCTCGAAGACGCCGCTTTTCGCCCACCGGCTGAAGCGCTGGTGCACAATCTTCCAGTCGCCGAAACGCGCTGGCAGGTCACGCCAGGGAACCCCTGTTCGATATCTGTAAAGAACTGCATTGACGAACAGCCGGTTGTCCGCCGCATTGCCGCCAACATGGCCTTCACGGCCGGGCAAAAAATCCTTGATCCGCTCCCATTGGTCGTCTCGTAATCCAAAGCGCTCCATGGGTCGGCCCTCCTCGAAGCCGACTGCCCATGAATCACTCGACAACTGATTTGGGAATCCCTGCCGTAGGATCCTGCCGCACTATAGAACGGCGTTCCGCGTTTGATTCTGATCCGTTCCCGTCAAAAGGACCCCGTAACTGAACACAGGCCCT
>CAWJCB010000014.1:0-272488 GCA_963841105.1 uncultured Alphaproteobacteria bacterium
TCGGCGAGATGTTCGAGGCCAAGGAGGACTACCTGTCTGCCATCACCAACTATCTTGCGGCTGTCGCGTGTTACCCGTCGGCCAAAGCATGGTTTCGTCTCTGTCGTGCCAGGTTCATGACAGAAGAGTGGGCGAAGTGCATTGAAGCCTACGAGTTCGGCAAGAACGCCCTGCCCAATCCTCAGATCCTGGACATGGGTCCAGTGTACGAGCATTCGAGCAAGCTACTCGTGGCCCAGGCTTACTTCGAGCTTGGTGATAAGCAAAACGCCATTCGCACGATCGACGAGGCCATGGAGCGGTTTTCGGGTTCGAGCACGGTTATTGCTCTGAGGGACAAGATCCATGGCTTTTAGGAGACCCAACAAGGATGCCTGGTGGGCGATCCTGCTGGTCGGTTTCCTGGTACGAAGTGTGTGTCGCGTGTTCAAGCTTCTCTTTCGGTTGATCAATTTGCTGTTCACACCGTTTCGGTAGGGTTTTCATGGAGAAATACAAGATGCGCATCAATGTCACCATCAGCGATTTTCCAGTTGAAGGTGCCTTGGCCAACATGGTGATCTGCGGTGGGATCGCCAGTCGCCTCAGGACTGCATACCCCGAGGCTGTTTTGTCGGTGGTGCCTTCGTTCCGAAAGCTTGAGAACGGTTACAGGGTTCATGTCTGGGACGCGAGTGTGGAGGATATTCGGCAGAAAGAAGCCGAGATTGGCGACCTGGTCCGAGACTCCCTGGACAAGTGCGCCGAGTCCATGTCTTCGAACTCGAAAGGAAAGAACTGAAGTGATCGCCACCAACCACCTACTCCCCAGATCTCCTGCCGTACTGTCCAAGGTCCAGAACTACACCTTGTGGCAGTCGGGGGCCTTCGGCAACAAGCTCCGCGCCTGGCGTTCGGTACGCGCTTGGCGAGCTAGCGGGTTCGCCGGGAAGGTCGTGCTCCGGACCCTCATGGAAGGTGGAGGCCCGTGCGCCTATAACCTCACCCCCGACGAGGTCGAGCGGTTCGCGGCGATCTGGGTGAAGGACGGCGTCCCCGCGGACAAGATCATGGTCAACGAGTCGGCGCCGGACAGCTCCATGATTTTGCAGGGCGAGTACCTGAACGACATCGACACGGTCGACGGTACGGTGGGTTGGGGCTGGTTTCGCTACAGCCGGGCCAAGGCCCAGATGCGCGATGCTCTCAAGGAAGCGCCGGAGGTGTCCCGGAGCCTGCGTTCGGATCTGCTCCTGCGGCTGGCCATGACACCTTCCTCGTACGAGGACTGGCTCGTGTTGCTTGAGGGGTACCCTGGCCATGCATTGGAGGTCTCGGTGTACGAGCACTGTGTGGGTGATATCCCAGGGCGGAACGCCCTGGTGTGGGAAGTTCGGCGTTATTGAGAAGGAGAGGATCATGTCCGAGCAAGCCATCTCACCAAAAGTTCTGCACCTCCAGGCGTCCGGCAAGACTTTCCACAACGCCTGGGTGGGGCAGCACGTGCAATTGCCCGACAATCTCAATGTCGGATCTCAGGATATCGTGGTCTTGGGCGAGTGGTTGCCCGACGTCGAGAGGCTTTCGGGCCGTAGTGTGCAAGGCCACTATACGCACGCCAATACTCAGGGCGGGGGCCGAGTTGGTGTGTTCTCACCATCTGTGTGTTGGGATCTTCGACATTGGCGATCTGACCCTTTTGGCAACCCAGAAGAATTGCTTAGGAGAAAGGCAAACCCATGAAACGCAAGTGTTGCAGCAAACCAGACCACGAGCACTGTCTCCACTGTGGGAGAAAATTCATCGACGGAGTAAACGGGTACTGTCTCAAGTGCTACGGCTCGGTTACCGAAGACCGTCCTCTCAAGGGGCGCAAGCGTTGTATTGCGATGAACTGTGAGAACTACTCCGATATGGGGGCCTTCATAGGCGGACTGTGTGGTCCTTGTTACCTGTTCGTCGTCGAGGGCAACAGTCGCTATTCACAGCTCTATCGGAACAGTCTACAAAGTGTCATTTCCGACGCTACTCTAGCCGTCAAGTCGTTTCTCGTACAACTGCTCGATCCCACAAAACAGACAATGCACCTTCGCCAGGGTGCGATCTCCGACGACAAACTGAGGAAGCTTCATCGTGGCTAAGGTGATCATCTGGCTCGGCGCCGCACCCTTTCGCTGGGATCCTCTTACGGCTCTCGAAACCGGAATAGGTGGTTCGGAGACCGCCGCCCTCCACATGTCGCGCGAGCTGGCGAAGCTTGGGCACGAGGTGGTCGTCTACGCCGACGTCGATCCTTGCTCGGACGTCGTCAGCCTGAAGCCTGGCGACGCCTCGTACCCGTCTTACGGCGATGGTAAGACCGAGTACGGCAACGTGGTTCTCTGGAACTCGTACAAGCTTGCGACCGAAGAAGCTCGTGCGGAGTTTGGTAGACCCTGCGACATCTTCATCTCCTCCCGCCAACCCGAGGCCCGGCGAAGACTCCAACCGAAGTGCAAACAAGCCTGGCTGTGGATGCACGACATCCACGTCGGCCCCGACTGGGAGAACCTCATCGGCACCGACCACGACAAGATCCTTTGCCTCTCGAACTGGGCCAGGCAGCGTTTCCTCGAATACTACCCCGGTGTCGACCCGAGCAAGGTCGTCGAGACCGCGAACGGCCTTGACACGTCCCTGTTCGAGAACGTCTTCGCCGAGACCTCGCCCCGGCACAAGCACCTCGTGTCGGGTCACCCCGACACCGTCAAGCTTGAGCCTGGCGACCAACACTCGCATCTTGCCATGGGGTTCTCTTCTCTCCGGGTGACCTACTCTTCGTCGCCCGACCGCGGCCTCGACAAGCTCCTCTCGCTTTGGCCGACAATCCGTGACATCTCGCCCGCGGCCGAGCTGCACGTGTACTATGGTTTCGAGACCTGGCGCAAGCTTGCTCTGTTGCACGGACCGCAGAGCCAGCTCGCCCGTATCGATTGTCTCGAAGCCCGGCTCGCAAGCACTCCGGGCGTCGTTTTCCATGGACGCGTGGGACAGGTCGAGCTGGCGAAGTCCTTTCTGCAATCGCAGCTGTGGCTCTACCCCACTGACTTTTTGGAGACTTCATGTATTTCCGCCATGGAGGCCCAGGCTGCCGGGTGCAAGCTCGTGGCGACCCGGTGCGGGGCCTTGCCCGAGACGGTGCCGGGGGCCTGGTTCGTGGATGGACCGACGAGCGCGCCGGGGTTCGATAGGCGTTTTCTTGAAAGCGTCTCGGCTGTACTGTGTGACGACAGTGTGGTCATGCGAACACCAAAGACCTGGGAAGCTGTTGCACGACAGTGGAACGAGTGGATGGAGTAGTATGTCTAACATCAATAGGTTTCGCAATTTGCTGATTGTGTTTTGCATAGTCGAAACCAACGTCTTGTTGTGGTTGGTGATGCTGAGGTTCTTCTCGTGGTGTGGACTTGGTCTGTTATCAGGGGGAACAAAAGAGAGAGCGCTCTACATCAGTTGTCGAATAGCGATGCTGTTCGTGTCCTACGCCTGGGGTTTTTTAGGTTGTCATTGGTTCCCCTTAACTATCAGAGGGTAGAAATATGCGCGATAACACGATAGCCCTACAAACCAAGTTGAAGGAGATTGGCATTGGTCAGGCCACGTACACCAAACACCAGACCAACGGCAAGACATCCCTGGTCTGGTACGTGGACAACGACGACGATCGCTACGTCGAGCTGACCGATTCTGTGAACAGTGACGACTTCGTGCTCGTCAGGAGAGATCACCGGAGCGTGTACAGCATCGTGCTCGGCGACATCCCGACGACCGCGGCCTACGTCCAGAAGAGTTTACTGAGTTTACAGAGAGGCTCCCGAGACGAAGATCTCTCGTCTAATCCGGGGGCCTCTTCATGAAGGTGCTTTGTCGTGTCTGTGGAGACAAGGCCACCTGGGAGCTGGTCTGGGCCGACGGCCGAGCGGTGATTCGTGCTTGCGTGTCTCACAAAACACAGGTTGAAACGAAGATCTCGAAACAACCTCACGTTGCTATCGTGGGGTGGAGAAAAATTAGGAAGAGGAGGGGGTCATGAGAAGCTATTCGGAGACCAACATTTTCGGAGCATCGGATAGGAAGCTTCTCAACCTGGCTGACGCCCTGGTCGTGAGACTCGGCGACCGACCCAAGACGGTGCGCTGTCATGAGCTTGCGCGAGCGGTGGGGGAGGTGTTGAAGTTGCCCTTCCAGGACGGCATGTATGGGTTTGTCGAGCACACGTGGCTTTGGACGCATCCCCTGGGAGACGGCGCCGATTACAGTGACATCCTCAGGATAGGTCCAAACATCTTGGACGTGTATTGCGTGGGCAGGTTGCCGATGGTCCAGTTGGTTGACGGCAAACACACACAACTTCCTCACATTGGCTGGTCTTACCGTCCGACAAATCTTCGTACCGATATCGATAGTTCTTGTGTCAAGTCGTTGGTCAAAGAGCTGTCGATGATGATGCCCGCAAAGAAAGATGAAGGTTCTAAAGCCGTCTGTGATTGTTGGGAGGGTGTCAACGACCGAGAAGGTATGTCTCCGTGCGAGCACGAACGTCTCCCCGTGGGCGGCGGTCCTTTCAACAACAGCTCTTCGCCGGGGTTGTGTCGTTGCGGAGAAAACGGGCCACCTTGGAACCACAGATCTGAGTGTGAATACGACTAAGAGGTTGCCGATGTGCTTGGAAAAGATCACGTAAAAGAGGCTTGACAAGTTGAAGAGAAGGGACCGATGATCATGAGATTCACGAAGATCAGACCGACGGCAGAAGGCTTCTACTTCATCAAGTTCAGGGGCCAGCTCGGCGGAAAAATTGGAATCAGTGTTGTCAAGGTATCAAGTCTGATGGGACAACTGAACGCTTTCTGGGATGGTGAGTCCTTCCCGGTGACAGATGATTGTTTTTTGGCTTTCGCGGGTCCTATCCCGCTTCCCGAATGATGTTCGATAAACGAGAAGGAGGAGATCAGATGGTGACACTCGAAGACCCTGAGGGTCGAAAGAAACAGATCGCTAGAAGATGGAAGATAGGGCTCGCTTTGCTGGTCGGCGTGGCCGCCGCACCGGTCGTGGTCGCCGGTATCGAGGGGCTGGCCGGACTCATCGTCATCTGGCTCATGTCCACGGTGGCCTTGCAGTTCGCCCCGGTCGTCTCGATGAAGGTGGCGGTGTGGCGTCTCAAGGCCATCAAAGCCCTTGCCCAGAAAAACCCCATCGAGACCATGGAGGCCGTGTACCTGGAGAAGTCCGAGACCATCAAGACCGGCGACGCGAAGATCGTCGCCTTTGAAGGTCGCTACCGGACCTACCTTGACCAGCTCGACCAGTTCAAGGAGAATCACCCGAGCAAGGCCGACCGCTTTGTGCAGATCGGCAAGACGATGGGCGCCGGTCTGAAACGGATGAAGGTCAAGCAGTCCGCGGCCAAGCAGCAGCAGAAGGCGTACTGGGACAAGATTCAGGAAGCCAAGGCTATCTACTCCATGGCGCTGGCAGCGCGAGCCGTCTCCGAGTTGAGCGCGGACGCCGAGCAGCAGGTGTTCCAGGAGATCCGGCAGCAGGTGGCATTCGACACCGTCAACAACGCCTTCAATTCGGCGGTGGCGGAGCTGTCCCTGGATGTCGAGGATCCCAAAGAGTTCTCCCCAGATCTATTGACCGCAAGTGGTGAAATTCCGAGACTGGACGCCGTGCCGGCCGACAGTGAACCTGCAACCCCCCTGTCTTCCGAGAAAGTGACGGTCGGGCGATGAAGTACCGGATTATCGCTCCCTTGCTGTTGTTGCTGGGCTTCGGTCTCCTCTTTTTCATGACCCACGACATGGCCCAGTCAAACACCAATTCAACCCCTAGCCCTCAGACCACGTCCGAGGGGATCCATTTCTAACCTCCGTAGTACGAAAGGAAACCACCCCATGAAGAAATCGAAGTTGCTACCTGTCACGTTGTGCTTGTTGTTCGTCGCTTTGTTCAGTGCAATTGCATCACCGGTCTTTGCCCAGGGCGAAATTGTCATCGCCTCCGACAGCTCGTCGGGCACTTACCACGCGACGCTCGCCCAGATCATCAAGGTCTGTTCGGCCCCTCCCCAGTTCGTGGTCAAGGAAGCCGTGGGAGTCAGCGGCGGGGCCGTGGGCAACCTGCAAGCTCTCCTCGACAATGAAGTGGGCGCCGCGCTCCTACATTCGGATGTGTACCTGGCCAAGGCGGGTGGCGACGAGGGCTACCAACAGATCAAGACCCTGTTGTCGCTCTATCCTGAGCCCGTCCACATCGTCGCCTTGAAGAACTCGGGTCTCAAGAAAGGTGGCCATCTTGGTTACGGCGGCACCGCTGTCGAGATCAACTCCCTGCAAGACGCCCAAGGCTTCACCATCGGCGCGGCCGGGGGCGGTGTCATCACGGCCCGTGCCCTGCAAGGACAAGGACGGGGAGGCTTCCAGGTCGCCGAGTACGGCAAGGGCGCGGAGGTACTGGCCGCCCTTGAGAAGGGCGACGTCGTCGCCGCCCTCTTCGTGGGGGCTCAGCCGCTTGGGAACATCGCGAAGCTCGACTCGAACAAGTACAAGCTCATTCCGGTGGGTGACGATATCGCCAGCCGCGTGTCTGGATGGTACCGGGAGGCCAAGCTCAACTACAAGGGTCTGGCGTCGGGACCTGTCAAGACCATCGCCCCCATGGCCCTCATCATGACCAGGGAGTACAAGACCGCGGCGAAGAGACTCAACCAGGCCCACTTTCGCCAGTGCTTCTACGACCACCTCGACGAGCTACAGGACAACGGCACGCCGCAGTGGCGCTCTGTCAAGCCCGGCGATCACGGTATTCCCATCATCCCGTGGTACGAGGTGCAGATGACGTCGACCATGCCCGAGCAGGCTCAGCCGGTAGCGCAGCCTGTGAAGCACAAGAAATAAGACGGGCTGTTTCGAGAAACAAAGAGCGCTGACCGCTCTTTGTTTCTCGACCTCACGTAAAGGAGCGCGACAAATGCACCACAGAGCCAAGACCAAGGTCACACACTTTCCTCCGCGAGAGCCGCCACACGCTCGCCTGACCGACCTTCAAGTGTCCCAGGCCCTTGGCAGGGTCAATCGCAAGTCGTCAGCCTTCGCAGCAGATTATCTGGCCCTCGACCGTTTGTCTCGCCTGATGTACTCCATCGCGACGTCGAAGGGTTTCCACCGCGGCGATCCCCGGCGCCGCAAGGACGGCTCTGTCGTGCTGCCTCCCAAGTTTGGCGACTGGTGCATGAACCTCGTGGCCGAGATCGCTGAGCTATGGGAAGCGTACCGCAAGGGCATGCTCACCAAACAGTGCGACAAGCCCATCGTCCTGACGTGCGCCGAGGAAGAGTTGGCCGATGTGGTCATCAGGGCCATGGACACAGCCACGATGCTCGGGATCTCGCTCGGGCGGGCCATCGCGGTGAAGACCGCGTACAACAAGACCCGGTCCTATCGGCACGGCAACAAGAAAGCGTAAAAACAATGGCTTCAACGGCATGCTTTAGACTCGATCTTGGTGACAAGATCAGGGACCTGAGTCGCGATGGTATGAAAGGACTGATCACGGTTCGCATGCACATGAAAGCTGGTCACTTTTACCAGTACAGAACGTCTTCTGGCATGTGTTACGAATGTCGTGATGAAGACCTGGTCATCGATATGACCAAGCCTCCGTGGGTACGTAAGGGCGTCAAGTTCAAGTGGGTTGGCGAAGGAGATGAACAGGTTTACAAGATTGTGAAGGTGTATAGCTACAAGTTAACCTTCGAGGCGGTCAACGTCAATCATCCAGATAAAGACTGCAAAGAGATCTTCGGTTGTCGTCCCCAGGATCTACCTTTCATGAAACCTCTTCGCAGCAAGAAGGCTTGAAGCCATGGAGAAGCGTTTCGATATGATTCAGGGCAAGCAGAGGGCGCGAGCCAGACTGCGGGAGTTCATCGTAAAACATATCCATAGCTATAAAAACGCTCGCGTGCTCTGCTTGCCGGGCGAACACGGTCGAGAAATAGAGTCGGTTTACCGAAAACTCGGGTTCCAAGATCGGAATATCGTTGGTCTTGAATCCAACGAGGGAGCGGTGCAGGGAGTCCGGGAGCATTATCCAAGGATCACCACGGTACATTCTACAGTTGAAGACTATTCACTCGGACTCGCCAGTTCAGACAACGTAGAGCCCTTCAATGTCATATCCCTCGATTACTGTGGTGTTTTCACCAGTAGCCGCGTTGAGTTTCTCAGCAACCTTGCTGCTTGTGGCGCTTTTGCCGACAGGGTGATTATCGCTGTCAATTTCTTTGCCGGGCGAGAGACTGACTATGATCAGCGGATAATGCGACAGAATCTGTGGGTTGAAAAGGCCCGGCGCACAGATCCTTCTGATCCTGGGAGATACGAACAGTCGCTCAAGGACGCTATCGACGCCCCCTTGAAAGAAGCTCGGGATATCAGTGCCAGTTCGTTCATTGAGAATCTGATAACCCGAGTTTCAGCGTATTTGAAAATGCAAAAATCTCCTGTCTTCAAGGATTGTCTTCGCTTTGACCCCGATCGACTTTCACCACTTGTCGGATCGTCGTATGATGGCATCGTGTCCCTGGAGGACAGAGAAAAGGCTCGAAGGCTGCTCGACGACAATCTCATGCTTTTCAGCCTTGACACTATTGTGACCAGACTGGAGTTGCTGATTGGAAATTCTTATGTGCAATTGAAAGATCCGCCTGTTTTCTCAGGAGGAGCTGAGCTTAATTACAATATTCGTAATTTGGCCACCAATATCCACGATGCAATGCTCGTCAAACACGGGCCAGGTTACGTTTGCAGAGATGTGGAGAGGTATAGCTACATCAACGATCAAGGGCACCGCATGTTGTCCGATTTTCTGTATTTCCGACGCGTCGATGACTTGAAAAAGGATACCTTGCCCAATTGCCTGGATGTGATTGACGGTTATTTGGACATAGATCCTCAGATCTCAGACCTGGATCCTGAGCCGCTTCTTCTTTTCTTTGAGTTCCTGGTGGCCATGTTTTTTCCTTTGGTTAAGGGGGAAGTCGGTCAGGAAGGGTATCCTTTGCGAATAGATCTCGGTGGTGGGTCTTCTCATATGGATGATGCCAAGGTGAAGGACAGGGTCGTGCGGCTGCTGCAAAAGGGGCGCTCAGACGATGAGATCATGGCTCGCTATCCTGTGACCATTGGAACGCTTCGCGCTTACAAGGCCCACGTGACCATGGGCACGTACGAGAAGGTGTAGTCGTGGTATCCCCTGTCCACAAGCTTCGCGAGTTCAACGGCTACAAGCTCGAAGACCCCGTGGCAATCCTCGGTGCCGACCGGAAGCCCGTGGAGACACGCGAGATCCGTCACCTCGGCGCGGCCGGCTTCCACGTCAAGGGCCTCTCGACCTGTTTTTACTGGCACGAGAAGAAGCTGACCTGGGATGATATGGAGGAAAAGAAATGAACATCTTCGGCAAACTATGGACAATGTGGAAGAGTAGGCACAAGCATTCTTACATCGAGAAAAAGATCCCCGGTGAGAAGTTTCGGACACCCGTTTTCCTGGTCGAAGAGTCCTGCGAATGTGGGAAGGCTCACTATTACCTATCGGCACCCTGGGGCACCGATTCCGTAAACCAGACCTGGGCCAGGCTTCATTTTCGACCCTGAGGAGACAGTTGCCAATGTCACTCTACAAGAAAAGACCTTGTACCCACTCCCAGTGCAAGAACGCTTGTGGAGGATACGACTGTAGACTGTGCAACGGTACCGGGTACTGTCAACGTTGTCATGGCAACGGGCACGAACCCGACTCTGGAAAGGTAACGGGACCGGTTCACTTCTCGACGGTCGAATTGCATATGCTGCGACAGATCCTCGAAGGTGTTGAACGTCTTTATGCTTTCAATACGAGCACCGTTCACACTCTTCGAAAGAAGCTCAACCTTCCAAACCTGCTCACAAGCTCGCCTCAAACCAGGAGATGATTGAATGCCTCGTTTAGCTGTCAATATGATGGTTCTCAATGGAGCGCGTGTACTGTCACGCTGTCTTCTGCCGCTCAAGGGGATCATAGGCGAGCTAGTGGTCATCGACACCGGCTCAACGGACAACACCAAGCAGGTTCTTGAAGATGTTGCCCAAAAACTTGGGCTCGAACGCTTCTACTACGAACGCCTCCATCCCCTCGGTCCCGCCTTTTTCACCGACGAAGCAGCTTCCTGGAAAAAAGAGATGCCTGGACCTTTCACAGGTGTAAGGATCCCTTCCGACTGGGCCGCCGTCCGCAACCTGGCGCTCGACAATACCACCGCGGACTACGTGCTCAAGCTGGACGCCGACGACGAGCCCATCTGCCCGCCCGAGAACTGGTTGCGGACCCTCGACTACCTCGATACCCACACGAACATCAAGCTCGTTTCGGTGCCGTACGAGATCTACGACGGCAAGGGGAAGATGGAGTGGCTCTCCATGTACGACCGACTGTGGCGACGCTCCGTGCTCACGGACACGGACGACGGTGCCAAGATGTCCGATCCCGAAGGGTTACGTTGGGTCGTGCCCTTCCACGAGTACCTCGATGGCAAGAGCTGGCGCAACACCCTCTACACAACCCAGGGTCTGCGCGTGCGCGACTGGCGCGACTCCCCCGGCGTGGGAGTCCGCGTAGCACACCGCAACCTGAAGGTTCTTCTGTGGAACTGGGAGAACGGGAAACGCAGGACCATCTCAACACCGAACGAGCTGCGCCGCGATCTTATCGAGAGGTTCACTCTCGCTCACGAGTCGGCCGAGGTCTTCCCTTCGTTCGCGCGAGAGCTTCTGGACAACGTGATGAGACGACTTGAGCCCGAGGACAAGGGTCTCTTGTCCGATTGCTACTACCATCAGGCAAGGATTCTCCGAAGCCCTAGGCGATCCCATGAGCGATGACCTCGCCATTGTCGAGTACAAGATGGCTGACGAGATCCAGGCCCACACCCAGGCTCTCCTGAAGCTGTTTTTCTTGCGCGATAGACTCGGCGACTTCACCAGGTGTCGCACTTTGCGGGAAAAGATCCTGGCGCGCATCGGTCAGGTGACTGACCCTCCTTCCTTCAACTGCGACCTCCAGCTCGCGGCCCAGGTCAGGGAATGGGGCAAGGAGAGCGTTGTCCTCTACGACGTCTCTTCTGGGCCAGGAGGCTTTCCGGCGAGTATGACCGCTGGAAAGGGAGGGCAGAGCGATGGGACATAAGACGCTGAAACGGGTTCCTCTCGACGTTGGTACCATGCTTGTGGCAAGGTGTTAGGATGAGCGACGAGAAGAGCCCCACCAACCGACAAGGTATCATCATCATGGTGGGCGACGACCCGTCCCTGACGTCCGTAATGCATCGTCTTGTTGAACTCTCGAAGAGCGACGACTCGTCGGTGGTCGTTTTGAGAGACAGGTTCGAGGAGCTTGAGAAGTTGAAGCTCAAGGCCCTCGACGAGTTGCTCGCGGCTCCACTCCTCGTGCCCATCGTGCCTCCACGCTCGAACCTCAACCCGTCCTACCGGGGACGACGAAAGAAAAGACGGTGAACATGCAGAACGGCAAGGTTATCTCAATCGTCTGCGGCGTGCGAGACAGACTCCCACACCTGCTTCAAACCCTGCCCACGTGGCTCGCTTGCCCCGAAGTTGACGACGTCCTGATAGTAGATTGGTCGTCGCGCGAGCCCGTTTCTCCCAGACTGAAGCTCGCCGGCCTGCTCGACGATCGCCGGGTCGTCATCGCGCGGGTGGAGGGGCAGGAGCACTGGTGCGCGGCCAAGTGTCACAACCTGGAGGTTCGCCTGGCCAAAGGCGAACACGTCCTTCGCCTCGACGCCGACAACCTTCTGCGCGCTGACTTCTTCCAGGTTCACCAGCCGGGTGACAGCGATTTTTTCCACGCCGACTATTCCAGGCGACGCAACGACGAGGACTACCACCTGGGCGGCGTCCTCTACGCCCGACGTGAAGACATCCTGGGCGTGGGAGGCTACAACGAGAGGCTTCTGGTCTACGCGTACGAGGACGACGACCTGGTGGGGCGCCTCAAGAGCGTGGTCACCCCGCGGCCTCTTGACTTTGAGACCTTGACCCACATCCCCCACGGGGACGACGAGCGGCTTGTTAATGCTCCCGTAGAGCGGTACCCGGAGCTGGTGATCAAACCTCCGGATGCTTCTTGGATGTGGAACCGCGGCATGGCCCAGCGAGCGCTCGATCTGAACCGGCGTGAGGCCCAGAACCACCCGTGGACGTCTTCGGACGTCATGCTCGGGTTCTACGTCACGCTGGGGAGCGAGATCTTGTGCCACGAGGTGGGGAACTCGTCCCTGGAGACTGAGCTTCTGGGCAACTCAAGGGGGAGGGTGATCTCAAGTCGGACAGGTGTTTCCGTGATAACGGGCTGTAAAGATCGCTCGATTCACCTGGTAGAATCCATGGACACCTGGCTTTGTCAATTTTTCATCGATGAAATTATCGTCGTGGACTGGAGTTCAAGTCTCGACGAGGCTCTTGAGGTTGAGAGGATTGTCAACCAGTATTCAGACTATGTCGCCCGGATAGTTCTTGTCAGGGTTGAAGACGAGGAGACATGGCAACCTGGACCGTGCTTCAACCTCGGTCTTCGTTTTGCCACGCGTTCTCACATTCTCAAGCTGGACGCGGACGTTCACCTGAAGGAGTCTTTCGACGAGCGGCACAGGTTTGACGTGACCGGCCGAAATGCGTCAAGGATCTTTTACGCCGGAGACTGGCTTCGGGCCAGGGACGAGAACGAGCGGCACCTAAACGGGGTCGTGTATGCAAGGCTTGACGATCTTTTGACCGTCAACGGGTGGAACGAGAGGATCGTCACCTACGGTTACGATGACAACGATCTCTACGAACGTCTGGAGGGGAATGGAGTCAAGCGCTTACCTCTCGACAACGCTTCCCTCTACCATGTCCCCCATACCGATGTTCTTCGTTTGCAAAGTCAACCGAAACGTGTAAGCTCTTGCTACATGGAGGCTGAGTTCAACAGGCAGATGTCCAAATCGACACCATGGAGAAAAGATGATAGTCTTATCAGGTGGCACATCGAGCAAAACAGTAAGGACAGTACCAGGTTCGTGTGTCGGCGAATGAGACTCGTTCAAGGAGAGGGAACATGAAGGAGAAGGCACCTATCCCGAAACACGGATGGCTTCTGCATTCCACCACAACGGGTGAATATCTGTTGGTAGGGCCGAGCCTGGATTCCCTGGCCTCTTGTACCGATGGTATTTACAACAGGACCAAAAACAGTTTCCCTGATTCCGATCCCATCATCCTGTGCTACGAACTCGGTCGCAAGATGATGGTGGCCTTGCGACCGGTCATCGCTCGCCTGGAGCCCACGGAAGAAGATCGGGGACCATCATGATCGATCCGAAGCTTTTTACCGTTGAACACTTGCTGTATACACTCTTCGACAATATGTCCGGCAACCGGGATCCGTGGCGAAAGAACGCCACCATCGTCGTCGACTACATGCCTCGTCATCCGAACGCCGACACCAGGCCCACCTGTGTCGTCCGGTACGACCATTCTTTCCTTCGCTACTCCAAGGGACCAAGGCAAGGTTACTTCTGGGACGTGTACGGCGATCATTTCATGAATCCGTCTCTGGCACTCCTGGCCCTACTAGAGGCTCCCGTGCCACCGTGGATTCTCAAGAGGATCGATCATGAAGCTGTTTTGCCCTGAACCCTTCGAGCACCTGGAAATAGTTCCCGGTGGCGACGTCCACGTCTGCTGCTCGGGCTGGATCCCGCGCCCCGTTGGCAACATGCTCGAAACTCCTCTCATGGAGATTTTCTGGGGCGGCGCCCGGCTTCAAGAAGTCCGGAACTCGATCTTGGATAACACGTTCTCTTATTGCCTGGAGTGTCCTTTTTTGCCCGGTCCCTGTGGTCCTGTTCGCAAGGTTCCAGCAGATCTCTCGACGGATTTCCTTCGCGCCATACCCTTCGCGAAAATCAACCTCCTCACCCTGGCCTACGAGCGCACCTGCAACCTGGCCTGTCCGAGCTGTCGCACGGGCATCTTCAAGTCGGATCGTGCCCACGAGGACCAAGCCCGAGCAATCTCGCTTCGTCTCATCGATTCGGGGGCGCTCGCCCACGTCGAGCGGATCGTGGTCACGGGCAGCGGAGATCCTTTTGCCTCTCCCGTTTACCTGGATCTCTTTCACGACCTCCCCTGGCACAGGTACCCCGACCTCAAGGTTCGGCTCTTCACCAATGCCTTGTTGTGCGATCAGGTTGGCTGGCAGAAGCTTGGAGCCGCCCAAAAACGTGTCGACCAGGTCTCGGTGTCCCTCGATGCTGCCACGCCCGAGACCTATGCTAAAAATCGTCGCGGCGACTGGCGAAAGCTTCACGTCAACCTGGCCGCTCTCGCCATGCTCCGCGGCCTTGAGACCTTGAACCGTTTAGAGCTGACCTTCACCGTCCAGGCCAACAACTTCCACGAGATGCCCGCATTTGTCGATCTGGCCACATCCCTTGGGGCTGACGTCATCTTCTTCGGGAAGCTCCGGAACTGGGGAGCTTACACCCCGTGGGATTATGCCTGCCGATCGGTCCACGTGCCCCAGCACCCCCTGCACAGGGAGTTGCTTGAGGTTTTGAAAGATGAAAGACTTCACAGATCTGAAGTCGTGCTCGCGAATTTTGGCCAAGTTGATACTTGACCGTTCTAGTAGCTGGGGTTAAGCTGCCTGAGATGAAGAAGAACCCCCACGCTGTCGCGCTCGGTCGCCTGGGCGGCCTCAAGGGCGGTCGTGCTCGGGCGGCGGCCCTGTCTCCCGAAAGACGCACGGAGATCGCTCGTCAGGCCATCGGGAAGCGGTGGGAGGAGATGGGCAAGATGAAGAACGGCAAGAAGGAGATCAAGCCATGATCCACGTGTTCAGTGCTTTCGTAGGCTCCATCACAACCCTGGCTCTCTTGGGACCGGCTTTGGCCGTATCACCTTGGTTCATCTATTGGGTTCTCAATTGAAGAAGAGCACAGTTCCGAAATGGCTCAAGAGAGGTGTTCGGCTTGAGCTAAGGGAGTATGTCACTGTCGACAGCTTAACCGTTGGTGGGTTCTGGGCCAAGAAAGACAACGGCAATCCTTTGTGGATCCCTTTCGATCATCTTGGAGTCGTGTGGAATAAACTGAAAGTTCGACGAAACAAACGCAAGCTCAATACGCCATCCAAGGGGAAGATCAAGTGACACCCAATTTCGAACCGAATTTCTCCGACGACTGGTTCACCGACCGTGCGATCCTTGGACCGGGCAACTGGAAGACTCACGTGGTGCCGTTGCTCCGGGACGTGGAGAACGTTCAGTGGGTCGAAGTGGGCAGTCACGAGGGTCGCTCGGCCCTGTGGGCGGTCGACAACCTCCTTCACGGTCCCAAGGCGAGGATCGTTTGCATCGATCCGTGGGTCGAGCCCTGGTTGCAGAACAAGCGCGAGCGCGCCTTCGACGCCAATACCTCGGGTACGGGTCGCATCCTCAAGCTCAAGGGGTTCTCGCAAAACATCCTCCCCCACCTCAAGCCGAAGTGGTTCCATGGGGCCTACATCGACGGTGAGCACAGCGAGGAGGCTGCCTACCGGGATGCCATTCTCACGCTGCCCTTGCTCTTGCCGGGCGCCGTGCTGATCTTTGACGACTACGAGGGAGCATGGCCCGACGGCTCGGAGTACCGAACGCAGCGACTGACCTACGGAGTGAAGGCCGCCGTGGACAGGTTCCTCAAAGAGCAGGGCGAACGACTGAAGGTCGTCTACCGGGGATGGCAGATCATTCTCCAGCTGGTGAGCTGAAGCGCAAACATCCCAGGAGAACGAACATGCCAAAAAAGAAAACGCCGAAGCTATGCAGGCTGGAGGCTATGTTGAATCAACACGCTGGTTATCCAGAAGGCACGCGAATCACAGCGAATGAAAAGCGAGGAGATTGCGACTTTGAATTGCTCGAAGCTGCCCGTGCTGATTTTGCCGACGTAATCAAAGAGTGCGACGAGCAGCGCGCCCGTGCCGAAAGGTCGGAGGCAGCTCACATCGAAGAGCGACGCGTGCTCGACAAGAATGCCGATACTGCCGCTATCAAAATTGCTCAGTTGACAAGTCGTATCGTCGAACTCAAAGCCAAGGAGACTTGAGAATGGTGACAGATCCTATCGTTACGGCAGCGCTGCAAGATCTCATGAGGGCATGCAAACAGGAGAAAGCTTCATGGGCGCTCGTTGGGGGTCAGGCTTTGATAGCTTACGGGATCCCGAGGATGACAGAAGACGCCGACGGTCTCATCGACGCCGATCGCTTAGGCGACGTGTCTCAAGTCTTGGTGGAAGTATTTGGCTGGACGCCTCTTGTCTACGACGAGAGATCTTCAGACTATACAGAAGCTCAGGAAGTAACAACTCACTTCATGGACGATCCGGTCTTGTTCGACATAGGCGAAGAGAGATCGATGGTTCCCCTTCGCTCTACGCTAGGTCTCCTGGTAGAGCTTCTGGCGGCCCAGCATCCGGTTGAGATCGAGATGGTCGACCAGGCTATGATCTTGATGCACCATGGAGCGAAGGTACCGATAGCACCGCTTGGTGGCGTGCTGCTAGTCAAGGCCAAAGCCGACCGCGGCAAGGATACGAGCGCTATCGAGCAGGCCGCTGAGCACCTGAGCGCCGACGAGCTTAGGGCACTCTTGTCGTGGGCCGAGAAGCGCGATCCTGCCACGGCCGAAGACCTGCGGTCGATGATGACGGCCACGAGGATGAGGCGTTCTCCCAAGAGGACGAGCACCTATGGCCACAAAACCAGGAGGTAAACTCGTGGACAGGTGTCGAAATTGTGGGAGCGAGCTTACCACAGGTGGCTGCGTGAGTTGCGGCGCCCAGCGAACCTACTGCGGTCTCTGCGGCAAAGAGCTTTACTCTCCTAAGTTTGAGCACGATTGCCCGTGCATAACGATCATTCAAACCATCGTCGTACCAATTGATGAAGTTGTGTCTAATGGCGAGGTGAAGCCTTGAAGATCGGTGTCGTGATCCCCTCACGCTTGCAGCCTCGCCCCGGAGGCCGGACCCTGACCGAGTATGGCCCCGAGCTGTGGCTCGACGGTGCCCTGGCCAGCGTCAGGCAGCAGAGCTGCTTCGGTTTCAACTGGGAGATCTTTGTGGGCATAAGCCCCGATGCCGTGGCGCCTCTGCACGTCTACGACTTCGCGCACGTCATAAGGGCCGATCGTCCTGGGCAGTCGGCCGCGGTCAACGTCGCCGCGGAAGTGGCGTTGCTCTCGTCGGACGTGCTCTTGTTCCTGGAGGACGACGACCGGTGGCACTCTGACAAGACAAAGATCCAGCTGCAATATCTCCTGTCGAGCAAGAAAGAAAAGGGCGACGGTCGCACGTCCTTCGTGAGCTGCTCCCAGAGGCTCCTCGCCGAAGACGGCAGCTTCGCGGGCACGAACGACTACCCGGTGCCCTCCAGCTGGATGATGACCTCGAACGTCTGGGAGCGGGTGGGAGGCTTCGCTCGGGGGTGCTCCTGGCTCGTGGACATGGAGTGGCTTGGTCGGCTCGGGCAAGCCAAGCTTGCTCGCACCCACCTCGTGGAGAGCGGCGAAGTTCACACGCCGAACAAGCTTGGTTTTGTGAGTAGGTTCTCGAACGTCGTGCCTTGTGGGGAGCGGACGCTGCTGGTCGACCGCACGGTCAACACCAAGGGGGGCATGGCGACCATCGAGCAAGATCCCGCTGCCCGTCGAGAGGCCGACGCCGAAGCCTCCGAGATCAGGTGTCGTTTTGGCTGCGACCCATGGTGATAGGATGAGCATGGATGTCCGAGCCCTTCGACGAGATCTTCAAAGCGCACTACGCGCAAGTGAAAGCCGTGGCCCTGTCTCTCACACGGGGTGTGGGGGGCAAGCTCGCCCTGGACGGGCTCATTTCGGCCGGCTCGGTGGCACTCTGGCAAGCTTCGCTCGTCTACGATCCGTCGAAGGGAACAACCCTTTGGCAGAGCGCCTACCTGGCGGTGCGCGGCTCCATGGTGGACGAGCTGCGCTTCCTGGATCACCTCTCGCGCGACGGTCGGAAGGCCGTACAGAACGAGAAGATCGAGAAGATCGGGCACGGGCTGCTTTTTCAGTGCGAGCTGGAAGCGGCAGTCAACACCAGCAGCGAGGGCGATCCGGAAAAAGATCTCTTTTGCGCGGAGCGAGCTTCTCTTTCGCGCAAGGCTTTCAATTGCCTCCTTGGCCTGGAGCGGAGGGTGATACACGAGCACATCTTCGAGGACAGAAACCTTCTTGACATAGCAAACGAACTGGGAGTGACGGAATCACGGGTTTGTCAAATAAAGCAATCAGCCGTGAGGACGATGAGACGGTACATGAGCAGCGACAACCCTCAAACGAATGACGAAAGCGGTTCAAGACACCGGGGACGTGGTATGCCTCGTATGCTCTCTTTTGAAGGACGTGAGCAGTCGGTATCGGCCTGGGCGAAAGAGAAGGGGTTTCGGATCGGCATCATCGTAGGCAGGCTCAACAACGGTTGGACGATCGAGAGGGCCTTGACGGAGCCCGTGAATGCACACCGAAAAGCTGACGAGTCAGGAACCTCGATACGTCCTCCACGTGCCTCGGCACCGTGTGCCCCGGCACCATCTACTGAAGTTGCGCTGGCTCGCATAGAGCCCCCGAACGGCAATAGCTCTTCTTGGGTGGAAAACTTGCAAGCCAGGTGCAAGCGACTCATCGAGATCGACCAGGCGCTACTCGCCTTGCAGAGCGAACGAAGCGCCCTTGTCGTCGAACTATCCAAGGATCCTTCACACCAAGCGAGGACAACATGAACACCAAACAAGCGCAGCAGAAAAAGGACGAAACACGGGGAAGGTTGAGTGAGGCTGAGGAGCGGTTGCGGAATGCTGCTGACGGCGGCGAACGTTCCTACATGGATCTTCGCGTGGTATTCGCTGAGGTTGACCACCTCCGATTGCAAAACCGTGAAATGACCACGGCCCTTGAGAACATCGCCAATCGAGATACCTTCGGATTGGACGGACAATCGGTGCAGATTGCGAGAGCAACCCTCGCCAGCCTCAAATAGGAGAAACACATGGACATAGGAATTAAAAATGGTGACTTGTTGGTTCGACGTTGTCCATTTTGCGCTTCAAGGGCAATCCGCATCTCTAACACCCATACAGCTTGCTACACTGTAGCTTGCAACGATTGTGGTGGAGAGATAACGGGGACGAGTTTTGAAAAGACTTGGAAATCGGCAAAGGCTAAAATTGCCGATCATCGAGTTGCCATTCGCAAAGCAACGGAAAAGTGGAATGAGCGTGCTTTTGAAGTAGATGACGAGCCTGGAATGGCACTCCTGGAGGCCAACATTCATTGGGGCTCAGGGGCCAAGTTTGCTGACTACGGGGGTACGTTTGGGATCTTAGGGTCGTCAACTGGATAGGCATGGAAAATGTTATACAGAGTGGAATGGACAGTTCAAGGTGAAACAGCGACGTCTGTTCGTGAATACGTGGCAACAGTCGACGACGCGTGGGAGCTGTGGTACTGGTTGACGTCTAGATCGGTGATGGAGCCTGAATATCACAAGAAAATGGTGGAAGAGAGAAGAGAGTCAGCCCTGTTCGCTCCCTTCTACGTACCATCTATCATCACGGTCAAAGTGTACGAGCTTGGCGGTGCTGAAGTTTGTCCCGAAGAAGGTTCAGCAGGGATGTACCGACGGAAAGGGAAATAGAAGATGAGACACCTATTGTTAGGCACAACGAATCGTCTCTCGTCCCTCGGCAACAAGAAGAACGGCAAACAATGAAGTGGTCAGCTCAACAGGACAACGCTCTCGTCAAGGTGAACGCCTGGCACGCCACTCGCGAGAGTCCGTACTTTACCTTGTTCGGATACGCTGGCACTGGCAAGACCACCTTGGCCAAGCACCTGGCCGAAAACGTCCTGGGCAACGTCTTCTTCGCCGCCTACACGGGCAAGGCGGCCCACGTGCTCATGAAGACCGGGATCCCGGCGAGCACCATCCACAAGCTCATCTACCTGCCGCGCGACAAGTGCGGGGCAAAGCTCGCGGATCTCAAGGCTCGGCGCGAGAAGCTCCTCGGGAAAAAGCCCGTGCCCGCGGACAAGCTCGCCAAGGTAGAGAAAGAGATCTTGGTCGAGCAGGAGAACCTTCGCCGGCCCGACTTCACCTTGAACACCGACAGTCCGCTCTGGAACGCTTCCCTGTGCGTGGTCGACGAGTGCAGCATGATCGACAAGCAGATGGGGAAAGATCTCCTGAGCTTCGGCTGTCCTATCTTGGCCATGGGCGACCCTGGACAGCTTCCTCCGATAGAAGGCAAAGCGTTCTTCAAGGGCAAACCTGATGTCATGCTCGACGAGATCCTCAGGCAGAGCGAGGACAACCCCATCATCCGCATGTCGAGGGACGTGCGCGAAGGGAAGTATCTTCGTCCTGGCAACTATGGAAGCAGTCGCGTGATCCGCAACGCCGACGTGCCCGACGCCACACTGGCTTCCATGGTGGCTCACACCGACCAGCTTTTGCTCGGCATGAACAAGACGCGAAATCAGTTCAACCGGTACGCTCGTGGTTTGCAGGGGCGCAGCGATCCCTTGCCCGTGGCCGGCGATAAAGTGGTCTGCCTGAGAAACAACCCCGACCAGGGTTTTCTCAACGGACAGATCTGGACCGTGACGAAGCTCTTGCCGAACAATTCAACGAAGTACCTTCGCCTGGAACTCGTCGACGAGGACGGCAACGAGAATACCGGCTACGCGCACCCTGAGCCCTTCCTCGGCAAGCGCGAGAGCATCGATATCTACCGTCTGAGGTCGGCCAACGAGTTCGACTACGGCTACGCCCTGACGGTCCACAAAGCCCAGGGCTCGCAGTGGGACAACGTCTTGCTGCTCGACGAGTGGCACGGTACGAATCGGAAAGAATGGCTCTACACGGGGATCACGCGGGCCGCCGAGAGCGTGACCATCATCCAGTGAAAGGAAGAGCGATGCCTTCTTACAAGCTAAATGGAAGAAACCTGGTTGTCGGCGACATGCAGACGACCATGGTCAGTCGCATGCCTATTCCGGTCGACAAGTTTACTTGCAACTGTGGCGGCTTCCAGGCTGTCGTCGCTTTGGCGGCTATGAGTCATCCCTGTCCTGAATGCAAGAAACACCTGCTCTACCAATGCACGAAATGCGACAAGTGGCTCTGTCTGAGCTGCCTGGAGAAGGTGGCCATGGAGTGCAGAAAAGAGTTCGGCCTCAATTCTATTGCTCAATTGACCATCTTGCCGTCGTGAGAAGCAAATGACAAACGAGACAGCTGCCGCTCTGCACCTCCTTGGGTTGGTAGTCCCCACCACGCTCAACGCGATCAAGGTGGCGTACCGCCGCGCCGCGAACCTGGAACACCCCGACCGCAGTAGGCATCCTCAGGCCAAAGAGCGCTTCCACGCTGTCCAGGCTGCCTACGAGTTGCTTCAGAAAGACACAAGCGTGCTCGACGTGGTGGAGGCGCTCGTGACTCTCACCGAGGAAGGTGACGAGCTGGCGAAGCTCGGCAAGGGGCTCGGTCCCACCACCAACGGTCTGTCCTGTGAAGACTGCAAGGGCATGGGCTACGTGGGCTACGCGAGCCAAAGAACGTCCTGCCCCAACTGTCGCAATGCCGGGTTCAGGACAGAGTACCGCTGTATGAAGTGCTCGGGAACCGGTTCTTTCAGAATGCGCTCTGGTAACGTGGGTCAGTGCTTCGCTTGCAAAGGCTCTGGGTGGTACATAAGAAGGTTCGAACGTACCTTCGCGAATAGTTGCCCTTCTTGCCTTGGAATTGGCACCGTAGCCAACAAGCAGGTCAAGAGCTACCATACCTGTTACAAGTGCAAGGGCAAAGGTGAGCTTCCCATGTGGAACCCGGTGTTGCCCAAAGGATTCCTAGCCTCACTGGAGGTTTCACGATGATCCCTAGGTTGATTCACCAGATCTGGCTCGGTGACAGACCCATGCACCCCAACATGGAAGCCTGGCGAAGGCGCTGGCAGTCTCTTCACCCCGACTGGGTGTACAGGCTCTGGCATGAGGAAACCTGTGGTCATAATCTCGTACACCTTTACAACGACAACGACGATTTAATCATTGTCCTCGGCCCCGAACACTCGGATCTCATCCGTCGCGCCGCCAACCTGTCCCAGCGCTCGAACATCTGGCGCTACAACCTCATGTACTGGGTCGGCGGTCTCTACATCGATACGGACATCGAGCCCTACAAACCCATCGACGACCTCGTGGGCGACCTCTCGGCGTTCACCTGCGCCCGGACCCACCAGCACAGGCCCCTCGAATGCGCGCTCATCGGGGCCGTGCCCAAGCACCCGTGGCTCTGCGAACTGAAAGACCGGCTGGTAGAAGCCGACCCCGCGGTCTCGAAGAGCATGGGCGTGGACTACTTCACACCCATCACCGAGAAGTACCTCGACACACCTTCGCCCGACGGCAAGGTGGCCGTCTTGCCTGAAAAGGCAATCTTGTTCGAGTACCCGAACCCCTGGACGGGGCACCAGGGAGAGACGCCCGCTGAGACGACTGTCGCTCCCGAGGGAGCGTACGCCCGGCACCACTGGTCGGCGCACTGGTACCCGACTGGGTTTGAGAATCTGACACCGAAGATGGTATGAAAGGTGACACTAAATGGAAGAGCTGAAAACGACCGCGCCCGAGTTGGCACCTGAGACGAAAAATACGGTTTGCCAACGGTGTCTGGGCCTGCGCTTTGTTTCATTCATTCCCCGCTGGGGTATTTCCATAGGCTGCCCAGAGTGCAATCCAGGAAAACTAGCGTGCCCAGAATGCCATCATGCCGAGCACGCCGCTGACAAATGCGAGCACGAGCAACCGCTCGCACCGGGACCGGGAACCATTCGTTGTGAATGCGCAAGAGCGACGACCACACAACCCCAACTCAAAGAGACCGAAGACCGTGCGGTGCGAACAGTGTGGATCGCTTCGGCCATGCACGGAACTTTAGAAGACAAGATCAAAGTGTTGATCGAGGTTGGTTACGTATACACGACAGCTGAGCTTGCAAAGCAGGCAGCGGCGGTTAAACCAGACGGTACGTGCGTCTGTAATTGTGGAAATCGCCCAGAAGTCACGCGCATCGACTTCTATCAACAAAGCCTTGAGCCGATCGTTATCACCGCCACGAGGGAGCCGAGAGGAGCTTGTTCGGATGAGACTCAACAGATCCCTGCCACGTCGAAGATTGGTGGAGTCTGTTTGATTGATGGTTGTACCAAAGACAGGGAAAAATCGTCAGTCCACTGTCCTGAACATCGGGCTGCGTTCGGAAGGTTCCCGGTGACAGAGCCAGCCGCCTCGATTGGCTGGCTACAAAACTTGATCCGTGAAGAGTCCAGCTGGCCCGCTATAGCCAGTTCAGCTCGTTACTTGTTGAAGGTTTTGGAGCAGGCTCGCGTGACCGAAGACGATCTCGCGGTAGTCAAGAGAGATCGTGATGCTCAAAGACAGCGCGCAGACATGGCCGAACGTAATTTTGCGAGTTCAGATCGTCAGATCCGCATCCTGGTAGGTGAGCTTCTATTACACCGTAGCTGCCCAAATCCCCTGATGGCTGGAGAGGTGGCCGTCGAGTTGATCCGAGAACTCAAAATCACCAACGATCGGCTCAAGGCATTCTAAACGAGAAGGAGAACGCGTCTACATGAACGGAAGACAGAGAGCGGTACGACTGGCTGACAAGATCACCGACCTGCAACGCTTGCAGAGACAGTTCAAGGGCAAACCCGAAGCCTTGCCCTTAGGACAAGCTATCGCCAAGCTCAGCGAAGCCAGGCAACTGGCTCTCACGGCCCTGGACGATGGCCACGACGATGAGATTGAGAACAATGGGAGCTGAAGACTACTTCGAACGTCACCCCTACCGCATCGTATCGTCCCTGAACCCTCTCGCCGTCGAGATCTGGAACAGGACCAACCCTTCCAAACCCGAAGAGCCTACCACCGCATTACCCACCCCCGAGGAGAGCGAACATGTCCAAGAACCCACCCCAGCAGAAGAAGCCAAGGTCGAAGAAGACGAAGATCCCGGAGACGACTCAGACGTCGCCGACTGACGAGCCTCAGAAAGCTCTGCCGACAGTCGGCTCTCTGGTAGACATTCTTGTCGAGGGGGTTTTCGTAACCGCTTATGTCGTTTTACATTACCAAAATAATGATGGTTTTTACTTCAACGACAAGGGTCACAATCAAGGTAGTAGACTTCTCAGTGACGAGGGTAAGACCTGGCGACGAGCTGACCAGTCGAACGCTGATCCAACGCCCAAAGACAGACATCCCGACGGTCGCCCTCTCCAGTCCGTGAACTCCTCTCACTACTACGAGAGGATCTTGCGCCTCCTCGTCGCAGGCATCATGGACGCCCTGGAGAACCTGAACCACTATTCTGTCGTGGGCAAGATGACCCGGACGCTCGTCACTGACACTGGGGACACGTCCCACAACATCTTCGACACCAATTCCGTCGACGTGACAGAGCAAGAACTGGAGTACCTTTCCAGGACCGACATGCCCTACAAACTGACCGCTCTCGTCACCACCTGTTTCATTGAAGCTACCCGGAGACTGAGAGAGCGCGTGCAGTGGTTCGTCGACGAGTACAAGAAAGCCGAGAAGGAGATCGGCACCGCCGAAGCTCAAGGGTTCATGACCACCATGCACCTCGGCTACCTGCGCGGCCCCGACGAATACGTCGTGGTATGGCGCGATCTCGTCTTGAATCTCCAGGCGGCCGGCGTCGAGCTGCCCGAGATCATGAAGGGCAACCTCCTCAAGCTGCGCATGAACTCTCTCTACGGCAAGATGGACAAGTAAAGGATCACGACCATGACGACCCCAACGACGAACCCAACTGTTTTTCCGACCGCTCGCCCGACTGTTTTAGCCGCCGAAGAGATCCTCGGTCGCTACTTCCCGGTCCTCGACCACGGTTTCGTGGCCCTCGTGGACTACATGGGAGGCGACGCTGCCATCGAGCAGGCCGCCCGAGTGGCCTACGGCGCGGGCACGCGCAAGGCAACAGAGACCCGTGGTTTGATCCGGTATCTCCATCGCCATCTTCACACGTCTCCAATGGAGATGACGGAGCTGAAGTTTCACTGTGCGATGCCAATCTTTGTAGCCAGGCAATGGGTACGTCATAGGACAGCCTCGTTGAATGAATATTCAGGTCGTTACAGTGTCATGCCCATGCTGTTCTACACACCACCCGGCGACCAGCTTCGACCACAGAGCAAGACCAACAGGCAGGGTCGCGACGGGGCGTTCAACGCCGACGAGAAGGAAGAAGCCTTCGCCCGCTGGGAATCGCAGCGCGAGCTGGTCGTGGGGAACTACAACTGGCTCTGCGAGAACGATTTCGCGCGCGAGCTGGCCCGCATCGACCTGCCGCTGTCGACCTACACCCAGTGGTACTGGAAGATCGACCTGCACAACCTCCTCCACTTCCTGACGTTGCGCGTGGACGCGCACGCGCAGTGGGAGATCCAGGAGTTCGGCAGCGTCATGGCCGGCATGCTCAAGCGCGTGGCGCCGCTGTCGTACGAGGCGTGGATCGACTACGACGTCTGCGGAAGCAGACTTTCGAGGATGGAGATGGAGATCGTCCGTGCTCATCTTGGTGTCGACGACAACGGCACCTTCTACTCGCGTACGGCTGGAAAAACTCACGAGGAGGTGGTCAAGACCTCCGGTCTAACGACAAGAGAGATAGAGGAGTTCACGGCAACCCTTGTTGGAGAGCACCCTGTTCCCGACTTCGAGCTTGACCTCTCGCTTGCCAAGTCGGCCGAGTTCTTCGAGGAGCAGGCCAAAGCTGCTGTCCCTGATCCGACGAAGAAACCCTGTACCGGGTGTAACGGCACGGGTATCATCAATCTCGGCAACTGGAAGCAGGAAACCTGCGGCTTTTGCGGCGGCGCCAAATTCGTAGCTGTCAAAAAGCCGTGAACACCGCTGTCATCATCTGGACCATCAACGCTTTATTGGTGGTCATCCTTGTTCTCCTCATGATTTTCCCACCTGCTCAGGAGCTGTCAGACTCCAAACGTGATACCGTCTATTCTCTTGAAAGGAACGTCACCCATGGCAAAGACCCACTCAACCGTACCGTTTCGCACCCAAAGCGGACGAAAGCTTACCAAGGCCACGCGCCGCGGCCCTGACCATGTCCTCTCGCCCCGCCAAGCTCGCAAACTCGAAGCTCGTCTTTTGGGCGACGGTTGGGAGCCTGTCTACTTCCAGCTCCACAAGACAGGTCTCAACCACCAGCAACGTCGTCAGTATATCGGACAACGCAAAAACAAGGCCCTGGAGGACGCGCGTCGTAAGAAGCAAGACCGCGGCGAGTTCTGCGGTCGCAAGCTCGAACGGCTTATTCGCTGTGGAGCGCCTCTCTTCGAGGTTAACGCTTTGAAAAGAGAGATCCGTAAATTTCTCTCGTGACCCCGGCTTGCGATGACGCTCTACCTGGCACGTCAGTACGAAGGGGTTCCCCCAGTGGAGGATCCCCTCTGGTCGGTCCAGACTGCTGGGTTGCTGGCTTTCGTGACCGCGGCCGAGGCGGTGACCATCGACGGCATCGTGGCCTGGGGCGAGATGAACGGACATACTGGTCCCGATGATCAGGCACATGCTCGCCTGGTTGTCATTCAAAGATCTCGTTCACTACGAAGTCGGCCCCGAGGTCTGGACCCTGGGACCGACGCCGAAGGTGACGTACCAAAGCTTGATTCCAGTGGAAACTCGAAAAGAAGGGAAAATGTAAAATGCCCGCCCTAACCGCTCAGAAGCTGATCGACGAGATCCAGCGTCATATCGTGAGACATCCTGAATCGTCGGACTGGCCTGTTGTGATCAATTCTGCCAATCCAGATATCTGGCGCAATGGTGACGAGTTCGTGTTGAAAGTGGAGCGTGTTGTGCTTGACATGTCCAGCGGTGCTCGTCACTTCATCGTCGAATAGGAGGCTGTTACCATGGCCGATACACCACCCTTGAAACTCGTGGCCAATGAAGCTGCCTACGACGACCCTTTGGATCAAGTCAAAGAGATTGATGGTCTCATTGACGATCTCATTCTCATAAACACGAGTCTGAAAGAGGATCTGGATAACATACGCCTTGCCCTGGGCATGACCCGCATCGAATTCGAAGCGTTCAAAGAGCGAGGCTTCAAGTTAGAACGTAACCTACCTCCGGTGGAGAAAGCCCTGGACGAGATCATCCAGAAGCTTGAGAAGGTGTTGGAGGAGTGAATGAACGAGTATTCGAAGATGGTTGCCAAGCATGTTGCCTGGATAACACTTGGATTCTTCCTGGGAGCCGCTTGGAGCTGGCAGGTGCGCGGACGAACCTTGACAGCCAAATATGAGGAAGAGATCTTCGGCGAACAGGTTCGCAATCACAGTTGTCGCGTCCTCAATACGGATCTCAAGACCAAGTACGGTCTTCCTTACAGGGTCTGTGAGTACAAGAATGGGCAGACCTTCAAGGAGCACGACGACCAATGAAAGCCAAACCTTTCATTAAGTGGGCTGGCGGAAAGCGCAAGCTTGTTCCCGAACTCGTGAAAAGGATGCCGTCATCCTATGGGACTTACTTTGAGCCATTTCTAGGTGGTGGAGCACTGTTCTTCGAGCTTGAACCCCGGAAAGCCATCCTCTCGGATCTGAACAGTGACCTGACTAGAACCTACTGGGCTGTCGACCACTGCGTCGAAGACCTGATCTTCAAATTAGACATATTGGAGGCGGCTCACCGCAAAGGTGGTCTTGAGCACTATCTCAAGGTGCGAGCCCAGAACTCAGCAAAGCTTGCGCAAGTCGACTGCGCCGCTCGCCTGATCTACCTCAACAAGACCTGCTTCAACGGCCTTTACCGTGTGAACAAGTCGGGGCAGTTCAACGTCCCCATGGGAAAGTTCAAGTCTCCACCTCTCATCTGCGACGCTGACAACCTCAGGGAATGCTCCAAGGTTCTAAGTGGCATTGAAGTCAATTACAGCGACTACCGGGGATCTCTACACAAGGCAAAACGCAACGACTTCGTCTACCTCGATCCTCCCTACGTGCCTCTGTCCTCATCGGCCGACTTCACAGCCTACACGAAAAAAGGATTCGGTCAGAAGGATCAGAAAGAGTTGGCAGTCCTTGCGAAAGAGTTGAAGCTCCGTGGCGTTCAGGTCCTCCTCTCGAACGCCGGTAGCAAGCTTATCGAAGAACTGTACCCAAAACCTTTCTTCGATATCGAGAAGGTGGCGATGAGAAGAAACATCAACAGTGTGGCTAGCAAACGCGGAGACGTCGTTGAATACCTGATTAGCTAAGGCGCAAAATGTTCTTCGTGACCGATCCAACTGGAATACTGATAGGGGTAAGAAGCACGCGAAGGGAAGCCAATGCCCTTGTCGAGAATCACGCTATCGACATGCTCAAACGTCAATACAAGGACATGACAGACGGCATCCTGACCACACTTGCCGATCCTGGTAAATGGCAAAGGACGATCGAGGACTACAAGATAGAAAACATCGACCCATGATGAACCACGATCAGAACTTGGCCACCTTCTGTGCCGTCTTCCAAGAGCACGGGCTCGACGCTGCCATCGACGCCATCTCCCTGGCGCCGGAGTTCAATGCTCGGGAGCAGGCTGATACGCTCATTGAAGCGGCGTGCTTCGACTACGGCATCACCAAGAAAGATCTCTACCGCGGCGACCGCCTCCTCAGCGAAGCTCGCCACGTGGTCATGTGGCTCCTGTGGGCCACGGGTATGAGCTACCCAGGCGTGGGCACCGCCTTGAATGGCATGAACCACGCCTCCGTAATCCACGGAGTCAAACACGTGCAGAAAAGTCACCACCTGCTCCACCGGGCAGGTTGCATTTTGGCGCGAGCCAAATCCGAGTACGTGCTTTCCATCCGGGCGCAAGTAATCGAGGCATCGAAGGGAGACAGTGAGGGGACAAGACCATGAGCAACAGAACCGTCGATAAGTACCTGGAGAACGAACAATATCGGGATCAGTATGCTTGCTGCGAGTGTGGCTACCTGAGAAACGGGGGTCACCACCCTAAGATCCTTTGCCCGCGCACCGGCCGGTGTGGGAGCTGCGGCAACGACTGGCCCTGCAAAGAGCACGCTCCTCTGCCCCAAGAAACGAAGCTCGTCGAACGGAAAGAGCAACGCAAGATTCGCGACCTGACCAAACAAAGACTTAATCAATTCGTCTCGACCAGAGTCATGCTCGACGTGCTCTGGCGACAGGCTATGACAAACGGTCCTCGTATCAACGTCAACATGCACAAGTTGGGAGTCACTCATTGCTTTCGAAAGCTTGCATACGCCCTCGAAGCTGTTGACAGCAAGATAGACACTCTCAAAGCTGTCGTAGCTCAGAGACGACGTGGTCTTCATTCAAAACTACAAACGGTAACCACCTGTCGAGTACACCCAAACAAGTTCGAGAAGATCATCAAGTATGGTCTGCGAGACCTTCTTGCGATCCAGTATGTGCTTAGCAAAGACTTCGATAAGTTGAAGGATGGGGAAAAGGTCATTTTCGAACCTATCTCGGTGACAAATACCTACGGACCTGGATCCCATGCTGTGGGAACCATACAAAAGACCGGATGGGGGATCAGGTTTGAGCTGACAGAATTCAAAGTTAAAAAAGGGTGACTGGAGGTTCTGGCATCATGGACAATAAGAAACTACCGTACCGACTGATCGACGTAGAAGAGAAGGCTAAGCTTTACCCTGCCACGTTCGCCATTCCAGTTCGTTCTCTGCGTGAGGAGCTGTGGCCCGGCGAACTGGTGAAGCTAGACTTCGACAACCGAGAAAGGATGTGGGTCAGATTTCCGGACAGTACGCCACGAAGAACTACTTCGGGATCCTGGTAAGCTCTCCACTTCATCTAGGACTGCGGCAAGGTGACACCATCGAGTTCGGTCCCGAGCACATCATGGAAATCTGGAAAGGCTACGAAGGTCTCTAGCTTACCTTGTCGCGAAAAAGAACTCGAAACCCATCGCCTCGTGACCTAGGATCGCTCGTCCCTCTCTCACCGAAAGGAATCACCCATGACATTTCGCTCGTACCACAAACACGCCCGCATCCGCGCTCGCGCGGTCGGCATCAACTACACCCCCAAGCAGCTCGCTGCCTACTACGGTTTTCCAGCGAACTTCAACGGCGCCGGCAAGAACGTCGCCGTCATCGAGCTGGGCGGCGGCTTCACCCAGAAGTACCTCGACACCTACTTCAAGGGTCTCGGGCTCTCGGTCAAGCCAGTCACGGTTCACTTGATAGCGGGCGCCACAAACACCCCCGACGGTCCTGACGGCGCCGACGGCGAGGTCTCGCTCGATCTCTGTGTCATCGGCGGCATGGCTCCCGGCGCCCAGATGCACTGCTACTTCGCTCCGAACACGGACGCGGGGTTCCTGGACGCCATCAAGCAGGCCATCGTCGACAAGATGGACGCCATCTCCATCTCCTGGGGCGGCCCCGAGGATTCGTGGACGTCCGCCTCGTTGAATTCCTTCAACGCCCTCTTCCAGTCGGCCGCGGCAGCCGGCATCACCGTCACCTGCGCGGCCGGCGACAACGGCTCTTCGGACGGCGAGTCCGGAGCCCACGTCGACTTCCCGGCTTCGTCGCCCTACGTGCTCGCGTGCGGTGGCACAGCCGTCCCCGCGCTCTCGCCTTCGGGTGAGGTCGTCTGGAACGACGGCACCCAAGGTGGAGCGACTGGGGGCGGCGTCAGCGCTGTCTTCGTGGTTCCCGCCTACCAGAAGTCTGTGGGCGTGCCGAACGGCAAGAACCGCGGTGTCCCCGACGTCGCGGGCGACGCCGATCCCAACACGGGCTGGCTGGTCGACGTCGACGGGACCGACATGACGATAGGGGGGACTTCAGCCGTGGCGCCCATGTGGGCCGCCATCGCGACCGTGGTCGCTCAGGCGGCGGGCAAGAACGTGGTCCTGAGCAATGGTGGCGTCTACGGTCTGCCGGCCGGCTGCTTCCGGGATATTACCTCGGGCAACAACGGCACGTACGTCGCCAAAGCGGGCTGGGACGCTTGCACGGGGCTCGGAGTGCCCGTGGTGAGCAAGATCGTCGCGGCCTTGATAGCTCCGGCTCCCGTGCCAACGCCCACGCCGCCCGCTCCGCCTGCGCCCGTGCCGACGCCTCCGGCGCCGACGGTCACGATAAGGACGATCGTGGTCAAGGGGACCGGCGTTGTGATGACTGTCGACGGTAAGAACGTCTAGGGATCCACTCGAATACCTTATGCTTATCCGGTTCACACACTCCACCAATTCAATAGGAGAACAAGATGAAGAAAGAACGTCTATACCACTTGGTAGCAATAAACGAAAAAACCAAGAAAATCGAGGTCTTAACAAGCTATCCAGACTCTCATCGTCACTGCATGACAATGAAATCAAAATTCACTCCCCACAAGAATGTGCGCATTCAGGTGGTTGAGAAGAAATAGGGGTGTCAACCGGATAGGCATGGAATACCTGATGAAGAAGCCCGGTCTGCAAAGATCGGGCTTCTTTGAGTTCGAGGCGGTGAAAACCTAGCTCGTGGGCGCGAACCTGGCATCAAGCTCCGCCCTCTTCGCTTCCTTGGCCGCCTTGAGCTTGGTCTTGTTGGCCTCCTCGCCGAAGCTCGAACCGAGCCCGAAGTAGATGCTGTAGTACGCCTTGGCCGGTCCGGAGGGTTGCTCGATCCAGTTCGGTCCAAACCCGATTCGCAAGGTATCGGCGAAGCTCAGGACCCCGATCAGGGAGAAGTTGTTCGGGATCACGGTACCGCTGGTGTTCGAGGTCTGCCCGAACTGGGCGCCGAGGTAGAGGTCGAACGCTCCCTCAAGCCACTGCTTGGCCGGGTCGCCCGAGGTGAGGGATACGCCATAGCCACCTGCTGGGGTCACCCCGCCGCCCATCTTGCCCGTGGTGAAGTTGTACTGACCAAGAAAGACAGAAGCCGAAACGCGGGTGCAGAGCACCTCGCCGCCCGAGAGATCGGTGCAACCTGCCGCGGAGGCCAGATTCTGGGCGAAGGCTCGCGACGATAAAGACGAGGCGCACAGGACGAACACGACGATGGCGAACAGCGATGCGATTCTCTTCAACATGACAGATCTCCTTGCAGTGGGGTAACGGACGGCGGCGATCAGTTGCCCACCACGGGCAAGAGATCCATGAGCTTCTGAACGTCCACACCGGACGGGCAGTGCGTGCCCTGGAGTATAGCCCAGGTGTCCTCGGAAACGGGTGCGTAGGCTTCAGGACAGTAAAGGGGCACGGCTTTGACAGTCGCGGACTTGTCTTCGGTCCAGGTCTTGACGCCCACGAGCTGAGGCGACCAAGCTGGGTTCGCGGTGCAGTGACCGCCCCAGCTGCCCGGTGTCCAGATCCCACTCGTAGAGCCCTTGGGATCGATGTCCCAGACGTCCGCCTGCTGCCAGGCCAAAGGCAGATCCCACCCGAGCATGAGGCACCCGAAGAGGTTCGCGCAAGCAGCGAGCAGGGCCAGGTTGCGCGTGTCCACGGCCACGAATCCTTTGATCTTGTGTCCCGCTACCGGCATCGTCTTCCACTTGGTCATGAAGTCGAGCATGTTGGCCCCGTTGTCGCCCGCCCCCGTCACGGGATTGAACCCCGTGAACCGGTGGTAGGCGTCCAGGGCCTCGGCTTCCGTGATCGCTTGCTCGACGCTCGTCTGCCCTGACCAGGTCTCGACACAGCCGCAGGCTCCCACGGGGACACAGTCGCCGTACTTATCATTGCCGAGCATCGGGTACACAAGGCTCGTTGCGCCCTTCATGGACCAGTCGAAGGCGGCTGGTGTTGTTGGCAAGGTCGAGAGGTTAAGGACGTCGTGAGCCTGTAGGCAACGCGCGACGAGTAATGGATCGTGAGGAAGTCTTCCGAGCTTGTAGATGGGCTTCATGTCAGTATCCTTCCTGAGACGTTACCAATCGACACCCGATGCTCCCATAGATAACTTGAGGTTCATCGGTCAGGTTCTCGACATCGAGACACAACCAGTCGCCTATCTGCATGGCTTTGGCCTCAAAGTCAAAACGACAGAATGGCGAGTCTTTGGGAGACAGTTTCTCCGAGGATAAGACCTCAACGCCAACCACACGCAACGATGTCACCTTCACACCTTCGAACACAACCAGAGGGACCACAATATATTCTGGTCTGATGGCGAGTTGAGGTTGCAGTGAGATGGTCACGTTGCCCTTCGGGTTAATGAGTGTGTGATCTAGCCCCAACACCACTCTGCTGGCTTCTTGTTTCATGGTCTTGGTCGTTTGGTTTTCGAGAAGGTTGCCTTTCACGACGGCTTCGAAGTGTTGGGGTGTTGGCAACATGTTCGTCACCGAGATGGTCATCAACATGCCCCTCTGCATGGTGTCGAAGACCAGATCTTCCGAGCGATCTTCTTCGGTGTAGAAGCTGGCGTGGACGGACGCACCCGACATCTGTTGACTGTTTCGACCCACCTTGACGTCCGTGACAAAGAAGCCTGCGGCAACTTTTTGGGGTATTACGAGGTTCGTGGGGGTGAAAATCCCCTTCTCGCTGATCACCGGGATGATCGCACCGCTGTTCCCGGCCACCGTAGTTCTTTTTGCGTAGATCTGTTCTTTCATGACGTCACTTGTACCCCAGGTTCTGTGTGGTGATGAAGCTTCGAGCCGCGTTTGCGACGATGGCGTCCGCCATGTCGGTGCTTCCCGCCAAAACCGCGGCGTTGGCTGTGTTACCCAGGTCGCGAGCGAGACAGGCCACGGTCGCGGGATTGTACTGACTTGCTTTCTCGACAAGGCACGCGGGGACCGCGGCAGCGGCCAGGCATCCCCGGATCGCTGATGTCGCGAGCTGGTACTCGCTTGCCACCACAGGGAGACGACAGTCGTAGATCTGTCCCGAGAACAAGAGTGGCAAGGGAGCATCCGCGGGTGGCGAGGCGTCGACGGCGGGAGCCGGAGTCGGCCCCGGAGGCACGGGTACGGGCTTTGGTTGCGCGCAATCTATCGAACAAACGAACAAGAACCAGAGAGCGAGCTTCTTCATGACTACTCCTTCGACGGTGAGGTGGTTTTGGACGACGACGATTTTTCGACGGCTGTGATAGCTTCGGAGGCTGCTGTCGCGGGCACGCCACTATTCGCCTGCTGCTGGGCCAAGGCGAGCAGGTCATCGTGTGCCTTCTTGAGCACCGGAGAGCTGTCGACCTGCGACTGGAGAGCGCGAAGCTCCTCTCCTGTCATGGAGGATCCTCCCATGATGACAGGTCCAAGATTCCACAACCCTGAAGCCTTGGATCCGGATAGATGGTGAAGAACCGTAGCCAAAAAACCGATCGCGGCTGTGATACCCACGAGCATCTTGGGCGGCATGGCTGGTATCTGTGACAGCGCCTCAAGAAGGTTGATGAGCATGGTGATGATGGTCCCGACGAACTCCGACGTGAACAAGATCCCTTGCCACGGGATACCTGCCTGGCGTTTCTGCAAGCATCTAAAGGTTGCGTAGACGATCACGACGATGTTAGCCAGGACGAGCCCGTACGGGGTTGGAACCACACCCACGTAGTGACCTCCCATGGTCACGATCCAGGAGCAGACCGAGATCCAAAACAACCGCGTTCTCCAGAATGGTTTCATCACCTGTCTCCTTGGATTGATTGAGCCTTGTCCCCTGCCACCGGGCGAACATTGCCGGCAGTGGGTAGCGACGCTTCGAAATAATCTTCCAGGTACGAGATCGCTGCGTCCTTCTCTCGGGCCTTTCCAATCCTGAGTATCTCGATGGTCGCCATGAGCTGGTAAAGGTCGGGGCTCTTGGAACAAGCTATGGGGATAGAGGGGTAGAGAGGAACGAGACCTTCGCCGGTCTCCTTGCCTTTACTGTAGGGCCAAACCACCGGGAGATCTTTGTCCGTGGTGAACCTTTCACGAAAGTGCGGCGAAAAGATCGCCGTGGCCACCCCGCGGACAACCTCGGTTTTTTGCGGGTAGTAGATGGTTGGAACCCCGTAGACCAGGAATTCGAGCAGTTTTTGCCCCACCACCTTGGGACCTGCTCCCGAAGCCGTCACGAGCTTGGCCAGCTTCAAACTTTTCAAAGACGCGAACACCGTGCTCGACGACAGGTGCAAGGTTTCGGAGAGCCAGGCGTGGGTCTGGGTCTTATCGCCCAGGATCGCCAGCTGACAAGCTACGAGCACGTCTTGAGGTTTGATGGTGTGTACCGACATGCCCAAAGCCTATTCGCAATTCGCGAACCATACAAGTTCCTTTAATAGGTGAAAAACCTTTCACCCAATTAAGGATTTTCGAGGACGAACTCTCTATTGCGATTCGCGAATGACAATAGCTCGCAAACGAGATTCACAAGAAAAACTCGGTGTTAATCCCCGGATCCTGCACGTGTTGAATTACCAACCAGATCACGTAATTAGACCTTAACTTAGTGATTGAGATTCCCACGTGTGGGAAAGGGGCAATACCCCGATAACAGCGGTTGTGACCGCGAACATCTGACCTCAAGGAGATTCGACATGGCACTGACACTGACACGAGACAACGTTCTGGCACGATTCGGGGGCTACCGTTCGGGAGCCTCGTCCCTGATCCACAGCGCGAGCGCTGCGCTCAGGAACGAACTGAACCCTGCGATGCGAACTGGTGCGATCTCGCTCTCGGCGTTCACCTTTGGTGTACTCCAGGGCAAGTACCAGAAGCAGGGCGGACTCACGCTGGCAGGTCTGCCGGTCGACATGCTCTCGGGTGCGGCCTTCCACGTGGTCGCGCTCTTCGGGTTCGCGCGCAATTATGCGCCCCTTCTGCACGCCTTCGGAGACGGCGCTCTGGCGACGTTCCTCTCGACGACGGGCTACCGGGTGGGCGAGCGCTGGGCTTCCGGAAGCAAGGGCTTCCTCCCGGCCATGATGGGCGCGTTCGTGGGCGAGGACGACAAGCCGGTCTCCGGCGGGGGCTCCATCGCGGACGAAGAGCTGCGCAAGCTGGCCCGCGGCTAATCGCCGTAGGTCACCTTTCAACGCTTGACGTTCAGCAGACAGCAGAAACCACAACCAACTGATCTCGGGGAATTTTCCCCACACAACTCCGAAAGAAAAGGAATTCGATCATGGCACACTACGGCGCATACGGTGATATGGAAGGCGACCTCCTGGGCGAGCTGCTCGGCGACGACAGCGGCTGGGAAGGCTTGACGGAAATCGTCGGCGATGGCAGCGACGGGGACGACTCCGGCGCGGCCCAGTTCGTCGGCGAAGGTCTCGAAGGCGACGACAGCAGCATGGGCGCGGCTCGCAAGAGGCACGCTCGCTCGAACCAGGCCAAGCAGGACATGCTTCGCAAGCGGATCGCCGCGGGCGCTCTCCTGCGCACGCTGCCCCCGCGCTCGGCTCGCGAGTTCGTCATCGGTCTCGGCTCCACGGCCCTGCCCGGTCTCAGCTCGGCGAACATCTCCGTCCAACCCCAGGTCATCTTCCGCCCCGAGCGGATCGTCATCCCCTCGAACCTCGCGGCCGACTTCCTCATCACCGACGTCAAGGTCGGCAAGAACAGCCAGCTCGTCTCCCCCGGCGCGATCCCTGCGGTCGTGTTCGTGGAGAACGCGTTCGGCGTGCGCTTGAAGATGGACACCGCGCAGATCGCTCAGTTCATCACCATCTCGGTGACGAACCAGAACGGTGCGGCCCGCAACTTCCAGGGCGCGATCATCGGACCCGCGGTCGAGTAGTCAACGTCGGTGTAGGCAGTCAAGACGGGCCGGTTGGTCTTAGTCAAAGACGTAAGTCCTACATCAACCAAACAACCAACCGCTAACTCTCACCAAGGAGAAAACCGATGTTCGATCAAGCAAAGCTGGCAGTTGTTGCCTACGCCGAGGTCTCCGGCACCGACGGATCCTCGACCCGTACCAACAGCGGCATCACCACGACACGTCTCGCTCTCGGAACCTACGCACTCGACATGCCGGTGGCTTCGGCCAACCAGGTCGGGTTGCAGCAGTTCTCGGATCGTGACCTCATCTTCGTTCAAGCCTTGAACGCGACGGCGCCCATCGCCACCACCGCGGTCAACGACGCGAACCAGACCCGCAAGCTCGTCTTCACCGGCTCGTCGGCAACGACCGCCGTGGACTGCGACTTCTCGGTCCTGATCCTGCGCACGCTGACCCCGCCGACCGTGGGCGGTCCCGCGTAGCTTCTGCCCGTGTGCCCGCGACCGCGCTCGGGGTGGGGCTGCGGTTGCGGGCATACACCTTTCTGACACCATCCCTGGGTCGCAGACCCCCGAGTCGCAGACTCTTCGAGTCGAAGACTCTTTTCTTTGCCCTGCCCATCTGGTCCGAGCGTGGTTCTGCGCTGTCGCAACCACAGCTCCCGAAAGGCAGACAATGGCATACGATCTTCTCACGAGACGCCAGACCAGCACCAACTGGTCGAGGCACAGTTACCTGGGACCGCGAGCGAGGCTCCGCTCAGGCAGGATGCTCTTCCTGGCGAGCTACGAGTTCGCTCCCGACCCGACGCCGACCACGGACGAAGAGCGGCAGTTCATCGCCAAGCTGGCGGTGCTCAAGATGAACGCCGACGGCGGCAACAAGAAGGCCGCCAAGGAGTGGAAGGCTACCATGGCCAAGGTGGCGGCGGCCAAGAAGAAGGCCGACTCGGGCGATCCCAAGGCCAAGAGGCTCATGACGGTCCTCAATGAGTCGGGACTGTTCGACGGCGTCCAGAGCATGAGCGTTACGGGAAACGATCCGTCCGATGATGAGCTTGAGAAACTCATGTTGAAAGCTCTGCCGTGGAAAGACAATAGGACGCCAGAGCAAATTGAGAAGGCTGCCAAATACAGCAAACGGTGGGATGCCCTTGAAAATCTTTACCTGGTATCTCGAAAGGATCCCACTTCCAATGAGAGGAAGACAATCAACCTCATTGTTAGGAAGGCCAGGGGTGGCGATCAGCAAGCCAAAGAAGATGTGTCAGCTTTACAGCGGATAAGATACCACGCTGGCGACGCTAAGTTTTATCCGGGCTCATTGGAAGACATCGCTTCTCGACGTTTGAAATAAGGATCTCACCAATGGCAAAGGAATTCCTTTCAGGCAAAATCAACAACAAGAACTGGTCTCGTGGGCCACTTCAAAAGCCATCGCTCAATGGTCACTTGCTGTCGGAAGGTAACGTTGGTGGTCTCTCCCAGGATTGGAAAAGTATTCCCACACTGAGAAAAGTTGCCATTGTAATTGTGACTATCGGTGGTCTCCTGGGTCTCCATTCCATGGTCACAAATAGGAGAGGTTAAACAACATGGCAAAAGATCTGCTTTCAGGTGAAGTCAACACGAGAAACTGGTCCAGGTCTTCCAGCCTGCCCACCTCTACGAACCTGGGTAGTAGCTATGGTGAGGAGCTAGTAGCCCGGATACGTGCGGCAGAGGCTGCTAACCAAGAACCCACCGACGAGCAGATCCACGAAGTCAACAAACTAGCGCGACTCGGGGATCCAAGTGCCGTGAAGTTAATCGACGAATGGCACGCGAGAAACCCTGGGTTGTCACCAAAAGCTAAACATCAGCTTTTGATGGTTGGGGCAGGAATTGTAGGAATTTACGCTCTCACTAAGCTTACAGACAAACGCAAGTAAGGAATCCACCATGGCAATGCCCAAGATCGAGTTCCGAACCCAGATGTTCCGGGGAGACTGGGATCAGGTCTGGTCGCAGTTGCGCATGCTCTTCATGATGGAGGGTCTGTGCCGGGTCAACCAGACCCACCTGCAAGAGTTCGAGGCGTTCAAGAAGCGGGGACTCGTCAAGAGCAACTACCCTTCCATCTACAGAGCTGGCGTCCACTACGAAACCGAAAAGAACACGGAGATCTGGCCCGACATCCCGTCTCTTCTCGAAGGCACCATGGGACCGGGAATCTATCCTGGGATCTGGGGCGATTGCGAAGATCTCGCTTGCTATCGTGTTGCCGAGCTTCGAGAGTTGCCCTGGCACTACGAGCGTCCGAACTCCAAGGCCCCAAAGAAAGTCGAGTACGCCGACCCGAACTTCCCCCAAGAGCCTTCGGCCATTGCCGCCGACAAGGCCGGGCACGACTGGCCGGGCTGGAAGAAAGTCAAGGGCGGCATCGTCGCCAAGCCTTTCGCCAAGTGGCGCCGGGGTACCCAGGGGCAGTACCACTATCATGCCCTGGTTCTCCTTCCCGACGGGCGCCTCGAAGATCCCTCGCTTGTGCTCGGCATGGGCAAAGAGCGCGAGTTCTCGGAAGCCGGTACCGCCGAGAAGCTCAAGGCCGGCGCGCTCGTCGTCCTCCAGTACGCCAAGAAGCCCGACGTCATGGTGGTCGACCCCGAGAAGCCCTCCGGCTATAACGGCGGCACCTCGAAGCAACTCGACAACCAGGTGCTCGACCGCCTCAAGCAGGAGACGTCCTCGAACCCGGCGCTCGCGACTCCTCTCTCGGGCGACAACCGCGAGCTGCGCGCTTACGCGGGCAACCCCATCGGGAACATCGGCGACCTGCTCAAGAAGGAGGGCGTCGCCGACCTCGACAGGGCCATCGGATGGTCTCGTGAGCACAAACGGTTCATTCCTTACTCTGTCAACGGTGAGTTGCGCCGGCTCCGAGGGTACGCCAACCACTGAGCAAGGACATGAGCAGTGAACGAACATCGCCCACTATCGTCTTCGCCTTCTTCGTCGAAGATGAGGGTGGATGGTGGTCGTTCAAGGGGATCCATCTCGAAAAAGAGAAAGGTATCGCCTTGATCGAGAAGTTCAAACACGGCAAACATTGCAAGGGCGTCCTGGCCATCGAGCTGCCGAGCGGACGCAAGATCTACGAGTGGCAGAAATCGTAAGGAGAGAAACCCATGTCCACCATCAATGTTTTCCCAGCCAACCAAGGTTTTCCAAGACCGCCCGACGGTGGCGTGGTATCAACCTCTCCCTCGAAAGACGTGAAAGTCATTCCCCAGGCGTTCGCTCCCGCGCCCCTCGTCAACCCCTTCCCCATTCCGCCTACACCACCGCCCACGCCCTTCCTGCCGGCGACCCAGGGCGTGCCACCCGTGGCGGTGCTCGCCGAGGTGATTCCGTTCAATCCCCTCTCCGTCGACGTCGATCTCATGAAGGTGGACAGCACGGCCGGCGACGCTCCCACCTACACCATCTCGGACGCGGGCTCTTTCGCTATCGTGCCGGGTCCAGCAGTCCGCTTCTACACCATCATCAGCGTGATCGATCTTGACACGGGAGCTGCTCCCACCACCAGCTCGGTCAACCTCAAGATTACGATGTCCGGGGGATCTGCCCCGCCACTCGGTCTCCCACTCGACTCGTACGGGTTCACGTTCGCGGGTCGCAGCCTACTCTTCGCCGCAGGTGCTTGGATACCCGCCCAGACTACACCTGAGAGGATCATCGCCGTCAACGGAGATCTGCTAAACGGCGACAGCATCGTCATCGTGCCCAACCTCGACCCTGACGGCAACTCGCGGACCCAGCGGGACGATTTCCATCAGCGAACCCTCAGTCGCTTGCGTGGTTACTCAACCTTCCACCAAAATAGGCCGGCCGGCAAGAAGCGCTGCGCGAACTGGAGATTCGTCATCGACTCTCTTTCGAGCTCAAGTAGATTTCCAGGAAGCATCGCCTGATTGAAAAAAATCTTGAATTGCGCGAATTGGAGGCGGGCCGTCACCACGATTGTCGTGGCGAGCAGCCGTTGCGGCATTATTTGGCGCGAGCCGCAAGCAGGAACTTCGGAATCGGGACCCTAGGGAGGTTAATCATGCAACGGAATATCTCTCGCCGCGACTTCGGCAAACGGCTCGCGGGCGGTGCGGCACTCCTTGCGCTGCAACCGGCGTGGAATGACCTGGCCGCAGCGCAGTCGCTGCGCAATGACCTGAAGGATCTCAGCGGGGAGTTGTACTTCGATGATGCCGTGTTGCAGGCGGCGGCCGACGACTTTGGACACGTCGTGCACAAGAAGCCGGTCGCCATGCTCCGGCCCGGCGATGCGCAGGACATCGCGAAGCTCGTGCAGTTCGCGAACCGCCAGGGACTCAAGGTCGCGATGCGCGGCCAGGGGCATTCGTTTTTCGGCCAGACCCAGGTCGAGGGCGGCGTGGTCATCGACTCCAGCAGCCTGAATGCCGTCCGCATCGTCAAATCCGGCACCGGGGGGACCGCGGAGATCGGCCCCGGCTCGAAGTGGCACCCCGTCCTCATGGCCGCGAACGCCCAGAAACTGACCGTGCCGGTGATCGCCGATACGTTCCTGTCGGTCGGCGGAACGATCAGCACCGGCGGATTCGGCGTAACCACCTACAACCTTGGTCTTCAGGTCGACCATGTGCAGGAGCTCGAGGTCGTGACCGGCGACGGCCAGATCGTAACCTGCTCCGACGAGCGCAACAGCGATCTCTTCAACGCCATGCTCGGGGGCCTGGGTCAATGCGGCATCATCACGAAAGTCGTGATGCGGCTGATGGCTGCGCCCACGAATGTGCTGTTCATAAAAATGGACTACGACGACTTCCAGAGCGCGTCCGCCGATCTCGCGCTGCTCGCCAAGGATGGACGCTTCCATCACCTCGACGGCCGCGGCGCCGGCCGGCCGGCCGGTGGCGTCGGATACTACGTCGAAGGCGGCGCCTTCTATGACGCACCAAACGCTCCCGACGAGGCGAAGCTGACCGCGGGGCTCAAGTTCGCGAAAAAGACCGCCACCGTGATGACCTACGAGCAGTATTTCCGTCGCGAGGAGGTGTGCGGGGCGTGCACGACGCCGCTGCAGAAGCCTTTCGTCTATCTCTGCATTCCCGCGTCGCGATACGTCGAGTACACGTCTGGCATCCTGTCATCGCCGACGGAGTCCGCGTTTCTCGTCCCGCGCATGTCGGCGTGGCGCCGGAACGCCATCAAGCGCCCGCTCACCCGCATGCCGGATGAAGAGATCATCTACCGGTTCCAGCTTTCGCGCGTCCTGCCGGCCGGGACTGACACCGCGTCCATGATCGCACTCAATCGCACGCTCTATGAACGGGCGCGCGACATGGGCGGCTACCGCATGACGTCGAGCGCGGTTGCGATGTCGCAGGACGATTGGAAGCGACACTACGGACCTGCCTGGCAGACAGTCCAGGCAGCGAAGACGAAGTTCGACCCGAAGAACGTGCTGACACCGGGTCATGGGATGTTTCCCGGTTAAAGATTGAAACCGACGCACTCCGGGCGCGACCTGCTTGAGAAGCTCCAGCCATTTGCTGGCAATGGCGGGCTCGAAACTGCGAAAACCAGTGATATTTCCGCCCGGTTGCGCCAGGTTCGAGACGAAACCGCTCCCGACCGGATCGGTCGCTTGCGTGAAGCGATCGGAATTGTCCGCGTCACCGGGATGAAATCGTTGGTGGGCCCGGGAGGACTCGAACCTCCAACCAGACCGTTATGAGCGGTCGGCTCTAACCATTGAGCTACGGGCCCGGCGCGGTGGACCGGAGGAGGCGCAGCGCCAGCCGCACGCGCTTCCCATACAATGCCGGCACCAAGCCGGCAATCACGGGGAGACGCAGCCGAATATCTCGCCTCAGAGACGGAACAGCCGTTGCGCGTTGCCGCTGAGTATCTTCTTCTTGTCCTCGTCGCAGAGCGGCACGGTTTGCATCCAGTCCACCGCCGGCTTGTTGGCGACGAACGGCCAATCCACGGCAAACAAAATACGGTCGATGCCCATCTCCATCATGCAGCACAGCAGAGCCGGATTGGAGAAATTGCCGCTGGTGGTGACATAGAAATGCTCACAGAACACCTTGCGGAAGCTCAACGGCTTCGCCCCAGGACGCGACAGAGCCTGATCGACGCGCCAGAGGAGGAACGGCAGCGTCTCGCCGAGGTGGCCGAGCACAATCTTGAGACGCGGATAAGCATCGAAAACACCGCCCAGCACCAGGCGGATGGCATGCGTCGCGGTCTCTACCGTGAAGCCCCAGGCGGCGCGGATCACCATCGGGAAGTCCTTCACGTAATCCTTGTAATAGGCGTCCATCACCGCTGGCAGCGGAACGGCGGGATGCAGATAGACCGGGACATCGAGCGCCTGTGCGCGCTCGAAGATCGGCCAAAAGCGCTTGTCATCGAGAAACATGCCATTGGCCAAACCATGGATCATCGGCCCCTTGAAGCCGAGCCTGGTGGTGCGCTCGAGCTCGTCAGCAGCCGCTTTGGGATCGTTGGTCGGCAACGCTGAGAAGGCGGCGAAGCGCTTGGGATTGGCGCTCACCGCTGCGTGCAGGCGGTCATTCACCCGCCTCGTGAGCGCGACCGCGCCGGGACCCGAGAGCTTCTGCGCCGACGGCGCGCCATGGGAAAGGATCTGCATGTCGATCCCCGCTTCATCCATCTCGCGCAGCCGCAGATCGCTCAGGTCATAGAGCCGCTCGAGCATCTCGGCGCCGCGAACGCCTTCGCCTCCAACGAATTGTGCCGCAAGCTCCCTGTCCCAATAGTGCTCCTCCAGCGCGATCACCGGACAACCTGGTTTGCGCAACATGCCTCTCCCCATGATCGATGAACCCACGTTTGTTTAGGATGCCGCCAGCCGAAGCGAAAGGCGCGCCCGCAATGCTTCCCGCAAAGAGAGCAAGTTCGGAGAATGCCCGGAACGAAAGGCCTGCGGCGTTGTTGATGCCACAAGCACCACGGTTTGTTAGATCACCCCGCGAGTCCACAAAGTTGCAGGCATAAAGGGCGCATAAACGACGATTGCAGCCACGCACCGACAGCAACCCTGCTTTGCTGTAGTGACGTTGGAGAAGGACGCAACGAAGGGTTAGATTCGCCGAGAGCCAGAGTCTCACAAATAAGAAAAATGATGTCCCACCGTGTTGACATTCATACAGTGCAGCGCGCCAATACGGTGCTGCTGCTGAGCATGGTCTGGGCTGGCCTCGCAGCCTGCGCGCTCGGCGCACTGGCGTACGACATCTCGCATTGGCTCGGCAATTAGAGGCGTCGCCACCGTCTCCCGCTCAGGTTCGAATCACCAGCCGGTCCTTTTTCCTTGTCGTTTACTTCTCGCTGCAGGTGGCCGGGCTTCACCGCCCACAGGGTGCTCGAACCGCGTGGCGCCCGCTCTCCTCGGCTGTTATAGTAAATCTACGGGTTCAAGTTGAGATTCCGATCCGGCATCAAAAACATTGGGAGAGGTTTGACATGTCGATGTATCCGGGCGACGGCAATACGCTGCAACAGGCGATGTCGCAATCCCTTCGCGAGCATTGGAAGCTGTTTCTGATCGAGGGCATCGTGCTCGTCATCCTTGGCGTGCTCGCCATTGTCGTGCCTCCGCTCGCGACCATCGCAATCACCATTTTCCTCGGCTGGCTTTTCCTGATCAGTGGCATCGCCGGCTTGATCACCACGTTTGGAGCGCGCCATGCCCCCGGCTTCTGGTGGTCGCTCCTTTCCGCGGTGCTCGGCATCGCCGCCGGCCTGGTCTTGCTGGCCTGGCCGGTCAGCGGCGCCGTCTCGCTCACTTTGCTCTTGATCGTTCTTCTTCCTCATCGAAGGCGTTCTCTCGATCATGTACGCCCTGGAGCACAAGCGCGAGCTGACCGGCCAGTGGGGCTGGATGCTGTTCAGCGGCATCATCGATCTCGTCCTCGCCGCCATGATCTTCGCCGGGCTGCCGGGGACCGCCGCGTGGGCGCTCGGGCTGCTGGTCGGGATCAACATGCTGTTCGGCGGCAGCGCGATGATAGCCATGGCCATGCACGCTCGCAGCAGCACCGACGCCGTCGCGACAAAAAGCGCTTGAAACGCGGGCTTCGTTTTACAAACAAAACAAAAAAGATGGCAGGGCGACCCCTGCCGTCCGTTCAGTTGGCGCGAGCGATTTCCTGCTGCACGAATGCGCCGATCCGCGCGATGGCGCGCCGCGCCTCGGGCAGCACGCGTGCATAGAGATGCCAGACATGCGGCATGCGTGGCCAGATCTCAATCTCGACTGGCGAGCCGGCAGCGCGCAGCTTTTCCGCCAGCCGCACGGAATCGTCGCGCAGGAGCTCTTCGCTTCCGACCTGAATGAGGATGGGAGGCAGTCCGGCGTGCTCCCCATAGAGCGGTGAAGCGTAGGGATGCCGAGGGTCGGCGCCTCCTAAATAGTGACGCGCAAAGCTCGCCGCGCGGTCGAGCTTGAGCGTGACGTCAGTGGCGGCATTGCTGCGCATCGAGTCTCCCGTCAATGCGAGATCGGTCCACGGCGAGAGCGCGATGGCGGCGGCGGGAAGCGGCAGGCCCTCATCGCGCAGACGCAGCAACGTCGCCAAGGCAAGACCGCCGCCCGCGGAATCGCCGACAATTGCCACCTGTCGCGGCGTTGCGCCTTGCGCGAGAAGCCATCTGTAGGAAGTGAGCGCGTCATCCAGCGCGGCCGGAAACGGGTGCTCGGGCGCAAGACGATAGTAAGGGCAGACGATGCGCGCGGACGCGACCCGAGCAATGCGCCAGAGGAAATCGCGGTAGTTGGCCGGAGAGGCCATCACATACCCTCCACCATGCAGATAAAGGATATGGCGCTCATGGAACGACTGAGGCGTCGCGACACAAATCGCCTTGACGCCATTCGCGTCCAGCCTGCGCGTTTGCGTGCCCCGCGGCGGGCCGGGGGTAATCCACAGAACGCGCTCCATGCGCCGGCGCAGCACGTCGATTTGTGGTTCAGGCTTTACTCCGCGCGTGACGAGATAACGCAAGCTCAGACGGAGGATTTGCGCTGGAAGGCTCATTGCGAGGCTATTCCATGCCGCCGGTAATATCGTCTGAACGATAGGGTCAATCGACAGCAACCGGAATAGGTCAAAAGTGCTGCCGAATTCATTGCATCGATCTGGAAAAAGTCGCACTCTTGTTGCGATTACGCGCTTGCGGGGGGCTGTTCATCGATTGAAACTCTGGGCTCGGTCAACCCGCGCACCACCTGAAGACAGCCTCGCGCCAAAGCGAGAAGCTTCAAACATAACGAGCGCAACAATCCTTACCAGGAAGGGCCCAATGAGCACTCGCAAGGATCGAGCTTCATCGGCAGAGCCGGTCGCCGGCAACGGCCTGCTCCACCGCCGCGCGCTGCTGCGCGGCGGTGCCGTCATCGCGGGCGCGATGACCACCGGCGCCGCATCGACCGGCGCGGCGGCCGAGGCCCCGCTCCAGAACGACGCCTGGAGCCTCGAAACCGGGTCGGTCGTCCCCCCGTATCAGGTGCCGTCGCGGTTCGAGAAGGACGTGGTGCGCACGCTGAGCAATCCCAAAAACGAGTTCCGCAATTCCCATGCGCGCACTCCGCACCATCTGCTGCAAGGCACGGTGACGCCGAACGGCCTTTTCTTTTCCATTTGCCATTCCGGCTTGCCCGACATCGACCCCGCCCAGCACAAGCTCGTCATCCATGGGCTGGTGAAGCAGCCGCTCGTCTATACCGTGGACTCGCTGTCGCGATATCCCATGGTGACGCGCATGCATTTTCTCGAGTGCAGCGGCAATTCGGCACCCATGTTCTCCAATGAGCCCCTCCAGGTCACGGCACAGGCGCTGCACGGCCTCGTCTCCAACGCGGAATGGACCGGCGTTCCCCTCTCCACGCTCCTGGAGGAAACCGGCATCGATCCGAAGGCGAAATGGCTGCTTGCCGAAGGCGCCGATTCGCTGGGGCTGCATCGCAGCGTGCCGATCAAGAAGGCATTGGACGACGCCATCATCGCGCTCTACCAGAACGGCGAGCGCATTGCGCCCGGCAACGGCTACCCGATGCGCCTCCTGTTACCCGGCTATCAGGGTAACATGAACGTCAAGTACGTGCGGCGGATCAAGCTCATCGATCAGCCCGCGATGAGCTTCTTCGAGTCAAAGACCTATTCGCAGATTCTGCCGAACGGGAAGATGTGGCTGTTTCATTTCACCCAGGAGGTGAAATCGTTCATTACACATCCATCCTTCGGGCATGCGCTGAAAGGACCCGGTTTCTACGATATTTCAGGGGTCGCCTATTCGGGCAACGGGCGCATCTCCAGAGTCATGGTCTCGGCCGACGGCGGCAAGAGCTGGGCGCAGGCGGCGTTGGGGGATCCCGTGCAGCCGAAAGCGTTCACCCGGTTTCGCATGCCTTGGCGCTGGGAGGGCCAGCCCGTCATTTTGCAGAGCCGCGCCTGGGACGAAGCCGGGAACGTGCAGCCGCTGCGGGCCGAGTTCGTCGCGGCGCGCGGCCAAACAGAAAAACCAGTGCCGACCCCGCTCGCATTCCCCAATCAGCACTACAACAGCATCACCAGCTGGGGCATCGACAGCAAAGGGGAGATCAAGCATGTCTACGCGTAAGCTCATCTTCGCCTGCGCGCTGGCGTGCGGTTTCGGCGTCGGCGTTGCCTTGGCCGAGACGCCCGGGCTTGGAACGCCTGGACTTGGAAAGCCGATTGCCGAAGGCGACATCGCGGCCTGGAACATCGATGTGCTGCCCGACGGCGCCGGGCTGCCGCCCGGCAGCGGCACGGCCAAGCAAGGCGCGGTGGTCTATTCGCAGAAATGCGCGCTGTGCCATGGCGAGAACGGCGTCAATCCCGCGCCAGGCGTTCTGCCCCTGGTCGGTCCCTCCAAGTTCGATCGCATCGACACAATGAAAACCGTCCCCTACTACAAATATGCGACGACGTTGTTCGACGTCATGCGTCGATCCATGCCCTACACGATGCCGAAGACCCTCACCACCGACGAGCTCTATGCGCTTAGCGCCTATATTCTTTCGCTCAACAAGATCATCCCGGAAGATCAAGTGATGGACGCCAAGAGCCTGCCGCAAGTGAAGATGCCGAACCGCGATAACTTCGTCGTTTGGGATCCGGACAAGATCGACTACGAGCCGATACCCATGGAGCGCCCCGCCATGCGTTGAGGCTGTGCATAAACCGGTTTTGATGACTTTGAATCAATCTCCTGCCGTCGTGCCCCACGTATGCGGGGCATCCAGTAGCCTCGGCTGTTCGGTCGAACCTCGCCCACCGACCAGCAAGGTGTATCCCCCACAAGGAGTGGTGGTTACTGGATCGCCCGCCTGAAGCGGGCGATGACGCAGCGCAGTGTTCGCCGAGGGCGGGTTTGAAACCCGCCCCTACATCACATCAACCTCGTCAATATGTAATCGTGCTTGGTGCAGTGGATCAGACGGCATGGATTTGGGTCTGAACGGCAAGGTCGCGCTCGTGACCGGATCAAGCCGCGGCATTGGGCGCGGCATCGCGCTCGCGTTGGCCGAGGAAGGCTGCGAGCTCCTGCTGACGGGCCGTGACACGGAGGCGCTGGGAGAGGTTGCTCGATCCATAGCAGCCAAAGGCCGCAAGGCGGCTGTCCACGCGCTTGATCTGCGCGAACCGAGCGCTCCGGCCGCCCTGGTCGAGGCAGCGCGACGGGAATGCGGCGGCCTCGACATTCTCATCAATAATGCCGGAACCACCAGGCGCGGCGATTTCTTGGAGCTCACCGATGCCGACTGGACGGAAGGCTATGCGCTGAAGTTCTTCGCGCATGTGCGCCTTGCGCGCGCAGCCTGGCCGCTGCTCAAGAAGCGCCGCGGGTCGTTGATTGCAATCGGCGGCACCAGCGGCCGCAAGCCGGAGAAGCGCTTCACCATCGGCAGCTCTGTCAATGCGGCGGTGGCGGCGTTCACCAAATGCCTCGCCGACCTTGGCAAGGAAGATGGCGTGCAAGTGAATTGCATTCATCCGAGCCTGGTCGAGACGGAGCGGCAATGGCGGCGCATCCGCGCCGAGATCGAGCGAACCGGCGAGCCTGAAGCAAAGATTCCGCGAGCGGATTCTGTCGCGAGACCGGCATCATCCGTTACGGCAAGGTCGAGGATGTCGCCGATCTCGTGACCTTTATTCTGTCCAAGCGGGCTACCTGGCTCACCGGCGCGACGATCGACCTCGACGGCGGCGAGATCCCGGTGCTGTGACGCCGAACATTCTCCTTACTCCCGCGTGCATCGGCCCGGTTGAAATTCCCAATCGCGTGGTCATGCCCCCGATGACGACGCGAACGGCCGACGCGGAGGGATATGTCACCGACGACACCGTTGCCTATTACCTCGCTCGCGCACGGGGTGGTGTCGGTCTCATCACTGTGGAGATGGCGTCGCCGGAACGCGCGGGACGCCATCGCCGCCACGAAGTCGGGATTTACGACGACTGCTTTCTTCCCGGGCTCACGCGCTTGGTGCAGGAGATTCACCGGGCTGGATCAAAGGCGTCCATCCAGCTCGGCCATGGCGGCGGACATACGCGCGCCGATATCTGCGGTGAGACACCGATTGCACCTTCCGCTATTCCACACCCGGTCTACGAGACGACGTTCGAGACCATAATACCGGAGGCGATGAGCAAGGCGCGCATCAATCGCACCATCGCCGCGCACGTCTCTGCCGCGGTGCGCGCGCGCCGCGCCGGGTTCGATTGCGTCGAAATCCACGCTGCCCACGGCTACCTCATCTCGCAATTTCACGCACCGTTCGAGAACCGGCGCACCGATGAATATGGCGGCAGCCTCGAAAACCGCGCCCGCTTTGGGCTCGACGTGCTGCGCGCCGTCAAGGCGGCGGTCGACGCCATGCCGGTCATCTATCGCCTCTCTGTCGAGGATTTCTTTCCCGGCGGACTCGTGTACGACGAGGGCCGCCAGATCGCGATATGGGCAGCGCAGGCAGGCGCGGACGCGCTGCACATCACTGCCGGGCATTACCGCTCGTTGCCATCGGCGCAGATCGTGCTGCCGCCAATGAGCTTCCCCGACGCGACGTTCCTCGACTTCGCGGCCGGCGTGAAGCAAGCCGTGCGCGTGCCGGTGATTGCCGTGGGCCGCCTTGGCGATCCCACCACCGCGGAGAAGGCGGTCGCCGCCGGCAAGACCGACTTCGTCGCGCTCGGCCGCACACTCATCGCCGATCCGCAATGGGTGGAGAAGCTGCGCCGCGGAGAGCCGAGCCGGCGATGTCTCGCCTGCAATACCTGCATCAACGAGATGCGCGGCGGCGCGCGCATCGGCTGCGTCGTGAACGCCGCGGCCGGACGCGAGTCTCGCTACGCCGAGCCGCGGCCTCCACGCGGCGAGCGGATCGCAGTCATAGGCGCCGGCCCGGCCGGATTGACCTATGCCTCCCTCGTTGCGAATGGCAACCAAGTGACGGTTTTCGAGAAGGACAAAACGCCGGGAGGTGCGTTTCGTTATGCCGGGAAAGCCGTCCTCTTCCAGGAGGTGGAAGCAAGCGAGCAGAGCTTTGCGCGTTACATTGGCGACCTCCACAAAGCATGTATCGCCAAGGGTGTAGCTTTCCGCTTCGCCACGAAAGTAACCGGCAGCGAAGATTTGCTCGCAGGCTTCGATCGCATCGTGGTCGCAACGGGGGCTCGCTACCGGTTCGGTCTCGGCCCGCTCGCAACGGCAATGCTCGATACGGGCTTGGCGCGACGGTCTGGCTTTGCCAGGCTCTTTGCCTCCGGACGGTTCCGCAATTGGTTCTACTACAAGGGACGACAGGAGACCGGCTCTCGCTTCCGGCAGTTGGGGAAAGGCGAGCCGACCGTCATGATCATTGGCGACGCGCTTCGTTCCGGGAAAAGCAAGGAAGCAATTGCGAGCGCATTCGACGCCGCGCTCCTTGGCGTTTAAAAACGCCCTCACCGCGAGATAGGACGGTCGTCGAATGCAAATGCATGTGAGCCGGAGTTACGCGGACTTTTCTTGACGGACGATCGCTGCGGCGCGAGGCTTGCTCCGCGCCGACGGGCCGCTCGCATCCGTTGCAATCGTTGGGAGAGATTTATGACCAAACGCCGTGATTCACTCAATTCCGAGCGCCGCAACTTTCTCAAGGGCGCCGGCGTCGTTAGTGCCGCGATGCTGACGCCACCAGCTACGGCCAGTGCACAGCTTGCCGCGCCCAAGCCAAGTCTGAAAGCCGCGGTTCCCGGCCCAAAGCTGATTGCGGTCGAGACGCAGCCGCCTTCGAAAGACCCGGTGAACCAGACATCGAGCGGCGGCGATTTCATGGTCGATGTGCTGCGAACGCTCGATTTCGACTATCTCGCGATGAACTGCGCCTCGGCATTCCGCGGCATCCACGAATCCTTCATCAACTACGGAAAGAACACCAAGCCCGAAATCCTGACCTGCCCGCACGAGGAGATCGCCGTCCACATGGCGCAGGGCTATGCCAAGATCGAAGGCAAGCCGATGGCCATGATGTGTCACGGCACCGTCGGCCTCCAGCACGCGAGCATGGCTCTGTACAATGCCTGGTGCGACCGGGTGCCGGTCTATGTGATGATCGGCAACATCATCGAGGGCGACAAGCGAGCGCCCGGCGTCGAGTGGGTGCACTCGGCCGTTGACCCCGCGGCCATCGTGCGGGATTTCGTCAAATGGGATGACCAGCCGGCCTCGCTCCAGCATTTCGCCGAGTCGGCAGTGCGCGCATACAAGATTGCCATGACGCCGCCGATGGGGCCGGTCCTGCTCTCGCTGGATGCGGAGCTCCAGGAAAACTCAATCGCCGACGCCGAAAGCCTGCGCATCCCGAAGCTTGCCAGGGTCGTTCCGCCCGTCGGCGATGTGGGCGCACTCGCAGACGCCGCCAAGATGCTGATCACGGCCGAGAGCCCGGTGATCATCTGCGATCGCCTTGCGCGCTCGCCGGCCGGAATGGCACGGCTTGTCGAGCTTGCCGAGGCGCTGCAATGCGCCGTGATCGATAATGCCGGGCGCATGAACTTTCCCTCGCGCCATCCGCTCAATCAATCGTTCCGCAGGTCCGTGATTTCCCAGGCCGACGTCATTCTCGCCATCGAGATGAACGACATATTCGGAGCTCTGAACGCATTCAGCGACCGCATTGTGCGCGCCACGCGGCCCATCACCAGGAAAGGCGCCAAGGTCATCTCGCTGGGACTGCGCGACACCTATTTGAAAGCGAATTATCAGGACTTCGGCCGCTATCAGGACGTTGACCTCTCCATCGCCGGCGACGGCGAGGCGAGCCTTCCCTTGCTGATCGAGGCGGTGAAACGTCTCGCCGACCCGTCGCGCAAGGCCGCCTACGAGGCGCGCGGCAAGAAGCTTGCGGCAGCCCATCAGGCGATGGTCGCGCAGACCAAGTCGGATGCGACGCTCGGCTGGGATGCGAGCCCCATCACAACCGCGCGCATGTGCGCGGAGGTATATGCTCAGATCAAGGACGAGGATTGGTCGATGGTCGGCACTTCCATCCGGTTGAGCTGGCCGCACCGGCTATGGAACTTTGACAAGCCACACCGCTGGAACGGCGTCTCCGGAGGAGCGGGTGTCGGCTACAACCTGCCGGCCTCTCTCGGCGCCGCGCTCGCCAACAAGCGGCATGGGCGTTTCACCGTGTCCTTCGGCGGCGACGGCGACTTCATGTTCGCGCCGGGCACGCTCTGGGCTGCCGCGCATCACCGCATCCCGATGCTCTATATCGTGCAGAACAATCGCGCTTATCACCAGGAATACATGTATCTTGCCGCGATGGCGGCGCGGCGCAGCCGCGGCATCGAGAATGCGCATATCGGGACGACGCTCACCGATCCAAACATCGATTTCGCCACGGTGGCGCGCGGCTTCGGCGCGCATGGGGAAGGCCCGATCGCCGACCCGAACGAGCTTGCTCCTGCCTTCAGGCGAGCCATCGCCGCGGTGAAATCCGGCCAGCCCGCCCTGGTCGACGTCGTCACAGATCCGCGTTGAGGAGATCGAGCCGTGCAGTCATTCAAGCGAGCAGCGATGTTGACGCTGGCCGCGTCTTGCGCCGGCGCGATCGCCATCGGGGCGCGGGCGCAGGATGCCCCGCGTGGCGATGCCGCCAACGGCAAACGCCTTTACCTCGCCAGTAACTGCTTCACCTGCCATGGGCGCGCCGGGCAAGGAGGAGCCTACAACGGCCCGGCGCCGGCGCTTGCAAAAACTGCCATGCCGTTCGAGGGTTTTTTGTACCAGACGCGCAACCCATCGAATGACATGCCGGCCTATGCGGCGGCGGTGATGTCGGATCAGGCGGTGGCAGACGTCTTCGCCTTCGTGCAGTCGCTGCCCGGCCCGCGCGAGCCGAAGGACATCGCCATCCTGAAGGATTGACGCTCACGAGAAGAGCTCGCGGTTTAGTGGACGAGCGCGTTGCTTGGGCTCTCAGACTCGAATGTCAGACTTGATGTCAGACTTGATGTCAGACTTGCCCATATCAATTGTCCTTGGCATCGGGCTCGCCGCGGCAACCGGATTTCGAGTGTTCTTGCCGATGCTCATTGTGAGCGGAGCCGCTTATTCCGGCCATCTCCCCTTGGACGAGAGCTTCGCATGGCTCGGGTCGCCCTCCGCGCTGATGATGCTGAGTGTGGCGGCGCTTGTGGAGATCCTCGCTTATTACGTTCCGGGTGTCGACAATCTGCTGGACACATTGGCCACCCCAGCCGCGTTCGTCGCCGGGACGGTCGTGTCGGCGGCGGTGATGACCGACCTGCCGCCAATGGTGAAATGGACCGCGGCCGTTATTGCGGGTGGCGGCGTGGCTGGTCTCACGCAAGGCGTGACCGCCATGCTGAGGGCAAAGTCCACCGTTTTTACCGGCGGCCTCGGTAACGTCTTTATCGCGACCGCAGAGCTCGTCGGCGCGCTGCTGGTCTCACTGTTGAGCCTGGTGGCGCCGCTCGCCGCGCTCGCGCTGATCATCATCTTTTTATGGCTGGCGATGCGTCTCCTGCGGCGTACGCTGCGGCTGTTTCGAGGCGCACCTCCGCCGGGCGGCCACAAACAGGCGGAATGAGCCGGCTCAAATCTCCACCACCCGGTCAGGTAACTCGTTCGGGTTGAGCTCGCCAGGTGGGAAATGCCGGGCGAGCTGCGCCCCGCACAACTCGATGGCCGCAACAAACCCATCGCCAGGTCGTCCCTGCCTGATCGCGGAAACCATCGCAGCGATGGCGTCGGTCCACGCGTCGGGGCTCACTTTCGCGTTGATTTCCCGGTCGGCGACGATCTCCGCATAGCGTTCTGCGACGGACGCGAAAATCAGCACGCCCGGTGCGGCGCTCGGTGAGGTGGATGCCCTGCGCCAGGAACTGCTGCATCGCGACGAGGTGCGCGCGCCCGTGCAACCTGCGTCTCGGCACGATGTGAAAGCGGAAAACCGGGAGCGAGAGGAGAACCGCCAGGACGATGAACGTGGCAAGCTGGAGGAGATAGATAAGGCCGGCGGGCCAGTTCGTGAGATAGATCAGCGGCAAGGGTACACCGAACGCGACCAGTGCCGCCCACGCGATCGGCACCAGGTGGTGCTCGCCGCACGCGCGGGCAATGACGCAGTAGATTTCCCCCGAGGTCTTCGCTTCGGCCGCGCGGATCGCCTCGATAATCCGTTCGTTGTCGGCATCCGAGATCATCGCGCTCACCAGCTTCCCGACGCACCGCCACCGCCAAACGAGCCGCCGCCGCCGGAGAAACCCCCAGAGGAGCCGCCCCAGGAATCGGAGCCGCCCCACGAGCCCGGCATCGGCAGGATGATCGGCCCGCGCGGACCTCGTCGCATCCCCGGTCCGGCTTGCGCCTGCTGGCGACCTTGCCTTGCGACGCTGGTTACGATGATGAAGAAGATCACGATGAAGAATAAGAAAGTCAGCAGGTCGGCCAGGTCGGGTTGATCGTCAGGGCGTTTTTTGGCGCGTGACTTCCATTCCTCGGCATCGACCGACACAGCCCCGATGATGTCATCCACTCCGCGCCCGATTCCGCCGGCGAAATCGTTGACCCGAAAGCGCGGGAGAATGGAATTCTCTATGATCAGCCTCGATACGGCGTCGGTCAGCGTGCCTTCGAAGCCGTAACCGACCTCGATGCGCACCTTGCGCTCGTTCGGCGCGACGATCAGAAGCGCCCCGGTGTTCTTGTCCTTCTGCCCGATCCCCCAATGACGCCCGAGCTGGTAGCCGTAGTCGTCGATCGAGGTGCCTTGCAGCGACTTGAGGGTGACGACGACGAGCTGGCCGGTGGTCTTGCTCTCGAAATCGGCAAGCTTGCGCTCGAGCGCGGCCTTGGTCGCAGCGTCGAGAATTCCGGCATCGTCAATGACGCGGCCCGTGAGCTCAGGAAAGGTGAGCGCATAGGCCGCGCACACGACGAAGGCGAGGACCAGTCCGAGGATTACGCGGCCGCCCGCCCCTCGAGCTCGAGATCGAGAGAGCACGACCAGCGCCCGATCCGCCATAACCTACGCCACCGCAGCGCGCCCCCTTATCAGAACTTCACTGTCGGAGGCTTTTTCAAATCTTCGGCCACGGTGAACGTCTCCATCGGCTTGTAGCTTCGATAAAGAGTCGATGCCCACAGCAGGCCTGGAAACGTCTTGAGCTCCGTGTTGTACTCGCGCACCCCCTCGATGTAATCGCGGCGGGCAACGGCAATCCGATTCTCCGTGCCCTCCAGCTGCGATTGCAGGGCAAGAAAATTCTGATTTGACTTCAAGTCCGGATAACGTTCGACCGTGACCAGGAGCCGCCCAAGGGCGCCGGTGAGCGCGTTTTGGGCATCCTGGAACTCCTTGAACTTCGCCGGGTCGGTGATTGTCGAGGCGTCAACCTTGATCTGGCTGACCTTGGCGCGTGCCTCCGTCACCTGCGTGAGCACCTCGCGTTCCTGCGTTGCATAGCCCTTCACCGTCTCGACCAGATTGGGGATCAGGTCAGCGCGACGCTGATACTGGTTCTGAACGTCCGACCATTTCGCCTTTGCATTCTCGTCATAGGTTGGGATGTTGTTGACGCCGCATCCCGACAGCAGCGAGCCCGCCAAGCACAGTGAACACAAGGATGCGCGCAAGGCGAGAAAGATGCAAAGCGTGGCTCATGTGAGAGCTCCCATTGTCCTGCTACCATGAATTTTCTCGGACATAATCCTGGTCTTATTATCGTACGTGCTACAATCTTGTGAGGCCGAATGTTTTGGTAGGGGCGGGTTCGAAACCCGTTATACATCCAGCCTCAACGCCGTTGCCGCTCTTGTGAAAGACCAAATGGTACATAGGTAGTTGCAGTCAAGGTAGATCAAAGTTGACCCGTTCATAGCGTCATTAATTTGTCATGAAAGGGCGTTCGCGATTGCGCACTGCGACGCCTTCCATGGAGCAGAATTTCGGAATAGGGATATCGCATCGGGGCGGGCAGACCAAGCGGCTCATAGAGAACGCACTTGTTCGCGCGGCGGGGTTTGAGTAGCAACAGGAATTAACACAGGAGGTAAACCATGAGCATCTTCGGCAGTATCGCTTCGGCGATCTTTGGCAAGGGCAAGACACCCGGGGCAACGGCCGCGGTACCTGGCGCACCCGCTCCCCAAGGCACCACCACCGTGGGCGGCACCCCCGCCGTGGGCAAGGCGATGACGCAGGCAGAGGTCGAGGGCATGATCGCGAACCTCGCCAGCAAACAGGGCGAAGACTATGATTGGAAAAAATCGATCGTCGACCTGATGAAGCTGCTAAAGCTGGACAGCTCGCTCTCTGCCCGCAAGCAGCTGGCGCAGGAGCTCGGCTACAAAGGCGATCTCAACGGCTCGGCCGAGATGAATGTCTGGCTGCACAAACAGGTCATGACCAAGCTTGCCGAGACCGGCGGCGTGGTCCCCGAGAGCCTCAAGCACGCCTGAACGCCCTGCCTGCGCCGTCGCGGCGCAGGCAGCAAATGCCTCCACCGTCAGATCGTCATGCCCCGCGCATGCGGGGCATCCAGTAATCCCGCTAGCCAAGTGAACCGCAGTGGACTGACAGGCGAGCGTGTTAGCCTCACTGAGCAGTGGCTACTGGATCGCCCGCCCAAAAGCGGGCGATGACGGCGGAGAATGGGACGACTAACTGAAGACACGTCCTAATTCTTCAGCGCGTCGCGCCAGTTCGTGGCGCCTGTGCGGGCGAGAAGTTCGGCCACATCGATCTTCTCCTCGCCGGGCACGCGAATGCGCTTGAACGTCATCTCCTGCGCATCCAATGGCTTGGTCGCATCGAGCCCCATCTTGGCGCCCACCCCATTGCGGGTCGAGGGATCGAGCTTGGAGCCCTGGCTCTCCGCCACGATCACCAGATCGCGGTCAGCCTGGAATCGGGTGGCGACAGCCCACTCCACCTCCGTCGCATTGTGGATATCGACGTCCTCGTTGACGATGACCACGTGCTTGACGTCGTAATGACCGGCGAAGGCGCCAAGCATGATGTTCTTGGCTTCGCCTTCCTGGCGCTTGCGAATTTGCACGTAGAGGTGATAGCGGCACGCACCGCCGGGCGCGAGGTGCACGTCGCGCACGTTGGGAAAGCTTCGCTGCAGATGTGACAACAGGGTCGCTTCCCGCGGAATGCCGCCAAGCAGCAGATGCTCCAGGCCGCCGCCGACGATCGTATGGAATATGGCGTCGCGCCGATGCGTGACGGCGTCGATCTCCATCACATGCCGTAGAGCCCGCTCGCCGTAGTATTGCGGAAACTCGCCGAACGGACCTTCCGGCTCGCGCACGCCAGGCAGCAGGCGGCCTTCGATCACGATCTCGGCGTCGGCCGGGACGCGCAAATCATTTGTCCGGCATTTGACGACGGCGACCGGCCGTCCGAGCAGCGCGCCGGCAATTTCAAGCTCATCGGCATCGATCGGAGCGATTGCCTGCGAGGCGAGCAGGGTCAGCGGATCGACGCCGATGACGATCGCAACCGCAAGGGACAGCCCGCTCTGCTCCGCCATTTCGAAGAAGGTGTATGCATGGCGCGGCAGGAGCAGCACGCCCAACCGGTTTGGCGCACTCACCTGACAGCGATGGATTGAGACGTTCTGCTTACCGGTGCGCGGGTTGCGCGTGATCATCAGGCCGGCGCTGATGTAAGGCCCGCTGTCGTGCTCGTTATGCGTCGGGAGCGGCAGGAGGCGTTCGAGATCAACCTGCTGATGCACGATTTCCTGCACGGGCCCGGATGCTACCTCGCGCGGAGCGATCGGATGGAGCGCGGCGTCCTGGAAGCGAGCCAGAACATCCGCCGGTGCCACACCCATGGCCTCCGCCATCCAGCTGCGATCGGATATGAGCCCTGAGACGACGGGGATAGAATGCCCGCCCGGTCGCGGGAACAAGGTTGCCCGCAGTCCATCAAGTCGTTTGGCGACCGCTGCAAGCTCGAAGCGCAGACCAATGCCGGGAGGAAGAACGGTCAGCCGGTCACGCGCGTCAAGATGATCGAGCCAGTCCCGAAGTGAGCAAACAGGCTGCGGCTTGTTGTCGCCGCGAGCCCCATCAGGCACTTCGTTTACATCTCCGCCAAGTTGAAGCGCTGCGCGAATGTCGGCCATACTCCTCTCGATGCGAGCGGGTCACGCAGCTGTAGCATCCTCGACCGCCCCGGCCAACTCGCCTCCAGGCTCGCAACAGGTTCGCAATAGGGTTCGCAATGCTTGATCTCGGCACCAGCTTTCTTGCGAGCGTCGCGCGCGATCCCGGCGCAATCGCAATCGTCGATGCCGATATGCGCCTCTCCTATCGAGACTGGTACGCTCGCATCTCAGCCCTTGTCCACGGCTTCGATGAGCTCGGCCTTGGCCCGGGCGATCATCTCGTCACCGTGCTCGCAAACAACTGGCAGGCGGCGACCATCCACTGGGCCTGCCAGTTTGCCGGCATCATCATCACCCCTTTGAATTGGCGGTTGACCTCCGAGGATCTCGATTTCTGCCTTGCAGACGCCGAAGCCAAGGCGCTCGTCTACGAGCAACTCTCCGCCAAATCGGTGCATGATTGCGCGCAAGCGCGCGGCTGCACCCGGATTGCACTCGGGCCGCCCGCAGCGGAGGACCTCTCCTTTGCCTCGCTCGTCGGGAGGAAATCCCGAGATGTCCTGCCGCGCGTCGGGCCGGAGGCCTGGTCGGTCATGCTCTACACGTCTGGCACGACGGCGCGGCCCAAGGGAGTGCCGCGGCGCCAGCGTGCCGAACGCGCGGCGGCAGTGGCGCACGTGGCGCAAAACCTTTATGCGCTGCGCGAGCGCACGCTTGGCGTCATGCCGCTTTATCACACCATGGGTGTGCGCTCGCTGCTCGCAATGTCGCTTATTGCCGGCACCTTCGTATGCCTGCCTCGCTTCGATGCGGCGCGCGCGCTCCAGCTCATCGCAACCGAGAAGATCACCAATCTCTATCTCGTGCCGACGCTCTACCACGACCTCCTGCATCACCCGAGCTTCGCGGCGGCGGATATCAGCTCGGTACGCAAGCTCGGCTTCGCCGGCGCCCCGATGACCGACGGATTGTTGCGGGAGCTGCGCGATGCCTTCCGGCCTGACCTGTTCGTGGATCACTACGGCTCGTCGGAGATCTACACGTTCACCATCGATCAGAATGCCTCGGCGAAACCCGGCTCAGCCGGGCGCGCCGGCATCAATCAGATGGTGCGCGTCGTGCGCTTGGATGCAACGTCGGTGGACGATGCTGCGCAGCCTGGCGAGGAGGGCGAGATCATCGCGCTGGTCGCCGGGGACGAGTTGTTCGAGGGCTACTGGCGCCGCCCCGATGCGAATGCAAAGGCTTTGCGCGATGGCTGGTATTTCACCGGAGACACCGGCTTTTTCGACGCCGAGGGCGACCTGTTCGTCACCGGCCGGGTGGATGACATGATCATCACCGGTGGAGAAAACGTTTCGCCTGTTGAGATCGAGAGCTGCCTGTCCTTGCATCCGGCCGTCTCGGAAGTCGCTGTCGTGGGACTGGCGGACGAGCGCTGGGGCAAGGCCGTCTGCGCCTTCATCAAGCGGCGGAGCCTTGTTGCGCCGGAGGATCTCGACGAATTCTGCCGCAACTCCGGGCTCGCCAATTTCAAGCGGCCGCGCCGCTATGTGTTTGTCGAGACGATCCCGAAATCGCCGGTAGGCAAGCTGCTGCGCCGCAAATTGGTCGCAGGCGAATACGAACCGGAGCGCAACAGCGCATCCACAACACAAGGCGTCTGACATGAGCTTCGCCGCTGTCGATCCTCGCCTGGCCACGCTTGACGGATTTCGCGTCGAGATCAACGCTTCGCGCGAACGCGCCGACATCATTCTGGATCGACCTCCCTTCAACATCGTTTCGATGCCGCAGCGCGACCAGCTTCGCCTGGTCTTCGAGAGCCTGGACGAGGACTCGCGCGTTCGCGTCATCGTCTTGCGCGCAATGGGCGAGCATTTCTCGAGCGGCGGGAATATCAAGGGCTTCCTGGAGGCGACCCCCGAGCACGTCTCCAAGCTCGCCTGGAACATTGCCGCGCCGGCGCGCTGCGCCAAGCCGGTGATTGCCGCCAACCGCGGATATTGCTTCGGCGTCGGTTTCGAGCTGTCGCTCGCGTGCGACTTTCGGATCGCCTCCGAAACCTGCTTCTATGCGCTGCCGGAGCAGCGCCTCGGGCAAATCCCCGGATCAGGCGGTTCGGCGCGGCTGCAGAAGATCATCGGCATCACCCGAACCAAGGACATGGTCATGCGCTCGCGCCGGATAACGGCGCGCCAGGCGTATGATTGGGGCATCGCCACCGACTGTGTCCCGGATGCCCAGCTGGACACCGCGACCGATGCGCTGGTGGACGAGTTGCGGGCGTTCTCGCCTCTGGCACAGCGCACGGCCAAGAAGCTTTTGAACGACACCGAAGACGCGACGCTCTCAACTGCCATCGAGCTTGAGGGTCATTGCTACAGCCGCCTGCGGCAGTCCGGCGATTTCCGCGAGGGCGTAGAGGCCTTCCACGCCAAGCGCCCGGCAGAATTCAAGGGAAGCTGAACACAAAAACCAGACAAGGAAATCCGACGAGATGACCAGACGCAGTACCTGGGTTAATCCCTCCCCCGCTTGCGCGAGCTTGGATTTCCCCTGTTGCTTTCTGCTGACGACTCTTTTATGTTCTTGATTTGTTCTCAACAGCGAGTAACAACCATGCCGACGAAGGCAGAAACCAGTCGCCCGCATGAAGCTTCGGGAACTGCTCGGCCCCTGCCACTGCTGCGATCGGAGAAGCAGAGGTCTTACAGCGAGGTGTTGGCCCGCTTGACGCCGTGCCTGCAACCGCAGGATTGGATGCTTGGTCTCGCCGCAACGCGCGCTGCGGAATTTTGCCGACATCAAGCGCCGGGCAGGGCCATGTCGCCTTGACGTTTTGACAAAACGAACCCAAATTCTAAAAGCAATTCAGGAGCTTAAGATTTTTCGTCAGGGGCAAAATGCGCAAGCGAGCGCAGATCAGGATCGCAGAGGGGCGGGTTTGAAACCCGCCCCTACATCCTCTCACGTCGTACTAGCACTCGCCGCGCTTGTAATGGTGCTTAGCGTTGCGCGGGCCGACGCACAGACCTACCCAACCAAGCCCATTCAAGTGATCATTCCCTTTGCCGGGGGCAGCGCCAGCGATGTGGTCACGCGCATCGTGCTCGATCGGGCAGCCAAATCGATCGGCCAGCCTTTCGTCGTGGAAAACCGACCGGGAGCGGGCGGAAATACCGGGACCATGGCAGCAGCACGAGCCGCTCCCGACGGCTACACCCTGGTCGCGACCGGCTCCGGCTCCGCGGCCGTCAACAAGACGCTCTACCGCGACCTCGGTTACGATCCGCAGGCGGACTTCGAGCCTATTTCGTTGATCGGGGTTTTCCCGATCGTCATCGTGGCCAGCGCAAAGCTTCCTGTGAAGACGCTGAGCGAGATGATCGCCTACGCGAAGACGCGGCCGGATACCCTGAACTATGGCTCGGTCGGCATCGGCAGCTCGCAGCACCTGGCCGGCGCCTATTTCGAGCAGGTCGCCGGCGTCAAGCTCGTCCACGTCCCCTATCGCAACATTGCGCAATACACAGGTGACCTGATTTCAGGCGCGGTGCCGCTCGGCTTCCAATGGCTTCCGAACGTGCTCGCCGCGCTCAACAGCGGTGGCGCCAACGCGCTTGCAGTCGCACACAAGAGCCGAATGGCTGCGCTGCCCGCAGTTCCCACCGCGGCGGAGGCGGGCGTTCCCAACTACGAGGTCTCGGGATGGTTCGTGATGTTGGCGCCGCGCGGCACGCCGCGCGCGATCGTGACCAAGCTCAACGCGGCGCTCAACGCCGCGCTCGCCGATGGCGCCGTGCGCGAGAGGTTCACCGAGCAGGGCGCCGAGCCGATCATCATGAGCCCCGATGAGCTTGCAAGGTTCATGTCGTCCGAAGCAACGAAATGGGCGGAGATTATCGCCAAGGCCGGGATCCCGCAGATCCAATAATGGCCGGCACAGACCGCGTCTTGATCGCCGGCGCCGGTCCAGCCGGATTGGTGGCGGCGGCAAATCTGGTGCGCCATGGCGTCCCGGTCACGGTATTCGAGGCCGGCTCCGATCTGAGCGACGAATCCCGCGCCTCCACGTTCCATCCTCCCACCCTCGACATGCTCGAACGGCTGGGCGCCGCGGCACCGCTCATTGCGCAAGGATTGCAGGCGCCAAAATTCCAGTATCGCAGCAAGGGGCAAGGAATTTTGGGAGAGTTCGATTTCTCCGCGCTCGCCGGCGTCACAGCGCATCCATACCGCGTGCAATGCGAGCAGTCGAAGCTCACGCGCATTCTTTTACGCCTGCTCTCAGGACAGGCGAACTTTGACATTGCGTTCGACAGTCGTGTTGTGGATGTCAGCCAGGACGCATCCGGAGCCGCCGTTGTGGTTGAGCACGGGGCACGCACGTCGACGTGCTCCGGACGGTGGCTGATCGGGGCTGACGGCGCGCGCAGCGGCGTGCGGCAGGCGCTGGGTATCGCGTTCGAAGGCTTTACCTGGCCGGAGCGCTTTCTCGTCGTCAGCACGCCATTTGATTTCGCGGCTGTCATCCCCGGCCTTGTCGCCGTGAGTTATGTGTGCGACGCCGAACGCTGGCATTTCCTGCTGCGGATTCCCGGTTTGTGCCGGGTTATGTTTCCTGTTGCGGCCGATGAAAGCGACGAGCTCGCGCTAAACCCCGTTTTCGCGCAATCCCTTCTCGCAACGGTGGTGCCTGGCATCACGGATTTCGAAATAGCGCATGTCACGCTCTACAAGGTGCATCAGCGCGTGGCGACGTCTTTCCATGTCGGGCGCGCATTCCTGGTCGGCGATGCCGCCCATATCAACAATCCACTGGGCGGCATGGGCATGAACGGCGGTATCCATGACGCGGTAAATCTGACGGAGCGCATGGCGGAAGTCTGGCACGGGAGCAAAGCGGCCTGCGAGCTCCAGGGTTATGAGCGCCAACGCCGCTCGGTCACGCTCGAATACATCCAGACGCAAACCATCCAGAACAAGCGCAATCTTGAGTCGGATGGCACCGCGTTCAAGCGGGAGCTCGCCGGGATTGCCGCCGATCCGCGTCGCACCTACGACTATCTCCTGCGGGTCTCCATGATCGCAAGCCTGCGCCGCGCGGAGGAACTGGGATAGTCCTGACCTATCCCGCGGCGCCCGACATTCCGGCGGACCCTTCCAGTCCATAGGCGGCGAGCTTGTGGATGTCGCGCTCGCCCCGCCTCGCGGCTTCGATGATTCGTTTGGCGACGAGCTCGCGAAACGAGTGGTCCTCGTTGGCGCCTATCGCCTTCTCGTATGCCAAGCCCAAAAGACGCGTCGTCTCTGGATCAAAGGCGGCGCCATGGATCAGCCGAAGTGGAGACATGTCAGGGCGGCTCCAAAAGCGCAACGCGCCTGGTTCGAAGACACTGCCGGCATGCTCAGTCAGGGTTCTGAGCTCAAGAGACGTCTAAGCATGCCAGGGGATTACGCTCGCTGCCTTAACCCAGGTTAGCGAGGAAATTAGCAGGGGGCACCGCGGCGGGACTAACCTAGTACCCACTTTTCTTCGCAGGTGAGTCATGATTCAAGATCGGGATGATTCCCGAAGCAAGAGAAGTTCGGCTCAAGCCGAAGATACGCAAGGTGCTTGAGGCGCTTTGCAGGGCACCGACGACCCCGCAGCGTGACGTGAGGCGGGCGCGGATAGTGTTGCTGGCGGCTGAGGACCGCAGCACGCGTTCGATTGCCGCGGAAGTGGGTGTTCAGCCGCGCATCGTCAGCAATTGGCGACGGCGCTTTGCCGATCACGGGCTTGGCGGCCTCACAGACCGCCCACGGGCGGGCAAGACGCCGCTCTACGGCAAAGGGACGAACAAGCGCATTCTGGCGCTTTTGGAGAAGCCGCCGCCTCAGGGCTATGCGCGATGGACGGGTCCGTTGCTCGCCGAGGCGTTGGGCGACGTTGACGTTCAGTATGTCTGGCGCTTCCTTCGCGAGCACAATATCGACCTTGCGGCCCGCAAGTCCTGGTGCGAGAGCAACGATCCCAAGTTCGCGGCGAAAGCCGCCGATGTCGTCGGTCTCTACGTCAATCCACCCGCCAAGGCGATTGTTCTCTGTGTCGATGAGAAGCCTTCGATCCAGGCATTGGAGCGGGCGCAAGGGTATTTGAAGCTGCCGAGCGGACGCGCCTTGACCGGGCAGAGCCATGACTACAAACGCCACGGCACCACGACGTTGTTCGCAGCGCTCGAAGTCGCTACCGGAAGGATCATTTCCGCGCATTCCAAGCGGCGCCGCCGGGTTGAGTTCCTCGGCTTCATGAACAGTGTCGTTGCCGCCTTCCCGGATCGCAAGCTCCACGTCATTCTCGACAATCTAAACACCCATAAGAAGAATGAGCGCTGGCTCAAGAAGCACCCAAACGTCCATTTCCATTTCACCCCAACGCGCTCGTCTTGGCTCAATCAAATCGAGACTTGGTTTTCCATCCTCCAGGGCCAGTCATTAGACGGGGCTTCCTTCACGACCGTCGAGCAGTTGCAGGAGCACATCGATGCTTTCATCACAGCATACAACGAGACAGCGGAGCCATTCGCCTGGACCAAAAAGAAGGTCTACCAGCGGCGGTTCAAAAATCGCCGTATCACCCAACTCTGATTCCGGGTACTAGGTTGGTGCCGGTCCGCACTGGCAGGATATCTCTTATGAGACAATCCCTTGCAAGGGGCGCGGCTTGGCTGGCAAATCTTTCACTCGACATTTCGGCCTGATTGCGCGCGTAAGCATCCATCAAGGCAAGCCCGGGACCGATTGATGGCCTCGCGTCCGGCGGATCACCTTCTCATCAAAAAGCTTAACGCGTTGGGCGGGCTTTCACTCGAGGAGGAAAAAGCGCTCCTGGGAATCATCGGCCCGCGGCGGACGGTAAACGCGGGGGCAGACATTGTCGCAGATGGCAGCTCCCCAAGTGCCTCGACCGTGCTTCTTGACGGGTTTGGCTGTCGGTACAAGCTGCTCCGGGAAGGCCGGCGTCAGATTTTGGCTTTCCAGATTCCCGGCGATATCGTCGATATCTCCAGTTATGTGGTGCCCAGGATGGACCATGCGGTGGGCGCCATCACCCGATGCACCGTTGCTCCCATCCCGCATGCGGAAATTCGCAAGATCACGGAACGATTTCCAAACCTGACGCATCTTCTGTGGAGAGATTCTCTCATCGATGCTTCCATCGTGCGGACGTGGCTCACGGGACTAGGCCGGCGGACGGCAGTGAGCCGCATGGCGCATCTGCTTTGTGAGCTGCACCACCGGTTGAAGGCGGTTGGACTTGTCACCGAGGCCAGGTTTCAACTCCCTGTCACGCAAGGAGACATTGCAGACGCCCTGGGCCTCTCGGCCGTGCATGTAAACCGGACGCTGAAGAAGCTGCGGGCGCAGAGGCTGGTTTCGATCGCAGGCCAATCAGTGACGATAACTGATGGCGATGGACTGGGAACCATAGCCGGCTTCGATCCGACGTACTTGCACTTTCGAAAGGCGAGCACGGATTGAACATTACCTTCCAACCAATTCCGGTGGCGCTCGACGACGAAAAGCTGGAGGGCCGCTTGGTGCTGGCCGACGCTCACCTCGTCGCGGTCCTGGTGATGCTTTCGCCGAGCCATGAGGAGTTTGCCGGCAAATGGTTTGCCGAGGCGCTGTTCGGATCATTGTCCGAGGAAGGAAACCCGGTTTTTGCAGAATCTTGAAGAGGCTCGCGCCTGGATCGCGTCCAAGGTGCGCGTGGAACGAGGGGCTTCGCTGCCGTAGGTTGGGTCGCGCGCCACAAGGGCGTTCACGCCCGTCTTCGCGGGCTATGCGAGACCCAACGCTCGCAATTGTTGGGTCTCGTGAAAAACTCGACCCAACCTACGCATGATACGGATGGATTTGACGCCCCTACGGTCGTGTTATCTGTTACCATCCCCAGATGAGCTACGCCCGTTTTCCCTCGCTTGCCCACTGGGGCGCCTACAGCGCACTTGTCGAGAACGGCCGCGTTGTCCGCTGTGAGCCGTTCGGGCGCGATACCGCGCCTTCGCACATGCTTGCGGCCATTCCGGCGATGGTGCATTCGCCGCTTCGGATCGCACGCCCGGCGATACGCGAAGGTTGGCGCGAAGGCAAAGAACGCAGCGGCAGCGACCGCTTTCGCGAGGTGCCCTGGGATGAGGCGCTGGCGATCGTCGCCGAGGAGCTTTTGCGCGTGCGGCAAACCTTCGGCAGCACTGCAATTCTCGGCGGCTCCTACGGCTGGTCCTCCGCCGGTCGGGTTCACCACGCGCGGAGCCTTCTGCGCCGATTTCTGTTCCTCGGCGGCGGCTGCGTCGACCAGGTCGCAAACTACAGCTTCGGCGCGGCGCAATACATCCTGCCGCGCGTGATCGGCACGTTTGCGCCCGTCGTCGGCGAGGTCACGGACTGGCCGTCCATCGTCAAGCACGCGCGGCTGATGATCGCGTTTGGCGGGCTTGCTCTCAAGAACGCCCAAGTCACCTCAGGCGGCGCCGGCGTGCACAGCTTGGAGGTTTGGCTGCGCCGGGCCAAGGCGTCCGGCATCGAGTTTGTTTCTGTAAGTCCACTCAAATCGGACGCGCCGGACTTTCTTGAAGCGCAATGGATACCCATTCGGCCGAACACCGACACCGCGCTGATGCTCGCGCTCGCGCATACGTTGATTGTCGAGGAACGCTACGATGCCCAATTCGTCTCGCGCTACTGCGTCGGCTTCGACAGGTTTCGCCGCTACCTGCTTGGTCTTGACGACGGCGCCGTAAAAGATGCCGAGTGGGCGTCCAAGATCACCGGCATTCCCGAGGAGACGATCTGCGAGCTGGCGCGGCGCGCCGCCACACTGCCGGCCATGATCACCTGCGCGTGGTCGCTCCAACGCGCGCATCATGGCGAGCAGCCTTATTGGGCGGCGATCGTGCTGGCCGCGATGCTTGGGTCTATCGGCCTGCCGGGTACAGGCTTTGCCTTCGGGCACGGTTCGACCAACGGCATCGGTGTGCCGCGCATCGACGTTGCAGGTCCGGAGATTCCTTTGCCGCTTAATCCGGCGCGTTCAATGATTCCCGTCGCCCGCATCGCGGATATGCTGCTCGCCCCCGGCGCCACCTACGCCTTCAATGGCCGTCGATACGCCTACCCTGACGTCAAACTGGTCTACTGGGCGGGCGGCAACCCCTTCCACCATCATCAGGACCTCAATCGGCTGCGGCGCGCCTGGCAGAAACCGCAGACGGTGATAGTTCACGACAGCTGGTGGACGGCGACGGCGCGTCATGCCGACATTGTGCTGCCTGCGACCACGCCGCTCGAGCGCAACGACGTCGGCGGCTCCTCGCGCGATTCCTTCGTTCTCGCCATGCACCGCGCCATAGACCCCGTCGCCGAGGCCCAAAACGACCGCGACATTTTCCGCGAATTGGCGCACCGCCTCGGTTACGAGAACGAATTCACCGAGCAGCGCGATGAGATGGGCTGGTGCCAATGGGTCTATGATCGCGTGCGCGCAAGCGCGACGGCAAAGGAAGTTGCGCTGCCCGGTTTCCAGCAATTCTGGGCCGAAGGGTTCGTCGAGTTGCCGCCCCCCGCGCGCGACCATGTGCTGTTCGAGGATTTCCGTCGCGATCCCGAGCGCTACCCGCTCAAGACTCCCTCCGGGCGCATCGAGATCGTCTCGGATGCGGTCGCCGACTTTGATTATGCTGATTGTCCGCCGCACCCCGCGTGGCTTCCTCCAGCGGAGTGGCTTGGGAGCCCGGCGACACAGCATTGGCCGCTTCATCTCGTGACGCACCAGCCCGCCACCCGCCTGCACAGCCAGATGGATCCGGGGCCGATATCTCAGGCGCAGAAGGTGGCCGGGCGCGAGCCAATTCGCATCAACCCGTCGGACGCGGCGAAGCGCGACATCCACGACGGCGACGTGGTGCGCGTGCTCAATTCGCGCGGCGCATGCCTTGCCGGTGCAATCGTTGACTCCGACGTAATGCCTGGTGTCGTCGTCATGGCGACAGGCGCCTGGTTCGATCCCGGTGGCGGCAGCGACGAGCCCGAACGCCACGGTAACCCGAACGTGCTCACGCTTGACATCGGCACCTCATCCCTCTCGCAGGGCACCAGCGCGCTCACGGCGCTGGTCGAGATCGAGCGTTGGAATGCTCCGGCACCCGCCGTTCGGGCATTTTCGCCGCCCGAGCTCGTCGTCGGGTGATCGCCAGCGACGGGAGTTATTGCTGCGTAATGCCGGCCTGCCGCACGACCGTGCCCCACCGCGCCGATTCGGCGTCCATGAACGCAGCGAACTCCTCGGGGGTGCCGCCTTTGGCATCAGCGCCCTGATCGGCAAATGTCGCGCGCACGTCTGGCGCGGCCGTGATCTTCACGAGCTCCGCATTGAGCCGTCGCACAATTGGCTGCGGCGTTCCCGCCGGGGCAGCGATGCCGTACCACAGCGAGATGTCCATACCGGGATAGCCGAGCTCCGCGAAGGTAGGTATGTCCGGAAGCACGCGATTGCGCTCGGCACTTGCGGCAGCCAAGGGACGGATGTTGCCCGCCGCAATGAATGGGAGCAGCGAGGGCACAGCATCGAACATGATCGCAACGCGCCCGGCAATGAGGTCGACGACGGCCGGCCCGCTGCCGCGATAAGGAACGTGCAGGAGATCGGTCCCGGTGAGAGTCTTGAACAATTCGCCGGCGAGGTGCGGCGCACCGCCGCTGCCTGCCGACGCGAAGGCGAGCTCTTGCGGTCGTGCCTTTGCGAGCGCGATGACGTCGCTGACCGACGCAACCGGAAGGGTCGCGTTGACAGTCATGATCAAGGGCAGCTGGGCCACCAGGATGATCGGCGAGAAGTCCTTGACAGGATCGTACGGCAGGCTCCGATAAAGATGCGGTCCGATGCCATGCGTCGCGATCGTGTTGAGGAGGAGCGTGTAACCGTCCGGGTCCGATTTGGCGACGGCCGCAGCGGCGATGGTGCCCGCCGGCGCCGCCCCGATTGCTGATGACCACCGGCTGTCCGAGCGCGTCCGTAAGCCTGGAGCCGATGACGCGGGCGACGAAATCCGCAGCGCCCCCCGGCGGCACTGTGACCACCAGCCCAACAGGCCGGTTGGGATAGTCGCTCTGCGCACGCCCCGACGAAATTGACAGGAAAACAAAGCCCGTGACGAATGCAGCCGTGAGCAAAACCTTCATATGCTTGTTTCGCATCACACCAATCCCAATCCGGGAGCTACCATAAGTTCCAGAGCCGGGAGCACGGTCGTCCATGCGAATAAAGCTCGCTGAGAATTTTCGCGCGGTGTTCTATGCGCCATTCTATGCCACGCATGCACTGGGATTTTATGCTGGCGAAGGCGTCGATGTCGAACTCATCAATTCCCCGGCTCCCGCCGCGGCTGCGGCCGCTCTCCTCGACGGCGCAATCGATATGACTTGGGGAGGACCGATGCGGGTGATGCAAGCCCGCGATCGGGATCCGGCGTCACCCCTGCTCTGCTTCTGCGAAGTTGTCGCGCGTGATCCTTTTTTTCTGGTCGGCAGATGCGAAGGTTCGCACTTTCAGCTCGGGGATCTGCTGCGGCTGCGATTGGCCACCGTATCAGAGGTCCCCACCCCGTGGTTGTGCCTCCAGCATGATCTGCGTGAACACGGTCTCGATCCCGATCAGATTGATCGCGTAGCGGACCGGACAATGGCCAGCAATCTGGAGGCTGTGCGCAATCGTCAACTGGACTTGGCGCAAATGTTCGAGCCGTATGCGTCCATGGCCTTGCGAACAGGTGCAGGCGATATCCTCTACGCCGCAACAAGGCGCGGACCAACTGTGTACACCACGTTTCTCGCTACCCGCATGGGGATCGAGCGCCATCGCGATACCTTCATCGCCATGACGCGCGCGATCCGCCGCATGCAGAGCTGGCTTGCCGAGCACGACGCGGAGGAATTCGCGCAAATTGTCGCCGCCTTCTACCCGGATGTTGACCGCGACACTCTCATAAGCTCGCTTGCCCGCTATCGCGACGCCGGACTGTGGGCGCGAGCTCCTGAAGTATCGCGCAAAGGCTTCGCACGACTCGCCGAAAGCTTGTTGTCCGGCGGCTTCATCTCGCGGATGCCGCGGTATGAAGACTGCGTGGATCAAACCCTATGCTGACGACACTCGGGAGGGAAGATGCTCGATCTCATCATTAGCGGCGGCGAGGTGGTAACGCCACAAGGCGTGATCACGGGTGACGTTGGAATAGCCGGCGAGACCATCGCCGCGATCGCCGCGCCTGGTGCGCTGCCTGCGCAATCCGCGCAACGGGTGATCGATGCCACGGGGCATATCGTCATGCCGGGCGGCATCGACCCGCATGTGCACATGCATCATGTGTGGATCAAGCCGGATGGAACGCGCCTCGTCACGGCCGGCCCGGAGCAGGTCGGGCGCGCCGCGCTGCACGGCGGCACGACGACGCTGATCGATTTTGCCTATTGGCGCGACGGCGCCTCGGCACGCGAGGCAATCGCGTTGCGCGACAAGGATTTCATCGGAAAGAGCCCGTGCGATTGGGCTTATCACATCATGCTGCACTCCGAGCCGCCGCGGAATTTGCCGGCCAGCTCGCCGAGACGATCCAGGCCGGATACCCGACACTCAAGATATTCACGACCAACATTCTCCCGTCACGCACCGGCCGCATGATCGATTTCGGCGATATCTGGGAAGCCTTCCAGGTTCTGGCAAAAGAAGGCGGGCTTGGCGTCATCCACGCGGAAGACAACGACATCGTCATGCACATGTATGCCAAGCTCATCCGCGAGGGCCGGGTTGCTTTCGAGCATCTCGCGGAAGTTCATAACCAGCTCTCGGAAGACCTGAGCTTTCGCCGCGTGTTGCGGCTTGCAGAAAACGTGCCCGGCACCGCGCTTTATATGATGCACGTGTCAGCCGGTACGGGTGTGGCCGCCATTGCCGAGGCGCGGCGCAAGGGGTTGCCGGTCTACGGCGAGACTCTGCACCAGTATCTCATTTATTCCGCTGACGACTATAAGCGACCCAACGGCCAGATGTATCACACCTATCCTTCCCTCAAGTCGCAGGACGACCAGAAAGCGCTGTGGGCCGGGACCATTGACGGCACAATCCACTGCGTGGCGACTGATGAGCTCTGCTGCACGCTCAGGGACAAGACAATCGGCAAGCGCATCGACGACACCACCGGCGGAAATTCCGGCGTCGAGCCGCGCCTGGCTGTCATGTACACCGAGATGGTCGCCCGCCGCCGCTATTCTCTGTCGCAATATGTGGACCTGGTCTCGACCAATGCGGCTAAGATCATGGGACTCTATCCGAGGAAAGGCGCCATCGCGGCCGGCAGCGATGCGGACATCACCATCCTCGATCCAACCCGGCGGGGCAGCGTGCGCGCAATCGACCTGCACGAAACCGACTACACCCCCTGGGAGGGCCACGACATCTTTGCCTGGCCGGTGACGACCCTCCTGCGGGGCAAGGTCATGGTCGAGAACGGGCAGTATTGCGGGAGCGTCACCGACGGAAAGTATCTCAAACGCAAGATCAGGCCAGAAATCCGCAACGGACCCGTGCTTTGAAAGACACTCTCAACAGCACGGTTTGCGAGCTGTTGGCGGAAAGCCTGCTCGCCTGGGGGTTGACCGGCAGCGTGCAGGACGACTGCGGGACAATCCTGCTGTCCTGCGGCACAAACGAAATTCGAGTTGAACGGGCCCCGGTGGATTTGCCATTCCGTTGGATGGTCACGGTCAACGGCCGCCGGCGCGGGGCGATCTCGTTGGTTGCCGTGCTGCGCCAGGTCCATGCCGCGCTCGACCGCCGCTATCCGATGATGCAAGTGCGCGTCGCTGCGCTTGCATCTATCTCGCCTGATCAGTCCCCGTGATCCACGTCCTGGTCCTGACCGGCTTTCTCGGCAGCGGCAAGACGACGCTGCTGCGCCACCTGCTTCGCCAGCCGGAGTTCTCGCGAACCGCGGTCATCATCAACGAATTCGGCGAGATCGGCCTCGACCACGATCTCGTGGAAGCGAGCACGGACAGCTTCATCGCGCTCAACACCGGATGTCTCTGTTGCAAGGTCCGCAGCGACCTGGTCGAGACTCTCGACGACATGCTCCGGCGCCGCGACCACGGCACGGTTCCGCCCTTTACGCGGGTCGTGATCGAGACCAGTGGGCTCGCCGATCCGGCGCCGATCCTGCACACCCTGATGACCGAAGCGAGCATTGCCGGCCGACTTGCGTTGAGCGGTGTCGTGACGACGGTCGATGCGGTGACGGGCGCGGAGACGCTGCGCCGAGAAGCGATCTCCCTGAAGCAGGTGGCGCTTGCCGATCGGATCATTCTGACCAAAACCGATATCGAAGGCACTGATCGGACCCCAGTCCTTGCCCGAATTGCCGAGCTCAACCCCACAGCGCCGGTCATCATCGCCTTGCATGGCAGGATCGACCCTGGGATTTTTGACACGGGCGTTTTCACATCAAGTTTGCTCGCCTCCCAGGTTGCAGGAGTGGGTTTGAAACCCGCCCCTACCTCATTTTTTGCGCGCGATTTATCTCCCTCCGAGGCAGCAGAGGGAGGCGGCAAAACTGAACCTCCGGGCGGCGGACATCACACCGGCATTCAGACATTCGCCATTGTCCGCGACGCACCGATTCATGCGGTGACCTTGACGCTGTTTCTGGAGGCGCTCGCTGAGCATGTCGGATCCGATCTTCTGCGCCTCAAGGGTATTATCAATGTCCAGGAGAGCCCGCAGCAGCCGGCCGTCATTCATGGCGTCCAACACGTTTTCCATCCGCCCGCCTGGCTCCCGCGTTGGCCATCGGATGATCGCCGCAGCCGCATGGTCCTGATTGCCCGTGGCATTCGGCGCCGCTGGGTCGAAGTGCTGCTTGCTGCCCTCGACGAGGAGGTTGCCTCTGCCTGCGCCGACGTGAACATCAAGTCACCGCTCTTCCCCCATGAATTGTCCTGACACGTTGCCCGCTGGCCAGAGCATGCCCGCATGCTATGATCGCTCAACATTCGCAATGGAGACGAGAATGTCGAAGAAGCTGCTGACGGGCTCTTTCGTTGCGCTCATCACGCCGTTCAACAGAGACGGCACGGTCGACTTTGCTGCTTTTCGAACGTTGTTGCGCTTTCAGGAGGACCACGGCACATCGGCCGTGCTGATCATGGGCTCGACCGGAGAGACCTCCATGCTCTCTGCGGAAGAGAAGAAACAGATCATCGTGGAAACTGCCAAGATGAAGGCGGCGCGCATGCCTGTTCTTCTTTGGCGCAACCGGCAACAATACTGCGGCGACGATCGAGAATGTGCGGTTTGCCAAGGAAAACGGCGCCGATGGCGCCATCCTGGCAGCGCCCGCCTATATCTGCGCGCCCGAGCCTGACATTGAGCGATTTTTCCTCGATGTCGCCGACGCAACAGATCTCCCGCTCGGCATCTACAACAATCCGCCGCGCGTGAAGAGCGATCTGCACTGGGAGCGCCTGTTGCGAATCTTCAAGCACCCGAACTACGTCGTTCATAAGGAATCGACCGCGCGCGTCGGCCAGGTTGCGCAGGTTCTGGCGGGCAAGCCGGATGTCTCCGTCATGTGCTGCGACAGCCCCAACCTCGGACTTGTCGTGCCGACAATGAGCCTCGGTGGCCATGGCACCGCCAACATGACCGGCAACATCGCGCCCGCCGAGCTCGCAGCCATCTCGACGCCATGGCACGGTTATGCCGACGCGGAGAGATTCCAGAGCACTTATTTGCAGATGCTCCCGCTTCTTCATTTCACCTATTCCGCAATCAACCCTGTGGCAGTCAAATCTCTGATGCAGGCCATGGGCCTTCCAGCCGGTGACCTGCGCAAGCCGCTGAGCGGCCTCGAAGGCGAGGCGCTCGCCAAAGGGATCCGCATCATCCACGAGCTTGGGCTGGACAGGACGTACGGCTACAAGCCGCGGCCCATCTCGGCAATCGCGGCCTGAGCGCGGCGAAGCAGCGCGATCGGCGCACAATGGATCTGGGCATCCGCGGACGTAAGGCGCTTCTCAGCGGCGCCAGCAGAGGCCTTGGCAAGGCCTGCGCTTTGGCGCTGGCGCGCGAAGGCGTCGAACGTCACGATCGTCGCGCGCCGCCGCGACGTGCTGGAAAAGGCCGGCGAAGAGATCGCAGCCACCGCGCAAGTCAGGGTGACCACCGTTCCCGGCGATATCACGACGGACGCGGGACGCGCGGCGGCGCTGCGCGCCTGCCCGGACCCTGACATCCTTCTCAACAACGCGGACGGCCCGCTCCCAGGGGACTTCCGCGACTGGTCGCGCAAAGACTGGATCGCGGGGCTCGATGCGATGATGCTCAGCCCGATCGAAATGATACGGCTCACGGTCGATGGCATGATGGCGCGCGGATTCGGACGCATCGTCAACATCGTCTCCCGCAGCGTGAAAATTCCCCAGATCGAGCTTGGGCTGTCCAATGGCGCGCGCTCGGGGCTGGTGGGCTTTGTCGCGGGGCTTGCCCGGCAAACCGTCGCGCGCAACGTGACCATCAACAATCTGCTGCCAGGCATCTTTGACAGCGACGCGCAACGCCAGCACCTGCGAGCCATGCTTCCAGCCGGCGGGAAGAGCTTCGACGAGATTTGGCAGGAACGGGCGGCGGCGAATCCAGCCAGGCGTTTCGGGCGTCCCAGCGAGCTCGGTGCTTACTTTGCGTTTCTCTGCTCGGAGCACGCGGGGTTCATCACCGGGCAAAATCTGCTGGTCAACGGGGGAAGCTATCCCGGGACATTTTGACGAGGCGAGGAATATCGGATGCGAATAGTCACGACGCGCGTTGCAGCATTGTTTGTTTGTCTGCCGCCGCTGGTCGTTGGCGCTCTTCCCCCTGCCGCTCACGCGGAAAGCTACCCCTCGCGCACGGTGACCGTGGTCGTTCCGTTTCCGCCGGGAGGATTCTGTCGATGGGGTTGCTCGCATCCTGGTGCAGAAGCTCAACGAGGCGGCCGGACAGCACTTCATCGTCGAGAACCGCGCCGGCGGCGCATCCGGTATCGTCGGAGCGAATGCCGTCGCGAAGGCAGCTCCGGACGGCTACACCCTTCTGGTCTCTGCCTCGGTGCACATCATCAATCCGTTCCTGTACAAGAGCGTGCCCTACGACGTGGTGAAGGATTTTTCGCCCGTTTCCCTGCTTGCCGACGGGCCGCTGATCGTCAGCACCACACCCACCGTTGCCGCAAACAATCTCAAAGACTTCTTTGATCTTGTCCGCAAGGAGCCGCAAAAATTCACGTTTGGCGCTACCACCATCGGCGCCGCGAGCCACCTCGCCATGGAGCTGCTCAAGCGCGACGCCGGCCTCGACACCCTGGTGGTGACCTACAGGGGCACCGGGCCCGCGCTCACCGATCTGATGAGCGGACAAATCCAGCTTATTGCCGATCCCATGCTTTCGTCGTTGCCTTTGGCGCAGGGCGGAAAGATCAAGGCGCTGGGCATTACCAGCCTCAAGCGCGCCGCCGCGGCGCCGGAAATTCCGACGGTCGAGGAGTCCGGCGTCAAGGGATTCGAGTTTGTATCATGGTACGGGCTGTGGGGACCGCGGGGGCTGCCCGCAGACATCTCGAGCAAGCTCCAGAGCGATATTGCGAAGATCCTGGGGATGCCGGAGGTCAAGGCGCGATTGAACGTGCTTGGTTTCGAGCCCATTGGGGCGCCTGCCGACACGTTCGCTGCTTATATCCGCGACGAGATGACGAAATATGAGGCGATCATCAAGAACGCCAATATCAAAGCGGAGTGATCTCTTGTTCGCAGAGGCGGGTTGAAAACCCGCCTCTGGATCGAATCGGTTGGGCCAAGTAATTTCCGCGGCGTGGTCACCCAAGTTGTCAACCATGAGCAAGGAGGAGATTTCATGCGAAAGCTGGCATTCACCGTCGCGGCGGCAACGACGATCCTGTTGACAGGCGCTCTGGCAAATGCGGCATCGTTGGGCGGCGCGGCGGCTGTCGGTGCGGCGGCGCATTCCCAAACCCAGGTCGAAGTCGTAAGTTGCCGCGGAACGTGGGGCCGGTGCCCACCCGGAAGAGTCTGGGGCTGCGGCCCGCGCGGCTGTTGGTGCAGGCCCTGCTAGGGCGCGGCAGCCCAGGCCTGTCAAATCCAAAGAGGCACATCAAATCCAAAGAAAAAGCCCCGGCCTGGTTCAGTCGGACGACCGGGGCTTTTATCTCTGGATCACCGCGCGCGCTGGCGCACAGAGATATTAACAGACTATTCTCAGGGCGCACGCTCGACAATTGCTTCGGGCCGAAATCCTTCAACTGTTGCATTTTTGCAAGCGCAATCGAGGGGAAGAGCCCTGGGTTTCCCTGCCCCGCTCAACCCAGGCTACGAACTACAACTCAGTGAAGGCTGGGTCCTTTGAGGAACCTGTTCCGGTCACCCGAGGTGACCCGCGCCTCAAAGGTGCGTCCCTCCCGATAGATGGTCAGCGGGACTTCCACCCCGGCTTTCCCGAGCGACCAGACCCTTCGGAAAAAGCCGGCAAGATCATCGACTCTGGTCCCGGCCACTGCCAGGACGACGTCGCCGGTGCGCAGGTTGGCCCGTCTGGCGGGGCCTCCGGTCGAAACGCGCGCGACCACGATCTTGTCGTCTACCTCGGTGGCATTAAGGCCGAGCCAAGGTCGCGGCGGGTGGTTTGGCCTTCCCAGCGTAAGGAGATCCTCAAGGATGGGCTTGAGGATGTCTATGGGAACGATCATGTTCAATGGCTCGGGGGTGCCCTGCTCCAGGACTTGCTGAACCTGCAGCGATCCAATGCCGAGGAGAGTGCCATCGCCGCCGATCATCGCTGTACCGCCCCAGAATGGATGCGCGGGAGCGGTGAAAAAAGCCTCGTCGAGCACATACTCCCAATTCCCGGCGAATTCCTGCTTGGCCGCAATTCGCGCAGCGACCGAATGCTTGCGTCCGCCGGCGCCGGCGACCACAACCGGGTCGTCAACCTTAGCTTCGCGCGAAGAGCCTATCGGCAACGTGGGAAAATCGACGCGGGCCAAGGCCTGCACCAACCCGAAGCCGGTCTCCTGGTCATAGGCCAGCACGTGCCCCGGCACCGCGCTGCCATCGGCAAGGTGGAGCCAGATCGTCTGCGCTTCCGTGACGAGATACCCGATGGTGAGGACAACGTTGTCTCGGATCAAGACGCCATTACCAGCGCGCTCGGTTCCGAGAGTCTCGGCGGTGAAAGCATCGCTGGGGACGAGCGCGCGAAGGCCGACCAGCGAGCTCAGCGCTGCATCGAGGTCATAGTCGTAGCGTTCTGGTTTTGGCTGAACGGAAAGCGGCATCTCCCAATCGGTTGAAGATGACATCCACACAGCTCCCTAGTTCAGCGGTTCCTTGATTCGAATCATATCGACGCAACAATCGACCTCGTCCTGAGGAGCGCGCTCTTGCGCGCGTCTCGAAGGACGGCCAGACGGCGCTTCGCGCCTCTCATCAGGATGAGGTCTGTGGGTTAAGTTCCAATCCGTCCGCTCCGATTGGTTTCATGGAATCGCTCGTCTAGCCCGGGCTAGCTAGTGTCCCGATTCCTCAGCACAGGCGGTGCTCAGGATGTCGAACTCGCCGTGCGCTCCCGCCGGATTATCGCGCCTTTTTGCCGCGGACGAAAGGCGGCTTGGCGCCGGGCTCAAGGAACGCGTGCCGAGAATGAGCATACCGGGAATGCTGCCCATTATTGCAAGGGGATGGCCTGATTGCCGCCACTCGCTGACGGCGTCCGAGATGAACCGCACCGACTGCCGAGCCGTCTGCGTCAATTGGGGAATAGCGATCCCCTCGCGCCGAATTCGGTCGCCAACCTATTGCAGATATTTTTTCGCTTCTTCCAGGTTACGCATCAGCTTTTCAAACTCTGCAACGGGCGGACCCACGATCTTAGGAATGAGCGCGGCAATGTGCCGATCCGTCCATCAGGTCGGGTTTCGGATCATTACGGCTGAGAGGCGGCCAGCTGGTAACGGTCGCATTGGTAGCGATTGACCCTGAGCGGGCAATCGCGTCAGCGAGATTTCGCACTGCGGCGAACCCCTGACTCGATGCTCGCCAATCCGCTATGCTGCCTCTGTGGCTACGGGCAGCAACATGCAACTCGGTCAATTGAAGAGGCGCGACTTCATTACGCTGCTCGGCGGCGCGGTGGGGGTGTGGCCGCTCGCGGCGCGCGCGCAGCAGAACGTGCGACATGTCGGCGTGCTTTTGGGGTTCGCCGAGGATGACGCGGTCTGGCAGAACTACCTCGCGACTTTCCGGCAACGCCTCCAGGATTTTGGCTGGACCGATGGCCGCAACATCCGGTTTGACTACCGATTCACAGGGGAAACCAGCGAGCGCATCCGTGCTGCGGCCGCAGAAATGGTCGCCCTCGCGCCCGACGTTATCCTTGCCTCGACCAATCCAGTAGTGTCGGCGCTCCAAGAGCTTACACGCAGCATTCCGATCGTCTTCACGTGGGTGTCTGATTCAGTCGGGAGCGGATACGTCGCGAGCCTGGCTCATCCCGCTGGAAATATCACCGGGTTCCACAATTACGAGCCCGCGCTCGGCGGCAAATGGATGGGCGTGCTCAAGGAGATCGCGCCTGCGGTGCGCCGGGTTGCGTTCGTCGTCGTGCCGGAGATTACCGCGAATGTCGCGTTCATGCGGGTGGGCGAAGCCGCCTCCGCATCGTTCGGGATGACCGTGTCAGAGGCCGGCGTGCGCAACTCCGCCGACATCGAGCGCGTGCTCGCGGAGTTTGCGCGTGAACCGAATGGCGGCCTCATCGTGACGCCGAGCCCACTCACTGCGACGAAACGCAACGTGATCATTGCGGCGGCCGCCCGGCTGCATTTGCCTGCAATCTATTCGTTCGGTTTCTATACCGAAAGCGGCGGACTGATCTCGTATGGGATCGATCAGACCGAACTGGTGCGAGAGGCCGCGTCCTACATCGACCGCATCCTGCGTGGGGCAAAAGCGGGCGAACTTCCGGTGCAACTGCCGACCAAGTACCAACTTGTGATCAACGCTAAGACCGCCGCCGCACTGGGCCTCGCCATCCCCACCTCGATGCAATTGCTCGCCGACAGCGTGATCGAATAGTACGTCTCTGTTGCTGCATCTGCTCACGTCAGGTTCTGGCACATCACGATCATTTGTTGCGATACAGCAATGGCTTGAATTCGCGCCAGCTTTCGGCGCATCCGGCGGCGGAGGAGCCCAGCCCAGTCCCCAGTCCCGGCGCGCGCCCTATTCCGCCGCGATGCCATATCGGCGCCGGCGCGACCGCGACTGCGGACGAATCAGCGCTTCGGCAGGAATACCCCACTCACGATGAAGCTTCCATGCCATCCGGATGGTGAGGAGGCGCTTGCGCGAGAGGATGTCGGACGCGCGCTGACGCGAGCCAATGAGGCGACCGAGGTCAACCTGGGTGTAGCCCGCGGTCTTCATTCGCCAACGGATCGCCTCGATCGGTTCCGGCGGTTCGACCGGCCAACGCTTGTTTTCATAATCCTCGATGAGGAGCGCGAATTGAGATCAAACCGGTTTGCCGCCGGCGCGCCAGGCTTCTGCTCGATGTCGAAATAGCGTTCAATCTCAGCGAGCGCGATGTCGTACTCGGCTTCCGACCGGAGCGGACGGAGCGGCCCTTTGCGGGAGAGCTTCTTCGCTGCGCTTTTCTTCGTCACGATATCATCTCCGGATCGATAGGGGATGGCCTGATTGCCGCCACTCGCCGATGGCGTCCGAGATCATCCGCACCGACTGCGCGGCCGTCTGCGTCAATTGAAGATAGCGATCCGCCTCGTGGCGAACCCGCTCTTTGTCACGTTGCGCCCGCCTGCTGCGCGACCGCGACAGGAATCGAGAACGAAAACGTCGAGCCCTGCCCCATGCTTGAGTCCACCCAGAATCTTGCCCCCATGCATCTCGATGATGCGCTTTGAAATTGCGAGCCCCAGCCCGGTGCCGCCCTTCTTGCGCGTGATCGAATTGTCGGCCTGTTGAAATTCCTGGAAGAGTTTCGCCTGATCGGACGGAGAAATTCCCGGACCGGTATCGCGCACCGCGACATTGAACGAGCCGTTAGCCGACGCGCCTTTGATCGCTACCTCTCCGACATCGGTGAACTTGATGGCGTTGCCCACGAGGTTGAGCAAAACCTGGGTGAGTCGCCGCTCATCGCCTATTCCTTTTGGCAATTCCGGAGCAACCTCGACCTTCAGCGCGATATGCTTTTCACTCGCCAGCGGCTCGACTGCGCTGAACACGCTGTGGATAACGCTCTTGAGTGAATAGTCCGAGAGCGTGAGCGTGAGCTGCCCCGCTTCGATCTTGGAGAGGTCGAGCACATCGTTGATCAGGCCCAGGAGGTGCCGGCCATTGCGCTGCACGCGAGCGAGCACACCGCGCGCCTTGTCCGGCATTTCCCCATAGACGCTATCAAGGACCAGCTCGGTATAGCCCAGAATGGCGTTGAGCGGCGTGCGCAGCTCATGGCTCATGTTGGCGAGGAACTGCGACTTGTGCTGGCTGGCCTCGGCGAGCAGCCGGCCTTTCTCCTCAATTTCGTGGAACAACCGCGCGTTCTGGATTGCCAGAACCGACTGTGCGGCAAATGTCTGCAGCAGCTGGACTGTGCTCCGGGGAAACTCGCCCGCCTCGGTACGGCGCACGACCAGAGCGCCGACGGTCTGGCCGGCGCCGAGCAGCGGAACGGTCAAATGGCCGCGGAACCCGGCGCGCAGGATGACATCAAGAACGGGCAATGACGGATCGTGCTGCACGTCGTAAATCTGCACCGGCTGGCGCTGCAAAACCGCGCGGCCCATCACAGTGTCGCCCATGCGGATGTGATGGCCCTTTAGGGCCGCGATGACGTCGTCCGCCAGGCCGTAGTTGGCGCGCACGCGGAATTCCTGGCTGGTCTCGTCGAACACAAAGATCGTGCCGGCCTGGGTGCCGGAAAGCTGGACCGCCTTGGCCACGATGGTGGACAGCACGGTCTCCAGGTCGATGGTCGAGTTGACGGCCTGGCTCACCTCGCCGAGGGCCCGCAGCTCCTCGACCGATTGCGCCAGTTCCGCGGTGCGTTGCTTGACCTCCTGCTCGAGCCGGTCGGCGGCCCGTGCCCTCTCCGCCTGCAACTCGTCGCGCTCCAGCGTATTCCTGCGGAAGATCTCGACCACGCGCCCCATCTCCGCAACCTCGTCGCCACCGGAAATGTCGATGGGACCTTGCTGCTTGCCGGCGGCGATGGCGAGCATGCCGTCGTTCAGACGCATGAGGCGGCGGATGAGATTGCGGCCGACGTAGAGCCAGACGATCAGGACGGAGCCGAACAAGCTCAGAAGCGCGAAAGCGAGAAGAATGCGCGCGCTCAGCCGCTGAACAGACAGCGCGCCAAGGGTGGACGAGCTCACATCACTCTCCGCCTCCGACACGAGGCGATCGACGGCGCCGGTGAGGCGTACGGAAAGCTGCGCATTTTCCGCAATCAGCTTCTCCGCCTTTCCGATTAGGTCGAGCTCCCGTCCGCGAACGGCGGGTATGGCATCCGGCCCCACTGCCAGCGCACGAACCCGTCCTGAAAGATCCGCGAAAAGGGCGCGCAGCTTCGGATCGAGATCTTTCGTTTTCGCATCCAGGTCATCGAGATTTCGGCGCAACTGGAAGCCGACCACCGGCAGGCGCGGCTTCTCACCCATGGTCGCGGTCTGAACCAACTGATCTATGAGGACGGAGAAGCCGCGTTGGGCGGCTTGCGCCGAGCGGTCGAGGACAATGGATGCGCCGAGGTCGCGTCCGGCCTGCGCGCCCACTTCGGCGTTTTGCTTGCGGACTTCGTCGAGGGAGCGGTTGATCTGCATCTCCATGACCTGCAGCCAGGGGGCAAACAGTCGCTGCGCCTCTTGATTGGCCTGGAACGCGGCCTGCAAAAGCTCGCTAAGGCGCTCCCCGGTCTTAAGCCGCAGCCCCACCAGATTGTCGAGCTCCGTCAAATTGGAGCGCAGGGACATGACGAGCAATTGAATCGCAACTGCCGCCTCGCCGGCCGTGTCGCCGCGGCCGACATCAACGAGTCCGACAATGAGGCGGTCGGCTTCCGGCCGCATCCGGCTCGAGACTTCGTCACGCTCCTTGGTCGTCGTGGCGGCAAGGAGCGCGGGAGCCGATGCCATAAGCCGATCGGCCGCGCGCGAAATCTCCAGCGAGCTGACGACTTGTGGCACGCGGGCATCGATCAGCTCGAGCCGATCGCCGACCTGTTGGAACGCGTAGATGCCGGCGACCGCCGCCAGCACGGCAAAGCCGCTGATGCCGAAGAAGGCGAGCAACAGCCGCGCGCGGACACCGAGATTCCACCCGCTGCGAGTTGTACGGTCCGCTGTTTTCGCGTCTAATGCCGTCACCGGACACCGGGAACTCTTCTCGAAGGCCGTAGCTATAGCAACTATTCCCGGAGACTTGCAGCAAACATTGCATCGGCACGGCCCTGCGTGCATTGCGAAAGAGGATAGCCATGCGACGGCGTGATCTTCTGGCTGGCGCGGGATCAGTTGCCGCCAGCGCGACCGTGAGCTTCCCGGCGCCCGCCATCGCGCAGGGAATCCGACAGCTGAAGATGGTGACCGATTGGCCCGAGGACATGCCGGGCTTTCACCCCAGCGTAGTTCGCTTCGCACAAACGATCGGCGACGCGACCGGGGGACGCCTTAAGATCGAGGTATTTCCGGCCGGTTCGCTCGTTCGCCCGTTCGAAACGTTCGACGCCGTCGGGGCTGGTGTCGCCGACATGTATCATACGTATGAGGGTTACTTCGAAAAGAAGTCCCCGGCATTCCAGTTCTTCGCAGGGATACCATTTGGCTTGACCGCAGACGAACTGTTCGCATGGGTCCACTACGGCGGCGGCCAGGAGCTATGGGACGCGCTCAGCGGCCAATTCAACATCAAGTCGCTCCTGTGCTCCAATACAGGTTGCCAGATGGGGGGCTGGTTCAACAACGAGATCACTTCGCCGGAACGTTTCAAAGCGCTGCGCTACCGCATGGCCGGACCCGGCGCGGAAGTCCTCCGGCGCTTGGGCGCCGTGGTAGTGACCTTGCCCGGCGGTGAGATCATGCCGGCGCTCAAGTCCGGCGCCATCGATGCCAGCGAATGGATCGGGCCGTGGCTCGACATGGCAATGGGCCTCCACAAGGTCGCCGGGTATTATTACTATCCCGGGTTTCATGAACCGTGCGCCGGATCTGCGGTCGGCATCAACAAGAGCGTGTGGGAGAGCTTTGACGACAGCGACCGGCGCGTCTTCGAGGCCGTGGCTGCTTGCGAATACGCGCGCTCCTCGGCGGAATTCAACGCCAATAACGCGCTGTCGCTACGCAAGCTGCGCGACGAAGGCGCCGTCAAAATCCTGAAGTTCGACGACTCCCTGCTGAAGTCGTTTCTCAAGCTCAGCGCGGACGTCGTCGCCCAGATTGGCTCGACCGACGAGCTTTCCCGAAAGATTTACGCGAGCTACGAGCAGTTTCGCGCGTCGATTATGGATTGGAGCGACATCTCCGAACGCGCCTACCTCAACAGCCGCGGGCTCACGTGATCAGTAACAATGCGAACGCAACCCATGCCTCACGTTTGCCGAACATACTTCCAAGCGTCATGCCCCGCGCAGGCGGGGTACCCCAGTAATCCCGGCAGGTGCGGGTGAATCTCGGCAAACTAATTGCAAGAGCGATGAATACTGGATCGCCGGCCTAAAGCGGGCGATGACGTCTGAGAACGACAGCCAGCACACGGTGCATCGAGGAAGGGAACGACGATGAGGCGGCGCGATCTTCTGGCAGGGGTGGGATCGGTCGCCGCCGGCGCGAGCGTGAGCTTACCGGCGCCCGCGATTGCGCAGGGAATCCGGCAGCTGAAGATGGTGACCGACTGGCCCGAGGGTACGCCTGGCCTTCACACCAGCGCAGTCCGCTTCGCCCAGACGATCGGCGCCGCGACCGGCAGCCGCATCAATATCGAAGTATTCCCGGCCGGCTCACTTGTTCGCCCGTTTGAAACGTTTGAAGCGGTGGGAGCCGGCGTCGCTGATATGTACCATTCATTCGAGGGCTACTTCGAGCAGAAATCGCGGGCCCTGCATTTCTTCGCGGCCATCCCCTTCGGACTGACCGCGGACGAACTGTTCGCCTGGATACGCCATGGCGGCGGCCAGGAGCTATGGGACGAGCTCAGCGGCCAATTCGACATCAAGCCGCTGATCTGCACCAGCACCGGATGCCAGATGGGCGGATGGTTCGCCCGTGAGGTCAACTCACCAGAGGACTTCAAGGGACTGCGCTACCGCATGGCCGGACCCGGCGCGGAAGTCCTCCGGCGCGTGGGCGCCGTGGTGGTGACCTTGCCCGGCGGTGAGATCATGCCGGCGCTAAAATCAGGTGCGATCCACGCGAGCGAATGGATCGGGCCTTGGCTCGATATGGCGCTCGGCCTGCACAACGCGGCGGGCTTTTACTACTATCCGGCATTTCACGAGCCCGGTTCCGGCTTTTCGGTCGGTATCAACAAGGGCGTTTGGGCAAGCTTTGATACGAGCGAGCGGAGCATCTTCGAGGCCGTGGCCGCGTGCGAATACGCGCGCTCCCTTGCTGAATTCAACGCAAACAACGCGCTGTCGCTGCGCAAGCTGCGGGAGGAAACCACCGTCAAAATCCTGAAATTCGACGACGCTTTGCTGAAGTCGTTTCTCAAGCTCAGCGCGGACGTCGTCGCCGAGATCGGTGCCGGCGACGAGCTTTCCAAGAAAATCTACGCGAGCTACCAGCAGTTCCGCGCCTCGATTATGGATTGGAGCGACATCTCCGAACGCGCCTACCTCAACAGCCGCGGGCTTGCGTGATCAGTAACAATGCGAACGCAACCTATGCCTCACGTTTGCCGAACATACTTCCAAGCGTCATGCCCCGCGCAGGCGGGGCACCCAGTAATCCCGGCAGGTGCGGGTGGATCTCGGCAAACTAATTGCAAGAGCGGTGAATACTGGATCGCCCGCCTAAAGCGGGCGATGACGTCTGAGAACGACAGCCAGCACACGGTGCATCGAGGAAGGGAACGACCATGAGGCGGCGCGATCTTCTGGCTGGCGCGGGATCAGTTGCCGCCGGCGCGAGCACGCACTTTCCGGCGCCCGCGATTGCGCAGGGAATCCGAGAGTTGAGGATGGTGACGGACTGGCCCGAAAACTTACCCGGCCTTCAGACCAGCGCAGTGCGTTTCGCACAGACAATCGGCGTCGCGACCGGCGGGCGCATCAAAATCGAGGTGTTTCCGGCCGGTGCGCTGGTGCGTCCGTTCGAAACCTTCGACGCGGTAGGCGCCGGCGTCGCCGACCTGTACAGCTCGGCCGAAACGTACTTCGAAAGCAAGTCGCGGGCGTTCAATTTTTTCGCGGCGATACCCTTCGGGCTCACCGCGGATGAACTGTTCGCATGGGTCCAGTACGGCGGCGGCCAGGAGTTGTGGGACGCGCTCGGCGCTCAATTCAACGTCAAGTCCTTCCTGTGCACCAGCACTGGTTGTCAGATGGGTGGGTGGTTTACCCGGGAGGTGCCCTCGCCGGAAGCCTTCAAGGGCCTGCGCTACCGAATGCCCGGACCCGGCGCTGAGGTGCTCCGGCGACTGGGCGCCATCGTGGTGGTTCTTCCGGGCGGCGAGATCATGCCGGCGCTCAAGTCCGGGGCCATAGACGCCAGCGAATTCGTGGGCCCTTGGACCGACATGGCCCTCGGACTGCACAATGCGGCGGGCTATTATTATTATCCGGGATTTCACGAGCCGGGCACCAACAACGCGGTGGGCATCAACAAGGGCGTGTGGGAAAGCTTCGATGCCGCCGACAGGCGCATCTTCGAGGCGGTGGCCGCGTGCGAGTATGCGCGCTCGTTGGCGGAGTTCAATGCAAAAAACGCGCTGTCGCTGCGCAAGCTGCGGGACGAAGGCACCGTGAAAATCATCAAATTCGACGATTCCATCCTTAAGTCCCTCCTCTCAATGAGCAAGGAGGTCGTCGCCGAGATCGGCGCGGCTGACGCGCTTTCCCGGAAAATTTACGCGAGCTACGAGCAGTTCCGCAGATCGATCACCGATTGGACCGACATCGCCGAACGCGCATTCCTGAACAGCCGCGGGCTGGCTTGACCAGTAGCGATGACAATGAGAGCGCAACGGCGGGGCACCCAGCAAGCCCATCAGGTGCGAGGCCGTCTGAGTCGATTGGACATAACGATCGCGGCGAATTCGCTCGCCGTCTAATTGCAGATAATTTTTGCTTCCTCCAGGTCACGCATCAGCGTGGCCTGGAGCTGGAGCGCAAGCCGTGATTGGTGCACGCAGTGAGATGCGGGTGAAACCGGCGCTGGCCAGGACGGCGAACTGACGACATGTTCCCCAGCCGCCTGGTCAAGGCGCAATGTTAGTAAGCGGATTCTAATCCGCGGGTCCCTGCACCTGCATGAGCGGCAGGAGCTCATCGAAGTGCTTTAGCACCAACGCGATGTTTTCCTTGAACTGAATGGGCTTTGCGCCCTTGAGCGCCGCCTCGAGCTGCGCCAGGTCCTCTTTCTTTGCCGCGTCCGAGACGGATTTGTCCGCCTTGAGCGCCGCGATCTCCTCCCTGACCCGTTCAGGCGGCTCGGTGAACTTCTTGGTCTGCTGGTCGAAGCCGGACATGATTATCGCGATGTTCATCGACACGTCGTCATGTTCGGCGAGGCTTGCAAAGCCGTTCTTCTTGGCAACAGCCTCGCCCTGCGCCTTCACCTTCGGATCCGAGTTATCCACATTCGCCCCATAGATCTTTGCCATCTCCTCGTCGGCGGCGATAAATCCCTGAATATGCTTCTCGGTGAGCTTGATCTGCTTCACGTCCTGCGCAGTGGCCGTGCCGGGATCAAACAGAGCAAGAGCGAAAAGCGCCGGGAACAATGCGACCAGAAAGCTCGGACGACTCGACACTGCGTATCCGTTTCGAATGAGCGACATGCATGGCCCTCCATCTCGAATTCATCGCTTGCACCCTACAATTTGGGCCGCGGCATGACGGTAACCGCACGGGCGTCGGTGTTGACCACCAATGTTTACGCCAACGATATGCGATTATCGCCGAGACGGCTAAGATCAAGGTTCTTGGCAGCGGGCATGGCGCATCAGGGTAGTGGCGATGCGCCCCCAGCTGCTCACGCTCGCGGACGATGTGACCGAGTGAGCGGCTTATGTCCACACATGGCACTTGCTGCCGACAATTAGGATAAACCCGGTAATTGAATTTTCGTCAGCTTACACAGATCGGTCGAGCGATCACAAGCAGATCAGTCGTAGAGTGAACGGCAGCGGAAGTCGCAGCGAACAGTTATTCGGTAACCACGAAGCTCCTGTCCTCGTGGATGTTTGCAGGCGACCTGTGCGGCTGAGGCTGACCGCCGGGCAGGTGTGCGGCGAGATCAAGCAACGCCTGCGCGGGGAATGCATGCCAGTGATGCGGCTGACTGTTATTGCAGGGGATGGCCTGATTGCCGCCACTCGCCGATAGCCTCCGAGATAACCCGCACCGACTGCGAGGCCGTCTGAGTCAATTGGAGATAGCGATCCGTCTCCCTCCGAATTCGATCGCCCTCTGATTGCAGATATTTTTTCGCTTCTTCCAAGTCATGTATCAGCTTTTCAAATTCTGCAACGGACGGAGCCACGATCTTGGGAATGAGCGCGGCGATGTTGTCGGCGCTACAGTCTTCTATGGCGGCAGGCGCGCTGCTCAACGTCTCCAGGGAAAGCAAATCGCGCGCTTCTCCCTTGGTGGCCGTCGTCACGCCTTTAGGCGGGGCAGACTCTTCACGGTTCGTGGCATCCATTGTCTCGGCCGCCTCGCACACACGGAACAGGTCCTCGATCACATATCTCGGTAGTATTGCCAAACCCTAAATAAAGCATGGAGCAGACGGGGTCGAAGCAAGTATCGGCTTACCTTGCTGCGTTCAGTCAGCGATTGCCGCCCTGCGTGTGACTCTGACGTCAATTCTGTCATTCCGGGTGCTGAGCGCAGCGAGGCAGCCCGGAATCCATAATCACTGGCAGTGAGTTCATTGCGAGGGCCTGTGGTTATGGGTTCCGGGTTCGCCGCTCCGCGGCGCCCCGGAATGACACCGATCTGAATCAAGCGTTGGAAGTAACAGCCGCCCTGGCGTTCACTCGGAAGCCAAGATCGGCTCCCATCCGCACGGTCGGGATGCCGTGCCAGCGGCTGGCGGGCGGCACGATCTCGCCTTTCATCAGCAGCGAAAGCGGACCGAGCACCGCGTCATGCTGCATGTGTCCGTCATAGAGCACCACCGCCATGTTGCCGACCGAGCAGCGATCGTCGATGCGCAGATGGGAGGACTTCATGATGCGGTCCTCGAACAGATGATTCTGGATCACCGCCCCGGTATTGAGCGCAACGTGATCTCCGATTTGCACAAGGTCGAATTCCGAGAACAGGCTGGTGGCGATGTAGCAGCCGCGACCAATCCTGCAACCCAGGAGCCGCAGCAGCGGCGCAGCGAACGGTGTGCCAAACACGAGGCTCACCACGGGCGCCATGATCGATTCATAGACGCCGTTGACCATCTCGTTGAGCCACACATACGGGCACCACAAGGGCACGATCACCGGCTTGAACTTCCCCATCACCACCCATTTGAGTGCGACCACGCTACCGACCGCGAGCGCGGCCATGACAACCGCGAGGAGAGGCGAGATCGCCAGCATGATCGCCCAGCCATGGCTTTCATAGGCGAAAGCCAGCGCGGAGAGGCTCAAAACTGAGATGGCGAAAAGGCTCAACGCGGGGACGAGAATTCGACAGCTGTCAATGAGCGCGCGCTGGACATAAAGGCCCGGCGTCGGCCTGAAGGTCAGCCGCTCATCGAAACCGCCGACCTTGTGGCGGTTAGGCAGCTCGAAGGCCGGCGATCCCAGCCAGTCGCTGCCCTCGGGCGTCCTGGGTATTCCCGATGGTGGCACCGACAGCACTCCGAGGAGGCAATTGTCGCCGAGCGATGCGCCTGGCGGCAGCATGGCGCCATTGCCGACGAAGCTCCTGCGGCCGACCTCGTTGGCACGGAGCTCGAACCGTCCGCAAAACGTGCGCCGGCCACCAAGAAAGCATCCGTCGGCGAAGAAGCTGCCCTCCCCCGCCGTGAGGAAATCCGGCGTGAAGCTCCAGACCGTGGACAGCTCGGCATTCCTGCCGATGCGCGCCCCAAGAAGACGCATCAATGGCGGCAAGTAGAGCGTGGTGAAAACAGGGAGGAGAAGCGCGCGGCTCCCTCGCATCAGTCCATAGGCCAGCCAGTGGCGCAGATAATAAAAGGAGTAAAGGTCGTAGATGCCCGGCGCGGCGCGCCAAAGGAGCATCGCCTTGAGCAGCGCGACCCAAAGACAAGAGATTGCGATCAGCAGCGGCAGCGCGGCAATATTTACGAAAAGCGCAAGCCAGGCCGCGTCGTTTTCTACCGCCCATAACCATAACCACATGATGGGAAGCGCCGGGAGGGCCATGAAGAGCACGCACACGTAAGCGAGCCCGAACGCCGCCGCCGTGAACAGCGCTGTCTGACTAGCGCGGCTGCGCCGGAGAGACCCCGGCGGCACGGCGACCTCCGCGGGTTGCCCCGGCGCACCGGCGCGCTCTTCGCCATCGGTTATGGCTGCGCCGTCCGGCAGCAGCGACTGGTCATCAAGGCGGCTGTCGTTCCCCATGCGCACGTCCAGGCCGAGCGCACAATGGGAGCCGATGAAACAACGGCTTCCGATCTCGACGCTCCCGATGCGCAGCATCCCGCCTTCCACTCGGTGGCCAAGGAGCTGCGTCTCGGCGCCGACGCTGGTATCGTCACCTATTCGAACGAGATCGAAGCTGGAGCAGTGGGCAGTGTCGAGGGCGCAGCCGCGTCCCACCTTCGCGCCCATCAGACGATAATAGAGACTCATCAGCGGAGTGCCCGCGAGAATCCCGGCGCCGCTCATGGCTTGCAGCCGCGCCACCACCCACCAGCGGAAATAATACGCGCTCCAAAGCGGGTAGGCGCCAGCGCGGTAGCGTCCGATGATCAGCCATTTGGCGGCGACGCTCAGCGCCAGCATTGCAGGCCAGAACGCCAGCATGACAGACGTGGCGAGCCAGGCTGTCGCAACAGGCCAGGCGCTGTCGCGCAGGAGGGCATCGGTCAGAATCACTACCGCGGCCAAGGGGAGCACCACGAGACCCCCGAGAAGCAAAGCGATCAAGGCTTGCAGCAGCGCAAAGCCGACGCTGGGCTCGCTCGCGGCATGGTCGTTGCGTGTCTCGCCTGCGACCGCATCGGTCGAGATTTCTGTGGCTGGATTCCTTTGCGCTACCAGCCGAGCGAGCTCGCGTACGGTCGGAAATGCATAAAGATCGCGCACTGCCAGATCGAGCCCGATACGATCGCGCAGGAGCGCCGTCGTCTGCGCGGCCAGCAGCGAATGTCCGCCGAGATCGACAAAGAAATTCTGCTCTACGCCGACCGCCGGCAGGCGAAAGATGCTGGCCCACGCGTCGGCTATGCCTGCCTCAAGCGGCGTTGCCGGCGGATGGGGCACGCTGGAAGCGTCGATCAATGAAAACGTTGGCGCAGGCAGGCTTCTGCGATCGACCTTGCCGCTGGCAAGCAAAGGCACCTCGGTGACCACGTCGAGAAAGGCAGGCACCATGTAGGCAGGGAGCCGTGCGCGCAGCGCCGCGAGAATTGCCGGGCGGTCGAGCACGGCGGATGGCGGCTGGAGCACCACATACGCCGCGAGGCTTTGGGCATCGCCGCCTTCATGCAGATGCACAACCGCGCTGCTCACGTGCGGCTGCTCCAGCAATACGGCTTCGATTTCAGCGAGCTCCACGCGAAAACCGCGGATCTTCACTTGCCGGTCGAGGCGCCCGAAAAATTCGAGCTCGCCGGCGGCATTGATGCCGGCAAGATCGCCGGTGCGATACATCCGCCTGCCATCCCGTGGCAGGGTGACAAAGCTCGCTTGGGTGAGATCCGGCCGCTTGAGATAGCCGCGCGCGATGCCGGGCCCAGCGATGTAAAGCTCGCCCATCGTGCCCTGCGGCACCGGATTGAGATCGCCGTCCAGAATGAGCGTTTCATAACCGATGAGCGGACGGCCGAGCGTGATCGGCGCGCCGGGACGGCAGACCGCCGCCGTGGCATTCACGGTAGCCTCGGTGGGACCATAGACGTTGAGCATCAGCCGTCCTGGCCCGGCCCAACGCGCGACCAGCTGCGGCGGACACACTTCCCCGCTGACCACAAGCTGTCGCAACAACGGCACCGGCTCGCTCATGGTGGTGAGCATGGTCGGCACGGTGGAGAAATAGGTTACGCGTTGCTGGGCCAGATAGCGGGCAAGGTCGTTGCCGAATCTGGGCGCGTCCTGTGCAGGAACGACAAGCGTTGCGCCGTTGGAGAACGCCATCCACATTTCCTCGACCGAGCCATCGAAGCTCAGCGAGAAGCCCTGATAGACGCGATCCCGCGGACCCGTCTTGCACACCTGGTTGAAAGCGCGGACGAAGTGCACCGCGTTGCGATGCTCGGTCAGGACACCTTTCGGCCGTCCTGTCGTGCCGGACGTATAGATGACGTAGCAGAGGTCGTGTGGCGAAAGTCCCGTGTCGGTGCGCAAAGGTCGAGCCGCAGAGGCCGCGGCGAGCCCGGCCTGGTCCTCCAGAAGAATTTGGTCATCCAGGAGAACAATGCGGCCGCCGAACAAACGGGACATCCGCGCGAGTTGCGCGCGCTCGCTCAATACCGCGGCGGTGTCGGCTTCCGCCAGAATAAAGCGAATGCGCTCGTCCGGGTGGCTCACGTCGATGGGCACATAGGCAGCCCCCGCCTTGAGGCAACCCAGAATGGCTATGATGGGAAGCTCCGAGCGGTCAAACGCGATCCCCACCAGCGCGCCTCGGCCAACTCCCAGCTGCCGCAGATAATTGGCCACGCGATTGGCGCGCAATTCGAGCGCCGCATAGGACAGTGACATGTCGCCGCAGACGAGAGCGACGGCTTCGCCGCACGCATCCGTCTGCTCCTCGAAGAGCTCGTGCAAGCATTCGGGTGCCGGCGCGTGCAGCAACGCCTCGCCGCTCTCGGCGCCGCTTCGCTGCGAGACATCGTCTACGTTTAGCAAAGGGATGTTCAATTTTTGCGCTCGCCTTCGCGCGTGGTCGTATGCTCTCCGGTTGCACAATGCAATGGAGTGAAAGCGTGTTTCTGAACAGACGTTCAGGCCCTCAGCTGAACAGACATTCACGCGCAAAATGTTATTTTTTTGACATGTTGCCAATTCGCATCACATCGCAATTTCAACAATGTTAGAATATCCGGTCTAATAGTTCGTATGCGTGTCACAGTCAGAATTTGCCTGCGCTCGAATCATCTGGCGATACATGAGGCGGAGGGCCTGGCAGGCCTGATCGCGCAGGTGGAGACAAGGAAGGGCGATGAGCTTGGAGTGGACGAAGTTCAAGATATGGGAAAGCGTTTCCCCCGCTGAGTTCGAGGACAGCGCATGGCAAGACCGCAATGCGGTCACCCGGTTGGCGCAACTCAAGGCAGCGCTCGATGGCATGGTGTCATCGCGCGTGGTCGAAGAGATCGAGGCCGGCTTGAGCAAGACCGGAATGTCGATCCGGCTGAACCCGTACGTGCTGAGCCTGATCGACTGGTCGAACGCTGAGACCGATCCGATTCGCCGGCAATTCCTGCCGATGCGCTGCGAGCAGGAGGACGATCATCCATGCCTGGAGATCGACTCGCTGGCGGAGCGCGAGCACTCTCCGGTCACCAGCATCGTGCACCGCTATCCCGATAAGGTGCTCTTTCTTGTGACTTCTGTCTGTCCGGTCTACTGCCAGTATTGCACGCGCAGCTATGCGGTCGGGCAGGACACGCCGCTGATCGTGAAGGATCACGTGACGAGCGCGCAGAACTGGTTGCCCGCGCTCGATTACATTCGCTCGCACACGCAGATCGAGGACGTGGTGGTGTCGGGCGGCGATCTTGCCCGCCTCAAGCCGGCGCATGTCCGCTCGCTCGGGAATGCGCTTCTCGACATCGCGCATGTCCAACGCATACGGCTTGCCACCAAGGTGCTTTCGGTGCAGCCGATGAAGCTCCTGAGCGATCATGAGTGGCGCGGCGCCGTGCTGGAGCTCGTCGCACGCGCACGCTCGATGTTCAAGGACGTGTGCGTGCACACCCATTTCAATCACCCCAACGAGGTGACGCCAGTGGCGGAGGCCGCGATGCGACGCCTGCACGAGCATGGCGTCTTCGTTCGTAATCAGGCGGTCCTGCTGCGTGGCGTGAACGATGATGCCGGGACGCTGCGCTCTCTCATCAAGCGGCTCGGGCGGATCAACATCCATCCCTACTACGTGTATCTGTGCGACATGGTGAAGGCGACGGAGCATTTCCGCGTGCCGCTAAGGACCGCGCAGCGACTCGAAAAGGAGGTGCGCGGCACCACCGCCGGTTTCAATACGCCGCTGTTCATCGTCAACACGCCATCCGGCAAGCGCGACGTGCACAGCGCCGAGTTCCACGATACCGAATACGGCGTCTCCGGATTCGTCTCGCCGGCAGTCGCCGATGGCCAAATGCGTTACTATTTCGATCCGATCCGCTCGCTTGGGCATGCGGCCGCGAGGGCATGGATGATGCCGGAGGCGCGCCGGTCCATCATGGCGCTCGTCGGGGCGAAGGTACAACCGTCGATGCTTCCGCTTGTCACCCCGCATTCGGTGGGCCGTCAGAAACGGCCGGCGCGAAATCCTGTGCCGGCAACGGCTATGCGCCCGCACGCGCATCAGGCGGCGGAAGCTCAGTCCGCATAGTCACGCGAGGTGACGGAAGCTTGCTGCATTGCCGTCCAGAGGCGCGCAGGCGTTGCCGGCATGTCGAAATGAGCGGCGCCGATCGAGGAAAGCGCATTGACGACAGCGTTGATGCAGGCGGCGCCTGCGCCCGTCGTTCCCGCTTCGCCGGCACCCTTGGCTCCCAATTTGTTGCCCGGAGATGGCACGCCATGATCAGCGGCGCGGAAGCTCGGAATCAGGTCTGCCCGCGGCATAACGTAGTCCATGAAGCTGCCGGCAATGAGCTGCCCGTTTTCCGCATCGTACAGGCAATTCTCACCAAAAACCTGACCCGCGCCCTGCACCACGCCGCCGTGCAACTGGCCGGCGGCGAGCGTGTGATTGATCACGTTGCCGATATCTTCGATGGCGGTGTAGTCGACCACGCTCACGCCGCCGGTCGCGCGATCGATCTCGACCTCTGCTACATGTGCGCCGCTGGGGAAAACGCGCGTGATGGGCAGTTCGGCCGTGGTGTCGAGAGGATGCGGAGACTGCGAGGAGCATTGCGCCATAATCTCAGAAAACGTGACCGCGCGATCGGTGCCTTTCACCCAGTAGCGTCCGTCCCGGAACTCGACATCCTCGCCTGACACTTCCAGCGCATCAGCCGCCAAGGCGCGGCCTTTCTCGATCACCTCTTCTGCCGCGACTTTGTAGGCGCTGCCATGAGCGAGCAGGGTGCGCGAGCTGATTGCAGGACTTCCCGTGAGCGCCGGCCCGTCGGGATCCCCGGCGCGCAGCACGACCTGTGCCGCATCAAGACCGAGGATTTCGGCGACCAGCTCAGGAAAAACGGTCTCATGCCCCTGCCCGCTTGGCCCGGCGACGCTGTACAGCACGATCTGATTGTTGGAGAGAAAGCGGATCGCGACCTGGTCCTTCGGAAACAAACCGCCGCCCGAGGGCTCGAGGAAAACCGCGCATCCGATCCCGCGCAGCGCGCCACGCCGCGCAGCGTCCTGGCGACGCCGCGCGAAGCTTTTCCATCCTGAGGCCACCTCAGCCTTGGCGATGAGACCAGCGAAATCGCCGCTGTCGAACACGCTCCCCGTAAGCGTGCGATAGGGCATCTGCTCAGGTCGAATGATGTTCCTGCGGCGGAGCTCAAGCGGGTCCATGGCGAGCCGATCAGCGGCGGCATCAACAAGACGTTCGACGATATAGACGGCCTCCGGGCGTCCGGCCCCGCGATAGGCGTTGGTGGGAGCGGTGTTGGTGATGACCAGGCGGTGCCGGCCATAGAGCGCCTGCACCTGATAGGCGCCCGCGCCTATGGTGAGCCCGTTGAAGCAGTTGGTGAATGCCCCGGCCTGCGACAGGTACGCACCGCAGTCGCACAGCCAGTCCGTGCGCAACGCGATGAAACGGCCGCGTGCGTCAAAGGCGAGTTCTCCGGCGAGCCGGATCGCGCGGCCGTGATTGTCGGTGAGAAAATCCTCCGACCGGGTCGAAAGCCATTTGATCGGGGACCTGAGCTTTTTGCTCATGTGGAGCATGAGCGGGTATTCCGAGAATGGTGCAGTCCGCGCTCCGAAGGCGCCGCCGACATCGACCATCTCCACGCGGATTTGCTCCGGCGGCAAATTCATCATCGCAGCGAGCGCATCGCGCATGGCAAAGGCGCCTTGATGCGCGCAGCGAATTCCGTAGATGCCGGATTGCGCATCGTACCAGGCGAGCGCCGCCCGAAGCTCCATCGGGGTCGGCGCCACGCGCGGGCTTTCCATGCGCACACGCACCACGTGCGCGGCGTGCTCGATCAGATCGTTGGTTTTCGCGGCGTCGCCGTATTCAAAATCAAAGCAGACATTTCCGGGAATGCTCGCATGCACGCAGACGCCGGTGGCCATCGCCCTGTCAAAACCGATGACCGCCGGAATATCCTCATAGACGACTTCGATCAGATCGGCGGCATCGCGCGCCGCCTGCGGCGATCTCGCGACCACCATGGCCACCTCTTCACCGGCGAAGCGGACGCGATCTTCCGCCAGAAGCGGCCGCTCGGGGATCGATATCCTTTGACCGTCCCGGCCTGACATGGGAGCAATCGGCATCAATGTGCGAAATCCGGCAGCGGCGACATCGGAGGCAGTGATGATTGTCACCACGCCCGAGATGTTGTGGGCGGCGCTCACTTCGAGCGAGCGAATGAGCGCATGGGCGCGATCCGAGCGTTTGAAAGCGGCATAAAGCTGCCCGGGCAGATCCCAGTCCGCCGTGTAGCGACCCCGCCCGCCGACGAGCCGCGCGTCCTCCCGACGACCTTTGAACGCAGATGACATATAAGGAGAACCCCTAAAGGAGAACCCCGCAGTTGCGGCGTGACGCCCGATGCGGCGAGCGCTCCCGCGTGGCACCCGGCTCGATTTCGCGAGCCGGGCCGCGCGTCTCAACCCCAGAAGAAATCAGGAAGCAGGGTGTTGAACCGGAAGCGAAAAGCCGCGACGCGCCGGCCGTCTCATCCGCGGCGCGCTCCTCTCCCCAACGGGGAGAGGGAGCAGGCCAGCGCCTGCCGATACATGCAAGTCATGCTCCAATAAAAGTGAGCGCTAGCCGCGCCGGGTTTTCTTCGAGGAACGGCGATGACCAAGCGACAATCCAAGGCTGAACGCTTTCTGCCGCAGCGCGCCGGCCGTGCGCTTCATCGCGCGTACCACGGTCTTTATCGGAGATTTGTTCTTGGAATGACCTCTGAGCTCACGCTCGTCTTGTTTGGACCACGGACGCCGAGCCGCACGCTTCTTTGCCTTCTTCGCCTTCTTCGCCATTTCTCTGTCTCTCCTTGATTCGCAGCGTTACAATGTAGAACAGATTGGTCGCGCTCTTACAGAATTTCTTTCTGATACACCAGCTTGTGCTGGGCATCCACCAATCGTGTGGCAAGCAGCACCGATGGCATTTCTACAACGCAGGAAATTATTTGACCAGATGCACTTTGAAATAATCAATCTGCGGCAACGAGCCGGCGGCACGACCGCAGCAAAGATTTGCATCTCGTTTTGTTCAGGGGATTGTCGAGCGGTCGCGACACACGTCCGTGTAGAAACCTCAATGTGGCGTCGGGCTCGTGTTGCCAATTTGTCAAATGTTATCTTAGTGAATGCGTATCGTTTGCGCCGCGGCGCAATTCTCGACACTATGCGCTAGCTCGCTTACGGCCCGTCGCGACACAGAGGGCGGGGCCGCTGACGGTGCAAACAAAAATCATCCCGCTTAGCCCACAAGCCGAGTCGCTTTTGCGACATTTGAGGAGAAACCGATGAACGTCTCTTTCGCCAAGGAAAACGCCAGGGCCAAGGTCCATCTGCTGCAATCGGGCCCGGAGACGATTCACTGGGGGTATTGGGATGGCAGCCTTGCACCGGTGCTGAACATCAATTCCGGCGAGCGCGTCACGATCGAATGCGTGTCGGGCAATCCCGAATGGATGCCGCCGCCATCGCGGGGGTTCGAGGTCCTTCCAGAGCTGCGAAATATCCATCAACAGGTGAAACGCGGCATCGGCAATCACATCCTCACCGGGCCGATCTTCGTGCGCGGCGCCGCGGTTGGCGATGTGCTCGAGGTCAAGATTCTCGGCATCGAGCTGCGGCAGAATTGGGGTTACAATCTCTTCCGCGCCTATGGCGGCACATTGCCCGAAGAGTTTCCCTATCACCGCATCATCCATCTTCTGCTCGACAAGTCGAGCAACATGGCGGTGCTGCCGTCAGGGCTGCGCGTCCCCATGCGGCCATTCTTCGGTCAACTTGGCGTCGCGCCGCCGAAAGACTTCGGCCGCCAGAACAGCAAGGAACCCCGCGAATTTGGTGGCAACATCGATTGCAAGGAGCTCACCGCCGGCAGCACGATCTACCTGCCCGTATGGAACGAAGGCGCGCTGTTCTCGACCGGCGACGGGCACGCCGCCCAGGGCGACGGTGAAGTGGACGGGACGGCCATAGAGACGGCGCTCACCGGCACCTTCGAGTTTCACGTGCGCAAGGATTTGCGCTGGCGCCTCCCGCGCGCAGAGACCGCGACGCACTTCATCACCTTCGGTCTCGATGCTGATCTCGACGATGCCGCGCGTGGGGCGCTGCACGAGATGATCGATTGGATCGTCGCGCTCACAGCCATCCCGAGAGATGAGGCTTACGCTTTGACCAGCCTCGCAGCGGACCTCCACGTCACGCAAACCGTCAACTTCATCAAAGGGGTCCACGCGATGATCGACAAAAGCATATTGCGTAAACCTTAGCACTAAAGCGTGCACGACCTGGTGTGCTTCATATGCTCGAGCTTGGTGGGAATGATGACGCAGTCGTGGTGACCGCCATTGCTCGGCCAGATGCCGATCAGCTCGTCGGTCTGGGCATCGATGAAGCAAATGCCGCTGGACAGCCGCTGGAAGCCGCTGAACACGCCGACGACGTATTTGCCGTCATAGGTGATCGCCAGGGTTTGCATGTCCGGCCCGATGCCCTGGATCTCCTTCTTGATCTGCCAAGTATTGGTATCGACGACCATGATGCCGCTGGTGGCTGGCGCCGGGTGAAGGATGGAGAGATAAAGCTTGGAGCTGTCCAAGGAAAACACCATGTGGAATGGGTTCGGATACTTCCCGCGCCACAGCGGATCCTCGATATGCGCCATTTTTCTCCAATTGCGCGGATCGGGATCGCTTGAATCGAAAACGGAGCAATTGTTCTCGCGCAGATTGTTCATCATGCACAGGAAGCGGCCATCCGGGGAGAAGCCGACCTCGTGGCCGGGGGAGAATATCCGGTCGAACTTCACCTCCCAGTGATCGTTATCGATCTTCGTGACCGGGTACTGGTTCGGCGCGTCCTTGTTGAATTGGAGGAAGGCCACCGGGTCGAAATTATTCTCCGCATCAAGGATGACCTGGCCACCGCACAACCTGATGACGGTCGATGCCCAGCGACCGGTCGGATGCCAGATGGTGCCGTCGGCGCCGGTGAGACCGTGGACATCGTCGCCGGGAATCGTCCCCTCCTCGACGAACAACTCGCCCATCGGCACCATTTCCCATTCGATCTTCTGCCCCTTGGTGCCGAGGTAGTCGTACTTGCCAGTCTTCGGATCGGGATAGATTTTCGAGAATCTTGAGGACGCCACCCTTCTGCCAGCCGTCAGCGAGGTCGCGGACGTTGGGAACCCAGTCGTATTTGAGCGCCGCGATCACCCGCGAGGTGCGGCGGTCGAAGCAGGCCGCGATGTCCTTTTGCCCGTCGGTGACGAAATAGCGATCGGCGTTCTTCGGATCGATCGTCACGTGAACGCCAAGTCCAAGTCCGGTCGTTTCCGAGACGTTTTCCAACAACTCCATTTGCGCGCCGTCAAAGCGGACGCGGTAAATGTTGAACCCTTCGGCCGGTGTTTCGATATTGGTGGGGATACCGTAGATGAGGGCATTCTTGCCGCCTTGGGTGCTGTTGATCCATTCGAAGCCCTTGGTCGGATCCGCGCTGGGGAAAGCGCAAAGGTGGTGCGAGATCGGGTTGTAATCGCCGTAATTCCAGTAGGAAATCCAGGCCAACGTCCGGCCGGTGCTCAGGTTCACGGCATAGGTTCCACCACCGAGCTTGGTTGGCATCAGAAGAACCCAGTTGCCAAACTGTCTGCCGCGGATATCCGCGAGAGGGTTGATCAATTCGCGTTCAACAAAATGACGCTGGGCTTCTGCGGAGGTGGCGCCACTGTGCATGACCCCATGGGCCGGGACGTCCTCGCCGGCAACCATCTGGTAACCGAGAGCGACTGCCTCGCTCGCGGCCGCCGTGCCGGCGGCCCATTTCAATAAGCTCCGCCGATTGAACGACGAGGGCTCCCTTTGCGCTGTATCGGTTGGCAGCGTCATCTGCTGTTCGTCGCGCGCGCTTTTCTCCTGCACATACGCGGAAAAATCCTCGTGGTCCTGTTGGGTTACCTCCGCCTTGCGCTTGAGGAAAGCCTGCTCGGGACGCAGCGGCGCATCCGGCAGGCCGTCGGCATCGGTTCGTACGTTCAGCTTCAAATTGGGAAGATGGGTGGCCTCTCGCACTTTCGTCCGGCGTTCGTCGGCCATGGCCAGCTTCCTTTTGCCCGCGGTCCCATCATTTCACGACAACTCGCTTGGCCGATCAATATCGACATCGCCGGATTCTGTGGGCAGGGCCGCAGCAAGAACCTCAGTGCGGCGGCATTGGAATCCATACCGGCGGCTTGCCCGAGAACCGCATTCGCTTCAACACGACCGCATCGGCGACGTCGAACGGCTTGAGGTAAACGTAATAATTGTCCTTGCGCTCGAATACGTCGTCCTTCGGCATGCTGCTGGGACTCACCAGCATCGTTGCCGAGAAGCGAACGTGCATATAGTTGGGAAGCAGTTGCGCGTACTGCTTGACTTGCGCATCGAACACGTAACGATAGGTTTGCGTACCCTCGATCTTGAGCACGCCGCGCAGACTTTCATCGGCAGGTTTCATCGCCAGTTCCTGCCACGCCGTTCCAACCTGAACATAGGCGCGCAGGTCCGGCGCCATCACATAGATGGGATGTCCGCCGCCGACATTCTGCAAATACGTCGTCAAGTCGTAGCGTCCATCGCCCAGGTCGATGATCGACTTGACATCGCCGCGAAGGCTGTTGAGCGCCATGTGCTGCAGTGACGCGGTCAGTGTTGCCCGCGCAAGGACCCGGCTTTTCTGATATTTATCGATCCCGAAGTCGAGCAGCAGGATGCCGGCAAAAACAACCGTCGCGGCCAGCAAGAAGGTTTGCGCGCCGCGCCACAGATTCCCGCCTAGTCGAATGGGCGCTTGCGCCGCAGCCGCCCCGGTCAGGTTCTCACTGGCGCTGATCTTCGTCGGACCGAAATGCCGGGGCCGACTACGTGGCGCAGCCGCAATTTCCGGCAGATCGGCCTGCGCGAGTGTACCTTCTCGCATTTCGTAGGTGCGCTGCGCACGCCTGGCGAGATCGAGACTGTGGGTGACGAGGACCAAAGCAAACGATTCGGTCTGCTGCAGCTCCTCCAGAAGCTCGATAATGTCGGTTTCCGAGTCCTCATCGAGGTCGCTGGTCGGCTCGTCCGCCAATAACAACCGCGGCGAATTGATGAGTGCGCGAGCAACGACAGCCCGGCGCTGCTCGCCGCCGGACATGCTGCCGGGATAAGCGTCAGCGCGATCCGCCAAACCGACACGGGCGAGCAAACTGTACGCTCGCGCGTACGCAGCCTGTGCATCGATTGTGCGGTCGAGCAGGGCGGGCACAGCAACGTTGTCAACGATGCTCAAGTTCGGGAGCAGACTCGGGAATTGGAAGATGAAGCCAACTTGCCGGCAGCGGAAACGCGCCAGCTCGCTTTCTGCAAGCGCCCACATGTCGGTGCCGTCGAGCAGCACCCTGCCTTCTGTCGGCCTTGTCAGGGCGCCGAGCATTGCCATCAGCGTCGATTTGCCGGAACCGGAGCGGCCGATGATCGATACAAATTCGCCCGCTCCAAGGTCGAGACTGACGCTGCGGACGGCCTCGTATCCGGGAGCGGCGCCGTATCTCTTGCTCAGCGAGAGCGCCGACAGGAGCACGTTACCGCCCCTCGGAGTGAATGAGCGCATAGGGCGCCATTGCGCGCACTCGCCATGCCGGCAGCAGGGCGCCGACAAGACCGAGGACGGCCGAGAACACGATGGCGACAATCGCACTGACCTGCAGCACCGGAAGAGGCGGCCAGGAGAACGGGACGCCGAGCAGGTCGAAGTAGAAGCCAACCGAGCGGGCGAACATCAACAGCACGGCCGCGCCGAAACCGAGACCGGCGAGACCGCCAAGACCGGTAATGATGGCCGCCTCGGTGAGAATGATCGTCATCACCTGAACCGGCCTGGCGCCCATCGCCCGCAACAGGCCAACTTCGCGATAGCGTTCCTGGACCATTGCCGAAAACAGCAGCGAAACCAGGATGAGCAAAGCGCTAAGTTGCAATACCGTGAAGACCGCGATGCCGACCAGAAGCGTGTTCAAGGCCTGGCGAGAGGAGGTCAGCACGTTATTACCTTCGACGATTTTCATGTCGCCCAGTTGTGCAAGGCTGAACTTTATTTGCTCCAGCTTTGCCCCGGGTAGAAGTTGCACCAGGAAAGCCGAAACGCGGTCGAGCCGGAGGTCGGGCGAGCACACGTCGGCGTGGATCATGTCGTCTACCGGCGGCGCAAGGCGCCCCTCCATCTTGGCCAGCGGCTTGCTGGCCGTAGCCGATGTGCGGCAGAACGAAACGATGTCGGCGAGCGTGTTGAAGCTCACGAAATAGGATTCGTCGAACGGCCCGACGCCCGTTTTCCCGAGCCGGCCGTAGGTGCTCAGCGGCATCCCGCAGACGCTGAGCGTAGCCCCGAGCCGAGCGGCAAGACGGCCGCCGGCAATCAAGCCATCCACCGGGGCCCCCGGTTGATGCTCCTCCAGCCAGGTCAGCACCGAAAAGTCGTGCGCCGGATCGAACGCAATCAGGCTGACAGCATTCCCCTCGACCAGCGCAGGGACGATCCGCTGCGGCGCCACCCGGGCAATTCCGGGAACGCCGGTGATTTGCTGCGCCAGATCGGCAGCCAAGGTCTGATCGGTCGGTTGTACGGTAAGCAGGCTCGAAGTGATATTGACGAGCGTGGAACGTGGGACGACGACGAGATCGGCGCCCATCCGCGCGAAGCTCGTCGCAATGCCCTGGCGCAGCGCCCAGCCGGCGACGAAGCTGGCAAAGGCGATGCCCACGCCGAGCATCACGGCCGCGCCCAGAAAGAGCGCCCGCAGCCGCCGCCGTCCGACGTTCTGCGCCGCCAAGCGGATCAGCAGCCAACGATGGCGCATCAGACGTAGCGCAAAGTCGTGAACATGCCTGCCTCGAGATGATAGAGCAGGTGGCAATGAAGCGCCCAAAGCCCCGGGTTGTTGGCGTCGAAGGCGACCACGACCCGACGCCCAGGCGGCACCAGCACGGTGTCGCGCACTGCCCCGGCGAAACGCGTGCCGTCGATCTCCACGACTTGAAACTCGTGCCCGTGCAAGTGCATCGGATGTGGCATCGGCGTCTGGTTGACGAAGACCAGCTCGACTCGCTCGCCCTTTGCGACGGGTAGCGGCGGGACGTCCTTGCTCCAGGCGATATTGTTGAGGGACCAACGATAGCCCGCCATTTCGCCCGTAAGATTCAGAGTGTGGACGCGGTCCGGCGCTCGTGCCTTGAGCGGTTTAGCGGCACGCAGGCGCCTCTCCAGATCCAGCGTGAGTGCCGGAGAAGCCATGCCGGCCGTGCCGGGCACGCGTGCGATCGGCGCACGCCCCGCGGATAAAATGACGCCGGTTTGCTTGTCTTCGCCTTCGAGGACCGCGAGCACGGGATGCGCCGCCGGAGCGCGGGGAATAGTCAGCCGGATATCCAGCCGCTGCGCCACTGCAAGCGGGAATCGCCGGGACACTACTGGCTCGATCCGGAACCCGTCTACTGCAATCAGCTCGCCGTCGAGCTGCCCGAGGCCGACATGAAAGGCGCTCATCGAGGAACCGTTGATGATGCGCAGCAGCACGCGCCCGCCCGGTTCGACATCAAAGACCTGGGGATCGGTTAGCGTGCGGTCATTGGCCAGGAAGGCGTCGTATTTTACATCGTTCAGATCCGGCTTGGCAGCCGTTCCGCCCATGGTGGAGCCTGCGGCCCTCGATCCACCGGGCCGATTCATTCCTCTCATATCGGCGGCACCAGAAGCAGACGAAGCGCCGCCTGTCATGGACGGCATGTTGTCGCCCTTCTTGAGCCCTTCGAATATCTCCTCGGGCGGGGTGAAGCTGAAGTCGGCCAGCATCACCACGACTTCCTGCTGGTCCGGACGATCGCGCTCGTCCGCGATGATCAGCGGCGCCGTCATCATCAGTTGCTCCTGGAGACCCTGGTGAGAGTGCATCCAGTACGTCCCGCCGAAACGCAGGGGAAAGTCAAAATCGGCATTTCCGCCGGCTGCTATCGGCGGTCCGGAGACACCAGGGACGCCATCCTGCTGCCATGGCGGCGTGAGACCGTGCCAGTGAATCAGGCTCGGCTCGTTGATCCGGTTTTCCACACGCACGCGGAACTGCTTGCCGATCTGCGTCCTGATGCCGAACGTGCCGTCAGGTTGCGCAATTCCGTACACCGAGGCAGACCTGCCGTTCACCTCGATGCTGCGTCGCTCCAGCCGCAGTACCGTCGGCGCCGCCATGCTCTCGCTCGAGCTCACCTGCGCGGTGGTCGGCGAACGAGCAAGTGTAGCCACGGCTGCCGATGCCGTAGCGGTGGACAGCAAAAAGGCGCGGCGTGAAAGCATGGTCGGGCCCTCGCCAAAAACAACGTGGGATGGATGGTCCGAGATTATGATCCATGGACGCTGCTGTGAAGCCGCGGCGCAATACGCTGGGCTATTGCGCCCTACATCTGGCGGAGGCCTGCGCGGTTCCCATTCAGGAGCTGCCGCAGGCGCTGCGGCGTCACGGGGAGCTGCGTAATAGCACCGGGAACGCCAATGGCTTCATCAATGGCGGAAGCGATCGCGGCACCCACTCCGGTGATGCCGCTCTCGCCCGCTCCCTTGATGCCGAGAGGATTGAGTGGGCTCTTATAATCCTCGCGCAGGATGACTTCGACCGGCGGCGTCTCGCGCACGCCTGGCATCAGATAATCCGCAAGCGTCGTGGCAAGCGGATCGCCCCGCTCGTTAAAGGTGAATTCCTCCAGCAGCGAGCCGCCCACACCTTGCGCCATGCCACCGACGATCTGCCCCTCCACCAGCGCGGGATTGATCGCGCGGCCGATGTCGTAGGCGATGACGTAGCGCTCGACAGCAACCCCGCCGGTCTCGCGATCGACGCGCACCACGGCGAAATGAATGCCGTAGGGGTAGACTTGATGGCGCACGCGAAACCAGCCCTCGGCTGACAGTCCCGGCTCGCGCTCGCCCAAGCTCTTCGAGGTCGGCGCAAGATGGTCGGCGATCTCTCCCAAAGAAATCGAGGGCCCGGCCGCCGCGTCCTTGCGCACCACGTTGCCGTCCACGATGTCGAGTGCATCGGGGGACGCCTGCATCAGCTCGGCCGCCATGTCGATCGCCTTGGCGCGTAACTTGAGCGCCGCGTTGTGGGTGGCGGACGCGGTCATCACGGTGGCGCGCGAGGCGTGTGCGCCGATTCCATAGGCGATGCGGTCGGTCTGGCCATGCGCGACGCGCACGCGGCGATAGTCCACGCCCAGCGTCTCGGCACAGACTTGCGCAATGACGGTTTCAAAACCCTGGCCGAGCGACGCGCCGCCGGTGATGCACTCCACCATTCCCGCGCTATCCACCTCGATGCGCACGCCATCGGCGGGGCCAAGCCCGCTCTTTTCAACGAACATGGCAAAACCACCGCCGACGGCCTCGCCGTTGGCGCGCCGCCGCGCCAGCTCCCCTTTCAGTTTCTCCCATTCGAGCGTAGCGAGAAGCCGATCGAGCAGCCCGGCATAGTCGCCGGAATCGTGCTCGATCTCCTCGCCGAGCGCCTCGAGCGGCCGGTGATAGGGCATCTCGTCGGCCCTTATGGCGTTCCTGCGGCGCACCTCGTTGGGGTCCACGCCGAGGCGGGACGCGATGGCGTTAACCAGCCGCTCGCGCACGAACGTCGTCTCGAAGCGGCCAGGCGCCCGGTAGGTGGCGGCCGGGGTTTTGTTGGTCAGGCGGAAATGCCCGGTCGCTCGATAGGCGGGCACGCGATAAGGACCGGGCAAAATGCCCGCGGTCATGTGCGCTACGCGCGCGGCGTGGGTGCGCAGATAGGCACCCTGGTCGTGAAAGTAGGTGTCGTCGATGGCGAGGATGCGGCCCTCGTCGTCGATGCCGGCGCGAATGCGGTGGAGCTGCTGGCGCGAATGGTTGGCGGCAACGAGGTGCTCGCGACGATCCTCGATCCATTTCACCGGGCGGCCCAGGCGCATAGCGGCGACGCAGACGAGCACATCCTCAGGATAGAGCTCGCCACGGATACCAAAACCGCCCCCCACATGCGATTCATGCAAATGGATGCATGACGGCGCCAGGCCGAGCATGCGCGCGAGCAGGTCGCGGTTGCGGTGCGGCACCTTGGCAGCGCCGTGCAATTCAAGAATATCGCGGGAAGCGTCATAGCGGCCGATCGCGCCCCGCGTCTCCAACGGCACGCCGGAATGGCGGCCAATGGCAAGCTCAAGCTCTACGACAACGGGCGCCGCGCCCAGCGCGACCTCCACGTCACCGTAGCCCTGATGGATAATGCCGACTTCCGTGTTGCGGCCGGCGGTGAACTCGCCTGGCTCCGCGTCGGCGGTGAGCAGGACGGGAAGCTCCTCGACTTCCATGGTGACGAGATCGGCCGCGTCCTCCGCGGTGTAGGGATCCCGCGCAAAGACGGCCGCCGCCGGCTCCCCGACGTAGCGCACCCGCTCGCGCGCGAGCACGGGCTGGCGATAAGGCGCGAGCGCCGGGATCGGCCCCTCGCGAAAATCCACCGGGGGCACGTCGGGAATATCCGCGGCGGTCCACACTGCCACCACTCCCGGCAGCGCCCGTGCCGCTGCGGCGTCAACGGAAAGGACGTTGCCGTGCGCATGCTGGGAGCGCACCACGCGCATGTGAAGCTGGTGCGGGAAGGAGATGTCAGCGGCGAAGCGGCCCCTGCCCGCGACGAGCGGCGGGTCCTCCAGCCGCAGCACCGACTGCCCGATCCATTTGTTCGTCACGCAGCGGCGCGCTCCAGCGCCCGGCGCGTGATGGTGCATGAAAGATCGCGCCGGTACTCGGCGCCCGTGATGAGGTCATCGAGCGGATCGACAGCCGCCGCCGCTGCCTCGGCGGCGGCAACGAAGGCGGCATGCCCGGGCGGGCGGCCGTCGAGGACGGCCTCTGCCTGCTCGATGCGGCGCGGAAATGCCTCGACGCTGCCAACGGCGACGCGCGGCTTGCGCATGACGCCGTCCTCGATACGAAAGGTTGCGAGCGCCATGGCGAGCGCAAAGTCACCGGCCCGGCGATTGAACTCGTAAAATCCGCAATGGACGCCCTCATCCAGGACGGGCAGGCGTACCTCAATGAGAAGCTCGTCCTCCCGCAGCGCCGTGGTCATGATGCCGCGGAAATAATCGCGTGCGGCGATGGTACGCGTGCCATTGATGCTGCGCGCCACCATCTCGCCGTCGAGCGCCGCGGCGACGAGGCACCATTCCGATGCGGGATCGGCATGCGCGATGCTGCCGCAGAATGTGCCGCGCGTGCGGATTGGATAATGCGCGATGTGACGCACAACGCCGGCGAGGAGAAGCCCCAGCGGACCCTCGACCACCGGCTTATGAAAGGCCGAATGGCGCACGCAGGCGCCAATGCACAACTTGCCGTCCTCAACCACAAGGCGATTGAGCGCTTCGACGCCATTGATGTTAACGAGATGCGCGGGACGCGCGAGGCGAAACGCCATGATGGGAACGAGGCTCTGGCCGCCCGCCAGCACGCGTCCGTCATCGCTCGCGACCTCGGCAAGCGTTTCGACCGCCTCATCAATGGTCTTGGGCGCATGATAGCGAAACGGCGCGGGTTTCATCTTTCCACAGCGTCAAGACAGCAAGGCGACGGCGGCTGGAACGAAAGCAGGGCGGATCGCCGCAGCTTCGGGCGATGGAGTTTTTTTGGATTGATGCATGGCGATTGGTGTATGTAAAGGAAGCCGCAAGAGATCACCCTACCGATGAAGCCGCCGCCTTTCAGCTACCACGACCCAAGAACCGTCGCCGAAGCGGTCGAGCTGCTCGGCCGGCTGGAAAACGCCAAGCTCCTCGCCGGCGGCCAGTCGCTGATGCCGATGCTCAACATGCGCTTCGTGCAGCCTGACCACATTATTGATCTCAACCGGGTCGAGGGTCTCTCGTATATCCGCGACAGCAACGGGGCGATGGAGATCGGCGCCTTGACGCGGCAGCGCGAGCTCGAATTCTCGGATGCCGTGCGCGAGCGCTTCCCGATCATGCACGAGGCGCTGCTGCAGGTCGGCCATCGCCAGACCCGCAACCGCGGGACCATCGGCGGCTCACTCTGTCATCTCGATCCGGCCGCGGAGCTGGTGTCGCTGGCGCTGACTTACGACGCGACGGTGACCATTGCCGGCCCGAACGGGGAACGCAATCTGCCGTTCGCCGAGTTTCCCGTCGCCTACATGACGCCGGCAATCGAGCCGAACGAGATGGTCGTGGGCGTGCGTTTTCCACGTTGGACGCCGCGGCACAGCTACGCCTTCATCGAGTTCTCGCGCCGCCACGGCGACTTCGCCATCACCTCGGCGGCGGTGCTCTTGGAGACCAACGGCGGCGGCAAGATCACGCGCGCCGCGGTCACCATCGGCGGCATGGGGACGGTCCCTGTTCGCGCCGGCGAGGTTGAGCAGGCAATCGTCGGGCAAGTCCCCAGCAATGAGCTCTTCCGCGCGGCATGCGAGAGCTGCCGCAAGCTCGAAGCGATAGACGACGTGCACGCGCCCGCCTCCTATCGCCAGCATCTGGCAGCCGTGCTTTCGCGCCGCGCTCTGGAGAAGGCACACGCGCGCCTGCTTGAGCGCGAAGGCGCGCGGGCAAACTAAAGGAGAGCCGATGGGTGAGAAGCGCAAGATCGCTCTGACGGTCAACGGCAAACGCTACGAGGACGAGGTCGAGGTGCGCGTGACCCTCGCCGATTTCGTGCGCGGCCAGCTCGGCCTTACCGGCACGCATCTCGGCTGCGAGCACGGGGTATGCGGCGCCTGCACCATCCTGTTCGACGGACGCTCCGCGCGATCGTGCCTGATGCTGGCGGTGCAGGCGGACGGGCACGAGCTTTTGACCATTGAGGGCATTGCTCCCTCAAACGACGAGCTGCATCCGCTGCAGCAGGCCTTTCACGAGAACCACGGCCTGCAATGCGGCTTCTGCACGCCTGGCATCCTCACCACAATGCTGGAATTCCTGCGCGACAATCCGGATCCGACGGAGCAGGAGGTGCGCATCGCTCTTTCCGGCAACCTGTGCCGCTGCACCGGTTATCAGAACATTGTCATCGCGACGCTTGCCGCGGCGCAGAAGCTCAAGGCGCTTCCAGATAAGAAATGGCCGGTGGGAATGGAAGTGCGCGAAGCAACATCGCAGGGAGCGATCGGGGCACTGTAGGGGCGGGTTTCAAACCCGCCCTCTCCCGGACGGCGTATGTTTTACAGGGCGGGTTATAAACCCGCCTCTACCAATCCTGGCATCTGTCTCTTGCAGGCCAAAACGAGAATCACTCTTTTGCGGTCGCATGTCGCCTGCCGAATTCTATCGCTGATCATCGCCGGCGTCATGCTTTGCGCTGCGGCGCCGCCCTCATGGGCGCAGGCCTGGCCCAGCCGCACCGTCAAGGTCGTGGTGCCTTACGGCGTAGGCGGGGTGACAGACACGATGGCGCGCCTGACCGCCGATCGGCTGAGCAAAATGCTCAATCAGTCATTCATCATCGAGAACAAGCCCGGAGCCGGCGGTGCGATTGGTATCGATTACGCCCTCCACTCACCCCCGGATGGCCACACCATCCTGTTTGTCGGCAGCACGATTTTCACCGTTCTGCCGCTGGCGCAGAAAGTCAGTTACGAGCCGTTGAAGGACTTGGTTCCCGTCAGCATCACCGGCACGAATGGCATGGTGATGGTGGTCGGAAAGGACGCGCCTTATTCGACGCTGCGTGAGTTCATCGATTATGCGCGAACGCACCCTGGAAAAATAAGTTATTCAAGCGGCGGGCCAGCGACGAACAATCACCTGTCCACGGCTTATCTCGCCGGGCGAGAGGGACTTGACCTTGTCCATGTCCCATTCGGCGGCGGGCAAGCCGCGTTGACGGCAGTCCTTTCGAAGTCAGTCGACATGCATTTCGGCAATTCGTCTGATCTCATCGAACCCGTCAAGACCGGCAGCGTGAAACCGCTCGCCGTCTCGACGCCCGGGCGTATGCCGCAATTGCCCGATGTCCCGACTGTCGCAGAAACCGTTCCAGGCTTCAAATATGTCGCATGGAATGGCTACGCCGTAACCGGAGGAGTCCCGGCGGAAGTCCGCAATCGCCTCGCGCAGGCGCTGCGAGCTATCGCCCGCGATCCGGAAATCATCAAAGTCTTTTCGAACCTCGGCATCGAATCGATCGGCGCCACGCTTGAGGAAGCAGCGCAGAGCGTCCGCAGCGACATGCCCATCTACTCGCAAATCATTGACATGGCCGGAGTGCGTCGAAAGTAGCTACCGAAGAAACGGATTCGTGGCTCTTTCCTTGCCGATCGTGCTGGCCGGCCCGTGTCCGCTGATGATCGCAACGTCGTCCCCCAACGGCAGAAGTTTGTCCCTGATCGAGCTCAACAATTGCCGGTGATTGCCTCCGGGAAGATCGCTGCGGCCGATCGAGCCGGCGAACAACACATCGCCGACGATCGCCAGACGCTGCGCCGGATTGAAAAAGACGACGCTTCCCGGCGAATGTCCGGGACAATGCAGGACGTTGAATGTCAGCTCGCCGATGTGGACCTGATCTCCGTCTTGCAACCATCGGTCGGGTGTCACGTTTGAGACATTCCGGATGCCGAAGGAGCGGGCGCTCTCGACGACGTGTTGCAACAGAAATAGATCGTCCGAGTGGGGCCCCTCGATCGGTGCCTTGAGGCTCGCTTTCAAGTCTGCGGCGCCGCCGACGTGATCGACATGGCCGTGGGTCAGCCAGATTTTGTCGACCGCGACGCCAGCCTGAGCGATGGCGCGATTGACTTGCGGCAGGTCGCCACCAGGATCGACGACCACGGCGCGCTTTGTGGCTTCGCACCACAGCAATGTGCAATTCTGCTGGAAGGGGGTGACCGGGACGACGACGGCATTGGCTTTGGTCATGGGCGGTGCGCACCGGATCGGAATGGGTTTGTCTGGACGGAAGTTGGCCGCCCAATTGGCGATTTCAGCGCGTGATTACACACCTCCCATGCGCAAGACAACGCGCCCACGCACCGCGCGGCGCGCGACGTCACGCAAGGCGTCGGCGAACTCCTCGATCGGGTATACCTTGGTGGTAAGGGGCTTGAGCTTTCCCGCCGCATGCCAGGCATAGATCTCGCCGAATGCGGCTTGCATGTCCTTGGGTCTGCGCTTTCTATAGTCGCTGATCTGCATGCCGCTGACCTCGATGTTTTTAACGAGCACATAATTCATCTTCAGCGAGGGGATGCGCCCTGACGCAAAGCCGATGACAACAAGCCGGCCGCTCCAAGCCAGCGCACGCACCGCCGCATCGAAGACGTCGCCGCCGAGCATGTCCAGGATGATATCGGCACCCCTTTTGTCGGTCAGCGCGAAAACCTGTTGGCGCAGGCTCTCGTGCAGATCAGGGACGGACAGATCAATCACGGCGTCGGCGCCGATTGCGCGCACCATGTCCTGCTTGTCCTTGCTGGAAACGGCCGCAAGTACCTTGGCCCCCATCGCCTTGGCAAGCTGGATCGCGGCAAGACCGACGCCTCCGGTCGCGCCCAGCACCAGCACGGTCTCGTCTGGCGCAATCCGTCCCCGCTCCTTCAGCGCGAAGTATGCCGTGTCATACACCAGGGCCATGGATGCGGCCTCGGTGAATGTCAGGGAATGCGGCAGCCTGATGCACTGATCCTCCGGCATGACGGCGAGCTCGGCAAAGCCGCGCTCCTCGGCCATCAGCAGAGCGTGATCGCCAATGTGGAAATTCGTCGCGCCGTCTCCCGCTCCGGTCACGATACCCACTGGAAGCTTGCCCGGAATGAACGGCAGCGACGGCTTGAACTGATAAGTGCCATTGATCATCAGGAGATCGACGAAATTCACCGAGACCGCATGGACCTTGATCAGAATCTCGCCCGCCTTGGGCGCAACCGCCGGCACGTCCTCCAGCGCGGCTTTCTCGATGCCCCCGAATTCGCGGACCACAACAGCGCGCATGCATTGCTTCTCCTTAATCGCCGGCGCGCCGCGCGAAGCGGACCGGCTGCGGTTCGAGTCGGCCGTCTTTGATCCGGTCGACAATGTCGCGCTTGAGCATTTTGCCATTGGGCGTGACCGGAATCTCCTCGATGGCGAGGTAATACTCCGGCATGTCGTATTTGGAGAGGCCTGTTGCATCGAGATGCGCGAGCAAATCCTCGGGGGTAATTGCCCTGCCCTCATGGCAGGCCACAACCAGGCAGACCTTCTCCCCGAGCCGGCTGTCCTTCACCGGCACCGCGGCGGCACGCTTCACCGCGGGATGACGCGTTGCCAATTCCTCAATGCGCGCGGGATGAATGTTGTGGCCGCCGCGGATGATGATGTCCTTGCTGCGGCCGGCGACTCGCAAATAGCCCTCGCTGTCCAGCGTGCCGAGATCCCCCGTCATGAACCAGCCGTCCTTGTTGAAGGCGTCTTCGGTCGCTGCCTGGTCATCGAAATAGCCGAGCATCAGGCTCGCACCGCGGCCCCCGATCTGCCCTATCTCGCCCGGCGGCGCCTCGGTGTCTGGATCGTCGGGCTTGAAGATGCGCAGTTCGTAACCGGGGCAGGTCTTTCCGGACGTCTCAATGATGCGTTGCGCGGGATCATCCGGAAGCGTGTACTGGTGCGAGCAGCTCTCAGTCATGCCATAGCCGCTCTGCGGCGTGATTCCGCGTTCAAGCAAGCCGGCCACCACCTCGCTCGGCACCGCCGAACCCGAGATGCGGAACCCGGTAAGCCGGCCGAGACCCCTGAGCTCGCGTTTTTTCATCTCGGCTAAGAGGTCGATGGCGTTCGGCGGCACACCGACCAGGAAGCTCGTCCTGGTCTCGACAATGCGGTCGGCGAGGCTTTCACCGCGCGGGAGATCGTTGATGACGAGCTCGCCGCCCACGGCGAGCGCCATCACCTGCGCGCCAAACCCTAGATTGTGACTGAGCGGACTGAGCGAAAAGATCACAGACTCGCCATTGATGCTCCAGTCCGCGGCAATCTGGCGGGCGTTGGCGAGCAGCGTATTGTCGGAATGCATGACCGCCTTTGGCGTGCCGGTGGTGCCCGAGGTGAACGCAAGATAGACAACCTGATTCGGATCACTCCTCACCGCCTCGCCATCGCCGCAAGCGGGAGCAATACCCGCAAGCATCGTTGTGGCTTTTTCCGAAGCCGGCTCCAGCCGATAGACATGGCGCAGTGACTTCACCTCCTGGAATGCCTGCATGTAATCGCTCTTATAATTGTTCTTGGCCGCATCGGCGCCGTAACCATCCTGCCAAATCATCGCAACACCGCGGATGCGCGCCAGCAGCCCGAGCGCCTCCCCTATGGTATGGTCTCGATGCAGAGAGGGGCAGCAAACATAGCCATTGCGCGAGCAGGCGACGAGCGCGACCACGCTCTCAATCCGGCTGGGCAGCCACACGGCGACGCGCTGGCCTGGCCGCACTCCACGTCGCGCCAGATCTGCCGCCAGCAAGTCGGCAGCAGTCAGCAGCTCGCGATAACGCAGAACCCGGAATCGATCGCGGACTGCAAGCGACTCGGGATCACGCCGCGCGTGCGAGCGGACCAGGGCGTAGATCGTGTCGCCGCGCCAGAAACCGGCGGCTGTGTATTCCCGGATTTGCTCAGCGGAAAGCCGCGTCAGGAGGGTGTTCATAAGAGCTTGAGATATTCAGGAACGCAAGGAGAGACGCGCCATGAAGAGCGCGCTCTCCGGCGAGCAGCGACCGGACCTTCAACAGATAGCTTCCCTGTGGCGCGTTTGCAGTGGCTGCCTAAACCGCTATCATAATCCTCGAGGGCAATGAAAGCTGACATTGATACCATGACCGGGGGCACTGGCTTCGTCGACAAAAAGGTCATGGGCGCGCTTACGGCCAAGATGCTGCTCGAAGTCGAGGCTGTCCGCTTCATGGCAGACAAGCCCTTCATCTTCACCTCAGGCTGGGCGAGCCCTGTGTACACCGACTGCCGCCGACTGATTTCATTTCCGCGCGTGCGTCAAAGCCTGATCGACTTCGCCGCGTCCACGGTCCTGTGCGAGGTCGGGTTCGATCAGTTCGATGCCGTCGCGGGAGGCGAGACGGCCGGCATACCATTTGCGGCGTGGATGGCCGATCGGCTCACGTTGCCGATGCTCTACGTTCGCAAGAAGCCGAAAGGCTTTGGTCGCAATGCGCAGATCGAGGGTCACGCCGTCGAAGGCCAGCGCGTGCTCCTGGTCGAGGACTTGACCAGCGACGGCCGCAGCAAGGTCAACTTCGTCAATGCCCTGCGCCAAGCAGGATGCAGGGTCGAGCACGTCCTGGTGTTCTTCTTTTACGATATTTTTCCGGAGGCGCCGAAGATCCTGCGCGAGCTCGGCGTCACGTTGCATGCGCTCGCCACCTGGTGGGATGTCCTTGCGGTCGCCAGGGAGAGCGGCAAGTTTGAGGCAGCAAAGCTCGCCGAAGTGGAAAAATTCATGCATGACCCGGCGGGCTGGTCAAAGGCGCACGGTGGGGTGGCTGCCGCAGCAGCCGAATGAACGAGCACGAGGGGACGATGGCGAATTCGGAGGTGGAGGTCATCGTCGTTGGTGGCGGCAACGCCGCGTTCTGTGCGGCGCTCGCTGCTCAGGAACAGGGCGCCTCGGTCATCATGCTGGAAGCCGCGCCGGAGGAGGAATCGGGTGGCAATACCCGTTTCACCGCTGGCTCGGTGCGCGTCGTCTATAACGGGGTAGACGACATCAAGAGCCTTGTGCCCGATCTCACGGAGCAGGAAATCGCTACGACTGATTTTGGCACATATACGCGCGATCAGTTTTTTGATGACATGGCGCGCGTGACGCAAAATCGTGCCGATCCGGATCTCGTTGAGCTGCTGGTAACCCGCAGCTTCGATACGTTCTGCTGGATGCGCGATAAGGGCGTCCGCTTCATTCCAATCTATGGGCGCCAGGCATTCAAGATCGAGGGTAAATTCAAGTTCTGGGGCGGGCTTACGGTGGAGGCGGTCGGCGGCGGACCGGGCCTCATCAAGATGCTGACCGAGGCCGCCACCAGGCGCGGCGTGGAGATCCGCTACCAGACGCGGGCGCTCAAGCTCCTGTCCGACGGCGTGCGCGTGGAAGGGGTGCGCGTGCGTCAAGACGGCGTCGAACGCGATTTGCGCAGCAAATCCGTCGTGCTCGCCTGCGGCGGCTTTGAATCAAACTCCGAATGGCGCACGCGCTACCTCGGTCCCGGCTGGGATCTGGCGAAGGTGCGGGGAACACGTTTCAACAACGGCGACGGCATCCGCATGGCGCTGGAGATCGGCGCGAGCCCGTGTGGCAACTGGTCCGGCTGTCATGCTGTGCAATGGGAGATGAACGCGCCCGAATTCGGCGACCTTGCGGTGGGTGATCAGTTCCAGAAGCACTCCTATCCTTTCGCCATTCTCGTCAACGCCAATGGCAAGCGCTTCGTCAACGAGGGGGCCGATTTCCGCAACTACACTTATGCGAAATACGGGCGCGTGGTTCTGGAGCAGCCCGGCCAATTCGCGTGGCAGATTTTCGATCAGAAGGTGAAGCACCTGCAACGCGACGAGTACAGGATCAAGCAGGTCACCAAGGTGGTCGCACATACCATCGAGGATTTCGCCCACAAGCTTGAAGGCGTGAACGCCCGACAATTCCTCACTACCATCTCGGAATACAATAAGGCGGTCCGAGCTGATATTACCTTCAACCCCAACATCAAGGATGGCCGCCGCACCGAGGGCCTTGCCGTCGACAAGAGCAATTGGGCGAACACCATCGATCAGCCGCCATTCGAGGGGTACGCGGTGACCTGCGGGTTGACTTTCACCTTCGGGGGGGTACGCATCACGACCGAGGCCGAGGTGCTCAATACCGACTACCAGCCGATCCGCGGCCTCTACGCAGCAGGGGAGCTGGTCGGGGGCCTGTTTTATTTCAACTATCCCGGCGGGTCCGGCCTCACCTCGGGAGCGGTCTTCGGCCGTATTGCGGGAGCTTCGGCGGCACGCGCCGGCAAGAACTGACGGTTGTTACGTCCCATGGAATTCGACAATTCGTTCGAAGTGCCGCTGCCGCCGCCGCAGGCATGGAAGTTGTTGCTCGACGTTCAACGCATCGCGCCATGCATGCCCGGCGCCGAGCTGACCGAGGTGGTGAGCGAGAATACCTATAAAGGCAAGATCAACGTCCGGCTCGGGCCGGTAGCGTTGACCTTCGCGGGCATCGTGAAACTCGAAGATGTCGATGACAGCAAATATTCCGCCCGAGTGTCCGCCCAGGGCACCGACGCAAAAGGCCGCGGCGGCGCTCAGGCAGCTTCGGTTTTCCGCCTGGAACCGGCCGGCAACGGCGCGAAAGTCCTGGTCCACACCAACTTGAACCTCTCCGGGGCAGTGGCGCAATACGGCAGGGGCGTCGGCATTATCCAAGCGACCTCCGCACAACTGATCAATCAGTTTGCCAAATGCCTGCAGGAGCAGCTGGTACGAAGCCACCAGGCTGCGACTCTTGTTCCCTCGGCTCCGCCGCCTTCATCACCCGCCAAGCGGTCCGCCACGACCGCGCCTGCAACCGCTGCGGCAAAGCCGATATCGGGATTTGCCCTCATGGCGAAAGTCGCGTGGAGCTGGATCCTGGGCTTGTTCAGGAGGTCTTAATTGAGTCGCGTCGTCATGGCCGGGCTTGACCCGGCCATCCACGCCTTTGAGTTTCCGAAACGCCGGAAGAAAGACGTGGATGCCCGGCACAAGGCCGGGCATGACGGAACGTGTGAGGCAGAATCGCTTTCGGCCCGACGCTGACGGAAAAGTGCTGGTGAAAACGCCCGGGTTCATCGAAGCTCACGGCCTGTGGACGGATGAGCAAAGACGCCAGGCCGCGGAGATCAAACGCAGAATTGACAAGGACAATCTGCATCTCGTGCGCTTGGCCTGGGCCGACCCACACGGCGCATCGCGCGCCAAGGCGGTGACCCCGCCGGTCTTCGCGGCTGCGTTGAGCGGCGGCTACAACATCAATGTCGCAACCAGCACGCTCGATTCGGCGGGTGCGCGCACCTTTTCCTCGTTCACACGCGGCGGCGGCATGGGGCTGCCGGAAATGACCGGCTCGCCCAATCTCACCATCATTCCTGACCCCACGACCTTTCGCGTGCTCCCTTGGGCGCCTGGCATCGGCTGGGTGCTGTGCGATGAATATTTCACAAACGGAACGCCATTTCATTTCTCGCCGCGGCAATTATTGCGCCGGCAGATCGAGCGCCTGGCCACGAAGGGGATGGAGCTCATCGTAGGAATTGAGATCGAGTGGTATCTGCTCCGCGCGGCGGAAGTGCTGAGCCACGATCATATCGGCGCCGGCCCAGGCATGCGCGGACAACCGATCAGGACTGCGCCGGTCGAGCCCGGCTATTTTCTGCATTCCGAAACCAATCTGGATGCGATGCAGCCGGTGATGTCGGAGCTGGTTGCTGCGTTTGATAAAATCGATCTGCCGTTGCGGTCGATCGAGAATGAATTCGGGCCCGGCCAGGTGGAATGCACCTTTGCGGCGAGGCCCGCGCTGGAAGCAGCCGATCAGGCGCTGCTGTTTCGGACCGCGACGCGGCAAATCTGCCGGCGATTGGGATATTTCGCCACGTTCATGTGTCGCCCCGCGTTCAAGGGCTTTTATTCCAGCGGCTGGCACCTTCACCAGTCAGTGGTCGACCGCGCCAACGGGCGCAATTTGTTCATGCCGGAACGCGGGAAGAATCATCTGTCGCCGCTCGGCTCGGCTTTTCTCGCCGGCTTGATCAAGCATGCCGCGCCGTGCTGTGCGTTTGCAACGCCTACAGTGAATGGCTATCGCCGGTTTCGCCCGAATTCGCTCGCTCCCGATCGCGCGACGTGGTGTTACGACCACCGCGGCGCCATGGTCCGTGTCCTGGGAGGATACGAGGATCCCGCCACCAGGCTGGAAAACCGCATGGGCGAACCCGCGGCTAACCCTTATCTCTATGTTCTGGCCCAGATCGTCGCCGGACTCGACGGCGTGGAGGGCAGCCTCGACCCCGGACCATCCGATGAAGAGCCGTATTCCGCCGATCGCCCTATGCTGCCGCAGAGCCTGCCCGCTGCGCTTGACGCGCTCGATCGCGATTCCCTCTTTCGCGCGACGTCGGAGAGGTGTTCGTCGACTATTTCCTCAGACTCAAGCGCAATGAAGCCGGCCGGTTCGCTCAGTGGCTCACGGATGCCAACGCGCAGGATGGCGAGGCACCCACCGACTGGGAGCAGAACGAGTACTTCGATTTCTTCTAAATGTGGATTACACGTGCGGTGCGCGACGACGGGCATTGCGCTCGGGGGTGCAAAGGACTGATGCCATGCTGGAAAGATTGAACGCGGCGCCGGCTCGTTTCGATGGCTCCATCGATCACTACGACTGGGACGAGCTCGTGCAGGAGGATCGCGTCCACAGGCTGATCTATACGGACCCCGCGATCTTCCACGCTGAGATGGCGCGAATCTTTGGTGCGGTCTGGGTCTATCTTGGGCACGAGAGCCAAATTCCCCGCAATGATGACTTCATCACCGTGCGGCTGGGTCTGCGCCCGATCATTCTGTTGCGGGATGCAAATGGAAAGATCCGGGCCTTGTTCAATCGCTGCACCCATCGGGGCACGACGCTTTGCCGGAAGGAAAGAGGATCAGCTCGCTTCTTTCAGTGCCCTTATCATGGCTGGAGCTTTCTCAATACCGGAAAACTGCGCGCCGTGCCCTGGCCCGACGGTTATGCGTGCGACTTCAAGGATGCGAAATTCAACGTTGCGCAAGTGCCGCGGGTCGAGAGCTACCGCGGCTTCATTTTTGCCACTCTCAATCCAGACGCCCCTTCCCTGCTCGACTATCTTGGCCCGATCGCCAAGCCCATCGATGAGTGGCTCGACCGGCAGCCGGGGGAAAAATCGCCGTCTGCGAGGCGAACCGCCTGAGCTACAAGGGGAACTGGAAGCTCGCCTATGACAATTCCGGCGACGGCTATCACGTCGTATTCTCACATCGCTCGCTCTTGGAGATGGAGAACCGTCAAGCCGACGTCGCCAACAAGGGCATGTCCTACTACAAGGGCTCGCCCGATACCGCGCCCATGTACATGGCCTATATGGGGCATGGCCATCACTTCAAGGACAAGCGGCCAAACATCCAAAAGCGGGCGGGCGGCTTGTGGGCGGTCGAAGGTCCGCACCCCGGAATGGAGCACTACGCGCAGGAATTGCGCCGACGTTTCGGCGGCAGGTCTGAGGAGATTCTTGATCTCGCATCGTCCGAACCCGTCAACATCAACGTGTTTCCCAACTTTTCGCTTCTCGGCAATCATATCCAGGTGTTCGAACCTGTTTCTGTCGATGAGACGAATGTCACGTGGTACGGGACCGCGGTGGTCGATGAGGAAGGCGTGCTTGGCGGTGCGGTCGACGAGATCAATGCGTTGCGCATGCGCACGCAGGAACAATTCCCGAATTTCGGCGAGGTGGACGATCTCGCCAATTTCGAGGAGATTCAGCGCGGACTTGCGTGTCAGGAGGACGAGTGGATTTATATGCATCGCGGTCTCGGCATACCGGGCCGTGTGCACACGCACCCCGACGGCGTCATTACCGCGCCCGCCACCGACGAAGCATTCATGCGCGAATACATCAAAGAATGGAAGCAGCTGATGAAATCAAGCCCATCGCTCGCGGTGCAACGGGAGCCGTAAGCGGGTAAGGCACTCTCCTGAGACACACAACATGCAACTCGCACATGACCCGTCTCTGAGCTCCTATTACGTAAACGACGCACTTTATCAGGAGCTGGTTGACAGTTTCTCTGATTGGCAACGGGATGATCGCGCCGTCAGCGATGCGTTGGAGCGCGATCGATTTCGCATGCTGCTTGAGCGCGAAGCACGGCTGTTGGACCAGCTCCGCTTCGATGAGTGGTTGGCGATGTATGCGCCGGAATGCATCTACTGGGTGCCGGGGACACCGCATGGAGGCGACCCGCGCCGCGAGATTGCCATCTCGTTCGACGACCGCCGGAGAATGGAAGATCGCATCTATCGATTGCGCACGGGATACGCCTGGTCACAAGCGCCAAAATCGCGCACCGTCCGAATGATATCCAACACCGAAGTCTTTGCGGCTGCGCAGGACGCGATACGCATGGTGCGCTCGAATTTCCTTATCAGCGAGTTCCGGGTGGACGGTACGCGTTTTCTGTCGGGATGGTGCGGGCACCGCTTCGTTCTGGGGGCGCAGGGCTGGCAAATCCGAGTGAGACAGGTGAACCTCATCGACTGCGATCAGAACCTGCGCAATCCCAGCATTGTCCTTTAGGGGCGAGCGATCCCATGAAGCCAATCAATTGGGAGCCCCACAGACCTCATCTGAGGAGGCGCGCAGCGCCGTCTCGAAGGATGGAGGCTGGCGCGATCTCACTTGCGGCCGTCCTTCGAGACGCCCGCTACGCGGGCTCCTCAGGACGAGGCTGGTGATGTTGCAACCTTTGGCCAAACTCTTTCGCTCATCAGCGCCCGCATGCATTGCGCTTCTCATTGCAACCTCGGCGATCGCCAATGCAAGAGAGTTTCGCGTCGCCGACACCCAGGCGGCGGACTATCCCACGGTGCAAGCCTTACAGCTCATGGCGCGGATCATCGAAGAGCGCACGGCAGGACGCCACCGGCTTCGCATCTTCCATTCGCGTCAACTCGGCGAGGAGAAGGAGACAATCGAGCAGACGCGTATTGGCGCGATCGACATCAATCGCACCAACGTCGCTCCCATTGGCTCGTTTGTCCCCGCAGCCAACGTCCTCTCGTTGCCTTTCCTCTTTCGTTCTTCGGAGCATCTGCGCAATGCCCTTGATGACAAGCTCGGCCAAGATTTGCTCGCAGGATTTCAGCCCTATGGCTTCGTCGGACTGACCTTCTATGAGTTCAGGCGCGAGGTCGATCTACAACAGCGTCAGGCCCGTGCGTTCCCTGGCGGATATGAAGGGACTGCGAATTCGAGTGCAACAGTCGAAGCTCATGTCGGACATGGTGAAGGCCTTGGGAGCCGAGCCGATTGAGCTTCCCTATGGCCACGTCCTGACCGGGCTTTCGACCAAGCTGATCGACGGCGCGGAAAACAATTGGCCTTCCTATGTCACCACGCAGCACTACAAGCTGGCTCCGTATTACACGCTGACCGAGCATACGATGAGCCCGGAAGTGCTTGTCATGTCGCTGCGCGCATGGGAAAGCCTGTCCGCCGAGGACAGGAGCATCTTTCGAGAAGCGGCCGAGGGGTCCAACCGGTTCATGCGCGAAGTCTGGAATGGTCTCGAGGAGCGTTCACGCCAGCAGGCACAGCTGGCCGGTAACGTGGTGATCACGGACTTTGACCGAAAGCCTTTTGAGGCCGCAATGCGGGAGATTTACTCCAGAATGGACACCGATGAGGACATGCGGCAATTGATCGAGCGCGTTCGCCAGATCAAATGAGCTTCGATCTGATCGCACTCAAGGACGGATTATCCGCGCCGCAACGAGCAAAGCCGCGGCGCGGCGTGGACTTGGCCACGCAGACGCTTCTGCGTGTGCTGCCGATCAGATGGCGTCTGTTCTCGATCGCCGCGCTCAACGCGACGGTGGCCGTCATTCTCGCGCTCCTCATATGGAAAGGGGCGAACGTGCTCAGCAGCGCCTGGGATGACGTCAGAAGGGTGCGCGAGTTGGACAGGCTTCTCGTGCAGCTCAAGAGCGAAGCGAGCCGCCTGCAAAACCTGATTCACCGCTACATCTATCAGCCGAACCAGGAGATGCTTTCGGAAATCCTGGGATTGCATGGAGACGTCCTGAGCACGCTGCGCAACCGCGCCGCCGTCGATCCCGTTCTCTCGAGATCAGCTGATGAGCTGCGGGCGGTGACGGAGCGCTTCCTCCAGGGTTTCGGGGAGGTGCGTGAGCTGCAGACGACAATCGAGCAGACTTACGACAACGAGGTGCTCAAGCCCGCGAAGGATATGGCTGGCCTGTACGCAATTTTGGAAGCCTCGATCGGCAGCCGCGATGCCTTGTTGCTGCCGTCGCTGGCAAAATCGCGGGAGGCGTTTACCGGCAGCCTGGTCGCCGCCAATGCCTTTTATCTCTCGCTGGCTTCGGAGTCGGCCGACGAGGCGCGAGGAAATATCGCGACGGTGGAGCAGACGATTCCCGTGATGATCGATCTGGCGGAAAACAGCTTGCAGCGCGACGCGTTGGCAGCGTTGGCTCAGCGTGCCGCCGCGTTTCGCGACGGACTTAGGACCCTCACCGAGCAGTTCGCAGCGCGGGCCAGTCTTTTGAAGAGCGCCATTGACGACAACCAGGCTGAGATACTTGAAGTCATCAACAAGCTTTCCGTGCAGATGAACCTGCGGGAATTAAGAGCGCAAGGAAGCTTCGATCGGACGCTTGCAAACCTCTACCAGAACGTGGCCCTGGTGGCGATCCTGTTCCTCACGCTCATTGTCATCGTCGGGGTTGCTATTGCGCGCAGCATCATCTTGCCCTTGAGGCAGATAATGCAGGCGATGCACGCCGTAGTGTCGGAAAAGTACGATGCTCCTATCGAAGGAACGCGGGCGCCAGACGAGATCGGCGATATGGCGCGCGCCGTCGCGGTCTTTCGCGAAAATGCCATTGCCAAGCGCAAGGCGGAGAACGAGTTGCGGGCTTCCAAGGAGCACGCCGAAAAGGCGCTGGAGGACCTGCGCGAGGCCCAGCAAAATCTCATCGCTGCGGAAAAGCTCGCCGCGCTCGGGGGGCTTGTCGCCGGCGTGGCGCACGAAGTGAACAATCCGATCGGCATCAGTCTCACTGTGGCTTCCAGCCTGGCTCGCAGGTACGACGATTTCGCAGCGGAGGTCGCCGCGGGGCCATTGCGACGCTCCCGGCTCGACGATTTCGTGGAGAGCGGACGGGATGCGGCGAACCAGCTTGTCGCGAATCTCCAGCGCGCGGGCGAGCTTGTCCAGTCGTTCAAGCAGGTGGCGGTGGACCGCAGCCATGCAGACCGCCGGCAATTCGACCTGCGGGAATCGACCGACCAGATCGTTGCCAGCCTGCGCCCGGTATTAAAAAAGTCGCAGGTTTTGCTCACTCTCGACGTGCCTGCGGGCATCATCATGGACAGCTACCCCGGCTCTTACGGGCAGGTCCTCACCAACCTTTTTCTCAACAGCGTGGTGCACGCTTTTCCCAATGGCCGAGCCGGCAGCATCATCGTCCAGGCGCGGCAGGTGGGCGCAGACTCGCACGACGACGTCGATATATTCGTATCCGACGACGGCATCGGGATGAGCGAGGAGACCCAGCGCCGCGCCCTTGATCCGTTCTTCACGACGCGACGCAACGAGGGTGGGACCGGGCTCGGCCTGCACATCATATTCAATCTCGTAACGCAACAGCTAGGCGGGCGATTGAGCTTCGAATCGCGGCTCGGCTGGGGCACCCGATTTCGCATCACCATTCCGCGCGTAGCGCCAGGTGAGTCACCGCCGACGCAGCCGGCTGCAATCATGGACAAGGCGCATGGCTGACGACGACATTGTCCAGGTCATCGAGGATGGAGGCGAGCAGCCGGCATCGGAGCAGAGCCGGCGCTGGAAGGTCGCCGTCATCGACGATGATCCGGCGGTGCACGACGGCACCCGCTTTGCGCTCGGCGACTACCAGCTGAATGGACAAGGGCTGGAGATTCTGTCGGCATATTCCGCCGCCGAAGGCCGCCAGCTGTTGCGCGCTCACCCCGACGTCTCGGCTGTGCTGCTCGATGTCATCATGGAGACCGATACCGCCGGTCTCGATCTGGTGGAATTCATCCGGCAAGAGCTCAAGAACGACATGGTGCGCATCATCCTGCGCACGGGGCAGCCGGGACAAGCCCCCGAACGTCGCGTCATCGTCGACTACGACATCAACGATTACAAGGCAAAGACCGAGCTTACCGCCGACAAGCTTTTCACCGCGATGACCGCGGCGCTGCGCAGCTATCAGCAGCTGCAGCGAATGGTCGAGACGCGCCGCGGGCTCGAAATCATCATCGAGGCGGCATCGACGCTGTTCGACTTCAAATCGATGCAGCGTTTGGCGGAAGGCGTCTTGACCCAGATCGCCTCCCTCCTGAACGTCCATTGCTCCGGGATTCTGGTGCTGCGCGAACCGCAGAATTCACACGAGACCTTCTCGGTGCTGGCCGGCTCGGGATGCTACAGCCGGTTCATCGGCACCGACGTTTCGCAAATGATCGAGCACGATTTGCGATATCTGGTGGAAGAGGCCTTCACGCGGCGTCAGCACGAATTTTCGCCGCGGCGGTCGGTGTTGTACATCAAGACGTTCAGCGGCCGCGAGGTGGTGGTTGTTCTGGAGGCGGCCCGGCAGCTGTCCGATACCGATCGGGCATTGGTCGAGATACTCTGCAGCCGGCTCTCCATCGCGTTCGACAACGTCAGTCTGTACGAGGAGCTCCAGCGCGCGAACACACGGCTGGAGGAACGCGTTGAGGAGCGTACCCATGACCTCACAACGGCGAATTGCAGGCTTGCTGCGCAATGGGCGCGGCTGCGTCAGGCCAACAGCTTCAAGAGCGAAATCCTGGGCACCATCGCCCATGATTTGAAGAACCCGCTCGGGGTCATTCTCGGCCGCACTGAGATCCTCAAGGAGGTGATCGCCACAGCGGGGGCACTCGATGAGAATGCGCAGGCACAGCTTGCTCATATCCGTGACGCGGCAAACCGGCTCACCGAGATGGTGGACGATCTTGTGGCCGATGCCATGGCGGACGCCCTCGATATCACCGTCCGGCGTGAACCCGTGGACATTTCGCTGCTGGTGCAGGAAGTGGCGGAAGCCAACCGGCCCCTCGCTGCCAGAAAGGAGCAGACCATCGCCGTTTCTGCCCCGCCCGATCACATGGCCATGTGTGACTCCGACCGGATGCGCGAGGCCATCGACAACCTGGTCAGCAACGCGGTCAAATATAGCCCCATCGGCGGCGCCATTGACATAATGGTGACACAGGAGACCGGGAAAATCCTTGTCCAGGTCAAGGATCAGGGCGCAGGGCTCTCGCCGGAAGACATTTCGCGACTATTTGGCCGGTTCCAGCGACTTTCGGCCAAGCCGACAGCGGGCGAAAGCTCCACCGGCCTCGGGCTGTCGATCGTCAAGCGCATTGTCGACCTCCACGGTGGCCGGATCGCGGTCGAAAGCGCGGGACATGGACAGGGCGCAACCTTCAAGATGCAGTTGCCGGTGACATGAGCCAAACGCCGCATATCGCGGTGGTCGACGACGAGAAGCCGGCGCGCGACATGGTCGGCGACTATCTGCGCATGCATGGATTCAGCGTCGCCCTGTGCGAAGGCGGCGCTGGCCTGCGGGAATCCATAGCAAAACAAATGCCGGACCTGATCGTCCTGGATCTCAACATGCCGGACGAAGACGGTCTGTCTATTATTCGCGATCTCAAGCAACGCACCCGTGCCCCCATCATCATGCTGACGGCGACCGCGAGCGCCATAGATCGGGTGGTCGGCCTGGAATTAGGCGCTGACGATTACCTGGCGAAGCCCTGTGAGTTGCGCGAGCTCCTCGCACGCATCCGCTCCGTGTTGCGACGAAGCGGCAATGGTCAGCAGCCGGTCGCGTCCGCGCCGGCCCCAGCAGGTCCCGTGCGTGCGCAGCAACCAACTCGGGTGCGGTTCGGGACGAAATGGCTCGATCACGACGCGCAAGCGCTGCGCGATGACGACGGGAATGAGCATCCGCTCACCCCCTCGGAATATGGTCTGCTCAAAATATTCGCCGCCAATCCCAAGAGGGTGCTCTCTCGCGATCGCTTGCTGGAATTGGCAAACGCTCGTGACGCCGAGGCATTCGATCGGGCAATCGACCTGCGCATCTTCCGCATTCGCCGGAAAATAGAGCCCGATCCGGCACATCCTTCCGTCATCCGTACCGTGCGAGGGGGCGGCTACCTTTTCGAACCGGCGGGCGAAATGTCTCGGCTGGACTGACGCCAAAAAGACCCACCCCACGAAACATTTAGCCATACTATGATACCTTTATTTCGTCCCCTCGCATGGGACGAAACAATTTCCCTGCCGACGAAACCGTTTTTGCCCTTCGACGTAACATCAATGCAACAGGCGTTTGTTAATGATGTTCCCAAGGGCTGAGCTTCACAAAGCTCACACTATCAGGGGATCGTCATGCAAACCGAATATGTGCTGCGCGACGTCGCGCCGCCGAATTATCGAGCGCCTGTCCAGGATTCCTCCGACGAGGCACTCATCAGTCTCATCGCCGACGGTGACAAGCGCGCCATGCAGGTGCTCTACGCGCGTCACAATGTGCGAGTGTACCGCTTCATCCTGCGTTTCACCGGCAACGCGTCGCTCGCCGAGGACCTCGTCAGCGAGGTATTCCTGGACGTCTGGCGGCAGGCGGACGGCTTTGAGGCAAAGTCGCAGGTGTCAACCTGGCTGCTCGCAATTGCGCGTTACAAGGCGCTCTCGGCGCTGCGCCGCCGGACCGATGAGCATCTCGATGATCAGACTGCGGCCTCCATCGAGGATACCTCCGATAACCCCGAGACCATCGTCGGCACGAAGGACCGCAACACCATCGTGAAGCAGTGCCTCACGCAGCTTTCGCCGGCTCACCGGGAAGTCATCGATCTCGTCTATTATCACGAGAAGTCGGTCGACGAGGTCGCGAAAATTGTCGGTGTTCCCCCGGCGACCGTGAAGACCCGCATGTTCTATGCACGCAGCAAGATGGCCGATCTTCTCAAGCACGCGGGGGTGAGCGGCACTCTGAGTTGAGGCTGGGTCACACCCGCAGACGTATCCGCATCTTCCATCTCAGTCCATGATAAGGCTTGGCGGGCCGGTACCTTAGGGTGCCGGCCCGTTACAATTTGAGGCCGCGGCGCCAGGCAGAGGCTGGACTCGCATTCGTCATTACCGGGCTTGACACCTCAACTCGGATTTCTCGCGGTGTCATGCCCCGCGAATGCGGGGCATCCAGTAAGCGATGCCTGCGCGGTTGAGGGAAAGCAGCATAAAACGCTGTCGGGTGGTTACTGGATCGTCCGCCTGCGCGGACGATGACAACCGAGAGCTTCGTAAACTACTGTTATCTTAGCGGCTATGGGGTCGAGCCCGCGCATTACAATGGAATATAACAACGGCTGGCATAACGTGGGCGCAATGCGGTACTTTGGCCGCTCGCGGCGACCCGACACGTTCTATGGCTCTTCCCAAGCACCGGGAAACCATTTCGCTCGAACAAAGGCGCCAACCAGCTCATCGAGAGGACGCTCATGGCGAAGCTCAACATAAACGGCAGTATCCATGATGTGGACATCGAGGCGAATACCCCGCTCTTGTGGGTCATCCGGGAGCAGGTCGGCCTCACCGGCACGAAATACGGCTGTGGCATCGCGCAGTGCGGCGCCTGCTCCGTGCACATCAACGACGAAGTTCAGCGCTCATGCTCGATCCGGGTTGGCGACGTGGCCGCTACGGACAGGATCGTTACCATCGAAGGACTATCCCCCAACCGGTCGCACCCCGTGCAGAAAGCCTGGGCGTCGATCGATGTGCCCCAATGCGGCTACTGCCAGTCCGGTCAGATCATGGCAGCGGCCGCGCTGCTTAAGAGAACGCCGAAGCCGACGGACAAGGACATCGACGAGGCGATGACCAATGTTTGCCGATGCGGGACCTACCAGCGCATCCGCACGGCCGTGCATCTCGCTGCCAACGACCCGTCCAAAATCTAGCCTCGAGGGAGGTTCGTCGTGAACGAAGCAATCCGCGGCAAGACCATGAAGCTTTCACGCCGCAATTTCATTGTCGCCTCCGCGGCGGCGGGCGGCGGGCTCGCGCTTGGCATGCGTGTTCCGTTCGGCGTCAGCCCGGCGGCGGCGCAAGCGACGGCTGAGATAAACGTGTGGGTCGCGATCAAGCCAGACGATACATGTGTGATCCGAATCGCACGGTCCGAAATGGGGCAAGGCACACTTACCGGGCTCGCGCAGCTGGTGGCCGAAGAGCTCGAATGCGACTGGAAGAAAGTCACGACCGAGCAGGTTACGCCCGGCGCCAACCTTGCGCGCAAGCGAGCGTGGGGCGAAATGGGCACAGGCGGCAGCCGCGGCATCCGCAGCTCGCAGGAGTATGTCCGTCAAGGCGGCGCGGCGGCGCGAATGATGCTGATGCAGGCCGCGGCCGACGAATGGAAGGTGCCGATCGGCGAGCTCACGGTTTCTGATGGGGTGATCGCGCATGCCGCGTCAAAGCGATCAACAAGCTACGGTAAGGTCGCTGATGCCGCGGCCAAGCTGGCGCCTCCCGATCCCAAAAGCATCAAGTTGAAAGATGCGAAAGACTGGAAGATCGCGGGCAAGGCTCTAAAGCGCCTCGACACGGACGACAAGCTCGACGGCAGCAAGGTTTACGCGATCGACGTCAACCTGCCGGGGATGCTGTGCGCCGCGATCAAGGATTGTCCGGTGTTCGGCGGCAGGTTGAAGAGCTACGACGAAGCCAAGATCGCGGGCATGCGCGGTGTGCGCCGAACCGTCAAGGTGAACGACAGCGCCGTGGCCGTGGTAGCGGATACATGGTGGCGGGCAAAGACGGCACTCGATGCGCTTCCCATTGTCTGGGAGGAAGGCGCGAGCGCTGCGCAGTCGGATGCAACCATTGCCGAGCACCTCAAGGAGGGGCTGACCGCATCGGCCACCAACGGCGAGCGCCAGAACGGGAACGCGCTTGCGGCAATCGCCGCCGCCGCGAAGAAAGTTGAAGCCGTCTACGGCACGCCCTTTCTCGCACATGCCTGCATGGAGGTCATGAATGCGACGGTGAGGCTTTCCGGCGACAGGGCCGAAGTGTGGGTCGCCACGCAGAATGCCGAAGCCTCGCTCGCCGCCTTGTCGGAGGCTTCGGGAATACCGCTGGCCAACTGCGAGGTGCACCGGCACGATCTCGGCGGTGGCTTCGGGCGGCGTGGTGGCACGCAGGATTACGTGCACCAGGCCGTCGCCATCGCGAAGCAGTTTCCGAATGTTCCGATCAAGCTGATCTGGAGCCGCGAGGAAGATCAGGCGCATGACTTTTATCGGCCCATCTCGCAATGCCGCCTTTCTGCAGGGCTGGACGCGGATGGCAATCTCACCGCCTTGCACGTTCGGGTTTCCGGGCAATCGATCAACGCCACCTTGAATCCCGCGGGCATTGTGGCAGGCAGGGATATGCGGCAGCTGCAGGGCTATTACGAGCAGCCTGGCGACGCGGAGCTCGGCTACAGCATTCCCAACCTGCGCATCGAATACGCAATGCGCAATACGCATGTGCCGGTCGGACCCTGGCGTGGCGTCAACACCAACCAGAACGCCGTGTATATGGAATGCTTCATGGACGAAGTGGCGCGGGCCGCCGGGAAAGACCCGCTCGAGTTTCGCCGCGCCCTCATGAGCAAACATCCCAAGCACCTTGCCGTGCTCAACGCGGCGGCGGAGAGAGGCGGCTGGGGTAGGCCCCTGCCTCTCGGCGTGCATCGCGGGATTGCGCAGTTCATGGGCTATGGCAGCTACTCGGCTGCCGTGGCGGAAGTCTCGGTAAGCGATCGCGGCGAGCTCAAGGTGCACCGCATGGTGCTGGCGCTCGATTGCGGCCATGCTGTCAATCCGGACCAGATCGCGGCGCAGGTGGAGGGTTCCGTTGCCTATGGCCTCACGGCGACGCTTTACGGCGAGTGCCGGGTGAAGGATGGGCGCATGGTGGACCTGAACTTCGACACCTATCAGATCATGCGCCTTGCCGAGATGCCGAAAGTGGAGACGGTGCTCGTCCCGACGCACGATTTCTGGGGCGGGGTCGGTGAGCCGACTATCTGCGTCGTCGCCCCTGCCGTGCTCAATGCGATCCGTGCAGCGACAGGAAAGCCCGTGCGCAATCTGCCGCTGAAGAACGTCAGGCTGATCTAACACGCGACGATGATGCAGTAAGCGACAAGCTTGGATGTTTGCGTGCTCCCCTCCCCCTTGTGGGGAGGGGTCGGGGGTGGGGGTTCTGGGACAGAAGCACCAGCATTGCTGATCGCGTGACCCCCCTCCCCAACCCTCTCCCACAAGGGGGGAGGGAGCAGGCAGAGTATGCCGATCGCGCCGGTTTCACTTCAATGAGACGCACTTGAGCCATGACTCATGCCGAGCGATTCCTGCTTGCCGGTGTCATGGGCTGCCCGGTGATGCATTCGCGCTCGCCCAAGCTGCACAATTATTGGCTGGCCCGGCATGGCCTTGCCGGCGCTTATCTACCCCTGGCCATCCCACCTGAAAAATTGAACGCGGCTTTGCGGGCGCTTCCGGCGCTCGGATTTGCCGGCTGCAACCTGACTATTCCGCACAAGCAGACAGCGCTTGACTTCGTCGATACGGTCGATCCGCTGGCGCAAAGCATCGGCGCGGTGAACTGCGTCGTGGTCCGCCCGGACGGCTCGCTGGCGGGCTTCAATCACGATGCGTTCGGCTACATCGAGAGCGTGCGCGAAGCACAGCCGAATTGGCGCGCTGACACTGGTCCGATCGCCGTCATCGGCGCCGGCGGAGCCGCGCGCGCAGTCATCATCGCTTTTGTCGAGCAAGGGGCGCGGGAAATCCGGCTGGTGAACCGCACTCCGGCGCGCGCGAAGAGGCTCGAGCGAGACCTAGGCGGCCCCATCACGACCATCGCATGGGAGCACCGGGAGCGCGCGCTCGACGGCGCCGCCATGTTGGTCAACACGACCAATCAGGGCATGATCGGCGAATCTCCCCTGGATCTTTGCCTCGATCTGCTGCCGGCGAGCGCGCTGGTTTCCGATATCGTCTACATCCCGCGCGAGACGCCGCTGCTGGCCGCGGCCCGCAGCCGCGGCAATGCGACGGTCAATGGACTTGGCATGTTGCTGCATCAGGCGCGCCCCGCCTTCCGTGCGTGGTTCGGGATCATGCCCGATGTCACCAGCGAATTGCGGGCCATGATGGAGGCCACGACATGACCGTTGCACTTTGCTAGTGTTCACTTTCACTGGAGCATGACTCGCATGTATCGGCAGGCGCCGAGCGCGCCGCGGGTGCGACTGAGGTTGCAAGCAAACAATCATCATGGGCTCACGTCGTGAGAGGGAGGAGACATGGTTTCGTTCACCTTGAATAACCGACAAGTCGCAATCGATGCCGATCCCGGCACTCCGCTGTTCTGGGCGATTCGCGACCATGCCGGTCTGACCGGCACCAAATATGGTTGTGGTGCGGGTCTCTGCGGCGCTTGCACCGTTCACATCGATGGCGCAGCCCAGCGCGCGTGCCAGACCGAGCTAAGCGCCGTCGCAGGAAAAAGCGTTGTCACCATCGAAGGCCTCTCGCCGAGCTCGTCGCATCCTCTGCAGAAGGCATGGATTGCCGAAGAGGTGCCTCAGTGCGGCTACTGCCAATCCGGCCAGATCATGAAGGCGGCTGAGCTTCTTGCAAAGAATCGTTCGCCAAGTCGCGCCGACATCATCGCGCATATGGATGGCAACATCTGCCGTTGCGGCACGTATCACCGCATCATTGCCGCCATCGAACGCGCCGCCAGGGAGGGCTGAGTGATGATCAGGACCGAGGTTTCGCGCCGGCACGTGCTCGCGGGTCTTGGCGGCATGACGTTCTGCATCGCCATCGGCAATGACGGCCCGCGACTGATGTCGCAGGCGCATGCGGCCGCGCTCGCCAATGCACCCGTCACACCCTGGGTCAGAATTGCTCCGGACGGCACGATCACCATTCTCAGCGCCGGAGCGGAGATGGGCCAGGGCTCCATGACGTCATTGCCGCTCATCGTTGCGGAGGAAATGGACGCGGATTGGTCGAAGGTCGCGATCGAGTGGGTCCCGGCCGACCCGAAGGTTTATGGCTACAAGGATCCGTTCGGCACCGAGCAGTTGATGTGGATCGTCGGCAGCCGCGCCGTGCAGCTGTATTATACCCAGCTGCGCATGGCCGGCGCCCAAGTTCGCAAGGTGCTGGTCGCGAATGCCGCGCAAAAGTGGGGAGTCGATCCTGCCGGTCTCAAGACTGAGCCGAGCGTCGTGGTCAACCCTGCGGGTGGTCAGCGCCTGACATATGGCGAGATCGCCGCATTCGGCACGATCCCCGCGGCACTGCCGGTGGTCGACCCGAAGGAGCTCAAGGAACGCACGCAATTCCGTCTCATCGGCAACTCGGTTCCGCGGCGCGACATTCCCGCCAAGGTCAACGGCACGGCGCAATACGCCATCGATGTGAAACTGCCGGGCATGGTCTATGCGTCGACGCTGCATTCCCCCGTGCATAGCGCGCAGCCTGGCATCTGGGATGCGGGAAAGCAGGATCAGTCCGGCGCGGCTCCAGAAAACTGGAATGACGCGGAGATCAAAGCGCGGAAAGGCATCATCGCCGTCGTCAAGCTTCCTAACGGCCTGGCTGTCGTTGCCGATCACTTCGAGAGCGCCAAGGCCGGCCGCGATGCGCTGAAGGTGACCTGGGCCAAGGCGAAAGCAGATGGCTTCGACTCGGAGAAGGCGCTCGCGGACTACGTCAAGCTCCATGACGATCCCAATGCCAAGGTGGCGAAGCTCGAAGAGAAGGGTGACGTGAAGGCAGCGTTCGCGAGCGCGGCCAAGACGTACCAGGCCGAGTTCCGCAGCGACTACGGCTATCACGCCCAGATGGAGCCTTTGAACGCCGTGGTTCGCCTCAGTGCGACGGGCGAGCGGGCCGAGGTCTGGGAAGGCAGTCAAGCACCGGATGAATCGCGCAAGGCGGTGGCAAAGGCGCTTGGCATCCCGCAGGAGCAGGTGGATTTCCACCAGTGCTACATGGGCGGCGGCTTCGGCCGCCGCTCCATCGGCGATTACGCCGCGGAGTGTGCGCTCATCGCCAAGGAGGTGCGCCGTCCAGTGAAGCTGATCTGGACGCGCGAGGAGGACATCGCCCAAGGCATGTTCCGTCCGCAGTCGTTCCAATGCCTGGAGGCTGCCACCGATGCGAGCGGGAATGTCACGGGGTGGAAACACTGTGTTGTCGGCGATGGAGAGTTTCTCCTCATCACCGGGATCAAGATCCCATACTATGGGGTGCCGAACCAGCATATCGAGCGGCGCGGCGTTTCCCATGGCATCAAGCTCAAGCATTGGCGCGCCGTCGGCCATGTGTTCAACACGTTCGCCATCGAGAGCTTCGTCGATCAGATGGCGGCCGATCAGGGCATGGACCCCATTGCGTTCCGGTTTGAGCGCATGGGCGCAGGACCCAAGACGCGCAAGGTGTTCGAGACCCTGGCGCAAATATCCGATTACAAGGCGCCGCGGCCGGAGGGCCGCGCAGTCGGCATCTCGATCACGGAGCGATCAGGGTCGCTTGGCGCCGGTGCCGTCGAGATTCTCCTGTGACAAGACCACGGGCAAGATCCGCGTTCACAAGGTCTGGCTGGCGGTCGATGGCGGCGTGATTGTGCAGCCCGCCGCGGCCAGGGCCAACGTCGAGAGTGCGATCACTTACGGCTTGTCGAGCGTGCTGCACGAGCGGGTTTCGATCAAGGACGGCATCGTCCAGCAATCGAACTTCCACGACTACAACGTCATGCGGATGTCTGACCTGCCGGACGAGATCAAGGTGCAGTTCGTCAACGTCGATACGCGCCCCACGGGCCTTGGCGAGATCGGCAACCCGTTCATTGCCGGCGCCATCTCCAATGCTTTCTTCCGGCTTTCAGGCAAGCGCCTGCGGCATCTCCCGTTCACGCCGGAGCGGGTGCTGGAAGCGTTGAAAGCCTGAACGTAGACGATGCAGGTCGCGGCGCTGAAGCCAACTTCTTGCCGTCATGGCCGTGCTTGTCACGGCCATCCACGTCTAATCTTGCCGCGAACCAAGTCGTGGATGACCGGAACAAGTCCGGTCATGACGGATAGTTGTGCGATCTCTCGACCGATAACTCCAGTCACTGCAATCGATGCATTGCTTCCCTTCTGCACACAACCGCGTCCAAGAGAGAGGAAACCAGCATGACAAGAAAATTGACTGCGGCTTTGCTCCTGAGTGTTGCGCTTCCGGTCATGGCCAATGCGCAGACAGCCGACGAGCTCAAGAACGATGCTGCGACACCAGGCGACGTGCTCACCTATGGGATGGGATACGCACAGCACCGCTACAGTCCGCTGACCCAGATCAATCGCGGCAATGTCAAACGGCTGGTGCCGGCCTGGGCCTACAGCATGTCGGACAACCGGGGGCTGGAGGCGCAGGCCCTGGTGAAGGACGGCGTCATCTATCTCACCGACCACGAGAAGACCGTGGCAGTCGATGCGATCACCGGAAAAGAAGTCTGGCGGGCGTTGATCGAATACCCGCCCGAGACGACGCGCGTGGTCTGCTGTGGGATCGTCAATCGCGGTGGAGCACTGTTCGATGGAAAGCTCTATCGCACCACGCTCGACGCGCACGTGATCGCACTCGATATCAAGACCGGCAAGGAAGTCTGGCGCACCAAGTCGTCCGATCCCAAGGACGGCTATTCGATGACGGTGGCCCCGCTGGTGGCTAACGGGGTCGTCATCGCCGGCGTTTCCGGGGCCGAATACGGTGTACGTGGCTACCTTGAAGGGTTCGATGCGCAGACCGGAAAGCAGGTCTGGCGCACCTATACAATTCCTGAAAAGGGCGAACCCGGCTCCGAAACCTGGCCCGGCGATACAGGAATGACTGGCGGCGGCAGCACCTGGGTGACAGGCTCCTATGACCCCGAGCTCGATCTCGTGTTCTGGGGCATTGGCAATCCCGCTCCGTGGAATCCATTGAACCGCAAGGGCGACAACCTTCACACCAACTCGATCGTCGCCTTCCATCCCAAGGATGGCAAGCCCGTCTGGTACTATCAGATGACGCCCAATGACCCGTTCGATTACGACGGCGTCAATGAGCTCATCCACGCCGAGCTGACCATCGACGGGGCTCCCCGCAAGGTCATCATGCAGGCAAACCGTAACGGGTTTCTGTACGTGCTCGAACGGTCGACCGGAAAGCTCCTTGCCGCCAACAAGTTCGTGAAAGTGAACTGGGCCGATCGCATCGACATGAAAACCGGACGGCCAGTGTGGAGCGAGATCACGCAGACCGTTGTCGCCGAAGGCGGAAAATTCCTGGTCTATCCGGCGGTCGGAGGCGGCAAGAACTGGGCGCCGATGTCATATGACCCGACAACGCGGCTGCTCTACGTCAACACGCTCGACTTCGGCATGAATTACGAAACCCTGCCGGCCGAGCAGGCCGCCAACCTTAAGGCCGGCCAGCCGCACTACGGCGTAAAATTTCCCGGCGCCTATGATCCGGATGTGCGCGGGCATCTGCGCGCCATCGACCCGCTCACGGGCAAGGCGAAGTGGCAGGTGCCGTTCGCAAGCCCCAACATCGCCGGCACCATGGTGACCGCCGGCGGCCTGGTCTTCACCGGGCAGCTCACCGGCGAGTTCTTCGCCGCGGATAGCGAGAATGGCAAGGTATTGTGGCAGTTCCAGATGCCGTCCGGCGTCGTCGGACAGCCGATCACGTGGGAAAGGGACGGCAAGCAATACGTCACCGTCACCAGCGGCATCGGCGGTGTCTACGCGCTGAAATCCGGCGATCCTCGGCTTGCCAAGGTGCCCGCGGGCGGGACCCTGTGGACATTCAGGCTTTTCGAGGAGTGAGATCACGTTTGACAGCCCTCGGATTATTTCTGGCTGCATCGAGCCCTGTTGCATCAAGCCTTGTTGCGTCAAGCCTTGTTGCGTCAAGCCTTGTTGCGTCAAGCCATGCTGCATCAAGCCTTGCCGCCGAAGGCGGCAAGGTCGCCGCGGGTGAGCGTCTTTACGCCGATTATTGCTCCACCTGCCACGGTGACGAGTTGCGCAATACAAGCGGCGCGGTGACATTCGACCTCCGCCGTTTGCGGCCCGAGGACCACGCGCGGTTCAGCAATTCTGTTCTCAATGGAAAAAATCAAATGCCGCCATGGCGAGGCGCGCTGGAGCCCGAGCAGATAGAGGCAATCTGGGCCTATGTCCGCTCGATGAATGATAAGTAGCGATCCTGTAGCCCGCATTGAGCCATGCGCGCGTTCACGCGCGTCTACGACGCGTCAAAAGCGAAATGCGGGGATCCCCGGATATCGCGTAGCCTGTCATCGGGCCGCGCTTGCGCGGACCCGTTGGCTCATCCGGGCTACGCGACCGGCGGCGGGGTATCCTCGCTGCGTCCGCGCAATGGACGCTCCTCCATGCGGAGGAGCGCGAACAGGCTCGCAATGAGACAGAGCACACCGACCGCAAACACGCCACGGAAGACGTGCGCCAAATCGCCTCCGGCCGCATGCGCCGCGACGGCGAGGCCCGCGGCCCCGCTCGCGCGCGTGGGCGCCACCCCGATGCCGCCGAGCACGATGGCGCCCATGACCGCGACGATGAAAGCCGCGGCCAAACCTCGGAAGAAGTTCATCCCCCCCATCGCGGCGCCTACCTGATAGCGCGAAACCGCATTTTGAATCGATACCGTGCCGACGGGGTAGGTCGTGCCGATCCCGAAGGCGACGATACTGAGAATCACGGCCACTGCGACCGGCGACAGGGCCGGATTCCATACGAGCAGCGCGAGGGCCGCGATCGCAAATACAAGGCCGAATATCGGCACGCGCTTGTAGTGATCGAGGTGCATCATCGCGCGACCGGCGAGAATCGAGCCGGGCGTCAACATCACCACAATGGGGATGAGCGCAAGGCCGGAATCGCTCGCTGAATATTGATGCACGACCTCATAATACAGTGGCAGGAAGATCGTCAGCCCCACGACCACCCCTTGTGAGAACGCCGTGCAGGCGCTGCCCATGCGCATCACCGGATTGGCCAGCACGGGCAGAGGGAGAAAGGGTTCCGACGCCTGGGCCAGCCGCCAGGCAAAGAGCATGGAAAAAGCGGCTGCCGTCACGACGAGCCCGGCAATGGCGGGCGACAGCCATGGGTAGCGCGTTCCACCCCACGTGAGCGCCAGCAGCATGGGAATCGCAGCGGCCATCATCAATGCGGCGCCGATCAGGTCGAGCTTGTGCTTGCGTTCATGCCGCGGCAAACGCTTGAGGCTGTTCTGCGCCATGAGCGCCGCGAGCAACCCGACCGGAACATTGACCCAGAAGATAACGGACCAGTGGAAATACTCGGACAGAATGCCGCCGAGGACCGGGCCGGAGAGCCCCGCGGTAACCCAGACGCTGCCCATATAGGCCTGGTAGCGGCCCCGTTCGCGCGGCGCGACGGCGTCGGCAAGGATCGCCTGCGCCAGCGGCAGGATGCCACCCCCGCCAAGGCCTTGGAGCCCGCGGCCGAGGATGAGCAGGATCATGTCGCCCGCGCGCGGCGCAGGCGGCCGAGCCAGCGATGAAGATGCCGATGCCGGCCAGCATCATGGCGCGGCGCCCATAGATGTCGCTGAGCTTGCCGTAAAGTGGAGCGACGACGGTAGCGGTCAGCAGATAGGCCGTGACCACCCACGGCAACAGCTCGAAATCGCCAAAGCTGCGGCCGATGGTCGGCAGCGCGGTGGCGACGATTGTTTGGTTGAGCGCCGCGAGGAACATCGCCAGCATGAGGCCGAATACGATGGTCCGAATCTCGCCGTGGCTCAGCACCCACCGCCCGGGCAGCGGGCCGGACGGTGAGACGAGGTCGCTCTTTTGTTGCTGCATTCACTCTCCGGCGTCGCGACCAAAATCTCAGTGAACGGCGGACGCCGGTCAGGCCTGCAATGTGCGGTAAATCTCCCAGCGGCGCCAGGGAAGAGCGCCGATGTGCAGGGCTGGCATCGCGCGGGCGCGGAGCCCTCAAGGGAGGCGCCTCGTGGCGGCGAGCCGCTCTCGCTTGCCGGCGTTGCGGGCTATAATGGGTAAGCTGGATAGCCTGAGGCCGCCCAACATGAAGACCATTCTCGTTCCGACCGAGCAACATGAGCTGACAGCGTCGCTGTTGCAGACGGCGCTTCTTCTTGCGCGCAAGCTCGATGCTTACCTGGAAGGCTTCGCGCTGTTTCCGGCAATGGTCGAGATCTATGCGCTGGATTCCGAAATCCCCCTGCCCATCGAGGTGAGGGAGCACGACGCCGAGATGGCGAAGGAAGCGCGACGCCTCTTCGCGAAATTCATGAGCGACCACGGCGTACCGAGAGCAACGAAGACAGAAGCCGCCCTGTCGTTCGACTGGTTGGACGACGTCCCGGACGGCGATGCTTTCGTCGGCAGCTACGGCCGCATCTTCGATGTCATCGTCTCGGGTCGTCCGGCGCTTCGCCGGGGTTTGCGCCCGAGCATGGCCACGATTGAAGCGGCGCTGTTCGAAGCCGGCCGTCCCGTTTTGCTGGCGCCGCCCGCGCCACCCCAGCGGCTGGGCGAGAATATTCTCGTCGCCTGGAACTGCAGCACCGAGCAGGCGAGAACGACAGCGCTTGCGATGCCTCTCCTCAAACGCGCCAGTCGCGTCGTCGTTCTCACCGTGCAGGGCGGAACCGTTCCGGGGCCGAGCGGTGAGCAACTCGCCCGCTATCTGGCCCGCTACGGTGTGGCCTGCGAGCCGATCACGGTTTCACCCGCGGGCCGCAGCACCGGTGAGGCGATCCTCGCCAACGCAGCGGCGCAAAACTGCGACCTGCTGATCAAGGGCGCCTACACCCAGAGCAGATTGCGGCAGATGATATTCGGCGGCGCCACCCGGCACATCCTGGCAAACGCAACCATACCGGTGCTCATGGCGCGTTGACCGGCGGCGCGGCGGACAGCGCAGGCGGTAGCGTTTGGCAAAGGCGCCAATCCGAAACCACGCATCAACGCCACCGATTGCGCGCGCCATGCCCACGCGCCCGCGGCTTTGGTGGATCTGGACATATGAGCACGGCACCGATCCCGAACGCGGCCGAAGGAACATTATGAGTCGCAGGGCCGACCTCAGGACACCTCCCGGGCACGAGCTCCGACAATACGCGATCCGAGTTGGAGGGCCATCGCTTACGTCTTAGTGCTCGCCTGACGCTTCCTTCGTAGCATTAAGAAGCTGAACGGCGAGCATATTGCTAAGCAGCGTTTCGAGAGCCGATACGTCAATGCGATCGGATGCCCAGGCGATGTCTGCGAGTTCGAGGGCTTTGTAATAAGGCTGCTTGTCGTCGGCTATCTGCTCAGGAATGGTAGGCGTCCCTGGCAAGAGGCTATCGAGCTTAACGCTGAACACCACATAGGAGACCGCTCTTGCAGTGCGGCCATTCCCATCTGCAAAGGGATGAATCCAATTCATCTTCCATAGCACATAAGCCGCAAGGTGCGCTGCGCTTTTCGCCGCCCAGTTGTCATTGACATACTCACACATCGACTGGACTTCATCGGCAACGAAGGCGGCCTCCGGCGGCTGATGGCGGCTACCGACGATCGTGACGGGCGTGTTGCGGTATGTCCCCGCCAGCCGGTGAAGTCCATCAAGGGTAGCTTTGTGCAGTTGCAAAATCGGCCCCGTCCGTAACTTAAACGGGCGATCCTTGTCCTTCACATACGAGCGGACAAACTGAAGGGCGAGATTGAATTGGCGAAGTCCGTTCTCCGCCTCTCTACGCGCAATCTCGTCGGGATCGCTTAGAAGCTGCGCATCTTCCGCGTGGCTGTGCCGATCATCGGTCACGCGCGGGCATTACTTGCCGAGCTCGATTTTCCGATCAACCTCAGCGACCATCTCCCGCGTGATCCTGTCGTTCTCGATATGGGTGTTACCGTACGCAAAGCTCTGGCGTTGCGCCGTGACCTGATCGGGGGTCATCTCGATTTTGCGAGCACGCTCAACGAGCTCTTCAAGTTCTTTTGTCATTGCATCGTCTCCCCGATTCAGCGCGGACGTTATCTGGAACCACCTGTATGGCAACAAGTTCCTTAACGGACAATCTAGCCGGTGAGGAAGGCCCGACTGATAGTCAAGCAAACCCGGCGCCTTGATCGCTCATCCCTACCCCTGTTACGTATCCCGGCAAACTCAGGCAATCTCATGAGCGCTTGTACAGACCCATGATGGCCGCCTTGGCCAGCGTGTTGAAGTGCAGTTGAAAGCCTACGATCGCCGCGGAGGTATCAGCGGTGACCTGTAAACTTTCAGCTCCGACCGCGAATACCGTGAACAGATATCGATGCGGATGATCGCCGGGTGGCGGGCATGGGCCGCCGTAACCCGGAGCGCCGAAATCCGTCCGCGTCTGCAACGCGCCCTTCGGCAGCTTCGGCGCATTGCGATTCCCGGCATCCAGTGCAAGCTCCGTCACATCAGCGGGAATGTTCACCACCAGCCAGTGCCAAAATCCGCTGCCGGTCGGCGCATCCGGGTCGAAGCAGGTCACCGCGAAGCTCCTGGTCCCGTCAGGCGCGCCGGACCATTTCAGGTGCGGCGACTTGTTGCCTCCCGCGCAGCCGAAGCCGAAATCAGCCGACAGGATATGCTCAGCGGTGAGATAGTCGCCGTCCTTGAAGCTGTTGCTGATGACGCTCAATGCCATGGGGCTGCTCCATCGATTGTGCACACCCGCACGCTAGTGCCCGCACTTCGCCGATGCAATCAGAGAGCACTACCATTAAATCCTGGTCAGAAAAGCACAGAGCGAGCTCGGTGTGGCCTGCTGACGCGTTACAAACTCTTAAGTTGCGTCGCCTCGGGCGCGGCCACATAACGCGCTACATGAGCACGACCCTGCTCACGATGATTGTTCTCGCTGCAGTCCTTATCCTCATTGCGTTGCTTTTTTTTGCCAAAGGCTAAACAGCCGCCCAATCGGCCGCGGTGAGGACGACTTCACCGCTCTCTGAGCTCTTCTGTCCCAAGCATACGGCGTTCACGCAATCCTAACCTCTGACGCCTACCAACAGGAACGGGGAGAGGTGGCTGAGTGGCTTAAGGCGCCGCAGATGCGGTACACGGGGCAACCGTGTCGGGGGTTCGAATCCCTTCCCTCTCCGCCAACTTCTGCGATCGGCCGCCCCGCTTATTGCAGCGCAAGCCCAAGCTGCTTGATGATCCTTCCCCACTTCTGCGCATCGGCACGCGTCAGCTCTGTGAGCTCTTCGGGCGTCGAGGTTGTCGTCTCCACCGCAATCGCCGCCATCCGCTCCTTGACGTCCGGCAGCGACAAAATCCTGCCGATCTCCGCGTTCAGCTGCGCGACAATGTCCTTCGCCATGCCGGCGGGGCCATAAGCGCCATACCACACCGCCATCTCGTAACCTGGCAGGCTCTCCGCCACGGTTGGCACGTTGGGCAGGAGCGATGACCGCTTGCCTTCAGTAACGGCCAGAAGCTTCAGCTTTCCGGCTTTCACATGTTCGAGGCTCTGCGTCCCGGCTGTGAACATGAGCTGCGTCTGACCGGCTACGGTGTCGGCAATAGCCGGCGCTCCGCCGCGATATGGCACATGCACCATCGAAACGCCGGCAATTTTTTCCAACAAGGCGCCGCAGAGATGATTCGTCGAACCCGCTCCTGCTGATGCATACGCAATGATTCCGGGATTCTGCCTGGCATAGGCGATGAATTCCGAAACGTTTGTTGCGGGGACGGATGGATGCGTCACCATCGTATTGGTCACATAAGCAAGCAGGGTTATGGCAGAAAAATCCTCGACGCCGTCAAAGGGCATCGCGGCAAACAGCGCGTGATTTATCGTGTGCACGCTCATGGTATTGAAGAGAAAGGAGTAACCGTCGGGCGCCGATCGAGCCACCGCGGCTGTGCCGATGTTCCCGGAAGCGCCGGTGCGATTCTCGACCACGACGGGCTGTTTGAGCGACCGCTGCAAGCGCTCGGATACGAGGCGCGCCAGGATATCGGTCGATCCGCCTGCGGCAAATGGAACAATCAAGGTGATGGAACGATCGGGATAGGCTCTCGCGCTCCGTAACGGCGCGCTCGCAGCGAGAGCAGCAGCGCCGGCGAGCACGCAACGCCGGCTCGGCGTTCCCATGGTCATTGCTTCACCCTCGTCATGAAGGCTTCCAAGGTACACGTTTGGCCGCGTTAAGCCCACACAGCATGAAGCAATCGCCGAGTGCGGCAGATCCGTCACACCCGCGGAGAAAAACTGCCGACGCATGCAATGGACGCCACGCTGGCGCCCGGAAGGCATATCATCGGTTGAGCTTGAGCTAGCAGCCGCTTTCGCTCATCTTGAAATCGGGCTTGGCAGAATTCGTGCGCACCACGCTTACCATTTCCGCTGTTGCACATGGGCTGTTCTGGGCTCTCGCCGCATTGCATGGCGCGCAGCCGCTCGCAAACAGTCCAGAGACTCCAATTGCAGTGGAGCTTGTTTCGCCGGAGGAGCTTGCGAAGCTGGGGAAGACCGACGCCACGGAACCTTCGGCGTCCGAGCAATCGGAGCCGCAGTCTGTCCCGAAGCCGCAGCCTCAGGAGAAAGCGCAGCAGTCCCAGCAAGCGCAGCAGTCCCAGCAAACATCGGGCGCGCAAAGCGAGCACGCGGTACCCCAGTCAGCGCAGCAAGCCGAGCAGGCAGCACCTACACCATCGGCGGCCCTCCCCCAACTTCAACCCGGGAGCAGCTGGCTCGACTCGGCGCTTAGTCCCGTAACGGCAAACGCTTTCGAGTTGACCGGGGTATCGGCAAATCTTTCGCAGAAGGAAATTGCGGCGTTCAAGGCGCATCTGCAACAATGCTGGCATGCACCGGCCGCCATCGCGGAGTCTCAGAAGCTCATGGTGGTCCTGCGCGTCTCCCTCAAGCCGGACGGAGCGCTGGGTGCGGCGCCCACAATGGTGGCGGCAAGCGCATCCGAGAACGGGCCGGCACTCATGCAAACCGCCATGCGCGCGTTACGTCAGTGTCAACCCTATGCTTTCTTGCCCGCCGCGAAATACAAGGAGTGGAAGGTCCTGGACCTGAGCTTCTCTCCGAGCGGCCTGAGAACCGCCCCGGTGCTCTGATTGATTGCTTCCGCTAAAGCGCGTTCCGATGAAATCGACACAGCTGTAGGGTGCGCAAAGGCGCAATGCGCGCCGTGCGCACGCCGCAGGGACCGCCATTTTCTCTGGACGCGTGGGCACGGCCCGGCGCAGTCAAGCTTGCGCAGACTGCGTAAACTTGTCGGCAGCGCGCGCCTTTGCTCACCCTACACGCTATTGCTCCTTCCGGCATTTAATGCGGCGATGTGCGTCGCTCATAACCCTTCGGCGGTCGAGCCATCCGTCGTCGGCTGTTCCGGCGCTGCCGGCGCCGGTGGCAGGCGTGTCGAATGGCTGGCTTGACTGCTCACTTGATAACTGCTCGTCACGCCAGACTGCGACATCATCCCATATGCCATACCGCCCACAATCGCCATGGCTGTAATTGCAGCAATAATCCAGGGAGCAGAATCTGCGCCTGCGCCATGGAAATCTGTTCTAAAGCGGCTGTCTCTCATATCAGTGATCCTGCGCTCTGATTTTGGGCACCCGTCTCAAGCTCAGCACAAAGAATCAGCACAAAGAAAGAGCATGGCTTCGCTGGAGGCGTTTGTGCCATGCTCCTTTTGACCTCCGCCGTAGTTGCCCTGCGAGCCCATGGCAATCCACGATGCGTTATGACGCGTAAACAACATACGAAGCGATGAATGGTTCCGGCGGGGCAGCTCAGCATCCGGCTTCGCGAAAGCAGGCTCTACCCGCCACCCTGCTCGCCGGGCAGCCTATCGGGTTCGAAATCCGCAAGCTCCGCGCCCTCCTGCACGAAGTCGCCGACGGCACATTTGATCCCCTTCAGATGGCCGGCGGCGGGAGCACGAAGGGTGTGCTCCATCTTCATGGCCTCGATCACCAGGAGCGGCGCGCCGGCCGACAAATCTGCTCCCGGCTCCGCGAGAATACGTATCACGGTGCCCGGCATGGGCGCGACGATGCGGCTGGCGCCAGCGGCTTCGCCGGCTTCTCCAACGAACGGATCGATCCAGTGCAGGTGGAACTGGCCGCGTGCCGTTGTAAGATCAAGATCACGGCCGGACCACGCAGCGAAAACGCTTTCCCTCGCCTCCCCGACACTGATCTCGAGCTCGCCATCCGAGCGCGCATGAAAGCGCAAGGGCGCATGGGCGCCGACGAGCGTGCCGGCGAGCTCAATGCTCAATCCCTCGCGGCCGTACCAAAGAACCGCTTCCGCGCTTTGCCCGCCATGACGAAAGCCCATGTGACGCGGACGGCGGCCATACGGCATCCAGCCGTCTGTCCGATCCCAGGGTGACTTGAAAACAGCGGGCGGCGCGTTCGTCTCACGCGCCTCGCGCGCGAGCGCCGCCGCGCATGCCGCGGCCAAATCGAGCGCCGTGACCGCCGGCGCCGCGGGTGTCAGGGCGGAAATTTCCCGTTCAATGAATTCAGTATCGATCTCGCCGCGCGCGACCTGCGGATGCTCCAGCAGCGCTCTGAGAAACCTGAGATTGGTCGTCACTCCTGCGATCTGAAACTGCGCAAGCGCCTGGACCATGCGGGCGAGCGCCAGCCGGCGATCATCGGCGTGGACGATCAGCTTCGCGAGCAACGGGTCGTAGTACGGCGACACCTGATCACCGGCGCGAAACCCGGTATCGACGCGGATGCCGCTGCCCGCAGGCTCGCGCCAGCGGCGGATATTTCCTGTTGCGGGCAGAAAGCCTTTCTCCGCGTCCTCGGCATAGACGCGAGCCTCGATGGCGTGCCCTTGCGCCCTGATGGCATTCTGTTCAACGGGGAGCTTTTCGCCGAAGGCAACGCGCAATTGCCATTCCACCAGGTCGTTGCCGGTGATCATCTCGGTCACGGGATGCTCGACCTGCAGGCGGGTGTTCATTTCGATGAAGTAGAAGCCCGCCGCATCGGCGATGAACTCGACTGTGCCGGCGCCGAGATAACCCACCGCCTTGGCGGCGGCGCGGGCGGCGGCCGACATTTCGTCGCGGCGCTCGCGCGTCACGGCGATCGAAGGCGCTTCTTCGACCACCTTTTGGTGCCGGCGCTGCAATGTGCATTCGCGTTCATAGAGCGAGACGACATTGCCGTGGCTGTCGCCGAATATCTGCACCTCGATGTGGCGGGGGCGGGGGATATGCTTTTCAATCAAGACGCGATCATCACCGAAGGCGGATGCGGCTTCGCGCTTGGCGCCGGCGAGCGCTTCGGCCAGCTCACCGGGCGCGAGGACGAGGCGCATTCCCCTGCCCCCGCCGCCGGCGGAGGCCTTGACCAGCACGGGATAACCGATGTGGTCGGCCGCTTGCGCCAGGCCGCCTTGGCTCTGATCCTCGCCGTGATAGCCAGGCACAATGGGCACGCCGGCCGTCTGCATCAGCGCCTTGGCCTGCGATTTCGATCCCATGAGCGCAATGGTGCCGGCCGATGGCCCCACGAAGATCAGGTCCGCTTCGGCGCAAGCGGCTGCGAATTCCGCATTCTCAGAAAGAAAGCCGTAGCCGGGATGCACGGCTTCGGCGCCGATCTTGCGCGCGGCCGCGATGATGGCGGCGATGTTGAGGTAGCTTTCCTTCGCCGGCGCCGGTCCGATGGCGACCGACTCATCCGCGAGCGCCACATGCATGGCGTTGCGATCCGCATCGGAATAAACCGCAACGGTGCGCAACCCCATGCGCGTCGCCGTGCGCATGATCCGGCAGGCGATCTCGCCGCGATTGGCGATCAGCAGCTTTTCAAAGCGCCGGACGAGCGACACCGCTACATCCGGAATATGCCGAACCGGGTCGGCTCGGGCGCAGGCGCGTTGAGCCCGGCGGCAAGTGCAAGTCCCAGCACCATGCGCGTGTCCGCGGGATCGATGATGCCGTCATCCCAGATGCGGGCCGTGGCGTAATACGGGTGGCCCTGCCTTTCATACTGCTCGCGCAGTGGCGCCTTGAAAGCTTCGTCGTCCGCGGCCGTCCACGTGCCCCCTCTCGCCTCGGTCGTCTCCTGGCGCAGGAGGCCCAGCACCGTTGCCGCCTGCTCCCCGCCGATCACCGAGATGCGCGCGTTCGGCCACATGAAGACGAACCGCGGGCCATAGGCGCGCCCGCACATCCCGTAATTGCCGGCGCCATAGCTGCCGCCGATGATGACGGTGTATTTCGGCACATTGCTGGTGGCGACGGCGGTGACCATCTTGGCGCCGTCCTTGGCGATGCCGCCCGCCTCATATTTGCGTCCGACCATGAAGCCGGTGATGTTCTGAAGGAAGACGAGCGGGATATTGCGCTGGCTCGCCAACTCGATGAAATGCGCGCCCTTGAGCGCGCTCTCGCTGAACAGGATGCCGTTGTTCGCGAGAATGGCAACGGGCAAGCCGTGGATGTGGGCGAAGCCGCAGATCAGCGTCTGCCCGTACAGCGCCTTGAACTCATCGAATTGCGATCCGTCGACCACGCGCGCGATGACGTCGCGCACATCGTAAGGCGTGCGCGGGTCGGCGGGCACGATGCCGTAAATCTCCTGCGCCGGATAAAGCGGCTCGCGGTCCGGCTGCAATTCCAGGTACGATTGCTTCACGCGGTTGAGATTGGCGACGATCCGGCGCGCAATGCCAATCGCATGACTGTCGCTGGTCGCGTAGTAATCGGTCACGCCGGAGTGGCGGCTATGCACCTCGGCGCCGCCCAACTCCTCCGCGCTGACCTCCTCGCCGGTTGCCGCCTTCACCAGCGGCGGCCCGCCGAGGAATATCGTGCCCTGATTGCGCACGATGATGCTCTCGTCCGACATCGCCGGCACATAGGCCCCCCCTGCCGTGCACGAGCCCATCACGATCGCGATCTGTGGAATGCCCAACCCCGACATGCGCGCCTGATTGTAGAAGATGCGGCCGAAATGCCGCTCGTCCGGAAAAATCTCGTCCTGCAGCGGCAGGAAGGCGCCGCCGGAGTCGACCAGGTAGACGCAGGGCAGATGATTTTCGCGCGCGATATCCTGAGCGCGCAGGTGCTTCTTCACGGTCATCGGGTAATAGGTGCCGCCCTTGATGGTCGCGTCGTTGGCGACAATCATGCATTCGCGACCGCTGATGCGGCCGATTCCGGTGATCAGGCTGGCGGAATGGACGTCGCCGCCGTAGAGGCCGTAGGCCGCAAGCGGCGAGAGCTCGAGGAGCGGCGTGCCGGGATCGAGCAGCAGATTGACGCGCTCGCGCGCCGGCAATTTTCCCCGCGCGATATGTCGTGCCCTCGCCTCCTCGCTGCCGCCCTGCATCGCCGCATCGACCTTGGCGCGAAGATCCTTGACCAGCTCCTGCATGGCCGCGGCGTTGTCGGCGAATTCACGCGAGCGCGGATCGATCGAGGATGGCAGAGCCGTCATTTGATTGCCATGGGCCGTCTGCTTGGGGGCGTGACCAGCGTGACAGTGACGCCAGAGCCTGATTTTCCGGTTAGTCCTGTTTGTCGTCCGGCGGAAGTTTGGCTGCTTCGCGCTCGGCTTTGCGCAACGCAGTTTTCTCGTCCTTCTTTTTTTGTTTCTCTTCGCTGCGTGCGCGCGCCGCCCTCGCTCGGTCGGCCCGATCTCGTCCATAATTTGGCTTGAATGCCATTGCGGTCCTCGTGATGCGGCTGGTTGATTTCTTCCTGGCAACTTCATATATGCAGGCATTCGCGATCTTGCCTGTCCTTGTCACCTTAGCAAGGGCCACAAGGCAACATTGAATCCGGACGCAAGGCTGCGCTGCTCTCGGTGTGCGGCGGGCCCATCGTTTAACAACCGAAGAACCAAGAGAAGAACAATGGCGCGAAAGCCGGCAACGCGAGCTGAATTCACCCTATTCGATGTCGTCTACGAAGACGGTTCTCAACGCTCCAATCGCAGAGTGCCAACCGAAGTCCTTGCTGGCCTTGACGGCGACGCCCCCGCGCGCGCCATCATTGAAGAACAGGATCGGCTGATTGCAGAGAAGTCCGGCACTCCTGCCCCGGCCGTGAAAAGCATACAACGATCCGGCGGCAGAAAAAAAGACGAAGTTGTGCGGTCGCTCCGCTACGCGGCGGCATCGGATTGACATCGAAAGGCTATGGCAACCCGGCAGCAGCGCATCAGTGCTTTCATTCATGAAGGCGAGCCTCCGGCTGAGCGGCCACTTGAGCTTCTTTGCGAGGACCACGTCGGTACGTATGTAATTCCGTTCCTGTGTCGATTGAGCAACGGCGCGTGGCAAAGCGTGGATACGGGCAGCCGCATCGAAGCAAAGGTAATTGGCTGGCGCGCGCGTTGACGATTTCGGGTTCGCCGCACCCAAGTTGGCTGTAGCCGACTTGGGCACTTAAAGGTTGCCGATCTCGGGAAAACCCGAGATCGGTTTCGGCGCCCGAAATGACGGCGACCTGAATCGAACGTTAGAGCATGAATGCCTTCGACTTTCCGCCGGAATTCCGCACCACGGAAATAGCAACCAACGGCACCTCGATTTATGTGCGCTTCGGTGGAGCTGGGACCGCCGTAGTCTTGCTCCACGGCTATGGCGAGACGGGCGACATGTGGGCGCTCTTGGCGGCCGATCTTGCGCGCAACCATACCGTGGTGGTGCCTGACTTGCGAGGAATGGGCCTTTCCTCCAAGCCCGCCGGCGGCTTCGACAAGAAGACCCAAGCCGGCGACGTCGCCGGAGTGCTCGATGAGCTGAAAATCGACCGGGCCGACCTGGTCACGCATGATATCGGCAACATGGTCGGTTATGCGTTTGCCGCGCAGCATCCTGAACGAGTTCAGGCGCTTTGTTCTCATCGACGCACCTTTGCCTGGCATCGGGCCATGGGAGGAAATCCTCAAAAACCCGCTGCTCTGGCACTTTCGCTTCGGCGGGCCGGACATGGAGAGGCTGGTGGCCGGCCGGGAGCGCATCTATCTCGACCGATTCTGGAACGAGTTTTCTGCGACCCCTGCCCGATTCAGCGAAGCCGCCCGCACGCACTACTCCCAACTCTACGCCATGCCAGGCGCCATGCATTCCGGTTTCATGCAGTTCGCAGCGTTTGACCAAGATGCCATCGACAACCAGCAATTCCTGGCCAGGGGCAAGCTTCCGATGCCTGTGCTGGCGATCGGCGGCGAGAAGTCATTTGGGACAACCATGGCAAAGATCATGCAGTTTGCAGCCAGCAACGTCCGCGAAGGCGTAATTCCAGATTCCGGCCATTGGATCATGGAGGAAAATCCGAGCGCAACGATCTCCATGGTGCGAGGCTTCCTCGATGACTCATGAATACACTGCAATCGGCCGAGCATGAGGTTATTGAATAACCGGGTGCGCGGAGTCACAATTCACTGACACATACAGTCGTGAGACTCTCCCTCTCCCCAACCCAAGTCGGATGTTTCCGACTTGGGTCAGCTTCGAGTGCCGAACTCGGGCAGGCCCGAGTTCGGGTGGGAGAGGGAGCAGACTGGCGCCTGCCGAAGTCAAGCGCTGGCGCGAGGACACAAGATGGCTGCCGACAGGACACGAAGAAGAACCACCAGCTCACGCGATGCGGCTGAAGCGGCGTTCAAGGCGGCAACCACAAAGCCGGCGGAGCTTCCTCCGAAGCCTCCAATTGTCCCGAATGCCAAGGAGCTTGTCTCCTTGCGAATTGATCGTGACATTCTTGATTACTTTCAAGAAGCCGGACCGGGCTGGCAAGACAGAATCAATGAGGCGCTGCGAAAGATAGTCGGGAAATAGATCGGCAAGACGGGCGAGAGACGGTCGATGGATTAATAAGGGGGGAGACAATTGGCCAAAAAAGACAATCCAACCTCAAAGCTCAAGACATCGGCGATCAAGAAGCGTCCATCGCGGGGTAAGACTGCCAAGCTCAAGTCAAGCACCTGGTACGACGGCGCTGCCCAATTGTTCAAGATCAGCAGCGCGAAGCAGCCAAAGGCGAGACGACGCGACTGAATGAGACGTTCGGCATAAGGCCGCTTCCTTCAAGATGAAGAACGCCGACGACGTCCCCTCGGGGACACCGCCGGGTTCGACCGGACGAAAGCGCGTATATTAGCTCTTATTAGCTCTGCTTCTGACCCTGCTGGCCGCCCTTGCCGGGGTCTTGCTGCTGCTGACCGGGCTTCTGCTGTCCTCCGCCTTGCTGCTGACCAGGGTTCGAATGTCCGCCACCCTGTTGCTGCTGACCCGGCTTGCCTTGCCCGCCCTGCTGCTGACCTTTGTTTTGATCGCTGCTTTGATTCTGCTGAGTATTTTCGTTCGGATTGGTCATTTAAGTTACCTCGTGTTGAAATTGAACACCTTGCACCTAACTACGAAGGCATTGATTGCAAGCATGGGCAACAACTCAATGGCGAGCGGAAGGTGACCGTCGAGTGCTCAGCGAAAAGGTTTAATCTCGAGGATTTCCGCTTCGGATCTCCCCACGCGCACCTCGTCGCCGACCTGCTTTCCCATCAGCGTCCGCGCGACGGGCGAGATGTAGGAGATGGACCCCCGGCTTAAGTCCGCCTCATCCTCGCCGACGATGCGGTAGGTCTCGCGGCGCTGGTCGTCCCGCGCGATTGTCACCGCGCAGCCAAAATGGACCACGGCGGGATCCTTCGGGGCGCGAACGACTTGGGCGGTGGAGTGCCGGGAAGTCCAGTACCGCAAATCCCGATCGATCCGGGCCCGGGCTGCCCGGTCGCTCGCTGCCTGCGCCGCCGCGCGTTCCTGACGCAAGCGCGCCAAGGCTGCTTCGATCAGCTCGAGACCTTCGGGCGTCACGAGGTTCGGGTGAGCCGAGATTGGCCGGTCCGGCAAGCTCTCGAAGGCTTCGTCAGTCTCTTTAACGAACGCTCTGCTCATGACGTTTCCGCCTCTGGAAGGCGCGTCCCGTGGCCATTCGATTACTTCGCGCGCCGGCACCGCGTGGCCGGGCGCATCATCCGCCCCCCGTCTGTCGCTTGTGCTCGTCCGCGTCGTACCAACCGCGCGACGCCCTCACCTTGCAATCTGCATCCAGGTCCCATTATTCCGTAGCGATTGCGGCATTTATGTTTGTCGTGATGATGTTGTTGCCCGGTCTGCATTCCTGAGCTTTCGAGCAAGGCAAGGAGTATCCACGATGGCCTCGGCGAGCGACCGGCCATCTTCAACTTCCACGAACGGCTGATTGTTGGGCGAAGCTAATCTTGCTTCGGTGACCGTGTGCGCTACCATAATTGCCTCCTAGGCGCGAGGGCTTGGCGGCCTCTGTGCAGTATTGCTCACTCAAATCTATGCGACCACTGAAACTCAAACCGAGGCATTCCGCTGCCGGGGCGCGACCGGCCCCACGCACCTCAAAACTTGTTCCTCATCCTGCTCAAGGCCAATACGGTTGTCGCGATTTTTTCTCCGTCGAATGGTAATGCCAACATTAGTCGTCATCCATTCTTCGTTCTCGGCAAGCGTGGTGTACGTCCGCTCCAAATTACGGAGCTCACTCGTTTCTTTTGCCGAACGCGCGAGGTTGGTGAGCAGCGACCTGAACTCGGCTGCTTTCGCACGGTATTGCTCTGCAGAGAACATTTCAGCGCCCTTTCTGTGGCAACGCACGAATGCAACAGGCCTCACCTATCGAACGCGTGGGTTCATTATCGGCCTAACTAAAGAACAACGTGGGGACGATCGGACCGATTATCGAGAGGCGCGGCGCAAACATCCTCGTCCAAGAGCAATGGCAGTATGAGCAATTTTGAACAGATGTTGCACTCGGAATGATGATCCAAATTGGCGCGTTGCCGACCTGAGCGTCGGGTTCTCCTGCCCAAGAATGCAATCGATCCCGCCACGCGCAGGTTCCTGGGTCGGACATCTGGCGCAGTGTGAAAGAGTGGTCAATATTGGACAGACGCCGCTCAACCCTCGCGCCTAATATAGTCAGCGTTGGGCGCGCTTACCCCACCTCTTGTGAATGGAGACAAGATCATGTCGCTGGGACTCATTCTTGTAATCATCCTCATCATTTTTTTGCTCGGTGGGTTCAGTGGTCGCTTCGGCGGCTACGGCTACGGCTACGGTCACGGCGGCATTGGGGTCATTGGCATCATTTTGATCATTCTCGTCGTCCTGCTGCTTACGGGGCGGCTTTGAGGTGCTCGACACGGGCGAACTGATACGCGAACCGCCGCTTTCCAGCAGAGGCAATGGAGGAAATGAAATTAATGATAGTGATCAATTCTGCTCAGACGCCGCCCAGTCGCGCGACTAGAACAGCTGGAGACTATGCCGAAGCGACTCTCAAGGCGAAGTCCAGATGGTCAGTGAAATACGGCAGCATTCGCAGGCTCGACAAAGGTCCGGATATTTTGGGGTGATCACCATAATTCTGATCGTAACCACCGGATTGTTCTGGGGCTTTGCCCACATTTAGGCAATCCGGTGCAAAGGCGATGTTGAAAAACCAAAGCGCCGTTTTTGTCCAACGCCCGTCCGAGGCCCGCGGCTGGATGCAGATCCTTGCCCGCTATCGAGCACCCAGCCTATCGCGCAGCATTAGCGAGGTCGTCATCACGGCCGTGCCGTTTGCTCTGCTCTGGTTTCTCATGTGGGCAACGCTCGATCTTGGCTACTGGCCTTGCCTGCTGCTTGCGGCGCCGGCCGCCGGCTTTCTCGTGCGCCTGTTCATGATCCAGCACGATTGCGGTCATGGCGCCTTCTTTCGTCATCGTCTCGCAAACGACTGGGTCGGGCGCGTGATCGGTGTGCTTACGCTCACGCCTTACGATTTCTGGCGACGCACGCACGCCATTCACCACTCGACTTCAGGCAATCTCGATCGCCGTGGGATCGGCGATATCGACACACTGACCGTGCGGGAGTACCTGGCTCGGTCGCCATGGGGTCGCTTGCGCTATCGTGTCTATCGTCATCCGTTCATCATGTTCGGCGTCGGTCCAGCCTATCTGTTCATTGTGCAGCACCGGATGCCACTCGGCGTCATGCGCGGCGGTTTGCAGCTCTGGCTCAGCACAATGGGAACCAACGTCGCCATCGCGGCTCTCGTCGCCGCAATGATATGGCTGGTCGGGATCGGTACGTTTCTGCTCGTCCATGTGCCGATCATGCTGCTCGCGGCCTCGATCGGGGTCTGGCTGTTCTATGTCCAGCACCAGTTCGAGGATACCCTCTGGGCGCATGAGCGGAACTGGGACCGACACGCGGTGGCGCTTCGCGGCAGCTCCTATTATGAGCTGCCAGGCGTCTTGGGCTGGTTCACCGCCAATATCGGCATCCACCACGTCCATCATCTGTGCAGCCGTATCCCCTACTACCGACTGCCACTCGTCTTGCGCGATTATCCGGAGCTCGGCGGCATCGGCCGGCTTACCTTGGCCCAGAGCTTGCGGTGTGTGCGGCTGGTGTTGTGGGACGAAGGTCAGCAGCGACTCGTCTCTTTCCGTGAGATGCGGCTGCATCATGCCCCAGCTTGAGGGCGAAGAAAGCCGCTGGCCATTCTGTTAGTCGGGACCTCAGGAGCTTCCTTGCCGTCGCTTCGGCGAAAGGAAATCACGTGGTTGTTCCGAAAACCTCGCACCAAGCAGGAGCTTCATCGGCGTGTCCCGAGTGCGGAATTGAGATGGTCATCATCCGCATCACGCCCATTCTGTTCGGCGGGAAATTCGAGGATCTCACGCTCGCATGCAAGAATTGCGGTTCTACGAAAGAGCTCAGAATCAAGCACAAATGATGATCCGATTTAAGACGATACCCAACTAAACAAACTCTGCGATAGCAGATGGTAAGAATGATGCTAGGCGGGAGCGCTCACAACTTTCGTTTTGATCTCGGGCTTGTCGTACAAAATGACGTTCAACAGGGAATTATGGACCTCAAGCTTTCCGTTGTATTCGATGAAGCCCAGTTTGCGGAATTTGTTCATGAAAAAGCTCACCCGCGATCGGGTCGTGCCGATCATCTCCGCCAGGGTTTCCTGACTGAACGTCCCCACGATCGGCTCCGGCCTGCCTTCCTTGCCGAAATTTGCAAGCAGGAGGAGAAGCCGGGCGAGGCGCTTTTCGCTTGAATTGAACAACTGGTCGATCAGATCCTCCTCAATCCGACTGTTGCGAACTCAATAGATACCCCATGAACAGCTCGGAAAATTCCGGCTCATTATGAATTGTGGCGATCATGGTCGCCTTCTCCAGGCGGGTAATCACGCATCCATCAATCGACCTCGTTGTCGCGATGCGCCGCGGATGGCCATTGAGACATCCTTCGCCGAAGAATTGACCGGGGCCGAGGACTGCAACGACCGCTTCCTTGCCTTGCTCGGAAACGACGGTCAGCTTGACCTTGCCTTGCTGAATGTAAAAAACCGCGTCCGCCACCTGTCCTTGCGAAAAAACAATTTGGTCCTTCCGATATTTTGATATCGTTTTTCCCTCGCCTACGTTGGCGAGAAAGACTTTAGGATCGAACGAGGCCTTAATTCTCTTCCTCAAAGCGACTCCGCTCTCTTTCCTCAAAAGGCTCCCCTTTCCCGCAGGAAGATCATAGCAGATTTCACCGCCAATGGAATCGGAAATCAACCGCAGGTGGAGCGGCGAAATCGGAGCTTCTCGGCTGCGGCTTGAAGGAATGGCAAATCTGCGATTGGCGCAGCCAAGCTCGCCTTGTCATGGGATGTCAAAGCCGCAATTGAAGGAAGGATGCCGTCATCGACCAGCGTGAGTCTGTATAAAACTGCTCACTCTAATTACCGGAACACAATGCGCCCTTACGCGTTAACCCACAAGCGATGAATGGAACCGGAGCACTCCGGTAGTTTGTCCCAAAGGTCGCCCGGCATAGCTCCCGGGCGACCTTTGGTTTTTGACCGGCGCCAGTCTCTTAATGATGCGCGATGCCGAGATATTCAAGGATCATGTGGCGACCGGGTTGCCGTGAAGGGTGTGAGATGATGGCACGCAATACCGCCGGACTGCGGCTCGCAACCCGTTTTGCGACCTATGCCGCGTGCGCCTTGTGGCTTGCATGATGTTGGTCCTCGCGGCGTTGGCTCTATCAAGGCAGAGAAAGCCGGGTGGGGGGCTTCACGTCGTATGAAAGATTTATGTCGGTATGCCGATCGGCCTCTGGCGTTTCTTGCACACTACGTCATGGCGCGACCGGTACCCCATGCCGTGATCGTGACCGCCGTAGTTGCCGCCGTGACCTGCTCGGTGGGCGCACAATATGGCGTCAAGATCCTGGTCGATACATTGAGCGGGGGTCTCGCCGGCATCGCCAGCGCTGCTCATGCTTGGTCGGCATTCCTTCTTCTGGCGAGCCTGATTGCTGCGGATAATCTCTTGTGGCGGCTTGCCAGCTGGATTGCCAGTTCCGCCTTTGTCGGCGTCTCCGGCGACCTGCGCCGCGATTTGTTCCGGCACCTCACAGGACATGCACCCAGCTTCTTTGCGGATCGCATGTCCGGGACATTGACGAGCCGGATCACTGCAACGTCCAATGCTGTCTATACGCTCGAGAACATGTTCGTGTGGAACGTCTTGCCGCCGTGCATGGCAACCATCGTGGCAATCGCATTCGTTGCCACCGTGAGCATGGCCATGGCCGCAGCATTGATAATCCTGGCCGCGATTCTGGTGTTCATGATGTTCCGCCTTGCCGCTGCCGGCAGGCCGCTGCATCACGACTTTGCCGATAGGGCGGCGGCGGTCGATGGTGAAATGAGCGACGTCGTCGGCAATATGCCCTTGGTCTGGGCGTTTTGCGGCCTCGCTCGCGAGCACAGCCGTCTCGACGCCACCATCGACCGGGAAATGGCCGCGCGCCACCGGAGCCTCGTATATTTGGAAAGGCTGAGACTGTTCCATGCCGCGGTCACGGTCGTCCTGACCATTGCTCTCCTAGCCTGGGCTATCGTGCTTTGGCAGAAGGGCGTCGGCACGGCGGGCGATGTCGTGTTGGTGTGCACGCTGGGCCTTTCCATCCTGCACGCTACGCGGGATCTGGCAGTTGCACTCGTGGACGTTACGCAACACGTCGCCCGGCTCTCGGAGGCGCTCGCGACGCTTCTCGTTCCGCATCGATTGCGCGATCAGCCGCGGGCACAATCGCTGGCGCGACCAGGCGCCAGCGTTGCCTTCGAGAGCATCGCCTTCACTTACCCCGACAGCCGAAGAGTCTTCACAGACTTCAGCCTGCACATTGAGCCTGCCCAGCGCGTGGGCCTTGTCGGACCATCAGGCTGCGGGAAATCGACTCTCTTCGCGCTGCTGCAACGCCTTTACGATGTGCAGGGTGGGTGTGTCCTGATCGGCGGCCAGGATATTTCGCAAGTGACGCAGGAGAGCTTGCGGGCCGCCATTGCTGTCGTTCCGCAGGACATTTCACTGTTTCACCGCTCCATCATGGAGAACATTCGATATGGGCGACCGCAGGCATCCGATGCGGAAGTATTCAAGGCCATGGCCGCGGCCAATTGCAGCGACTTTGTAGAAAACCTGCCCGAGGGCCTTGCGACGATTGTCGGTGATCGGGGCGTGAAGCTCTCCCTCGGCCAGCGCCAGCGACTGGGCATTGCCCGCGCCTTCCTCAAGAACGCGCCCATTCTCTTGCTCGATGAAGCGACTTCGGCTCTTGACAGCGAATCCGAGGAAGCTGTTCGGCAGGCATTGGATCGCCTGATGGGCAGCCGGACCGTCATTGCGATTGCTCACCGCCTATCGACCTTGCGAAGCTTCGATCGGATCGTGGTGCTGCAATCGGGACAGGTCTGTGAGGAGGGGTCGCCGCAGATGTTGGTGCGAAGCAAGGGGGTCTATTGCAACTTGGTGCAGCGCGAGGTTGCCCGACTTGTCAAACAGGCGGCCTGACCGGCGAAGAGGCCTCTTGCGAGCGGGGTTGCGAGTCGCTGAAACGCGGGTCGGCAATGACCGCCATCTGCTGGGAGCTATTGGCGCGGCATGGTGAAAATTTTCGAAGATGTTTCGGAAGCTTTCCTCCCACACTGGATCAATGACACCGTCTGTGAGGCTAGAACCGATGGCCGAGTTGCTGTCTCTCCCGGGTGAGCAATTTGATACAGACACCATCAGTGGATAGGCGCATATTTCTAATGGGATTGACTAGAATGATTGCGAGATGTGGCCTATCTCCGAGTGTCGGTTCCTTTGGGCAGCGTCGCGACAACCAGCGCTTTCAGTATTGGCGTCATGTGATTCATCTTAGTTTAGGACACTCAAAGCCTTAGGAATACGCTCGTGGTACTCCTGCCAAACAAATCGACTGCGGACTATTTTTTTGCAAAGGCGGAACAGAGTTTTCGGCGCTCCCGAACCAATTCGAACGCGCGAATCAAACTTGAAGCGCTGGGCAACGCGTTCATGGTCAAGGCAGTTGAGCTCGATGTAGAACTGCAGAATCTCGCCAATGCCAACTATACCACCGCTTTGCCCGTCCGGGCGTGACGACTAACCAGCCAGGCACAGGAACGATTGACGTGAACCAAGATGAGGCTGGGCATTTTTCCGTGGAGTTGGAGGCGATCGCAGCCTTCCTTCGCGCCGCGCTTATTGCAAATAAAAATCCCAACTACGGCACTACCTGAAGGCGCGTTCCGCGGAGGCCGCAATGGTGCGGATAATGTCGCTTCCTAACTCAATCCGTCGTCGCTGTTAATCGAGTTACCAAGCCGACGGGGCGAACATTTGATCTCCCGGACCACGGCGTGCGAGCGGCCGTGCGCCAGGCGCTGAAGAATGCAGCTTGTGCCTCTGGTGCGCGGTCGAGGGGCAACGCGGGTCCAATTTGGGCTAAGCCGCTCTACCGCCAACTCGATCTCCCCAACCGTCGGCACCCAAGCGGCTTGTGCGAAGTTTTCTTTGTTCTTTGTCATTTTGTTTAATTTGAATGTACGCGGCACGAGCCGGCGCTAGAAAAAAGAGGATGCGCGTACATCCGGCGTCACCAGTTCGATCTCGTGGTGTTTTCCAATGACGGAGCCTTGCGGCATCGACGTCATTTGTAGATTCACATATGGGGGAGCGGATGGACTTTCACAAGGAGAAATAAGTGATTTTCTGTCAGGCATGCCTATATACAATGCTCGGCCACAGGAGCGCCTAATGCGCACGCACCGGTTCGGACGAAAAATCAAGCTTCCTGCGACAATCGCCATCAAACATCAGGTCAGAATGCGGATGGCTCAATATGAGGTCAAGAAGTCGGAGGCTGAAGCAAGGACTGAAGTGTTTCGCGGGCAAACCGACGACAATCTTCAATGAGCTCTTCATCGGTTGCCACACCGTAGTCTCCAGCAGGCGACGTGTGTTCGGTGCATTTGAGCAATGGCTCCCCGGCGTCAGGAATTGTCGCCTATATCACCGTGGTTGTGTTAGGGCGGATTGTCATCGTTGGCAGACGCAGTCTGCAACTTTTCCAAATCCGATATGTATGCGGTGACACTGGATCTGAGAAGGCATCGGCCAAGTATGCGAGAGACGACAGTCAATATCATTGATGCCCTTCGGGGGCAGCAAGAGCAACTGAAACGGCTGCTTGCGCAGAAGGTATTAATCAGCGATGCCCCAAGAACTCGATCTCTCTGAGATAGAAGCTCAGGTTATTGAGATTAAGCGTCTCCTCGCTGAGTTTGAGAATGTCATTCAAGACCAGCTACGGCGAAGTCAATAATACCCTGAGGCCCCAAAAGGCGAGGCGACCTCCGCCGACGTGCCGCAGCCTCGCTAGGATAATCCACCTTCCTGGAGGCGCACCATGTTCACGCTGCTCCCGACGCGCCGCAAGTCCCAGCGAGTTGACCACCCGCATCGAGGTCCGGTTCGGCGTCGCAAATTGGTGGCGTTCTGTGAAGTGCTTCATACTCTGCCGGCGGCGCATGCCCTACTCTTCAGCTTGCGGTGGGAATTGTGAGGCTTGAAGTTCGTATCTGAAACGCACTGTGCAAATGGCGAGCTGGTCGTGACTCAAGGAGGAACGATATGATCGGCATGGTCCGCGTCCCCAGGCTTTCAGCGATCCTTCCAGTGTTGTGCCTGGCTGTTGCTCTACCAGCAAACCAGGCACTCGCCCAACAGCGGCTCGTCTTTAAGGTTGCCGCGGAGAACACGCAGTACACCAGGCAGCACACGATCGATGTCGGGGATGTCGCCGGCCATCAGGTCCGCCTCTTTGAGATTCATCGCACCTATCCGAGCAATGCGCCCATGATCGACGGGATGAGGATTGTGGAATCCTGGACGCGTGGTGTCTCCGACTACACCAACAATAATGGAGAGGCGACCAGCTATGGCGTCTATGTGCTGGAAAATGGCGACAAATTCTTCACGCGGGGCTCCCTTGTTTCGGTGCAGGACCCCGAGGCAAGCAATCTCACGGCAACAACGGTTGGACCCATCATGGGCGGCACGGGAAGGCTCGCCACGATTAATGGAATGGCGCGGTCATCGACCAAAGCAAGTCCCCAAACAGGTGTGAATGAGACGCTGATTGACATCGAATTCTGGCTTCCACGGCTGGCAAGAGAGTAGCCCTCCAGGCTGCGAAGGAATTGAGACTGGCAGTTTTCCTATCACGCCCACGCTTGCGCGCTCGAAACGGCAAATACCCCCATTGATCCAGATCAACTTGTCCTGTCATAATGCTCTCGGTAGCATGGAAACCGATAGCCGCTGCGAGTTTGTGAAGAAGGCTGCGGTAGCGAGCCAAAAAGGATCAATGCCATGAATGATGTTGCAATCGAATGCGACCAGACGAACGAAGCAAACCACAGCGATGCAGTCTCCGACGAGGTGCTGGAGGTTGCGGCGAAGGAGGCTTCGACAAACCCGACGCTGATGCTGAGTGGTTACGCGTGCCCGTGGTGAGGAAGACTAAAGCGGGTTCCGCCTGAATTAACGAACAACTCTGCCGCTGACCTTGTGCTGTGGTCGTGGTTCGCTTCGGCGGGCGATCCTTTAATAGTGCTGCTTCGGGTACGCTTGAGGCGGGTCGTCGACGCTTTCTACCGAGCAGCAAACGAGGTTACTGGATGACCGGATGCGCGGGGCATGACGGCAGGGGGTTGGTTCGAAATCATCGGTACGCGCTTTTGCGAGTTACCCTCGCTGCTGTGTCTTACCGCGTCTTCTCGAACAATTCGCGGCCGATCAGCATGCGCCGGATCTCGCTGGTGCCGGCGCCGATCTCGTAAAGCTTGGCATCGCGCAGATACCGGCCGGTGGGATAATCGTTGATGTAGCCGTTGCCGCCGAGCAGCTGAACCGCATCGAGCGCCAGCTTCGTCGCGTTCTCCGCCGCGTAGAGGATGGCGCCGGCCGCATCCTCGCGCGTCGTTTCGCCGCGATCGCAGGCTCGCGCAACGGCATAGACGTAGGCCTTGCAGGCATTCATCGCGACATACATGTCGGCGACCTTGCCCTGCACCAGCTGGAACTCGCCGATTGCTTTGCCAAATTGTTGTCGCTCATGGATATACGGCATCACGGCGTCCATGCAGGCGGCCATAATGCCGAGCGGGCCGGCGGCGAGCACGACCCGTTCATAGTCGAGCCCCGACATCAGGATGGTGACCCCATCTCCCACTTCTCCGAGCACGTTCTCCTGCGGCACTTCGCAGTCCTCGAACACCAGCTCGCTGGTGTCGGAGCCGCGCATGCCGAGCTTGTCGAGCTTCTGTGCGGTCGAAAAACCCTTGAACCCTTTCTCTATGAGGAAGGCGGTGATGCCGCGCGCGCCGGCGTCGGGATCTGTCTTGGCGTAGACGACCAGCGTCTCCGCCTGCGGACCATTGGTGATCCACATCTTGCTGCCGTTGAGGATGTACCGATCACCCTTCCTCTGCGCGCGCGTGCGCATCGAGACCACGTCAGAGCCCGCGCCGGCCTCCGACATCGCAAGGCCGCCGACATGCTCGCCGGAGATGAGCGGCGCCAGATAGCGCCGCTTCTGCTCGTCGGTGCCGTTCCTGCGAATCTGATTGACGCAAAGATTCGAATGCGCGCCGTAGGAGAGCCCGACGGAAGCCGATGCGCGCGAGATTTCCTCCATGGCGACGCAATGCTCGAGATAGCCGAGCCCGGCGCCACCCCATTCCTCCTCCACGGTGATGCCATGCAGACCGAGCTTGCCAAGCTCGGGCCAAAGATCGCGGGGAAAAGTGTTGCTGCGGTCTATCTCGCCGGCGCGCGGCGCAATCTGATCGGCGGCGAAGCCGCGCACGCTGTCGCGCAGCATGTCCGCCGTCTCGCCGAGGCCGAAGTCGAAAGGCCGGATATCATTCACACGCATGATGCGGCTCTCGCGCGCAGGGTTCGTCTTGCGCATTAGAGCAGATTTTGCTCGCATTGATCCAGCGGCACCCTTTGCCCGCCCTGCAAAAGGAGAATCCGAAGTGAAGATCAGGCGCGTCGAGCCGATTGCGGTGAGCCTGCCCATGACAAAACCGGTCTTCATGGCCGGGGTGGAGATCAGGACTGCGGATAACGTGCTCGTTCGGCTGGAGGCGGACAACGGCGTCGTCGGCTGGGGCGAAGCTGCGTCCGCTCCGACCATGACGGGCGAGACTGTCGAGAGCATGATGGCCGCCATCGCCTACATCACTCCGGCGGTCGAGGGCCGGCCGGCACAGGACATTGTGGGAGCTGTGGAGGCGATGAGCCATCGCATGTACGCCAACAATGCCGCCAAGGCGGCGATCGAGATGGCGCTGCACGATCTGGTCGGCCGCGCCACCGGCCAGCCCGCCCATGCCCTCCTCGGTGGCAAGCAGAGAAGCCGCATGCCCATTCTGGGCGTGATCAGCACCGGCGAGCTTGCCTCCGACCTGCGCGAAGCCGCGAGCAAGAAACGCAGGGTTATGCGGCCTTCAAGATCAAGGTGGGGATCGACAAGCCGCTCGTCGACGCCGAACGCACCCGCCGTATCTGTGTGTTGCTCGGGCAAGGCTCCCTGATCTCATCCGACGCCAACCAGGGCTGGAGCGCGGAGCAAGCGGTGCAATATGTGCGCGCGGTCGCGGATGCAGGCCTCGATTTCTTCGAGCAGCCCGTCGGCGCCGATGACATCGCCGGCATGGCGGCAGTGGCGGCGGCTGCCAACGCAGCCGGCGACATCGCGATCGGGGCCGACGAGAGCATTCATTCGCTCGAGGACCTGCGCCGCTTTCACCGGCAGCACGCCGTGCGCGGGGCGAGCCTGAAAACCATCAAGCTTGGCGGCATGCGTGCGGTAATGCAGGCGGGCCGCTTGTGTGATGAGCTCGGGCTCAAGGTCAATGTCGCCGCCAAGACCGGCGAATCGAGCATCGCCTGCGCCGCGGCAGTGCACATTGCCGCGGCGCTGCCGCAGATCGCCTGGGGCCTCACGCTTTCCCATGAAGGGCTTGCCGAAGAACATGACCGCACGGCCGATCCGCGTCGAGCGCGGCCACGTGGAAGTGTCGGACGCGCCGGGGCTCGGGGTCGAGGTCGATGAGGATCGGGTGCGTCGCTACCGCCGCGATGTTGCGGCAAGACGCGTGGCCTGACAACTTCGCGCGGCGTGAGAGAATCGCTGCAGCGTGAATAGCAGATGAACGCGTTGGCCATGCGCCGTTCGAAATGCCTGCGCTAAGCAAGAAGCGATCAGTCGGACGCCGGTGACATCCGAAATCCACGACTGAGAAAACCAACGCTCGCTTTGCTCGCCTCGGTGCGTCCGTCGCGAGCTGCGGACCACAACAGAGGAAACTGCAGTCATGCCTAGCCGTACCGTTCTGTGCACCGGGCTGATGGTCGCGCTTCTTGCAGCGCCGGCCTTTGCCCAGGATATGAAGCCCGCGCCGTCCACGCCGACGCCATCGGTCACGAGCACGCCGCTGACCGCTCCAAAGCCTTCCACCACCGGGGCCGCCACCGCTCCCGTCGCAACCAAGATCAACCTCAATACTGCGACGGCAGCGGAGCTCGATAAGCTTCCGAAGATCGGCCCCGTGCATGCGAAGGCGATCATGGATGCGCGCGCCAAGTCGAAGTTCAAGAACTGGGATGATTTCGCCGCGCGAAAGGTCGTGCCGGCCGAAACAGCCGCAGCGATCAAGGGTGTCGCGACGTTCTGATTATCCTCAATCGTTGTGCCCCGCAGAAAGCGGGGCACAAGCGCCGAAACCTACAAATCGTAGGGGCGGGTTTGAAAACCCGCCCCCCTACCTGCACGCAGCCAAGGAGTAGCTGTCATCGGGATGACATCCGTCGTGTGAAATAATTGTGGATGTCCAAGTGTGGCAACAACGCAACGCCGACCGATTGTGTTGACACAAGCATGTTGCGCGAAACGTGCGGCATTGATTCACTTGGTGCAGTGATTCGCACGCACGTGACGGACAGGGTCCGCGGAGGCCAGCATGCTCGATGGGAAGCAGTATTTCGGGCATTTCCCTGACGAAGACCCCGACCGGGAGCAGCCGTTCCTGCACAGTCCAAAGCTCCTGGAAACGCTGCGCGCACTCGAAAAGGAGTTGCGGGCCTACGTTCCCACCTCCGCGGAGACCGGGGCGGACGCGGACGACGCCACGCCCTGAACGCCGCCCTCCAGGCCCGACATGCGCAAGCTCGTTGAATATCCAACACTTTCGCTCGCGGAACGCGACCGGCGCTGGGCCGCGGTGCGCAACGAGATGCGGGCACGCCATCTCGAATGTCTGGTTCTATGCGGCTGGCCGACGATGTGGGACTTCAACATCGCCAATGCGCGCTATCTCTGTCCGATAGGCGGCAATGCCGAGTTCAACGTGCTTGTGTTCCCTGCGGCCGGCGAGCCAACCTCGTTCATCTATTCGCCGGTGTTCACAGAATATTGGCGCGGCGCGCAGAGCTGGGTGGCCGACGTGCGCCCCCGGCGGGGGACGTTTGCCGACAGCGTCGCCGATCGGCTCACCGAGCTGGGGCTCACCGGCGCGAGAGTCGGCATCGACGGACTTGCGGGCCCCCTCGATCCTGACGGATGGGTGCCGCACAGCATGTATCTCCGCCTCCAGGAACGGCTGCCCGGCGTCGAGCTCGTCAATCTCAACGACATGATGGAGAAGCTGCGAACGGTGAAGAGCGCTGAGGAGATCGATGTGCTGCAAAAGGCAGCAGCGATCGGCGATCTCATGCTGCAAGCTTGCCGCGACACGGCGCGTCCGGGCGTCAAGGAGTGCGAAGTCTACGGCCGCATGATGGAAACCATGCTGGCCAACGGCGGCGAGGAGCCGACCCTCTTTCTTTGGGCCGCCGACGCGCATCCCTATCCGCACCCGTTCCGCGTGCCGACGATACGTCCGCTCGCGAAGGGCGACATGATCATCTGCGAGATGCATCCCAAATACGGCGGCTATTTCACGCACGTCGAGCGCACCTTCTGCCTGGGCGAACCTGATCCGCGCTACATCGACATTTACGACGCGTGTCTCGCCGCCTATCAGCGCGGGCTCGATCTGTTCCGTCCGGGCAGCAGAATCTCGGAGGCGATGGACGCGGTGCGCGAGACGATCGAGGCGAGCGGCTTCGGCATTTGCGAGGCCGGCATCCATGGACATGGCCTCGCTTCGCTGGAATATCCGCGCTATCGCCACCATGCCAAGGGCGCCGACGAGGGCGCGCTCAAGGCCATCGGCGACGAGTTCCGCTCCGGCATGGTGTTCGCCATGAACATCGATTTGTTTGATCCGAAATGGCGCAACGGCGAGACCGGCTGCGTGTTCGCCGAAACCATTGTCATTACCGACGGCGGCGCGCGGCGGATGCACGCCTTTTCCACCGAGTTTCAGCGCCTGCCGGCGTGAGCTAGCGCACGTAGACCCACATGTCGGCGATGACGCTGCAGCCCGGCAATCAGCTGAGCCAGCCGTCCGATGATGAAGTCGCCTTCGCGCAGATATCGCGGCGCCCCGGCAAGCGGATGATGCGCCGCGCCGGTGACTTCGGAGGCAAGGCCATGCTCGAAGTCGTTCGCCATGTGGCCGGTGAGGAACAGCCAGGCGCCGCCGCGCACGCCTTGCGCGTATTCGATATCGGTACCGCCGATGCGTGTCGGAGCAATGCAAGCTACATCCACCATCGCGGTCTCCTTCGCGGTTGCTGTGGGGTTAAGCGCGTTCGTTGACACTCGGACGAGGGCACCCTAGCTTTCGCGCTCCTGCTGTCCATCGGAGGGCAGAGCTTGTTGCGCCTCGCCGGGCTTCGCAAGACTTATCACACCGGGAAAACATCCTACGTCGCGTTGGACGGAGTCGATATCGTCATCAACAAAGGCGAGGTCTTCTGCCTGCTCGGCCCTTCGGGCTGCGGGAAATCGACGCTGCTCAACATACTTGCAGGGTTTGAGCCCGCCTCGAGCGGTTCGGTGACCTCCCGGGACATTCCGGTGATCAGAGCCGGGCGGGAGCGCGTGATGTTCTTCCAGGATGCCGGGGCGGCGTTGTTTCCCTGGCTCACGGTTGAGGAAAACGTCCGCTTCGGTTTGCGCGTGCGCAAGGTGCCCCGGCAGGAACGCGACGCGATCATCAACAAATATTTGCAGATGGTCGGCCTCGATCAGCATCGGCAGAAATTTCCTTCGCAGCTCTCCGGCGGCATGCGGCAGCGATTGCAGATTGCCCGGGCGCTCGCGGTCGAGCCGGAAGTTCTCCTCATGGACGAGCCGTTCGGTGCGCTGGATGCGCTGACCCGCCGTCGCATGCATGCCATGCTGCTGACCATCTGGGAACGCACGGGAAAGACGGTGGTCTTCGTCACCCATGACATTGCGGAGGCGATTCTGCTGGCCGATCGCATTGGCATGATGTCGGTGGGACCACGTTCCACCATCACCGCGGTGCTCGATGTCGATCTCGAACGTCCGCGCGATCTCACGTGTCCCGAGGCGGCCCGGCTGTTCCGTGAAATTGAGGCACTGCTCGCGCCCGACCTGGCGCGATCAGAGCAGTTGGACCATGTCTCGGGCGGCTAGAGCTCGGCCGATCCTGCTTGCATCCGCCTCGTTGGCGATTGCTTTCGTGATCTGGCAGTCCCTGTCCACCTTCGTTTTCAATCCATTTCTGATCCCGCCACCCGTCGAGGTGATCCGCACCGCCATCCCGATGCTCGCGAGCGGCGAGATCTTCGCCGACGTGTCGATCAGCATGACGCGGGTGCTGGTCGGTTTCGTCTCCGGCTCGCTTGCCGGGATCGTGCTCGGCGTGCTGCTCGGGCGCGTACGGCTGCTGCACGATCTGCTCGATCCGATCATGGAGCTTCTTCGCTACCTCTCTCCCACCGCCATGATCCCGATTGCCGTCATCTGGTTCGGCATCGGAGAGATGTCGAAATATTTTCTGATCTTCTGGGGAACGTTTTTCATTGTGCTCGTCAACACCACCGCGGGCGTCTGGCGCGCGCCCCTCACGCGTCAGCGCGCGGCCGAATGTCTCGGCGCCGGTCGCCTCCAGATCTTCATCATGGTCATCATCCCCTCGGCGGTGCCCTACATCGTGACCGGGATGCGGGTTGCCATGGCCTCCTCCTTCATGAGCATCATTCCGGCCGAGATTCTCGCGGCCGATTCCGGAATCGGTTATCTGTTGCAGAAATCGTCGCTGCTGCTGCAGACGAACCGCATCTTCGTGGCCTTGCTCACGATCTGCATCCTCGGCTTTGCCGTGGATCGGATGTTCCGGTTCATCGTCGACCGGGTGCTGGCCCGCTACATGTTCTATATTGCAATGACCTGACCTGACCGAAAAATGATGGAGTGCAAGATGCTCAAGCTCGTAACGCTGCGGCGCTTAAGGCTGCGTCTCTTAACGCTGACTCTGGCCGCAACGGCAATCGGCCTTCTCCAGACCATCGCGTCGCAGGCACAGCAGTCGCAGATCAAGCTCACGCTTTTCGGCCAGCCGTCGGTGAATAACGACTCCATCTGGATGGCATTTGAAAAAGGGTACTATCAGCGGGAGGGACTCGAAGTCACTTATCGCCTGTTTCCCTCGGGAACCACCGCATTCCAGGCGTTTCAGACCGGCCAGGGCGACATCGTGATGACGGGAGACCTGCCCAGCGTGCAGTATTTTTTCCGGGTGAAGGGTGACTACCGCACCATCGCGGTGATCGAGCGCGACGCCAAGGGCTACGTCGCCGTAGCGCAGAAAAGCATCACCAAGCCGCAGGATCTGGCCGGCAAGATCGTCGCCACCCGCGTCGGATCCACGGGCTCGTGGTTCATCTCGGAATACCTGCGCAAGAACGGCGTCGATCCGTCGAAGGTCGCGGTCAAGAACCTGGACACCCAGGTGCTGCCGGCGGCTCTCTGCGGCGGCGAGATCGCCGCGTTCTTCATATGGCAGCCGGTCGGCTCGCGCGCGCTCGAAATCTGCCCGGACAAGGCGCACTACCTGACCGACGCCACCGGCTACATCCAAGGCTACCTGGTCGCCGGCGCGCGACCCGAGTGGCTCAATTCCCCCCAGGGCAGAGATGCGGCCATTCGCTGGTTGCGCGCGACCGTGCAAGGGCGTGACGTCGCGGAGAAGGATTTCCCCGCAGTTGCCGCCTATGCCAAGGCCAAGCTCGATCTCAGCGAGAAAGCAACGCGCGAGCAGTGGGACACCAACACGCGGCCGCTCGCCCTCGACAAAGTCTATTACGACGACTTCTGCAGTCTCAGCCGCTGGGCGCAGGCGGAGAAGATGACCGAGCAGAAGATCGACTTCTCGCAACTGACCTGGCCGGACGGCCTCAAGGCGCTCGATCCAAAACTGGTTGATGCACCTCCCCCACCCTGCTGACGACTTGCCGAGAATCGGTCGGGTGGGCAAAGGCCGCGCGTCTGACGACAGCTCCGCGTGGGCAAAATCGTGCGCGCGCCGTGCCCACGCGCTGATGCCGCGGCTAACGATTTTCCCCACCCCTTGGGGGAGCAAGAGTAGCAGACCGAGTATGCCGCTGCGTTGAGTCACTTCAAAGAAACCTGCAACCAAAACCGCACTACAGCGCTCAAATGCAATCAAGGACAACCAATGAAGATCATCGATATGAGTTCACGTCATGAACGTGCATACGCCGGGCTGGGTCGGATATGCCGGCAACAAGATGTACTACGCGCAGAACCTGCAAACGCAGATGATCGTCGCCCAGCGCATCGATACCGCGCTCCATGTCGGGACGCATTTCGACGGCGCCATGCACGCGACCGACAACCGCAAAGGCGATATGGCCTCTCTGCCGTTGGATTATCTGGTCAATCGCGGGGTGGTGGTCGATATTTCAGCAAAGATGTCGGATTGGGCCGTCATCACGCCGGAAATTATCGAGAGTGCCGGCGCCGATATCCGCGAGGGCGACATTCTGGTGCTGCATACGGGCTGGCATCGCCACTACGAGGGTCAGCCGCAACAAGACCTTGTGAAATATTTCTGCTTCCACCCCGGCCCCAATCTCGATTGCCTGCATTGGATGCTGAAAAAGAGGATCAAGTGGTGGGCCATGGACACGGGTTCCTGCGACCACGCCATGAACACCTCGATCCGCAGCATGCGCCCGGATCTCGCGGCCCAGTTCACAAAACAGCACGGCAAGACGCCGGCGGAATTCTTCGGCGCGTTTGAGTACACGCACAAGAAGTCGGGACGGCGGGTGGTTGCCGACGTTTTTCCGTTTCACAACTGGGCTTTCCAGGAAGGCCTCCTGCATGCGGAAAACCTCGGCGGCGACATCGAGCTCATGCTCAACCGCCGCGCTTTGATCGGCGCGTTTCCCTGGCGTTATGAAGGTCTCGAAGGCTGCCCGTGCCGCATCGTCGCCTTCCTCGACGCCGGCGAGGATGTCGAGGCCGTCGGCAACGCGGCGAAAGCCATCCTGGCGAGCTGACACTTACGAGCACATTGTTGGTGGTTTCATAATTTGCGCGCGTGGGAAGGCGAAGAAACGTCAGTTATCAAGCTCCAACGGGCACCCGACGATTGGCGTTGACGACGTAACGCGACTCAATTAGATTTGCTTACTCTCAGCAATCATGCCTGTTTTCGGAAGCGCCTATGCCGCAAATTTTGGCCGCGGACGGCACGAAGCTTTTCGTCGAAGAGATCGGTCGTGGGACGCCGATCGTGTTCGTGCACGAGTATGCCGGCGACTATCGCAGCTGGGAGCCGCAGATGCGCCATTTCAGCCGCCAGCATCGCTGCGTGACTTTCAGCCAGCGCGGCTATCCACCGTCCGACATTCCATCCGATCCGGGCCGCTATGGACAGGACATCGCGCGCGATGACGTGATCGCGGTGATGGACGCGCTCGCAATCGACAGGGCGCATGTGGTGGGACATTCAATGGGCGCCTATACCGCGCTGCATGTCGGCATCCATCATCCCGCGCGCTGCCTCTCGGTCACCGCGGCGGGATGCGGCTGGGGGTCGACGCCCGATACGCAAAAGCGGCAAGCCATGCAGGCGCTGGCGGCGGAGACGGGAAAGATGTTCGCCGAGGAGGGCATCGCGTCCGCCGCCGCAAAGTATGCCGACGCGCCCATGCGCCAGGTGTTCAAGCACAAGGACCCACGCGGCTGGAACGCGTTCGCCCGCATGCTGGCGGAGCATTCGGCCGCGGGGCACGCCCACACCATGTTGAACCTTCAGCTCAAGCGGCCAACGCTTTGGGAGATGGAAGCGCAGCTGCGAAGCCTCTCGGTGCCGCTCCTGGTGATCGTCGGCGACGAAGACGATCTCTGCCTTGACGGCAGCGTCTTCCTCAAGCGCACCGCTCCGACCGCGGCGCTGCTGGTGCTGCCGCGCGCCGGCCATACCATCAACAGTGAGGAGCCCGCCGCCTTCAACGCGGCGCTCGCCGAGCTTTTCGCCGCGGCCGAGGCAGGCCGCTGGCTCGTGCACCGGCCGGCGTGATAGGTTCGTCCACGCACCATTGGAGCATTCGATATGACCAGCAGACCCCTCCTTTGCATTGCCGCGACATGCGTCGCTCTCGCTTTCTGCGGCACACCCGTGCTGGCGCAGAGCACGATCAAGATCGGCGAGCTCAACAGCTACAAAGCGCAACCCGCTTTCCTCGAGCCGTACAAGCGGGGCTGGGAAATGGCGGTCGAGGAGATCAATGCCAAGGGCGGCGTCCTCGGCAAGAAGCTGGAAGTGATCTCGCGCGACGACGGCGGCAATCCGGGAGATGCCGTGCGCGTCGCCAACGAGCTCGTCACCCGTGAGGGGACGAACATCATCACAGGCACATTTCTCTCCAATATCGGGCTCGCCGTGACCGAATTTGCCGGCAAGGAGAAGGTTTTCTTCCTCGCCGCCGAGCCGCTGACCGACAAGATCACCTGGCAGAACGGCAACAAATATACCTTCCGCCTGCGCCCTTCGACCTACATGCAGGTCGCAATGCTGATGCCCGATGCGGTTGCAGCGAAGAAGAAGCGATGGGCGCTGATCTATCCCAACTTCGAGTATGGGCAATCAGCCGCGACTTGGTTCAAGCAGATGCTCACGAAGGCGCAAAGCGATGTGGAGTTCGTCACCGAGCAGGCGCCGCCGCTCGGAAAGCTCGACGCCGGCGCCGTCGCGCAGGCGATCGACGATGCCAAGCCCGATGCCATCTTCAATGTGCTGTTCGGCGGCGATCTTGCCAAGCTGGTGCGCGAGGGCACCACCCGCAACACCTTCAAGAACCGTACCGTTGTGAGCCTGTTGTCCGGCGAGCCGGAATATCTTGATCCGCTCAAGGACGAGGCGCCGGTCGGCTGGATCGTCACCGGCTATCCCTGGGACGCCATCAATACGCCGGCGCACAAGGCATTCCTCGATGCCTACCAGAAGCGCTGGAACGATTACCCGCGCCTCGGTTCTGTTGTCGGCTACGACACCATGAAATCGCTTGCCGCCGGAATTGCCAAGGCGGGAGGCACCGATACGGACAAGGTGATCGCGGCCTTTCGCGGTCTGAAGCTCGACAGCCCGTTCGGAGGTTTCGAGTACCGCGCCATTGATCACCAGGCCACCATGGGGGCCTATGTCGGTGCGATCGCGCTCAAGGGCGGCAGGGGCACGATGTCGAACTTCAAGTACGTGGACGGGGCGAGCGTGCAGCCGAGCGACGAGGAAGTTCGCAAGCTGCGTCCGGCAGCGGCAATGAATTGAGCTGCGACGTACTCGTCATGGCCGTGCGTGTCACGGCCATCCACGTTTTGGCATGCAACCAAGCCGTGGATGGCCGGATCAAGTCCGGCCATGACGGCATCCCATGAGCCTTGAAGCCGTTCTGTTCCAGGCGTTGAACGGGCTCGCCGCGGCATCGAGCCTGTTCCTGGTCGGCGCCGGCTTGTCGCTGATTTTCGGCGTCACCCGCATCATCAACATCGCCCACGGCTCTTTCTACATGCTGGGGCTTTATCTCGCCTACACCTGCGCTACCGCGGTGGGCGGCGCGCTCGGGTTTTGGGGTGGCATTCTCGCCGCCGCGCTGCTGGTGGCGGCGCTCGGCGCTGCAATCGAGGTTCTGCTGCTGCGGCGTATTTATCAGTCGCCCGAGTTGTTTCAGCTGCTCGCCACTTTTGCCCTCGTGCTCGTGATCAACGACGTGGCGCAATATGTGTGGGGACCCGAGGACCTGCTCGGACCGCGGGCGCCGGGTTTGCGCGGCTCGGTCGAAATCCTCGGGCGTAACTTTCCAAGCTACGACCTGTTGCTCATTCTCGTCGGCCCTGTCGTTCTCCTGCTTCTGCACCTGATGCTCGCCAAGACCCGCTTCGGGCGGCTGATCCGGGCAGCCACGCAGGATCGCGAGATGGTCGGAGCACTGGGCGTCAACCAGGCCATGCTGTTCACCGTGGTGTTTGCGCTCGGTGCGCTTCTCGCCGGCTTGGGTGGGGCTTTGCAGGTCGCCCGCGAGCCGGCCAATCTGACCCTCGACCTCAACGTGATCAGCGACGCGTTCGTTGTCGTGGTCGTCGGCGGCATGGGCTCGATCACCGGCGCTTTCCTCGCCGCGCTCATCGTCGCGGAGGTCAAGGCATTGTGCATCGGTATCGGCGTGGTGAGCTTCGGCGGTGGCGTTACGGCGAATTTTTCCAAGCTCACGCTCGTGGCGGAGTTCCTGGTCATGGCCGTTGTTCTGATCGCGCGGCCCTATGGATTACTTGGCCGCGCGCAGCCGGCAGCACGCAGTCCGGCCGAGATCGAAGATCCAATCCGGCCCGCGAGCGTCACCGCAAAGGTCCTGGCAGCTGCGACTCTGGCCGGGCTACTTGTCCTGCCGCTCGCCGCCACGCTCTCGCCTTACACCATCGTACTTGGCGTCGACGTCCTGATCGCAATCCTGTTCGCGACCTCGCTGCATTTCATCATGGGCCCGGGTGGAATGCACTCCTTCGGTCACGCCGCTTATTTCGGCTTGGGCGCCTATGGCGCCGGGCTGATGGTGAAATTCCTTGCGGCGCCGATGGCGGCCGCTCTCCTCGGCGCCACCATTGCCGCGCTGGCAGGCGCGCTGCTGTTCGGCTGGTTCGCGGTGCGGCTGTCGGGCGTCTATCTTGCGATGCTGACGCTGGCCTTCGCGCAGATCGTCTGGTCCATCCTGTTCCAGTGGGAAGGCGTCACCGGCGGCTCCAACGGCATCCTTGGCATCTGGCCGCAGCCGCCATTCGATGGACGCTCGGCATTCTATCTGCTCACCCTGGCGGTCGTGCTTGCCGGCGTCCTTCTGCTGCGCCGTTTTCTGTTCGCGCCGTTCGGTTATGCCATGCGCGCCGGCCGCGACTCGCCGCTGCGCGCGGAATTGATCGGCATCAATGTCAAACGCGTGCACTGGATCGGTTTCGCCATCGCCGGCACGCTCGGCGGCATCGCCGGCGGGTTCTTTGCCTTCGCCAAGGGCACGATCTCACCGGATGTGGCCTTCGTCTCCCGCTCCATCGACGGCATCGTCATGGTGCTGCTCGGCGGCATCCAAACCCTGGCCGGGCCGATCGTCGGCGCATCCGTGTTCACCTGGCTCCAAGACACCGTCATGCGTCAGACCGAATTCTGGCGCGGCCTCCTGGGCATTGTGATTCTCATTCTGGTGCTGGTGTTTCCCGGCGGGATCGCGGGCGCGCTGGGCAAGCGACTCGCGGCACTTAACATCGCCGCCCGACACCAGAACCCGGCATGAGCATCCTTTGCGTGCGCAACCTGTCCAAGGCGTTCGGCGGCGTACACGCCGTGGACAATGTCAGCTTCGACCTCGCCGAGGGTGAATTCCTCGCGCTCATCGGCCCCAATGGCGCGGGCAAATCGACCTGCTTCAACATGATCAACGGCCAGCTGCTGCCCGACCGCGGCGATATCCTGTTTGCCGGCCGCAGCATCGTCGGTATGCCGCCGCGCGAGGTGTGGCGGCTGGGCATCGGCCGTACCTTTCAGATCGCGGCAACCTTCGGCTCGATGACAGCGGCGGAGAACGTTCAGCTCGCGCTGGCCAGCCACCACGGAGAAGTCTTTCGCTTCGGCACGGCTTTGCGACATCGCCGGTCTGACCGCGCCCGCGCGCTGCTCGATCAGGTCGGCATGGCGGAGGCCGCCGGCCGCGCCTGCAAGGAGCTTGCCTATGGCGATGTCAAACGCGTCGAGCTGGCCATCGCACTTGCGAACAATCCGCGCCTGCTGCTGATGGATGAGCCGACCGCGGGCATGGCGCCGCGCGAGCGCAACGAGCTCATCGCGCTGGTGAAACGGCTCGTGGTGGAGAATAACATCTCCGTGCTGTTCACCGAGCATTCCATGGACGTTGTCTTCGCGTATGCCGACCGCATCATTGTGCTCGCCCGCGGCGCGCTGATCGCAGAGGGCGACAGCGCGGCCATTCGCGACAACCGCGACGTGCAGCAGGTCTATCTCGGCACCGGCCGCACCTTCGCCGCGCGATAGAACTTATTCAGAGATCTTGTTTAAGCCGGACCAGATAGTGGCCTAGAACTGACGCTTGACCACCTGTTGACTTACTACGGATAATCCGTATTTATGAGCGATGGTTTTGAATGGGATGAAAACAAGGCTGCCGAGAACTACGCCAAGCATGGCGTCAGTTTTGAAATGGCGACCAAGGTCTTCAAAGACCCATTTGCCATCGAACGGTTGGATGATCGCGAAGGATATGGCGAGGACCGATTCATCCTGACCGGCAGTGCGGAAGGAGCGGTGTTGACGATCGTCTACACCGAGAGGGACGACCGCATCCGGATTATCTCGGCGCGACACGCAACAAAGTATGAACAGGATGACTACTTCGTCGAAAACAGTTAGACGCCCGCTGCGTTCCATGACGCAGAAGGAGATCGAGGCCGCCGCCAACAATGACCGCGACAATCGGCCGTTATCGCCCGCCGATCTCGTCCGCATGAAGCGCACGCCGCAGGTCAAGGTTATCCGGCGCGCGCTCGGCATCAGCCAGGAAGAATTTGCGGCGCGCTATCGCATTCCAATCGGCACACTGCGTGATTGGGAGCAAGGCAGGGTCGCACCGGACCAGGCTGCGCGAGCCTATCTGACCGTCATTGCCCGCGACCCGGAAGCCGTTTGCAAGGCACTCAATCCGGCGCATCGGTCGTAATCGTGAACTTTCCCGGGAGGACAACGATGCGAAAAGCGCTCGTAAATTTTTGCGGCCTGCTTGCCTGGTGCGGTCTATCGCCGGCGCATGCGCAGGAGACCGTCAAGGTCGGGCTGATCATGACCTACACCGGTCAATTTACCGATCCGGCCGCACAGATGGACAATGGAATCAAGCTGTACATGAAGCAGCATGGCGATGTCGTCGCCGGCAAAAGGATCGTGCTCCTGCGCAAGGATGACGCCGGCGCGCCGGATGCCGCCAAGCGCCTCGCACAGGAGCTCATCGTACGGGATAACGTTGACATTCTTGCCGGTTTCGTCATCACGCCCGAGGCATTGACTGTCGCCAGCCTTTCCGAGGAGGCGAAGAAATTCATGGTGGTGATGAATGCGGCAACTTCCATCATCACGACCAAGTCGCCCTACATCACGCGATCGTCGCTGACGTTGCCGCAAAACTGCGACGTGCTCGGAACCTGGGCCTTCAAGAACGGCGTCAGAAAGGTCTACACCATGGTTTCGGACTACGCTCCCGGCCATGATGCGGAAGCGTCGTTCGTGCGCGCGTTCAAGGCAGCAGGCGGTGAAATCGCCGGCTCCGTGCGGATGCCGATAGCCAATCCCGATTTCTCCGCGTTCGTCCAGCGCGCCAAGGATTCCGATCCGGATGGCATCTTTGTTTTCGTTCCCGGCGGATCGCAGCCGCCCGCACTGGGAAAAGCATTGATCGAGCGCGGCATGGATCCGGGCAAGATCAAGATCATGGGCCAAGGCGAGCTCACCGACGAGGGCGCGCTCAAGGCCATGGGCGATTCCGCGATCGGAATCATCACGGCCCTGCACTACGACTACACGCATGATTCCGCAGTTGAACCGGGAATTCGTCAAGAGCTTCAATGCCGAGTTCAGGCGCAATCCGGATATCTACGCCGTCGGCGGATATGACGGCATGGGTCTGATTTACGCGGCGCTGGCAAAGACCGGCGGCAAGACTGATGCCGAGGGCCTCATTACGGCTGTCAAAGGAATGAGGTGGGAAAGCCCGCGCGGCCGCGTGTCGATCGATCCCGACACCCGTGACATCATCAACACGGTGTACATCCGAAAGGTCGAGAAAGTTGCCGGCCAGCTTCAGAACGTCGAGATCGAGACGTTCGAGAACGTGAAGGACCCGGTCAAGGCGCAGATGAAATAGATGCGCCGATGCTCAAGGTCGAAAATCTGAGCGCATGGTACGGCGCGGCGCAGATTCTCTTCGACCTCTCCTTTCATGTGGGCCGCGGCGAAGTGGTGGCGTTGATGGGGCGCAACGGCGCCGGCAAATCGACGACGTTGAAGTCATTGATGGCGCTCGTCCCGCAACGCGACGGCAAGGTGCGCTTCCTCGGTCAGGATATATCGCGGCTGCGCCCGTTCGAGATTGCGCGGCGCGGTCTTGGCTTCGTGCCGGAGGACCGGCGCATCTTCTCGGATCTCACTGTCATGGAAAATCTCGACATTGGCCGGCAGGAGCCGCGGCTGACCGCCGATGGTCGCCCGACGCCGGTTTGGACGCAAGAGAAGCTCTTCGCCATCTTCCCCAATCTTGCGGCGATGCCGCATCGCCGTGGCGCGCATATGAGCGGCGGCGAGCAGCAGATGCTGACCGTCGCCCGCACGCTGATGGGAAATCCCCTGCTCGTGCTGCTCGACGAGCCCTCAGAGGGGGTCGCGCCGGTCATCGTCGAGGAAATGGCCGATGCCATCATCGAGGTGAAGAAGGAAGGAATCTCGGTGATCCTTTCCGAGCAGAACATTCATTTCGCGGAGCTGGTTTGCGATCGCGCCTATGTGCTGGAGAAAGGGCAACTGCAATGGGCCGGCCGCATGGCTGATCTTGCCCGCGATACGCAGGTGCAGCGCCGGCTCCTGTCAGTGTGACCTTACCAGAACAGCCGGAAGGGGCGCTGCGGGGCGAAAGGCCACAAGGACGAGGCTTGATAACGGCTGCCGCGGTGGCTTTCGCGTCGCGCGGTCTTTCGCGGCTTGGTGGGAGCAGCCGTCGGCGCCGCTGGCTCGGTCAACGCAGCAGGAGCCGCGTCGGTCGGATTGGAGGTGCTCTCGTCGCGAGCCGGTGCGCTGGCGACCAAGGCAGCAGGCACTGGCGCCAAGGCAGCAGGCAGTGGCGCAATGAGAATGGGCGAGCTGTCCTGCTTAGCGGATGCTTCCGGAGCGGCCGGCGGTTCGGTTGCCACAGCAACGGCGTCAGGCTGACGAGCTTCATCGGAATTGCCGCCGATCGTCGGCGTGACGCCCGGTGCCCTGTCGCCTTTCGACGCGACGACTGTTTCCACAGTGGGGATGTCGGCGGCGGCGCTCGGAGATGCACTCTGCGCACCTGTGGAAGGCAGAGGCGCCAGCGCGAATGCAGTTAAGGAATCGTCATCGGACTCGGCCATCAGCAATGCAATGCCGCTTGCGCCTGCGACCAACCCGAAAGCTGTGAAGGCGACAACGACACTCAACTTGCGGCCAAGCTTGAACGAAGCGCAAGCATGGCCAAGCGCAGGTATCACATCGCGGAAGAATTGCACGGACGTTCCCCGTCTACCCCATCGCGGCCGTCGTGCTCGCTTCGTCGGGGGCGTCCCCCGTGGCGAATCTGGGCCGAACTGAAAGTTAGTCGCGCCGCCGAGCAAAAGGTTCGATGACACCTACGCGGCGTCATGCCCCGCGAATGCGGGGCATCCAGTAAGCGATGCCCACGCGATTTGAGGCAAAGCAGAACAACACCGGCGGTCTGGTGGCTACTGGATCGTCCGCCTGCGCGGACGATGACAACTGAGAGTTCGTAAATGCTACCTTATCTAGCCCACCTACCGGACTTGCCCTGCCCGCTTGAGGATCTCGCGCAGCCGCCGCGGCGTCACCGGCAACTGGGTGATTGCACCGGGAACACCGATGGCATCGTCAATGGCGGCGGCAAGCGCCGCGCCGACGGCGTTGATGCCGCCTTCGCCCGCCCCCTTCAGTCCGAGCGAGTTGAGCGGGGACGGCGCGTCCTCGGTGATGAGCACATCGACCGCCGACGCCTCCCGCGCCGTCGGCATGAGATAATCGGCGAAAGTCACGCACAGGGGCTCGCCGCGATCGTCGTAGAGGAATTCTTCGAGCAGCGCGCCGCCGACGCCTTGAACGAAGCCGCCCGCGAGCTGTCCCTCGACGAGCAACGGGTTCACTGCCCGCCCGACATCGTAGGCAATGAAATATCGCTCGATGGTCGTGCCGCCGGTGTCGCGATCGACCCGCACCACGGCCATATGCGCACCGTAGGGATAGGTCATGTGATCGCTGTAGAACCATCCTTCGGCGGCGAGCCCGGGAGCGCGCCCGCCGCGCAATCTTGAGGCCGGCTCCAATGCCCTGGCGATTTCCGCCAGTGTCATGGATGGGCCGCCACTCCCTTCTCCCTTGCGTACCACCTTGCCGTCGACGATCTCGAGCGCGTCCACCGCTTGCTGCATGAGCTCGGCGGCGACGTCGATCGCCTTGGCGCGCACCTCGAGTGCGGCACGCCGCGTCGCCTCACCCGTCATCACCGTCGCCCGGGAGGCGAATGCGCCCACGCCGAAGGCTATGCGATCGGTGCGGCCGTGGATGACGCGCACGCGTTGATAGTCCGTGCCGAGGGCATCGGCGCAGATTTGCGCGACCACCGTTTCAAGACCTTGACCCAGGGAGGCCGCGCCGGTGACCACCTCGACCAGACCCGATCCGTTCAACGGAAACGCGCGCCGTGTCGAACGGGCCCAGTCCGCTCTTCTCCACGAACAGCGCAAGTCCGGCTCCGACGCACTCGCCCTCTGAGCGCCGCTTGCGCACGTCGTCTGCAAGCTCGTCCCACTTGAAGGCTGCCAGAGCTTTGTCGAGCAGCTCGGCATAGTCGCCGGAGTCGAGCACTACCTCCGTGCCGAGCGTGCCGACCGGCCGCGTGTAGGGCATCTCGCCGGCGGAAATGAGATTTCGCCGGCGGACCTCGACGCGATCAAGGCCAAGGCGCGCGGCAATCGCATCCATCAGCCGCTCGCGCACGAAGGTGCTTTCGAAGCGGCCGGGCGCGCGATACGTGCCGCCCGGCGTCTTGTTCGTGAGCCGCAGATGGCCGAGCGCGCGATACGACGGCACACGGTAGGGACCAGGCAGCATCGCCGCCGCAAGGTCCGGCACCGTGGCGGCATGGGTGCGCACGTAACCGCCCTGGTCGTGAAAGAATTCGTCCTCGATCGCCAGGATGCGGCCGTCGGCATCGATTGCGGCGCGCGCGATGTGGCGTTGCGCACGCGAATGATTGGCGGCGATGAGGTGCTCGCGGCGGTCCTCGATCCATTTCACCGGCCGGCCGAGCCGCAGCGCCGCCAGGCAGACCAGCACGTCCTCGGGATAGAGCTCACCGCGAATGCCGAAGCCGCCCCCGACATGGCCCTCGTACAGGTGCACCGTCGAGGGATCGCGCCCGAGCATGCGGGCAATGGCATCCCTGTTCCAGTGCGGCACCTTGGCGGCGCCGTGCATCTCCAGCACGTCCAACGCGCAGTCGTAACGGGCAATCGCGCCGCGCGTCTCCAGTGGAACGCCGGAGTGACGCCCCACCGAAAGGTCGAGCTCGACAGTGGCATGGGCTTCTCGAAACGCTGCGGCAACGTCGCCGTACGCTTTTTCCACGACAGCGGGCTCGGTCGAATGGCCTTGGTCGAACTCTGCCGGTGGGGCGCTTGCGTCCAGGACGATCGGCAAATCCTCGATCGCGACCGCGACAAGATCAGCCGCGTCTTCCGCGACATAGGGATCGGTGGCGAATACCGCCGCGACCGGCTCGCCGACGTAGCGCACCAGCTCGGCCGCCAGAATCGGCTGCCGATAAGGCGACAGGCCCTCGATTCGGGTCAGCCGAAAATCGATGGGCGGAACTTCGCTCACGTCGGCAAACGTCCAGACCGCTACCACGCCGGAAAGGGTCAGCGCTGGATGCGCATCGATCGAGCGAATGCGGCCGTGCGCATGCGCCGAGCGAACCATGCGCATGTGCAGCATGTGTGGAAATGCGACATCGGCTGCGAAGCGGCCGCGGCCCGTCAGCAGGGGCCGGTCTTCCAGGCGGGGACGGAGCGTCCAACCAGGCCCATGCTAGGACTCACTTTCATTAGCATGACTCGCATGTTCGGCGGGCGCTGGCCTGCTCCCTCTCCCCGCTCTTTTGCGGGGAGAGGGGTGGGGTGAGGGGTTTGGATTTGTTCGCTCGCCCCCCTCACCCCGACCCTCTCCCCGATGGGGAGAGGGAGCGCGCCGCGACCAAACGCAGTGCCGCACGGATGCGTCGCGGCGTCGCTGGAAATTCATCGATCGACACGCCAAACGGAGAGAGCGCATCATTGATGGCGTTGACCACCGCTGCCGGCGCGCCGATGGCGCCGCCCTCGCCCAGACCCTTGGCCTGCGTCAGCGATGGTTGTGCCGGCGTTTCAAGATGATGGACCTCGATTGAAGGAATTTCGCGCGCGGTGGGAGGCAAATAGTCGGCAAGCGTCGCCGTCAGGTTGTTGCCGCTCTCATCGTGGATGATCTCTTCCAGCAAGGCATTGGCAATGCCCTGGGCAACGCCGCCATGAATTTGTCCGTCCACGATCATGGGATTGATCAGGCGTCCGGCGTCTTCGGCCACCAGAAACTTCTTGAGCATCACGTTTCCGGTCTCCACATCGACTTCGACGATGGCGACATGACATGCGTTGGAGAAGGTGCCCGGCGGATCGTAAGTCGCACTTTCAGAAATGCCGGGACTGATCTCGCCTCTGAAGCGATGGATCTGATGATAGGCGGCGCGCGCCAGCGTCTCGAAAGCAATCGCGCGATCAGTACCCACGACGCGCGCGGCGCTCTCTTCGAGCACGATGTCGCCCTCCGCGGCTTCGAGCAGGATGCCTGCCATCATCTTCAGCTTGGCGCGCACCTTTTGCGCCGCCAGCAAGGAGGCGCCGCCGGCGATAACGAGCGAGCGACTGGCGAATGTCCCCCAGCCATAGGGCGTGCGGTCCGTGTCGCCATGGACAATGCTGATGCGGTCGGGTGATGTTCCGAGCTCGTCCGCAATGATTTGGGCGAGCGTGGTGCGCAAGCCCTGACCGTGGGGAGACGCTCCGATGCGCGCCTCAATCAGCCCCGAAGGGTCCATTGCCACTTCGACCGTCTCCCAGCCGGGTGTCACTTCCATGCCGCGCGCGGCAAATGCCGGCGTGCCGTAGCCGGTGCGCTCGCAAAAGGTGGCAACACCGAGCCCGAGATAGCGTCCTTGCGCGCGCGCTTCGTTCTGGGCAGCGCGAAAGCCCGCGACATCGCAGGCTTGCACGGCCAAATCCATGGTCTCGACATAGCTTGCCTCGTCGAGAGTGAGGCCGGTGACCGAGGTGTAGGGAAACGACTTCACCAGGTTGCGGCGCCGGATGTCGATCGGGTCGAGAGCGAAAACCCTTGCCGCCTTGTCCATCAGGCGCTCGATGGCAAACGTGATCACCGGACGCGAGACGCCGCGGTACGGCGCCATCGGACAGGTGTGCGTGGTGATGCCACGCGCGATGCAGGCATATTCGCGCACGTCATAGGGGCCGGGCATTTCCGCCATTGCCATCAGCGGCTCAACCCCGCAGGTGGTTGGATAACACGAGTAAGCGCCGACATTGGCGAGAACGTCGGCGTCAAGCGCGATCAGTCGCGCCTGCTCATCGAAGGCGCCGGCCAGCGAGATATGCTGGTCCCGGCTGTGAAAACACGCGATGAGATTCTCGCGACGGTCCTCCGACCACGCCACCGATCCGCCGAGCCTGCGCGCCAGCCAGGTGACGATCACGAACTCGGGACACAGGGACATCTTCTGCCCGAAACCGCCGCCGACATCGGGCGCGATGACGCGCAGATCCGATTCCCGCATCCCGATGAGCTCGGCGATGATGGTGCGCATGGCGTGCGGCATCTGGGTGGAGCAGGTGAGCGTCACCCTTCCGCTGCCCCGGTCCCATGCCGCATGCGCCGCGCGCGTCTCCAGCGGCAGAGCATTCTGCCGGCGTGAGCGGATGGCGATCTCGACACGGCGGTGCGCAGCCGCCATGGCCGTCTCGAATCCCGGAGTTTGCAGGCGCCCTTCGAGCAGGACATTCCCGACCGCCTTATCGTGGACGCGAGGCGCCCCGGGCAGAAGGGCCTCGGGTGCGCCGACAACGGCCGGCGTTTCCTCGATCTCGACTTCGACGAGATCGGCCAGATCTTCGGCCTCCGCGGCGGATGCCGCCACGACCGCGGCAATCGGTTCACCGACGAACCGCACCACATCTTTCGCCAGCACCGGCTGGCCGATGGGGACGTAGCCGAATTTGTGCAACATCGGCCGAATAGGCTTGATCCCGCCGAAGTCGGACGAGGTGAAGACGATCGCATTGGGGGGCGCCACAATGCGCCCGATCCGTCCGGAAGCGACCGAGCTGCGCACAAAGCGCACGTGACTTGCAGCCGGCAGATCGGCGGTAAAGCGCCCGGCGCCCACCACAAGCGCCGGGTCCTCCAGCCGCCGGATCGAGCGCCCAACCCAGCTCGCGCTCCCTCTCCCCGCTCTGACGGGGTCCCCGCGACGCTTGTGTCGCGGGGTGTCCTGCGGGGAGAGAGCCTGCCCCCGACTTGATCGGGGGGTTGGGGTGAGGGGCGCTTCTTTCATTCCAATCGCGCCTGGAGGGATGCCCCCCTCACCCGGCCGCTTCGCTCGCGCGCGCGCCGCGCATCTCGTGGGCGGTGCTGCGCACCGCCTTGATGATGTTCTGATAGCCGGTGCAGCGGCAGAGATTGGAAAACAGCACGTCGAGGATCTCGTCGTCGGTGATGTCGGGATTGGTTTCCAGCGCATTGACGGCAAGCATCAGAAAGCCAGGCGTGCAGAACCCGCATTGCAGCGCGTGGTGCGTCATGAAAGATGTCTGCAATGGGTGAAGCTTGTCGCCTTCCGCCAGCCCCTCGACGGTGCGGATGCGCTTGCCCTGCGCTTGCACCGCAAACATCAGGCAGGAGCGCACCGCTTCATCGCCGAGAATGATCGTGCAGGCGCCGCAGACGCCGTGCTCGCAACCGATGTGGGTGCCAGTCTGCCCGCAATCGTCGCGAATGGCGTCGACCAGGGTCTTTCTCGGCTCGACCGCAACAGTATGGTCCTGACCATTGATGTTGAGCGTAACTTCGATTTTTTCGGTCATCGTGATCGCAAATGCGTTCCAGCCGCCGGGATGCGTGGCGCGTGATGCGTGGGCTTGGCGCATTGTGGACAAAACGTTTCTGCCCGGCAACATGCGAAGCGACATCGTCGAAAAAGGCCGCGATGGAGCCCCATTATGCATTCGGTCGATGTGTGATGGCCATCACATACGACCGGAGAGGACCCTGGTATCCAGGCTCCCATGGACGCCAGTTCGACGGCGGCGTGTGGGGGTGTCATGGAAACCAATCCGATACCTGCGGAACAGCTCTTGCGGATCGGCACAGTAATGTGCGTCATCTGGCTGGTCGCCGGTACAATGCTCATCGGGCAGGCGCAGCGAACCGGGTTTGGCGCAAGCGCGCCTCATCCGTTCATCGCGCGCGCAAATTGAGCTTACCTACCAGCGTCATGCCCCGCGCATGCGGGGCACCCAGTAACCTCCATGGCCTCGATTGAATCGCACCAGCGGACCACAAAACGCGTGACCCAACGGCGGTGATTACTGGATCGCCCGCCTGAAGCGGGCGATGACACCGCGGAAGCCCTCAATTCAGCGCTGTCGTTTCGATGATGTCGAGCCCGCGAACGCGGTCGATGAGATAGATCAATCCGCGATCATCGATGGTGACGTCATTGGAGGAGGGACGGCTCTCCCCCTGCGCCGGAGCGGGCAGGAAGTGGCCGACTTCCCTCGGTGCGAATGGATCGGCAATGCTCACCAGCCGCATGCCCTGCGCGAACCATGCAAACGGAATGACGCTGCCACAGAGCCGCTCCGAGGGCTGGTGGCAACCGCTCATCGGCGGCTGCGGGCTCCCGTCCACATCCAGCCCGGCGACCTGGAAGGTCGCAATCGGTACCGGCAACTGCTCGATCGTGATGTCGTAAATCCAGGTGAACGACGGCGGCGACGGCCGCAACTTGGCGACGTCCTCATCCGCAACCACCATGACGCGGCGCCCCTTGAGGGACTGTGCAATCGGCAGGCAGGTATGTGTCGGATGCGGAAAAGCCGGGTTCGTGGCGGCGTGCGAGACGAGCTTGGGCCGCGACAGGTCTGAAATGTCGAGAATGAAAAGGCCGTGATGCCAGTAACTGACATAGAGGCGATCGCCCAGGCGCAGCGGATGATGACAGCGCGGCGGCACCCAGTTGTCCCACGGATACGCTTCCCCGCCGGCCTTCCATTGGCCGGGAATCCACCATCGCCCCACCTCCGTTGGGCGAGCGGGATCGGCGAGATCGAGGATCATCATGATATTGCCGACATAACCCTCGACCGTCGGCGAGATGTAGGCATAGCGGCCGTCGAAATCGTAGCGGTGCACGCCGCGGCCGGCGGTGCGCCATTTGGTGATCAGCTTCGGATCGCTTGGCTTTGCAACATCATAAATCGCGATCCCGCCGCCGAACTCGGCCGGGCCGCTCTGTCCAAGCTTTTCGTGATTGACGATCATGATGCCGTTCGACACGCGCACCTTGTGGGAATGCCAGCCCTCGGGCAGATCGACATGCGCAAGCTCGCGCGGATGGCGCGGATCAGACACATCAAGGATCGTGGTGCCTCGCGGCCAGTGCATATGGCCGATATAGAGCGTCGTACCCTCGACCCAGACTTGCCCACCGCCAGGACAGTCGAAGTGCGATACCAAGCTGGTATTGGACTGGCTTGTCATGGGACTCGGGCCACTCCACCCTTCACATCATCCACGTCATTCCGGGGCGCCACGAAGTGGCGAGCCCGGAATCCAGTAAGCTCGATCGGGGATTACTGGATTCCGGGCTCCCTCGCTTCGCTCGGTCCCCGGAATGACGGTGAGCGCTAGGCGAGCTTGACGATGTCGCCGGCACTGTCGCGGCCCCATTTCTTGAACAGGTGAAAGGCCTTCAGGGCCGGCTCATCGCTGGCGACGAACAGGATCGCGGACTCTTTCTCGTCGCCGTTGACGTGCTCGAACCAGGAGCCGCCGGGTACGGCCATATTGTCGAACCTGCGCCAGTCGAAACGCTTGCCGTCGATGATCGAGTGTCCCTGCCCTTCGAAGGGGGCGACCAACAGGCTCGCGGTTTGCCGCACTGGGCGCGTCCTCTCGCCCGGACGCAGCACTTGAACGAAGAAGGTCATGGTCTTGAACACGGGAGCGCCGGTCAAAGGATCGACGTATTCGATCGACACCGCCTCGTACGGATCGCCGTCCCAATCCTTGAACCGCTCGATCAGCTCCTGCATCATCTCCCAGCGATACACAAACATCGGCGAGGAGGTCCCGGCGCCGCGGCGGTGCGAAAGGAAGCGCGGCCGCAATCCGCCATGATCATAGGCGCGACCGGAGTAGTCGGTCGGCACGGTCGCGGTCTGCTGCTTCTTCTTGACCGGCTTGCCATCGACCATCTCGGTATAATCGTGCTCGAAATAGACCGCATTGAGCGTCTCGACCAGCGGCAGATCGAGCACGGAAAGATTGACGGCAGGCTCGTTTCCAACATTGCCGTGGTTGTGCCAGGTGTCGAGCGGGCGTGAGCACCATGTCGCCCGGCCCGAAGGTGATGTCCTCGCCGCCGACGCCGGTGAAATTGCCTTTTCCCGTCAAGCCAAACCTGATGGCACTGGGAGAGTGCCGGTGCGGCGGCATCACCTCGTTCGGATCATTGAGCCGGTATGCCGTGTACATGGTGCTCACGGTGGCACGCCGCGGCGACAGGCCCGGATTGACCAGAATGAGCGAGCGGCGCTCGGAATCGTCCATCGTCACCAGTTCGGCCGCCCGGAACAGAATCGGCTCGATATCGTCCTTGTAGCTCCAGACGATGCGGCAGAGCTTTTTGCGTGCCCATCAACTGCCTGATCTCGTCATGCGCCACATCGGTCGACGTCGCCCAGAAGGGGAACATGTGCTTTGTGGAGATGTCGCCATAGAGCGAAGCAAGAGCCTCGTCCCGGTTTGAAGGCCATCGCGCCGGGCTGTTGCCTTTGCTCGCCAAGCTGCCCTTGGTTGCCACCATGTCGATCGCTCCTTCAGAGGCTGGCCGCTCATAGCTCGAGCCAACATACACCGCGTGCGGTCAATCGCGCCACCACGATCGCGCACGCGGGCCGCATGTAGGATATGCTGCGAGCGAACCTAAACTGGCTCTTGAAGATCACGCTCAGCGCCTCCTTGTGCTAATCAGGTTGCCGGAAGGCAGGTCAGTGCGGAGGATGCAACATGCGGATGGCGGTCATGGCAGCGGGCGCGGTCGGTGGCTATTTCGGCGCGCGGATGGCCGCGGCCGGTCACGACGTCGCCTTCATCGCGCGTGGAGCGCATCTTGACGCCATTCGCCGCGACGGCCTCAAGGTAGAGAGCACCCTGGGTGATCTTCATCTGAAGGATGTCAATGTCACCGATGACCCGAAACAAGTCGGACCGGTTGACGTCGTGCTGTTCGCCGTCAAGCTGTGGGACACCGAACGTGCGGCGGAGCAGACCCGTCCCCTCACAGGAGCCCACACGCGTGTGATCACGTTCCAGAACGGCGTCGACAGCGTCGAGCGGCTCGCTCCGATCCTGGGAGATGCAGCCACCATTGGCGGTGCGACATACATCGTGACAACGATCGCGCGGCCCGGCGTGATCCGCCACACCGGCCCCATGGCAAGGGTCCGCTGCGGCCGGCTCGACGGACGTTCTGATCCCGTGCTCGCCAAGCACGTGGACGCGATCAAAGCGGCGAATATAGACATCACCCTCGCTGACCAGATGCTGCTCGACATCTGGAAGAAGTTCGTCCTGCTCTCCGGCACCTCCGGGATCACGGCAAGCACGCGCCAGCCGCTGGGGGTCATTCGCGAGGACGAGGACATGCGGACTTTCTTCTTCAAGCTGATGCATGAAACCATGGCCGTTGGCCGTGCCGCCGGCGTCACGTTCCCTGCGGACTTCGCAGCCGAGCTGGAGCGTTCCGTCGCGACCTTTCCGCCGACGATGAAAGCCTCTATGGCTAACGACCTGGACGCGGGCAACCGCCTCGAGTTGGACTGGCTCGCCGGCAAGGTAGTCAGCCTGGGTCGCAGGCACGGCGTACCGACGCCCGCGCAGGAGGCGGTGTACGCCATCCTCAAGCCGTACCGGATGGGCGGTCACAACCGCCCGCGGCCATAACCGCCTGATGAGATCGGAACCGATAATCAGAGGCAGCGCCTTGCATGAGCAATATCGCGACCAAACCACGCACCAAGGTTCGGCCCAAGACAGAACGACCGCGATTGCACAAGGTCATTCTCGTCAACGACGATTTTACGCCACGGGAGTTCGTCGTCACGGTCCTCAAAGCGGAGTTCCGAATGAACGAAGGCCAGGCCCATCGCGTCATGATCACGGCGCATCGGCGTGGCGTGTGTGTTGTTGCAGTTTTCGCAAAGGACGTTGCCGAAACCAAAGCAACCAGAGGAACGGAAGCCGGCCGCAGCAAGGGCTACCCGCTGCTGTTCACGACCGAGCCGGAGGAGTGATGCGCACTGCCGCGCGCCCGCTCGGGCAAGCGCAGGTTTGTCAAGTCGTGCCGGCAAATGTACGTCCCGAATTAACGTCGCTTGGCCGCTGCCGGTAACCCCATGCGCTTGAGTGCAAGAACGAGCCGCCGCCCATTCGCCGCTGGCATTGTGGCGCTTCTCGTGATGTGGGTGGGCCATGCGGGTCATGCGCGCGACCTGCTGTCTGGCGACGTGGAGCGGGTGAAAACGATCGGCTTCACCGTTGGTGATATCGACCGCGAGGCCGATTTCTTCGCGAAGCTGTTCAACTTCGAGAAAATCTCGGATTTTCGCCTTGTCGGCAGCGAATACGACAAGATGCAAGGCGTGTTCAACGCCAACATGCGGATCGTTCACATGAGGCTTGGGGAGCAGCTTCTTGAGCTTACGCAGTATATTTCGCCCTCTACGGGACGGCCCATTCCGATACCCTCCCACAGCAACGACGAATGGTTCGAGCATATGGCCATCGTCGTCGCCGACATGGATGCGGCGTACAAGATTCTACAAGACCGCAATGTGCAGCAGGTCTCCGCGCATCCCATCACTATCCCTCAATCAAATGTCGGGGCGGCTGGCATCAAGGCGATCAAGTTTCACGATCCGGAACGTCACGATCTGGAATTGATCTATTTTCCGTCCGGCAAGGGCAACGCAATATGGCAGAAGCCGTCCAACAAGCTGTTCCTCGGGCTGGACCATACGGCCATGACTGTGGGGAGCACGGACAAGGGCGTCGCGTTCTACCGGGACTTGCTCGGGTTCGATGTCGGCGGGGTCACGCTGAACACCGGAAGGACGCAGGAAGTGCTGGACGGTCTGTTCAACGACACGTGCCTGGTGACGGCGGTGATGCCGGAATTGGCGCCGCCACATATCGAGTTCCTGGACTACAAGACGCCGCCGGGTGGCCGGCCGATGCCCATCGACACCAGGTCAAACGATCTCTGGCATTGGCAGACAACCCTTGTTACCAAGAAAATCCAGGCAACTGCCGATCGATTGCGCAAGGCGGGAGCGCAGTTCATCACGCCGGACGTGGTGACCATTCCGCAGGAGGCGCAAGCGAAGCTTGGCTTCAGGAAAGCCCTGATGCTGCGCGACCCGAACGGCCATGCCATACGTCTGGTTGAAGAATAGAGCAGAAGGTGACCAGGTGTGCGCAATCCTCTCTGGCGTCATGCCCCGCGAAATGCGGGGCATCCAGGTAGATCGAGTCGAGCCTGCGGGATCGAACGGAAAGCGTGCGAGCTCACGCGTCCGGGACTACTGGATCGTCCGCCTTGCGCGGACGATGACACCTCAGAGGTTTGCAAAACACCATACCTTAGCGTCAGTTCTTTGAATGGATCAGCAATGACCTCACAGAATGAATTTCTTGATTTCATCGCCCGGCTTTGTCTCATCCTGATATTCCCGTTCAGTGCGCTCAACAAAATCTTCGATCACCAGTCGGCAATGGCTCAAGCGGCGCACGGGTGGATACCGCTGCCAGCCTCGCTCGCGGAGCTGTTGCTGGTGCTCGGCGGCATGCTGGAGGTCATAGGTCCTGTCTGCATCCTGCTTGGTTTCTACCGCCGCCAGGCGGCGCTCCTGTTCATATTCTATGTCATCGCCACAGCGGTCCTGTTCCACAATTTTTGGAGCTTTCCATTCAACGGCGACGCGTGGAATCAGAATTTTTGGCCGTTCGTCAAGAATTTCGGGCTGGCCGGCGGGTTTCTCTTCATTGCAGGCGATGCAAGGATGCAATCCCTGCGCGGCGCTTTCTCGCTGAGCCCGCGCTAGCAAAGCATCAATTCGTGCCCCCGCCGCCAATGTCGGCTCCAATTCCGGCTCCATGCCCCATCAGATTCCCGCGTGCAATCTGCGGTGACCTCGGCCAGGCGGAGCGGCGCGAATGGTGGATCGCCAATGGACTTGCCGGTTATGCCGGCGGGACCATCGCCGGCAGCTTGACCCGGCGCTATCACGGACTGCTGATTGCGCCGATCGCATCACCACTCGGGCGCCGGCTTATTCTCGCCAAGGCGGATGCCACGCTCATTGCGGGCGAGCGCTCCTGGCCGCTGTTCACGAACCGATGGAAGAGCGGCGCCGTCTCTCCGGCGGGCAACGTGCGCATCGGAAGCTTTCATCTCGACTACTCTGTTCCAGTGTGGACTTACGATGTCGGAGAGCACCAGATAGAGGCGCGAATCTGGATGGAGCCCGGCGCCCATACGACCTATGCGGCATGGCGGCTGCGCCCGGGGGCGGATGCGCTGGACGATGCGCTGTCGCTGCGGATAATTCTTTTGGCCAACGATCGCGACCACCATGGCACAACACGCGTCGACAGCTTTGATCCCGACATTCGGGTTGACGGCGAGCGTCTCCTCGTAACGGATGCAGGGCTCTATTCCCTGACCATTCGGGCGCCTGGCGGCAACATCGTCTCGAAGCGTGATTGGTACCGCGACTTCGCTCTGCCAATGGAGGCTGAGCGCGGACTCGATTCGAGCGACAGTCATCTCTGCGTCGGCGAGGTGACGCTGCCGCTCACCCCCGGAGAATGGCGCGGAATTGTTGCGAGCCTCGATCCTGAGCCAACTTCCGATCTCGCGGCCGCGCTGCTTCGCCGTCTCGATCATGACCGGGCGGTCGTATCCACCGCGCTGGCGTGTCCGACCATGCGCCAGGCGCCTGCCTGGATCGCGCGGCTTGCGCTTGCGGCCGATGCCTTCTTGTTTTCCCGGCCGCTTGCAAACCAACCCGACGGTCAGTCCGTTATCGCAGGCTATCCCTGGTTCGGCGACTGGGGGCGCGACACGATGATAAGCCTGCCGGGGCTGACGCTCGCGACCGGGCGGCCAGCCGTCGCGCTTCGCATTCTGCGGACGTTCGCAAGTTTCGTCAGTCAAGGGATGCTGCCCAACGTGTTCCCCGGCGCCGGTGATCGCGCCGAGTACAATACCGCAGATGCCTCGCTGTGGTTCTTCGAGGCCTGGCGCGCGTATTTCGATGCGACCGAAGACACGGCCGCGCTGCGCGAGGTCTTCCCGGTGCTGTCGAATATGATCGAGTGGCACCGGCGAGGCACTCGTTACGGCATTGGCGTGGACCCGGCCGATGGCCTGCTCAAGGCAGGCGCTGCGGGCGTGCAATTGACGTGGATGGATGCGAAGGTCGGCGATTGGGTGGTCACGCCGCGGATGGGCAAGCCGGTCGAGATCAACGCGCTCTGGTACAACGCCTTGCGCATCATGGGCGCGTTTGCTGCACGACTCGCCCAGCCAGACAGCTTCAGCACCCCGGCGGAAGCCGCCAAGCGCAGCTTTGCACGCTTCGTGCGCGCCGACGGCGAGGGTCTCTACGACGTAATCGATGGTCCGAATGGCGATGACGCCAGCATCAGGCCGAACCAGATTTTTGCAGTGAGCCTGCCGTACAGTCCGCTCTCTTCCAGCGATCAAGCCAGAAGTCGTGCGGGTCTGCAGACGGCGGCTTCTCACCGCGTATGGATTGCGGTCTCTGGCGCCCGGTGATCCCGCCTATTGTCCGAGCTACGGCGGCGGCGTGCGGGAGCGCGACGGCGGCTATCATCAAGGGCCTGTCTGGGGCTGGCTGCTGGGCCATTTCAGCCTCGCTGCATATCGCGTCAGCGGCGATGCAGTCGCGGCGAAAGCTTTGATGGAACCGATTAGCGACGCACTTGAGGATCAGGGGGTGGGCACAATCGGCGAGATATTCGACGGAGATCCGCCGCACCATCCTCGCGGCGCCCCGGCACAAGCCTGGTCCGTCGCCTGCACGCTGGACGCATGGCGCCTGCTCAGGCGGGCCGAGGACGCCGGCCGGGAGCCAACCACAGATGTCGCAAGCCATTGACGCGGAACCCCAACGCATCGAGGACAGCCGCAACGGCGTAAAGCATTGGCGTCGCTGGGGTCCGTATCTCAGTGAGCGGCAATGGGGAACCGTGCGCGAGGACTACAGCCCCTACGGTACCGCGTGGGATTATCTCTCCCATGACCAGGCGCGCAGCCGTGCATATCGCTGGGGCGAGGACGGCATCGGTGGCTTTTGCGATGACCGCCAACTCCTGTGCCTGTCGATCGCCCTGTGGAACGGGCGCGATCCGATCCTGAAGGAACGGCTGTTCGGGTTGACCAATGCAGAGGGCAACCATGGTGAGGACGTCAAGGAGCTCTATTACTATCTCGATGCGGTGCCCAGCTACGCCTACGCGCGCATGCTCTACAAGCTGCCGCAAGCGGCCTATCCCTACGAATGGCTGATCCGGGAGAACGCGCGCCGCCGCGGTTCGACGGCGATGGAATTCGAGCTCATCGATACCGGCGTTTTCAATGACGACCGGTACTTCGATGTCGAGATCGAATACGCCAAGGCAGATGTCGATGACGTGCTCATGCGCACGACGGTCCATAACCGCGGTCCCGAGCCGGCCTCCATCCACATCCTGCCGCAAGCCTGGTTCCGGAACACGTGGAGCTGGTCGGCTGGGGTGAAGAAACCGTTGTTGAAGAAGCAGGGCGACGGCCTGGCGCTCGCGCAGCACGCGGAGCTGGGCGACTATTGCATCGAATTCGAAGCGGCGGACCGCCTGCTGTTTTGCGAGAACGAGACCAATTTCCCTCGACTGTTCGGTGCCAGCTCAGGCCAAGGCCCGTACAAAGATGGGTTCCACGACTTCGTCGTCTCCGGCCGCGCCGCGGCGGTGAATTTCTCCGCAGGCACCAAGGCGGCCGGACACTATGTTCGCACGGTGCCTGCCGGCGGCAGCGTTGTCATTCGCGTGCGGTTGCGCGCCGGCAATGACCTGACGGGTAGCGCTCTCGGCTTCGACAACATGTTCGCCCAGCGCATTGCCGAGGCGGATGGCTTCTACGCCGCTTTGCAGACAGCCATCACCGACGAGGACATGCGGCGCATACAGCGCCAGGCCTTTGCCGGCTTGCTGTGGAGCAAGCAATTTTACTACTTCGCAGTAGCGCGGTGGCTGGACGGCGATCCGTTGCAGCCGCCGCCGCCCGCAAGCCGCAAACAAGGGCGCAACAGCAGTTGGCGTCACTTTCTGGCGACTGACATCATCTCGATGCCGGACAAATGGGAATATCCCTGGTTCGCCGCCTGGGACCTCGCCTTCCATTGCGTCACGCTCTCTTTGATCGATCCGGACTTCGCGAAGGAGCAACTCCTGCTCTTGTGCGAAGTGCGTTTGATGCACCCGAACGGCGAATTGCCGGCCTACGAATGGGCGTTCGGCGATGTCAACCCGCCGGTGCATGCCTGGGCGGCAATGCGCGTGTTCGAGAACGACCGCAATCTGCGCGGCGGCGTCGGAGATCTGAGCTTCCTGGAACGCATCTTTCACAAGTTGCTGCTGAACTTCACCTGGTGGGTGAACCGAAAGGACCCGCAAGGTCTGAACATATTCGAAGGCGGCTTTCTCGGCCTCGACAATATCGGGGTGTTCGACCGTTCGCGGCCGCTGCCCACCGGCGGCTGCATCGAGCAATCCGATGGCACTGCCTGGATGGCGATGTTCTGTCTCAACATGCTGCGCCTCTCCTTCGAGCTAAGCAGGCGCGACCCGGCATATGAAGAACATGATCGTCAAGTTCCTCGACCATTTCCTTCAGATCGCCCGTGCCATGACGAACATGGGCAAAGAGGGTATCGGACTTTGGGATAACCAAGACAATTTCTTTTATGACGTCCTCTGCATGCCGGCGGGAGAAAAAATCCCGCTGCGCCTGCGCTCCATGGTCGGGCTCATTCCTCTCTTCGCAGTTGGAGTTGTTGAGCAGCAGGTGCTCGATAAGCTTCCCCACCTCTGGGCTAAAATTGAATCTTATCGCGAGCGGCGGCCCGAGCTGTTCAAGCTGGTCTCGCGATGGAACGAGAAAGGCGTCAACGGACGCCGCCTGTTCGCCATCACACGCGTCTTCCGCATGGCGCGTATATTGCAGCGCATGCTCGATGAGAGCGAATTCCTCTCCCCGTACGGCGTGCGAGCGCTGTCGCGTTCCTATCTCGATCGACCATATGTCTTTGAATACAACGGCATCGATTACAGGGTGAAATATGAACCGGGAGAATCCGACAGCACCTTGTTCGGCGGCAACTCGAACTGGCGGGGCCCGGTCTGGATGCCGGTCAACTATATGCTCGTCGAGCATCTGCGCCGCTTCCATCAGTTTTACGGCGACTGGTTCACTATCGAATGCCCGACCGGATCAGGCACAATGATGACGCTCAACCAGATCGCCGATGAGTTGTGCCGCCGCCTGATAGGACTGTTCCTGCGCGGTCCCGACGGAAGGCGTCCGGTGTTTGGCGCGTACGAGAAGTTTCAGGTGGATCCCCATTTCAAGGACTACATCCTTTTCCACGAGTATTTTCATGGCGACAATGGCCGCGGATGCGGCGCTTCGCACCAGACGGGCTGGACCGGGCTCGTCGCCAACCTTATCACCCAGCTGGTCGCCGAGCCCCCCGCAGCGAGCGCTCCCCCGGCGAGCACTAAACAGGATAAATCCGTACATGTTTAAGACGCGCTGAGGCAATCCAAAAGAGTAGACGAGGTGATGTCGTGTCATTGAAGAGCAAAGTTGCAATCGTCACCGGCGGCAATAGCGGAATTGGTCAGGCGATTGTTCTCGAGCTGGCGCGGCAGGATGCCAGCGTCGTCATCGACTACGTGGCTCATCCGGAGGCGACCACCGCACTTGAGCAGCAGATCACAAAGCTCGGCAGCCAGTCTGTCGGTGTCGAGGCCGATGTCAGCAAGCTTGCCGACCTGCAGAAGCTGATCGACGCCGCGGTGTCGAGATTCGGCCGGGTGGACATCATGGTGAACAACGCCGGCATCGAAACGCGAACTTCAGTCCTCGACACGACTGAAGCTCAGTACGACAAGGTGATGAGCGTAAACCTAAAGAGCGCCTTCTTTGGCACGCAAATCGCAGCCGGGCAGATGATCAAGCAGGGTGGTGGCGGTCGCATCATCAACATCACATCAGTGCACGAGGACTGGCCGATGCCCGGCAACACCGCATATTGCCTCGCCAAAGGCGGCATGCGCATGCTCACGAGGACCGCGGGTCTCGAGTTGGCCAAGCACAATATCCTGGTGGTCGGGGTGGGGCCGGGTGCGGTGGCGACGCCGATCAATCTGAGCACGATGCACGATCCGACTAAAATGGCCCAGTTGGACGCAGCCATCCCGCTGGGGCGCATGGCACGCCCGGAGGAGATTGCCCGCGTGGTGGGGTTTCTCGCCGGAGACGGCGCCAGCTATCTCACGGCGACCACTATCTTCGCCGATGGCGGAATCATGCACAGCAGCGTCGGCCTCTAAAGGATGCACATTGCCATAACGTGCTTATATGGTTGCTATTCGGTGGAGCAATTGGATGAAGGACTAAAGGAGTCCAGGTCATGAATGACGCCACGATTGAACGCGACCAGACTGACGAAGGAAGTCTCAGCTACGAAGTCTCAGACGAAGCAATGGAGGCTGCCGCGAAGGGGGATTGCGCTTCCCGGACGTTGATGCTGAGTGCAACTTCTTGGGGGTGCCCCTGTGATGACTGACTGAACCTGGGTGTGAAAACACGAATAGACGCCGATCGATGCCAGTCATGATTGCCTCTCGACTAAGTTTGAGTTGTTGCAAGACACACCGGCACGCAGCCCTGCTAAATAGTGCGCCTCTCAGCGAAGGGCCACGACTGAGCGTGGAAAAATCGTATCGCCACACGCGACTTCTATCGCCTCCAAACCCACACCCGGATGCCGCGATGTAGAGTAGGGCGACTGCATTAGAGACCCGCCCGAGGGGTGACCCATCTATGCAATGCAGGTAAAATCAGCTTCACTCGATCGGCGCGGCCATCGCCAGCAACCGATATGTCAAGGGAGCGTAAAATGCACAGAGGAATACTGACCACGCTTGCCGCTGCGAGCTTTGCTCTGGCGTTTGCTGCGTCGACAGCGATGGCCCAGGGCACCGTTCGCGTGCGCGGCACCATCGAGAAGGTGGACGGCAATACTTTGGTGGTGAAGTCCCGCGACGGAACGGAGCTGAAGGTGGTACCCGCCGACAATGCTCTCATCGTCGCTATCATCAAGGCGTCTACCGCCGACATCAAACAGGGCTCGTTCGTGGGCGTTACCGGAATGCCGCAGGCCGATGGGAGCCAGCGCGCAATTGAGGTGCACATCTTTCCCGAGTCAATGCGCGGAACCGGTGAAGGACACTATGCCTGGGATCTCAGGCCGCAGAGCACCATGACCAACGCCAATGTCGAGCACGCGGTCACCGCTGTCGATGGCCAGACGCTGACGCTCAAATACAAGGATGGCGAGAGAAAGATCGTCGTGCCGCCGGAAACTACCGTCGTGACCTACACAACGGGCTCCAAGAGCGAGCTTAAGCCCGGGACCAAGGTTTTCATTGCGGCTGCAAAGAAGCTGCCCGACGGATCACTCGAAGCGCCGCGGATCAATTATGGCAAGGATGGCCTCACGCCTCCGATGTAGTTGCTTTAGAAATCGACGGCAAATCAATCCAGGGGGGAATGCCATGTTCAACCGCAGAACCTTCCTGGCGCTCGCCGCCGGTGGCGTCAGCACGCCCCGATCGGCTTCCGCCCAGCAGGCGTCCCGCAAGGTCGCGCTTTATGCAAATGTGGGGGCCGCCCTCACCCACTACGACGTCGATGTCGCGAACGCCGAGTTGATCAAAAGAGAAACAGTCACGCTGCCTGCCGGGGTGCAATATGCCTGGCCGCATGCATCGAGACGCTATCTCTATGTCGCGTCCAGCAGCAGCGCTTCCGGTTATGGCAAGGCAGGGACCGAGCACCACGTCACCGCGTTGCGCATCGATCCCGCGACCGGCGCTCTCAGCGCGCACGGGGCGCCGATACGGCTGCCGACGCGCCCCATCCACATCAGCACGGACATTCCGTCTGAGAACATTCTGGTGGCGTTCAACAATCCGAGCGCGGTGCGCGTCTACCGCATCAAACAGGACTTCACGCCGGGCGAAGAGGTGACCCAGCCGGGTCGGATCGACGCCGGCATCTTCGCCCACCAGGTGCGCACGACACCCGACAATCGGCTGGCGATCCTGGTAACCCGCGGCAACGAAGGCACCCCCGCCAAGGCGGAGGACCCGGGCGCGCTGAAGGTTTTCAACTACAAGGATGGCGTGCTGACGAACGAAGTCTCGATCGCGCCCAACGGAGGCAAAGAATTCGGCCCGCGGCACCTCGATTTTCATCCGACCAAACCTTGGATGTATGTGTCGATCGAGACGCAGAACAAGATGTACATGTATCGGATGGAGAAGGGCGGCATCAACCCGGAGATCGCATACCGCGCGGAGACGCTGGCGGAGCCGAACAACATCAGGGCGCGTCAGGCTGCCGGCACGGTTCACGTCCATCCGAACGGCCGTTTCGTCTACGCGGCCAATCGCGCCGAGGCCACGACCGAATTTCAAGGCGGGCAGGTGTTCAAAGGCGGTGAGAACAGCATCGTCGTGTACGCGATCAATCAATCCACCGGCGAGCCCACACCGATCCAGCACATCGAGACCCAAAAGATACACCCGCGTACCTTTCACATTGACCCGAGCGGGCGGCTGCTGGTGGCGCAACACAATCTGCCGGTGGATGTGCGGGATGGCGACGCGGTAAGGACAATCCCCGCTGGCCTGTCGGTGTTCCGCATCGGCGATGACGGCAAGCTGTCATTCGCGCGCAAGTACGATATCGATGTCGGCGACAAGACCATGTTCTGGATGGGTATGGTGCCGCTGTAAGCGAGCGAGCAGCCGTAGTCTCTGCCCCGAACCGGCAATGAACGGACTGGCCGCTCAAGGCAGCGTTGGTCAGCGCCAACCCACTCGCGATGGTAACGGTTAGGAAAGCTCCGCCGTGAGCGCCTCCGCATCTGCAAGCCGCGCAGAGATCAGCCTGGTCTACTTCGCCGCCGTCGTGCAGGGCCTGGCGCTGGTGACGTTCCCCGCGGCGAGCGCCATCTTCACCAGCCCCGAGGGATTCGGTTTCGACAGCACGCGCTACGGGACGATGTTCCTGCCGCAGGTGGTGCTGGCCGTCCTTGCCTCCGGGCTGGCGCCGAAACTGGCGCGGCGATGGGGGCTGCGCCGGATTCTGCTGGTGGGGTTTGCCGGCGATCTCATCTCGATGGCGCTTCTCGCCGCGAGCCGACTGCTGCTTGACGCTCCGGATCTGGCGTTCGGCCTCCTGCTGGTCGCCACCGGAGCGCTGGGCCTCGGCTTTGGTGCGACGGTCATGGCGCTCAACACTTACGCCGAGACATTCTTCCCGGACAACGCGGATCGGGCGGTCCTGCTGCTCAACGCGCTGCTGGGCTTGGGCACGGCGCTCGCGCCGGTGCTGGTGGCCGTCTCCGTGGTCATAGGCGCATGGTGGCTGCTCCCTGGCGTCGTGGCATGCATTCTGGTGTTGATCTTTGCGATTGCTCTGACGCAGCCGCTGAGAGTCCCAGCCGGGATCGTCCTGTCCGGCGCCTCAGCCACGACCAATTGGTGGAATCTGCCGCGTCGCTTCTGGCTCTATGCCAGCGCCGTATTTGTCTATGGCATCCTGGAGACACTCAACGGCAACTGGGCGATGCTGTATCTCAGCGGCGAGCGGGGCGTGTCGGCACGCGCCGCCTCGTTCGCGCTGACTGCCTTCTGGGTCTGCGTGACGGTGGGGCGCGTGCTCATTGCGGTGATTTCCAGGCGTGTGCCTCCCCGCTGGATCTATTTCGGGCTCACGATCCTGCTGGTCCTGGTGTTTCAGCTTGCCTCTCGCGTGCAGACCGAAACCGGGGGGATCATCGCCTTCGGAATCGTCGGGCTTGCATGCTCCGCATTCCTGCCGCTGAGCATCAGCTTCGGCGGCAAGGAGTTTCCGCGGCTCTCGGCGGTGATGGCCGGAGAGCTGATTGCGTTCTATCAGATTGGCTACGGCGTCGCCGCATTCGGCATAGGGCCGTTGCACGATCTCATCGGGCTGCCGTTCTCCACGATCTTCGCTTCCGGCAGCATCGTTGCGGCGCTTCTGGCAGTCATAGCCTTATTTGTTGTTCGGCGGCCGCCGGCAAGCCGCTTAGGTGAGCAGTGACGCCGCGTCATGTCGCGCGGAATGCAGGGCATCAGAGGGTGGGATGAAGCGCATCGTAGTCCTACTTGACGGCACTTGGAACGATGAGCGTAGAAGCGACGTAACCAATGTTGCCAAGCTCGATGCCAGGGCTCGCCACAACGTGGGTACCTTTATCAGACCGCGCAGTCATGACGGTACCGAGCAGCTGGTTTTTTATCACACCGGCGTCGGTACGGGAGGCGGCCTCCTGGAGCGATTTCTCGGCGGTGCGATCGGGCTCGGGTTGAAGGAAATTGTGCGAGATAGCTATGCTTTCCTGGCGGCAAATTTCGCGGCGGGTGATGAAATCTATATTGTGGGGTTCTCTCGTGGCGCCTACGCCGCCCGGGCTTTAGCGGGGCTGATTGGCGCTTCAGGGATCCAAAAACAGCCTGACAAGGATCTATTTGACGTCGCTTGGAACCATTACCGGGTGAAACCGAGAGTCCGCTCTGGAGAACAGGGGGCAGGCTCAGGAATGCACGAATATCTTCGAGCCTATCAGAGAGCAGCGGACGCACACGTCTTTCATAAAGATCGGTGGATAAAATGCGTTGCCGTTTGGGACACGGTGGGCTCCTACGGGATTCCTGCCGGTTTCGGCTTTGCCTCCTTGGGGCGCTATGTCGCGCTGATCCTGCTCGGTTTCCACGACACTCAAATCGGGAGTCATATCGATGTCGGTTTACACGGCGTCGCTATTGACGAACGAAGAAGGCCATTTGTTCCGACTTTCTGGACCATAGCCAAGGGCCAGCAGCCGCGCGGACATGTGGAGCAAACCTGGTTTGCGGGCGTCCATTGCAGCGTCGGAGGCGGGTACTCTGATGCTGGGCTGTCTGATCGAGCTCTGCTCTGGATAATTGCGCGGTTGATGGCCCTTACCAAGCTGGAGCTCGACATAACTGCAATAAGATCAGGCACCAAACCGAAGATTGACGGTGACATACCAAACTCGTCAGCAGGGTGGCCGATCAGTCGGATGTTTCCACATCTACGTGCAGTCCTTTCACCGGATGCGATACGGCATGGGTTTTTGTTCAACACGCGCCAGCCGCAGGAGCAGCACATCAACGAGAAGGTGCATTGGAGCGTGATCGAGAAGTTGGAAAGGAAATGCAACTATCTGGGGGACCCCAACGTGCCATATGCTCCGCCGAATGTTGCTTCGCCCATTCCAAGCGATCGGATTGCTGGAATGACAGATGAAGAAGTGATCCTGACTGCTGACCTCGTCCTCGATTAGAATTAGAGGGCCGCGTTGCTTACTCAGGCGATGCCGGATACGCTTCGCAATCGCCAACCGCAGTTGGTGAAGAGAACCGTACGGAGAATGCGATAATGCGCAACAGTAGGCGATATGCCGGAGCCATCATTGGCCCAGTGCTGGCCGGCGCTTTGGCCTTGCTCTCCCTTAACGCGCTTGCTGTCGAGAAGGAGCGGATCAATCCGCCTGGCGTCTTCAAGCATCCCAACTTTACCCGGGTGATTACGGTCAAGGGAGGGGGAAAGATGATATTCATTGCTGGACAGACTCCTTCCGACATCGACTACAAGTGCGTCGCACCGGGTGACTTCAGGGGCCAATTCATCGCCGTTATGGAGAACCTCAAAAAGTCCCTTGAGGCGGCCGGCGCCACCTTCGATGATGTGGTGCATCGCAGGACCTACGTGCTTGACATGGACAAATACCTTACCGCGATGCGAGACTCGGATATTCCGCGTTACTGGAATCCGCAGAAGCCGCCCGCGAGCACGACGGTCCAGGTAAGCCGGCTCTCCGACCCGTGCTTCCTTATTGAGGTCGATCTGTTGGCAGTGGTGGACTAAAAGCGCGTTCCAATGAAATAGACACACCGTAGGGTGCGCAAGGCGCGCAATTCCGAGCCGCCGCCCCTATCCGCGGCATTTGCAGCGCGCCGTGCGCACGCGATCAGGGCCGTCGCCACTCCACTCCCTCAGAACGCGGGGGCACGGCGCCACCAACTTCTTTTTGTCAAAAACTCCGACCTGTGTTCGGCGCCTTTGCCCACCCTTGCTACAGGTGAGCTCAATACGACCGAAACCCGCTTTAGTGCCCTAGCCGCGCCTTCAGATGATCCCCGACGCGCAACGCGTTGGCGATAATGGTAAGAGTGGGGTTCACGGCGCCAATCGAGACGAAGAAGCTCGCATCGACGACATACAGATTGTCGAGCGCGTGCGCCTTGCAGTTGAGATCGAGGGCTGAGCTCTTCGGATCCGTTCCGAACCGGATGGTGCCGGCCTGATGCGCCGTTCCGCCGATCGGGATATTCTTGCCGAGATAGAGCGAGCGAGGCAAAAAATGATGATGCATATCGAGCGCGTTCAACATGCCCTTAAGTTTGTCCTGGAGCCGCTTGTGCCCCTCCATATTATTTTCGGTCAGGTCAAGCAGGACCCTGCCATCGCGATCGTAGCTCACCCGGTTGTTGGGGTCGGGGAATCCTCTGATGTCAACCAGAAGTCGACCGAGTGCCGCGCCATCTCGTCGAATGGCATCTCCGGCGCCCATGGCATCCAGTTGACCGCCTCCGCTTTGATCGTGTCTCCATGCGACTTGCCGAGCATTTGAATGTGGCCGAGGGGATACTCCCAATCGTCCGACCTGAAATAGTAATCGTTCACCCCCAGTGTTTTCTGGAAACGGGTCGGGTTGGGCGGCCGGGAGAGCGCCATGAACGCCGAGTTGTTGTGGCGCATGTAATGCCGCCCGACGACATCGGAGGCGTTCGCCAACCCGTTTGGATGCTTGTCAGTCGCGGATCGCAGCAGCAGCAGCGCGGAGTTGAGCGCCCCGCATGACACCACGACAATGTCGGCGCTGTACTGTTCCTTTGCCCCGTTTCGATCCACATGAACCTCGGCGACAGCGCGGCCGGAGGCATCTGTCTCCAGCCGCTCCACGTAAGTGTTTGTCATCAACGTAACATTGCGATTGCGGAGCGCCGGATCGACGCAGATGACCTGCGCATCGGCCTTCCCATTCACCAGACAGGGAAAGCCGTCGAAGGCATCGCAGCGGACGCATGCGCTCGAATGCAGCGGCTTGCCGTTTTCCTCCGTGAGCAGCACGCCGAGAGGCAGTGGAAACGGATGCAGCCCTTCGCGCACGAACGCGTCATGAAGCTCCTGAATGCGCGGCTCGTGACTGACCGGCGGATAAGAATAGGGCTTGCCCGAAGCTGGCTCAGTCGGGTCTACCCCGTGCTTGCCGTGCACGCAGTAGAGATTCTCGGCCTCGGCATAATAAGGCTCGAGCTCGTCATAGCCGATCGGCCAGGCGGGCGAGATCCCGCCGTGATGCCTGATTTCGCCGAAGTCCTCCTTGCGCAGGCGAAACAGCGCCGCCCCGTACATTTTCGTGTTGCCGCCGACGTAGTAATGAATGCCGGGATGGAACGCCCGTCCGTCGCTGCCGTACCAGGTCTCCTTTGCTCTGTACTTCGCCTGGACGAACACGGCAGATGCATCCCAGTTTTCCCGCTCGCGCGGCAGATAATCTCCGCGTTCCATCAGCAGGATGCTTTTGCCGGTCGGGGCGAGCCGGTGAGCCAGCGTCCCCCCACCCGCCCCGCTCCCGATGATGATGAGATCGTAGTGCTCGGTCATGCTCCAGCCGAATCGGTGATAGACGCGCCCTTCTCCCGGTGTTCGGGAACGATGCTGTAGTCCCCGCGCGTCTGTTGCGCGCCAATGATCAGGCGCGCACCCCGCGCATAGGTGAGCCAGGCCCAGAACCAATTGAGAAACACAAAGGTCCGATTGCGAAACCCGATCAGAAAATAAAGGTGGACGACGCCCCACAGCAGCCATGCGAGCGTCCCGGTCAGCTTTATTTGTGGAAGGTCGGCGATGGCCGAATGGCGGCCTATGGTGGCGAGGGTGCCCTTATCGACGTACTGAAACGACCTTAACGGACTTTCATTGCGCAACCGGCTGCCGATGAGCTTACCGACATATTCGCCCTGTTGCTTCGCTACTGCCGCAAGCCCAGGCAACGGCTTGCCATTCTGGCCTCGGCAAAGCGCGGCATCGCCGATGATGAAAACAGCATCGTCTTCTATCGGGTTGAGATAGGCGCCTACTTCGATCTGTCCCGACTTGGCCGGGCACAGGCCCAGCCATTGCGCCACCGGCCGGGCTTTGACGCCGGCACACCAGATCACGGTGGCAGCTCGGATGTGCTGGCCACCCGCGATGACCCCATCTTCTTCGATCTGCTCGATAGGCGATTTCACCAGAATCTCGATTCCCATCCGCTCCAATGAGCGACGGGCAAAATCCGAGAGACGATCGGGAAATTCCGCAAGAATTCTTGCTCCGGCTTCGACCAGAATGATGCGTGTATCCTTCTGATTGATCCGCCGGAAATCGCGGGAGAGCGCGGCGTGCGCGAGCTCGGCCAAAGCGCCGGCCAGCTCCACCCCGGTCGGGCCGGCGCCCACCACGATGCATGTCAGTAGGCGTTCCCGAGCCTGCCGGTCGGACTCCATCTCCGCGCGCTCGTAGGCAAGCAGAACGCTCCTGCGGACCGCCTGCGCATCCTCGATGGACTTCAGCGCCGGCGCAATGCGAGGCCAATGATCGTGGCCGAAATAGTTGTATTCCGATCCGGTGGCGATGATGAGGAAATCATAACCGAGCTCGGCGCCGGATCCAGTGCGCGCTTGGCGCGCCACACGATCGACAGCGACCACTTCGTCGAGCAGCACGCGCGTGTTCGACTGGTCCCTCAGCAGGCTTCGAATGGGAACGGCGATATCCGCCGGAGAAAGCGCCGCGGTGGCGACTTGATACAACAGCGGCTGGAACAGATGGAAGTTGCGCCTGTCGATCACGGTGACCGAGGCGCGCGCCGAACCGAGCTGCTTGGCAACAGCAAGCCCGCCGAAACCTGCCCCGACGATGAGGATGCGCGGAACCGATGTGCTCGACGCCGGCTTAGGATTCATGTGACACGCACCAGCTAAAATTACCCGAGATCAGAGCTTCATTCCCCGCTAGCAAATCGATCCGGTTCGAGCCTAATTCCCGAACGGCTTTTCGCGATCGAACCGGGCTTTTGCCTCCTTGGCGATGCTGAGGTCGAAAAGCTGGTCCTGCGTCACCTTTTTCTCCACGAAGTGAAAATATGGGCCGCTCCAGAAATCCTGCATCTCCATGATCGAGTTCGACCACCGGCATCCCGTCTTCGTTGGAGTAGGACCAGTTCGGTGCGATCGCGCGAATGACCGCCGCACTCTTCAAAGCGGTGCTGTTGGCGAGGATATCGACGATCGCCGGGTACTTGGCCGGATCCTCGGCCGCGGCGTTGAACTCCTTGATGCCCTGCAGATAGGCCATGGCAAAGCGGACCACGACGTCGCGGTTCTTTTCGAGAAAATCCTTGCGCACGGCGAATGTCGAAATCTGCCCGTCCGGGGCGAGCACGTCGCCGGTGGCAATCATCGGGCCCCATTTGTTGTTCTGCGCGAAGAAGCCAAAATGGTAGGCGAGATCGGTCGCGTCCACCTGACCCTGGCCGAGCATTTTCATGAGGTCCGGCTGCGGCACATTGACAACCCACTGCACGTCCTTGGCGGGATCGAGACCTGCCCTCAGAAGACCCTTGGCGGCGTTGAACTGGTTGATGCTGCCAAGCGCGCCCACGCCAACACGTTTGCCCTTGAGCTTGGCGAAATCGGCAAGCGAACGAACACCCTGATCGGCCATGGGCTGACTGACATTGATCACGGTATAGGCGCGGCCGGGCCGGTTATGGCCGCGATCGAGAATGATGACCAGCGGCGCGCCCTTGGCGATGCTGTTGAACAGGCTCGCATTGGCCGTCATGAACGACATGTCGAGCTCGCCGGAGATAAACGAAGGCACGGCAAGCGCGCCGTCCTGAAATTCGCGGATTTGCACGTCCAGCCCGAGCTTCTTGAAGTAACCTAACCCCTGGGCGACGAAAAACCCGCCCCCGCTGATGAACGGGCCCTCGCCGAGGCGAATGACATCCGCGGCACGCACTTCGTCGGTCAGCAGCGCCGTCCCGATGCCTAGTCCCAACGCCAGAATGGCTTCGAGCCCTTTCATCTTGCTCTCCTTCTGTCAGCGCTCGTCCGCATCAGCGGACCATGGCGCAATCTTGCGATCGGCCCATTGCTGCAATTTGATGACAAAAGCGCCTGCCACTGCAAGCACCACGAGGCTGGCGAACACCTTCTCGGTTTCCATGACTTGCCCGGCGCTGATCAAAAGGTAACCCATGCCACCGTGGGTCGAGGTGCCGATCATCTCCGCGGCCACGACCAGTATGATGGTGACTCCCATGCCGAGCTGGAGTCCAGCCAGGATGCTGGGGATCGCCGCCGGAATAACGACCTTGAGCTGGATTTGCCGCCGATCGGCGCCGAGATCCTTGGCCGCCTTAATCAGGCGACGGTCAACCTGGCGGATGCCGGCATAGGTGCTGATCACGATGGGAAAGAAGGCAGTCACCGCGCTGATCACGATTTTGTAGGCCTCGCCGGTGCCGAGCCAGATGATAAGCAGGGGAATGAGCGAAATCTTCGGCAGCGGATAGAGCGCGGCGATCCAGGCATCGGCGATGCGCGCTACAATGCGCGACATGCCCATGAGAAGGCCGAGCATGATTCCGCTGGCGGCAGCGATCGCAAATCCGACAAAGATGCGCAGCAAGGTGACGCTGAGATTATAGATGATCGTGCCGTCGATGATCATGTGGTAGAGATAGATCGCGATTGAGGATGGCGCGGGCAGGAAAATGGGCGCAATGCCGCGCGCCCGGACGAAGATTTCCCATGTCAGCAGGAAAATCACCACCGTGAGGGCGGGCAGCGCCCGCTCGCCGACCCGTGCTGCAAGCCCGTTGCGCATCATGCCTCCGCAACCGCCACGGCCTGTTGCGCCATGGATGTCATCACTTCTTCACGGATGAGGTGGAAGACGCGATCAAATAGTGTGCCGAATTCCGTGGAATTGATCATTTCGAGCGAGCGCGGACGGGGCAGACCGACCGGAATCACCTCCTTGATGCGGCCCGGCCGCGCCGTCATCACGACCACTTCATCGCCCAGCAGGATCGCCTCCTCGATCGCGTGGGTGACGAACAGGATGGTCTTGTGCGTGCTGTCAAAGATGCGCAGCAGCTCCTCCTGCATGACGATCTTGGTCTGCGCGTCGAGCGCGGCGAACGGCTCGTCCATCAGCAGGATCGGCCGCTCCAGGATCAGCGCGCGGGCCAAGGCCACCCGCTGGCGCATGCCGCCCGACAATTTGCCCGGCAGATGCTGCTCGAAGCCGCGCAAGCCCACCGCAGCGATCAGGGTGCGGGCGCGCTCGTGCCGCTGCGCACGAGGCATGCCCCGCATTTCCAGCCCGAAGGCAACATTATCGACGACATTGCGCCAGGGGAAGAGATTCAGGTTCTGCCAAACCATCACCGAATCCACGCCCAGCCGGCGCGGCTCGCTTTTGCCCGGATCCTGAATACGCACGCTGCCGGCAGTTGCCTCCTCCAGCCCGGCGATGATTTGAATCAGCGTGCTCTTGCCGCAGCCGCTCGGCCCGAGAATGCAGGCAAAGCGATGCGAACGGAAACGATGCGAGATGCGGTCCAGCGCGACGATGCTGTCGCCCCAGGTCTTGGAAATGCCATCGACCACCACGTCCATGCCGTGCTTGCGTCTTTCGTTCACATGCGCCAGTTCGGAACGAGGCGATGGCCGAGTTCGGCCTTCTCGACGATGGCTGCGCCAATGCGCTCAGCCCCGGCAACCAGGTGGCGGGCGTTCGCCACGCGCGGGAATATCCCGTCCCGATACACGATCTCGCCGTCCACCAGAACCGTGCGCGCGTCGCTGCCTTTTCCGGCGTACACAAAGGTTGAGAGGGGCCGATGCAGCACGCCGACATAAGGCTTGTCGAGATCGAAGATGGCGATGTCAGCCCGCTTGCCCGGTTCGAGCGAGCCGATCTGGTCGCCAAACCCAAGCGCGTTGGCCGCATTGATCGTCGCCATCTCGATCGCGCGTTCGGCCGGCATGCGGGTCGGATCGAGATGGCGAGCATGCTGCATGAGCGTGCACGCCTTCATCTGCTCGACCATGTCGACCGAGTAGTCGACCATCGGGCCATCGGTGCCCAAAGCCACGTTGATGCCGGCACGCTGCGCGTTGGCGATCGGGCCGATGCCGCCGCCGCGGATCGATTCGCTGGTCGGAGTATAGACGAGGCTGGCGCTGGCGCGGGCCATATGCTCGAGGTCGAGCTCGGTCACGTGAATGCCATGGACCAGTATCCACAGCGGATCGAGTAGGCCGAGCTGCATCAGGTAGCGCACGTCGGTGCGCCCGGTCTCGCGCAGATAGCGCAGAAAGCCCTTTTCCAGCGAGAACGTTCCGCTGGAAATATGATTGGTGATGCGCAGGCGGTGCTTCCTGGCCAGCTCATATCCGCGGCAGATCAACGCTTCAGTGCTCATGCCGGCGGCCACCCAATGGGCGTTCGATTCGATGACCATCGCGAAGCGAACGCGGCCGCCGTCAGCGCCGTCCCAACGCCGCAACTCCTGTTCGAAGGCGTCAAGCGATTCGTCGAGGCTCAGGGGATGACGCGGATTGCCCGGCGTGCGGCAGCGCAGTTCCTTGGCATAAACCTGTCGCATGCCGAGCTCCCGCTGCGGCGTGATGCAGGCGGCGACCAGCTCCGGCGTTGTGGTCGTCACCGAGTGGTTGAGCGAGCAGGTCGTGCCGGTCGCAAGCATCTCCATACCGGCGACGTAGCTCGACACCCGCATCGCCTCTTCGCTTAGATTGAGCGACAGCGGCAGGAGAAAATTTGCGACCCAGTCCTCGAGCAGGTATCCGTCGGCAAGCCCTTTGAACAGCGTGTACCAGTGGTGCTGGTGCATGTTGATGAGGCCGGGCAGCACCATGCAGCCGCGCGCATCGATGACCGCTTCGAAGTCCTGCGCCGGAGGCGTTTCGGCGGCGCGGCCGACGGCGGTGATATCGCGCCCCGCAATCGCCACGAAGCCGCCGGGCCATACGTTGCGCCGCGGATCGACCGTCACCACGTAGCCGTTCGTAATCAGGATGCGCGACATGCCTGCTGCCATTCTCGAGCTCGGAAACGCCATGATGAGGGGTCGGGCCTCGACCGACAAGTCGTTGGAAAGTCCGGACACAGTTGGATTGCTCGAAGAGGGCCGGATTTACGACACCAGCGAGCGCAACGAGCAAGCGATCCTGGCCTGAAGAGTTGCTGTGGGAACCTCATCACGATACGGTTTGGCTATGCTGGGCGCGAACAATGGCCACGTTTGACCGTTATTTCGGAATACCGGCAAGGATGATCTCGCTCATGACGGCCGTTGCCCTCGCCGCGCACATCTTCGGTGCCGTCATCTGGGTCGGCGGCATGTTTGTGATCTATGTCTGCCTGCGCCCCGCGCTTGCCACGCTCGATCCGCCGCAGCGCCTGCGGCTGATGCGGATCACCTTCCAGAGATTCTTTCCCTGGGTGTGGGCGACGATCCTGCTGTTGCTGGCCAGCGGCTACTGGATGCTGTTCACGACCTTTGGCGGCTTTGCCGGCGCCGGCTTGCACATTCACTTGATGCAGATGATCGGCTGGGCGATGATCGCGCTGTTCGTCTGGCTGTTTCACGGACCGTGGCTGGCATTCAAACGCGCCGTCGATTCCGAGGCTTGGCCGAGCGCAAGCGCCAGCCTCAACCGCATCCGCCAGATTATCGCTGTCAACCTGCCGCTCGGCCTGCTCGTTGTCGTCATCGGCGCCAGTGGGCGCTACTGGTAGCTCCAACGACCACCGCTTCCCGGCTCGCTTGGGCAGTCACTGCCGCATCATCAGCAGCGGATCGGTGCTGGGCGGAATCCGCTCCCAGGTTGTCGCGTCGCTTTCCGCAAAGCGCCAAGTGCCGGCACGGCCTGAGAACAACAGCTCATTGTTCTCCAGGCGCCACGTGGAAGGCGCAAAGCCCATGATCGATGCGTCGCACACGCCATTAATGACAACCTTGTAGCTTTCCCCGCCCGCGGAGGCATTAGAGAGCGTGACCTTGCACAACGGCTTCTCGAATTCCTGGAGCATCGTCCAATCTCCAAATAGCTGCTCCGGACTGATCGTGGCCGCCCTGATGGCGGCCTGGGTCCGCATGAAGAAAAGGCCTTCGCCTTTCCGTTCGGCCTCATACATGTGAGACTCGACTTCAGAGAAGTCGAGGATCACGGCGCCCTTGGAATCGAAAAGGCGCACGGTGTCGCCTGGTCCGGTAGCCCACGCAGCAATGTCCTTGAGAGATGGAAACGCAGTTCGGCAGCCCGGGTCGAGCTCAAGCCGGAATCCACCCTCCCCGGCGTTGACGCTGAAAGTGACCGGACACGTTTTGTCGCGCGCGGCATTGGAGATTTCCCACGCCCCCACCATCCCTCGCGCCGCATCGCTCGATGCAGGCGTCTGCGCCGTCGATTCGGCGACATAACTTCCAAATATTGTCATCACGACAACCGAAAGAACGGCACGCGACATTGGCAATCCACCAGCTGACGATTTCATCACACGCCATCATACCGGAACAGCCCTTTGCCCGAAAAGCACCGCTTTCGATTGTTCCGTCACAACCGGCCCACCACCCAGCCACTCTCGACCCACGCGCCAGCCTTCTCTGGCGCCCGGCCGCGCATTGATCTCCAGAAACCACCGTTTGAGACTTGGAAACTCCTCCAGGACTTGTCCCTGCCCTTTGTAAGGCTTGATCCAAGGCCAACAGGCGATATCAGCTATCGAGTACTCGCCTGCCAGGTATTCGCTCTGCGAGAGCCTCTCATTCAAAACACCGTAAAGCCGATTCACCTCGTTTGTATATCTGTCCACCGCGTATGGTATCGGCGCCGCCGTGTACTCGCGAAAATGATGAGCCTGCCCGCACATTGGCCCAAGGCTCCCCATCTGCCACATCAGCCACTTCGTGACTTCATATCTTGCTCTAAGGTCCTGAGGCCAAAATCTGCCGTGCTTCTCCGCGAGGTACATCAGAATGGCGCCGGATTCGAACAGCACCATGGGTCCAGCCCCATCGAGAGGTGCATGATCAACAATGACCGGCATTCTCCGGTTCGGGTTCATGTGCGCGAATTCGGGCTTGAACTGGTCGCCGGCGCCGATGTTGACCGGAATCAGATTATAAGGAACAATGAGCTCGTGCAGGAGAATCGTCACCTTGCAGCCGTTTGGAGTGGGCCAGTAGTACAGATCGAGCATCACTCAGCTCCGGTTTGCCGCGTGAGTATCTTCAGGCACCCACTTTCGCGCAAAACAGCTTCGACTCGCGACCGCGCGTCGGACGGCAAGTCGCGGAATTCTTGTATGAGCCAACCCCAGCATTTGCCCTGATAACGGAATGTCTTTTGCTGATGCTGCAAGCCGAACGCAGAAATGGAGAAGGATTGTTTCCCCCGCGACAACGCCTGCGCATTTGCGTGAAGAAAAGGCAGATAGACTTCGCCTGCGAGATGCAGGAGTTGCATCGTTCCCTTCGGCAACCAGGGCCCTGTGTCGGCAGCCTCTTCAATGCCGGATGCGTCCTCGAGCAATTGCAGGTATGAAAAGACAGCGGGAGCAGCCTCTGTCATCTGCGCTCTGGAGGTCGGATCGGTCGCCAACGACTCCAGCTGTCCATACCATCCGAAGTCGGCAAGCAGTGGCGTATCGCCAAACAGAAATGTGCTTTCCTCGAAGGTTTCATTGAACGCCGCCAAGACACGTTTGAAGCTTTCGAGAATCAGCGGAGCGTTTTGCGCTGTGCAGCCGACGAGCGGCATGCGGCTGACCTGACGCGATTCGAACTGCGCAGCTGCCGTCCTCTGGAATTCGGCGCTGAAGCCGCCTCCGAGCAGTTCTCCGGTGACAATTCGACTCTTGAACTTCCGGTCGGGCTCGTTGCCCCACCTGAATTGAAACGCGATTTTGACTCCCCACTCGTCTGCCATGTCTTCGAGCAGGTGCGATAGGAAGGCAAAGCCCGCATCGCGTGGGATTATCCTTCGCTCGGGTCTGCAATGCTCAAGCGCATAGGCAACGAAGGTAGAATCATTGCGGTAGGCGCGGTCATCCGCAAAATAGACGACCGGGAGCACCGGCGGCTGCACGTCCTTGATGGCGCGGCTCGCGAGCGCCGAAATCGCAGGTCGGCCCGAAGTTGGCGGAGTCCAATCGAGAGAGGCCGGCATCCAATCGAACGGCAGCCGGCGGTAGCGAAAAAGAGACCGCAATTTGAGGGCGTAGGGGGACCCCACGGTCCCGAACAGACGAAACCGGGGCTGCATATCCGGCGAGAGGGCTTCGTTCATCGCCGCAGCATAGCCGGATTGCGGCCACAGGGCTCTCGGACAGAGGACAGGTGCTGCCGCCAAAGCGGCAATCCCAAGTTCGTCCTGTTTGCGGTATTTGTTGCCGCGATTGCGAGAAAACCGGCACGATCAATAGCGTATAGTGCGCGCAACTTCATTTGCATGGAATGACAATGAACCTTGGGACGATCCTGTCATGCCATGCACGCTATCGTCCAACAAGAACGGCGGTGGTCTTCGAGGACAACAGGCTGTCGTTCCTTGAGTTTAATAACCGAGTGAACCGACTCGCGAACGCCCTGTTGGCCGCGGGCGCTGGAAAGGGAAGCAAAATAGCCTGCGTGCTTCCGAATTGCCTGGAGCTGCTGGAGCTCTATTGGGCGGTCGCAAAGATCGGAGCCGTGGCTGTTCCGTTGAGCCCTCTCCTCGGTTCGGACGCGGTTTGCAGCCTTGCGCGCCACTCCAACTCGATCATGCTGTTTGTGGGCCCTGCTCACGTTGGTGAAATAGGTCGGCTGCGACACGGCCTGCCCCATTTAGCCGCGCACCAGTTCGTTCTGCTGGAGCGCTCGGCGCAGGGGGCAATCAGCTTCGATGGGCTGATCGCAGGAATGTCATCCGGGGAGCCGCCCGATCAAAGCTCAGCCGATGGTGATCCGCTGATGATCGTCTACAGCAGCGGCACGACGGGGGAACCAAAGGGCATTACGCTCAGCCACTATGCCAGGGCCATGTACTGCATGCTCTATGCATCGGCTTGGCGCATGTCACCTGAGAGCGTCTGCCTTCATGCTGGATCGCTGGTTTTCAATGGGGCGTTCATGACCATGCTGCCGAGCTTCTTTCTCGGTGGAAAATACATCCTGCACAGACGATTCAGACCTGAGGACATCTTGGCAACGGTAGCCGCCGAACGCGTTACCCATATGGTCATGGTTCCTTCGCAGATCATCGCCCTGCTTGGACACTCTGGCTTCACCGCCGAAGCATTGCCTTCTCTCGAAGCGCTCATCTCGCTGGGGGCCACGCTGCATCTCAATATCAAGCAAAAGCTCGTGCAGCTTTTTCCCCGACGCCTTTACGAAATGTACGGGCTGGCGGAAGGATTCATGACCATCCTGGACCCGACAGATCCAGGCGAAAAGCTCGGTTCAGTTGGCACTCCGCCGCCGTTCTTTGAACTGCGAATAGCCGGACCCGACGGTCAAGAGGTCGTCCGTGGCGAAGTGGGTGAGATCGTCGGCCGCGGACCCATCATGATGAGCGGTTATTACGGCCGGAAAGACCTGACGGACCAGGCGCTGGTGGCGGGCTGGTTGCACTCCGGTGATCTGGGATACACAGATGAAGACGGCTATCTGTTCCTGGTGGACCGAAAAAAGGATCTGATCAAATCCGGGGGTGTGAGCGTGTACCCGAAAGACATAGAAGAGATCATCCTGCGTCACCCGGCGGTGCGCGAGGCGGCAGTATTCGGAGTGCCTGATGAGAGATGGGGCGAGACGCCGGTTGCCGCGGTGCTGCTGGCGGAAGCGCCCGCGGCAACCGCGGACGAGCTGATTGCATGGACCAATGCAAATGTCAGCGCGAAGTTTCAGCGCATCAGCGATCTGCGGGTGCTTGCCGAATTCCCGAGAAATGCGGCTGGAAAAACGCTCAAGAGAGTGATCAGAGACCAGTTCTGCGCGCAATTGCGTCAGGTGAGCCCGGAAGCGACTTAGTGTCGCGTTTCCAAGTATTGTCCCGGCGTCGTGCCCATTGTCCGCCGAAACATCTCGATGAACGCGCTCGGGCTCTCGTACCCCGCGTCCAGTGCAACCGAGGTAACGGTCTGTCCAGCGTTCAAGCGAACAATGGCGTCCAAGAGTTGCGCTTGCCTGCGCCATTGAGCGAACGTCATCCCGGTTTCCTTCACGAACAGCCGGCCGAGCGTGCGGGTGCACCCGCCGGCGAGTTCGGACCACTCGTCCAGGGTCCGCACATCGCCCGGTTCGCTGCGCAATTTCGAGCAGATCCGCTTCAACCGAATGTCTTGGGGTTCAGGAAGGTGCAGGGCCAAATCACGCGTTGGCGTGAATTCGTTGACGATCAGCTCGATGATCTTTGCTTCGCGACCTCCGACCTTGATGTGATTTGGGCCCGCCACCGCGGAGACGACAAGCTCCTTGAACAGCGGACTGACGGCCAACATGCAAGTCGCATGCGGCAGTCGTGGCGCAAGCAATCGAGATACCTGCAAATTGCGGAGCTCCGCATTGATTGAAGCCGAAACCGAGTGGGGGGTGCGCTCGGGAATCCATATCGCCCGGGTGCCGGAAACAACCCACCTCTCGCGAGCCGTTTCCACCGTGATGACGCCCGACGTGACGAGCATGATCTGCCCGCGCGAATGGCAATGGCATTCCACCGTGCCTTTTTCCAGGAGTGCCAGCTCGACGCCGTGGACCGGTGTCGGCCCTACGGCGCGCTCCCAGTCTGCGATTGTCTCGGCGGAAAGAGTCCGAAACGGCATATTGGATGCCCTCCTGACGGGAGACGTCCCAGGCGGATGATGATAATTAGCATCCGGCGGATCATTCCAGTCAAGCGTCAGCCCTTTAAACACTTCGGGTAGCCCTATGCAGCGGCGCAAATTCCTGAGCGGTGCGCTGGCAGGCGGAGCAGCGACCATTGCTGCGCCGGCAGTCGCGCAGAGCCAACCTGAGGTCAAATGGCGGCTGTGCTCCAGCTTTCCCAAGAGCAGCGAAATTCTATACCGCAGCGTCGAGGTCGTTGCGCGCCGGGTAGCGGCCCTGACCGAGAACAGGTTCCAGATCCAGACTTTTCCAGCCGGCGAAATCGTGCCCGCGCTGGCCGTGCTGGACGCTGTCCAGAACGGCACCATCGAAGCCGGCAGCACCGCGAGCTACTATTACATCGGGAAAGACATCACATTCTGCTTCGACTGTGCGGTTCCGTTCGGGTTGAATGCGCGACAGCAGAATGCATGGATGCATCACGGCGGCGGCCTGGAGCTGCTGCGGGAATTTTTCGCTGCGTACAATGTGTACAACATCCCTTCAGGGAATACCGGAACGCAGATGGGCGGGTGGTTTCGAAAGGAAATCAACTCTCTCGACGATATGAAGGGCTTGAAGTTCCGCTGCAGCGGATTTGCCGGACTGGTGCTGAGCAGACTTGGCGTGGTTCCGCAGCAGATCGCCGGAGGCGACGTGTATCCTGCGCTGGAGCGAGGCACAATAGATGCGGCCGAGTGGGTTGGTCCTTACGACGACGAAAAAATGGGCTTCTACAACGCCGCCAAGTATTACTACTATCCCGGTTGGTGGGAGGGATCGGCGCAAGTTACATCGTACATCAACAAAGAGCACTGGGAGCGGTTGCCGCCGTTGTACAAATCTGCTCTGGAATGCGCTTGCCTGGATGCGGGCGTATGGATGCAGAGCAAATTCGACGCTGAAAATCCTGCGGCACTTCGACGGCTCGTTGCCAACGGCGCGATTCTGAAGCCATTCCCAAGAGAAGTCATGGTTTCTTGTTACGAGACCGCCTTTCAGCTGTATCGCGAAATCGCAGCAAGCAACGCCAATTTTAAACGCATCCTGGAGCCATGGTTGAAGTTTCGGGATGAGCAATATCTCTGGTTCCGCGTCGGCGAGAACAGCTTTGACAACTTCGTGTATTCCCAAAAGCGAGCATGACAAAAAGTAATCATTTGCGTCCGGCCGCCGGCCAGGGCGTCTCCGCCACCGGAGTAAGCGGCGGCTTGCCCGCCGCCCAGGCCAGGAGATTATCAGCGACCAGCTGATCCATCCTCTCGCGCGTGGCAATGGAGGCCGAGCCGAGATGCGGGAACAGCACCACATGCTCCATCGCAATCAGCTCGGCGGGAACGTGCGGCTCGCGCGCGTACACGTCGAGACCCGCGGATAATATCGTCTTGTCCTGCAAGGCCCTGATCAGTGCCGCTTCGTCGACCACCGATCCGCGCGCCATGTTGATGAGGATTCCGTCCGCTCCGAGCGCCTTTAGCACCTCGGCATTGATCAGATTCCGGGTGTCGGCTCCGCCCGGCGTGATCACCAGCAGCACGTCCGCCTCACGCGCCATGTCGATGAGGTTCGGATAGTGCCGATAGGCAATGCCGGCAACAGGACGGCGCGAATGATAGACCACAGGCACGTGCATGGCATCGAGCCGGCGCGCGATCGCCTGCCCGATGCGCCCCATCCCGACCAGACCGACCGTACGGTTGCGCAGCGTGGCCTTGCTCAAAGGATAATCCTTCTGTGTCCAGCCGCCGCCGCGAAGGAAGCGCTCCGCCTGAGGGAATTCGCGCACGGTGCAAAGCAGCAACCCCAACGCGGTATCGGCGACTTCCTCCGTGAGCACATCGGGTGTGTTGGTCACGGTGATGCCGTGCGCACCGGCCCAGGTCGCATCGATATGATCGTAGCCCACGCCGAAGCTCGACACGATCTCGAGCCGAGGAAAGCGGCTCATGAAAGGCCCATCGATGCGCTCCGGGGTGGCGGCGACAGCGATGCCGCGCACCCGAGTTGCCGACCTGGAGAAGAAGCTCTCGCGCTCGTTTGCCGCGGGCAGCTTGAGCAACTCGAACGCGCCTTCCAGTCCGCGAACGATGACTGGTTTCGGCGGCCCGATCAGCAGGACCACCGTTTTTTCAGCTGCCATGATTCACTCCGGATTTGCCGTCATATCAACATCGTCACGGGTTGCTCGACGATGCTCTTGAAGGCCGCCAGCAATTGCGCGCCAACGGCGCCGTCAACAACGCGGTGATCGCAGGACAGCGTAACCGACATGATGCTGGTGAACTCGACCCTGCCGTCCGCGCTTTCCACCGCCGCCCGACGCCCGGCGCCGACAGCGAGAATGGTTGATTGCGGCGGGTTGATGATGGCGGAAAACTCGCGCACCCCATACATGCCGAGATTGGATATCGCCGTCGCGCCGCCCTGATATTGCGCCGGATCGAGCTTTCTCGCACGCGCGCGCGCGGCCAACTCCTTCACCTCCTTCGAGATCGCGGAGAGCGGCTTCATCTCGGCCCGGCGGATGACTGGCGCGATGAGGCCGCCTTCGATAGCGACGGCCACGCCGATATCCGCATGCTGGAAGCGCAGGATGCGGTCCTCGGCCCAGACTGCGTTGGCGTCTGGAACCCGCACCAGCGCCGCCGCCCAAGCTTTGATGAGGAGGTCGTTAATGGAAAGCCTGAAGACCGCATTGCCATTGGCATCCTTCGACACGGATGCGTTTGCTGTTTCACGCAGATCAAGCAGACGAGCAATCGTGAGATCGGCAGCCAGATAAAAGTGCGGAACGGTTTGCTTTGCCTGGATCAGCCGCTTTGCAATGGTGCGTCGCATGCTATCGAGCGGCACTTCCACGAAAGGCGCGTCGCAGTAGATCGCCTTGATCTGATCGGCGGTTGGTACGGGAAACGCCGCGCCGACCGACGGAACGCGCGCACCGGTTGCACGCGCCGCTTCAACGTCGCGCGCGACGATGCGTCCATGCGGACCCGTTCCCGTCAGGCCCGACAGATCAATTCCAGCCTCGACGGCCTGCCGCCGCGCCAGCGGCGTCACGACCGTCCCCCCGGCCAACCTTGCCCGGCCGTAATTGCGCGCCGGCGTTCGCACCTCGAAGAAAGGATCAAGCTTGATCGGCGGCGGCGATGGCGTCGCAGGCGGCATCGCTGACAACGATGGCGTTCCTGCTCCGCGCGGGATCGGCGAATTCGGCGGCGGCGCGGTGACGGCCGCAGGCTTCTCAGCCGGCCGTGCCCGTTGCGCAGCAGACATGCCGTCGGCGATCACGGCGACGACCGCCCCGACCGGAGCCACGTCACCGGCCGGCACTCGGATTTCCGCGAGCACGCCGGTCGCTGTCGAGGGCACCTCCATGGAGACCTTGTCGGTCTCGATTTCAAACAGATTGTCACCCGGCTTGATCGGATCGCCCGTCGATTTGAACCACTGGGTGATCTTGCCTTCCGCCACGGTCTCGCCGAGCTGAGGCATCAGGACGTCCATTGTGCGCTCACCACGCGACCGAGATGTACTGCGCCTCCATGAATTCCATCATGCCTTCATGAGCCCCCTCCCGACCGATGCCCGATTGCTTCATGCCGCCGAAAGGCGCCGCAGGATCGGACACGAGACCGCGATTGAGACCGATCATCCCGAAATCGAGCTGCTCGGAGACGCGCATCCCACGACTCAAATCCTTGGTGTAGAGGTAGGCGACGAGCCCGTATTCGGTATCGTTTGCACGCTTCACCACCTCGTCCTCCGAACTGAAGGTCTGGATCGCGGCAACCGGCCCGAAAATCTCCTCGCGCAGCATGTTGGCGCCCTCCGGAACCGCATCCAGCACCGTCGGGGGATAAAAATGTCCCGGACCGCTCGCCGGTTTGCCGCCGGTGAGGAATCTTCGCACCTTTCCCGACGGCATCGGCCACCAGCTCGATGACCTTCTTCCTGGCGTCGGCATTGACGAGAGGTCCCACCGCAACCCCGTCATCGAGCCCATTGCCGACTTTCAACGCTGCCATCTTGGCGGTGAGCTTCTTCGTGAACTCGCCGTGCACCTGCTCGTGCACGTAAAATCGATTGGCGGAAGTGCAGGCTTCGCCCATGTTACGCATCTTCGCTATCATGGCGCCTTCGATGGCCGCATCGATGTCAGCGTCCTCGAACACGAGGAACGGAGCATTGCCGCCGAGCTCCATGGCGGGCTTCACCACCTGGTCCGCCGCTTCGCGCAGCAGCTTTCGGCCGACCTCGGTGGAGCCCGTGAACGAGACGACCCGCACGCGTGGATCGTGCAACATCGCGCTCACGATTTTGCCGGACGAGCGCGAGGGTATGACATTCACCACGCCCGCGGGAACGCCGGCCTCCTCCATGATCGGCATCAGCGCCAGCATGGTGAGCGGTGTATCCGAAGCCGGCTTGAGGACGACGGGGCAGCCGGCAGCGAGCGCCGGACCGATCTTGCGCGTCGCCATCGCCGCGGGAAAATTCCACGGCGTCACCAGAACGGCGACGCCAGCCGGCTTGTGGTGCACGAGGATGCGGGCACCCGAGGCGGGCGCGCGCGACATATTGCCAAGATTGCGGACGGCTTCCCCCGCGTACCAGCGGAAGAACTCCGCCGCATAAGCCACTTCGCCGCGGGAATCCGAAAGCGCCTTGCCGTTCTCTATGGTGATCAGCCTGGCGAGGCGCTCGGCATCGCGCATGATCAGCTCATAGGACTTGCGCAGAATCTCCGCGCGATCCCGCGGCTTGCGCCCCGCCCATCCCTCGAAGGCCGCGCTCGCGGCATCGACTGCCGCTTTGGCATCTTCCACCGTGGCGCTCGCGACCGAGGCGATCGTGTTCTCAGTCGCAGGATCGAGCACATCGAAGCGGCCGCCATCGGACGCCTTGCGCCATTTGCCGCCGATCCACAGGTCCGTCTGCACATTTGCCAGCAGATTCTCGTACATGTCACATTTCCTGCATTTACGAATTCATCGACCGCTGGACGCGCTCAACGATCCGTTCCACCGTCGGAAGGACGATGTCTTCCAGGACGTCCGCCGCGGGCAGCGGAATGTGAGGCGTCGTGATCCGCACCGGCGGCCCATCAAGATCATAGAAGGCCTCATCAGCCACGATTGAGACAATCTCGGCGCCCCAGCCGCACAGGCGCGGATTTTCCTCCACGGTGAACAGCCGGTGCGTGCGCGCAACCGATTCCAGGATGGTGCGGGTATCAAGCGGCACCAGCGACCGCACGTCGATCACTTCACAGTCGATCGCGTGCCCGGACTTGAGCCTTTCCGCAGCCTCGAGCGCACGTGGGACCATCAACGCAAGAGCCAGGATGGTCGCATCCCGTCCGGGTCGCAAAATCCGGGCAGTGCCAAGCCGGTCCACGATCTCGCCGTCCGGCACCTCGCCCTTCGACGGATAAAGCGACTTGTGCTCGAAGAAGATCACCGGATCAGGGTCGCGCACAGCAGCTGCGAGCAGCCCGATGACGTCGCGCGGGGTCGAGGGTGCGACCACCTTGAGACCCGGAATCATCATTGCCCAGTTCTCGACGCTCTGCGAGTGCTGCGCGCCGAACCGGGAGCCGGCGCCGTTGGCGGTGCGCACAACCAGCGGACATTTGAGCTGGCCGTTCGACATGTAGCGGCTCTTGCTGAATTCATTGGCGATATAGTCGAAGCACACGGCAAAAAAATCCGAGAACATGATCTCGGCGATCGGCTTCAAGCCGGTCATGGCTGCGCCCATCGCAGCGCCGAGAATCGCCTGCTCGGATATTGGGCAGTCGCGCACGCGTCTGGCGCCGAACTGCTCATAGAGACCGACCGTCGTCTTGAACACGCCGCCCGGCTTGGCAACATCCTCGCCGAAGAAGATCACGTCGGGGTCGCGCGCCATCTCCTGGGCGATGCCGCGAGCCACGGCATCGCGGTAGGTCAGTTCCGCCATGCAAACCCTCCGTCGGCATAGACGTCGGTGGCAATGATGTCGAGCGACGGCGGCGGGGCCGCCTTGCACTTCTCCGTGGCTTCGTCGACGCGGCGCTTCACATCCGTATCGATCTGCGTAATGGCGTCGTCGCGGATGCCGAACTGTTTCAATCTGGCGCGGTAGAGAGCGATCGGATCGCGCTCCTTCCATTTTTCCAGCTCGCCCGTTGGCCGGTATTTAGCGGGATCGGCGCGCGAATGGCCGCTGTGGCGATAAGTCATGCATTCGATGAGGGAGGGTCCCTCGCCTCCGCGCGCCTTGGCGTAGGCACCACGCGCAACACGATACACCTCGTCGGCATCGTTGCCGTCGACGATGATGCGATCGAGGCCATAGGCGCTGGCGCGATCGGCGGCTGGATGCTTCACTGCGGTTACCTCGCCGATCGGCGTATATTCCATGTAGAGGTTGTTCTCGCAGACGAACACCACTGGCAGCTTCCACACCGCCGCAAAGTTGAGCGCCTCGTGGAACGCGCCGATATTCGTCGTGCCGTCGCCAAAAAAGCAGACCGCCACATCGTCATCGCCTTTGTATTGCGCGCGCAATGCGGCACCACAGGCGATCGGCAGATGGGCGCCAATGATCGCGTAAGAGCCCATCACTCCGTGCTCGACCGAGGTGAGATGCATCGAGCCGCCCTTGCCGCGCATGAGGCCGTTATCGCGCTGCATCAGCTCGCCAAGGACTTTTTCGATCGGCACCCCGCGCGCAAGCGTATGAGCGTGACCGCGATAGGTGCAAAAGGAAAGGTCACCCGGTTTCATGGCAGCGGCGAACCCGGCAGCGACCGCCTCCTGACCGAGCGAAAGATGGCTTGTCCCCTTCACGAGGTTCTGCAGGAAAAGATCGAACGCACGCTGCTCGCTCTCGCGGATCTCGACTTGCATGCGATACATAGTCAGGCGCTTTTCCTCGCCGATGTCATCATTGAGGCCGTGTCCGGCCTTCTTGGAGAGGCGCGCGGCTGAAATTCCCATTCGAAATATTCCTCTGTCGGCGAGAAAGCCTGTAGGGACGGGCCGTCCAGCCCAGAAATCAGCACCTACTATCGCTGATCGATGACCCATGATTTAAGAAGGCGCAGCCGTTTTGGCAGGATCGGACATACCTCAATTCCAGCGCTTGGATCAGAAATCCCCCTTTGCTGCTCGTTCACGATGAAGAATATAGAGCCCCGAGCCGATCACGATGGCAGCGCCAGCAAGGGTCCACCGGCTGGGGATGTTGCCGAACACCAGAAAACCGAGGGCGATCGCCAGGAAAATGCCGGTATAGATGAAGGGTGCGAGCACCGCGGCGGGCGCGAGCCGATGCGCCGCGATCAGGAGATAGTGGCCGACGCTGCCGATAGCCCCAGCGCCGACCATGAGCGCAATAACGAGAGGATCGGTCGGTGTAGTCCAAACGAAGGGAAGCACCGGCAGAAGCGCCAGCGCGCCGACAACATTGGAATAGAACAGGGTTGTCTCGTTGGAATCGGTGCGTGCTAGCATACGTGTCGTGATGGCATAGAGAGCGTAGGACATTGCCGCCATGATCGAGAGAAGTGCCGCGGAATGAAAGCTGCCGAACCCCGGCCGGATGACAACGAGGACGCCTACAAAGCCTACCGCGATCGCAGTCCAGCGCCGCCAGCGCACCCACTCCCCCAATATCGGCCCGGAGAGCGCAGCAACGAATAATGGCGTGGAGAACGTCAACGCCTGGGCTTCGTCGAGTTGCAGGTAGCGCAGCGCTGCAAAGTTGCACAGGGTTGAGGCAAGCAGCAGCACCGAACGCCCAATCTGCAGACCCGGCCGTGGGGTCACAGTGAGCCCGGGACGCGTCCAGGGATTGGACAGAATGAGGGGAAACAGGAAGGCCCCGGTGTAACGCGCCCACGCCACCTCCAGCGTGCTCATGTGCAGATTGAGATATTTCGCGGTGGTATCGAGCAGCGAAAAGCATGCGATTGCACCACACATGAGCGCAATGCCGGTGAGCCTCTGCGCACGGTGCTGCGCTGCGTGGTTTTGCATGGATGGAGATCGAGACCTCGGTCGGTAGAATGGCGGACCATAGGCAAATCGCGGGAGAAGAAACAATGCGCACCTTGACCAAAACGCTGGTGATATCAGCATCGCTGATCTTGCTTGCCGGCATGGCTTTGGCAGGTATGGCTCTGGCGGCGGACATCCGCGTGTTGAGCGTTGAGGAGGCGCAAGACCCAGTCCGCGCTCTTGGCAGTGAATTCAAGAAAGAAACCGGCCAGGAGGTGGACCTCACCATTTCATCCGCCGCCGCCCTAATGGCGAAGCTCAAGGCCGGAGAGACCTTCGATGCGCTCATCGCCTCCGAAGCCGCAATGGATGAGCTTGACGGCGAAGGGCTTGTGAATCCGGAAAGCCGGCTGCCTCTCGCCAGCACCGGGTCTGAGCAGACCAACACGGTCTATGAGGGGGCGTTGTTGTCGGACGGGGGAGTGCCGGAAATGGCGCGGGCATTCATCCGGTTCCTGGCGAGCCCTGAGGCTCGTGCCCAATGGATCGCCGCCCGCCTCGAGCCGCTGGCCGACCATTAGCGTCACTCCTGCATCGCCGCCTCGCGCTTGGCGCGCAGCGCAGGAAGCATAATGGCCAGGAGCAGCACCGCTGCCGCGACAAGAAACGCGGCTGAGATCGGGCGAGCGAAGAATACCGAAGGATCGCCGAACGAGATCATCATGGTGCGGCGGAGATTTTCCTCCATCATCGGTCCGAGGATGAACCCAAGCACCATGGGCGCGGGCTCGCAATCGAGCTTAAGGAGAACATAAGCAACCGCGGAAAGCGCGGCGATCTCGTAGACATCGAAAATCTTATTGTCAACCGTATACACGCCGATGCAGCAGAACACGAAGATCGCCGGAAACAGCAGCCGATAGGGCACCGCAAGCAGCTTGATCCACAAGCCAACCAGTGGGAGGTTGAGCACGAGAAGCATCAGATTTCCGATCCACATGCTCGCAATCAGGCCCCAGAACAATTCGGGACGCTCGTTCATCACCTGCGGGCCCGGCGCAATGCCCTGGATCATCAGCGCTCCGATCATCAGCGCCATTGTGGGATTGGATGGGATGCCGAGCGTCAGCATCGGAATAAACGAAGTCTGCGCACCGGCATTGTTGGCCAATTCCGGAGCTGCCACTCCGCGAATATCGCCTTCGCCAAACGTCCGCGGCGGCTTGGCGAACTTCTTCTCGAACATGTAAGCGGCGAAGGAGGCGAGCAGCGCGCCGCCGCCGGGCAGGATGCCGAGAATGCAGCCAAGGCCGGTGCCGCGAGCAATCGACCAGAAGCAGACGCGCAAATCATCGCGCGTGGGGAGCACGCTGCCGATGCGCGAGGTGAAGACCTCCTGCTTCTCTTCGTGCTCGAGATTGAGCACCACGTCGGCAATGCCGAAGAAGGCCATGGCAAGCGCGACGAAACCAATCCCATCCGCAAGCTCGGGTTGGCCAAAGGCAAAGCGGATGACGCCGGAATTCACATCGGTGCCGACGAGGCCCAGCAAGATGCCGAGGCACACCATGGCGATGGCTTTGAGCAGCGAGCCGCGCGCGAGCACGACGGCGGCGATCAGCCCGAACACCATCAGGGAAAAATATTCGGCCGGACCGAACTTGAGCGCAATCTCGGCAAGCGGCGGAGCAAAATATGCAATCACCAAGGTTGCGATACAGCCGGCAATGAAGGAGCCGATCGCCGCAATGCCCAGGGCGGGCCCGGCACGGCCGCGTCTGGCCATCTGATAGCCGTCGAGCGTTGTGACGACGGACGAAGATTCCCCCGGAATGTTCACGAGGATGGCGGTCGTCGAGCCGCCGTATTGCGCGCCGTAATAAATCCCGGCCAGCATGATCAATGCGGGAGCTGGACCAAGCCCGAAAGTGAAGGGCAGCAGCATTGCCACGGTCGCGACCGGCCCGATCCCCGGCAGCACGCCAACGAGCGTGCCGAGGAAACAGCCGATGAAGCAATAGACGATATTCTGCCAGCTAAGCGCGATACCGAGGCCGAAACCAAGATTGGCGAGCGTCTCCATGCCCGTTCACGAATTCGGCCACAACGGCAAGGGAAGTCCCAGTAGCCATACAAACACTGCGACCGAGAACAAGACCATCGCCGCGGCGAGGATGATATTCTCCAGAGTTCTCGCCTCGCGAGCGGCATAACCACCGACCAGCACAAGCACTGCTACCGCGGCGACCAGCCCCAGCCATTGCAGCGCGAGCCCGAACGCGAGGATTGCGAGCAGTGTGATGCCGATCGGCCGGGCATGAAAGCGCGGCACCGGTTCGCCCGGGATAACCAAGGCGCGCGCCGCGAGAATTGCGCCAAGCGCGGACAACAATGCGCCGACCAGGGCCGGAAACATCCCTGGGCCCATGCGATGCATGTCGCCCAGGCGATATTGCTGGGCCAGGAGAATGAAGCCGCCGCCGACCGCCAAGAAAATGAGCCCGGCCCAAAAATCCCTGGGCGAACGGATGCGCGTCATCCCGTCAATCTGGGCGGATGTTGGCTTTCTGGATTATGGCTTTGAAGCGCACCAATTCCTGATTGACGCGCGCCTGCAATTCCAGAGCCGTCGATGGTATTGTCTCGACGCCTCCGCCCGCAAATCGCTCTTTCACTTCGGGCATGTCCAAGGCTCTGACCACCTCCGCATTGAGCTTGTCAACGACGATCTGCGGCGTTCCTCTCGGCGCAAAGAGCGCGGTCCAGTTGGAAGCGTCCACTTCCTTGACGCCTTCCTCCTGCAGAGTAGGCCAATCCGGGTTGAGCTTAGAGCGCCTGGCCATCGTCACGGCAACAACACGGATGCGCCCGCTCTTGACGTGCGGCGCAACCGATGAGCTCGCCAACACCCCAAGCGGGATATCGCCGCCGGCGAGCGCAGCCGCGGCGGGCGCACCGCCCTTGTACGGGATATGCTGGAAGCGTGTATCCGTTTTCAAGGCCATCCATTCCAGCACGATCTGGTTGATGCTGCCGTTTCCCGGCGTCGCCACGGAGATCCGCCCGGGCTGCGCCTTCGCTGCGGCAAGGACTTCGGCAACTGTCTTGTACGGCGTGGCGCCGTTCGCGGCGAGCACCAGCGGCGCATCACTGACCATCGCGATGGGTGAAAGGTCACGCTCGACGTCATAAGGCATGTCGTTGAACAGCGCGGGATTGATCGCAACATCGCCGCCTGTCGCCATCACGAGCGTGTAGCCATCGGGCGCAGCCTTGGCCGCGGCGGTCATGGCGATGAAGCCATTGCCGCCGGGCTTGTTCTCCACGACCACCTGCTGGCCCCACGCCTCCGTGAGCTTGGCGCCAAGAATGCGCGACGCAATATCGGAGATGCCGCCCGGGGCATAGGGCACGAGCAGATGGATCGGCTTGATCGGATAATTTTGTCCAAACGCGGGTAATCCAGGCGAAGCGCAGGCAACAGCCGCGCCGATGATCCAATTGCGAAGAACAAGCCATGAGAACCTCGTGGGAGAGCCGCGGCTGGGCGATAGCCTGCATGATGCATGTCCCTCATGGCAAGGCAGGGCTATCGCATATGGCCGCTCAGCAAGCTCCGATACCTCCCCTGAAAGGCGAGGTCGGCGAGCCAAGCGAGCCGGGTGGGGTCGGCTGCAACAATCTCGGGCGTCAAAGCAACCCCACCCGACCGCCTGTCGCTTCGCTCCGGCGCATAGCCGACGCTCCGCGTCGGCGTTCTTTGCGGCTAAGAACGGCGGCCGAAGGCCGCCTCTGCTCCCCTGAAAGGGGAGGTATACCGAGTTTTCTGCCACCATATGCGATAGCCCTGCCCAGCAAAGCGCGCGGGGCCATTGGCACGCGATACGCCTCATTCACTCAGACGTCACCGGCCAGAGCGCTCTCATGCCAACGCCGCAACAACAGATGTGAGATGAAAGAGAGCGCGAAGAAAATGGCGATCCCGCTCAGCGACAGTAGCAGCAGCGCTGCGAACATCCGGGGAATATTGAGGCGATAACCTGACTCGACAATGCGGTAGGCAAGCCCCGAACCGGCGCCAGCCGATCCAGCCGCAATCTCGGCGACGACTGCCCCGATCAGAGACAGACCGCCGGCGATCTTCAGACCGCCAAGAATATAGGGAAGCGCTGCCGGCAGCTTGAGCTCGGTCAGGGTCTGGCGCCGGCTTGCTCCGTAGAGCCGGAACAGATCGGCGAGATTGCGATCGACTGAATTGAGCCCCAGCGTCGTGTTGGCGAGCACTGGAAAAAAGGCAACGATCCAGGCACAGGCGAGCACAGCGAGTTGCTGGGGCAGATAGATGAGCAGCAGTGGCGCAATCGCCACGATCGGCGTCACCTGCAGGATCACCGCATAGGGATAAAAAGAGTATTCGATCAGGCGCGACTGATTGAAGATCACGGCAAGTCCGACCCCACCGATTGCTGCGAGCAGAAAGCCTTGCAGAGTCGTGGCTAGAGTCACCAGAAGCGAAGTCGAGAGCAGCGCCCAATCCGACACGAGCGTCGAAAACACAAGCGACGGCCCCGGCAGCACGTAGGAAGGAATATCGTAAGCTCGCACAATAACATGCCACAGCCCTACGCTGGCTGCGAGCACCAGCGCCGGAAGAAGAATGCTCAGAACGCGATCCCGCGGCGGGCGCACCTGTTCCTTTAATGTTGTCGCCTTCATTGCTCCTCGCTCATCGCGCGCGACAGCGCCTCGGAGACGTGCCTGCAATTGGCAGCGTAGCTCGCAGAGGTGCGAAAGCTCTCGTTGCGGGGATAGGAAGCATCAACCAATAGCTCTGTCACGATCCGTCCCGGCCGGGGAGACATGACGAGGACACGCTGAGAGAGATAAACCGACTCGAACACGGAATGAGTGACGAAGACGATTGTCTTGCCGAGCGACCGCCACAGCGCGAGAAGGTCGTTGTTGAGGCGAAAGCGCGTGATCTCGTCAAGCGCGGCGAACGGCTCGTCCATCAAGAGGAGCGTTGGCTCCGTCACCAGGGCACGCGCGATGGATACGCGCATCTTCATGCCACCGGAGAGCTCGCGCGGATAACGCTTTTCAAACCCGGCCAAGCCTATCCGCGCAAGCGCCGCCTCCACGCGCGGCTGCGCGTTCTCCGCGGTCCCTTGCAGCTTGAAGGGCAGCCGAACATTGGCTGCTGCCGTGGCCCACGGCATGAGGGTGGGCTCCTGGAAAACAAAGCCAATAGGGTGCTGTCCCTTGCGGCCCGCACTTTGCGCCTCTCCCCACTCGATCGTGCCGGTGGTGGGCTCGCTCAGTCCGGCGATCAGGCGCAAGGCTGTCGATTTACCGCAACCAGAAGGACCGAGCAGCGACACGAATTCGCCCGCACGGATGTCGAGATCAAGATTGTCCAGGGCCACCACCCCGCTCGGGAAAACCTTGCTGACGTTGCTCAGCTTGAGTAGCGCTGGGGCGGTGCTGGCCGTGCGTTGCTTCGTCATTGCATGAGCATGTTCCAGTCGTCATGGCCGGACCCTCGGATCAAGTCCGAGGGCGGGCTTGATCCGGCCATCCATCTTCTTCGCAAGAAGCGCTTTCACGCAAAGAATGGATTGCCGGGTCAAACCCGGCAATGACTCGGAAGTCATCTTCCACGGGGATCGAGGTCGACCTTGCGGTTCACGAACTGCAATGTATAGGCCTTGCCAACATCGATAGATGGCTTCACCACGCCGGCGCGCACCATCTTTTCGTAGAAGCTCTTCATGCGTGCGGTTGTCATCGCACCGATGCCGAGCGTCCGGGCGTCACCGGAATCCACGATGCCATATTCCTTGAGCTTGCTGATGGAGTAGTTCAGCAATTCGTCGGTCATTTCGGGATTGTTTCTTTTTATCAACGCGTTCGCGGCCTTGTTGTCGCCGGCGAGATAGTGCGTCCAGCCAAGGATGGAAGCATCGACAAAGCGGCTCACGAGCTCGGGCTTGCTCTCGACCAGAGCGCGGCGCGTCTCGATCAGCGTGGAATAGCTGTCGAAGCCCTGATCGGCGAGAAGAAAAACCTTGGGGCGAAAGCCCGCTTGTTTCTCGATCGCGTAGGGTTCCGACGTGACATAACCCTGCATCGCGCTGCGCTTATCTGCGAGAAACGGTTGCGGATTGGAGGTGTACGGCTTAACGCGTGCCTCGCTGAATCCGAAGTCGGCTCTGAGCCACTGGAAATAGCTCGCGAGACCCTCCCTTGAAACAAACAGCGTGAGCTTTTTCAGATCCTCGAAGGTCTCTATTCCCTGATCCGGATGGGCAATGAAGACCTGAGGATCCTTCTGAAACATGGCAGCGACAACGAGGGTTGGAACGTTCTGCTCGACCGCATCGAAGCTCTGCAGCGTGTTGGCGCTCATGAAAAAGTCGAGCTTGCCGACCGGCAACAGGATGCGGTTGTTGATGTTTGGCCCGCCGGGCACGATCGTGACATCGAGGCCGTAGTTGCGGTACGTGCCGTCGGCAAGCGCCTGGTAAAAGCCGCCATGCTCGGCCTCGGCGACCCAGTTGGTGCCAAACGAGACCTTATCGAGAGCTTGCGCCGGCGCCGGCGCGAACGCCATTGCCACGGCGAGAGATGCGAATAAAGCGGCGTAGGGTGCGCAAAGGCGGGGCATTCGGCTCTCACGCGTGGGCAAATCTTAGCGGCGATCAGTGCGCTCCCTCTCCCCGCTCTTTTTGCGGGGAGAGGTAGGCTACTGCTCGAACCGCTCCACGAACCACTTGAGCAGACGCGTCCAGATCTCGTCCTTGCCGACCTGATCCTCGATGCCGTGCTCCAGGTTCGGATTGTCGTTCACCTCCATGACGATGAACCCGCGGTCCGTCTCCTTGATATCGATCCCGTAGAAACCCTCGCCAATCGGTCGCGCAGCCCGCACTGCAATGTCGATCAGCTCGGGGGGCGCCGCATCGAGCTCGAATGTGCGAAAGCCGCCCTCGCGCGACGAGCCGTCGGGCCGGTGCTTGACGATCTGCCAATGCCCGCGCGCCATGCGATATTGACACACGAATAAAGGTTCACCCCCGAGCACGCCGACCCGCCAATCGAACTCGGTGGGCAGGAACTTCTGCGCCAGGAGAAGATCGGTTTCCTCGAAGAGCTCGTCGGCCACGCGGCGCAATTCCTCTGGCGTGTGCACTTTATGCACCCCGCGGGAGAACGAGCCGTCCGGTATTTTGACCACGAGGGGCAGACTCAATTCATCGGTGGCGCGAGCAAGGTCGCCGACATCGGCGAGCATCACGGTGGGTGGGGTGGCGACCTGGTTCTGGCCCAGGAGCTCCATCAAGAAAACCTTGTTCGTGCATCGGATCATCGAGATGGGATCGTCGATGACCGGCATCCCTTCCTGCCATGCGCGCCGCGCGAAACGATAGGTATGATTGTCGATGGATGTGGTTTCGCGAATGAACAGGCCGTCGTACTCCGCAAGCTCGGCCAGTTGGCGGCGCGTAATCGGCTCGACGTCGATCGAGAGCTTTTCGGCGATGCGCGCCATGTGCTTGATCGTATTCGGTGACGACGGCGCCATCTTCTCGTTGGGATCATAGAGCACCGCGAGATCGTATTTGGCCACGGTGCGCGCCTTCGGATCGCGCCACTCGCGCCGCGTGTGCTGGTGGAGTGCCTCTCGCAGGAAAGACGCCTCGCCATTGGCGAGCCGCGTGACATTGCGCGGGCGGATGCGATCGATGGAGAGCCATGTGCCTGGCTCAACATTCACTTCGAGCGCAGGACAGCGGAACCAGTCGAACAGGAGTCGGCCGAACGATTCGAAACGAGGATCGCGGGAGATACCGAAGCAGACCAGAAGCTTGAGCTCGGCCTCGGGTTGGAAATCGGCGCGCCGGGCACAGCGGTTGAGCTCGTCCTCGAGCTCCGGCAAGGCGTGCTCGTAGAGCTTGGCCTCGCGCAGCTCCAGCATGGTCTCGACTGTAGGTACGACCCGGTGGCCGCGCGCCTCTGCCAGCAGCGAAGCGTAATAACCCTTCGACTGATAGGCGTAGGAGCGCGCCAGATTGACGAGCTTTGGGCGTCCGATATCGAACAGGCGCGGACGGGCGAGGTATTCGCTCGTCGTGATCACCTTGTGCGGAGTATCGGCGTTAGGCAGGTCTTTGGGCTGGTCGACAAGAATGACCCAGCCGGTCATGAAGGTCCTTTCCGGATGACAATGGCTGCGCTCAGCCGCTCACGACCGACATGGATGACCCGCTCGAACGCGGTCCATGGCAGGGCATAGCTCTCGGCAGCAACCGCCATCCCTTGATCATCTCTCATGGCCGCCGGGTCGTGCATGAGCACGTGGGCTCCGTCGCGACCAAAGGCAAAAATCCAATGCGGCACCCCTCGCGGAATCATGTGATAGCCTGAAACGAGGACAATCGCCACGTTCCCGGCATCAAAGGCGGACATGAGAACCGATTCGTTCACAGGAGTCAGGTGGGTGGGGATATCATCGGCCCGCGCTTTCCGCTGGAAGTCGGCTTGGGCGAGCTGCATGACGCGGCGTCGATCGGCGGACTTCACGCTGTCGAGGAAATAGGGCCCCGGATGGCTCACATAGATCTCCGGCCGCAGGCCGTGCCGCCGCAGCGTGAGCGCCATGCCGTAGGGTTCGCAGCCGCCAGGTCCAGAGCCGGAGAAGATGGTCGTGGCTTCGCGCCATAGTGCAAGCTCAAGCTCCGGTCGCGGCTTGAAGTTCCGATCCGCCCAGGCGAGCGCCATCATGATACAGGCCGGGCCACAGGTGAAATCCGTTGTCTGGTGAAAATATGGCGGCGCGTTGCGCAACGCGGCCGCGTCTGGAACAAGGCGCTTCTCGAACCGAAGCGCATCGCCACCGTCCTCGTAGTAGGCGCGACGCCTTCCGAATTGGCGATAACCGCTCTTGCGATAGCGCGAGATCGCGGCGTGATTGGTCTGATGCACTTCGAGCCGCATGACGCGGGCTCCGCGCGCCAGCGCCGCCGCTTCCGCGGCCTCAAGGAGCATTGACGCTACGCCTCGTCCGGCTGCATGCGGGGCAACCGCGATGGAGTAAAGGCGTGCTACCGCTGAACGGGAACGAAACAGTGCGATAGCGACGCCGGCCAGTTGCTCGTGGTGGTGCGCCACCAATATCTCGGCCGTGGGCGAGCGCAGAAACCGTAGCAGACTGCGGCGCGAGAGCCGGTCGGTCGCGAAGACGCGATGCTCCAATTTGACCAGCGCATCAATATCGCCGGCCTCTGCCTCGCGGACGCAGATCGCAGGCGCTGCAACATGGGCGACGCTTCTGGTAGGCATGCTCAAGGACATACACACCACCATACCAGCTTCATCATCCTCCCACAGTGACGGTGAAAAGCTACAGTGAAAAGATACCCCTATCTTGACATCAAGACATCAAATCATTTATGAAATGATGCATGAGGACCACCCTTACCATAGATGACGATATCGCCATAGTGCTCACCCGCTTGCGCAAATCACGCGGCGTCGGGTTGCGTGATCTGATCAACGAGGCGCTGCGTCGCGGGCTCCAAGATATGAAGCAACGGCCTAAGGACCGGCGCGAATTCCGCACGGAAGCGGTTGACCTGGGCCGAGTTAAGATAGGCAACCTGGATAACATCGCAGAAGTGCTCTCGATCAGTGAAGGCGACGCATTCAAGTGATCCTGCAAGTGATCCTGCAAGTGATCCTGGTCAACGCCAACATCCTCATCTACGCCCACGTGGCGCCGCTTCGTCAGCATCACGTCGCAAGGAGCTGGCTTGACCAGCAGCTCAGCGGCAATACCCAAGTGGGACTGCCGTGGGCAAGTCTGCTCGCTTTCCTGAGAATCGTCACTAATCCGCGCATATTCGAGCGTCCCCAATCGATCACTGATGCGTGGCGGCAAGTCGTTGCGTGGCTGGCATGCGACGTTGCATGGACGCCGCAACCGACCGAACGCCATGCCGATGTCTTTGGCGAATTGCTTGCAGCGACGGCTGTGCAAGCGGACCTCGTGCCGGATGCTCATCTTGCCGCGTTGGCGATCGAGCACGGACTGCTGTTGTGCTCGGCAGACGCTGATTTTGCCCGCTTCCCGGGGCTGCGATGGACAAACCCCGTTGCAGAGTGAGCGCAGAAATCGGCGCAAGCGCATGGGGAGCCGAAGCCGGCCATCCATTGGCTTCGCGCCCACATCCTTGCGCGCGAGCACGCGGCGCAAGGGCTCAGCGCAGCGCCTCTGTCAGCACTCGTCCCTCGCAGCCGTTCGGCGGCCGGACGTTAAGGATGAATGCGATGGTGCGCGCGAGGTCCACGACTTCCGAGTCGCCGTACTTGCCGGGATTGATCCAACTGGGACCATACATGGCAAGTGGCACGTTGGTGTCATAGGCCCATGGCGAGCCGTGCGTCGATGCGTACGTGGTAGGCTTGGCAAACAGGTACCAGTTGGGCTTGTTCATGATCACGATGTCGCCGCTGATCTGCTGGTGCCAGGCGAGCGTCACCTGCCTTGCGAGCTTCGTTTGGGGCATCAAACCCTGCTCCAGCTGTGTCCGGGTGAACACGGCTTCCACGCCGGGATAGGAGCGCAGCACGTCTTGCGCGACGTTCTCCACTTCCACGCGGTTGAGCTTGCGTGAGTCGACGAGCTTGTAATCGACGTAAAGGTTCGGATTCCACCATGCCGTAATGTACTTGCCGTCGCCGAACTTCGCCGACAGCGCCGCATTGACAGCATCGATCATCTTGTCCGGGTCGATGCGCCCGGCATCGAGACGGCGGCTGGCACTGTATTCCGGCACGTTCATGAAGCCGTGGTCGGCCGATAACGTGATCAGCACGTTCTGCAGGCCGATACGCTGGTCGAGATAGTCGATCAGTTCGGCAAAGGCGCGGTCGAGCCGAACCGTTTGATCCTGCGACTGGCGGCTTTCCGGACCAAACAGGTGGTTGACGTAATCGTGCGAGGTCCAGCTGATAGCGAGGATGTCGGGGGCGCCGGACGGATTGCTGCCAAGATTCTCACCCTCGATCGCCGCCTTCGCAAAATCAAGCGTGAGCAGGTCGCCGAAGGGCGTCCACATGGTTCGATCGTAATAGGCGGGGTTCGGCTCCTGCGCATTGCCTGCGCTCGCAAATGGAAACCGGGTGCCAAGTCCCTTGTAGTTGACTGACCAGGGCCGATCGTCCGGCACCGACCGCCCGTAAGCCTCGTCCGGCAACAGCGGTGTCCAGCTCTGCCCGAAATGCTTGTCTTGCGGCTTGTTGGCATAGAAGGCTTTCCACCATCCCGGGTAATCGCTCATGTAGTAATCCGAGGTGATGAAGCGGCCCGTGGCAGCACTGTGCATGTAAGAAGTGCCGAACTGTCCCGCCAAGCCAATCGAAGAGCGATCCTTGCCCGATATGGCTATCACCTTCGACTTGCCGTTCGCATAAAGCAATTCGTCGCCGACGGTGGTGACCTTGATGTTGAAAGGCGAGGTCCCGGCATGCTGCGGGGTTGGCTCGTCCAGATATTTGTATCTTTCATCCTCCGTCGAATAGATGCGTTTGCCCGTCGCCTTATCGATCCAGTCGTTGCCGATCACGCCGTGTTTGTAAGGATGCGCGCATGATAGCAAGGTAGCGTGACCGACACTGGTGTAGGTGGTGGCATGGCTGTAGTGATTGTTTCCATACCAGGCGCCCTTGTCGAGCCAAAGCCTGAAGCCGCTTGCCCCGTACTGATCGTAATATTTTACGAATTGCTCCTGCGGGAATCCGTCGATGACCATGAACAACACAAGCTTCGGCACCGGCTTGCCGCCTGGGCCGGCAGTTTGGCCCAGGGCCCTGTCGGCAAGCAGCAATGTCATGGCGGCTGCAACGGCGCACGCACCAAATTCGCGGGCTCTGTTCATGGCTTTTCCTCCCTCTATCAACCTGTAACAGTGTGATCTACCTTCAGATCTGATTCAATCAGCCTGACCCCCGCGCACGCTCATGGCCAACACGCGTGCAACATGAGCCGCGGTGCGGCCGGTGCCGTCCTTGATCTGATGCCGGCAGGACGTGCCATCGGCGACCACTATGGCTTCGGGAGCAGCGCTGCGCACCGCCGGAAACAACGAGAGCTCGCCCATTTTCAGCGAGACATCGACGGTGTCGACGCCGTATCCGAAGCTTCCCGCCATGCCGCAGCAGCTCGAGTTCGATGGTTTCGACGGCAAGCCCTGGCACAAGCTTGAGCGCCGCCTCGACCGCCGGCATCACGCCAAAGGCCTTCTGATGACAATGGCCGTGCAGGAGAGCGCGCCTGGCAATCGGGTGAAGCGGCAGATTTAGCGTACCCTCTATTTTCGCGCGCTGCAGGTACTCTTCGATGAGCAACACGTTGGCGGCCAGCAGTCGCGCCTCCTTGCTTCTGATGAGCGCCGGAATCTCGTCGCGAAAACCGAGCACGCAGCTCGGCTCGAGTCCAATGATTGGAATTCCCTGGCGGACGAGGGGCGCAAGCGCCGCGATGCAGCGCTCAGCCTCGCGGCGAGCTTCTTCGACAAGGCCGACGGCGAGGAATGTGCGCCCGCAGCAGAGTGGTCGAGAGGCGCCAGCGGCCGGTTTCGGCAGATGCACCCGCCGGCCCGCGGCTGTGAGAACCTTCAGTGCGGCCGCGATGTTCTCCGGCTCGAAATAACGGCTGAACGTGTCGGCGAACAAAGCAACGGGCAGACCTTCCGCCGCGTTTGCGAAATGCTTCGGTTCGCGCCATGCGTCCCGCCGCCATCGCGGAAGGCTGCGCCGCGCGCTGAACCCCGCGTAATGCTCCGATAGCTGCCGCAACCGTGTGACGTCATTGCGCAGGTTAGCTACCCAGGACAAACGTGAGGCAACCGGGGCATAGCGCGGCAGATAAGCGACCAGCCGGTCATGCAATAAGATGCCGTGCTTTGCCGCGCGTGCCGCCTGCACCTCGATTTTCATCCGCGCCATATCTACCCCGGTCGGACATTCGCGCCGGCACGCCTTGCACGAAACGCAGAGCGCGAGCGTCTGCGCCATCTCGTCGGAAGTCAGGGCATCGGGACCTAGCTGGCCGGTCACGGCGAGGCGCAGCGCGTTCGCGCGACCGCGCGTGACGTCGCGTTCGTCGCGGGTGACCCGATAGCTCGGACACATCACGCCGCCCTCGAGCGCACGGCAGGCGCCGTTGTTGTTGCACATCTCGACGGCGCCCTGAAAACCGCCGCCCGCGCCGGGATACGCCGTCCAGTCGAGTTGGGTGCGCAGCTCCGCCCCGCGATAACCCGGCGCGTAGCGGAAGAGCCGGCGGTCATCGAATTTTGGTGCGCGGACGATCTTTCCGGGATTGAACAGTCCTTGTGGATCGAAAAAATCCTTGACCCGCCCAAAGGCCCGGACCAACCGCGGGCCGAACATCATCTCATGAAACTCCGAGCGGACGAGACCGTCGCCATGCTCGCCGGAATGGGAGCCCTTGTATGCGCGCACAAGGTCGAACGCTTCCTCGGCAATCGCGCGCATCGCCTTGACGTCCTTGTCAAGGCGCAGATTGAGCACCGGGCGCACATGCAGGCAGCCGACGGATGCGTGCGCATACCAGGTGCCGCGCGTTCCGTGCTTCTGGAAAATATCGGTCAGCTTTCCCGTGTACTCGGCCAGATGCTCGAGCGGCACCGCGCAGTCTTCGACGAAGGAGACCGGCTTTCCCGCCTCCTTCATGGACATCATGATGTTGAGGCCTGCCGTGCGCATCTCGTTGATGGCAGCTTGCAGCTTCGGATCAAGCACTTCGACAACTCCGCCCGATTTGGCGCCCGGCTTGTCCCAGCTAAAGCCGAGATCGCCGATAAGCTCGCTGAGCCGCAACAGACGGCGGAAGCTCTCGCCTGCGTCCTCTTCCGCGAACTCGACGAACAGGATGGCTTCGGGGTCCCCATGCACAACTGCATCAATGGTGGGCTGGAACATCGCGATGTCGCGCGCCAATACGAGCATGGTGCGGTCCATGAGCTCCACGGCGATCGGACCGAGCTTCACGATATGTTGCGTGACATTCATAGCCTCAGAGAAATTACCGAAATGGCAGGCACCGACCGCGCGCCGTCCTAGAATCGGCGCAAGCTTCAGCTCGATGCGGGTGGAGAAAGCGAGCGTGCCTTCAGAACCCACCAGGATATGCGAAAGATTGAGGTCGTTGCGACCGGGGACGAGCGCGTCGAGGTTATAGCCGCCCACCCGCCGCTGGACCTTGGGAAATTCCGACTCGATCTCCTCGGCCTCCTGCGCGGCCAGGCTCAGGAGCTCGCGCGCGAGTGGGCGCAGAGGCGCGCCGGCAGGCAGATCGGACAGATCGCGAGCCGATCGGCCGAAATGCTCCAGCTTTCCATCCGCCAGCACAGCGTCAATTGAGAGAACATTTTCGCGCGTATTGCCGTAGCGCAGCGAGCGCGCGCCACACGCGTTGTTGCCCACCATGCCGCCGACGGTCGCGCGCGAGGCGGTCGAAATGTTCGACCGGAAACCACAATCCATGCGGCTTCAATCTTCGGTTGAGATCGTCGAGGACAATCCCGGGCTCGACGGCGCAACGCTTGCCGGCGACGTCCAGCTCCAGGATGCGGTCGAGATATTTCGAGCAATCGATGACAAGGGAAGAATTGACGGTCTGCCCAGCCTGCGAAGTGCCGGCCCCTCGCGCCAACACGCTTACGCCTTCCTCACGCGCAAGCGCCAACGCATGTTCGGCTTCCTTCACTGAGCGCGGCGCCACCACGCCGACCGGCATCACCTGGTAATGGGAAGCGTCGGTTGCGTAACGCCCGCGCGTGAACGCATCGAACGCCACATCTCCGGCGAGTTGCGCTCGCAGCCGCCGCTCAAGACCCGGGATGACAGTCGCGCTCATAGGAGCACCTTTACATGGCACGCGCGACACACGACATGTTCTGTGCCCGCGGACTTGACTGAATGTCGCATTCGTCCTTCATGAGCAAGTCAGGGCGGGTTTGCCTCCCGGCTTCAATTGATAATGCCTGTTTAAGGACGTCCGTATGTCGAAAAACTCCTCGCGTCCGGTGGGCCGTCACTTTCTGCAGATCCCGGGGCCAACCCCACTCCCCGATCGCGTGCTGCGCGCGATGGATACGCCCATCATCGATCACAGAGGGCCGGAATTCTCGCGCCTTGCCAAACGGTGCTTGGAGGGTATCAAGACCATTTTCAAAACCACGAAGCCCGTCATCATCTATACGGCGACCGGAACCGGCGCCTGGGAAGCTGCTCTCGTCAATACGCTCTCACCGGGCGACCGCGTTCTCATGGTCGAGACCGGCCAGTTCGCCACGCTGTGGAAGATCATGGCGGAGAAGCTTGGGCTTCGGCCCGAGCTCATTAAGACGGACTGGCGCGTCGGCGCCGATCCCTCTGCTATCGAGCAGCATTTGCGCAACGACGAGAACCGCGAGATCAAGGCTGTGTGCGTGCTGCACAATGAGACATCGACCGGCTGCCTTTCTCCCATTGCTGATATTCGCAAAGCCATCGACGCCGCCGGGCATCCCGCGCTATTTCTCGTCAACACCATATCCTCGCTCGCGTCGACCGACTATCGCCACGACGAATGGGGCGTCGATGTCACTGTCGGGGGAGCGCAGAAGGGATTGATGCTGCCGCCGGGCATGTCGTTCAATGCCATCAGCGACAAGGCCTTGGCGGCATCGAAGAGCTCCAAGCTGAGCAAGTCTTTCTGGGGTTGGGACGATATGCTCAATCTGAACAAGGTCGGTTTCTTTCCATATACGCCGGCGACTCAGATGCTGCACGGACTCGCAGAAGGGATCTCGATGCTGCACGAGGAAGGCCTTGAGCGCGTGTTCGCGCGCCATCACCGGCTGGCCGAGGCAACGCGCGCGGCGGTGCGCGCATGGGGCCTGGAAATCATGTGCCGCGACGCAAAATTCTATTCGCCGACGGTGACCGCCGTCATGTTGCCCGCTGGCCATGATGGCGATGCTTTCCGTAGTCTCGCGCTCGAGATGTTCAACATTTCCTACGGGGCCAGCTTCGGCCCATACGCGGGGAAATATTTCCGTATTGGCCATCTCGGCGACGTCAACGACGGCATGCTCCTGGGGGCACTGGCGACGACTGAGCTCGCGCTCGCGGTGGCGGGCGTCCCGCATCGCAAAGGCGGCGTGCAGGCGGCGGTCAACTCCCTCGTCTCCGCGCACGCGAGCGCGTCCCGCGCGGCTGCGGAGTAGGCTGGAGGTTTTGCATGGACATTCAGGGACTTGGCTACGTCGGCGTCCGCGCAAAATCGCTCGACGACTGGGCCGGATTCGGCACGCGTTTTCTCGGCATGCAGCTGGTCGAGAGAAGTGCCAGGACGATCGCCCTGCGCATGGACGATCGCAAGCAACGAGTCGTTGTCGAGGAGGACGGCGGCGAGGGTGTCGCTTTCTTCGGCTGGGAAGTGAGCGACAGCCAAGCACTCGATGCCATTGCGGCGCGTTTAGACAAAGCCGGAGTGGCGGTGATGCGCGGCTCGCGCGCGCTTGCCGGCGAGCGCCGGGTCGGCGACCTGATCATGCTCAACGATCCGCTCGGGAACCAGCTTGAGATCTTCCATGGCGCCGAGAGCACCGCCGATCCGTTCCAGCCAGGTCGGTCGATCTCTGGATTCCGCACCGGTCCCCTCGGCATGGGCCACGCGGTGCTTCACGTCGAGAACATCAACGATGCGCTTCCCTTTTATCGCGATGTGCTCGGATTTCGCCTCTCGGACTACATGCTGCGACCCTTCAATGCGTATTTCTTCCACGCCAATCCGCGCCATCACTCCATCGCCTTCATCGAAACCGGGCGCAACGCCACGCACCATCTCATGGTGGAGCTGTTCAGTCTTGATGACGTTGGCCAGGGCTACGATCTCGCACTTGGCGAAGAGGGCCGCATCGGCACCACGCTCGGCCGCCACGTCAATGACGAGGTCACGTCTTTCTATTCGAGCTCGCCCTCAGGATTCATGGTCGAATATGGGTGGGGCGGACGCGTCATCGATGTCGATGACTGGCAACCACAGGAAGTGACCTGGGGACCCAGCATGTGGGGCCATGACCGGATATGGATGTCGGCGGAAAAACGCGAGGAGGCTCGCCGCATTCGGATTGCAGCCGCAGCGAGTGGCCTGCGCAAGCCAGTCAATGTGATTGACGGAAACTACACTCTGGTCCCCGGCGTGTGCCCGTGGTGGGACAGCTTGGCGCGCAGCGAAGCGGCGGAGTGATTCATCAGGCCGCGAGCTTCACATATTCGAAGTCGCCCGGCTTGTTGTCGATGCCGACCCGCGGCGGCGCGATCCACGCTGCGAACTGGGCACGCTCACGCACCGGCTTCATCAGTGAGGCGACGAAATCGCCGTCGGCGGTCGAGGGCAGCCACCTCTCCTTGTGCGCCTTCCAGGACGCATCGTCGAGCAACTCCCCTTCCGGCGTCGCCTGGACGTCGCGGAACTCGCCGATCTCGCGATGGAACGCGACATGCGGCAGCTTGAGCTTGAAATCGACGCCGGTGCGCTCGATGATCTTGTTCCAGCGGTCGAGGCCACGCTGGCAGTCGGCGGTGTAATCGTCTCGCAGGCGCATGTTGATCGCGGTGAGCGCCGGCTCGTCGACACGCTTGATCTCGCCATCCACGAGCTTGAGCACAGGATAAGTCGAACTCTCAAGCCGATGATCGTCCTCAATCTTGGTTTCCTGGTAGCGGCCCTTGAGTCCCGCGTTAAATGAGTTGGCGGCGTTGGTGGAGACCTCGGAACCAAACAGGTCAAGGGAAAGCGAATAGTGCAGGTTGAGTTTCTTCTGCATCGTGGACAAATCGATCACGCCGAGCGCCCGCACCTTGTCAACCTCGCAGACATCGTCAATCCTTGCCTGCTGCATCGCCTCGCACGTCCGTTGCAATATGCGGCCAATGCCGGTCTCGCCCACGAACATGTGGTGCGCTTCCTCGGTCAGCATGAAGCGGCAGGTGCGCGACAGAGGGTCAAAGCCTGACTGTGCAAGGCTTTCGAGCTGCATCTTGCCGTCGCGATCGGTGAAGAAAGTGAACATGAAGAAGGACAACCAGTCCGGCGTCGCCTCGTTAAATGCGCCCAGCATCCGCGGCTTGTCGGCGCTGCCGGATCGGCGTTGCAGCAGCTCCTCCGCCTCGTCGCGGCCATCGCGGCCAAAGTATTTCTGCAGGATATACACCATCGCCCACAGATGGCGGCCCTCTTCCACGTTCACCTGAAAGACGTTGCGCATGTCGTAAAGTGAAGGCGCCGTCTTCCCGAGATGCCGCTGCTGCTCGACCGATGCTGGCTCAGTGTCCCCTTAAATCACCACCAGCCGGCGTAGCATCGCCCGATACTCGCCCGGAATTTCCTGCCACGCCGGCTCACCCAGGTGGTGGCCGAACGGAATCTTGCGGGCCTCCTCCTGCGGGGCAAGCAGGATGCCCCAGCGGTAATCCGGCATCTTCACATAATCGAACTTGGCCCAGCCCTTCGGATCGACCGAGACCGCGGTTCGCAGATAGACAAGCGCCTCCTGAAATCCTTCCGGGCCCATGGTCTTCCACCAATCGATATAGCCCGGGTGCCACCGTTCGAGTGCGCGCAGCACCGTGCGATCATCGGTGAGTCCGACATTATTTGGGATTTTGCTGCTGTAATCGACATTGATGACATTCATCTCCGGCTCCTCACTCAAACCCTCGTCGTGTCAAAGGCCGGCTTCTGGCCGGTTCCGTAGCGTTTGAGCGCACCCTCTTCGCCGACGGCATTTGGCCGCTGAAAAATCCAGTTCTGCCAGGCCGTAAGGCGCGCAAATATTTTCAACTCCATGGTCTCCGGTCCGGCGAACCGCAGGTTGGCTTCCAATCCGGTCAAAGCGTCGGGGGAGAAGCTCGCTCGCTCCTCCATGAAGATGCGGATTTCGTCAGCCCAGTCGATGTCATCGAGCGCGAAGGTGACTACTCCGAGTTGCTGCGCCGTCTGCGCGTCCATCATCTCGCCCCTCCTGCTTCTGATTGTGTCAACCTTGCCCGGCTCGGCAAGAAAACGGCTGGCAAGCCGCGGCAGGCCGTTCGACATGGGGAACGCGCCGAAATTGCTTTCGCTCAGCGCAATCGTGGCAGGCGGCTTGTTGTCGCCTTCGCGCTGGCCGACAAGCATGTATGAGCGATCCGCGGCAAGGACCAATTCCGCAAGGCTGCCGGCAAAGCAGGAGCCGGGCTCGATGCGGGCAACCAGCGAACGCGAAGTGAGATCGACCCGCTTGAGAGCGCGCTTCCACCGGCCCCTGATCTCGCCCGCCAGCCAATGATCGCTGTTGGCTTCGAGGAAGCTGTCGTAGGCGAGAACCTGCGCCGGATTGCCGGAGGACGTGAACACAATAGTGGCGACGTCGCGCTCATTGGCGCGGATGTCCAGAATCGCGTCGTCAAGCTCGCGCGCAAGCCGCAACGGCCAGAATTGCGCGCCCAATTCCGCCATGGCGTCCGCCGATGTGGGCGGGGCGACCTCCGGTCCGCGCACGGCGACAGTCGCAACCCGCCCGGCGCGCTGGAGCTCAACGGTGATCGTGCTGTATTCCACGATATCTGCCGACCGCTCGCGCTTGAGAGGATCGAGTGCGATGCCGTTGCCGGCGTTGGGGCGCCGCGATCTCGCGGCAAACTCCCTGGCGCGTTCCGCCACCTTCTGCTCAAGCTGCGAGCCCGGAACCACTTCATCGACGAGGCGCCAATCCACCGCTCGCCTGCCTTTGATGCCTTCCTCTGTTGTGCAGAATACGTCGGCGTGGTCGCGACGCACCTTGCGCTTGTCGGTGACGCGGGTAAGCCCGCCGGTGCCGGGCAGGACGGCAAGCAACGGCAGCTCGGGCAGCGATACCGCCGATGAGCCGTCGTCGATGAGCATGATGTGGTCGGCCACGAGCGCCAGCTCATAGCCGCCGCCCGCCGCGGTACCGTTGATCACGCATATGGTGGCGAGGCCGGAGCTTTCGCTGGCATCCTCGATGCCGTTCCTCGTTTCGTTGGTGAACTTGCAGAAGTTGACCTTGTGCGCATGCGTCGCGCCCGCCAGCATGCGGATATTCGCGCCGGCGCAGAAAACGCGTGGCTTGGCCGAGCGCAGGAGAAGGACTTTCACTCCCGGGTGCTCGAAGCGAACGCGCTCGATGGCATCAGCGAGCTCGATATCGACGCCAAGATCGTATGAGTTGAGCTTGAGCTCGTAGCCTTCAAAAAGCGAGGCGTTCTCGTCGACGTCCATCAGCAAGTTGGCTACCTCGCCGTCGACATTCAGCTTCCAATGGCGATATCGCGTTGGATCTGTCTGGAAATCGATCCGGCTGGCGCCGTTCTTCAACTTGCGCTCTGAACTGGCCATCTGTTCCTCAGGAGGTCTCAAGGGTGGCCTGCGCAGCGTGCGAGGCGAAAACCCCTTCACGATGCTCGTGCAACAGGCGATTGCAGAACTCGGCTGTTGCCTGCAACGTCGCCGCTGGTGCTTCCCGGTGTGGCGCATGGCGGGTATTTGCAAGCAACGCGACCTCGACCGGGCAATAGCATTCCACGCGCGCGGCTTCGATCTGCCGCGCCGTGCCGTATTGATCGTCTTCGCCCTGCACGATCAGAATAGGCACGCGGATATGGGCGAGCGCATCGGTGATATCAAAATTGCGGAACTCGGGATTAAGCCAGGGGTCGCACCAGTTGTGGAAGGCGTTGTCGGGATCGAGATGCATGCGCGCGAGCTTCGCCCGCAACGGTCCTGCTTCGAAGGCTTCCTTGGCGCGGGATATCGCGGCAAGGCCCATGTCTTCGGTAAAGAAGTGCGGAGCGATCAATACCAGACCGCGGATGCGATGATCCTGGATGGTGCCGGCGTAGATCGTGGCAATCGAGGCGCCGTCGCTGTGTCCGACGAGCAGACCGCGGCGAAAGTCGATGGCAGCGAGGACGCGCGGGAGAACGTCGCAGGCCTCATCGTGCATGAACGAGATCGGCCGCGGCAGCTTCGAAGGAGACGAGCGGCCATAACCAGCGCGCGAGTAGGAGAATACTCCTGCTCCCGTCGCCGCCGAAAGCGCGCCGGCAAAGCTCCCCCAGATATCGACGCTGCCCAGCCCCTCATGCAGCAGCACAAGGGTGGGCGCGGCCTGCGGCGGCGGGCCTGTCATGCGGTATTCAAGCCGCATATCGCCAAGGTCGAGAAAGGCGTTGTCCGCGAGCATCGGTATTCTCTTAACTGTCATCGTCCGCGAAGGCGGACGATCCAGTAAAAATGGATGATGAGAATTGGCCCTGTTTGCCGTGCTCTCTCATCTCGGGACTACTGGATTCCCCGCATTCGCGGAGAATGACGGTAGAGAGGTTTCCAAGCAACGCCGCACGATCTTGAGGAGTTTCTCCAGGCTGCGATCGATCGTATCACCCGAAGTGTCAAGCTCGGCGTGCGCCCGCGCATACTCCGGTGCCCGCGCTTCGAGGATGGCAACGAGATCGGCCATTGCCTCGCGGTTCCTCGCCATCGGACGGAAATCGCCTTGCTGCATGACCCGGTGCATGTGTTCCTCGGGTCTGGCCTTGATCCACACAGTGTGAGTGCGGCGCAGGAGAAGCGCGAAGGTCTCAGCGTTCGATACAATGCCGCCGGCGGCGGCAATAACGGCGGCCTCCTGCTCGGCAATCACACGTTCGAGGCAAGCAAGCTCGTATCGGCGAAAAGTGGCGAGCCCCGCCATCTCGATGACATCAGGAAGGGGCGCGCCGTAATCCTGCTCGACCAGACGGTCGAGATCGAGGAAAGGAAGACCGAGCTCGGCTGCAAGCTTGCGACCCAGCGTGGATTTGCCCGCCCCGCGAAGCCCAATCAGGGCGACGCGCCTGCCGCGATCGCCCGCGACCGGCGCCCCCGCGCGCCGCTCGATCAAGTCGGCAATCATTGTGAGCTCTAATGCGGGGACGCGAGCCAGCAGATCGAGAATGCGGCTCATGGCCGCCGGCCGCCCATTTACGCGCGGCAGAAGATCAGTAATCGGCACCTCGAGAGCGCTCGCGATCGCGCTCAGGATGACCACCGAAGGATTTCCCTCCCCGCCTTCGATCTGAGCGAGATAGCGCTCCGAGGTTCCGGACGCCTGCGAAAGCTGTCGTCGCGTCATCCCGCGTTTCGCGCGCGAGCTCCGCACGAGTTGGCCGACTGCGGCCGCGATCCCACCCTCATTAAGGTGACCTGAGGGGGCGGTGGGTTCGAACTCTGTGAACACGATCCCGTTCTGCATTATAATGCATGTGTTATAATGCAGAATTTATGGCAAGTCAAATGCCCCCGGCGCTGCCTAGGTGCTGCTGCCGGTCAATCTGGCTCGAGCTCCGCGCGCAGCTTGAAGCGCTGGATCTTGCCGGTCGCAGTCTTTGGGAGATCCGTGCGAAACTCGATCCAACGCGGATACTTGTATGGCGCAAGCGCACTTTTGACGTGGTCCTTGAGTGCGCGCGCCAGCTCATCGCATGCCTTGTCCGCAGACTTGAGGACGACGAACGCCTTGGGCTTGATCAGTTCGTCCTCATCCGGCCACGCGACGACCGCCGCTTCCAACACTTCGGAATGGGTGCAAAGCGCGCCCTCGACCTCGAATGGCGAGACATAGACACCACCCACCTTGAGCATGTCGTCGCGCCGTCCGCAATAAATGTAGCAGCCATCATCATCCTGCAAATATTTGTCGCCGGAGCGCGTCCATTCTCCAAGAAATGTCTCGCGCGTCCTCTCCCGGTTATTCCAGTACATTAGCGCGCTGGTAGGTCCACGCACCTGCAACTCGCCCATCTCGCCCCGCTCCCGAATAATGTTACCGGCATCATCGACGAGCCGAATATCGTAGCCGGGCACTGCCTTCCCGGTCGTGCCGTACTTCACCTCGCCGGGATAGTTGGAGAGAAAGATGTGCAGCATCTCGGTCGAACCTATGCCGTCAAGAATGTCAACCCCGAAACGCTCTTTCCAGCGCCGCCCCACGTCCGGCGGAAGCGCCTCGCCGGCCGAGACGCAATAGCGCAAACTAAGCTCGGAAAGCGCGGGAAGCGCGGGGCTTGCAAGGAAAGCGGCATAGAAGGTCGGGACTGCATAAAGAACCGTAATCGGATGCCGGCGAAGAATCGCAGCTACCCCTTCCGGGGTGGGACGGTCCGGCGACAGGACCGTTGTGGCGCCGACCGCCATCGGGAAGGTCATGGCGTTCCCGAGCCCGTAGGCAAAAAACAATTTCGCCACGGAGTAGCACAGATCATTCTCCGTGAGCCCGAGCACGCCGCCGGCATAGAGATCGGCGGTCAGCCGTGGGCTGGAATGGACATGCACCGCTCCCTTCGGCGTCCCGGTCGAGCCCGATGTGTAGAGCCAGAAGCACATGTCGTCACGCGTGGTCGGAGCGGTGCGAGGGTCTGCGCGGGCATTGGTCAGGAGATCCTCAAGGCGGAGGTGACCATGCTCGTTCTCCCCCGAAACAATGACATGGCTGAGATCCGGGCTCGCTCGGATCGCCTTCTCGAACTTCCCAAGCAGCGGCTCTGAGACGACCAGCGCCTTGGCGCGGCTGTCGGCGAGCATGAAGCGGTAGTCCTCCTCGGTCATCAGAGTATTGACCGGAATCGGAATCACGCCCGCTTTCACGGCTCCAAGGAAAACCGTGGGCCAGTCGATCGTGTCCAAGAGGGCAATGAGGATACGCTCCTCCCGCCGGATCGCCAGCGATCGCAGCGCATCGCCAAAGCGATCGACGCGATCAGCGAGTTGGCCATAGGTCCACGATCCGCGCGGATCAATAAAGGCAGGCTTGCCGCTGCGTCCTGCCGCAAGATTGCGCTCGAGAATGTCGGCCGCGAAATTGTACGTGCGCGGAATGGCCTCGATTGCCGCGCGCGCGCCGGAAATGCTCATCGAAAACCGTACATCGCCGCGGATTCGGTAGGGCGGGTTTGAAACCCGCCCCTACATCAGCAAATGCGGTGTTTGATCGTAGGGGCGGGTTTGAAACCCGCCCCTACATTCGATAGCGTATTCAAGTCCCCCAATAAAGAACAAACCCCAGGAGCAGGCGCATGGACGAGAAGGTCCGCAAAATCAATGCCGATGACGTTAATCCACGCTTCAACTGGGGACGTGCACTGCCAGCGCTCGGCACCATGGGGGTAGATTTTGAGGAGCGTGTCGATTACCGGCGTTTGCACCGCTACCGCCTTTCACGCGTACGCCAGGCATTGGAAAGATCCGAAGTCGGCGCCCTCCTGGTTTTCGACGTCAACAACATTCGTTACATCACCTCCACCAAGATTGGAGAATGGGAGCGCGACAAGCTCTGTCGATGGGCGCTTCTCACCCGTGACGGCGAGCCGATCCTGTGGGATTTCGGTTCTGCCGCGGTGCATCACCAGCTCTACACGCCGTGGCTAAAGCCCGAGAACTGCAAGGCAGGGCTGATCGGGCTGCGCGGCACTGTCAACCCCGCATTCGGCCTGATGGAGCGCCATGCCAAGGAGATTGCTTCGCTGCTGAAAGAGGCCGGAGTTTACAAGATGCCGGTCGGGGTCAACATCATCGAGCCGCCGATGATGTTCGAGCTGCAGAAGGCCGGCCTGAAGATCGCCGATGGGCAGCAGATCATGCTTGAGGCGCGCGAGATCAAGAGCATCGACGAAATCGCGCTGCTCAATCGCGCCGCGGCGATGGTGGACGGCGCTTATCACCTCATCCATGAAGAGCTCAAGCCGGGCGTGCGCGAGAACGACATCGTCGGCAAGGTCAATGAGTTTCTCTATCGCCACGGGTCCGACGACGTCGAGGCGATCAACGCGATCTCAGGCGAGCGCTGCAACCCGCACCCGCACAATTTCACCGACCGCATGCTGCGCCCGGGCGATCAGGCCTTCTTTGATATTCTCCAGTCCTTCATGGGCTATCGCACCTGTTATTATCGAACCTTTAATGTCGGCCGAGCGACCCCGGTGCAGCACGACGCCTATAAACGTGCGCGGGAATGGTTGGACGCGGCCATCGCGCTGATCAAGCCGGGCGTCACCACGGATGAGGTTTGCCAGGTGTGGCCCAAGGCGCAGGACTTCGGGTTTCCAGACGAGACGTCGGCATTCGGCCTGCAATTTGGGCACGGGTTGGGATTGGCCCTGCATGAGCGGCCGATCATCTCGCGGGTGGTCTCACTGAGCCACCCGACCGAGATCAAGGAGGGGATGGTATTCGCTCTGGAGACCTATTGCCCCGCAGCCGATGGCTACTCCGCCGCTCGCATCGAGGAGGAAGTCGTGGTCACGGACAAAGGCCATCGCGTGATTACCCTTTTTCCGGCGGAAGAGCTGCCAATCAGCCACAAGTATTGATCCAGCCAGCACAAAGGTGAGCGTTTCGGCCCAAAGCCCCCAATGAACCTTCTCCCCGGCTGCCGCGACAAATGCTCGGCGACCCTGGGGAGGGTGTGATGAACAATGCATCTTTGCTGACAGCAGACCGTAAGACACACCTCAAGATTGTGGTGGTGTCACTGGTGTGTGCCACGCTTATCGCCGGTATCGGCGTTGCGAACAGGTTGACCATGAGCCCGCCGGACGGGCAGGTCGAGACGACGGTCGTCAAGGCTGCCAAGCCGGTGACGGCCGCTACCGACGAGAACCGCACCATCCGCTGAGCGCCCGCCGCGCTCGCGCGCAGCGTCCCATCTCAGCTACTCGTCGAACTGCGATTCCGGGGGGGCGGGTTCTCGCGGCGTGCCCGACGTCGTATCGACGGGAATCCCAATCGAGCGCATCAGAGCGACCGGCCGTAGCTTGGGGGGTACGCGCTCTGGCGCAAGCTTCCAAAGCGCAGGCAGGGCTGCCACTGCGAGGATCGCCAGTAACAACACGCCCGCGGCCGCCCGCCATCGAAAAAGACGCCGCCGGACGCTCCGCAGTTTCTGATCGCTTGCGGGGCCCCGAGCCGGTGCGCGAATGGGAGCCGCAGGAACGGCCGGATGCGGAACCACCGGATGCGGTGCAACCTGGGGCGCCGCGGGCTCGACGCTGGCAGGAGCCTTACTGGCCGCGGCCTTATCCAGACCCGCCGACTGGGACAGATCAGGTCCCAGCGGCGGAGACGGCGATGAGATTTCGGCTGCTGCTGGCGGCTCTAAATGATCTTTCGCCGGGACGCCCTCCGGCGCAGGCACTGCGGCTTTCAACCCCTGCCTGATCTCTGCGATCTGCCGTTCAAAATCCCATGCCAATTCATTATCGGACTTGGATACATCGGACTTGGATACATCGATTTTGGATGCGGCCAGCGGGGTTTCGAAATCGGGCAAGCGCTCAGACGAGGGTTCGTGGCCCGCATCGGGAGCTCCGACCGGCTCAGCCATGGGCTCTGACTCATGTCGAGGCTCGGGCTCCGGCTCGATGTGCGGGAGTGCAATGACGGACTCCGGCAGTGGCGGTGGCGGTGGCGGTGGCGGTGGCGGAAGCTTGGTCTTGATGCGCAGCCAAATCTCGGTTTCCGGCTCTACCGGCTCGACCATCAGGTGCAGTTCGCCAAACCAGCGCTCCCAAACTTTTACCTTGCTTGCAAAGGCTTCCTCGGTCGCCAAGAGGAGTTGAGCGGCATCGCGTTCGTCCGCGTCCAGCGTGCCCAGCACGTATTCGGCCGCAAGGGCATCTCGGTCCTCGCCGCCGATCAGGTCTTGAGGCATTGCTCGACCTCCGCCAGGCTGCGTCGAAGGGCGGCCTTGAGCAGGTTGACCGGCATGTCCAGCTTCAAAGAGAGCTGCTCCCGGCTGAACGCTCCGTAATAGGCAAGCAGCAGCATCCGCTGGCGGTCCGGTTCAAGCCTGCCGATGCAGGTCAGCAGACGCTTCAGGTCATCAGTCAGCTGATGGCGCGGTACCGCGCCCGGCCCTTCGTTTTCTTCGATGACCTCCGGTTCTGCCTCGGCGGCGGTTGGCCGGCGAGCCGTGTCGATGGCGAGACGGCGGGCAATCGCCACCATCCATGCGAGAGGGCTCGAATGACCGGGATTGAACTCCCCGGCGCTCTCCCGTATCCGCAAATAGGCCTCCTCCATTGCGTCCGCGGCAAGATCGTGACGGCGCACGATCCGCAAAACGACGCCGTAAATCTTGGCGCTGGTCGCCTCGTAGAGGCGCTCGAACGCGGAGAGATCGCCCTCGCTGACTGCCGCCAGCAGCGAAGTGATGTCAGGCACTGAAGAGCTTGCGATCAATTGCCCATTTCTCCCAGCCGGCGCATCCGGCGAGCAGGACCATTCGGCTGCCGATTATGGCCGCCCAATGCACCCTGCGTCGAGCCTTCTATCCCTCCCCCGCAAGCGGGAGAGGGTGGTCGAGCGAAGCGAGACCGGGTGGGGGCTCACGCAGCACTTCGTTAATAGGGATTAGTCCGTCACGTGGTCCCCCCACCCGGCCGCCTTTGGCGGCCACCCTCCCCCGCTTGCGGGGGAGGTATCGGAGCCAGGCGGCCAAGCCGAGTTCAATCCAAGCCCAGTGACAAGGTCCAAAATCCCTGCGCCAGCGCTATCAGGCGGATCGCATCAGGGCGGATTGTCCCCCAATGTCTTCATCGGCACGCTCGCGCATCTGATCGCGTTCGTCGAGCAGCTCGAGCTTCTTCATTTCCTCGAACGCTTCCGAGAGTGCGGCCTTGGCGTCTTCGAGCTGGAGCCTGAGTTCGGCGGCCGACCGCTTGAGGTTCTCGCGCCGTTGTATCGCCGCCTTGGCATAGGTTGGGTAGGCGAAATGGGTGGGATCATGAATGCCGACGCGATCCTGCTCCGCCTTGATCTCGCGGTCCAGATCGCCGGCAATCCGCTCAAATTCACTGATCATGATCTCGATTTGAGCAACCCTGCGGCGCTTCTCGTCAACCTGAAACCTTTTCAGGCGAATAAGCGTCTCACGTGACTTCATCGACTCGTACTCCCCCGAAGCCCACGCCTCAGCGCGAGAAGCGCACTGCTCCCGATAGCCTGGCGAGCATTGTGGAGACACAACGTTAGTATTCAGTTTCAACAGGGAATACTTTACCGGGTTCGGCTTCCTTGTGCCGGGCGCTTGGCTCTCGCACCCAATTTCCCCTGCCGCCTAAGGAAGTAGCCGCGTTTCTTAACCCGGTGTTTACCCGCGTCGTTAATCATTACGTCATCTCGTGGGACTTGGGGAAAACCTCTCGCCCGTGCGGGTGAAGGGACGAGGTGTTTGGTGTTACAGCCGGGTCTTCATATCGAACAAGAGATGGCGCTTGGAAAGAAAAGCTCTCCCGTGCAATATCTTAGGGCGATTCGTCAGAATGCGCCCTCAGCCCATGCACGGGTTGGAATCAGCTTTTGTTAACCATCCGTCGTTAAAGTTCCGACTCGGTTTGTCCCAAAGCGTTTTCGAGGGCCGCCGCTGCGGCGTGCCGACCTGAGCCCAGCGCGGCGAGGAAGGGGACTGGCATGCGCGTATTGCTGATTGAGGACGACAGCGCCACGGCTCAATCCATTGAGCTGATGCTGAAATCCGAAAGCTTCAATGTCTACACCACCGATCTTGGCGAAGAAGGTGTCGATCTCGGTAAGCTATATGATTACGACATCATTCTGCTCGACTTGAATCTTCCTGACATGTCGGGCTTCGAGGTCCTGCGGTCACTTCGGGTTTCGAAGGTGAAGACGCCGATATTAATCCTCACCGGCCTCGGCGGGATTGAAGACAAGGTCAGAGGTCTCGGCTTCGGCGCCGACGACTACATGACCAAGCCGTTCCACAAGGACGAGCTGGTGGCGCGCATTCATGCAATCGTGCGGCGCTCCAAGGGACATGCCCAGTCCGTCATTCAGACCGGCGACCTTGTCGTCAATCTCGACACCAAGACCGTGGAAGTGAACGGCGCTCGCGTCCACCTCACCGGCAAGGAGTACCAGATGCTGGAGCTCCTGAGCCTGCGCAAGGGCACTACCTTGACCAAGGAAATGTTCTTGAATCACCTTTATGGTGGCATGGATGAGCCGGAGCTGAAAATCATCGACGTATTCATCTGCAAGTTGAGAAAAAAGCTCGCCAACGCTTCAAATGGGAAGAATTACATTGAGACGGTCTGGGGCCGCGGCTATGTGCTGCGCGAACCGACCGAAGACGAAGTCAGGATACCGGCCTGATTAGCAGTGTCTGCGCTATATCCAACGAAACCCCGCTGCGAGGCGGGGTTTTGTTTTGAGCGCCTGCGGTTCTCATCCTGAGAGCGTGAAGATGTAAGCGCCTCGGTGCTTCGAGACGGCCGCTTCGCGGCCTCCTCAGCACGAGGGATACGGCGCGCGGTCTCGCGCAGCAACTCTCGGCTCAGCCGGCGGCAGCGGCCAGCCGCAGGTGCTTGACTTTGGTCGGCGCCGGCGCGCCGTCGCGGGCGGCCGGGCGCGGCGTATATAGCCCGCGCCCATGTGCAACAGACTGGAAGCGGTCCGTCAAGCCGATCACCGTCTCGGCGGCACCGAGCACGACATAGCCATCGCCTTCCATCGCCTCGGCGACACGGTCCAGCACACGGCCCTTCGTTTTCTGGTCAAAATAGAGCAGGACGTTACGGCAGAACACCACGTCGAAGGTGCCGAGATGTGCGAAATCTTCGATGAGGTTGAGTTGCCGGAACTGCACCATTTCGCGCAGACTGGGCGCGATCTGCCAGCTGTTGCCGATCTGGCCGAAATACTTGACAAGAAGGGCTATAGGCAGACCGCGTTGCACCTCGAACTGACTGTAGATGCCGGATCGCGCCTTCTGCAAAACATCATTTGATATATCCGTCGCAACGATCTCGATCCGCCAACCGGAAATGCGATGGCTCATCTCCTTAAGGATCATGGCGAGAGAGTAAGGCTCCTGGCCGGACGCAGCGGCCGCGCACCAAATGCGAATGTGACGACGCGAGGCACGGGTCGCAATAAGCTCAGGCATGATGATTTCGCGAAACTGCTCGAAGGGAATCTTGTCGCGAAAGAAGAAGGATTCGTTGGTCGTCATTGCCTCGACAACCTGCTCCGCGAGCGCCGGGGAACCTGCACTCCTGAGATTTCGCACCAGCTCGCCGAGGTCCCGCAGACCCGCCCGGCGTGCGACCGGCAAGAGACGGCTCTCCACCAGATATTGCTTATCCTGCGCAAGCACGAGTCCGGACGATTCGCACAGGAATTTCCGTAGAAATTCGTAGTCGAGCGCTGTCACGGCCGCCCTCCGAAAAACAGACGCACGACTTTCGGGGCAATCTGATCAAGCGGAAGCACCGCTGACGCAAGACCCGCTTGGGCCACTCGACCAGGCATTCCCCAAACAACGCTTGAAGCCTCGTCCTGAGCGATTATTGCACCGCCTGCCGCGACGATCTGGGTTGCACCTTGCACGCCATCCGACCCCATTCCGGTCAGCATCAGCGCAAGATTCCACGTCCCCCACACGGCAGCCGCCGAGGCAAAGAACGGATCTACGGCCGGCTTGCAGAAGTGGACGGGCGGGCCATCATCGAGCGCAATCACGGGTTCGCCGTCACGCCGCGCCACCCGCATGTGCAAGCCACCTGGTGCGATATAGATATGCCCCGCCCGGATAAGCTCGCCGTCCTTCGCTTCCGCGGCAGACCGGCCGCTGGTTCGCGCCAGATGCTCCGCGAGAATGGTGGTAAAGGTCCGCGGCATATGCTGAGTGATCAGGACGGGGGACTGATCAACTACCTTGCCGATCGCGCCAACAAGCGTGTTGAGCGCCTGCGGCCCCCCCGTAGAGGCTCCGATCAGGAGCACGCGAGGAGGCGCCGGTGCAAAGGAACGCAGCACTATGCCTTCGGGGTGCGATGCCGCCGCGATGCCCGGCGCCTCGACATCAACCGTACCCTCGCGAGCAATCTCGACGTCCCGTTGCAAAACAGGGAAACGGCCTCCCGCGGGCGAATCCCAGCGACCTGGACCGAATTTGCGGCTCGCGGCAAGCGCCCGAATTTTTTCGATCAAGTCTCGACGAAACGACTCGCACTCCCTGAGCTCGCGACCGCTCTCGGGCTTGGGAATGTAGTCGGCGGCCCCCAGTGAAAGTGAGTGCAGGCTGATCTCGGCGTTGCGCCGCGTAAGCGTCGAGACCATAAGCACGACGAGGCTGGGTTTCTTCTCCAACAGGAGCGGCAGAGCCGTGATTCCATCCATATCCGGCATGCTGACGTCAAGAATGACGACATCCGGATCGTTGCGCTCCAGCTGATCGATCGCCAAGCGCGCCCTGCCGAGAGAAGCGACCACTTGCATATCCGGCTCGGTCTCAATCCAGCGGGCGATCATGACACGAACCACGACGGCGTCGTCGACGACCATGACGCGGATGCGCTCACGTTGGCGAACGGATACGGTGGCCGGGGCAGTCGGGGCGGTTACTGTGGACACGTCTCACTCGACACGATGGCGGGAATCCGGCGATCAGATCAAACCGACTTCCTCGAATTTCGATTGAACGATTTCCTTGTCGAAGGGCTTCATGATGTATTCGTTTGCTCCTGCGTGGAGCGCGCGGGCGATATACGCCACGTCGTTTTCAGTGGTGCAGAACACCACTTTCGGACGATCTCCGTGCGGCAATCGACGAAGCGCGCGCAGGAATTCATACCCGTCCATCTTGGGCATATTCCAATCGAGCAGCACGGCATCGGGCATTTGACGCTTGCACGCGTCGAGCGCTTGCTCGCCGTCCTCCGCTTCCGAAATCTGGAATTCGAGACTTTCGAGGATTCGCCTCGCCACCTTGCGGATCACGCTCGAATCATCAACGACCAGGCAATTCTTCATTACATCCTCACTCATGCTGAACTGATAGTTTCATGCCGTGCAGAACTTGCTCTCAGGCTCATGCGGCCTCGTCGCATGCCGCCTCGTCGCCTGCCGCCTCTTCACATGCCGCCTCTTCACATGCCGCCTTGGCGCTCGCGGCAAAGTCCAGCACGCGATCGAGATCGAGCACCACCATGAGCTTCGTCTGCAACCGATGCACGCCCGCCGAGACCTGCGCCAGCCTGCGATCGAGATTGAGGGGATTTTCCTCGCGGTCTGCCGCGGGCACTTTCAAGACTTCGCCGATTTGCTCGATTAACAGCCCGTAAGATTCGCCCTTGTGCTCGACACCCACAGCCAGCATCCGATCCCCGGCGGGACGCGCCGAGAGGTGGAGCCGTTGCCACATGTCGATAACCGTCAGAATGCGGCCACGGACGTTCAGAAGACCCGCGATCTCGCCGGAGGCAAGCGGCACCGCGGTCACGCGCTCCGGAACGAACACGTCCTGGACGCGCGAGATCGGCAGGCCAAACAACTGGCCTCCTATTGTGACAGTGACGTATTCGGCGAGTGTTTCCATCCGGCCATTCCGATGACGCGCCGTTCAAGCGGCTGCTCGTTCGTTAAGTGCGGCAATCAACCCGGTACGATCGAACTTCGCCAGGCAGCTATGCAGGCCTGCCTCCCTGCCTCGCTCCACTGCCTGCGGCGACAGCTCGGCAGACAAGCCGATAACGGGAAGCTGGGCGGTGCGTGGGTTGGCGCGCAACGCGCCCGTAAATTCCAAGCCGTCAAGTCCGGGCACTTCGATGTCGGCAATCACGCAATCGAATTGCTGACCGGAGCCCACCGCGGCCAGCGCCTCAGTCCCCGAAGAGACCACGGTCACCGCATAACCCGCTGCCCTGATTACCGGCGCAAGCATGTTACGTGAAAAAGGAGCATCGTCGATAAGGAGCACCCTGCGCATTGTCCGCTCAGAGGCTTGCTCCCTGCGATTGCGCGAAGCCCGATAAGCGTGCGGCAGGAAATGCCTCACGTCCACGAGCTCGGCTGCTTGCCCCTTGATCATCGCCGATCCCAAAAGCTCGCGCCGTTCACTCACAAGCTCAATCTCGAGCCGTTCTTCTACAATGTCGATGATCTCGTCCACGGCGAGACCCATGAAGCGCTGGCCATCGTCCGAGAGCACCAGCACGGGCTGCGTACCCTTGCTCTTGATCTTCACGTTGGCGGATGCGGGCACCAGCGGCATGAGCTGACCGCGGTATTGAACGACCGGGCAATCATCCAGGATCTTGATGGTCGTGGCGTCAATCTCTTCCAGTCTTGTGACCAATGACAACGGAATCGCTTTGGGATTGGGCGAACCGGCGCGGAACATGAGCAGCGATTCGATCGACGACGCATCGCGGGCCAGGTCCCCCCTCTGAGCCCGCGGTCCTTGACTCTTCCGCGGCATCCCGATCGCCTCAGCGAGGCCAGCGGGGTCCAGAATGAGGATCACCGATCCATCGCCCAGGATCGTATTGCCGGAGAACACGGAAATGCCGCGCAGCATTGCCGACATCGGCTTCACGACAATTTCCTCGGTATCGAAAACGCGATCTATCGCCAGTCCGAATGATTGCATGCCGATCTGCATGACGACGATGAAGCCGTCCTTATCTGCATTCCCTCGGTGGTCGTCGATCGCAAGCAGAGACTTCAACGCAACAAGCGGCAGCAGCTTTTCCCGAAGCCGCAGCACAGGGCTGTCTTTGATGTGCTCGATGCGCAGTTCTGACCTCTCGCGCACGCGCACTATTTCGAGCACGGCAGCTTGCGGAATAGCGAAGCGATGACCGGCCGCTTCAATGATGAGGGCGGAGACAATGGCAAGGGTAAGCGGAATCTTCACGGTAAACACGGTGCCGCGGCCAGGCGACGAGCTCACGTCGATGGTTCCACCGATCTTGCCGATGTTGGCCCGCACTACGTCCATGCCAATGCCGCGGCCTGAGACGTTGGTCACGCGGTCGGCTGTTGAGAACCCGGGAACGAAGATGAACTGCGCAATCTGCGCCTCGGCGAGCTTGTTGATCTCGGCTTGCGGCCCGAGACCAAGCGAGATCGCCTTGGTGCGAATGCGCTCGATATCAAGGCCACGTCCATCATCCGAGAATCTCGATCAGAACGTGACCGCCCTCATGACAGGCAAACAGCCGGATTGATCCACGCTCCGGTTTGCCGACGGCTACGCGCTGCTCGGGCGTTTCAAGGCCGTGATCCGCGGCATTGCGAACCATATGCGTCAGCGGGTCCTTGATCATGTCGAGCAGCTGACGATCGAGCTCCGTCTCCGCCCCGATCATTTCGAGGTCGATCGGCTTTCCGAGCTCGGCCGAGAGATCGCGGACGATGCGAGGCAGCTTCTGCCAGGCGTTTCCGACCGGCTGCATGCGGGTTTTGAGGACGCTTTCCTGCAGCTCTGCCGTGATATTTGACAGCCGCTGCAGCGGCGCCGAGAACTCGGAATCCTGGTAGCGCCGCACGATCTCGATCAACTGGTTACGCGTGAGGACCAGCTCGGATACCATGGTCATCAAATGGTCGAGCGTATCGATGTTCAGGCGGATCGAGCTGTTTGCAATTTTCCCCTCGGGTCGATCCTCGGGCAGACTCAAGCCATCGGTGGCATTCGCCGACACGGCCGTGCCAGCAGCGTCGCCAGCGAGCGGGGCAGATGTTATCCTCGATCCGTCATGCGCGGGCTCGACCCGCGCATCCATCGAAAAAAGCCCTTCGTCTCCAGGCCGATTGATTGCAAGCCCAGCAATGACGGAGGAGGAGTCAATATCAACGACCGTTGGTATTCCTTGTAGCTGGGCAATCAGATCCGCATCGCTGCCTTGCGGCTCGCGCCCATCCCGCTCAAGCTCGTTCAGCAGCAACTTGATCCGGTCGATTGTGGCGAGGATGACCGAAACCGCATCTGCGGTGACGGTTCTTCCCGCACGAAAGCCGGACATGAGAGTCTCGGCTGCGTGCGTCAAAGCTTCGAGTCGCGGCAAGTCAAGGAATCCGCAGGTCCCCTTGATCGTGTGAACCAGCCGAAAGATTTTCTGCAGAGTTGCGAAATCATTCGGTTCCTGCTCGAAACGGACCAGCTCCGCGTTGACGAGGTCGAGGCTTTCGCCGGTCTCCATCAGAAACTCGCGCAGCAGATCGTCCATGAACCGGTACTTTCGACGCAACCCACCGCCTGCCAGGCGCACCGGCAAGCGGCATCAGTGTGTTGTGAAACGGTTTAATTTCGGTTGCATGCACCCGGACAACTTGGATTGCGGCGCCAAATGCACGCCATCGCCCTGCCGGCCTCGGATTATGGGGGCTCGCATATGGCGGCCAGCAGCCTCGGTGTACCTCCCTTTCAGGGAAGGTCGACCGCCGGAGCGAAGCGACAGGCGGTCGGATGGGGTTGCTTTGACACCCGGGATTCGGAGATAGCCCTGCGGATTACGGGGTGGGAATGTTAACTGTTTATTACCAAGCCGAGGGTCGCAAGCTCGGGCGCACAGCCGAGAGCGTCGTCGTCCATTAACCTGTCTTTAGGAGCTGAGACGCGAGGAGCTGAGACGCGGATCAGCAGGTTTCGATGACGATCGCGTCGCCATCAGCTCTGCAGTCCACCGAAAGACCACATGCCCGTGCGAGGAGGCCCGCATAGAAGGGCTGAACGGCATGCGCATCGATCGAGCCGTTCTCTGAGCAGCCTTTGAGCAAAGCCGGGACAGACTGAGGGACGCGGGCGTTGAAGCCGGACGCTGTGATCCGAAATCCGGTAGTCTCGCCTTCGCCGACAGGATCCACCCTGATGACGCCCCCTCTTGGTATCGTCTGGGTCGAGATAATGAGCAAGTTCAGCAACAGCTTGGCGCGATTTTTGGGAAGCAGAACCCTGGGAAGATTCCAGGCGAGCTTGGTCTTGTCGTCTTCGAGAAAGGCGCGCGCCATTGCATGAGCATCGCCGAGATCGATCTGCGCGCCGGCCGAGCCCGCGGCGCCGAATGCGAGGCGGCAGAATTGCAGGCGCGCCGAGGCCGTTCGCGCGCTCTTCTTGATGAGATCGAGAGCAAAGTTCTTTGTTTCCTGGTCGCTCTCCTCTTCTTCGAGCACCTCCAGTCCATTGACGATGGCCCCGGTCGGACTGATCAGATCGTGACAGACGCGGGAGCAGAGAAGGGCTGCAAGATCGAGCGGATCAAGAGCAACCGCCGTGGTCATAAGAACGTCTCCGGTGGAAGGTTTCGGGAGAACGCGCGACTCACGAAGTGCGCCGTCGCAGCGCGGATGTACACTGTGGACGTAAGGCCTGCCAAGTGAGCGCGGCAGGGAGCGTGGCAAAAGACCGTGGCAAAAGACCGTGGCAAGAGACCTGCTAAAGACTTATCAACTGCCCCCAATAGCGGCCGTATGATCGCAGCACAATGGACCAGATATGACTATCGGGCCTGATAGCCTCGCCTGTCGCGCACTGCTGGATGAGCTTTCCTCCCTCGTGTCAACTGCCGGCGCGGCGATCCTGGCGGCGTGCGCTGGATCACTCGAGGTGCGAGAGAAATCGGACCATTCTCCGGTCACGGCTGCCGATCATGCCTCGGAGGCCGTGATGCTCGAGGGTGTATCGCGGCTGCTGCCCGGCCTGTCCATCGTCTCGGAGGAGGCGGCGACCCGATCCTTGCCGTCGCAGCTGTCCAGCAGCTTCGTGCTCATCGATCCGCTCGACGGGACGCGCGAGCTGCTTGCCGGACGGAATGAATTCACGATCAACGTCGCCATCGTCAAGGACGCCCGGCCATGGCTGGGAATCATCGCCGCGCCTGCGCAGGGAATGTTGTGGCGCGGCGCGGCGCCATGTGGCGCCGAGCGCATGTTGCTTGCCGCCGGAGCGTCGGTGAGTGCTGCAAAGGAACGCACGCCGATTAACACCCGCCCATGCCCCCGGACTGGCCTCGTTACGGCAGTCAGCCGATCACACTTCGACGCGCAAACCGCTGCCCTGCTCGAACGCCTGCCAGGGAGCCGGCGCATCGCCTGCGGATCGGCACTCAAGTTCTGCCGGCTCGCGGAAGGAGCAGTTGACCTCTACCCGCGCTTATCCACGACTTGCGAGTGGGACGTAGCCGCTGGGCATGCCCTCGTTGCCGCTGCCGGCGGAACAGTGCTTACTCCCGAGGCAGGCCCACTGAGATATGGCGGGATCGGCGGTGGATTTCGCGTTCCCGCTTTCATTGCCTGGGGCGATCCCTCGGCGCCTGAGGCGATGGGTCTCACCAGAGGGCAATTCCGATCAGTTTGACGCGAAGATTTGTAGAGTGGGCAAGCCTGCGGACGCGCCTTAGCCCACCCTACCCGGTGGGTCGATATCATCGGTTTCGAAGCTGATCGACATCTTGCTTTCAGGGCGCCGCTCTCCTGTCATATTGTCGTCGATCATGTGGCGATTCGGTTGCTGTTTAGCCGCAAAGCCGCGCTTTAGTGCGTGCGTCAGAATCGGCAGTCGATCTCGCCAAGTTGATGCTCGTGATGAAGGAGCGCTAAATGCTGGCCTTGATGCGGACCGTGTCTCTCCTCCTGGTCCTCGTCAGCCTGGGCAGTGTTCTGGTCCGGGCGCAAGCAAATCCGCCAGCTTACAGCAATCCGCAACCACCTGCGGCCGGTCCGGCGCCTCAATCCGGGCAATATTCCTCAAACGAGATCATCGACCAGGGTCACAGGTTCTTCGGGACCATCTCGCGCGGGCTCGCGCAGATCGTGGAGAAAGCCGGCAGCCAATGGGGGCTCCCCAACGGCTATGTCCTGGGGCAGGAGGCCGGCGGTGCCGTTGTTGCCGGACTGCGGTATGGCGAGGGCATCCTCTACACCAAGAATGCCGGCGACCTTCGGGTCTACTGGCAGGGTCCTTCGCTGGGTTTCGACTTCGGCGGCGAAGGCGCCCGCACGATGATGCTCGTTTACAGTCTGCCGGCGACGGACGCGATCTATCAGCGCTTTGCCGGCATTGACGGTTCGGCGTACTTCGTCGGGGGATTGGGCATGACGGCGCTGACGTTCAACAACATCGTCGTCGTTCCAATTCGCTCCGGGATCGGCTTCCGTCTTGGGGCGAATGTGGGGTATCTCAAATTCACCCCCACGGCGACCTGGAACCCGTTCTGAACCTCTTTTCCCCTTTTTGCCTCACCGTTTACTGATTGCGCGGCCGGCGCGCACCAAAGCCGGCCGCTTACGCTGCTGGCCCGCCATTGAGGTTAACGGGCTGCCGCTCCCGGAAGGCATCAGAGCATTTTCCGGAAAAGTGGATACCGGTTTTCCGCAGAAAATGCGACCAAATAAGAAATCTAGAGCGCGTTTCGATTCAACCTAATCGGAACGCGCTCTAGCGTTACGCAACAAAAATGCTAAAAACGAGCCGAATTCGTTAAGGAGGCATTTTTCATGATCGAACCGATCATGTACATCGGGATCGGCTTCCTTGTTGCCGGTCTTTTGGTCATCGGCGTCATCCCGCTGGTACATGCCCGATCTGAGCGACTCACCATGCGAAGGATGGAAGCGCTCACGCCGCTTTCGATGGCGGAGATACAAGCTGATAAGGACCAACTGCGCGCAGAGTTCGCCATGTCGACGCGCCGGCTTGAGATGAGCGTCGAGCAGCTGAAGGCGAAAACGACAACGCAGCTCACAGAAATTGGCAAGAAAAGCGACGCGATCGGGCGGCTGAAGCTTGAACTTGGCGAAAAGACCGCAGCTTTGCTTGGCCTCGAGGCCAAGGAAAAGGAGCTCGCCCGCGACCTCCAGGAGACACGCGCGGACCTGGAGACGAAGAGCGCGACCTTGGCCGAGACGGAGCGTGCACTCGCCGGCAGCCGGACCGACCTCGCCCAGGCCGCGGAAAAGTTTCAGGACAGAGCGCTCGCGGCTGACAGCCAGCACGTGGAGCTCCTCGCGCTGCGCGCGGAAGCGGAGGCTCTCAAGGGACAGATCGAAAGCTTCGAGAGCGAGACGCGTGATCTGCAGAATCGTCTCGCCAGCAAGACCGCGGAGCTCCAGCCATTGGGCAATGCGCTGATGGAGGAACGCGGCAAAGCAGAGCAGCTGGGCGCGCGCGTCGGCGATCTGGAGCGGCTGCTCATTGCGCAAAAGACGGAAGCGGAGCTCATGGGCCGCCGCGTGACCGAGCTCAACAGCCGCCTGGATGAGCAAAGCCGTTTCCTCGCCGAGCGCGAATTCGATGCAGACCGCCTGCGCAACGAAGCGGCCGCTGCGAAAAGGACGGAATCCGAGCTTCGCGCCGCTCTGGCCGAAGCCGACAACCGGCATGAGATCGCGACGCACGCCATCAGGTCCGAGAATGCCTCGGTAGATGAGCAGCTCAAGCAATCTCAGGATGAACGCGTCAAGTTGCAGCGGGAGATCGCTGTGATGAAGCAGGACGCGGAGAAAACATGGGCCAATGAGCGCGTGGAAAATGCGCTGCTGCGCGAACGTATCAACGACGTTGCGGCGGAGGTTGCAAGGCTTACTGCCACTCTCGAAGGACCGGGCTCGCCGATCGCGGCAATTATCGAGAAGGGTGTCGTTTCCGCCGCTGCTGCCCATGGCGGCAATGGCGGATCAGTGTCGATTGCGCCGCAGATTGGTGATTCCAAGGGCACGCTTGCCGATCGTATTCGCGCCCTGCAGAGCCGCGCGTCGCAACTCACGCAGGCGCGCGACGCTTAGACAATAGTCCTGGGTGCGCGGGCCGGCGCATGAGGCCCCTCTTCCGGGCACCTGCTTGACACTCCGCCGACCTTGCCTAGAAGCTGTGCCTGGCCCGGGCGCTTAGCTCAGCGGGAGAGCGTTCCCTTCACACGGGAGAGGTCGCAGGTTCAATCCCTGCAGCGCCCACCATTTTTCTAAAGCCTACGCCTCCGTCAAAACTGGTTTTAAGCCTTGCTGATAAGCCAAAATCGATCCGCCCTTCTGGGCTCCTACTCGGCCCCCAAGACGCGCGCATCCAGACAGCATCTCTGCGCCTCCGGGGCCAGGAGAACGGGGCACCGAAAATGAAGGACGGCAAAGGTGCCAAGGCCGACTACATCGTCACCATGTCTACGAGAGAATAGACGGTCGTTGGCTCATGGTTTCCCCCGCCACGTGCAGGAGCTATGGGCGAAAGTTGGTGACGGCATGAAGGGGTAAGGCGGCGTATCGTGGGGGTGTTCGACGCCTCCACTTCTCCACCGAAGGAGTGATACGCCGTGACCGAGACTAAAGTTTTCCAACTCTCCCAGCCAGGGACATTCGCCGATCCGCTAACTGAGGTGCTTCGCAACGGCGCGCGAGCGTTGTTGGCGCAGACCGTCGAGGCCGAGGTTGCAACCTTGCTCGGTAACCATGCCGACAAGCTGACCGACGACGGGCGCCAGCGGCTGGTGCGCCACGGACATCTGCCGGAACGCGAGATCATGACCGGCATCGGTCCGGTGGCGGTGCGCTGTCCGCGCGTGCGCGACCGTGTTGGTCAAGGCTCCGAGCGCATCCGCTTTTCGTCGGCGATTTTGCCTCCCTACGCGCGCCGGTCGAAGAGCCTCGAAGTGTCGATCCCAATCCTCTACCTCAAGGGCGTATCCACTGGCGACTTCGAGGAAGCGCTCGTCGCATTGCTCGGCAAGGATGCCGGCGGGCTCTCGGCCACGACGGTCGGGCGGCTCAAGGACGCCTGGTCAGACGAGCACCTGCGCTGGAGCAAGCGCGATCTCTGCGCCAAGCGCTACGTCTACTTCTGGGCCGATGGCATCCACGTGCAGGCCCGCCTGGAGGACGATGCGCAGTGCCTGCTGGTCATCATTGGCGCCACACCGGAGGGCAAGAAGGAGCTCGTCGGCCTCATCGACGGCGTGCGTGAGAGCGCCCAATCCTGGAGGGAGTTGCTCCTCGACCTGAAGCGGCGCGGACTTGCGATGGCGCCCGAGCTCGCGGTCGCCGACGGCGCGCTCGGCTTCTGGCAGGCGATCGAGGAAGTGTGGCCGAAGACCCGCGGCCAGCGCTGCTGGGTACACAAGACCGCCAATGTCTTAAACAAGCTGCCGAAGAGCCAGCACGCGAAAGCCAAGCAGGCACTCCAAGAGATCTGGATGGCGGAGACCAAGAAGGATGCGCTCGCAGCGTTCGACGCCTTCGTCGAGACCTGGGGCGTCAAATACGACAAGGCGGTCGAGTGCCTGATCAAGGATCGCGACGCGCTGTTGGCTTTCTACGACTTCCCCGCCGAGCACTGGAAACATTTGCGCACGACCAACGTCATCGAAAGCTCGTTCGCGACCATTCGCCATCGCACGGTACGCTCCAAGGGATGTCTTTCGAATAAGACCGCGCTCGCCATGATCTTCAAGCTCGCCGAGGCTGCCGAGAAAAGCTGGCGCCGCCTCGATGGCCGCAACCAGTTGCCGAAAGTCATACTCGGTGTAAAGTTCACCGACGGAATTGAGGTCGTCAGATCGCAAGCTCAAGCCGCTGCCGCCTGATCCCTTCCGTCACCAAAATTCGGCGATAGCTCCACGTGCAGCTGAAGCCTCAATAACTGAAAAAAAATAGGCTGCACTACGCTCTCAGCAGGCTCCGTTTGGTCCCAGTCAAGCGCCGCTTTCGGTTCTCCGCCTCTCGTCCGTAGCACCTCAGTAACCGGAAATGGTCAGTGCTCTAATACGCTTCTGGCTCGCGCCATAAGCCGACGCCCCGTAGGATATCGCGTCTGATGGCTTGGAACGCAATGCCGCGGCTCAGTAGCTCCACGTTGGACCTAACCGCCTAGCCGATATGCACGAGCGCGAGCACGAACACAGCGATGAATATGGTCTCCGCCACCATCAGGGCCATTGCACGGTGACCAACTTCGGCCAGCGCAGCCAGAGACGTTTTGATGCCGAGTGCGGCGATCGCAATCACGATGCACCAACGAGAAAAATCGCTAAGGGCGAGGCGCACGACCCCCGGAATGAGGTGAAAGCTATTGAGCAGCACGATGAGAATGAAAACCACCAGGAAACTCGGGATGAGCGCCTGTCGTTCAGTGGAGGCTGGCACCGGCAGAGCCAAATACTGATAAGGAAATGATGATCACTGCGGGGACCAGCAGGGCAACGCGCAGGAGCTTGATGATCGTCGCGACGTCCCCGGTTTCCTGGGAAACACTGTAGCCGGCGCCGACGACCTGCGCGACGTCATGAATAGTGCCCCCGAGGAACACGCCGCTCTGCGCGTAGGTAAAGTGCAGGAGATGACCAACCAACGGATAAAGCACCATCGCAATGGTGCTTAATGTCGTCACAGCGATGATGGTAAAAGCAGTGTCGCGCTCACTCATCTCGTGGCGAGGAAGCACTGCGGCGATTGCAACGGCAGCAGATGCGCCGCAGATCGCGACCGAACCCGCAGTCAAGACCCCGAAGCGGGTTTTGAGCCCGATGGCGCGGGCGGCGAAGAGACCGAAAAAGATGGTGAGAGCGACTGCCACGGCAACACCCACCAGTGTTGACCAACCCAGCCCGAGTATCTGTTCCATCGTAATTCGCGCGCCAAGGGCGGCGACCCCAAACCGCAGTATTGAGCGCGAGGAGAATGCAACGCCCGGCGACAGCTGTGATTCCTGCGAAATGAAATTGAACGCCATTCCAAGTAGAAGAGCGAACAGCACTGTCGGCCCGCCATAGGCGCTGGAGATGAATGTCGCTGCCATGCCGATCGTGATGCTAAACAGGAGCCCTGGAAGATAAGCGACGATCAAATCGGACCGCTTGCGTAACTGGAAATCGCCGAAAGAGCGTAATCGAGCCATCACTGGTCTATGGTCATTCGGGAAATTGGACGCCGAGTTGCGAGCCGAGCTCTCTCAATTCCTTCTCAGTTGCGGCGGTCATCGTGATCCCTCGGACGCAGGCGTCTCGTTCCAGCGTGCTGCCACGCTTGCCGGGCAGCCGGGCTCCCTCGCTACCCGCGGCGAAGGAGATATCGATCCACTGAGACATGTACTTCGCAAAGTTTTCACGCGCAGCGAAGATGTCCGGCTTCAGCATCCATAGAAACGCTCCCTGACGTCCGACTGCGCCACCTTCCAGGATGGCGTCCCTTTCCGGCTGGAGAGACGCTGCGGTAGCAGTCAGTGCGCCGGCGAGGCACTCCACCATCATTGCAATACCGATGCCTTTATGTCCCCCCATGGGCAGCAGCGCCCCCTTGAGCGCGCGCAGTGGATCCGTCGTGGGCGCCCCCAACTCGTCCAAAGCCCAGCCCTCGGGAATAGGTCGGCCTTCGCGCGCAGCGAGTAGAATGTGTCCGCGGGCTGCCACGCTGCATGCGATATCGAAAGTGATTGGGTCCGAACCAGGGACTGGGCACCCGAAAGCGATCGGGTTGTGGCCGATCGCCGCGCGCGCGAAGCCCGGCATCGCGAGAAGTGGCGGAGTTCGCTGGCCCATCATGCAGAACGCGCCCGCCTCGGCGCCAAGCAGGGCATGCATACCGAGGGCTCCGAGATGCCCACACGAGCGCACCGCGATGAAAACCGAGGCGGCGCTCGCGCCAAGCGCCTCGATCCCCAAGCGCACGGCATGAGGACCAGCGACTTGCCCCATCGCACCATCCGCCTCGAGCACGATTCCACCCGGATAGGTCCGATGCTGCATGTTTGGACGGGCATTGAAGTCGCCGGCCTTTAGACGCTCGACGTATGAGGCTAGGCGCGTCATGCCGTGGGTCTTATAATTGCGAACTTCGCTGCGCACGAGCAGCGCAGCTGCCTCAACCGCGTGCTCCGCTGACACGCCGCAAGTTTCAAATATCTGCGCCGTCCATTGCTGGAGCGCACGAGGATCGTGCTTGCGCATCGAGGCCGATTTCCACGTCGACGCCAGGCCTGCCTGTCGTCAATTGACGACGCTCTACCGGACGATCACGAGACGCTCAGAGAACGGTCCGGAGTAGAGACATTGATAGTAAAGCTGCCGATCGCGCAGAGTGTATCCACGCAGCTCCATGACGAAACCCGGTTCCCCGGTTTTGAGGTCGAGTACACGCGCCGCCGTTGCCGGAAGCGGCGTAAACCGAACCCACTGGTCTGCGCGCAGCGTGGGAAGCGCCAGTTGCTTTCCCAGGAGAACACGCAGGTTCTTCTCCAACGCCCGGCGGCTTACGCCGCCAAGCCGCGCGAAATCCTCCTCCCGCAGCCAGAACTCGCTGTAGAGGTCCAAGCGGCCCCCGACATTGATGGAGCGCTCGATCCGGACAAACGCTTCGCCTCCCAGGAAATCCGACCACGGTCCCGTGCGTTTCGTGCGCCTGATTGTGCGCACATGGACAAAGGAGGGTAGGTCGTTGCCTTCGTCGTCGCGAAACCGCAGGTAGCGGACCTCCGCCGGTGCGACACTGGTGCCGTTGACAAATGTACCTCGACCGTGCTCCCGCGAGATGAGACCGGAATGCGCGAGGCGCGCGAGTGCCTTCTGCACCGTACCGACGCTCACGCGATGCGTCGCGGCCAATTTCTCCTCGGAGGGCAGCTGGTCACCCTCGCGCAGCGCGCCGCACTCTATGTCGGCGATGATCGTATCCGAGACCTGCGAAAGCTTGGTCACGTTGCCACTCAGAGACTTCGTTCGAAGCGACTGATTGCGGTTTCTCTGACGTTGAGGACTTCGCTCGCAGTCAACGTGCCTGAAGCAAGCTCCAGCAGGTATTGATACAGCCGGTCGCCCACATCGAAAACCTTTGCACCGTCCTCAAGAATTGCTGATGCATCAAAGTCGATGTTGTCAGTCATTGTACGTAACGTGTTCACATTTCCGCAAACCTTCGCGGTTGGAGCAACCATGTTGCCGATCGGGTTACCAACCCCCGTTCCAAACATGATCAGCTGACAACCCGCTGCGGCAAATGCCGTTAGGTTCTCGACAGCTGGAGCCGGGGCATCCATGAAATGCAGACCATTGCGCTTGGGCGCCTCGCCGTACCGCAGCACGCCGGCGAGCGGGCGCGAGCCGGCCTTCGCCATCGCTCCAAGCGCCTTTTCCTCAAGTGTGGTGAGCCCACCGCGAACATTGTCGGGCGCAGGGTTCGTTTTTGTCAGTTCCACCCCGCACCTGACCGCCTCACGCTCAAGCTGATGCACCGCATCCACAAAGGCTTTCCTTACCGTTTCATCGATGGCGCGCGCAGCAAAGAGATGATCTGCGCCAACGAACTCTGCCGTCTCCGAAATGATGATGGTGGCGCCATCATCTATCAGCCTGTCCGACATGCGTCCGATCACAGGATTGCAGGTGAGTCCGGACGTCGTGTCCGAACCGCCGCATTCTACGCCGACAACCAGCGCCGATGGAGGGCATGGCTCACGCCTCATGCCGGAAGCCCGGAGGACAAGCCGCGCGGCCCGGCGGGTACCCTCGGCGATTGCATTGATCGTGCCGTTCGGCTGCAGGTGAATCGCGTCGAACCGGCTTGCCGGATGTTCGTATGCGTCGGCTACTTCTTCGGTCGATTTCTCCTCCAGTCCAACCAGAAGCACGGCAGCAATGTTTGGGTTGCGCCCCATGCCGGCGAGTGAATTGGTAAAGGCAAGCTCCAAGTCCCATCCGATCTGCCCGCGAACAAAAAGCGTGGTCACTGGGATGGTGCCGTCAACAGCTTGCGATATTGCTCGCGTTACCGGGTTACAGTTGTCCATTATGGAGACGACGGCTACCCAGTTGCGCACACCCACTGCGCCGTTCTCGCGGCGATAGCCAAGAAATGTCTGTGACACGGGGCTTGTCTCCGGGCCTATGAGTACACCAAAACAACTCCTATATAGGAATAAGGTGGCTATATGCGATAATGTCCACATTTGTCAAATAGCACAAGCTGTATTACCTATATAGGATTTGCCCCCGGGTGGGAGTAGCTAAAGGGAGCTACACAAATGGCCCCCGTCGAACGGCGGAGCACGGCGCCGGTCATGTATCGTGATGCTTCCGAAGCAAGCAACAGGAGCGGACCGTCGAGATCTTCCGGTTCGCCGAGGCGGCGTTGGGGGATTCGATGCACGAGGGCTTCTCCCGCTTTTGTCGTAAGAACTCGCGGTTGATGTCGGTTCGGATATAGCCAGGAGCGATGGCATTGACGCGAATTGATGTCTGCAAGCTCAAGCGCCATGGCTCGTGTCAAATGGACAAGACCCGCCTTTGAGGCGACACAAGCGGGCACTTGCGCGGCGACCCGAAGCCCAAGAATTGAAGAGATATGAAGTGAGTGCTCCCGCCGCTTCCGGGACGCTACCATTTGCTGTCCGCCACTGCCTGAGCAACACGCCAACAGCCGTTGAGGTTTACCTCCACAACCCGATTCCAATCCTCCTCAGTTTGCTCGATAAACGGACCCGTTGTGGCAATCCCTGCATTATTCACTAATACGTCGAGTTCACCCCACGTGCTGAAAATAAGATCCAAGGCCGTTGTAACGCTTGCCCGAACTGTCACATCCATTTCAACTGGAAACGCATCCCCGCCGGACGCTTCTATTTCGTCGACCGTCGATTTCAGAGCATCGACGCGTCGAGTTGCAAGCGCAACGCGGATTCGACTCCGGTCAGCGTTTTAGCGAAGTGCTTGCCAAGCGAGCCTGACGCTCCTGTCAAGAGCACTCGCTTCTTGCGGCTATGGCTTATGCCGCGACTTGCTCCGGCGGCCGCGCTGCCCGCCATGCTTCTCGCAGGCGAAGCTCCTCCTCTTTTGCTTTAGATATGTTCTTTGCCTTGACGTGCCCGAATCCGCGGACGGATTGGGGCAGCGAAGCCAGATGGACAGCTATTTCATAGCGAGCGGGCTGGAGTCCTCGACGATTTCTGCGATCAACTTCTCATATTCTATAATCAACTCTCGTTCACTGCGCCGCTCCTTTGTCCACCCGAACGGGTCAAGCGGCGTTCCACGCAAATGCTTCGCTCGCGCGAGAAGCCGGAAAACCAATAACAGCCAGGGCCCGAAAGCCATCTTTCGCGGCACACCCGTTTGGCGGTCACGGCGCGCCAGGAGCGGCGGCGCAAGATTGAACCCGATGCGGTAGTTCCCCTCGAATTGCTCACTTAGCTTACGTACAAAGTCGGGAGTACTGTACAGTCGTGCTATTTCGTACTCGTCTTTATATGCCAGCAGCTTGAAATAGCTGCGGACGACCGCTTCCGTAAGCTTGGTGCGACCGGGAGCACATGCAGTTTCAGCGGCTCTGACTGCTGCAATCAGCAAGCGGTACCGTTCGCCGTATCCCGCATTCTGATAACCTGTGAGCAACGCGATGTGATAGCGGATGAGCCCATCAAGGGTCTGCGGCGTTGACTTCTGGGATGACGAGAAAACGCATTACGGCAGCAACGTCATGGGCAGTTCGTCTACCCCAGAGGAACGCGGCTTTATTCTGATTAACTGCCGCACCATTGAGCTCGATCGCCTGTTCGAGCGCTTGCGCCCGTATTGGTAAGAAGCCGCGCTGCCAAGCGTATCCCAGAAGGAAAACATTGACGGCAGTCGTGTCATTGAACAGAGCCCGCGCGATGCTGCCGGCATCAATGGCATGCAGGTTCCGCTCACCCACGGCGGATAGAAGCATGGCCTGCATGCGCTTGCCGGGAAACGCAGATACTGGCTTGCGCGTAAACTCCCCTGGCATGACTTCGTTGGTGTTGAGCACAACACGAGACGTTTTCGGATTTAGGAGCGAACGGGTTTTCGCGCTAGCTGCGACGACGAGGTCACAACCGAGGACAAGATCGACCCCGCCGGGCGGGACGCGAATGGCGCGTATTGAATCTGATATGCGAGCGATCTTTAGGTGGGTCCAAACGGAGCCGCCCTTCTGGGCCAAGCCCGCCATATCGAGAACGCCGCAACCCTTACCTTCGAGATGCGCTGCCATTCCAATCAAAGCGCCGATCGTGACCACTCCAGTGCCGCCCATTCCGGCGACGACAATTGCGTATGGCGTTTCCAGCTGTGGAAGCTGCGGTTCCGGAAGCTCGGAGAACGGCGCATTAGCGAGTTCCGGTCTCCCGCGGCGTACCTGACCTCCGGTCACGGTAATAAAGCTCGGACAAAAACCGTTTGCGCACGAATAGTCGTTATTGCAGCTCGATTGGTCGATAGCGCGCTTTCGTCCCAGAGGGGTTTCCACCGGCACGACGGCGGTGCAGTTGGACTGCACGCCGCCAGTCTCCGCAGCCCTCGCAAACAGGGTCATAAATGAAAAGACGCCGCTCCGGCTTAGGATACAATCCACGTTTACGGCGGCGGCGCTTCTCAGCCGCGCATGTCTGGTCATAAACGAGAACGGTAGTACCAGGGATCTTGCGCAAGTCTCGTTGCACCCCGTCAAGCTCTTCGCGCGCGTGCACGGTTACACCGGTCGCGAAATCCTCGCGTGCTCCGTATTTTGTGGGTTCGTCCGTTACGACCACCACACGAGCGACGCCTTCAGCATGGACCTGGCGTGTAATTGCTTGAACCGTGAGAGGACCGTCATGAGCCTGCCCGCCGGTCATCGCTACCGCGTCGTTAAAGAGGAGTTCTTGAAAGTGATATTGGTGCCCGCGGCAACCGCCGCTCGGATCGCGAGCAAACCGGAGGTGATAATAGGTGCCGTCGCCGAGCGTTTGAAAAACATGCGTGTCCTTGGCGAAGGGAGCCTCTCCAATCCAGGAGGCCCCCTCCGCGCCCATGTGGCTATATCCTGCGGTTCGCCGATCCATGAACTGCGCCATCCAACTGCAGCCGATGCCGGCGTAGCCGCGGCTCGCTTCAGGAATGCGCGTCGAGCTATTGTGGGGACATCCAGCGCAGAAATAGAAGGTCCGCTGCAACAGATCCTCTTCGGCTGAAACTGCCTCGGTGGAAGGCGCTTGCATCCCAAGCCGACGGGCGATTTGGGCCGCGATGTAATTGGAGTTCAGCGCGCCGGCTGAAGGGAAAAGAACGCCACCTGATTCGCTCACGCTTGCCGATCACGCGCGGCGCGTCCGACCGGCCATACAGCAACTCCTTCAGTTGGGTCTCGATGAGAGAGCGCTTTTCCTCGACGACCATGACCAGTCGAGCCCACTGGCGAAGGCGAGCGCTGCGCTTGGTTCGAGCGGCCACGACATGCCAATTTTGTAGAGGCGTATCCCAGTCCGCGCGGCAGCAACCTCATCGAGCCCCAAAGTGTCGAGCGCTTGGCGAACGTCGAGATACGACTTCCCAGTTGTTGCGATGCCTAGCCGGGCAACCGGCGCATCGATCACCACGCGATCAATCGTGTTGCCGCGGCAAAAGGCGCACGCGGCCGCAAGCTTGTGCTCGTGCAGCCGAGTTCCTCCTGCTCGTGGGCGAGTCCGGCCAGCGAATGCCGAGACCCTTTGCGGGCAATTCGTGGACTTCGGGAAGACGAATAGCCACGCGGGCTGGATCGATCTCAACCGATGCCGTGGCTTCCACCGTGTCTTTCACGCATTTCAGAGCTACCCAGCAGCCGCTGTAGCGTGAGAGTGCCCAGCCGTAAATTCCAAAATCGATGATTTCCTGTACGCCGGCCGGGTTCAGCACCGGAATTATGGCATCAACGAAGGCAAACTCGCTCTGATGAGAGGTCGTCGACGACTTGCAGGTGCTGATCGTTGCGAGCGCAGCAGCAGGACGCCGCTGAGCGTGGCCGAGCCGGCAAGATTGCCATGGCGCAAAGCGTCGCCGGACCATCGGACCCCCGGTCCCTTCCCGTACGACATGGAACACGCTGTGTGTTTGGCGGGCCCATGCAGTCGAAACCCGCTGGCTTCCCAAACCCGCGGTCGTGGCGATACGGTTCACGGCCGGCCCAACACGATTGGCTCCGTCGCGAAAATTTCTTTGCTGCTGATAGCTGCTTGTCGAGGCCCGCAAGTGGCGAATCCGCGGGTCCCTGCGCACGAGCATGCGGTGTCAATTCCCGCCGCGCCATCGCGCTCGAGCTGCATGAGAGGCAGGCGAACGAGCGCCTGCGTGCCGCTGATGAAAACGCGCCCATGGTCGAGCGTGTACTTGTCGTCCAGTGAAACCTTTGCTGACATTTTAACCCACC
>CAWJCB010000015.1:0-66345 GCA_963841105.1 uncultured Alphaproteobacteria bacterium
GTCTGATGCTCGATCTCTGAATTGAGCTCGGCGCCGAGCAGGACCACGATGGTGCACAGCCACATCCACATCATCAACCCCACCACCGCGCCAAGCGCGCCGTAGGTCGCGTTGTAGTTGGCGAAGTTGCCGAGATACCAGGAAAACAAGGAGGAAACCGCAAGCCAGGCGAAAGCGGCGAAGAGGCTCCCGATGTTGATCCACCGCCACTTGGCAAGGCGGCGGCTCGGTCCATAACGGTAGAGCACCGCAAAACCCAGGAGGATCATGACGAACATCACCGGCCAGCGCAGGAACGCTATCACGGGTGCGTCGATGCTGCTGAGCCCGAACGCGGCCAGAACCAACGGGAAAACCACCACCGCGCCAATCGCGATGCCGACAGCGGCGATGGCGCAGACTGTGAAGAAGAGCGATACGACATTGAGCCAGATGAGACCGCGCTTCTCCTCTTCGTCATAGATGATGTTGAGCGCATCAAAGATGGCTTTCATCCCGGCATTGGCGCTCCACAATGCGATGGCAAGTCCGACCCCAAATCCGAAGGTAAGCCTTCCATCGCTCTTGGCGGCCATGCGAGAAATCTCACTGGTCAAGAGATCGAGCGTGACCGTTGGGACGATATCGGTTGCAACCGACAGGTGCTTGCCGATGGTGGCTGCATTGGCGAAGAACGCATAAACCGACACTCCCGCGGCGATCGCCGGAAACAGGGCGAGCAGCGAGTAGAAGGCGACCCCGGCGGCCAAGGCCAGCAGGCGGTCCTGCTGGAATTCATAATAGGTGCGCAGCAAAATATCCTTCCAACCGCGCCAGGGTATCTGGAAGGGATGATGCGCCTGCCGGCCACGCCCCTTCTGCGCCGCCCGGGTCTCCTGCACGATGCGCGGCTCCTGTGCCGGCGTCGCCCGCGGCGGCGCGCGGTACGCACCTGCTTTCGGCTCCTCGGCTTGCAGCTTGAGTGCATAGATCACCCCCGCCGTCACCAGCATGGAGGCGGCAAACCATGAAATGAGGTTCTCCAGCCGGGAGCTTTGCCGATGCACGCTTATTCCTTCTCTGCGTACGAAATCATCAACGATCTGCCTATGCGACGGTTTCATGGGACCCTATAACGACCCATTCCCATGCCCAAGCGGACTGATATCCACTCGATCCTGATCATCGGCGCAGGTCCGATCGTGATCGGCCAGGCATGCGAATTCGATTATTCGGGAACGCAGGCTTGCAAGGCGCTCAAATCCGAGGGCTATCGCATCGTGCTGGTCAATTCAAATCCAGCCACGATCATGACCGATCCCGATCTGGCCGATGCCACTTACGTCGAGCCGATCACGCCCGAGATCGTCGCCAAGATCATCGAAAAGGAGCGGCCGGATGCGCTGCTTCCGACCATGGGAGGACAGACAGCGCTCAACACGGCGCTCTCGCTCAACAAGATGGGCGTCCTTGATCGTTTCGGCGTGAAGATGATCGGCGCCACCGCCCATGCCATCGACAAGGCGGAGGATCGCAAGCTGTTCCGCGAAGCGATGGGGCGCATTGGCCTCGAAACACCGCGATCGCGACAGGTCAAAAATCTGATCCAGGCTCTCGCGGCGCTGGAGGAAATTGGCGTGCCCGCAATCATAAGGCCATCCTTCACATTGGGCGGCACCGGAGGCGGGATTGCTTACAACAAGGCGGAATTCATCGACATCGTCGAACGCGGCATAGATGCCTCGCCAACCAGCGAGGTGCTGATCGAAGAATCCGTGCTGGGCTGGAAGGAATTCGAGATGGAGGTGGTGCGCGACCGCAACGACAACTGCATCATCGTCTGCTCCATCGAGAACCTGGATCCCATGGGGGTGCACACGGGCGATTCCATCACGATTGCGCCGGCGCTGACGCTCACCGACAAGGAATATCAGATCATGCGCGACGCCTCGATCGCGGTGCTGCGCGAGATCGGGGTGGAGACCGGCGGCTCCAACGTTCAGTTCGCGGTCAACCCGGAAGACGGCCGGCTCGTCATCATCGAGATGAATCCGCGCGTATCGCGCTCCTCTGCCCTGGCCTCGAAGGCGACCGGCTTTCCGATTGCGAAGGTCGCGGCCAAGCTCGCGGTCGGATACACGCTTGACGAGGTCGCAAACGACATCACCGGCGGGGCAATGCCGGCTTCGTTCGAGCCGACAATCGACTATGTCGTCACCAAGATCCCGCGCTTCGCCTTCGAGAAATTTCCTGGCACCGATCCGGTGCTGACAACCTCGATGAAATCGGTCGGCGAGGTGATGGCGATCGGCCGCACGTTTCAGGAGAGCCTGCAAAAGGCGCTGCGCTCGCTCGAGAACGGATTGACCGGCCTCGATGAGATCACAATCGAGGGCATCGGGCAGGGCGACGATAAGAATGCGGTGCGTGCCGCTCTCGGGACGCCCACTCCAGAGCGCCTGCTGAAGGTCGCGGAGGCGATGCGGCTTGGCTTTTCAGATCGCGAAATTCACAGCTCATGCAGGATTGATCCCTGGTTTCTCGCCGAGATTCGCGATCTCGTCGAGACCGAGGCAAAGATTCGCGAGCGGGGCATGCCAACCACGGCGGGGCCGTTGCGCGCCCTCAAGGCCATGGGTTTTTCGGATGCTCGATTGGCCAAGCTCACCGGGCTGTCGCCGGAAGCGGTCACGCAACATCGCCGCGCGCTTGGCGTGCGACCGGTGTTCAAGCGCATCGACACCTGCGCGGCGGAGTTCGCATCCCCGACCGCCTACATGTACTCGACCTTCGCCGCGGCATTCGGTGGCGCGCCGAGCTGCGAAGCCGCTCCCTCGGATCGCAAGAAGGTTGTTATCCTCGGCGGCGGACCGAACCGGATCGGTCAGGGGATAGAATTCGATTACTGCTGCTGTCACGCGTCTTTTGCACTCAAGGAGATCGGTTATGAGACCATCATGGTCAACTGCAATCCGGAGACGGTCTCAACGGATTACGACACTTCCGACAGACTGTATTTTGAGCCGCTGACTACCGAGGACGTCCTCGAGATCATCGATATCGAGCGCTCGCGCGGACACCTTCATGGGGTGATTGTGCAGTTCGGCGGCCAGACTCCGCTCAAGCTCGCGCATCCGCTTGAGCAGGCAAGCGTTCCGATACTCGGCACATCTCCAGACATGATCGATCTCGCCGAGGATCGCGACCGGTTCAAGAAACTGCTTGAGCGGCTCAAGCTTCGGCAACCATTCAGCGGCATCGCCACCAGTCCGGCTGAGGCCGGCGCCATCGCCGAGACGGTCGGCTATCCCATCGTGATCCGGCCCTCCTATGTGCTCGGAGGGCGCGCCATGGAGATCGTTTTCGATGTCGTTCAGTTGAATCGCTACTTGACCCGATTGGCCGGCGATCTTGATCGGCCATCCGAGCTTGTGGTCTCTGAAAAACGCCCGCTGCTCATCGATCGTTATCTATCCGATGCCATTGAGGTCGATGTTGATTGCCTTTCCGACGGAAAGGACACCGTGATTGCCGGCATCATGGAGCATATCGAGGAAGCGGGGATTCATTCCGGCGACAGCGCCTGCTCGCTGCCGCCGCATTCCCTCTCGTCAGGCGTTATCGCCGAGTTGGAGCGCCAGACAGACGCGCTTGCGCGTGCGCTCGAAGTCGGCGGCCTGATGAACGTGCAATACGCCATCAAGGATGGCGACATCTATGTTCTCGAAGTCAATCCGCGAGCGTCGCGCACAGTGCCCTTCGTTGCGAAGGTGATGGGCGTCCCGGTTGCCAAGATCGCCGCCCGGATCACGGCCGGCGAGACGCTGGCAAGCTTTGATCTCAAGCTGCCCCGGCCCGATCATACCGGCGTGAAGGAAGCGGTTTTTCCGTTCGCGCGCTTTCCTGGGGTGGACACCGTGCTCGGCCCTGAAATGAAATCAACCGGCGAGGTGATGGGCATTGATTCGAATTTCGCGATGGCCTTTGCCAAGAGCCAGATCGGCGGCGGCTCCCGGCTGCCGCGCGTAGGCACGGTGTTTGTCTCGGTCAGGGACAGCGACAAGCCGCGCGTGCTGGAAGCCGTTCGGCTCCTGGTCGCGCTTGGGTTTCGGATCATTGCCACTTCCGGAACGCAACGCTACCTGGCCGAAAACGGCGTTCCCGCCAGCAAGATCAACAAGGTGTTGGAAGGCCGGCCGCACATCGTGGATGCGATCAAGAACGGCGAGGTTCAGCTCGTCTTGAACACCACCGAGGGGGCGGCGGCTCTTGCCGACAGCCGGCCGCTCAGGCGAGCGGCCCTCTTGCATAAAGTGCCATACTACACCACTCTCTCAGGGGCCGTCGCCGCGGCGCAGGGCATCAAGGCCTATCTCGGGGGCGACCTTGAGGTACGCGCGCTGCAGAGCTATTTCGGCGGCAAGGGCTGATCCGGGCAATTCTGGAGCAAGCCCCTGACGGCACTAGTGTCCCGATTCCTCTGATGCGAGCTTCGGAATCGAAGGGACACTAGCACGTCTATGATTCTAGTGCGGTTTTTGAATTTGAAGTTCCTACGCGAGTTCGCTGCAATACTGATAGGGAACTTCAAATTCACCGCACTAGGGGACTGAGTTGCGTGTCGCGTGGCCGGACGCCCGTTCGGCCCGCGACCCGATTATTGTCTCGACTGTTGTCTCTTGGCTGACTCGATGGTGCGGGAGCGAGAGTCGGAGGTTGAAAGAAAACAGATGGAAAAAATTCCGATGACGGGGGAGGGTTACTCGACGCTTGAGAAGGAGCTCAAGCACCGCCAGCAGGTGGAGCGACCCCGGATTATCCAACAAATCACCGACGCGCGAACGCATGGCGACCTTTCCGAGAACGCCGAATATCACGCGGCAAAGGAATCGCAGTCGCACAATGAAGGACGCATTGCCGACATCGAGGACAAATTGGCGCGTGCCGAAGTCATAGATGTTTCCAAGCTCTCGGGCGACACCATCAAGTTCGGAGCCACGGTCACGCTGCTGGACGAGGACACCGCGAAGAAGCAGGTCTGGCAATTGGTCGGGGAACCGGAAGCCGACGCCAAGAAGGGCAAGATTTCCATTACCTCGCCGCTCGCACGCGCGCTCATCGGCAAGGCCAAGGGAACGAGCGTGGAGGTGGTGACGCCGAGCGGGGCCAAGGCTTACGAGATCAAGAAAGTTGAGTGGCGTTGACGGTCCCGCATATCGCTGCGCTCATGCGGGCTACACCCTACCTCAACCGTAGCCCGGATGAGCCAACGGGTCCGCGCGAAGCGCGGCCCGATGACAGGCTCCGCGACATCCGGGACTCCACGCGGGCGTTCACTCGCCAAACGTTTCCATCGGCACCAGAGCGGCGTCCTTGGAGCTGCGCAAAGTGAGAGCCGTTTTGACGTTGCGAACGTGCGGGGCCGCCGTAAGCTCCGCGACGAATTCCTGAAAAGTCTTAAGGTCGGGCGCCACGCATTTCAGTATGAAGTCGATCTCGCCGGAAAGCATCCAGCATTCACGGACCAGCGCCTTTCCCCGCACGAACCCCTCGAACTCCCGCAGGTCCGCATCCGCTTGGCTCGAAAGATGAACCAGGGCGAAGACGGTGATGTCGTAGCCCAACAGCTTCGGGTCAAGCAGCGCGCGATATCCTCGGATGAAGCCGGCTTCCTCGAGGGCGCGCACCCGGCGCAGGCACGGCGGCGCCGAGATGCCAATGCGGCTCGCGAGCTCCACGTTGGTCATACGGCCATCCTCCTGCAGCTCGCGCAGGATCTGACGGTCGAGAGCATCGAGGCGTGGCGGCACGCATGGCTCCATCGAATTCGATGCGGAATTTAGCGCGATATAGGGCATGCGCGAAACTTTATTGCTCATTAGCGGTATCGAAATACCAATATCCCTCATTGTTGGTCTGCGTGGCTTGCATGGGTGGTCTGAGATCATAGATTTGTGCGCGGCACCATTCGGGGGCGTGGTGCGCCCGCCCCGGCTACATCGCCTGAAGGATCATCATGGCTGCAACGACCCGCGCGAAGGTGGTGATCATCGGCTCCGGAGCGGCGGGCTATACAGCGGCTATCTACGCAGCCCGCGCGATGCTTGCGCCCATCCTCATCCAGGGCATGCAGCCCGGCGGACAGATGACCATCACCACCGACGTGGAGAATTACCCAGGGTTCGCGGACGTGATCCAGGGACCGTGGCTGATGGAGCAGATGCAAAAGCAGGCCGCGCAGGTCGGCACGCGCATGGTCGCCGACCATGTGACCAAGGTTGATTTCACCCGGCGGCCGTTTCGTCTCGAATGCGATTCCGGCGCGCATTATCTCGCCGAGAGCGTGATCGTCGCGACTGGCGCGCAGGCCCGCTGGTTGGAGTTGCCGTCCGAGCAGAAGTTCAAGGGTTATGGGGTATCCGCCTGCGCCACCTGCGACGGCTTCTTCTATCGCGGCAAGGATGTGCTGGTGGTCGGCGGCGGCAATACCGCGGTCGAGGAGGCGCTCTTCCTCACGAATTTCGCGTCTACTGTCACCCTGGTGCACCGGCGCGAGCGGTTGCGCGCGGAGAAACTCCTGCAAGACCGCCTTTTTCGCAATCCCAAGGTGTCTGTGATCTGGAATGCGGTGCTTGCCGACGTGCTGGGGGCGGACAGCCCGCCCAAGGTCAGCGCGGTGGTGCTGCGCGACGCCAACACCAACGCGCGGAGCGAGCGCCGTATCGACGGCGTGTTCATCGCCATCGGCCACACGCCAGCCTCCGCGCCCTTCCAGGGCCAGCTGGAAATGAAGGCTTCGGGCTACATCAAGACGGCGCCGTTCTCGACCGCCACATCAGTGCCTGGCGTGTTCGCGGCAGGCGATGTCACCGATGATATTTTCCGTCAGGCGGTCACCGCGGCCGGACAGGGCTGCATGGCCGCGCTCGAGGCCGAACGCTTCCTTGCGGCGCATGGCGAGGCCGAGCCCGCGGTAGCGGCCGAATAATGGACATCCGGGCGAAAAAATCCATGAGCATGGACTGGGACAAGCTGAAGGTGTTTCACGCCGCCGCGGAAGCCGGCAGCTTCACCCATGCGGGCGAGCAGCTTGGACTCTCGCAATCGGCGGTGTCGCGCCAGGTCTCGTCCCTTGAGCAGGAGCTTGGCGTCGCCTTGTTTCATCGCCACGCCCGCGGCCTCATCCTGACCGAGCAGGGCGAGCTGCTTCACCACACCGCGCACGACGTTTTCATGCAACTTGAGGCGGCGCGCGCCAAGCTCACCGACAGCCGCGAAAGGCCGAACGGGGAGCTGCGACTGACCACTACGCCCGGCATCGGCGTGCATTGGCTCACGCCGCGACTGGGCGAGTTCGTCGAGCTTTATCCCGACATTCATCTCACGCTGATCACCACCGACGAGGAGCTCGATCTGGCGATGCGAGCGGCCGACGTGGCCATCCGGCTGCGCCAGCCGACCCAGCCCGACCTGATCCAGCGCAAGCTCTTCTCCGTGCATTTCCACGCCTATGCCTCGCCGGAATATGTCAAACGGTTCGGGCAACCGCGCGCGCTCGATGATCTCGACGCGCACCGCATCCTGTTGCTCGGGGGCACCACGGTCCCGAGCTATCTGGAGAACCGGCGCTGGCTCGTCGAAGTCGGGCGCAACGGCAAAGGCCCGCGCACCCCGGTGCTGACCATCAACACCGTCCTGGGCGTGTTGCGCGCCTGCCAGCGCGGCATTGGCGTTGCGCTGCTGCCCGATTATCTGGTCGAGGAGAATGGCGGCCTGGTGCAGCTATTCGGCGACTCCGATTCGATCGCGCTCGACGCCTATTTCGTTTATCCGGAAGAGTTGAAGTCAGTCGCGCGCGTCCAGGTATTTCGCGATTTCCTTGTCGCCAAGGCACAACGCTGGCATTTCTGAACGACGCCATTGGGCGGCGTTTCCAAGATTGGAATCACACACGGTGTCATCCCGGGGCAAGGCCGAGAGCCCGGGTACCCGGTGGGTATGGTTTCCGGGTTCGCCGCACCCAAGTCGGCTGCAGCCGACTTGGGCACCATAGGTGCCGATCTCGGGTGAACCCGAGATCGGTTGCGGCGCCCCGGAGTGACAAACATCGGTCGCATGGCTGCCATGCGGCGGCTTTCTTTCTTCCCAGAGTGAGCCGCGTCATAATGCTTGTGTCTGACAGCGGGCGGCGCTGCCTACTGTCAGCTGTTCCCCTCTGGAAGGTGATTGTCGGCCCCCACACCGACGAACTGTCAACCGGACCTCCTCGGGTTCTCCTGGGGGTCCGGTTTCTTTTTGCGCGGCGACTGAAACAAACGCTTGCAGTCGCGATTGAGGTCGCGACTTTGTCGTTAGCCACCCCGTCGATAGCCACTCTTGCGCGACGCGGCACGTGACCTTACAGTGCGGATGGCTGACAAAAATCGAAGGGTGTGAAATGGCCTGGACCACTCCGACTCTCGTCGAAATCTGCATCGGGCTCGAGATCAACGGCTACCTTCCGGCCGAGTTCTAGGAGCTTCACGTCGCTCGCGATTGAGCCTCGCCGCGTCCGCAATTGGGGCGCCTGACCGCTATTGTTGTCGGGTCGGCCGCGGGTGGGGGGTTTCCGCAGTGGAATTGCTGCTGTCCCGTCTGCCGTTTGGCATGGGCGGGGGATGCTCGCGTGCGGCCGCGCACTCAGGCGAGCCTTGCCGTCAGCGCCGACGGTGACAGCTGGGCATTGATCAACGCCGCTCCGGACCTGCGCGAGCAGGTCCGGACGTGCAGGGTGCTGCAGCCACGCGGCGGGACCCGGACAAGCCCTATCAAATCGGTCGTGCTCACCGGCGCCGAGATCGATCAGGTCGCAGGCTTGTTGAGCCTGCGCGAGCGGGCGCCCTTCACGCTCATCGCCACACAGGCTTCCCTCGACGCGTTGGCGGACAATCCGATGTTCAACGCGCTCGCGCCCGACCTGGTGGCGCGCCAAGGCACCGCTCCGGGTCAGCGCTTTCAACTCTGCACCGGTGTGGAAGCGGAGCTTTTCACCGTGCCGGGCAAGGTGCCGCTCTACCTCGAAGGCGCGACGGTGCAGACGGCGGAAGAAACCGGCGCCAATGTCGGCGTCGAGATTTTCGCAGCCGATGCGCACATCGCCTATGTTCCCGGCGCCGCGTGCGTGACGGCGACGATGTTGCAGCGCCTCGCCCGGACGGATGTCGTCCTCTTCGACGGCACCTTGTTTCGCGACGACGAGATGATCACCACCGGCACCGGGACCAAGACCGGCCGACGCATGGGCCACATGCCCATCCACGGCGAGGGCGGCTCGCTCGCCGCCCTTGCAACTCTCGCCGGGCGGCGCATCTTCACGCATATCAACAACACCAATCCCATGCTCGTCGCCGGCTCGCCTGAACGTATTCACGTCGAGGAGAGCGGCTGGGAGGTCGCCGAGGATGGCATGGAGATCATCCTGTGAAGCTGCTGTCTGCGGACGAGCTTGAAAGCGCGCTGCGCGACATAGGTGCGCGCCGTTATCATAGCCTGCACCCATTTCACGGCCTGCTGCACGGGGGCAAATGCAGCAAGGGCCAGGTCCAGGCCTGGGCGCTCAACCGCTATTATTATCAGGCCATGATCCCGGTGAAGGACGCAAGCCTCATCGCACGGTGCGATGATCCCGCGCTGCGCCGCGAATGGCGCAGCCGCCTCGTTGATCATGACGGCCAGTCCGAAGGCGACGGCGGCATTGCGCGCTGGCTTATGCTCACCGACTCGCTCGGACTCGACCGCAAATACGTCGTCTCACTGGCGGGGCTGCTGCCGGCGACGCGCTTTGCGGTGGACGCCTACGTGCATTTCGTGCGCGAACGATCGCTGCTTGAGGCTGTCGCCTCGTCGCTCACCGAATTGTTCTCGCCGCAGGTCATCGGCGAACGCGTCGAGGGCATGCTGAAAGGCTACGCTTTCGTCAGCGCGGAAGCGCTTGCGTATTTCAGCAAGCGCCCTCCCCTCGCCCGGCGCGATTCGGAGTTCGCGCTCGATTACGTCAAGCGCCACGCCCTCTCGGCGGCGACGCAACAGTGCGTGCTCGCAGCACTCGAGTTCAAATGCGCCGTGTTGTGGGCCATGCTGGATGCGCTCTACTACGCCTATGTCGCGCCGAAGCACATCCCGCCGGGCGCCTTCGTGCCCAAGGAATAAAAGAGGAATAAAAGAGGAATAAGGAATTCCGACATGGGCGAAGCCGGCAGCGCTCCCATCGACCCGCTAGCGCGGCCGCGTCTGCCCCGCGGCGTCCGGCTCGTGCACAACGAGGCCCATGGCGGCTGGGTGCTACTCGCCCCGGAGCGCATTTTCAAGGCCGACGCGATCGCCGCCGAGATCCTCAAACGCTGCGATGGGCAGGCAAGCTTTGCCGAGATCGTCGACGACCTGGCGAAGACCTATTCCGCCCCGCGCGAGAAGATTGCAACCGACGTAACGGCGCTACTATCCGGACTGGCGGAGAAGAGGCTTTTGGAGCTGTAGCCCGCATGACCCAACGGGTCCGCGCGAAGCGCGGCCCGATGACAGGCTCAGCGACATGCGGGCCCCCCTGCCTGCCGCGGTCCCCGGATATCGCTGACGCTCATCCGGGCTACAACGACTACAACGACTGGTATCTCACCCGCGCGTTTGACTTTTCGCGGCCGATTACTGTATGAAGCCGCCGTTCAGGACACGCTCAGTCGCGCTGAGGAAAACATGGTTTCGCTAAGACCATATTCCACGCTCTCAACCGCCGCCGCACGGCCGTTTAATCGGCCGAGCGATTGGCGGCGTTCGTGCGTGGGCATGCGTAAGCATCAGATAACAGGCGGACAAGGGCAAAGCTTACCCCCAGGTTAACCGGCGGAGACCACGTCCTCCGCCAACAGGCAGGAGGACCAAGTGGTCCGCGACACCAAGACCCCAGACGAACGCATCGAGAGCACCCGCGGCATAGGCATGTCGCCGGAAGAGCTGCGCTCGCGGCGGCGCTTGTTCGTCGACGGCAACACGACAAACACGGATCCTGGCGCCACGCACAACATTGCTGCGCGCGCGGATGCCGACTTCGAGCGGATCTTCGGCACGGAATGACTGAATCACGCAGGCCGGCGCTCCCTAAGCATAAGAGCGCCTCTCGACCCGTAGCCAGGCACACGAGTTTTCGCGGATCGCGGCGATTGTGCTCGATCTTCTGGCCCAAACCGGTATGTATTGGAAACTCAGTCAGCGATCCCTTCGCGGCCCTCAATGACCATGAGGGTCGCAGTGAGAAGCGCCACCAGCTTTTCGCCAGTGGCGCTTTCGGCGACGACTTCAGTTTGCGCCAGTGTCAGTGTCCGGCCGGCCTTCACCACGCGACCTCGGGCTCTAACATTGCCCTTAGCTGGAGCCACTAGGTTGATTTTAAACTCGGTCGTGAGCACGCCGACTCCCGGAGGCATGAGGCTAAGCGCCGCGTAGCCAGCGGCGGTGTCCGCTATCGCTGCGAGTGCGCCAGCGTGGACAAACCCATGCTGTTGCGAGACGGACGGACTTGCTGGAAGGGCGATCTCGACGATTCCCGGAGCGACGTGCACGAGAGATGCCCCTAAGGCGGTCATCAAGCCTTGCTTGGCAAAGCTCGCTTGGATGCGGGCCTGGAACGCGGGATCTCTCGGAGCGAGGTCATTCAACGCGCAAGATCCTCGTTTAGAGCGCAGCCTTGGTTTCCGCTTTCGCCGCTGTGCTGCGATGGGGCGTTCGCGATCTTCCTCACCGTCTCGACAAACATGACTCTGTCTGCTTGGGAATAATCTACCCCACGCCAGCCGCCAGGTTCGCAATATACACGACGGCGTCTCGGAATGACGCAGGCGGAATTTGCTGAAGCGTTCCACTTGCCTATCACGACTTTGCGCGACTGGGAGCAGCGCCGCAGCACGCCTGACGCGCCAGCTCGCGCGTTGTTGTTGGCCATCGAACGTGATCCCGAGGTCATGCGGCGATTGCTCGCGGGTAGGGCGGCCTAGATCGCCGGCTTCGTCGAAGTGAAGCGCGCCTTGCGGCCAACTACCCAACGATTCCGCATCATTTGAAAAGCGGCTACGCACCGTCATGCGCATCGGCGCGTGGCCGGAGAGCGCGCAAGAGATCGCCGAGCGCCCGAGCGTACGGGTGGTGCCGCTGCTTCGATAATCCGTACAAAGTGTTCTACCGCCTCACCCGTTGCCGGACGTTCCGCGCTTTTCGAGCATACTTTGACTCATGGCGTGAAATTTCTGGAACCGGCTGCGAATTGCCCTGTTAACCCCACGAGAGCCGCAGGACAGAGTCGATCTTCGAGGAGAACTCGACGCCCGATAGTCCGACCCGTTCCGACATCTGAAAATCAAGCGGAGTGGATACCATGATGCAAAGGCTCAACCCATTCACCACCGCCCCTGACGGAGTTGCCGCCCTGATAAATGTGGAAAAGTACCTTCAGACGTGCGGGCTCGATCACAAGCTCATCACGCTTGTGAAGACGCGGGTCTCCCAGATCAACGGCTGCGCCTACTGCCTCCACATGCATACCGAGGAAGCGCGGAAACTTGGCGAGTCTCAGGTGCGGCTGTATCTGCTCGATGCGTAGTACGAGTCCAACCTTTATTCGGCGCGAGAGCGGGCAGCCCTGGCCTGGGCGGAATCGCTGACGAACATTGCAGCCACACACGCGCCCGACCCCGTCTACGACGAGGCGCGGCGTCATTTCTCGGAGAAGGAGTTGGCGGACCTGTCGATCGTGATCGCCATGATCAATGCCTGGAACCGCCTGGCAATCGGTTCGCGATCGGTCCATGCAGCCGATATCGCGAAGGCGGCATGACAACGGTGAGGCTGCGTGAGAGCTGCCAGGTTGCCATTTCCACGTGAGCATGTGCGGAGAGTGCGCTTGCATTTGATGAATATCGCGCCGGAAAGTCCGCTGGCGTCCAGACCGCGAAGGAACGGATCAGAACGTCATGGCGTCGTAATCAGCCCGTTGCTGGTCGCCACAATCCATCGGGGGCCCCACCTCACGATAGACTCGACCCTGCCTAATCCCGGCACGACGTCGCCGCGCGCGACCTTGCGAACGCCGTCGGGCCCGCGCAAAACCGCGGCGCCGTCGACAATGTTCAGCACGCTCCAGCCTTCAACGGTTATGGGCTTTGTCTCGGGAAACGATACGGATGCGGCCAACATCGTGCGTCGGCTCGTGGTTGCGCTCGACGCGGACGGTGTGGGATTCTGTTGCGCAATCTTCGTACTTTTGTTTGTGAGGGGAGTTGATTGCTGAACGCTTTGTGTCGAGTCGGATTGACGACCGCCCGTAATCGCACCAGCCGCCTTATCGGGGTTTGATGCGCTTGCAGCCGAGACCACTCTTTTCGATATCTCGGCGTGCACCAGCTTTTTCTCAGAAGCCTCGGACAAGTAGTCCCTCTTTTGCTCTGACGTAAAGGACGAGCTTCGCCCAATAAAATGGTACGAGCTCAAACCACCTATCCAGCCAATTGCTAGAGCAAGCAGGAGAGCCTTGCTCACCGGAGACATGAGTTTGCGATAGGGCTCAGGCGTGGCCGACGGTAAAACCCTGTCCTCATCTTCAATTCTGAGATCATGATGCCAGCAAGGTGCCGTGGTCGCGCCAGCCTGATCGGCGTGCGATGCATGAGCGGGCGGCCGCAGATCAGCCTCCTGTTCCAACTCCCTGACCAGCTGTCCTGAATGTTCCGGCTGGTCTATGTCAGAGCGGGAATGAACGCCGTCGCCTTTCGGGCTCTGGCGAAGGCCGTCGCCGGCCTTTCGGATCAGGGCCCAGATCTCAGCTTCAAGACTCGTTGGCCCACCCAATTCTTCGACCGACGGCGCACTTCGGGCGTCGATTTGCTGTCGAAACTGAGACGCCAACTTCCTGACGTCCGTGTCCGCGATCTGCCATTCACCGAATATATCCTTTACAGCAATGATTTGCCCGCGTTCTATTGCGTCGCGAATCATCAATTCGTCGAAGCCGCTCACCTTCGCAGCTGTCACTGGCGTGTAAGGCATCCAGGGCGCATCCAGTCTGATGACTTGCGACGGTCAGCCACAACAATAGCTGATACTTCAACCATGATCGCGGTCATGGCGTCTGCCCGAACGTGAAAGCGCGGCTCCTTCAACTTCAACTCGCTGTGTTGGCAGTAGGCCCTGGCTGACATAACCCGCCGGGAGCTGCCCTATTGCCTGAAAGGTCGATTTAGGTGACGTTTGCTGAACTCTCGATAAACGTCGTAGTTTGGATTAGCCTCCCAGATGAAGTGCGCAATCTCAATAAAAACTGCACTGTCTCTCCTGAGCCTCGGATTACTTTCCTCCAAAAGAGTGAACGCCGCGCGACGTACCCGCTCGTCTTCTGAGCCGAGCATTCGACGGACGTGAGACCTGGATATCGCGCCGTGCTTGACCATCGCAGCCCCCGAGGCCTTCAAATTAATAACATTGGCGCAGAGCTGCGAAAGGCGACTCCGTCAATTATGGTATCTAAAATCTTACCGCAGGCCCCGCCAAAGCTGCAGCGTGAAGTCGAAGCAACCCTTCTGCGCGTGCCACACGCACCTTTTCGTCACAAGGGATAGAAAACCCACGGGGGGCTCCTGAACGGCGGGCCGGGAAACTTCTGCACATTGGGAGCGCCGTAAAGGACAGGACAAAGGGCAGCCCAAATAAAGTCTCGTCGCATGCAAGGAGCGCCTTGTACGCATCAGGCTCGCCTCTACATTGCGTTGAGGTGGGCACCACGGCGTGCCTCTCCAAACCTGCGCGAGTGTGAGTTGACATCCACTGGTCCCACTTCTCTTCCCGCGCCGCTCGGCCTCCTTGCCGAGTTGACGCACCGCTGTCCGCTCGGTTGTCCCTATTGCTCCAATCCGCTGGCGCTCGACCGGCGTGAGGACGAGCTCGACGCCGCGGCCTGGGCGCGCGTTTTCCGCGAAGCGGCGGCGCTGGGCGTCCTGCAGGTACATTTGTCGGGCGGCGAGCCGGCGTCGCGCCGCGACCTCGTGGAGATCACCGCCGCCGCGCACGAGGCCGGCCTTTACTGCAACCTCATCACCTCGGCCGTCGGCCTCACCGCGGCGCGGCTTGCCGCCCTCGCGCAGGCCGGCCTCGATCATGTGCAAGTCTCGATCCAGGACAGCATTGCTTCCTCCGCCGACCACATTGCCGGCTACGAGGGCGCCTATGCGCGCAAGCGCGCCATGGCGCAGGAGGTCGTGCGGCTCGGATTGCCGCTGACGGTCAACGCCGTGCTGCATCGGCAAAACATCGAGCGCATGGGCGAGATGGTGGAGCTCGCACTGGCGCTGGGCGCGAGCCGTGTGGAGCTCGCGCATGTGCAGTATTACGGATGGGCACTGAGCAATCGCGCCACGCTGATGCCGAGCCGCGAGCAGGCCGAGGGCGCGGTGGCGCAGATCGAGGACCTGCGCGAGCGCCATCGCGGCCGCATCGTCATCGACGCCGTCGTACCGGACTATTTTGCGCGTTATCCCAAGCCCTGCACGGGGGGGTGGGGCAGGCGCTCGCTCAATGTGACACCCGCGGGCAAGGTGCTTCCCTGCCACGCCGCCGAGTCCATCCCCGGACTGACATTTTGGAACGTGCGCGACCATTCGCTCGCTGATATTTGGGCGACCTCACCGGCCTTCAACGCCTTCCGCGGCACTGCCTGGATGAAGGAGCCGTGCGCGAGCTGCCCGCGCCGCGAGCAGGACTTTGGCGGCTGCCGCTGCCAGGCGTTCGCGCTGACCGGGGATGCCGCGGCGGCCGATCCGGTGTGCCACCTGTCGCCTGCGCACGGGATTGTAGCCGCGCTCGCGGCAGCGACCGGAGAGGGAGGCTACAATTATCGGCGAATGTGATTGGAGGAGCCGGGTCTGTACGCCGGCAAGGCCTGGAGGTCCGGCGTGAAGCAGCAGAAGATTTGGGAACTGATAGCATGCCTCGCTCTCGTCATCAGCGGACCGGCACTGGCCGAAGACAGAGCAGCAGGCGCCATCAAGCCGCTGGCGTCCGTGCAATTTTCGCCGGACAGTGACGTGAAGTGTCTGTCGTCTGCACTTGAAGCTGGTGATCCGGCGAGCGGCCGCTCGACTTCGATCTTGAAGGCAGCCCCCGGCTGCGTGGTTGCCTGGCACTATCATACGGCCGAAGAGCAGTTGATTGTCCTGCGTGGCGCCGTCATGGCCGAGATGACCGACCATCCATCCACACGGCTCGGGCCGGGCGGGTTCGCGATAATGCCAAGCCGCATGGCGCATCAGTTCACCTGCCAAGGCAAGTCGGCGTGCCTGATGATGGTCGTTTTCGATCGGGCTTATGACATCTACTGGGGAAAGGGCGGCTGACATGCTCGCGGTCGGCGAGAGGCTGCCGATCCGCGTACCCAACTTCGCGGCTACAGCTGCGGAATGCCGGCCTGCTTGACGATTCGCTGGTAGACCGCGATCTCGCTGCGCACAAAGCGGGTGAACTCCTCCTGGGTCATTGGCAGGGGACTGATGCCGAGCTTGCCGAACTGCGCAACCACCTCGGCATTGCGCATGCTCTGCGCGACCTGCGCGTTGAGCTTGCGCACCACGGCCGGCGGCGTGCCCGCCGGCGCCCACATCCCGAACCAGAGCGAAACATCGTAGGCCGGCAATCCCTGCTCAGCGAGCGGCGTGAGCTGGGGCAAAACATCGGCGCGTGTCCTGGTGGAAATACCAAGCGCCGCTAGCCTGCCTTCGCTCACGAGACCAAGCGCGGTGTTGATCGGCGCCATGTAGAAGGCGACACGCCCGGCGATGGTGTCCTGGATCGCTTCGGGCGAGCCGCGATAGGGGACGTGCAGCATTTTGATGCCGGCAAGATCGACGATGTATTCCGCCGCGAGATGCGTTGAGGTTCCTACACCGGCGGAGGCGAAGGGAATGTTGCCCGGATTGGCCTTCGCCGCGTCGATCAGGGACTTCAGGGACTTGTACGGACCGTCGGTCGCCGTGACCATGACATAGGGCGTGACCCCGAGCCGGGCGACATCGACGAGATCCTTCAACGGATCGTACGGCAGTCTCTTATATATGGCGGAGTTGGCGGCATGGGACGCCGACTGAACCAGCAACGTGTATCCGTCGGGGTCCGCCTTGACCACCGCCTGCGTGCCAATCTGCCCACCGGCGCCGGGACGGTTCTCGAAGACCACCGGCTGATGCCATGCCTCGGTCATCGACTTGCCGATGATGCGGCCGGCAATATCGGCGCCTGAACCTGCCGTGAGCGGCACGATCACGCGGATTGGACGAACCGGAAAATCCTGCGCCATGGCGCAAACCAGGCCGCAAGCAGTCGCAGACAGCGTGGCGGCGGTGATCGCGACGAGTGCTTTCATATTCCCTCGGCACAGCTCCGAAGCGCGGATTATGCGAAGAAACAGGCGACGTTGTCACTCACCGTCATTCCGGGGCGACAACGCAGGCAAGTTTACGCAGCCTGCGTAAACTTGGCTGCGTGCGGCGAACCCGGAATCCAGTAAGCTCCGCCAGTGATTACTGGATTCCGGGCTGCCTCGCTGAGTGTCATGGGGGGGGGCGCGCTCGGCCCCCGGAATGACAGGATCAACCGTTAGAGTCACAACGCTAGAAAAAGCCGCAGCCCTTCATTCACTTGCGCTCGACGTCGCCAAGGAATGCACCTTGATCAGCGAGCAACCGCTGCAGCTGCTTCACATCGATGTCGTGGGGGGAGCACCCCTGTCGCACGCACAGGGCGGCCGCCGCGCCTGCTGCCTGGCCCATCACCAGACAGGCGCCGGTCACCCGCGCCGCCGACTGGCCATCGTGGGTCATCGAGGCGCAGCGGCCCGCGACGATGAGGTTGACCGCGCCGCCGCAAGTGGCACGGCGCGGCAACAGCATGCGATAAGGCAGCTGGTTGTAGCCGCGGGACCCCGGGATAGGAGGCCACTCCCATTGCACGTCGCCGGCGACGTGTTTCTCCAGCGGCCAGCCATTCACTCCGATCGAGTCGTCGAAATCCGCGCAGCTCAGGACGTCCTGCGCCGTCAGCATGTATTCGCCAACCAGGCGGCGCGTCTCGCGGATGCCGAGCTGAGGTGCAATGTCGAGCGCATACGCGTTCTCGAAGCCCGGCACCTTCTCGCGCAGGAAGCGCAGGTATTCGACGACCTGGCGGCGCCCCTCCAGCTCGCCCTGGCTCAACGATCGCACGTCCGTGCCGTCGGCGGCCGATCCGTCCTTGTTCCTCAGTTGCGTCACGTTGACCCGCCACTCGCCGGCGTGCTTCTGCGGGCGCACCACGGCGCCACGGCGCGGAAAGGAGAACTCGCCCGCAGCTTCCGCAGCGTCCATGAGCCCCGGAATTGTTCGCCACGCCTCGCCCGCCTTCTCGGCGTTGACGTTGCCGACACGGAACATCAAGGTCGGGTAGAGCATGTTTCCTTGCGCGTCACCCTTTTCCGCCGGCACGCCAGCCCAGTGCGCGATGTCGCCATCGCCGGAGCAATCGACGAAGCAGCGGCCGCGAACGGCGACGCGGCCCGACTTGGTCTCGAGCAGCAGGGCATCGATGCGGCCGTCGGCCGTCCTGACCACGCCGGCGGCCAGAGCATGCAACAGCATCTGGGCGCCGCTTGCGGCCAACAACGCGTCAGCCGCGCATTTGAGGGCCGGCATGTCGTAGGCCTGCGCATGGGTCTTTCCCAAGACCAGATGCGGCGCATTGAGGCCATCAAGCGCACGGATGCGATCGAGCAGATCGTCGGCAACGCCGTGCACGACCTGACGAATGCGGCCGAACACATTGGCGTGCAAGCCGCAGAAGTTGGTGACGCCCGCGGCGGTGCCCATGCCGCCCAAAAATCCATAGCGCTCTATCAGCACCACCCGCGCGCCGCTGCGCGCCGCCGATGCCGCCGCAGCGATACCAGCCGGGCCGCCGCCGAGCACAACGACCTCGAACTCTGCGAAAAGCGGCACCTCGCGAGCCGGTTCGACAATATGAGAGAACGTTGGAGGACCATCCACGCCGCCGGACGCGATCATTCGACTGTGATCTTGTGCTTTTGGATGATCGGCTTCCACCGCGCCGCGTCGGCCGCGAGAACGCTGCGAAACTCGGCCGCCGAGCTTGCCACCGCATCCATGTACTGCCGGTGCAACTTGTCCCTGATCGCCGGTTCGGCAAGCACCAGCACGATCTCGTCATGCAGGCGCGCCACGATCCGCGGTGGAGTTCCCGCAGGGGCGATGAAGCCGACCCATGCGTCGGCCTTGATGTCCTCCATGCCCGCCTCCGCGAGCGTTGGCAAATCGGGCAACAAGGGAGAGCGCTCGCCGCTGGCCACCGCCAGTGCATTGACCTTGCCGGCGTTGACATGGGGCATCACTGCGGCCGCCGGCAGGAGCGCCATGTCCACCTCGCCCGAGATCACCGCCATCGCCGCCGCCCCGGAGCCGCCATAGGGAACATGCACGAGGTCAGCGCCGCTGCGCAACGAGATCGCTTCCATTCCCAGATGCGAGATCGTCCCCGCGCCCATCGACGAGAAGCTGTACTTGCCGCGGCTCTTCTCAAGGAGGGTGAGAAGCTCTGCCGTCGTCCTTGCGGCACGCTTGTTGGAAACAACCAGCACAGCGGGTTGCGTCGCGGCGATCGTCACCGGCTCAAGATCCCGTGCCGGGTCATACGGCATCTTCTTGAACAGCAAAGGATTGATCGCAAGCGGCCCGGCGATGCTCACGCCGATGGTCTGCCCGTCCGGCGCCGCCTTGGCGACGGCGTCGGTACCGATGTTTCCGGCGGCGCCCGGCTTATTGTCGACAACCATCGGCTTGCCGAGGCGACTTGCCAGGCGATCCGAGACAAAGCGGGCGATAAGATCGGGCGTTGAACCCGCTGCAAAGGGTACAACCACGCGAACGGGGCCGTTCGGCCAGTCCTGCCCGTGCGCGGCAGCCGCGGTGCTCAACACCGCGGCCCAGACACACCATCGGATGAATTTGCGACCCATGGCGGCATCCCTCCGAAGACCTGAAGGTTCGCTCAGGCCGCCTTGAGCAGGGTTTGCACCTTCGGCCACGGGTCAGGCGCCAGGTTCTTGAACGGCGCCCAATCAGCCTCCGACATGCGATCGAATATCTCCGCCTTGATCGATGGACGCTCGCGCATGCGCGCCCACCATTGCGCGATCACCGGATACCGATCCCACATGCCGGAGAGCTTCAGCAGCTCCAATCGCAGGATGTAGGGCACGACGGCGCAATCGGCGTTGGAGAACGCTTCGCCAGCCAGGAAGGCGCCGTTCTTCAGCGACTTTGCCATCCACGACAGCAGCTTCTGGTGCTGCGCCAGCGCGTCCGCCACGAACTCGGAATCCAGCCCGTGCTCGATCACGCTGCGCTTATACTCGGCACGTCTCTTCAGCGGCGCCTTGTTGATCTCCGCCAGCCACGTCTCGCGCGGCACCTTCAGGAAATTCGGACGGAAAGCTGTCGCAAAGGTCAAGATCGTGCAGGAATTGTGCAGATACTCGTCAATCAGCTTGTTGTACATGCGCGCCCGATGCCGCTCCAGCGGCGCCCTCGGCATCAGCGGCGGTTCGGGAAAGGCATCGTCGATGTAGTAGAGGATGAGCGACGATTCGACGATCGGCACGCCGTTATGGACGAGCGTCGGCACCACCCCATTTGGATTGAGCTTGAGGTAACCGGGCTCGTTCTGGTCGCCGCGCAGAGTAAGCAGGTGCTCCTTGGGCTCCTGGCCCTTTTCCTTGAGCGCAATGCGCACCTTCTGAGCGCAGACAGAATTTATGTTGTCATAAAGCTCCAGCATGCATTCCTCCCTGTTGTTTGCGACCTATTATCAAGCCGACTCCGTCGAGCGTGTGGCCTCGAACAGGAACCACGTGCGCCGTTCCGCCTCGTCGATCCAGTTCTCGATCAAGCTGGCGCTGGCCACATCGTTATGCTCGTCGCACAAGGCATGCGTCTCGCGCAGGCTGGCGACCAGCTGCTTGTTGTCGTCGCGCAGCTCGGCCAGCATGTCCAGCGGCGTGACGAAATCCGCGTCATTGTCCAGAACACGTTGCAGCCGGCTGATATGGCCGATGGAGCGCAGCGTCGTCCCGCCGATCTTGCGAACACGCTCGGCAATGTCGTCGGTTGTGGCGAAGATCTGGTCGGCCTGTTCGTCCAGCATGAGATGATAGTCGCGAAAATGCGGTCCTGACACATGCCAGTGGAAGTTCTTGGTTTTCAGATACAGCGCGAACATGTCGGCAACCAGGATATTCAACGCACCGGCCAAATCCCTGACCGCATTCGATTTGAGATCGGTGGGCGTTGTCAGCGGCGCCATCTGCAAAGACTTGGAATCACGGCGGCTCATCGATCATCTCCTTGAATGTTGATGGTCAAAAACCTTTAGGCCGTCTCGTCCATCGAGTGGGTGTATTCGCCGCCCGGCGAATAGCTCACGTGCATGCCGCGGTACTGCTTGGCGATACCGGCTGTCTGCGCGGCCGCCTTCTTGCCAGCCTCGCGCCCCTTGCGCGCATCGAAGAAGACGAACCAGACCGGCATGTCCGGCTTGCCGGCGCGCCGCCGCAACGCGTCCATGTCGTGCGGATCACCGGCCCCCTTCTCCACAATGATTCCGTGGACGTTCCGGTGCGCCACGTAAGGCAGCGGGTCGCCTTCCATCAGGCCCGGATTCTTGGCGATCACCTTGAGCCCGTAGCTCTCAGCGAGGTCCACCGCTGCGACCACATCGGTGACGGAGTACGCGTCGGGATTGTCGAGCTCCACATACGCGAAGCCGTGTTTCTTGCGGCGCTCGAACTGCTCGGTCAGATTGCGCCGCCAGCCTGGCCCGCGTGGATCGATCTGACCCTCGCCGTAATCCTCGGCGGTATCCGACGTCTTGAGGTAGGGCGCAAATTCCGCGCGCTCCTTCTTGCTCTGCTCGGAGAATTTCTCATTGAACAGATTGCAGTAGGCGATGCTGATGCAGTCCGGCAGCGGCGTCTCCCAATCGTATCCGACTTCGACGACCTCGCCGGCATTCCCGCTGCCAGGATTATCGGCGCCGATCTTGTAGCGCAGCTTTTTCCCAACCAACGGATTGCCCGAGTGAGGGCCGGCGCCGGCCGAGCCTGGCTCTGAAGGCGCCGGCGGCCGTTGCACCGGCGTGCCGGGCGCATTCGCCGGACGTGACGTTTGCTCCGCGAGCTTTCCCAATCCCCCCAGCAAGTCGCTGAGCCATCCCATGCGGCAGTCTCCCTGCACGTGAACCGTCTCGCAGCATTAGCATGATCCGAGCTTCGCTGCCCACGGCGGACACGTCTGATTGGGTTGCCTATTCGGCGGCGATGCGCAACGGGATTGCCTCCCACTCGGGTTCATCGACCGCGTGGAGCGATGACGCGGGCTCATCTGCCCGCACCCGGAACCACATAGCGTAGAGCGCGGGCACGACCAGGAGCGTCAACACCGTCGCCACCATCAGTCCGCCCATGATGGTGATCGCCATTGGCCCCCAAAACGCGCTGCGTGCGAGCGGTATCATGCCGAGGATTGCAGCCAATGCGGTCAATGCTACCGGACGCGCGCGGCGCACAGTAGCATCGATGATGGCGCGATGGCGTGCGTACCCATCGGCGATGTCGCGATCGATCTGATCGACGAGGATGACGGTGTTGCGCATGATCATGCCGGCGAGCGCGATGAGCCCAAGCAGTGCGACAAAACCGAACGGCCGGTTGGAGGCGAGCAAAGCTGCGGTCGCGCCAATCAGACCAAGCGGAGCGGTGACGAACACCAAGGCGAGCCTGGAGAAGCTCTGCAGCTGAACCATCAGCAACGCGAGCATGGCGACGGCCATGACGGGAAACACGGCCACGAGGGCGCCATTCGCCTTGGCGCTTTCCTCGATCGCACCGCCGGTCTCGATGCGATACCCGTACGGAAGCGCGGCCTCGATTGGCGCCAGCTTCGGCAGAACCTCCTTGGTGACATCGGGGGCCTGGACCTTGTCCAAGATGTCGCCGCGCACGGTGAGCACGATGTCACGGTTGCGCCGCCACAGGATTGGCTCCTCGTACTCGTAGTTCAGGCGCGCGATCTGTGACAACGGCACGGCGATGCCGTTTCGCGTGGTGATGGTCAGTGACGGCAGGCGCGCGAGCTCAAGCCGCTCTTCCGGAACGGCGCGGGCGATCACATCGATATGCTCGATGCCCTCGCGATACTGCGTCACGGTGTAACCGGTGAGCAGCGTCGCCAGCATTTGCGACACATCCTGCGTCGTCAGGCCGAGCGCGCGCGCCCGATCCTGATCGACTTCCAGCCGGATCGACTTGACCTGCTCGCCCCAGTTGAGGTGAGGATCGACGATTTTCGTATTTCGCGCCATGACAGTGCGAACCTGATCGGCGATCGCGCGCACCTTCATTGGATCGGGTCCAAGGACGCGGAACTGCACCGGAAAGCCGACCGGCGGACCGAAGTTGAAACGATCCACCCGCATTCGCGCCTCGGGCACCGCGCCTTCTGTGATTGCCTGGTCGAGACGCGCCTTGACGCGCTCGCGGGCATCAAGGCCCTTGGTGACAATGACGATCTGCGCGAAGTTCGGGTTCGGCAGCACGGGGTTGAGCCCGAGCCAGAAGCGCGGCGAGCCCTGGCCGACATATGTGGTGTACGTGTCGATGTCGGGGTCGCCGGCAAGGAGACGCTCGCCCTTCTTGGCCGCCGCATCGGTGACGCCGATCGCCGTACCTTCGGGCAGCCGCATCTCCAGGAACAACTCGGTGCGCGTCAACGTCGGGAAGAACTGCTGCTGGACGAAAGGAAACCCGGCAATCGCCACGACGAACATGAGAACGGCCATCGCGACGACCGCGACGCGCCAACGGCAGCGCCAGCCCGATCACATTTCGCAGCGCGCGGTAGATGCGGGTATCGTAGATCGCGTTCGCATCCCGGTGCGCTTCAGGCTTTGTGAGATCAGGCTTGGCGAGATCAGGCTTGCCGAGATCGGGCAACAGCTTGAGCCCGAGATAAGGGGTGAACAGCACGGCCACGACCCACGACGCCAGCAACGCGATGCCCACGATCCAGAAAATGCCACCGGCGTATTCGCCCGAGCTCGATTTCGCAAAGCCGACCGGAAGAAACCCCGCGGCAGTCACCAAGGTGCCGGTCAGCATCGGGAATGCGGTGGACGTCCACGCAAATGTTGCAGCGCGGGCCCGGCTCCAGCCCTGCTCCATCTTCACGACCATCATCTCGATGGCGATGATGGCATCGTCAACGAGCAGACCAAGCGCGATGATCAGCGCGCCGAGCGTGATGCGGTGCAGGTCGATGCCGGCGGCATTCATGATGGTCAGCACGATCGCCAGCACCAGCGGCACGGAAAGGGCGACAACAATGCCGGCGCGCCAGCCCAGCGACAGAAAGCTGACAACGAGCACAATGCCGAGCGCCTCGATGAAGGTCTCCAAGAACTCCGATACCGACTCCTCGACGATCTTCGGCTGATCAGCGATCTGCGTCACCTCGATGCCGACGGGAAGCTCGGCGATGATCGCGTCCATGGCCGTTTTGAGATTCTCGCCCAGCGTGATGATGTTGGCCCCCTCCTGCATGGAGACGCCAAGGGCCGAGCGCCGGCTTGCCGCCCTCGCGCACAACGAAGGCCGCAGGGTCCTGGTAACCGCGCTTGACGATCGCAATGTCGCCGAGGCGAAACAGGCGGTCCTCGACTTGAACGGGCACCGCGGCGATCGCGTCGACCCCGGAAAACGCCCCGGTCACTCGCAGGTTGATGCGGTCGGCCGAGGTGTCGACGGAGCCGCCTGATGTCACGGCGTTCTACCTCGCAACGCTGTCGAAAATCTGCTGCGGCGAGATGCCGAGCGTCGCCAGCTTGGCGTGGCTGAGCTCGATGAAAATTTTCTCCGGCTGCTCGCCGACGATATCGACCTTGTTGACGTTGGGCACGCGCAGGAGCCGCTGGCGGATATCTTCGGCACGCGACTTGAGTTGCGCGAGGCTCAGCCCGTCGGCGCTGAGCATGTACAGCGCCGAATAGACGTCACCGTACTCGTCGTTGAAGTTGGGTCCGATGATGCCGGCCGGCAGATCGCCTTTGACGTCGCCGGCCTTCTTGCGGACCTGATACCAGAGGTCTTTCACTTTCGCTGGAGGCGTCTTGTCGATCAGGTAGACCTGGATAAACGCCATCCCCGGCTGCGAATAGCTTTCGATTCGATCGAGATATGGCAGCTCCTGAAGTTTCTTCTCGATCTTGTCGGCAACCTGGGTCTGCATCTCGGTTGCCGTGGCGCCCGGCCACGCAACATTGATCACCATGGTCTTGATAGTGAACGAGGGATCTTCCGCGCGTCCAAGGCTGAAAATAGGAATAGGCTCCTGCCGCGCCGAGAACGAGAATCATGAACAGAACAAGGGCCTGATGCGTGATCGCCCATTCGGAGAGATTAAAGCGCCTCATCACGCGGACTCCTGTTGATCCTTTCACGGATTGCAGTGGTCAGGGCTGATCCATCGCGCGAACTTTTTCACCAGGCTCGAGCTTTTGCACGCCGAGCGTGACGACGCGCTCGCCTTCGTTCACTCCCGAGGTGACAAGCGCGACATCCGCTGTGAAGGACGCAACCGTGACCGCCCGCAGCTCAAGCGCATCCGACTTGCCGACCACGTACAGCGATGGGCCTGCCCCACGGTTCAGAATTGCGGCCAGCGGGAGCTTCGCCGATGAATCGTTGACCGCATGCGATAGTGTCACGGTTGCCGTCATCCCAAGCGCAACCGCGGCATCGGGATTTTCGATGGTGAAGCGCGCGGCATAGGTGCGGGTCAGCGGGTCGGCTTGCGGTGACAGCTCGCGCAGACGCGCGGCATAACGATGCTGCGGACCCGCCCACAGCTTGACCGCAGCCTGCGAGACACGCGCCTCTTCGAGCCAGGTCTCCGGCAAGGCGACGAGTGCTTCCACCTCGCCGCGGTGCGCAAGCCGCGCAACGGCCTGCCCAACGGCAACGACCTGTCCAGGTTCGGCAAGGGTAGCGGTAATGGCGCCGTCGGCGTCGGCCTTGAGCTCGGCGTAGGCCAGCTGGTTGCGCGCCAGGTCCAGTGCCCATTTCGCGCGTTCAAGGCGGCCGTCCGCCTCATCCTTGGCCGCCTTCTTGCGCTCATAATCAGCGACCGCCGCATAGCCGCGCGACCGCAAGGCGTTGTAGCGCTGCTCATCGGACGTGGTCTGCGCGAGGTTCGATGTGGCGGCAGCGAGCTCCGCGTGCGCGCTGGCGACGGAAAGCTTCAGAATCCTCCGGATCAAGCCGTGCGATCACGTCGCCGGCGCGCACGCGATCGCCGACGTTCACAATGCGCGCAGTGATCTTGCCGGCAACACGAAAGCCAAGGTCGGTCTCGTAGCGCGCCCGCACAACTCCCACGAAATCGCGGCCCGCGTCTTCTCTCTGGAAAGCGACGCGCTGCACCTGAACCGGTCGTTCAGGCTTAGGGGTTGCGGAAGTCGCCTGCTCACCGCACCCCGAGAGCAAAGGAAGCATCGCTACAACGGCGAGCGATAAACCTGCGAGTGACGCGCGCACGGGATCGCTCCTTCAGTTAACCAATGGTGCAGTTACCTGTGGTGCAGTTACGTCTGATGCATGACGAAACTCGTATTTCGTCATGCATCAGGCAAGGTGCGTAACGCTTTGGCCTGATCATTGGATCACCGGCGCGGCGTGATGGCGCGAAGGAGAAACTGCACCGAAGCGCGGGCCTGCGCCTCAAGGTCGTCGCCCTCCTCGAGGCACTGACCGACCACGAGGGGGTTGGTGAATGGCACGAGGGAGCGCATGATCAGCTCCGCGGTCTCGCGGGGGTCGATCGGCTCGAAATCCCCGGCCTCAATGCCGTCGCGCAGGACCAGCTCGATGACGTTGCGCATCGCTTCCTTGTGCGCGCGAATTGTCCCCCAACTGTGCTCGATTGCAGCCACCACGAGCTCGTTAACCCGATGCTCTGTAACGAGATTCTCCTTATGATACGCGAGTACCTCAAGGACAAGCCGTTCCATGCGCTGGCCTGCGGGACCCTTCGAGCGGGCAACGGCCCAGGCCTTCGCCTCGACCGTCGAGAGGCATCGCCGGCATATCGCCTCCACGATCGCGTTCTTCGAGTCAAAGAAGCGATAAATGTTGGCTGGCGACATGCGCAACGCGGCGGCAATATCGGCAACCGCCGTTTTGGCGAAGCCCAGCCGGCGGAACAGCGCCTCCGCGGTCTCCATGATCCGCGCGCGGGTATCCTCAGGCTTCGTCTTTACCTGCGTGTGCATGTCGGCAAGGCTTGGTCCAGAGACAGTGATTATTGACGATTTTTATAATTCGTCACTTAGGGGTTGTCAAGACGGGGACAGCGGCCACACGAGCGACTAGCGCTTGCGGGTCGCCCAGGCGATGGCCTCCTCAAGACGGTCATTTCCCCAGAACAGCTCGTCACCAATGGTAAAGCTTGGCGCGCCGAAAATTCCGCGCGCCATTGCGTCGTCGTTTTGAGCCTTGAGCGTCGCTTTGTTCTCGGGCGTGCTTGCAGTGATGAGCGCGTCGGACGTGACACCAAGCTTCGCCAATATTTCGAGGAGCACTGTGTCGTCTGAAATATCCTTCTGCTCTGCAAAATTCGCGACATAGACGGCGCGGGTGAAATCCGCGATCCAACCGGCTTTCTCCCCGACCAGCGCCAGCCGCGCGGCCTTAAGTCCATTCTGCGGAAAGCGCAAAGGGGGAACCTTCAAGGGCAGTCGCTCGCGCTCGCAAATGCGCGCGAGATCGCGCCACATGTAACGACCCTTCGCTGGATAGATGTTGAATGGGCTGTCGTTCCAGCCCTGTGCGCGGAAAACAGGTCCAAGCAGGAACGGGCGCCAACGCACCGTGACGCCCGCCCTTTCAGCCCGCGCCTCGATCCGCATCGCCGCCAGATAGGAATAGGCGCTCGCGAGCTCGAACCAGAACTCCAGAACTGGCCGCACCATCGGCGCGTTTCTCATCAAGAATAACGACGATCAGCATTAAGCCTGGTTGCCGGGCCTTTGCCGGTGCAACCAGCGCTGCACCCGCATATCCTCGCAGAGCGTAACGTTGAACCGCATCCATGGCGAGCGCCCGAGATGCGGACGAAATACCGCGCCCGGCGCCAGCATAATGCCGTCGCGCTGCGCGGCCTCAGCCAGAGTGAGCGAGTCTTCGACATGCGGAAATCTTGCCCAGATGAACATGCCGTCCGCGGGCTCGGCAAACAGTTCGAGCCCCACTCGCTCGAAGGCGCGCACGACATTGAGACGCGCCTCTCCGAGTCGCTCGTGCAGGCGCGACAAGTATTTGCGGTAGTGACCATCTACCAGCATCAAATAGACGAGCCGTTCGGTGAATTGCGAGGTGGTGACGCTGGTCAGCATTTTGATGTCTGCGAGCTCACCGGCCATGTCCTGCGCACAGGCTAGAAATCCGACGCGCAGGCTGCCCGACAGTGTCTTGGAGAAGCTGCGCGCGTAGATCACGCGTTTGAGCTGGTCGAGCGTGGCGAGACGCGGCGTCGTCTTCACCTGCAGGTCGCAGAAGATGTCATCCTCGACAATCGCGAAATTGTGACGCTCGGCGGCCTGCAAGACCCTGAACGCCACATGCGGGCTCATGTCGGTGCCGGTCGGGTTCTGCATCACTGACTGGGTGAAATAGACCTTTGGGCGGCGCTCGGCGGCGAGCTTTTCGAGCACGGCAAGGTCCGGCCCGTCAGGATTGCGCGGCACCGGCAGCATCTCGACTCCCTGGAGGCGCAGGTTGCCGAACATGTTGTAATAGCCGGGGTCATCGACCAGCGCGGTATCGCCGGGCTTGAGCAGATAGCGGATGACGAGCTCAAGCGCCTGGCTGGTGCCTTGGGTGAGCAGGATCTGGCCTGGATGAGCGGTAATCCCCAGGCCGGCCAGCATGAGCGCGAGATGCTCACGCAGCGGCAGGTAGCCGAAGGGGTGTCCGTATTCGACCAGATAAGCGCCATTCTTGCGCGCCAGCACATTGAGGCTCTGGCGGATGCCGGCCTCGTCGAGCCATGAATTTGGCAGCCATGGGCCGCCGGCGAGAATGGTGTTTTCGTCCGCCTCCAGCAGGCGTCGGATGAGCCACACCAGTTGCTCGTTGCGCTTATGGTTATCCGACGGTGCGGGGTGCGCGGCGTCCCCATGCGCTTGGGCCGCCGCCGTATAGAAGCCGGCGCCACGGCGTGACTGCAGATAACCCATCGCGACCAGCCGGTCGTAGGCTTCGACAACGGTGAAGCGGCTGACTTTGTGGTTCTCGGCAAATTTGCGGATCGAGGGCAGCTTGCTGCCCGGCCGCAGATAGCGGTCGTCGATTTGCCGCTTGATGCCGGTCACGATCTGATCGACCAGAGGCCGATTGTCATTTTGACTGACTGTGAGGGAGAGCATGCCTTCAGCCTCGCCGAAATTGGCCCGGTCATTGGACCAGTACAGATGCGCCGACCATAAGCCAAAGTGTCTATTACCGTTCTAATGACTGTCGGGCAGTGTGCGCCCGGGTGTCAAGAAAAAACTCGAAAGGCCTCGACTTTGCTCGCGGCGCCCGCGCAACCCACAGCAAACGGAGACATGCAATGCCCCTCATTCAGGTCCGCGTTATCAAGGACGTCTTTAGCAAGGATCAGAAGCGCCAGATGATCAGCAAGCTGACCGATGCGATGGTTTCGATTGAAGGCGAGAGCATGCGCGGCGTCACCTGGTGCGTGATCGAGGAGGTGGAAAGCGGCGACTGGGGAATAGCCGGCAACGCCCTGACTACCGCTGACGTCCACGCCATGGCGCGCGGAAAGGCCGCGTAACGGCGCGACCTCGCTCGCGCAGCTTCGGTGCCCGAACGCCCAACGGCGGTTCGGGCACTTTTTTCTGCTTCGGCGTCTTCTTGCGTCCAATTCTGCGGTCGCGCAGCGTGCTCACCCGCTGGCGTTCCCCGAGAAATCCCTGCAAGATTCACGGTCGAGACGCCTGCTCGGAGCGGATCGAAACGCAAGGAGACGATCGTGGGACGTTTGGACGGACGCGTGGCAATCATCACTGGGGCCGCCAGCGGCATTGGCAAACAGATTGCGCTCCGCCTCGCCGCCGAAGGGGGCATTCCGGTCATCGCCGATCTTGATCTCAAGGCGGCCGAGGCGACCGCGGTCGATATCAAATCGAAGGGGAGAGACGCTTTCGCGGTTGCGATGAACGTGACCGACGAAGCGCAGGTGGAGAAAGGCGTCGCCGACACTGTCGCGAAATACGGCAAGATCGACATCCTGGTCAGCAATGCCGGCATTCAGATCGTGCATCCGCTGGTTGAATTTCCGTTTGCGGAGTGGAAGCGGCTCCTCGCGATCCATCTTGACGGCGCCTTCCTCACGACCAAGGCATGCCTCAAGCACATGTACGCCAGGAAATATGGCCGCGTGATCTATATGGGCTCGGTTCATTCGCACGAGGCCTCGAAATTCAAGGCGCCCTACGTCACCGCCAAGCACGGGCTTCTCGGCCTGTGCCGCGTGCTCGCGAAAGAGGGAGCCGAGCAGAACGTCACGGCCAACGTCGTCTGCCCCGGCTTCGTGAGAACGCCCCTTGTTGACAAGCAGATACCAGAACAGATGGCGCAGCTGCACATCTCCGAGGAGGAGGTCATTCGCAACGTGATGTTGAAGAATACGGTGGATGGCGAGTTCACGACCACCGACGACGTAGCTGACGCGGTGCTGTTCTTCGCTGCCGCATCCTCCAATGTGATGACGGGTCAGTCGCTCGTGGCAAGCCACGGTTGGTACATGCAGTAGCATCGGGGAGCCGGTCATCGTCTCCGGCGCTTGCAGTCCGGCCGCACGTATCGGACACTGTCGGCAATAGAGCCGGCGGGAATGCAACGCTTGCGCCTCGTTTGCGCCTCGTTTGCGCCTCTTGCGGGCTTTGAACCGAGGGAGGATTCCATGATCGACTGCACTGCCGGCCGGCGCGGCGCCCTGCTCGCCGCGATTTTCGCGACCGCGCTCTTTTCGGCGTCGCCGGCGCCCGCCCAGGAACAGCCGTTGCCGATGGGCCATCCGTTGCGTGACCGGCCGGACACCGAAGGCGCCAAGAAGCTCGCGCCGGTTGCGCCGCCGCCGCTTGTCACCGCCGAGGACAAGCTGCCGACGGCAAAGCTCAAGGCGCCGAACGGGTTCAAGATCGAGCTCTATGCCAGCGGCGTCGACAATGCGCGCACGCTGCGACTCGGCGACAAGGGGACCGTGTTCGTCAGCAGCCGGATCAAGGACAAGATCCATGCCATCGTCGACAAGAACGGCAAGCGCGAAGTCAAGGTCATCGCGTCGGGCTTGTATCGGCCGAACGGCATTGTCCTGCACAACGGCACGCTCTACATCGCGGAGCTTTCGCAGATCTCCAAGATCGACAATATCGAAGCCAATCTCGACAATCCGCCGAAGCCCACCGTGATCTTCAGCGACCTGCCGAAGGACGAAGCGCACGGCTGGAAATATTTGACCATCGGCCCCGACAACAAGCTTTATTTCCAGGTCGGAGCGCCCTGCAACATCTGCATGCCGTCCGAGCGGCACGCCAAAATCTATCGTCTCAACCTGGACGGCAGCGGCCTGGAGGTGGTCGCCTCGGGCATTCGCCAGATCGTCGGAATGGATTGGCACCCCGTCTCGAAGCAGCTGTATTTCACCGAGAACAGTCGCGATTGGCTCTCCGAGGACATCCCGCAGGACAAGCTCAACCGAGTAACGCAACCCGGCAAGGACAATTTCGGCTTTCCCTATTGCCACCAGGGCAACGTCCCCGACCAGGAGTTCGGCTGGGGCCATTCCTGCGACGAGTTCACCAAGCCGGTGGCATTGCTCGGCCCGCACGTGGCGCCGCTCGGGATGCGCTTCTACACCGGCAGTTCGTTCCCGGCCGCCTATCGCAATCAAATCATCGTCGCACGCCATGGCTCATGGAATTGCACCAACAAGATGGGCGGCGATCTCGTGCTCGTGAAGCTCAAGCCGGACGGCAGCTTCAACTCCATGGAGCCGTTCGTCACCGGCTTCCTCGAGAACAACAGCTATATCGGAAGACCGGCTGACGTGCTGGTCATGAAAGATGGCTCGCTGCTCATCTCGGACGACTTCAACGGCGCGCTCTACCGCGTCAGCTACGGCAATGCGCGCGCCGCAGCGCACTAAACAAGCTCCTGCTTGATGCGGCTGCAGACGCGATATACCTCCCCCTTTCAGGGGGAGGTCGGCGAGCAAAGCGAGCCGGGTGGGGGTCAAACGCTACCCCTCGCGCAACCAGAAACCCCACCCGACCGCCGGTCGCTGCGCTCCCGGCGGCACAGCCGACGCTTCGCGTCGGCGTTCTTAGCGCTAAGAACGGCGGCCAGAGGCCGCCTATGCTCCCCGTTCAGGGGAGGTATTACCGCGTTTGTCCTCACTGCCGCCCTTTCCGCTCTCACTTCCATACCGGCGCCCGCGCAGCCTCTGGATGCGCGCCTGCCCACCTGCTTTGCCTGCCATGGCGAAAGTGGGAAATCGCAGCTGCCGGAGGTGCCCTCCCTGGGCGCGCAGCCCGCACTCTATGCCCTCATCCAGCTGGTCATGTTCAGGGACAGGCTGCGCCTCAGCGACCCCATGAACGATATGGCGAAGGGTCTTTCCGATGACGAATTGCGTGCAGCTGCGGACCTGATTTCCAAGCTGCCCCCTCCCCCGCCTGCTGACGAGCCTCCGGACGCCGGACGCATGGAGCATGCGCGCGCGCTGGCCGCACAGCACCGGTGCAACTTCTGTCACCAGTCGAGCTATGAGGGTAACCAGAATGTCCCGCGGCTCGCCGGCCAGCGTGAGGATTACCTGCTCAAGGCATTACGTGCCTACAAGGACAATTCAAGGCGCGGCTATGATGCCGCGATGTCGGAGGTCGTCTACGCGATCAAGGATGCTGATTTCGTCGAGCTCGCTTACATGCTCGCGCGCTTGAAATGAGAGGCCGCAAAGCGGATGTCATGCGGCCTCGCAATATCTCCAACCGTCATGCCGCAGCGGGGCTCAGTAATCCACGACCCGCGGTCAGCGAAAAACATCCTGCAGTTCGAACGCAGGGTTACCGGATCATCGGCAGCCGGCAATGACGAAGGTAAGATCAATATCAACAGGATCGCTCGCGCGCAAGGGGTATCATTACAGCTTTGATAAAATTTAAGAGGAAACTTTCAGGGCTCCTCGAAGGATTTTCTCTACATTGTCGCAGGAGGAAAAGCGGCGCCACTCCGGGAGGGAACCATGATGGAGCACCGAAGAGCACCCCGTCAGAGAACATACAAGGCCGCGCGCATCGCATTTGCCGACAAACGCGCGGTCATCAACTGTCTCGTTCGCAACCTCTCGTCCACCGGCGCCTGCCTGGCGGTAGAAAGCCCCATCGGCATTCCCGACCGCTTCAACCTCGTTTTCGAGAGCGGCGATCCGCCTCGCGCGTGCGAGGTGCAATGGCGGACGAACAACCGCTTGGGCGTGGCATTCCGCTCTTGAGCGTATTCTGCGGCAAGCGCGCCGCCCCGGCGCTCTGAAATCACACCACTTCATCGGCGGCGAGCGCGCGTGCGCTCGCTTTGCTCGTCTCCGTCTGCAGGGTCACGTGTCCCATGCCGAAGCGATGATGCAGCTCATGCGCAGTCCGCATGAGAAAGGCATCGCCCGGGTGCCCCGGAGGCATCACCAGGGGACATGTGAGTGCGGTCTCGGTGGTGCTCATGGGCCAGATGTGCAAATCGTGCAACTCATCAACGCCCGGCAATTCTTCCAGATACGCACGCACCTCGGCGGGATCGATTCCAGGCGGCACGGCGCTCAGCGACATTCGCACTGAATCTTTTAACAACTCCCACGTGCTCCAGAAGATGATGGCGCAGATCACCAGGCTCGCCGCAGAATCGACCCCGTCCCACGCCGTCAAAAGAATGATCCCACCAGCCAGCAGAACCCCGACGGACACCACGGCATCCGCCGCCATGTGCAGAAATGCCCCACGAATGTTTATGTCTGTCTTGCGTCCTGACGCGAACATTAAGGCCGTCACGCCATTGACGGCAATCCCGATGGCCGCAATGACCATCACCGTTCGGCCGGCTGTAGGCTGCGGGTGGCCGAATCTCAGAACGGCTTCCCATGCAATGGCGCCAATGGTGGTCAGCAGGAACATGGCGTTGAACAGGGCGGCAAGAATGGACGAGCCGCGCAGGCCATAGGTGTAATGTTTGGACGGAGGCTGCCTGGCCAGGACTGTCGCACTCCAGGCAATCACCAGACTCAAGACGTCGGACAGGTTGTGGCCGGCATCGGCAATCAGCGCGACGGAGTTGCTGATCAGGCCATAAACGAATTCCACGACAACGAAAGCAGTATTGAGGCCAATTCCGATGGCGAAAGCCAAGCCGAAATTCTTCGGCGCATGAACATGCCCAGGTGCATGAGCGGCGTGATTGGAGGAATGCGTTTTCATTTGCGCTGAGGAATCCGACTCAAAATACCACACGCGGGCGCTATTTCTCCACACGGCACCACGTTTACAAGCGGCTGCGCCGGCCGAGGATAACATGCGCGAAGAGCAGCACAGGCAGGCATAGACCAGCGCCGATGTGAACGGCGCTCATCCATGGCCGTACCGTCTCCGATCCGGCGTAATAGAGACCCAATGAAGTGATGACGAGCAGCGCATTCGAGCTCAACATGAGAGCGCCCGTTAATCGGTTTCGCCGCCTGCGCCAGTTGCCCTGCATGTGCAGCGGAAAGAGCGCGCCGAACATCATCAGCATCGCCATGGCGGCGGCGCCATGGGTCATGAGGAGGTAGGCCGAGGCGATCTGCCAGGACTCACCGGGGTCCGGCGCGGCTTTCATCTGGTCGGTGACGAGCCAAGCGACGCCTGTGACGAAAAGAACTGAAAAGGCGAGATAGAGCGCGACCCGGAAGCGAGGATCAAGCCGCAAGGCACACAGCGCTTTCGAAGTCGCGAGTCATCCGGATCCGGCCATTGAGCGAAAGCAACAATGCGCCAGCGTCGCACTGCCTCAGCAAATCGACTGCGGATTCTCCGGTGATCATGACGACCTTTGTCAAGGCATCGGCAAGCATGCAGACCGGTGCGCGCACGGTCGCGCCGCGAATGCGCGTGGGCGGACTGCCGGTGCGAGGATCAATAATGGCGGGAGCGATCGGCCGGGTAGAACGGAACGGGTCGCAGCCGGCGCCGCTCGATGCAATCGCGGCGTTGCTCAACTCCCTTGTGCATATGAGCCGCCCGGGATCGCGCGGGTCGCGAATGTCCACGCGCCATGGTCTTTGTCCGAAGGCGGCCAAATCGCCTCCGGCATTGACCAGGCCCATCGGCATGTCATGGCGGCGAAGCGCCTCCAGGGCGCAATCCACAGCAAAGCCTTTGGCAATGCCGCCCAGGTCGATCCTGGTGTTGCGATTCTTGAAATGAACGCGCCGCGCCGGGAGCAACTCGATGGCATGAGTTGTCGCCAAACTTACGCAACCGCCTTCCGCCTCATCTCCCACGGCCGGCAGCACGCCAATCCGCTGCAACGCCGGTGCGACTGCGATGTCGAAAATGCCCCCCGAGCGGCGATGCAGATCAATCGCCGCTTGCAACACGCCGTAGGTCCAGCCATGCACGCAAACCGGATTTTTCCAGGCATGAGCGTTGAGGCGGCGAACATCGCTTTCCGCTTCGTGGAAGCTCATCAGCCGGTGCACTTGAGCAACTGCGCCGAACGCAGCCTCGACGGCGGCATTCATGGCGGCCGGCGGAGCGCCGGCAACGGCAATCTCCACAAACGTGCCCAGCAGCGGTCGCGCGCGCCGAACGCTATTTGAGGCGGTTGGCAATGGCCATGATCCTCTTCACGCCTTCGGCGACGTGATGCGACGACAACGTCGCCCCGGAGATATTGCGGATATCGTTGCCGACCTGCAGCGCGCTGGCATTGCTCTTGCCGGCGAATTGCGCAAGCCAGCTCGCGCTCCTGATCTCGCCGCCGTAGGACTCGCGATACTGCAGGATGTCCACCTGACGGATGCGCCCGCCGGGGTCGAGGGAGACCGCGTAATCGATGTAAAGATGCTTTCCGATGACACGATCGAAGATGAAGAAGCCAAGCAGGCGGCCGCCTGCTTCGGCGCGCCAGATGCGGTCGGCCTGCACCACCGTGAAGCTCGAGGCCGCGGGGAAGGCATGCCTTTGCGCTTCGGCAAGCGTCATATATTGCACCGCATGCGCGGCGGAGCCGACGGACATGACGAGCGCGGCGGGTGCCGTCCAGTGCATCCATCTGTTCGTCATGCGCTATCCGCGCCCCATCACATCCGTCGCCACCTGAACCGCGGACTACTCGACATCAGAAAAAGAATCCCACGCCACCCAAGATCGAATCCGACTGCGCGCCGAGGGGATCGTTATTGCGGACCCGCTGGTACGTCGCCTTGAGCACGATCTTGGGTGACGGGAAAACGGCGACGCCAAAGTCCTGGAAGCGCGTCTGCCCGGCGCCGGTCGACAGACAGAAGTCGGTTCCGGTGACACCGCTGGGCTGGCCGTATCCGCAGGTCTGAAAGTTCTGATAGGTATAGCGATAGAACGGAACCGCCTTCCACTCGCTGCTCAGTATCGTGCCGAGAGGGATGTGCAATGCGATCTCGCCGGAGTATCCGTACATGAAGCTGCCAACATTGTTGGTGGGATCGCCGTCGTTATTGGCGCGTAGATTCACCGGGCTGCCAAAGTTGGTGCGCACGTACTCTCCGCGCAATTCCACCCAGGTCTTGGGGATGCGATAGCGGAACTCCGCGTCGAACATGGTGAGGCTCGAGCGCCCGAGCGGATTGCCGAAATTATCGTGTGCGCCACGCGGCGTGGTATTCGGCGTGTAGTAGGCGCTTAGGCTGAAGCCCAGCCCCGGAATTGCCGGAGGAGAAAAATCGAGCTTCCCCGCCCATGCCAGATCATTGCTGAGCTGACGGAAATCGCCGACCACCGGACGTGACAGACCGAGCGCTTCCAAGCCGGTGATGCCGGCACCGTATGGTATCGGCAGGCCGGTGATCGGATCCGAGATCGGGACGGTATTGGCATCTGTCCGCAAGCCGAAATCATCGCCGAAATCCTCAAGGCTGCTGCTCATTTGCAGCTGGTATTTAATTCCGTCGGCAATTGTCCCGTAGATGCTGGTGGCCGGCACTCTCCAGGTCGAAGGAATGAGCCCGTTGTAGAGCTCGGGCCGCTTGACGCTGTAGAACTGCGTCGGCTCGTGGTGCTGGTTGATATAGCCGATCGGCACCAGATCGATGCCGGGCGCGCGCCAGTTGAGCTTGTCCGAGATCAGAAAGTCGACGAAAATCTGCTCGACATCGACCGAGCCGTGCAGTTTGTCGTCGGAGTCGAATGCAATCCCGCCGTGCTCGAACTCGATCTCCGCATTGAAGATAATGTTGGGGGTGATCGCATAGGTCGGCAACAGAACCAGGCGATGCGCGTCGAAACCGTTCTGCCATTGGCCGCTCGCGGCCGGATTTTGAATGGCGCCATATTTGATCTCGCCATAAGCGCCGATGCTCAGACCGGGCACCGGAAAGTCGATGGAACCAAGGATGCCCTTGCCGGCGGGCGTGCTCGGGTTCGGGGTCGATGCCGGTCCGCCCGGGAGCGGCGGCAGCAAATCCTGCTGGGTGGGTGCCGGCGATGCGCCCGCGGCTGGCGCCGACCCGCCCGGCAGCGGCGGCAGCAACTGCTGGCCCGTTTTTCCATTTTGCGCTGTTGCTGCGGACTTCGCCGCAGGCGCGCAGGGATCGGCGGCTGTCTTTGATGGAGCAGCGGGCGCCGTCGGCAACGTCTCGGGCTTTGCCGGCGTCTCGGGCTTTGCCGGCGAAATCGGGCGCGCCGGCTCCGGCGGCAGGCTCATTGGTTTGCGAAAGCCTATTGGGCTTCTCGCCCCGCACCATGCGCATCGGGAAAGGTTTCGGGATTTCCGCCGCACCGCCTTGAGTTTCGGTGCTCGACGCAGGCTGCTGCGACTTGAGCTTGCTCTCAAGCGCACGGACGCGCTGCTCCATGCATTGCAAGTTCCTCAGCAGCTCCTCGGTCGAGACTTGCTGCGGAGCCGGTGTTGCCGCGGCAGTTTTCGCCGGGGAAGCTTTGGCCGGCTCAGCGAGAGCAAGTCGCCCGTTCAGGCTGATCACGGCGGTGGTGGTCAGCAGTAATGTCAACGTGAGATGCGGCTTCGACATGGAATGCGGGCTCGCGGCTTCAGTACGTCGGGATCGCGGGATCGAAGCCGAGCTTCACATTGAGGCCGACCCGCCCGATCCACATCGAATCGGAGTGCGCGAAGTTTCCGATCCCGAGCGTCGGGCTGACGAACGTGTAGGTGCGGTCCGCGACGCCGACATAGAGCAGCTCGGAACGCAGACTGATGTTCGTCGTAACGGCCAGCTCGGCGCCGGCGCCGGCGACCCAACCCCATCGCCAATCGCTGAAGGTGAACTGATCGCTCGCCAGGTTGAGGTAAGTGGTGAGCGTGTGAACCGCGGCGACACCCCCGCTGAGATAAAGCAGGAGGTTATCCAATGCGATCCCGGTGCGAGCACGCGCCGTAATCAAGTCGTTGAAGCGGCTGGTGATGGAGACGTCGGCGTTCGCCGTATTGGGCAGCAAACCGGTCGAGGCGTTTACGCTTCCGGCGCTGCCGTCAATCTCGATGCCGAAGAGGGCGTTGCAGCTCGTCCAGTTGTGCCCCCCCTGCGCACCGCCAAGGAACCCTGTTTGCTTCTGCGTGTAGCTGGCGACGTTGATCAGCTGCCCATCCTCATCGGTGCGATGGGCGGTGTAGCCGACCCCGGCGAAATTCAGGCCCAGATACCAGCCCCGCCACCAATCCGCGGCGCAGCTTTGCATCGAAGGCGCCTTGCTTGCCACGGGCTTATCCGCGGCGCCAGCCACATCCGTCAGCAACGCAGCCAGCGCCGCCGCAATGACAATACAACGATTGGCGCAGCGCATTCTGGCGAGACATGAGCAAACAAAGGAGAGCATGATCAACCCCGCGACTGCGCAAGAACAGAATTATTTGTGCATTCAGCGGTGGCGAGATTGATTGCGTCGTTGATCGGAGTCAACGAGCGGCGCTCCGATTAGAACGGCTCAAATAAGATCAGTTTGGTTCTATTCTAATTCCAGAATATCGGAATCAAGCAATTGCTCTTGGGTCTTCGGTCACTGCCTGGATTCGTTCTAATTTCAAATTGTGCATCCCATGCAACCCGTGAACACCGGCATGCAATGCAGTTGTCGGTTTTCCTGGTGCGTGTGTCGGCACTGCCACAGCAAAAGCTGTCTTGCCAGGATCCCGACAGGATCCCCGACAAGATGCCGAGCACTTGCGCCAAGCACGACATGGCCGGTCGCCTCCGCGCCAATCGCGGCGCGGATCGCCGCGGGGCGAAGAGAGCTCGCTGCTGTTTAGAACATCTCGAAAAAGCCGTTTTGGTTTTTGACTCGGATCAAGGCACCGGCTATCGAAACGAGGATAGCTGGCCTGCGCTGACCAAGTCGGAATCTCCATGATCGTCTGTTCCTGCAACGTGTTGAGCGACCATCAGGTGCGTACCGCCGCCAGCATGGCGGAGGGCCGCTCCACGAGCCAAGTCTATGGTTGTCTCGGCTGCAGCCCCCAGTGCGGACGCTGCGCCCGCACTATCCGCAGGATTATCGAAGAGGCGTGCGGCTCGGCGGAAGTCGGGGATGCCTTTGCCGGCGAAGACCCCATCTTTGCCGTACCTGCGGACCAGCTTTAGGCTATTCTGCCAATCCTATTCGTCATCGCAAAGCGCTGCCGGGTCCCCGGCAGCGCACTTTTGGAATTATTCGCTGGTGCGAGCCCAAGGCGAAGGCATCGCCCCGAGCCACCCAGAACAGGAGCGCGGTTATGCAGGGTGATGCAGAGAGTCATTGAGTTTCTCAACAAGGCGCTGCGGCACGAGTTGACTGCGGTCAACCAGTATTGGCTGCATTACCGGCTGCTCGAGAATTGGGGTTACAACGATCTGGCCAAGCAATGGCGCAAGGAATCCATCGAGGAAATGCAGCACGCCGACAAGCTGGTCAAGCGCATCATTTTTCTTGACGGCTTTCCCAACATGCAGGTGCTCGATCCGCTGCACATCGGTCAGAACGTCAAGGAGGTGCTCGACTGCGACCTGGCGACGGAGATGTCCGCCCGCGCTCTCTATGAGGAAGCCGCCACGCATTGCCACGCGGTGCGGGATTATGTGACACGCGACCTGTTCGAAGTCAGTGATGGCTGATGAGGAGGACCACATCGATCTGCTCGAGACCCAGCTCGACCTCGTTGCCAAGCTCGGTCTTGAGCTCTATGCGCAGCATCATATCGGCAAGATCGGCGGGCACGGAGAAAACTGACGGCGACGGTGACATGACTGGCCCGGCGCCAGACGAGCGCGTTCCACAGATCATCAGCTCGGGCGCAGTCGCCTCCGTGCATCTGACGCTCGCGATCTGCGACTACGAGCATGTACGCGAGATCGCGCAAGGGCTCGTGCATGCCGACGGCATCACGCTCACGCCGCTGATCTTTCCTTCCATCGAGGAGATCACGTTCCGCTTCACGCGCAGCCTCGAATGGGACGTGTCGGAGCTCTCGTTCGGCAAGTATATTTCGCTCGCCTCGCAGGGCGACGCGTCCATGCTCGCCATCCCGGTGTTTCCTTCCCGCGTGCATCGCCATTCTGCCATCTATGTGCGCCGCGACGCCGGCATCCGCACCCCGAAGGATATCGGAAGGACGCACGGCCGGTATCCCGGAATGGGCGCAAACCGCCGGCATCTATGTGCGCGGCTTCCTCGCCGAGGACTATGGCGTCGATCTGCGAAAGGTCCGGTGGCTGCAGGCGGGCGTCAACGAGCCCGGACGCACAGAAAAGGTAAAACTGAGACTGCCCGCGGGGATATCCTGTGAGGGGCGTCCGCATACGAGCCTCTCCGCCATGCTGGCGAGCGGGGAGGTCGATGCGGTGATCTCCGCCCGCGCGCCGGAAGGATTTGCCGCGGGCGGCCCGGTGCTGCGCCTCTTCCCGGACTATCGCGCGGAGGAGGAGCGCTTCTTCAAGGCGACCGGTATCTTCCCGATCATGCATATCGTCACCATCCGGCGCGCGGTGTTCGAGCAGCATCCGTGGATCGCGGTGAATCTCTTCAAGATGTTCGATGCCGCAAAGCGCCGTTGCCTCGATCGGCTGCGCGACTTCACCTGCGCCCGCATCCCGCTTCCATGGGCCGCCGCCATGACTGACGAGATTCACGCAAGCTGCGGGCCAGATCCCTATCCCTACGGAATCGAGGCGAGCCGGCCTACCCTCGAAGCATTCTGCCGTTATGCCCACGACCAGGGCGTGACGCATCGGCGAATGACGGTCGAGGACCTCTTCCCGCGTGAAGTGCAGGCGATGGCGCGGGTGTAGCTTGGTTTGCAAAGCGTCATGCCCGCGCATGCGGGGCATCCAGTAGCCTCCACTCTCAGTAGGCGACCAACAGACGCACCCCCTGCAAAGAGCAGTGGTTACCGGATCGCCCGCCTGAAGCGGGCGATGACACCCCCTGTCATGGTAAGCGAATTTCTCACGCGCGGTGGATTTTGTGCAGGCCGCCGACGCGGCCGATCAGCGAATTGGCGCCGATCGAGATCACGAACAAGATGATGAGAAGCGCATACATCTGCGGCATGTTGAAGATGCTGTAGGCCTGGATCACGAGGAAACCGATGCCGCGGTTCGACAGCTTGGTTTCCGCAAGCAGCGTGCCGATGAGGGCCACACCAAGCCCCAGCCGCACGCCGTTGATGACGGGGTGACGCATGGCGGGAAGATAGACCTTCGTGACCATCTGCCATGTGTTGGCGCGGAAGCTCCTGCCCACGCGGATGAGCACCTTGTCGATCTCGCGCATTCCGCCGGCGGCATTGAGCGCCACCGGGAAGAAGCACGATATCGCGCCCATGGCGATCTTCGATCCGGGGCCGACGCCGAACCACATGATCATGATGGGAAAAAAAATGATCTTCGGACAGGGCCCGAGATAGTAGAGGTAGGCTTCATAAGCGCGGGACATGAACGTGCTGCCGCCGAGCACAATCCCGACGGCAAGCCCGCTCAAGCCGCCGATAAGCATGGCAACTGCGATCTCGTAGGCGGTCGTTCCGAGATTGAAATAAAAGCTCGGGTCGCTCAGCGTGATGTAGAGCGCCCTGCCGATCGCAACGAGGGATGGGACCACGTCGCGGTAGAGAAGCCCGGAGTCGGCAAGCGCCTCCCAGGCGATGAGGCTGATGACCACAATGGCGATGCGCACGGTCGTGACCGGCCGTATCTGCCAGAGCGGGCGCCTTGCTGCCGGCAGGCTCAGCTGATCGGTCGCAGCCATCGCTCGAGCTTCTCCATGACGACGAACACGCACACGCTGACCAGGATGACAAAACAGATGGCCGCATAGGTTCCGGGAAGGTCGTAACGCTCGGCCAGCTCGTTGATCAGTTGCCCCAGCCCGCCAAAATTGATGAGGAACTCGACTCCGACGATATTGATGAGCGAGAAGATCATGCCAAGCCGCAACCCGACAAAGATGGTCGGCAACGCCGCCGGAAAGAGAATCTTCCAGAATTGCTGAGAACGCGTAAGGTTGAAGCTCTTTCCCACATTGATGAGCACACGCCGCGTGCCAGAGAGGCCTTCCAGCGTCTTGAGGATGATGGGAGCAAGGCCGGCGGTGAAGCCCATCATCACAATGGTCAAGGCGCTGCGGCCGAAAATGACCAGGTACAAAGGATACATCAGCACAAGCGGCGCAGCGGCAACCGCCGCCACCCAGGTCTCGGTGGCAAGCCGCAGCAGGTAATAGCGATAGAGCAGCACGCCGCCCGCCACGCCGAAAACGGTGACCAGGATGCTGGCCGCGAACGCCTCACCGGCGGTGAGAAGAAAGCGCGACAGCACGTTCTCCTCGATGATCACCCGCGGAAATGCGGCGATGATCTCGGACGGCATGGGAACGATGAAGCGGTTGATGAGGCCGGCGCGGATGAGAAGCTCGACCAGCGCAACAAAGGCTGCCAATGAACCGAGGCCGACCACCGCGGGAGCGTATTTGCGGTTGCTCAGCGTGAGCGCCGTCATCCGATGTGGCCCGCGCGCAGCTTTTCGCTTTCCTGATCCTGCAACCCTCGCGTTGCCTCTTCCCGAAGATCGCTCCAGACCTGCGCCACGCAGCGCCCAAACGCCTCGCTTGAGACGATCTCCGAGGTGCGCGGCCGCGGCAAGTCGACATCCACGATCCGCTTCACCTTGCCGGGGCGATAGGTCATCACCACGATACGGTCGGACAGCTGCACCGCCTCGGTGATGTTGTGGGTGATGAGCAGCGTGGTCTGATTGAGCTCCTGCTGAATCTGGAGGACTTTGTCGCCAAGCAGGAGGCGAGTCTGCTCGTCAAGCGCGGCGAAGGGCTCATCCATCAGCAGGATTTTCGGTTGCGCGGCAAGGGTGCGCGCCATGGAGACGCGCTGGCGCATCCCGCCTGAAAGCTCCGCTGGATGCCGCCGCTCGAAGCCGTCGAGCCCGACCAGCTTGACGAAGTGGCGCGCGCGCTCGTAGCGCTCCGCCTTTGGCATTCCGGCGATCTCGAGCGGGAAGGCGACGTTGTCGAGAACGTTGCGCCAGGGAAAAGTAGACTCCTCCTGGAAGATCATGCCGATTGCGGGGTGCGGGCCTCGCACGCGCTCGCCGGAAACCGTAACTCGCCCCTCGTAATCTTCGAGCAGGCCGCCGATCACGTTGAATAGTGTCGATTTGCCGCATCCGGACGGGCCGATCACCCCCAAAAACTCTCCGGGCGAGACACCGAGCGAGACGTGATCCACGGCGGTGAGGACGCCGTCCGGTGTCTCGAAACGCTTGACGATGTCATCGACTGAGAGAATGGCGTCGGCCGGAGCTGCGCTGGGCGAAGCGGCCTCAATTCTTCCCAACGGCGCGGACACGGCAGCCATATGGTTCTCGGGGCGTTCTCTTTAATCTCGCTGCAGTCCGGCGCAGCACGCGGTTTGCATGCGCGCCGCAGCGGTGCGGCAGCATATCAGGAACAAGGTAGAGGGAAATGAACCGTTAGTCTCAGACCGTCAGCTTTGTTGCGGCCGGTAGGGCCGCCCTGCCCGCCGGCACCAGTTCTCCCAAGCGCGCGCAATCCCATAAGACCCGGTCCGCGTTACGACCTTGTCGACCTCCCCGGGCGTGAGGAACCGGATGTTGCCCATGTCCATCTCGCACATGTCCATGGCCTGTTTCTGAAGGCGCGCATTCACCTCCAGATAGACCGAAACGTAGACAGCATGACGAATGCTTGCGCCCGCAACCGTCGCGCCGTGGCCGCGCATGAGCGCGGTGGCGCCGCCGCCGATGCATTTCGCCAGATCGCGGCCCATGTCCATGTTCTCGACAAGCAGGGCCGTATCACCGAAACGATCATGGGAATCCCATACCGGCACTTCGTGCCCGATCGAGGCGCCCATATGGTAGATCGGCCTGATCTTGCGCCCGGTGACGCCAAACGGAATGACGCTTTCGCTGTGGTTGTGCACCACAGACATCACGTCCGGACGCGCTTCGTACAACGCGCCGTGGATGAAACGCTCGAGATAGGGCGCGTGTCCACGCGCATCGACGGCCGCACCATCGAGGGTAAACTCCATGATGTCGTCACTCTCGATGCAGTCGGGCGCGCGCGAACGCGACAGCAGGTAGCGTTGCGGGCTGTCGGGATGGCGAACGCTGATGTGACCGAACGAATCCACGACGTTCTCGCGCGCGAGAATACGATTGGCGGTGACGAGCTCCTCAATCAACGCGTCGAGCTTGGCCATCGATATTTCCTTCACCATTTGTAGGCTGGCTAAGTTGCGTAGGTTGGGTCGAGTTCTTCGCGAGACCCAACATGGCGCGGCAATCAAGTTGTTGGGTCTCGCAAGCTCGACCCAACCTACGCCTTGGGCGCGTTTTCCCGCGGCGGGCCCATCAGCACCGGCTGAAACAGCACTGCCGCCGCCATGGTCGTGACCAGCGCGAGCGCCATCAGCTTGCCCATGCTCGACGTACCGGGATGGCTGGATAACCACAGGCTGCCGAAGGCGGTGGCTGTCGTGAGCGCGCTGAACATGACGGCGCGCGTGAGGCTCGATTGCAGCAGATCGGTTTCCCCGGCGCGCCAAGCCATGATGTAGTAGATCTTGAACGCCACGCCGACGCCAAGCAGAAGCGGCAGCGCAATGATGTTGGCGAAATTGAGCTTCATGTCGAAGAGCACCATGAGCTCCATCGTCACGACACCCGCCATCAGCAAAGGAATAAGAGTGAGGAGAACGTCGCCGAACCGGCGCAGCACGATCCAGAGCAGAACGGCTATGGAAGCAAGCGCCCAGAAACCTGCTTCGAAGAAAGCGCGAACGACGGTGCGGCCCGATTCGAGAATCGAGATGGGACCGCCGATGGCGTTCGGCTCCGCATCCTGCACCGCGCTCGCGAACCGGCGCAGCGTCTCGTTATCGTTGGGATCGCCTTTCGGCAGAATCTCGACCTTGAAGCGACCGTCCTGGGTTACCCACTCGCGCGCTATTTCGGGCGGCAGTGTCTCAAGCGTCACCGGCTGTGCCTGCAGGTAATTGCGCAGCTCGTCGAGCGCCGTGTGCAGGGGACGTATCATAGCGGCCTGCGCGCGCCCCCGCAGGGCTTCATCACCCTGCGCCAATTTTGCGAGAGCTGCCGATAGACGCGTGGCAGCCCCGGCGCCTTTGCCGGTTTCGGTGCCGGCAGCCTGGTTCAACGCTTTTGTTACCGCCTCGAGAGCGGCCACATTGTCGGCGTCGCTCGGCGGCTTCTTGTTGGGGTCGGGCTGGAGCACCGGATTGAGCACGGTCGCGAGCTGCCGGATGGCCGCAAGCTTAGGCTCCTGATCAGACGGAACGAAGCTCTCCAGCGTGCGTACGCTCGCGACCTCGGGCAACCTTGCCAGTTTTTGCGCGTCTCGTTCCGCCGCCTCCCTGTCAGGTGCAAGCACGTAAATGGAGCTCGCGCCCAGCGCGGGATCACTGCGCAAATCAAGGAAGGTCGCCACCGATTCGACCTTGGAGCTTCGCAGATTGAGCGGGTTGAAATCGAACTGCAGCCAATACAGCAACGGCAAGCCTGCAACGACAACAAGCGCAGTGCCGATGATGATCGGGATGCGCCGGCGCTCCATGAATCGATCCACTGGAGCAAGCGCCTTAAACCCCATCTCGGCAGGCTCGCCGGGAGGACCCAACACCATTAGCAGAGACGGAATAAGCGTGACGCTGGTCAGGAAGGCAACGATCATGCCGAGACCGGCAAGAAGACCGAGCTCGGAGAGACCCTTGTAGTCGGTCGGCAGGAACGAGAGAAAGCCGGCCGCTGTCGCCGCCGCTGCAAGCGTGAGCGGCGCACCAACATGTTTTGCAGTGTTGAGAAGCGCCTGGCGAAGATCATCGACCGCGTGGCGTTCGGCGCGATACCGCACGCTGAACTGAATGCCGAAATCGACGCCAAGGCCAATGAAGAGAACGGCGAAGGCGACCGAGATCAGGTTGAGCGCTCCGACAAGCGCCAATCCGACCGCGGCGGTAATGGAGAAGCCGACGAGCAGGCTGACGAAGACGGCAAGGATCAGTCGCGGAGAGCGCAGGGCGAGCCACAGGATGGTGAGCACAACGACGATGGTGGCGGTGGTGTTGACGAAGGCGCCTTCCTGAAGGGTGGCATATTCCTCGTCGGCAATCGCCACCTCGCCGGTCAGCCGCAATGTCGCCCGATACTTGGCAGCAAGGCCCAAGTCCGATGCGGCCTGACGGATCGCGTCGGTGGCGGCTTTCCCTGGCAGGAGCGCGGTAAAGTCGAGCACCGGCCTGACGTCGATAAACCGGCGCCGCTCGCCCGGCGTAGCCGGCGCGCCATTGAGCATCGCACGCCAGGAGAAGCTCGCCGGGCGATCCGCGATGACCGAATCGAAAGTGTCCGAAACCATGTTCAAGGTTCCGGCAAGGTTGTCGAGCGGGAACCGCTTCGTCCGAACGCCGAGCAGGCCATAGTTCAGCGCCGTGCTCAGGCCGCGCAGGTTGCCGTCCTGCGCCAACGTCTGGATGATTGGCTTTGCGTCCGCGAGCCGTTTTGTGGTCTCCACCACTTCGTTCGTTGGTAGAAAAAGAAGCCCGTTTTTCTCGAAGAACGGCCCTCCCCCCGCATCGCTCACATCATGGAACAGATCCTTTTGCCCGGAGAGCCTTGCAACGAGTGCGGCACTGGCCTGCGATGCGAGCTCGGACGTCGGTGCGTCAAGCACGACTAGAATCATTTCATGCTTGGATGGGAATAAGCTTTCGATAGTCGCCTCGCGCTGCCTCCAGGGGAGGTCCGTGGATATGAGCTTGTTGACGTCGGCGTCCAACGCGAAATGGGTTGCCGCATAGAAGCCGGTGCCCAGACACAAAAGCAAAGCCAGGACAATGATTTGCGCGGCATAGTGGACGCAGAACCCCACTGTGCTGACAATCGCTTTCTGCAACATGAGCTATCCTGACTTCTGCAATCCGAGACCCGAGCGCGCGCCGCAGGCCGCATATCAGGCAAGTCAATGCATTGACAACTATTAAGGTCGGCCACCGCTGGCTTGCAGCTCCCCACTCGCCAAATCGTGAGCGGCTGAACCGATCTCCCTCAAGGACGTTTCCCGAAGGAGAGACGCCCGACGCAACACGCATTTTGCCGAAAGTCTCGACTTTGCTCTGCGTTGGCCGCATATTGCCACGATACGGTGGTCGCCCAAGCAGCGGGCCAGAGGAGAGATACCAGAAGCATGCAGGTTCCGTTCTTCAAGGAAGCGCGCATCGGCGCCTACATCCTCAAGCAGAAGCTGCTGGGCCGGAAGCGCTATCCGCTGGTCCTCATGCTTGAGCCGTTGTTCCGCTGCAATCTTGCGTGCTTCGGTTGCGGCAAAATCGATTATCCCGATGCCATCTTGAATCGTCGCCTTTCGGTCAACGAGTGCCTGGACGCTGCCGACGAATGCGGCGCTCCAATGGTGGCGATCCCAGGGGGAGAGCCGCTCATTCATCGCGAGATCGGAGAGATCGTCAAAGGTTTGGTGGCCAGAAAGAAATTCGTTTCCCTGTGCACGAATGCGCTCCTTCTGGAAAAGAAGCTGCATCTGTTCAATCCGTCTCCCTATCTGTTCTTTTCGGTGCATCTCGACGGCCTGCGCGAGCATCACGATAAATCCGTGTGTCAGGAAGGCGTCTTCGACCGTGCGGTGGCAGCCATAAAGGCAGCGAAAGCGAAGGGGTTTACGGTCAACGTCAACGCCACGATCTATGACGGCCATCCGCCGGCGGAGATCGCGGCATTCCTCGATCATGCAAAGGAGCTCGGTGTTGGAGTTTCCATCTCTCCCGGCTATGCCTATGAGCGTGCTCCGGATCAGGAGCATTTTCTCAACAGGCGCAAGACCAAGGAGTTGTTTCGCAAGGTATTCAGCCTGGGCAAGGGGAAGAATTGGAATTTCATCCACTCGAACCTGTTTCTCGATTTTCTCGCCGGCAATCAGACCTACCACTGCACGCCGTGGGGCATGCCGACGCGAAACATCTTTGGTTGGCAGAAGCCCTGCTATCTTCTCGGGGAAGGCTACGCGAAAACCTTCCGCGAGCTGATGGAGACGACGGAGTGGGACTCCTACGGCACCGGTAAATACGAGAAATGCGCGAACTGCATGGCGCATTGCGGCTATGAGGCGACCGCCGCCGAAGCGACGATTGCGCGGCCCTGGCAGGCCATCAAGGTGGCGCTGTTCGGTGTGCGCACGCAGGGCCCGATGGCGCCTGAAATTGCGCTCGACAATCAACGGCCGGCGCAATTTGTCTTTTCCCGCCATGTCGAGCAGGAGCTCGCCGCAATCCATGCGGCGCCCAAACGCTCCGTCGCGCCGCTGGAAGCAGCCGAGTAGCGCACCCTGCCCCGCCTCTCTTCGGGGCGCCGAGTTCAAGCACTCTACTTCGGGATATCCGCCTTGGTGCAGGCTGTGCGGTCCGTTGTGGCCCAGGAGGCGCGCTCGCCCCTCGGACCGGTGTCCTTACCGGTCACATTGCACAAGAGCATTTTGTTCTTCTCCACGCAAAAGAAAGATCCGATCGAGAACATTCGCCCGTTCCAGAAGCAATATTGCGATAAATCGTTGTCCGACATTTGCAGCTGAATCCCCTGCGATTGAACGGACGATGAGGCAAGGACGCCCGCAATTGCCGCTGCGGCTGCGATCGCTTTCAGCATTTTTTGGCTCCCTCTTGGCGACGAATTCAAAAACCCAGGGGTACAGGCCCATGGAGAATTGGCGTTTTCAAGGTTTTGAGCCTCTTGAATCCAATTACGTCATCTGTCATATAAAAAACGACAATTGACGCAGGCTGCGATGACTGATCTGGATACGGAACAGAGCCCGCTAGTCGCCAGGCTGGCCGAAGTGGCTGGATTGCTGGGCGCCCCGCACACGCTTCGAAAGGTGCCGCGAAATCCCCTCGAAGCGCATGAGATGCTTCTGCGGGGGCTGCCTACGAAGGCTTTGACTCATCTCGTGCAAAACCTGGTGCTTCTTCGTTGGGACGAATCCTTTGCGAGAGCTGTCGGAATGAGTCAGCGTACATACCAACGGCACACCTCTACGAGCGCGAAGCAGCTCAATCCGGAGCAAAGCGGGCGAACCTGGAAGCTGGCCGAAATCTTAGCCAAAGCAACTGCCGTTTTCGGGTCCAAGAAAGGAGCGGAGCAATGGTTGGAGCAGCCGGCCATGGGCTTAAACCAGCGGCGACCAATAGATTTATTAGCTACGCCGGCGGGTGTCGAATTGGTTGAGGATTTTCTAGTTCGCCTTGAGTATGGCGTTTACGCGTGACGCCGCTGCCAGCGCCGCTCGGCGGCACTGAGCTTGTCGCGTGGCGCTTGGATGTGGCTAAGCACGCAACGATCTGGGACAGCGGCGAAGGCGCTTATCTGGTAGGAGGCCGCTGGAATAGCAAGGGCGTTCGGGCGGTGTACTGCTCGATAGATCCGGCTACAGCGATACTTGAGGTCGCGGTGCACAAAGGTTTCAAGGCCCTGGACACTGTTCCGCATGTGCTCACGGCAATCGATGTAGACGCAGCAAGCGTATTCATAGTCGAGCCAGCAACAGTTCCGAATCCGAACTGGTTAAGGCCGGGCATACCAAGCGCTGGGCAGCAAGCTTTCGGGGATGAATTGCTTACCAAGCACAAATTCGTTCTGATTCCGAGTGTAGTGTCAACCTCAAGCTGGAATCTTATTTTCGTCGGCTCGACGGCGGCAAAAGCGTATGCAGTCAGGTCACAAGAGACATTTGCACTCGATACGCGACTGCATCCGTCACTGGTACCCTAAGGTCAGTAGTGCCGATACGCGCAGCGCACTTTCACATCCCGAAGGCCACCGAACGGGAGTTCGCGGCCTTGAGGTTGCGGTAGCGCGCAAGAGCCCAGAGCGGAAAGAATTTGGAATAGCCGTGGTAGCGCAGATAGAACACGCGCGGAAATCCGGTCGCCGTATAGCGCGGCTCGTCCCAGAAACCGTCCGCGGCCTGAGCGCGCGTGAGATATTCGATCCCGCGAGCGACCGCCAGATGATCGACCTCGCCGGCGGCCATCAAGCCCAGAAGCGCCCAGGCGGTTTGCGAGGCTGTGCTCGACGCCGGCGCGTAGCCTTGATAATCGAGCCGATAGCTCGAGCCGTCCTCGCCCCAGCCGCCATCCGCATTTTGAATCCGTAAGAGCCACGCGACGGCGTCGCGAAGCTCCGGCGCAGCATGATCCAGACCAGCGGCGTTGAGCGCGCACAGCACCGACCAGGTGCCATAGATGTAATTCATGCCCCAACGGCCGTACCAGCTCCCATCGGGCAACTGCGTGCGGCGCAGATAATCAATGGCGCGCCGGACCGCCGCGCTGCTCTGCGACGTCTCGCCGAGCTGCGCCAGCATGGACAGACAGCGCGCGGTGACATCCTCGGTAGGGGGATCGAGCAAGGCGCCGTGGTCGGCGAATGGAATGTTGTTGAGATAGTAGTGCTCGTTGTCGGCATCGAACGCGCCCCAGCCGCCGTTACCGCTTTGCATGCCGACGATCCATTCGTGCGCGGGCGCCATGGAGGCGCGAAACTCGGCAGCCGCAAGACGGTCCATCGCCATCACCGCGACGGCGGTGTCATCGACGTCGGGGTAATGCGGGTTGGCGTACTGGAATGCCCAGCCGCCGGGACGCAGATTGGGCCGCCGCGCCGACCAGTCCCCGCGGACATCGAGAATCTGCCGCGGCACCAGCCATTGCAGGCCGCGCCGGACTGCGCTCTGAGCACGATCGCCGCCGGCCTCGAGCATGGCGTGACAGGTCAGCGCGGTGTCCCAGACGGGTGATACGCAGGGCTGGCAATAGGCTTCGTGCCCATGCACAGCCAGGAGCTTCTCAATTGATCCGCGGGCGATTGCGCGGTTGGGATCGCTTTCCGGATAACCAAGCGCGTCGAACATCATGACGCTGTTGGCCATGGCCGGGAAGATGGCGCCGAGACCGTCCTCGCCGTTGAGGCGCTCGGTCACCCACGCCACCGCCCGATCGATGGCGGCCTTGCGCCAGCCCGCGGGAGAAAGAGGCGTTGCCATGCGCAGGACGATATCTACGCCGCGGAAGAACCAGAACCATGTCGCCTTCTGCTGCGGCGCCTTCGGCGCGGCGGCAATCGTCTGCGGAGGTTCCAGAAACAGCTCTTCGATGGTGACGCGTTTGTCATTGCGCGCCCTCGGCTTGAGCGCCTGCAATACCAGGAGCGGGACGATGACGGTGCGGCTCCAGTACGAGATCTTGTCGAGGTGGAAGGGAAACCACTTTGGCAGCAGCATGATCTCGACAGGCATGAGCGGGACAGCGCGCCATGAAATGATCCCGAAGAGCGCCAGCATCAGCCGGGTGAACACGTTCGCTCGCGCCGCGCCGCCACGCGAGCGAATGGCTTGCCGTGCGCGCGCCATGTGCGGCGCCTCCGGGGCTTCGCCAATCATCTTGAGCGCGAAATACGCCTTGACGCTCGCGCTCACGTCGAGGGCGCCGTCGCGAAACAACGGCCAGCCGCCATGATCGCCCTGGATGCGGCGCAGATACGAGGCGATCTTGGCTTCGAGCTCCGTGTCGACGGGCTCGCCGAGATAATGACGCAGCAGCACGTACTCCGCCGGAATCGTCGCATCGGCTTCGAGCTCGAACACCCAGTGCCCGTCGGGCCGCTGCAATGCGAGGAGCGCAGCCGCCGCACCGTCTATGCAGCGGTCGAGATTCGCCAATGCCGGAGCTTGCTGCAAAGCCAGGTTATCCTTACACGCGCGCAGCGAGATCGGCGGCACGATTGCCGGAGCGCACCGCGCCTTCGATGGTTGCGGGCAGTCCGGTGTTGGTCCAGTCGCCGGCGAGAAAAAGATTGCTCCATGCGGTGATGGCGTCTGGACGTTTGGCGTCTTGGGCTGGGGTGGCGGCGAATGTGGCGCGCCGCTCGCGCACGATCTGCCACGGCGGCATCTCCTTGGAAAGGCCCGCCACCATCGCAACCTCGTCCCAGATTTTGCGCGCGAGCGTCTCCCGCGGCACGTCGAGCAGGCGATCGGCACAGCTGATGGTCACGGACAACCGCCGCTCGAACGAGAAGAGCCACTCGATGGTGCCGTTGACGATCCCGATGATCGGCGCCAGCGAGGCGGGTGGATCGACCCGGAAATGCGCGTTGACGATGGCACGAAACTCATTGGGTGTTTTAAGGCCGCTGACCAAATCAGCCGCAACGGGGGGCGGCACGGTGAGGATCACGGCGTCGGCGGGGTTGATCGCCGCTTCGTCATCACCGAAGTCCAAAGCCGCGACTTTGCCTGTCGTGAAACGCATAGCCCGAAGCCGATGCCCGAGCTCAACCGCAACGTCGCGCGCACGCAGGAATCGCAAGGCTGGCTCGACAAAAACCTCTCCCAGCCCGTCACGCGCAATCAGCGGCCGGCATGCACTCCCTCCCCGCGCCAATGTCTCGCGCGTCACCGCACCGGCCAACGCTGCGCTCGCCTCCCGCGGATCGGTGTTGAGCGCCGCCAGCCACAATGGGCGCGCGAGCCGCTCATAGAGCGTGCCCGTGCACCTCACATTTTCACAGATTGTCGTTTGCCTGTTGGCCCACAGCAGCCGGGCCAGCGAAACATAGTCCGCCGCACGCGTGCCCGGCACGCGGCGGCCTCTGTCGAGGATCCACCACGGCAACCGCCCGTTGTTGATCCGCAGCGTCCAGCGCTGTGCGTTCGCGAGATCCACAAATGGGAACTCGGCATGAACGGGCCAGACGAGCCTGGTCGCGGCGCCGACCGCCCGGAGATAAGCAAGCGCCGCGTGATTGCCGGAAAGAAGCAGATGGTTGCCGTTGTCGATCACCATGTCGAGGGCGGGATCGTGATAGGATCGGCAGCGCCCCCCCGCCTGCCCGGCAGCCTCGTGCAACCGGACTGCGACCCCGCGCTCGGCGAGGCGCACCGCAGCCGCGAGGCCAGCAAGCCCGGCACCGATGACATGCACCGTCCCCGCCATCAGACGAAGGCATACCGGATGATGATCCACAACAGCCGCGCGCGCGGAATGCGGATCAGGCGGCGCGGATGCGACCAGCCCCGATCGTTCAGCCGATCGAGAATGATGCGATAGACTTCCGCCATGATCCGCGGCGCGCGGACGGTACGCCGCGGGTTGCGCGCCATCACCGTGTCTGCGCGCGCAAAGTGCTCGCGGGCGCGCTCGACCAGGATTGCGCAGACGGTGCCGAGCGCGGGATTGGCCAGCACGGACAAGGGATCCCTCGCAACAATCCCGGCGGCGTGCAAAGCCTCTGCCGGCAGATAAAGCCGTCCGACGGCGGCATCCTCATCGAGATCGCGCAGGATATTGGTCAATTGCAGGGCGCGTCCGAGATGGTGAGCAAGCGCAAGTCCGTCCAGCTCCCCCATGCCGAACACGCGGACCGACAGTCGTCCGACCGCGCTCGCCACCCGGTCGCAATAAATATCGAGGGTTGCTTCGTCGGGCGCTCGAATGTCAGCAACAACATCCATTTCCATGCCGTCGATGACCGCATGGAAATCCTCGCGCCGCAGACCGAAATCAGCGACCGGGGTAACCAGGCCTTTGGTGCGAGGAACCGGGGTTCCAGCGTAGAGCGCATCGATGTCCGTGCGCCAGCGCGCGAGCTGCTCGCGCCGCAGCGCGCGCGGCTCGCTGGAATCTGCAATATCGTCGACCTGCCGGCAAAAAGAATAAATCTCGAACATGGCCTGGCGCTGCGGGCGCGGCAGAACGCGCATCGCCTTGTAAAAGGAGCTGCCCGATGCCCGCTCGGCAGCGGCGGCGGTGTCCGAGGCCTCTGCCAGCGCCAAGGCTCACGCATCCTGCGGTTCATGCCCGGCCGGGAAAAGCCGGCCGGCGCGGCGGCGTGCGCCAGATAACAGACCAAGCATCCCAAAGGCCAGAAACCCCGCTTTCCCAAGATGGACGCGCGCGCATAAAGGATCGCGCCGGCTCAACAGCCGGACGAGACGTTGCGCAAAGGTTTGGATAACGGCAACCTCCAAAGCAAGCCGCGTATCATCAATGGCGGCAGGGAAGGATCTGCTTTGGCGCAGGAGATCGCCGGTGCGCCGTGCCAGCCCCTGGATGCACGCAAGCAGCGCCGGCGAGGCGCGCGCGTCACCGAGCGATCCCACCTCGGCGCCCGCCTCTGCAAAGGCGTCGAGCGGAATATAGACGCGGTTGAGGTTGCGATAATCCTTCCCGCAATCCTGCAGATGATTGATGATTTGCAGCGCGGCGCAAAGAGCATCGTTGGCCGGCCAGGCCGCGCGACTCTCGCCATGCACGTCGAGGACGAAACGCCCCACCGGCATGGCGGAATAGCTGCAATATCCGATCAGGTCGTTCCAATCGCGGTAACGCAACTTGGTCACATCCATGCGGAACGCGGTCAGCAGATCGAGCGCATGCCGCGGCGGCAGTTGCCGCGCCGCGAGCTGTGCGCGCAGCGTGAGCGCGACCGGCTCCTCGTCGCTCTCCTTGTCGCTCCTGTTGTTGCTCTTGCCCAAAAGAGCGGCCTCGAGCCGGTCCAGAAGCGCGAGCTTCTCCGGCGCGGGCAGATCGGGATGATCGGCCACGTCATCGGCTGTGCGCACGAACTCGTAGAACGCGAGTATCGGGGCACGATGACGCGGGTGAATGAGGTGCGAGGCGACCGGAAAGTTTTCATCCCGGTGCCCCTTGCCCGAACGTGCGTCGGCGGCGGCAGTCACGACAGCTCCGACCCGTCGGCGCGCGCGCGGGTTTGGACGCTCGCTTGCGTATTCGCTTGCAAGTCGGCGTGCAAATTGGCGCAAGCGTTGGCTTGCATATTTCCTTGCACACGGCCCTTCCAGCTGCCGCCCCGTCCACGCGCGTATTGGTACGCGGAATCGATTGTGAAGACGAGATATCCGAGAGCAATGGCGGGGAGCGCGATCCCCCAGAGTGGGGAACGTCCGTAGAGCCGCAGCGTCGGGTGGAACGCAAGCGCCATCAGGCCCCATGCCGCGACCGCCATTGCCCATGCAACGCCACTGCCGAACAGCGCAATCACCGGCGGAACGAGGTAGGTCACTGCCATCGCAAAAATGGTCGCAAGCAGAAGCGGCGGCGAATAGCGCAATTGCGCGTAGGCCGAGCGCACAACCATGCGGCGTATCTCGGCAACGTTTTCGTACGCGCGCAGACTGCGGACCCGCGTTGTCAGGCCGAGCCAGATCGGGCCTTGGCGCTTGAGGACCCTCGCCAGAGCGCAGTCATCGATGAGGGCGCCGCGGATTGCGTCGACGCCTCCTGCGTTTTCGAGAGCATCGGCGCGAACCAGCATGCAGCCGCCGGCGGCGGCCGCGACCGCACCGCCCGCGCGGTTCACCAGCGAGAACGGATAGAGCATCTGGAAGAAGAAGACGAATGCAGGAATGAAAGCGCGCTCGGCGAAGCTCTCGCAGCGCAATTTGACCATCAGCGACGCCAGAACAAGGCGATTCGCGTGCGCGTGCATGATCAGCCGGGTGAGCAAGTCGGAGGGATGCACGATATCGGCGTCCGTGAGCAACAGGTATTGCGGCGGTTCGGGAAGTGTCATGGCGGCATCGATACCCTGCTTCACGGCCCAAAGCTTTCCCGTCCATCCGTTGGGCAAGGCGCGACCGCTCACGACACGCAGCCGATCCTTGCAGCGAGGCGGCAGTGCCTGGCGTGCGACGCCGGCCGTCCCGTCGGTGCTCGCGTCATCGACGAGAATGACGGTGAATGGCCCCGCATAGTCCTGATCGACCAGGGAAACGATGCTCGCGCCAATCTGGTCAGCCTCGTTTCGCGCCGGAACCACGATCGCCACGGGGGGCGAATGGTCCATTCGCACTGATGGCCAGTCGTCCCGCTCGCCGCAGCGCCAGAAGCCGCCCCGTGCGAATACAAGGTACAACCAAACCGCCAGGGCGGCTGCGGCGAGTATTTGCGTCATCATGCCTTGAGGCCAAAATCAGTGGGAGATTACCCTAATCCAGGCTGTTCCATCCTGTTACATATTCAGCGTGAACTTCAATCAGACCATGCCCAACCCGCTGCTAGAGGTGCTCGCAGGCCGCCGTTGCGCAATCCCTCCAGTCTGGGTGATGCGGCAGGCCGGACGATATCTGGCGGAATATCGTGAGGTCCGCGCCCGAGCCGGCAGCTTCCTCAACCTTTGTTTCACGCCGGAGCTCGCCGCGGAAGTCACGCTGCAACCGATCCGCCGGTTTCGCTTCGACGCAGCGATCCTGTTTTCCGACATTCTGGTTGTTCCGCACGCGCTCGGTCGATCGGTGCGGTTCGAGGAGGGCGAAGGTCCTCGCCTTGAGCCGCTGGCGACGCCTGCCGATATCGAAAATCTTGCCCCCGTGGCTGATGAGTGAACGTTCGCTCCGGTCTATGCGGCGGTGCGATTGATCAGGCAGCAGCTCGATGCGGATATCGCATTGATCGGCTTCTGTGGCGCGCCATGGACCGTCGCAACCTATATGATTGCGGGATGTGGGACAGAGGACCAGGCGCCGGCGCGGCTCATGGCGTATCGCGCGCCGAATGCGTTCGCGCGGCTCATCGACATTCTCGTCACGGCTTCGGTGAGCTACCTCGTTGGGCAGCTGCGGGCGGGAGCCGACCTGGTGCAGGTGTTCGACACCTGGGCGGGGATTCTGCCGCCCCGCGAGCTCCAGCGCTGGTGCATCGAGCCTGTGCGCCAGATCGTTGATGAGGTGCGCCGGCAGATTCCGGGCGCCCGGTTCATAGGATTTCCACGTGGCGCAGCAGGGTCATTGGTGGACTATGTCGATCGCGTTCCCGTCGATGCGGTGAGCCTGGACTGGGTGGCCAACCCCGCGTTCATCCGGGAACGGATTGCGCCGCGTGTGGCGATTCAGGGAAACCTGGATACCGATGGCGCTGCTCGCTGGCGGCGCAGCGCTGGATCGTGCCGTCGACGACGTCATCGCCAACTTCGGAGGCGGGCGGCTTATCTTCAATCTCGGGCACGGAATCCTGCCGCAGACGCCAGTGGCGCACGTCGAGCAGATGCTGCGCCGAATCCGAGGATAAGGCGGGGTGCGCCTTCTCCGCGCAAACCGCGTTCACGGGCGGTTCGAGCTCCACCCAACCGCGTCGAATTCGGGAGGAGACGGCATCACCTCAGGCTCCTCTGTCGCCTTTCTCAGGATTGCGTTGTCGCGCTTTCGGCCGGCCACTTCGATCGGGACGCCGTCCTTGTTGACCGCCAGGATGCCGACCAAATCCGGAGGGGCAGCCATTATGTATTTATCTGCAAGTTCGAGCTGGCGGAGCATCTCGTCTCGAATGAACGCGGCGGTCCAGTCGGCTGGAAGGCCCTTCACAGCGAGGAATTCCTCGGCAGGGATAGAGAGCGCGTGCCGGCGTATCTCGTCGATCGTTCGCCGCGGAGAAAAGTTTGGAGGCTTACCGGCAGCGGCAAGCACCAAAGGACCGAGCGGACAATAGTTGCGGCCGATGGCGACGAGGTCGGCGATGTCGCGGGCTTTCGAGCGTCCGGACGCCGCGAGGACCTTGTTCACGGCAAGGTCGGCCTGATGAAGCCGGGTACCCCATTCCTCGTCCTTCACCAGCGGAAAGAAACGGCGCTTCGTCTCGGCAAACCACTGGATGATCGTTTCGGATTTTCCGTCGGAGATCGTCGCGTCAACACAGCCGTAAATGATAAAGTCCTTGTGCGTCGTGTATCCCGCGGCGTCGAGGACGGCGATGTCCGCCTCTGCCGCCTCCGTCACCTCTTCGTCGGTGTCATGGAATATGTCGATGTCGTCGGAGCGCCGTCGCCAGTTTCTGTTGAGCATAAGGCCACCCGCCAGGTAGCTCGTCGCCGAGCGGTTCTTGGCAAGACAGCGCAGGATGTCGCTCTGGAGTTGGGTCAACGCCATCTTAGCTGGCACCCAGGCGGTCAAGCATCTGCCGCCCTATGGCAAAGGCGCGCGCGTCGCCTCGATCAATCATGGCGCGAGCGACCACGGCAGCACGCGACCGCAGGTCCGGAAGCCGGTCGAGATCGACGTTGTCGAGAATTCGAGCACGATACGATGCCAACGCCTTGTCGTAGAGTGCCCTGAGCTCCTTGTTGCTCCGATGCTCGGCGCGCAGGCGGGAGGCAACCGCAAGGATTTCCTCGCGAGCCGATGGAGGGACCAGCACCTCCACGCGGGCGAGATCAGCCGCCCCTCCTTCCGAGCGGTACTTCTTAACCCTTTGCTTGGCGGCCTTCATATTGCTATTCCCGATACAACAAGATAGCAGTCGTATCCCGGTTACGCAATACCATGTCCCGGTTACGGGTAAGAAATGCAGTGTCGCAATGGTGATCTGAACCCAAGCGCTGCGAATGCGGGTATGGAACATGGTCAACCGACCGTAGCTCGGCGTGCGGACGCCGCTCTGGCGAAGCAGACTCGAGCCCGTCGGCCTCGGTCGCGGAGATAGTCGTGCGCACCATGAGCCGTGCCTCATGCGCGGGCCAAGGTCGACCGCGATGCATCGTCGCGCGGTTGTCCCACATGACGACGTCACCGTTACGCCAGGTGTGCACGTAGCTGAGCCCCGGCGCGGTCGCGGCGTCGATCAGCTCGGCGAGGAGCTTTTGCGCCGCCGCCTGCGCCATGCCCTCGATCGCATAAGCGTGTGAGGCGATATAGAGCGCGGTGCGACCGTTCGCAGGGTTTTTCCACGCCATGCGCCAGCATTGCGGCGGCAGCGCCGCGCGCTCCTCGGGGCTCGCGAGGTCGGACGCGATCTTGCCGCGCGAATGGGCGTAGTCGTGCCAGGCAAAGGAATTCCCGAGCCGATTGCGCAGCGCCGGGTCGAGCCGCTCCCAGGCGAGGCGGGTCGAGACGTATTCAGTCTCGCCGCCCTGCGCGGGGATGATGCGCGCCGACAGCACCGAGGCCAACGCCGGCACGCGCTTAAAAGTGCTGTCAGTATGCCAGAGCTGGTTCGCTTTGTTGCGCAGGGCAAGCCGGTGATCCGCTGGTACGACCTTGCCGTTTTCGTCGATCGTGCTGAGGATCACGAGGTTCGTGCCCGTGCCCTGCGACCCGACCTTGGTCACCTCGAGCGGCCGAAGCGGCGCGAGAACGCGAGCTGCGCCTCGTCGGTCACGGCCTGGCCGCGAAAGATAAGGACCGAGTGCTCTTCGATCGCCGCGCGCGTCTCCTTGTATGCGGCGGCATCCGCCGCGATCTCGGCAAGCGTCACACCGCGGAGCTCGGCGGCAAAGCCCGGACCCAGCGGGACGATTTCCATCAGCGAACCCTCAGTCGCTTGCGTGGTTACCCAACCTTCCACCAAAATAGGCCGGCCGGCAAGAAGCCCGCGTGCGAACGCACCCTCTAGTGCTCACTTTCGCTGAAGCATGACTTCGCATGTATCGGCAGGCGCCGGCCTGCTCCCTCTCCCCGCAAGAAGCGCGGGGAGAGGAGCGCGCCGCGGATTTGACTGCGAACGAGTTTCCGCGCCTGGATGTATCAGTGACTTGTAATTCTGGGTACTGGCCCGGCTTTGATGATGCCCGACCACGCCGGAGCGATGCGGCGGAGGCCGCCTTGGACATCCGCTTCGGCGCGCCGCCGTCCCGACACGCTGGCGAAACGCTGCAACTTCCAGATCAACCGGAGAAAAGACCTACCCGCGGCCGAGCCTATTGATTTCCAATTCGATACTGGCGAGTATCGTATTGTGAAAACGGGCGCTTATTCAGGGAGGGAATTCGATGCCGTCCGATAACCACCAAGGCGTTCTCAAAAAGGTCAATTGGCGGTTGCTGCCGGCCGCGATGCTGCTCTTCTTCATGAGCTTGCTTGACCGCACCAACATCAGCTTCGCCGCGCTCGAAATGAATAAGGACCTCGGGCTGTCGCTGGCGCAGTATGGTATAGCGGCCAGCATTTTCTATGTCGGCTACTTCTTGTTCGAGGTGCCGAGCAATTTCGCGCTGGCGCGGGTGGGCGCCCGTATCTGGCTTACGCGGATCATGGTCACATGGGGCTTGATCGTGGTCGCGCACGCTTTGGTTCAGGGCAGCAATTCCCTGTACACGGTCCGCTTTTTGCTCGGTGTCGCCGAGGCCGGTCTGCTTCCTGGCCTGCTGTACTATCTGGCGCTATGGCTGCCGGCGCATCAGCGCGGCCTGGCCTATGGAACGCTGTTATCGACGACGGCGCTCGCCTATGCGCTGGGTGGCCCGTTCACCACCTGGCTGATGACCCTGTCATGGTTCGGTTTGAAAGGCTGGCAGACGATGTACATCGTCCAGGGTCTGCTGACCGTGGCGATTGGCCTGGGGATTCCGTTCATGTTCCCGAACCGCGTCAAAGACGCGAAATGGCTGACACCCGATGAAAAGCTCTCGCTTCAGGCGCGCCTCGATCACGGAAGACGCCGAGAAAACTGGTGGGTGCGACGACCATTCGCCAGGGATTCCTTGATCCGCGCGTTCTGCTGATTACGCTGACCTGTTTCTTCCTGGTTTGCGCGAATTTTGGAACCGTGCTGTTCCTTCCGCAGAATCCTAAGGCCGGCCTTTCCGGAGTTGAGCAACATTCAGATCAGCTTGCTGATCTCGCTTGCCTTTGCCATCGGCGGCATCGCCGGCATCATCGCCGGCCGCCATTCCGACTGGAGCGGCGACCGCAAATGGCATATTGTCGTCAGCGCCGCCGTCGGCACGCTTGGCTATGCCTACGCCGCAATAGCGCCCGCTCCGATGCCGCAATTCATCGGAATCTGCGTTGGCGTGCTCGGAGTTTGGTCGATCTTCGGCGTGTTCTGGGCCTATGCCGGCGATCTTCTCGGCGGCGCCGCGGCGGCGGGCGGCATTGGCCTTCGTCAATAGTCTCGGCTCTCTCGGTGGCGTCGTCGCTCCGAACGTGCTCGCCTACGCCCGTCAGGCGTCGGGCTCGTTCAGCGGCAGCCTCTTCGCGTTGGCGATGTTTGCTTTGCTGACCGGCATTCTGGCGACCTGCCTGAAACGCCTTGGCTCCGCCGCGGCGCAAAGCGGAATCAACCCGCGCGCGCCATCGTCGTGAGGGCCCTCTTGCGTATGGTCTAGCGTTGCGGGAGGACATGCGCGACGGCGGCGTCCAAGCGGCCGGCGAGCTCTCGCGAGGAGACCGACTTTTGCAAACCAAGCAGCATCCGCAGATGCGAGTAGCCTCGCAAAAGTTCGAGGAATTCCTCCGCTGATCGGCGCGGATCGCGGATTTTGAAGTCGGGTTTTGCCTGTTGCGCGCAAAGTACTCCGCCAAGGCGGAAATCGACGCTTCCGGACCGCTCTCGTAAAATAACAGTCCGAGTTTGGGAAACCGGCGGCACTCGGCAACGACGATGCGGTGAAGTTCGACCGTTTCCGGCGCGAACAAAATCGACACCATTTTGCGCGCGAAGCCACGCAACGCCTGCTCCGGTGTCTTTTCGAACAATTTCTCGATGTTGCCCTCGACAATTCGCTCGCACAGCTCGGTGATGACGCCTGCAAACAGCTCTTCCTTGTCCTCGAAGTGGCGGTACACCGTCATCTTCGACACGGCGGCTCGGGCGGCGACCGCATCCATGGTCGCGCCGCCGAAGCCGCTCTTGAGGAATATCGCTTTCGCAGCGCGAAGAATGGCGCGGCGCTTGGCATTCGCCCGTTGGGCGCGGCGCGAGTGCGGGGCGATCAACAGAGATTTCAGCAAATCGGCCCTCCTTGTAGGTAACGATACTATGCGGTATCGTAATTTAGCAAAACGCCGTTGACGGAGCTCACATGCGCAGCAACCCGGATAACCTGGCATCGCTGGTCCAGCCCGCCCGTGTGCACCGTAGCGTATATTCCGATCCGGCCATCTTCGACCTCGAACTGCAGAACATTTTCGGCAAGGCATGGATATACGTCGGGCACGAAAGCCAGGTCAAAAAACCGGGCGATTACTTCAGCACCCAGCTCGGCAGAAAGCCCATCGTCGTCGTCCGGGGCCCGGACAGGTCGCTGAATGTGTTGCACAATCAATGCGCCCACCGGGGCGCGATGGTTGTCGCATCGGAAAAGGGCAATACCGATGAATTCCAGTGCTGCTATCACGGCTGGACCTACCATCTCGATGGCCGGCTCAAGGCCATTCCGCTCCAGCACGGCTATCCGCCCGACTTCAACCCCAAGAGCCCCAGGACCGCGATGCTGCGCGTGCCTCGCATCGAAAGCTATCGCGGCTTTATCTTTGTGAACCAGTCAGCATCCGCCCCTTCGCTCAAGGACTGGCTCGGCTACATGACCACGTCACTGGATGACATGGTGGATCGTGCGCCCGAAGGCGAGCTCGACATCGCCGGTGGCGTTTTCAGACACACCTACAACGGAAACTGGAAGCTCTACCTCGAAATTCTGCGACGCAGTGCATCCCTGGTTCACACACCGCTCGTCGATCGAAGCCGCGCAACAGCAGAAGGATGATGTGCACTCTGACGGCACTGGCGAAATCGCGATCCGGCAGATGCGTCAGAATGGAGCGCCCTACAGCTTCTGGGAATTCCAGGTCGGGAATCTGGACCTATCCAAACGGTCACAGCTATCTAGGCGATTATCATGACAACTCGAAGCTCGTCGCCGCCATGAATGACCAGATGTTCCGCGATTATATCGGCAATCTCGAAGCCAGGAAAGGTAAGGAAGAAACACGGCGAATTCTGGAAGTCCGCCGTTGGAACAGCAACGTCTATCCGAATGTCTCGTTCATGAGCCAGTTTCAACAACTGCGGGTTATCTGCCCGCTCGCAGTCGATCGTACGCTGGTCTGCACCTACAACTTCAAGCTGCGCGGCGCGCCGGAAAAGATGTTCGAAAACACGATCGCGTTCGCGAATATCGTCAACGGCACCGGATCGCTGGTGTTGACCGATGATCTGGAAATCTACAACCGGATCGGTCTCGGCATATCGAGCGAGGGAGCCGAGTGGCTCGAAATCGGCCGCGGCTACGATAGCGACCTGCCAGACGATCATGGCGGGCGCCGCGGCAAGAATTCCACGAGCGAAGTCTACATCCGCAACATGTTCGAGGCGTGGCGCAGCTACATGCTTGCCGGTGAAAATCGAGCAGGCGCGGAGCGCCGCGTCGTGAAGGGACAGACCGCCGTGACTTCGGCTGCCTGCGCGTCAATGTTCGATCCGTCGCTCGTCGAGTGTGAGGCGTTTCTCGTCCACGAAGCCCGCCTCCTCGACGAGGCGAAATTCGACGAATGGCTCGCTCTCTTCACCAATGACGCACGCTCTGGGTGCCGAGCGAACCGGGTCAAGACAGTCCGCTCCGCACGGTCTCGCTGATGTATGACGACCGCAGGCTGCTGGAAACGCGCGTGCGGCGGCTGGCAAGCCCACGCATCTATTCGCAGGAGCCCCGGTCACGAACCAGCCGGATGATCGCCAACGTGTCGATCGAAAAGCGTGACGCGAGCTCGATCGAACTGCGCTCGAAGTTCACCATGGTCGAATTCCGGCGCAACGCGCAGCGCCTTTTCGCCGGCACCAGCCTCCACACGCTGGTTTGGGACGGGCAATTCAAGATTGCGCGAAAGCGCGTCAACCTCGTGAATTGCGATGCTCCGCTCGACGGACTGATTATTCCTTTCTAGGTCTTGCGGTTGGCGTCGGCGTTTCGGATCGGGCAGATCGGATCTCATGGTCGGGTTTCAAAGCCCAAGCTCGCCGCCCGCCGCCGCCAACCTCACGCGATACCAAGACCTCGAGCCCGAGCGCGCGCGCCGCATTGCTCGATACCATCTTGTGAATTCATCCCGTCAACCGAGATCGATGCAGAGCTCGACACCGCGACGAAACCCCTCGATTGGGCTGAACACGCCGACCTGCCCGAGAACCGAGCACAGCATTGTCGATACGATGCCGACCGCCTCGACGTGCCGGCGCAGGTCTTCGGCGCAACGCGAAACCCGCTTGCGACATCTCTCGAATTTCCATTGCGATCGAGACGATCTCGGAGGCCGCCCGGGCGGAGGTCAACAGCCGCTACGCTGGAGCGCCTTGTTCACGATTCGCGAAGCGTTGGCAGCCGCGGTCCGGCCGTCACGATCGATGTCGGGCAGCGTGGATACGAAAGGTCGTCCCGCGATCTACCGTGCTCTTGATATTGAGCTCGCCGCCCTGACGCTCGAGGAGATCGCGGCACAGCAGGAGGCCCAACCCGCTGCCGCGCTCGCCGGCCGTGCCGCTCGTCGTCACTCGCCGGTCGAGCTTGAGAAGATCATCGATCTCGTTCGGCGGGATGCCAACGCCGGTATCCGCGACCGCGATCTCGATACCTTCACCGCGGCGCGCGCCGAGATCGCGATCGAACCGCCCGGAAGCGTGAACTTGATCGCATTGCTGATGAGGTTGCGCAGAACCGCGCACAGCATGTCGCGATTGGCGCGCACCTGGCACCCGGCGCAGTCCGATCGCGGCGACAGGCCCTTGTCGGATGCCGCCTCGGCCGCGCCGTCGAGCGCCTCGCGCGCGACCCTCGGCCACGTTGACATCGGTCGTGACGACCGCGATCAGTTCGATCTGCAGGCTCGCCCAGGCGAAATAGGTCTTCCATGAGCGCATAGGCCTGGCCGGCCGCCTGATTGATGCCCTGCGCACGGCGTTCGATCGACGCGATGTTCTTCGTCGCAACGGCCCGGCTCAGCACGGTCGATAGACCGAGGATGGCCTGGAAGGGATTGCGCAGATCATGGGCGATGATCGAGAACAGCAGAGACTTTTGTTTGTTGAGTGTCCAGCGCGCGAGACTGCGTCGCCGGGTCGGCCTCAACGTAATGACGCGTTCCGCGATCGTCTTTTGCCAATCGCGGGCGGTTTCCTCGGCCGCTGTCAACCGGGCGGCCTGGTCGGATCGCCGGCAACGAGATCGCGCAGCCGCTTTGCCGCGACGTTCAGGGCCGGCGCTGCCGATCCGGTAGGGTTCCAGGCCGGCCGGGTCGCCGCTGAGCAAATATCCCCGCAGCCCGGTCTCCTGGTTCAACATCGCGGCCCGAAAGGCGTCGAGCCCGTTGACGATCTGATACGAGCGGCCGCGCGCGTCCGTCGCCTCGCAGCGAGACAAGCTGGGCGAGGACCAGCGCATTGCTCAAGGTCGCCACAAGCGCAATCATCGCGATCGCGACGCCCAACGACCGGTTGAGGCCAAAATTATGCGAAATGCGGATCGGAAGCCCCCGAACTCTGCGCGCCCCCACGCGAGCGGCGCGTCTTAACACGGTTGCGGGAAAGTCGGCAATGACCGGGATATTTGTGCGATATTTGTGCGAGTAGCGATTACCGACCCTTTG
>CAWJCB010000016.1:0-7518 GCA_963841105.1 uncultured Alphaproteobacteria bacterium
CCTGATTGCTCTGCAACTGCCATTCCCCCCGGCAAGGTTTACAAGTACGTACGTACGTACGCACGCACGCATCAATCTCTCCGCCGGATGGGTTGCGCATTACACTGCTAAGTCCATTCTTTCGTCATGTGATGGCTTCGTAATACCTTCAAATCGATCAGTCTTGCCAGTATCCTTTCAATCAACTGTTCTCGTAGCTCCGCGAAACTCGGAGTTGGAACCGACGTCACCCCTGTAGTCCAGTGCATCATCTACTTCACAATAATGGTGCCGTGCATGCCGGCTTCGTAATGCCCTGGTATGAGGCAGGCGAACTCAAACTCTCCTGACTTCGTGAATTTCCAGATCAGCTCATCGCTTTCCGCTGCCGGAACGCGCTTGCCGTTTGGATCGTGATGCTGCATCTCCGGAAATGTCCTCATTACTTCAGCGTGCTTGCGATTTTCGGGAGCTGTCGCCAGGATAAACTCATGCCCTTCCGTCCCGCTGTTTTCCATAATGAAGCGAATTTGTTCGCCCTTGCGCACGCTGATTAAAGCTGGCTCAAACTTCATGTTGGTCTCGGTGCCGTCATCGAACATAATCACACGAATGGTTCGCGATGGCTTTCTTGGATCACCGGGCTCACCGGCTGAAAAATTGTGATGATCTTCATGGGCGCGACTCGAGCTCAGTGCCCCCATTGAAACGCCAAAGAATACGGTAGCGAGCAGTGCCGCGACTGTAGCCAACTGGGTAGTCCCGCTCATGGTGCAATTCCTTTCGCGATACCAGTCTGTGCATTCCGTTCGCGTCATTAGCCCGTAAGCGAATTCCACAATCACGAACGCCGTATTGAGGCCGATACCGATGGCGAAGGCCAGGCTGAAATCCACCGGCGCATGCGCATGGCCGGATGCATGGGCGTGTGATCGGTGGAATGTGGGTAGCATTTGCGCGGAAGTTCCTATTGAACAGCTCGCAGAACGCACTCCTTGCTCGCGTTCGAGCCCACAGTTTCGCTCTGCGCGCCGCAACGTGCATAGAGCGCGGGGAGGACAAGCAAAGTCAGAAGGGTGGAGCTGATAAGGCCGCCGATCACCACCGTCGCGAGCGGCTTTTGCACTTCGGCGCCCGTGCCGGTTGCCAGTGCCATGGGAACGAATCCGAGCGAGGCGACGAGCGCTGTCATGGCCACAGGACGCAAGCGCGTCAGCGCGCCTTCCAAAATGGCCTCGTGCCGCGGCCGTCCCGCTGCCATGAGCTGGCGTATGAAGCTCAGCATCACCAGACCGTTGAGCACTGCGATCCCCGACAACGCGATAAATCCTACCGCCGCTGAGACTGAAAACGGCATATCGCGAAGCCATAACGCCGCCACGCCGCCTGGGAGCGCCAAAGGCACCGCGCTGTAGACCAGGGCCGCATCGCGCGCGGAGCTCAGCGCACCAAAAAGGAGAAGGAAGATCAAGGCAAAGCCGGCCGGAACAACAAGCATGAGACGTGCACGCGCCGCTGTTAAATTCTCGAACTGGCCGCCCCACGTCAGCCAATATCCTGGGGGCAGCCTCACCTCTTCTGCGACACGGACGCGTGCATCGCCGACCAGCGAAGCGATGTCACGACCGCGCACGTTTGCCGTCACGACCACGCGCCGCTTACCGTTCTCTCGGCTGATCTGATTGGGCCCTTCGGTAAACTCAAAACGAGCAAGCTGGCGCAACGGCACACTGACCAGCGCAGCCCCGACGGTCGAGCTCGGCAAAGGAACGGGGAGGTTTTTCAAAGCCTCGATGTCGGTGCGTATCGCTTCGAGCAATCTTACTACGATCTCGAAGTGGCGATCGCCCTCGAACACCACGCCGGCATCACGCCCACCGATGGCTGAGCCGATGATGTCCTGCACGGATGCGAGGCTTAGGCCGCGACGAGAGATCTCGGCCTTGTCAACCGTGATCTCGAGGGCGGGCAGACCAGCGGCTTGCTCGACCTTCACGTCTGTTGCGCCAGGAAGTCCGCGCAGGATGCTGGCAATCTGTCTGGCAGCCCGAAGCATGGGCTCGAATTCGTCACCGAACACCTTTATTGCAACGTCGCCGCGCACGCCTTCAAGAAGCTCATTGAAGCGCATTTGAATGGGTTGAGTGAATTCGTAGGAGTTGCCCGGCAGCTCTTTCACGGCATGCTCGATCCGCTCGATCAATGCCTGCTTGGACAAGGTCGGGTCGGGCCACTGCTCTTGCGGCTTGAGAATGACGAAGGTGTCGGAGGCGTTGGGCGGCATCGGATCGGAAGCGATTTCCGCCGTTCCAGTCTTGGAGTAGACGAGCGCAACCTGCGGAAAGCGGCCGATTGTTTTCTCCACCTCGAACTGCATCAGCTGAGACTGGGAGAGCGCCGTGCCTGGAATGCGCAATGCACTTATCGCCAGGTTTTTCTCATCCAGGGTGGGGATGAATTCCTGCCCGAGCCGCGTGAACAGGATGATGGAACCGAGCAGTAGAACGATCGCCGTCGCAATCACGGGCAGCGGGGTCTGGATGACGTGACGCAGTGCGGGTGCATACAGCCGCTTGAGCCCACGCACCAGCGCGTTCTCCCGTTCATTCACGCGGCCCCTGACGAAGATCGCAACCATCGCGGGAACAAAGGTGAGGGAGAGGACGAAGGCGGACGCAAGAGCAAGAATGACGGTCAATGCCATCGGCTCGAACATCTTGCTTTCGACGCCGCTGAAGGTCAGCAACGGCAGGTAAACAAGAATGATGATCGCCTGGCCGTAAACAGAGGGACGGATCATTTCGCCGGAGGCGTAGCGCACGGCAATGAGCCGCTCCGGTAGCGACAGCACACGGCCGAGAGCGTTTTGACGATTGGCAATATGGCGCAGGCTGTTTTCGGTGATGATGACCGCGCCGTCCACGATGAGGCCAAAGTCGATTGCACCAAGGCTCATCAAATTCGCGCTTATCCGGCCCTGCAGCATGCCGCTGGCGGTCATCAGCATCGCCACGGGAATGACCAGCGCCGTGATAATGGCGGCGCGGAAATTTCCCAGCATAAGGAACAGGACAAGAATAACCAGCAGCGCTCCCTCGGAGAGATTCCTGGCCACCGTAACGATAGTGGCGTTCACGAGCTGCGTGCGATTGAGGACGGGCTTGGCCTCGATGCCGGGAGGCAGCGAGGCGTTGATCTCTCGCATCTTGGCATCGACGGCCGCCGCCACAGTTCGGCTGTTCGCGCCGATCAACATCAGAGCAGTCCCGATTACGACCTCCTGACCGTTTTGGCTGGCGCTGCCGGTGCGCAATTCGCTGCCGATTGTCACATCGGCGATGTCCTTGACGCGCACGGGCACTCCGGCGCGCGTCGTAACGGGGATTGCAGCAATGTCCGGCATGTTCTCGACACGCCCGCCCGAGCGCACGACATAGCCTTCGCCATTGCGCTCGATATAGCTCGCGCCGCGACTCACATTGTTGGCTTCGACCGCGCGTACAATGTCACCGAACGAAAGACCGAAGCCGATCAGCTTCGCAGGGTCGGGCTGCACGTGATATTGCTTTACGTGACCGCCGATCGAGTTCGACCCCGGCCACACCGGGAACGCCCTTGAGTTGCGGGCGAATGATCCAGTCCTGCACCGTTCGTAGATATGCGGCACGCTGAAAATCGCTGCTGAGCTTCTGGCCCTCCGGAGTGAGATAACTCCCGTCGCGCTGCCAACCGGGCTCTCCTTCGATCGCCGAGGCACGATCGGGCGCATACCGGACACTCCACATGTAGATCTCGCCCAAACCGGTCGAGATCGGTCCCATTTTCAGCTCGGCGCCAGGCGGCAGCAGCGGCCGCACTTCGAGCAAGCGCTCGCTGATCTGCTGGCGGGCGAAATAGATATTTGTTTTGTCACTGAACACCGCCGTAACCTGGGAAAATCCGTTGCGGGAGAGAGAGCGGGTATATTCGAGGCCAGGAATGCCGGCGAGGACCGTTTCGATTCGGAAGGTGACCTGCTTTTCCACTTCCAGCGGGGAGAAAGCCGGAGCAATGGTATTGATCTGCACCTGATTGTTGGTGATGTCGGGAACGGCATCTATCGGCAGCTTCAGGAAGGACCACACGCCAAATACTGCCAGCGCGAGGAAGATCAGCACTACGACCCAGCGATGCTGAATAGACAAGTCAAGGAGGCGCCGGACCATGCACGAGGCCCTCTAACCGTCATTGTCGGCAGCTGCCTTGCCGAGCTCGGCCTTCAAGGTGAACGTGTTGCTGACCGCAATCTGCTCGCCGGCGGCAAGGCCGCTGATGATCTCGACGTTTTGTTCGTCTTGGCGTGCGGTCCTCACGACGCGCTTATGGAAGCCGCCCTCAGTGCGAACGAACACCACAAAGTCACCGTCAACGCGCTGAACCGCCATCTTGGGGACCACGACATCCGCGGGATCGGGATTCAGGGATATGTCGGCGGTAATGAATGAGCCTGGACGCCACATGCCAGTGGGATTGGGAACCGCGGCGATGACGCGGGCAGCGCGCGTGTCCTTGTCCAACATGGGACTGACGAACCTGATGATGGCTGACGTGCGCGCTCCTGTGGAACCGGCAACAATGCTGATCTCCTGTCCCTCGTGAACGGCGCCGAGATCGGCGGGCGGAATAGCCAGGTCGGCCCAGACCTCGGACAGATCGGCGATTACATAAAGCTCGCTTTCCTGCCCTTCGCGCCCGACCAGCGCTCCAAGGTCGACGCGGCGCTCTGCCACTTTGCCGGAGATTGGTGCGCGCAGTTCCTGTCGACGCAGCGACTCCACGGGCTGCTCCGGAAGATCATCCATCTGTTTTTCGGTAAGGCCGAGCGCCGAGAGTTTTTGCCGTGCCGCGGCCAGCCGCACGCGCGCATCATCGAATGCATTCCGGACGCGTAGATATTCGTTTTCCGGCATGGCGCGGCCTTCCCATAGATTCTTTGCCCGCACCACAAGAGTTTGCTGCAATTCATGGGTGAGTTGTGCGGACAGGAATTCTCTCTTGGCGTCTGCAATCTCGCGGCTTTCGATCACGGCCACTACTTCGCCTTCCTGCACGCTGTCGCCGAGCCGCTTGCGCAGCTCGGCAACGGTCCCAAGCAGCTTCGCGCCGACGCGGCCGATGCGATCGGCGTTTGGGACGATTGCGCCAGGAACCTGCAACCGCGGCTGGAGATCGCCCGGCCCGGCTTGCGCCACCACGATTCCAGCCCCGGTAATCTGTTCCGGGCCGAGCCTGATCATCGACGCATTTTCCTCATGATCGTCGCGACGATTTTCGCGTCCATCCGAGACCTGCTTGGCCTCCACTCCAAAGCTGACCAATGCGGCTGCCATCCCTCGCATTTGATTGATCTGGCTGGGGGCAACAGCGGCGCAGGCGGCACCAAGCACGATGCCGCTGACAAGGAGCAGGATACGGTTCATGAGGAACGATCCACCTATGGGCGCAACAGAATGGAGGGATCGCACGACTGGTCGCCGTCCGCTGTGATCTTCATCACTTATTTCCGCCCTGCGTCACAGCAACTCTCGGTTTGGTTTGATGCCCTTGGCACACGCTCCGAACTCCCTGATGATCGTGGTTGAGCTCTGCTTTGGCGAGCTCGGCTTTCAAGATGAATGTGTTGGTGACCGCAATCAGCTCGCCGGCCGCAAGCCCGCTGATGATCTCCAGGTTTCGCTCGTCTTGGCGTCCCGCCTTCACCACGCGTTTGGCGAAACCGGCCTCGGCACGAACGAACAGCACCGGTTGACCATCGACGAGCTGAACCGCCGTTTTCGGTACCATGATCTCCGCCGGCTCGCTCTTCAGCGGTATGTCGGCGGTAATGAATGAGCCGGGTCGCCAGATGCCCGAGGGATTGGGAACGGTAGCTATAACGCGGGCAGCGCGGGTGTCTTTGTCCAATATCGGACTGACGAACGTGATCGCTGCTTGCGCCCGCTCTCCTGTGGCGCCGGCGACAACGCTGATCTCTTGCCCCTCTTGTATGCCGCCAAGATCAGCGGGCGAGATGGCCAGGTCCGCCCAAACCTCGGAAAGGTCAACGATGATATAGAGCTCGCTTTCCTGTCCTTCGCGTCCGACCAGCGCTCCAAGATCGACGCGGCGATCCGCCACTCTGCCGGAGATCGGCGAACGCAATTCCTGTCGGCGCAACGCCTCGGTTGGCTGCTGCGGAAGCTCGTCGATCTGTTGCTCGGTAAGGCCAAGCGCGGAAAGTTTCTGCCGCGCGGCGGCAAGCCGCACGCGCGCATCATCCGAAGCGTTGCGGGTGCGCAAGTATTCATTTTCTGCCATGGCTCGGGTTTCCCAGAGGTTTTTTGCCCGAACCACAAGAGTTTGCTGCAGCTCCTGTGTGAGCCGGGCCGACAGGAGCTCTCTCTTGGCGTCTGCAACCTCGCGGCTTTCGATGACAGCAACCACTTCCCCTTCACGGACGCTGTCGCCCAGGCGCTTGCGCAGCTCAAGAACAGTCCCGAGCAGCTTTACGCCGACACGGCCGATGCGATCGGCATTTGGGATAATTGTGCCGGAAACCTGCAGCCGCCGCTGCAATGCTCCCGGAGCAGCTTCACCGAGCGCGATTCCGGCTCCGGTCATCTGGTCCAGAGCGAGCCTGATGATCGAGCCCCTTTCAACATGATCATCAGAACGATTGTGCCGCCCATCCGAGATTTGCTTTGGGTCGCCCCACCCTAAGCCGGGCAATGCGGCGACTAATTCGCGCATCTGATGGATCCGGCCGAAAGCGATGGCGCATGTAACGCCAAGCACCGACAAAAAGCGCGATACGAGTCATTTTGATACGGGCCTTGACGCAGATCTTGATATGGATTTTGAAACCAAAGCCAGCGACGACGCGCGGCTTTGAGCCTGTCCAGGATGCGATAATGCTGAGAAGCGAGCAGGCCGCCTCGCCTGTGGCGAGGCTCACGCCGTTGCGGCAACGGCAGGCCGGTTATGCGCGGGCAGGCTTAAAAGGAGGGTTGCCTCTGTGGGAATGCAATACGCGGGCTTGCTGGACGCCAAATTGCGCATTGCCGAACTCCACGGGGCTCGAAACGAGCGCAACCCGCGTGTCAGCGGTGATATGGCACACACAATGACAATGTCCCGGCAGGCAATCGCCCTGCTCCGCCGGCAGCGCTACATCATTGAGCACCGATGCTACCGGTCCGGTATTGGATGTTTTCGCATCCATGTCGCACTTATTGTGAAGCATCGAGGCCAGGATCAAGGCGACCATCAACATCGCGGACAGGATTGCCTGCCAGCGCACACCGGCGATGGGCGAACGGTTTGGAGATTCGGCGCAGGCTTGGCTCATCACCACTACGGATAGACGAAGGCAAGTGCGTTTTCAAGACAGACCATGTGCGATTGGTTTCCATCGAAAACGCGCAGGAACGAAAGTGCTCCCCGTGTGCTCATTGCTGAGACCGAAGGCGCATGGCTTCACCCAAGGCGGGAGTTACGCCCTGCTGCGCCGGCCGAGGATAA
>CAWJCB010000017.1:0-33877 GCA_963841105.1 uncultured Alphaproteobacteria bacterium
TCCTTGACCGCCGGTTGCGCGATAATCCCGTTGATCTCGCGATGGAGCGTCGCGACGATCTCCTTTGGCGTGCCGGCTGGAACAAGCGCGCCGATCCAGCCGTCTCCGTCGAGACCGGGAAAGCCCGCCTCCGCGATGGTGGGCGCCTCCGGCAGCGCCGGCGACCTGTTCCTGCTCATGGCGGCAAGGGCGCGCAGCTTGCCCTCCTTGACGAAGGGGGCAACAGACGACAGCGCGGCAAAACCGATCGGCGTATGACTTGCCACTACTGAGGCGATGGTGGGACCGCTGCCGCTATAGGGCACGTGCACGAGATCAAGTCCCTGCGTAATACGAAATTGCTCGCCCAGAAGATGCGATGGCGTTCCCAATCCCGGCGACGCAAAGCTGTATTTGCCGGGATGAGCCTTGGCGAGGCTGATGAGCACCGTCACGCTGTTTGCGGGCAGCGAGGGATGGACGAAGAAGGCGGTCGAGAAGGTGACCGCGAGCGTGACCGGTTCGAAGTCTCTGTAAGGATCGTAGGGCACCCGTTCGTACAGCGTCGGGTTGATGATGTGGCTGTTGACGGCGATCAGGACGGTGTAGCCGTCGGACGCGGCCTTGGCGGCCTGGCCGGTGCCGATATTGCCGCCGGCGCCGCCAACATTCTCGACGTAGAACTGACTGCCGAGATGCTCGGACAGCTTCTGCGCGATGAGGCGGGCGCAGACGTCGGTCGGGCCGCCGGGAGCGTAAGGCACCAGCAGCTTCACGGCCCGCGCCGGATAGTTCTGCGCCCGCGCGAGCGGCGGCGCTGCGCACAGCAATGCAGCGCCTGCCGCCAAGTGCAGAAAGAAGTGTGGAACGAGGTGCAGAATTCGAAGGCGTGCAACTTTCATGGCTCGTCCGCCCGGTCATCGAGCTGCGGACATTATCACACCATGCGCTGCAATTTGCTGCCGATGTCGGTTTGGACGAGGCGAGCCAGACGGCGGGTCAGGCAGGGGCTGACCTACAACGCCTTGGGCATTTCGCAGCCCATCATGGCCGATAGTGACTTCTCATATCTTACAATCAGCATCGGCAATCCCACCGCGAGGAATGCCGTTGCGATGCCCAACGAAACCGCGGCTGGTGAAGTCAAGGTTGTGAATGCGTCGCCGAATGAATATGCAAGCAAGCCATAGCCCGTCACCCAAGAAGCAGCCGCCGTCCCGCTCGCGAAATAGAACCTGTGCTGCGCCATGCAATTCGCGCCAGCCAGCATGGCGCCCATGTTGCGGAGAAACGGCAGGAAGCGGGCGGTGAAGACGAACGCGCCGCCATATTGCAGGAAAAGCCGCTGACTGATTCTTGTCCGTTCCTCCGTCAGTCCGAAACGACTTCCACACCGTACCATGAGTTGATAGCCGAACTTCCTGCCGATCCAAAAACCAAGAATCTCGCCTCCCATCGCGGCAAGGATGCCAACGGCAATCAACACCCAAATATTCATTGCTTGTGTTCGCGCAGCGAAAAACGCGGCGGCAATCAAAGTTGCCTCCGCGGGCAACGGGACGCCAATGCTTTCAAGCGCGATAAACCCCGCGACGACCCAGAGGCCGTAGATTGATATGAGCTGAGGCAAATCCAGTGTCACAGCTGGCTCGTCGCGGCGTTAGTTTTCTGCTCAATGCCGAATACCCAGTATTGCAGACAAAAATGCGACCCAGGATGGGCGATAAGACCGGCAAGACAAATTTCCGCCAATGTTGCGCCGGCGCCACACAATGCCCTGGCTGCAGCCCGGATGCGCCATGCGCATCCGGGAAAACCCTGGGTTTCGCTGCCCGCTCAACCCAGGCTAACGGACTACCCTGCTTTCACAGCGCTGTAGACACCGCGCTCGAATTGACGGCAGATGCGCAATGCGCGGTGATCTGCAAACGGCAACACCTGCGTCATGAAAACGGCCACGATGCGCCGTTCGGGATCGATCCAATAATAGGTGTTGAAGAGGCCAGCCCAGGTCAGGCTGCCGGCGCTGCGGCCGCCTGGAACGGCCTGCATGTTGATCATGTGACCGAAGCCCCATCTGAGACTGATGCCGGGAAAGAAATCAACATCGTTGGAGAGCGCCGGGGCTGCCGTTTTCATGACGCCGGCTTCGATGTTGCCGATGTGGTTCTGGCCCATGAGCGCGACGGTGTCGGGACGAAGTATGCGCACGCCATCCAGCGCGCCGCCGCGCAACAGCATGCGGATGAGGGTCAAATAATCCGGTCCGGTTGAATAAATCCCGCCGCCACCGGAGAAAGATTTCCGCGCCGATTGCCCCTCCGCGGGTTGCGGCTTCAGCGACCCGTCCGGCCCGCGCTGATGCAAGCTGGCCTCCCGCGCGCGCTGCTGCGGCGAGATGACGAACGTCGTATCGTGCATCCCGAGCGGGTCGAGAATGTGCTTGCGAAAATAGAGGTCCAGCCGCTCGCCGCTGATTGATTCCACGATGCGGCCGACCCAATCGATGCTGGTGCCATATCGCCAACCCTCGCCGGGATCGAACATGAGCGGCGTGCGCGGCGCCCGCTTTCTTTCCGTCCGCGGCAGCAGCTCAATCGAATTTGCATACCGGACGGCCTTGGCATCCCAGAGCCGGTAGCTGAAGCCGGCCGTGTGGGTCAGCAGGTGACGCAGCGAGATCGGCCGCTTTGCCGGGCGCAACTGCGGGATTCCTTTGGCATCGAATCCGTCGAGCACCTGGGGCGACCCGAGCAAGGGATCGATTTCAGGCACCGGAGCGTCCAGCGAAAGCTTGTCCTGCTCGACGAGCTGCAGCGCGGCCACCGAAGTAATCAGCTTGATCATCGAGGCGATACGAAACACCGTATCGCGCGTCATTGCCGGCCCTGCCTGAAGCCGGCGACTGCCGAAAATACCCTCATACACGATGTCATTATCGGTGGCGGCCAACGCCGCGACTCCGGACAATTCCCCGGCGCTTGTGGCAGAGCGAAGCATCGTATCGACGTGGGAAAATGTCCCGGCGCCGGGGCCTGTCGGCTCTCTGGCGCGCGCCATGGCCGCGCAGCCCACGCCCAATGAGCTGACCGCCGCGAGCTTCGCTGTCGTCTTCACGATGTCGCGGCGGCTGGGGTGATGGATCATGCCCGCTTTAGGCCTCTTGGACGGTTTCGATCAGTTCACGGCTGCGTGTCACCCGCGGCCATGCCTTGTCGAAGTCGGCAATGAGCAACTTGAAACCCGGGGTTTCGAGGCTGTTGCGCAGCGCTGCCATGTCGTTGAACTGGTAGAGCGCGTAGTGGACAGACGGATCGCTCCGGCTCCAGAAGCGCCAGCCTTTCTCGGCGCGGAACGTCGCCATCGCCAATGGCAGATGGTGCGTCCCATACCAATGATCGAATTTCGCACGGTCGGATCCTTCTTGCACCTGTGCCCGGACCATGAAATAGGCCTTGTTCGGTTCCATGCTCAGCCCTCCGGCGAGAAGCGGTCCACGTTCCGCTGGTCGGCAAGCGCAGCCACTCAGATCGAGATCAATATATGCTCAGACCGCCGCGAGCGGCGCGTTCTTGTCGAGGATTCGCAGGACATCCTCGCGGCTCAAATCGGGCACCTCCAGCAGCACGCGCGCGATTCCCGCATCGCGATAGGACGCGAGCGCCGCCCGATCGGCCGGCGCGTCGATCCCGTAGTCAGTGGGAAAATGGAAGGCGCCAACTTGCATGGCAATCGTTTTTACGTAAGTGCTCCGTCATGACCGGACTTGTTCCGGTCATCCACGACTTGTTTTCCTATGCAGAAAGACATGGATGGCATCGGACCTCGGGCTTGCCCGAGGTCCGCACTTCGAAGAGCGCCGCAAGTCGGGTAAACCACGACTTGCGGTGACAAGCACGGCCATGACGGCAATAGGTTGGTTCAAAACCATCGAAGCTCTCTTTAGGTTGCTGCAACCACGGACAGGCTGCCCCAGCTTGTCACCCGTTCGATGCGAACGGCGATCACGGGGTACTGCGCAATCTGCATCGCCGTGAGCTGCGGGTAACGGGAACGCAGCAGCGCCTGGGCGTCTTGATGTTCTGTCCCTCCGCTCAGGATTTCGGCGCGGCCGCGCAGCATCACCCAACCAAGCCGCCCCCAATCCTCATCATAGCGGTCCACGACGACCGCGACCACGGGATTTTCTGCAATGTTTCGCAGTCGCTTCAGCGCAACCCCGGAAACTCGCTTTGGTTTGTCGTCGATCGTGATGTAGAGCGTGTGTTTGAGTATTGCAAAGCATACCGGCACCACATGCGGAACCGCGCGGCCATCGGCAGTGGCAAGATGCGCGATGCGCGCATGCGCCAGGAAGGCGCGCTCGACGTTTGAAAACATCAGAAACCGTTATGCCTTCGCCCTAACTCAGCCTCAGCACCCGGCAGCCCTGGACCGGACTGAGAAAGTGAGGCATCGTAGATGCGATGAGCTCTCTCTCTCAATCGGGGACCGATGCCGCGCTCCACAGTCCGGAACGCATTACGCGATATCACGCCCACGTCTATTATGACCCCGCTCACAGCCGCGAGCGAGCCGCACAACTGCGCGAGCAGGTGGCGAAGCTTTTTCCCGATGCCAGACTTGGACGCTGGCATGATGAACCGGTCGGGCCACATACCCAGGCCATGTATCAGATTGTCTTTGAGCCGGATCGTCTGGCGGCGCTGTTGCCGTGGCTCATGCTGAACCGCTCCGAGCTGACGATCCTGGTCCATCCTGAAACCGGCGATGACTATGCGGATCATGCGCGGCACTCTCTTTGGCTCGGTGCGGTGCTGCCGCTTCGGCTGGAGACCCTCAAGCGCTCGCAGTGACCGCCCGATATCGGATAATTGCGATATGACTATCGTCGTTTCATCGTCGTCTAAAGAGATCATGGCAAACCCGGCGCGGCTCATCGAGGCGATGCGGGCGGCGACGGCGATTGCCGGGCTGGCCGAGGAAAGGGCAGAGGAGGAGCTGCTCGAGGAGATGGTTCCCTATCGCAAGGACGTAACCGGCGTCGAGAACACCATCTTCATTTCGCCAAAGGGTAACACGCGACACGCGCCGCGGATTAAGATCGCTATCGATCCGCCGCTGTCGGTCGATCCTCGGAGCAAAACCGCATCTGTTGCGATTGCCGACGGCACGGTCGTGGCCGGCGAAGTCCCGCCCGCCCTTCTCGGCCAGGCGCGACGGTTCATCGATGCCAATCGCGATGCGCTCCTCGAGTATTGGGAATATCGGATCGATACCGACGAGCTCCGCCGGCGACTGACACCGATCTAGTGTGTCCCGATTCTGACGGTTCGATCCTGTACCGCGGCGTCATGCTCCGCGAAGGCGGAGCATCCAGTAACCCCTGGGATGGAGGTCGACGCTGTACGCATATCAAAGTCCATCGATTACTGGATGGCCCGCCTGCGCGGGCCATGACACCAACGGGAATCAAGCGTCAAATGCAGGACACTAGCCAACGCATTGGTACTGATAATCGTTATGCTCGGTGCTTAAATTCCTGGTCCCCAAGCGCCATGGCGGAACCAAGGCACTATGCCCATGTTCTCCATTGATGGAGCCGGATCGGAGCAAAAGAGAAGTTCCAAGGAAACTCCGTGAGATGCGCGGCAGACCGCGGCATCGGCTGAGATCCAGTTTGGAAAGCTCCTGCTCGTAGGGGCGAGACCTTTCGTTGCGGCTGGGCGCGCCCATTGGCGGAAATAAGGATCGCGTTCCGCGATCAGTCTACGGAAGCCCCTCCGGCTTCGACACGAGGAGAACGACGATGTTGCGCAAGATCACAATGGTGCTCGCTCTCACGGCGGCTATCATCACCGTTGCACCAGCTTCTGTTAGAACGTCCTCTGCACAACTGTGCCAATCCTGGGCCACATGTTGGTAAGCAGCTTGGCAGGTCCCGCCATAGCTCCCGAGCAACGCGAAGCGAAGGCTCCTCCTGAGAAGCCTTCCCGCGGGAGTCGGACGAAAGGTTAGCGTTCTCGAAAGCTTTGAAGTGAGCCACCTTTTCGGGCATGCGCTTACGAAGTTGGGGGTGCTTGCATCACATCCTGCCGCGTTCGTCGTGGGGGTTTGCTATGTGGCCCTATGGCTGATTTTTAGCTTTGAGACCTTCGACTGGCATGCGGCCGCGACTGTCGCCACGTTGTTCGTGGCTTTGCTGATTCAGAGGGCAGAGCATCGCGACACGCAAGCAATCCACGCGAAGCTTGATGAGCTGCTGCAAGTCGAGGGAAGCGCCCGCAATGAGCTAACCCAAATTGACCATCAGGAGCCAGAAGCCATTGAAAGGCATCGGTCAGAGGAGCACGAGGCGGACCACTAGCCATGACCCGCGGCACCGTCTTCAGACGTGGCGGCTACAGGGATTTGGCTCGAACGCGACACGGTAGCGCTCGCAGTGCTGGTATTCGCGATGTGCTGCGTCGAGTTACCCGCCTTCAGCATCGGATAAAGCTCAAGGCCTGAGAAAACAAGTTGGCGGTCCCGAGAGGACTCGAACCTCCGACCTTCGGTTTAGGAAACCGCTGCTCTATCCGGCTGAGCTACGGGACCGATCCAATGCGGCGCACGGGATGTCACCCTGCCATGGCAATGCGCCGCGCGCCGCGGACTGCAAGGTAGTCGCGGTAAGCTAAAACTACAATCACCGGAGCATCGCACCGAAGGCTCTCCCGCCCGGCGCAATATTGTGCGGTTTTTGCAACAGGGCGGGATTTTTTGGTTTCGGCCACAGTGCGGCACCGTTTTTCCCATTTGCTGTTACGCAACGACAACAATGGGGGGGCTGAAATGAATCTGTCTACGTTCGTCGTGCTGCTGGCTCTGACCTTCGGTCAATTTGCGCTTCTGACATGTGGGCTTCTGGTTCTGTGGTTTGCCGGTGAGATCGGAGAACATGGCCATGAGTGAGCGCCTGCTGAGACTTCCCGGACCTGTCAAGCAATCTGCGCCGCACGGGAAGCCGCCCGATGCGCACCTCACGGACCGGGCGGGGGAAGGGCTCCTCGCCCTGCTGCACGAGGCAGCCACGTTCTCCTCCCAGGAGTGCGACCGGGTGATGGACGTGGCGCACGATCTTTCGCGTCAGCTTGCGCTCGCGCAGGATCGCATCGAGCGCTTGCAGGACGAGGTCGACCACTTTCGCGGCCGCGCCACCGGCGCCGAGAAGTGGCTGGAGCTCATCGGGAAGGAAGTCGAGGAGCGGCTGTTGCGCCCTATGTGGCCCATGTAACGCATGTCCCATCTAACGCATGGCCCATGCAATGCATGGGCCATGCAACGCGCGCCTTGCGGTCACCTCACGCATTGCTTGGGGCAGGGTTGAAACCCGCCCCTGGCACACAACACACCTCCGCAGCTTGTAGGTTGGGTCGAGCACTCTTGCGAGACCCAACACTCGCAATTGTTGGGTCTCGTGAAGAACTCGACCCAACCTACGCACTACGCACAGAACCCACCCTACAGCCCATACGGCATCTCCGCTACAATCAAGGCTGCGGTGTCGAGGTCAGAGGAGCGCTCATGAGCCAACTGGAAAATAAGCTCCGGCTGATGGGCTACGAGATCCCGCCGCCGTTCCAGTTTCCCAACCCCAACCGCACCGGCTGCGTGGCCGCCGGATCGATCGTGTTCGTATCCGGGCACGGGCGCGATCTGCCGTCGCTGCCCCAGGTCAAGCACGCAGGCAAGCTCGGCCGTGAGGTGACCATCGAGGAGGGCTACGCCACCGCGCGCGCCGTGGCGCTCTCCATCCTGGCCAGCCTGAAGACTGAGCTGCGCGATCTCGATCGCATCAAGCGCATCGTGCGGCTGTTCGGCATGGTCAATGTCGCGCCCGGTTTCGACCGCATGCCCCAGGTGATCGACGGCGCGTCGGATTTCTTCTACGAGCTGCTCGGTCCGCAAAACGGTCAGCATGCGCGCTCGGCCGTCGGCATGGCCGAGCTGCCGCACGGCATTGCCGTCGAGATCAACGGGGAATTCGAGCTGCGCTAGCGCCTTCGAGATGGCAAGCGAGACAAGGATCATCATCGCGGGCGGCGGCCCGGTCGGGCTGATCATCGGCCTCATCCTCGGCCGCGCCGGTATCGACGTCACGCTGCTCGACAAGGGTGACATCCTGCATCAGCACCCCCGCGCCGCCACCATTCACCCCGCCACCCTCGACATCCTGGACGATCTCGGCGTCTACGAACGCATCGAGCCGCTCGGCCTCGTCTGCCCCATCGTCAACTATTACGATCAGCGGGAGCTGCTCGCGTCGTTCGACCACGCCATTCTCGCCGGCGAGACCCGCCACCCCTGGGTGCTGCAATGCGAGCAGGACAAGGTCTCGCGCGTTCTTTTCGCCATGGCGCGCGATCTGCCGAGCCTGGACATCCGGACCGAGACCGAGGTGCTGGCATGCGCGCAATCCGATGATGCGGTGGAAGTCGAGATAACGCGCGCCGGCGGCGAGCGCGAGCGCATCCGCGGACGCTACCTGGTCGGGGCCGACGGCGCACGCAGCACGGTGCGCGGCGGCGCCGGCATCGACTTCGAAGGCTTCACCTACGGCGAGCGCTTCATGATCATCGGCACGACGTATGACTTCGCGCAGGCCGGCTACGCCCTTCGCAACTACATCTCCGATCCGGTCGAGTGGTACAATCTCTTCAAAATTTCCTGGACGGGCCCGCCGGGCGTCTACCGGCTCGTGGTGCCGGTCAGCCTCGACGAGGCGCTGGACGAGGACCGCATCTTGGAAACGTGTCAGCGCAAGTTTCAGAGATTTCCACCCGCGGCCGGAACCCTACGAGATCGTTATCCATGAACTCGTATGTGGTGCACCAGCGCGTCGCCGCCACGTTCCGCAAGGGCCGCATCCTGCTTGCCGGAGATGCTGCGCATCTCAACAGCCCGATCGGGGCGATGGGAATGAACAGCGGCATCCACGATGCCGTCAGCCTTGCCGGCTGTCTGCTGCGCGTGATCGCGGGCAAGGAGGACGAGCGCGCGTTCGATCGTTATGTGCGCCAGCGCCGGCATGTCGCCGTGGAGCACGTGCAGACCGCTACCATCGCCAACAAGAAGAACATGGAGCAGGCCGATCCCGCCACGCGGCAGAAATATCGCGACGAGATGCAGCGCGCCGGACGCGACCCTGTGCTGGCGAAGAAGCTGCTCATGCGCACTTCGCTGATCGACAGCCTTCGCGACGTCGAGCGCATCGCGTAGCATGAGCCAACGGGTCCGCGCGAAGCGCGGCCCGATGACAGGCTCCGCGACATGCGGGTCCGCATATCCGAGAAATCCCGGATATCGCTTCGCTCATCCGGGCTACGCTAAGCCGAACAGGAGGGGCAATGAGCATCGCCAGTCACGCACGCACCCGCGCGCCAGCACCGGCGCGGTCCTATTTCGATCTGCACGATCAGCTCGACGCGCTCGACAAGGCCGGGCTGCTGCTCAAGGTCGATATTCCCATCAACAAGGATACCGAGCTGCATCCGCTGATGCGCTGGCAGTTTCGCGGCGGTCTCGACGAGAACGACCGCAAGGCGATGCTGTTCACCAATGTCATCGACGCCAAGGGCAGGACATACGACATTCCGGTGGTGATCGGCGCGATGGGGGGAAGCCGCAGGATCTACGAGATCGGCATTGGCCATCCGCTGGATCAGCTCGGCGCCGTGTGGACGCGCGCGATGAACAACCTGGTGGCGCCGCGCGTGGTCGATCACGCCCCGTGCCAGGAGATCGTGACTGAGGGCGCCGCGCTCGACCGCCCCGGCGCAGCACTTGACGGCCTGCCGGTCCCCATCTCGACGCCCGGCTGGGACAACGCGCCCTATCTCACCACCTCGGCCTTCATCACCCGGGATCCTGAGACCGGGGTGCAGAACCTCGGCAACTACCGCGCCCAGGTGAAAGCGCCGCGGCGGCTCGGCATGAATCCCTCGGTCGAGCTCAAGGCGGGCGGCTATCTGCACTGGTGCAAATACAAGGCGCTGGGAAAGCCGATGCCAGCCGCGGTCGTCGTCGGGCTGCCGCCCGCGGTCGCCTATGCATCGGTGCAGAAAGCTCCCGAAACAATCGACGAGGTGTCGCTCGCCGGCGGGCTGGTGGGCGCGCCGATCAACGTGGTGAAGGCGCGCACGGTCGACCTCATGGTGCCGGCCGAAGCGGAGATCGTCATAGAAGGCTTCATCGACACGGAGTACCTCGAGCCGGAGGCGCCGTTCGGGGAGTCGCACGGCCACGTGAACGTTGCCGAGTACAACGGCTTCATGGACGTGACCTGCATCACGCGCAGGCGCGACGCCATCTTGACGTCGTTCCTGTCACAGCTGGCGCCAAGCGAAGCGACCGTGATGCGCCAGCCCGGGCAGCAAGCGATCTTCCTGCGTCACCTGCGCGACCACCTCGGCATCACCGGCATCGTCCATGTGCACATGCACATGCCGCTCATCGGCGGCTACCGCGTGCTGGCGCTGCAATTCAAGCGCGGCACGCCGCAAACGGAAGTCTGGCGCGCGCTCTACGCCAGCACCACGATCCAGCGCCCGGCCGGGAAATTCGTGATCGCGATCGACGACGACATCGATCCGAGCAATGCCGACGCCATCCTGTGGGCAATGACCTACCGCGCCAAGCCGCACCTCGACATGCAGATCGTGCCGCACCGCGAGGAAGGCCATGGGCCGCGCGACAAGGTTCGCGATACGGAAGATTCCGCGCTCCTGGTGAATGCGACCTTGCAGCAGGATTATCCCCCGATCTCGCTGCCCAAGCGCGAGTACATGGAGCGCGCGCGCGTTATCTGGGAGGAGGAGCTCAAGCTGCCCAGGCTCAAGCCGCAGGCGCCGTGGTACGGCTACGATCTCGGCGCCTGGACCGAAGAGCTCGAGCATCAGGCAAAGCTCGCGACCCGCGGCGATTACTGGGAAACCGGCCGCATCATCGCCCAGCGCCGGCGCCGCGACGTCGCGATGAACACCGAGCTTCGCGACGTTGCGGACGAGATGGAGCCGCCGCGCAAGCGCGACTGATTACCAGCCGCGCCTGTCGCTGTCGTCGTCCGCGCATGCGGACGATCCAGTAACCACCGCCCAGGATTACTGGATGCCCGCTTGCGCGGGCATGACGTGCTTTGGTGTAATGGCTGCGTCGCCGCGCATTGCCATGGCGGCGCGCCAGGCGAAGACGAGCGCCGGCCCCAAAGTGATCCCCGGCCCGGGGTAGTGCCCGCGCATGATTGAGGCCATGTCGTTGCCGCAGGCGAACAAGCCGGCGATGGGTTCGCCGGCCGCGGTCAGCACGCGCGCGTCGGCGTCGGTGCGCAGGCCGATGCTGCTCCCAAGCGCGCTCGGATAGACCGCCATTGCATAAAACGGCGGCGTCTCGATCCGCCCGAGGCATGGATTGGGTGCGTGACCCGGATCGCCGTTGTGGCGGTCGAACGCGGTCGAGCCTTTGCCGAAATCCTCGTCTTCGCCCGTCTCGGCGAAGTGATTGTGACGCTGCACGCTCTGGCGCAGGCCCGCCGCGTCCACCTCGATCTTGCGGGCAAGCGCATCGAGCGAGGCGGCCTCGATGAGATAACCGTTCGCGGTGAACCTGCGGCGATGCCATCGTCCCGGCGGCACGCGCCCAAGCCCGTACCTCTCCAGGAATTCGCGATCGCATACGAGCCAGGCCGGGATGGTGGGCACGTGCGCATGCGAACGGTGCATTCCGAGGACGAAGTCATGATACGACAAGGCCTCATCCACGAACCGGCGTCCCGCCGAGTTGACGGCAATGAGACCGGGTTTGGCGCGGTCGAGGGAGAGGTGCGGGAAAGCGCCGCAACCGCCGGAAAGCCACCCGGTCGCCGACACCGGCGACCAGAAGAGCGGCGACGCATGATCCTCCTCGACGGCGGCGCCAACGGCCTGCGCGACGCGTATGCCGTCGCCGGCCGCGCCGGAATACGCCACGGCGTGCGCGAGCGTCGGCCGGGCATGATCGTTCATCCGCTCCACGCTGCCGCCGAACCCGCCGGTCGCCAGCACGACGCCGCGCCGCGCACGCACGCGGCGCGGTGCGCCTTCCACCATCACGACCGCGCCGGTTACGCGATTGCCTGTGAGAGTGAGATCCCGGAGCGAGGCATTGCGCCAGATCGGCACGCCGCGTTTGCGCAAGCTGTAAAAGAAGTCTCGCAACCAGCGCGTTGCCCATGAGGAGCCGTGTGCCGCGGGGATAGCGCAGGCGGTCGCGCCCGTGCCGCAACAACAACGCCGCCGCCGCGCGCACTGCATTGAGCGACGCGAAAGGCCGCGCCAACGGCGCGATGTCGTCGCGACCCACCATCAGGCCGCCCAGCGCCATGAATTCGCCGATCGGCGGCCGAACGAGCGCGAAGTCGGCGCCGAGCATGCGGCCGTCAAAGGGCAGCGGCGCCAGCGGGCGGCCGCCTCGGTCGCGCCGGGACGGTTGGCGAGATAGTCGGGATGGCGCGCATAAGGCGCGAATTTCACCTCGCTGCGGCGGTCGAGATAATCGACCACGTCGGGGGCGGTGCGAAGATAGACCTCGCGGCGGTTGTCCCGCGCTTCGCCAATCACGGAATTGAGATACTCTGCCGCTTCGGCGATGCCGTGCGTGAACCCGGCTTCCCTCGCCTGCCGCGTACCGGGCGCCCAGATGGTGCCGGCTGAGGTCGCGCTTGTGCCTCCGACCTGCGCGGATTTCTCACACAGCAACACGTCCAGGCCCTCGAGCGAGCTCACCAGCGCAGCCGTCATCCCGGCCGCGCCGGCGCCGACCACGAGCGCGTCAACCTCGAATTCCACGTTCAATTGTCAGCCATCATTCGCATCGGCTGATCAACATCCCGGGCCGTACACGACGGCAGACGATTGGTCATACCAACGCTGGCAAATTGACGACCACACCCAGCGAAACCCCAGGCGCGGGGTGATCCTCTTCCGGAATCTCCTCGCCGTTCTTTTGCAGAGCCTCCAGAAAACCAAGCAGCGCCTCCTCGGCGTTCCTGACAGCTTCCTGGTAGGTCTCCCCCCATGTATGACAACCAGAAAGCGCCGGAAAGTATGCGAGATACCCCTGCGCTTCCTCATCGAATTCGATGGTGAGTAAATATGCCAGCGTCTTTGACATAAGCTCATTATAACGGAGAGATTACTTATGAACACCCGCTCTAATTGCGCGACATCACACTGAGATTCGCCGCGAATGAAGAATGTTCGCGCAAGCTCCCGTTTGTCGGGCGTTCGCTCCCGCGCCGGGAGGATCATCGTCTGCTCACCGGACGCGGCCAATTCACCGCCGACCTCGATCTCCCGCACATGCTGCATGCCGTGTTCGTGCGAAGCCCGGTCGCGCATGCGCGCATCCGCGGCGTGGATTTCTCGCGCGCCGCCGCGGCGCCCGGGGTCGCCTGCACGCTGAGCGGCGCCGATCTCGCGCGGCTGTTGCCGCCGGTGCCGGATACGCAGCTGGCGCTGCCGAAGAAATGGGCGAGGCAGGTCCGGCACAAGTTCATCAATCCGCAGCAGCCTCTGCTCGCGCACGACAAGGTGCGGCACGTTGGCGAGGCGCTGGCGGTCATCGTGGCGCAATCCCGTCACGCCGCCGAGGACGCGGCGCAACTCGTGGACGTCGATCTCGATCCGCTGACGCCCGTCGTTGATCCCGAAGCCGCCTTGACCGCGGATGCAGCAATCATCCACGACAGGTTCCAGACAAACCTCATCGGCGCCTTCACCATCGGCAAGGGCGACACGGAGGCGGCGTTCGCGCAGCTCGCCGCACCGGCTGCGCCGGCGTTTCTATCATCACCGCTACGCCGCCGCACCGATCGAATGCCGCGGCGTGGTGAGCGCCTACGACGCTCGCACCGGCTGCATCACCATCTGGTCCTCGACCCAGGTCGTGCATTGGGTTCGCCGCGAGGCGGCCGCGGTGCTGGGCCTGCCGGAAGCCCGCGTGCGCTGCGTCGCCCTCGACGTCGGCGGCGGCTTCGGCGTCAAAGGACATGTCTATCCGGAAGACCTCCTGATTCCCTTCCTGGCGCGCAGACTGGGCCGGCCGGTGCAATGGATCGAGGACCGGCGCGAGCATCTGATGTGCTCCTGCCATTCGCGCGATCAGATTCACGATGTCGACGTCGGCTTCGACGACGACGGCAAAATCCTCGCCCTGCGCGATGACTTCATCGTCGACTGTGGCGCATGGAATCCCATAGGCGTGGGCGTGGTCTACAACACGGCCGTCCATCTCACAGGACCGTATAAGATCGACAACACGACGATCAACGCCCGGGTCGCGGCGACCAACAAGGTCCCGAACGCGCCCTATCGCGGCGCCGGCCGGCCGGAGGCGAATTTCGCCATGGAGCGGGTGATGGACCTCGTCGCCGGCACGCTCGATCTCGAGCCGGCGGAGGTGCGCGTCGCGCAACATGATCGGCGCCGCCGAGATGCCCTATCATCTCGGCATTCCGTATCGGGACGGGGAGCCGATCGTCTACGACAGCGGCGACTATCCCGCAGCGCTGCGCGCCGCCCTCGATGCGGTCGGCGGGGTTTCCTCGTTTCGCAGCCGCCAGCGCGCGGCGCGCGAAGAGGGCCGTCACCTCGGCCTCGGCATCGCCTGCTATGTCGAGGGCACCGGAGTCGGTCCCTTCGAAGGCGCGACGGTGCGCATCGATCCTTCCGGGAAGGTCTACTTGTCCTCGGGCGCCTGCCCGCAGGGCCAGGGCATGGAGACGATCTTTGCGCAGGTCATGGCGGACACGTGGGTGGTCGATCCCGCCGACGTGGTCACGACCTTTGCCGACACGGCTGCCATCGCGATGGGCTTTGGGACGATCGCCAGCCGCAGCACCGTGACATTGTCGTCTGCGATTTACGGCGCGAGCGAACGGCTGCGTTCCAAGGTGTTCGCGATAGGCGCCAATCTGTTGGAGTGCGCTGCCGGCGACCTTGAGTTGCGCAAGGGCGGCGTCGGCATCGTGGGAGTGCCGGGCGCGGAAATCTCGCTCGCCGCGATCGCGCAGGCGGCGCGCCCGGGCTGGGACCATGCGCGTCCGCAAGGCATCGATGCCGGTCTCGAAGAGACATATTACTACGAGCCGCCTACCGTCACGTGGACCTATGCGGTCCATGTCGCCCTGGTTGAAGTGGACATCGAGCTTGGGCGCGTGCGCATCGACAAATATGCCGTCGCCCATGACTGCGGCGTTGTCGTCAACCCGATGCTGGTGGAAGGTCAGATCGTCGGCGGCGCGGCCCAGGGCATCGGCGGCGCGCATGTTCGAGGAATTGAAATATGGTCCCGATGGACAACTCCTTGCCGGCTCGCTCGCGGACTACATCATGCCCACCGCGTGCGAAATTCCGAGCATGCATCTCATCCACCTGCATTCGCCTTCGCCGCTCAATCCGCTCGGCGTCAAGGGCGTCGGCGAAGGCGGCGCCATTGCGCCGCCCTCGGCTATTGCCAATGCGGTGTGCGACGCGCTGCGTCCGCTCAAAGTCGAGCTCAATCGGCTGCCGCTGTCGCCCGAGCAGGTTACAGCCGCGGTGCGATCGGCCGCTTCTCCGTGAGCGGCATGACAGCGCGAACGAGGTCTGCTCCCTCCCCCCTTGTTGGTTGGCACGAAGCGGCCGACGTGGTTGTCGTGGGCTATGGCTATGCGGGTGCCGTCGCCGCGATCGAAGCGCACGATGCCGGAGCCGGCGTGCTCCTTATCGAGAAGATGCCCGATCCCGGCGGCATCTCGATCACCTCCGGCGGCAATGTGCGAATTGTGGACAATGCGGAGGATGGCTTTCGCCACCTGCAGGCGACCAATGCCGGAACCACGCCTGACTCCGTGCTCCACGCGCTCGCGGCGGGCATGCAGGAGATCCCCGCTTATTTCGACAAGCTTTCCCGCGTGTGCGGAGCAACCATCGACCGGCGGCAGGCGGACGGCAATTACCCTTTCCCGGGCACCAGGACGTTCGGATATGTGAGCATCGCAAATGTGCCCGGCTTCGACGCCGAGCGGACCTATCCCTTCGTCTCCAGCTACGTCCCCATCCATCGCGCCGCGGGCGTGCGCCTGTTCAAGGTGCTCGAAGACAATGTGCGTGCACGCCGGCTGCGCACCATGCTGGCAACGTCCGCACGCCGACTGATTACGGGACAGAGTGGCGAGATTCTGGGAGTCGCGGCCGAACGCGACGGCGAGACGATCGCGATCAAGGCGCGCCGCGCCGTCGTTCTCGCCTGCGGCGGCTTCGAGGCGAACGAAGACATGCAGCGCCAGTTCTGGCAGGAAAAGCCGGTGCTCAATGCGGCATTTATGGGCAATACCGGCGACGGCATCGTCATGGCGCAGGCGGTGGGCGCCGCGCTCTGGCACATGTGGCACTACCACGGAGTCTACGGCTTTCGTCACCCGGATCCAGAGTATCCATTCGGCATCCGGCCGAAGCGGCTGCCGGACTGGATTCCGGGCGAGCCGGCGCGCGTTGAACGTGAAAGTGCCGTGGATCATTGTCGACCGGTTCGGCCGCCGCTATATGAACGAATACCAGCCCTACACCCAGGATACGTCATGGCGCGCGATGGCGCTCCTGGACGGCCGTTCCATGAGCTATCCACGCATTCCGTCCTTCATGCTCATGGATGAGCCGGGTCGCGGCGCCTATCCGATCGTGTCGCCCACCTTCAACGACCGGCGATTCAAATTCGTCTGGAGCGAGAAGACGCTGCGGGAGCTGGAAAGCCGGATCATTTGCAAATGCAGCTCGGTCGCAGAGCTTGCGCAAGTCGTGAAGGTCGATGAGCAGGTGCTCGCCGCAACTCTCGCTGAGTGGAACGCGGCATGCGATCGCGGCGAGGACACCGTGCATGGCCGCCCGCCGACTTCCATGCTGAAGATCGCGACACCTCCCTTCTACTGCGCGCAAGTATGGCCGATCTGCTCCAATACCCATGGCGGCCCTGTGCACGATGCGGAGCAGCGCGTGATCAGCGCGTTCGGCGAGCCGATCCCGCGCCTGTTCGCCGCCGGCGAGCTCGGCGGGGTATTCGGCCATCTCTACATGTCCGGCGGCAACCTCGCCGAGTGCTTCGTGGGCGGCTGGACGGCGGGACGCAACGCCGCGCGGCTTCCATCGTGGGAGGCCGAGCTTGAGCCGGAGGGAGCCTTGTGAATAGCTCAGCGTACTCAGCAATGTTCACCCGCCGTCATGCCCCGCGCAGGCGGGGCATGCAGTATTCGACGCGCGCTGATCGAACAAATACTGCCAATTCCCACATTCAGTGGCTATTGGATCGTCCGCCGGAGCTTGTCATCGGGCCGGCCATCGGCCGGACCCGTTGGCGGACGATGACAATTACAGCGTCGCTGGCATAAGGGGAGTCATCAGCCGTCATGGCAGAAAAAGATATGAGCCACATTTGTAAACGACCGATCGCCACGCATTGCGCCGCGGTGACGCGGTGTATCGCCGCCGCTGTCGCACTGATTGCCGCATTGCCGCACGCATCCGCTCAAGAGCTCACCAGCCTCAGGATCTCGCTTGATTACCGCCTCTATGGACCCAACGCCGCGTTCTGGTACGCACAGACAAGCGGCATATTCCGCGATGCGGGCATCACCGCGACCGTCGATAATTCCTCCGGCTCCGGCGATTCCGTGGCGCGGGTTGCGAGCGGCGCTTATGACGCCGGCTATGCCGATGTCGGGACGCTGGCGGAGTTCTGGTCGAAAAATCCGAATGCCGCGCCGAAGCTGGTGCTGCCCATTCTCGATCGCGCGGCGCAATCTGTCGTCAGCTTGAAGAAGGCGAACATCACGCGGCTCCAGGATCTGGTCGGCCGCAAGGTGGGAACCGGCAAGGCGGATGCCAACGCCCGCATGTTCCCCGCGCTTTTGAGACTCAATCACATCCCGATCGAGGCCGTCATCCGCGTCCCGCTCGATCAGCAGTTGCGCGACACCATGCTGCTGCGCGGCGAGGTGGATGCCGTCGTCGGTTTTGATTCCACGACCCTGTTCAATCTGATACCGCTGGGGGTGCGGCCGGAAGACACCAACATCATCTACTTCGCCGACCACGGCCTTGACTTCTACGGCAACGGGTTTCTGGTCTCGCGCACGCTCATCGAGAAGAACCCGGAATTGGTCCGCAGGCTCACCGATGCAGTCGCCAGGGCCTGGGTCGCCACGATTGCGGATCCGCGCAGGACGGTGGAGGCGGTCGGCAAGCGCGATGGCTTGACTGACGTGGCGCACGAGACCAACCGGCTGCGCTGGATCATCAGCAGGAACGTCATCACTCCTGTGACGCGCGCTGGCGGGTTGGGCAACATGGACATGAACAAGCTCGCCAGCGGTCTCAGGATCGTCGCCGAAGGCTTCGAGCTCCCCATCGTGCCGACGCCGGCCGACATCTTCGATGATCGCTTCATGCCGCCGATCGAGCACCGCCGGTTTTAGCTCGCTGTTGCGGCGTCGATCGCTTCGCCCAGACGCTCGACGATCGCATCGATGCCGGCGGCGTCAATGATGAATGGCGGCGCCAGCAGCACATGATCGCCGCTCTCGCCATCAACTGTGCCCCCCGTCGGATAAACCAGCAGCCCGCGCGCCATGGCCTCGTGCTTTATGCGCGCATTGATCTTGAGCTTCGCATCGAACGGCTGCTTGCTGGCGCGATCGGCCACGAGCTCGACGGCGTGGAGCAGCCCGCGTCCGCGCACATCGCCGACGAACGGATGATTGCCGAACCGCTCGCGCAGCCGGCGCGACAGATAAGCTCCCTGGGTTTGGACATTCGCCAGGAGCTTGTCGCGTCGGATCACCCGCTGGACCGCCAAGGCGGCGGCGCAGGCGAGCGGGTGTCCCATATAAGTGTGGCTGTGGCGGAAAGCGCCGGAGCCGGTGGCGATTGTCGTGAAGATTTTCTCCTGCATGAGGACACCACCGATCGGCGCATAGCCGCCGCCCAGACCTTTTGCGATCGCCATGAGATCGGGGCTCATTCCTTCCTGCTCGCAGGCGTGCAGGGTGCCGGTGCGGCCCATGCCGCACATCACCTCGTCAAGAATGAGCAGGACGCCGTGACGGTCGCAGACCTCGCGCACGCGCTTGAAATATCCCGGTACCGCGGGGACGGCGCCCAAAGTGGCGCCGACCACCGTCTCGGCGACAAAGGCCATGACATCTGCGCCGCCGAGCTGCTGTATCCTGCGGTCGAGCTCTTGCGCGAGACGTTCGCCATAGGCCTGCGGCGCCTCATCCGGACCGCGACCGCGATATTCATAGACCGGCGCGACATGGTGCGCCTCGAACAGCAGCGGCTCAAAGGCGCGGCGCTGGCGCTCCCGGCCGCCGATCGCGAGGGCGCCCAGCGTGATCCCGTGATAGCTCTGCCGGCGGGCGATGACATATCGCCGCTGCGGCTCGCCGCGTTCGACAAAATATTGCCGAGCGAGCTTGAGCGCTGCCTCGATCGCCTCCGACCCGCCGCTCACGAAAAAAACATGCCCGATGCCGTCAGGCGCATGGGCGACAAGCTCGCCGGCGAGCTCCTCGGCGACTTCCGTGGTGAAGAAGCTCGTATGGGCATAGGCGAGCTTGCCCAGTTGCACCCGCATTGCGGCGAGGACATCGGGATGCGAATGACCCAGACATGACACTGCTGCGCCGCTCGAGCCGTCGATGTACTCCTTGCCGTGCTGGTCGCGGAGCAGGATGCCCTGGCCGCTGGCGGCAAGCGGATAGGAATGGCTGGTCTCGCGATGAAGAATGTGCGTCATGACCGATCTCGCGTATTCACTCTACACTGATCCTGCGACGGCAAAGGAGTAGCAGCCGGCATGGCCTGGCGGATCGGGGTTGATATCGGCGGCACCTTCACGGACATTGCCGTCATCGATGAGGCCAGTGGCAGGATCGGCGTGAGCAAGGTGCCGACCACGCCCGCCGATCTCACAGCGGGCGTGATTGCCGCCCTGGAGAGCGCGATGACCTGCTACGGTGTCGCCGCCGCCGATGTCGGGCTGCTTTCCCACGCGACCACCGTCGTCACCAATGCCATCCTGGAAGAGAAAGGCGCGCGCGCCGCCATTGATCACAACGCGCGGCTTTCGCGACGTGCTGGAGCTGCGGCGCTCGGCGCGCGCCAACCTGTATGATCTCTTCCAGGACGCGCCAGCCACGCTCATCCCGCGACGCCGGCGTTTCGAGATCACCGAGCGCATTGGCGCCGACGGAGCCGTCGTCACGCCGCTCGCCGAAAACGAGATTGACGGGCTGATTGCGGCGCTCGCGGCGGCGCGTGTCGACTCCATCGCGGTCTCGCTGCTGTTCAGCTTTCTCAACCCCGAGCACGAGCGAAGGCTCGCGCGCCGTCTGCGTGCGGCGCTGCCGCACATTCCCATCTATTTGTCATGCGATGTTCTGCCCGAAATCAAGGAATTCGAGCGCAGCAGCACGACCGCGATCTGCGCCTATGTGGGGCCCATCCTCGCGGCCTATCTGCGGCGGCTCGGAGAGATCACGCGCGCACGCTCGCTGCCGCCGCTGCATCTGATGGGCTCGAACGGGGGCATCGTCGAAGCGGCGGAGGCGATCGCGATGCCCGCGGTCGCGGTCGAATCGGGGCCGGCAGCGGGCGTGGTCGCGGCCGCTTTGGTGGCGCGCCAAACTGGACGGCCCGATCTTCTCTCCTTCGACATGGGCGGCACCACAGCCAAGGCCAGCCTGATCCGCGGTGGCGAATATGAGACCACGCCGGACTATGAGGTCGGCGGCGGCTCGAGCATGTCGCGTTGGGTGACGGGGACCGGCCATCCCATTCGCGTGCCGGTGATCGATCTTGCCGAAGTCTCCGCCGGGGGTGGATCGATTGCGTGGGTGGACCGGGCAGGCGCGCTGCGCGTCGGACCAAAGAGCGCTGGCGCCGACCCGGGCCCGGTGTGCTATGGGCGCGGCGGCACCGAGCCCACCGTCACCGATGCCGATCTCCTGCTCGGATATCTCGACAAGAGCTCGCTGCTCGGCGGCGAGCTGCCGGTCGATCACGCCGGCGCTTTCGCCGCCATTCACAAGCGATTGGCCGAGCCGCTCGGCCTCGATGCGCGCGCCGCGGCCGCCGCCGTCATCGATGTCGTCAATCACGCCATGGCCGATGTGCTCAAGCTCGTGTCCGTCCAGCGCGGCCACGATCCGCGGGACTTCGTTCTCGCCGCCTTCGGCGGAGCGGGACCGCTGCATGCCGCCGCGCTTGCTGCCGAACTCGGCATCGCACAAGTCATTTGCCCGCCGGTGCCCGGCGCTTTCTCGGCGCTCGGCCTCATAGCTACCGACTTGCGGCGGGACTATGTGCAAACATTGCAGGCGCACGCCAGCAAGGCTGCCCCTGGCGCCATGGCTGTCGTGCTCGAAGAAGCCTTCGCCGCCCTGGAGAAAGCGGGGGCCGCCATGCTCGATCGCGCCGCCATCGCTCCGGCGCAGCGGCGATTTGATCGTTTCGTCGATGCGCGCTACAGCCGTCAAGCCTATGAGCTCCTGATCCCGGTGTCGCGACGCCCGGTCGACGAAGCCGCCGTGTCGGAGATTGAGAAAGTCTTCCATGCACGTCATCTTGCGACCTATGGCCACGACAACCGCGGCGAGCCGGTCCAGATTGTCAGCGTGCGCCTCGCCGCGATCGGCGCGATTGCACCACTGATGATTCGCGAGCGGCCGGCAGTTGCCGGGACAGTTGCGGTCAAGGCGATGCGCCAGCTCTGGTTCAAGGAAACCGGCGCGGTCGAGGCCACGATTTATGATCGCGGTCGCATGCCTGCGGGTTTCACAGTGCCCGGACCAGCCGTCATCGAGTCGCTCGATTCTACCATTCTCATCCCGCCGAGCTGGCAGGCCGAAATGAGCGCGGATGGTTTTGTAATCCTGACAATTCGTAGCCCGCATTGAGCGAGAGCGAAATGCGGGAGCGTGGGGACCCGGATTTCGCTTGCGCTCAATCCGGGCTACGAAACTACGAAACTGGATGGAAGCAAAATAATAATGAACGAGACTACGCGCACCAGCGATCCCGCCACCTTCGAGATCGTCAAGAACAGCCTCTCTAAGATCGCCGAGGAGATGCGCATTGTGCTGGCCAAGACGGCATATTCGCCGCTCTTGAAATCGGCCGGCGATTATTCCTGCGGCGTATTCGATGTACGCGGAGAGATGGTTGCGCAAGGACCCGATCTGCCAATCCACCTTGGCTCCATGCCCGACGCGGTCCGCGCCGTGGTCGCTGCATTTGCAGCCGACGTCGGCGAAGGCGATGTGTTTGTCCACAATGACCCGTACTTCGGGGGTAGCCACTTGCCGGACGTGAACGTCGTGCGTCCGGCGTTCCACAGGGGGCGGCTGATCGGCTATGCCTGCCTGCGCGCCCATTGGCCCGATGTCGGCTCAGCCACGCCCGGCAGCTACGGCGCCGTCACCAACATCTTTGGCGAGGGGCTGCGCATCCCGCCGGTGCGGCTGATCCGCCGCGGTGAGCTCAACGCAGATGTCGAAAAATTATTGCTCGCCAACGTCCGCACACCCGATGAGCGCCAAGGCGATCTCGGCGCCCAGCTCGCCGCCACGCTGCGCGCGACCGAACGGCTCGCTGCCCTCGCCGGCCGCTACGGCGCCGACGAGCTCGTCGGCTATATGGCCGCCGTCATGGACTACTCGGAGCGGCTGATGCGCGCCAGCCTCACGGACCTGCCTGACGGCGAAGGCGCCTTCGAGGATTTCTGCGATGGCGACGGCATCGCAGACGACGCCCTCGGCAACGATGCGCAGTTTTGCATTCGTCTGTCCATCGAGAAGAGAGGAGACAGTTTGATCGTGGACTTTGACGGCACCGACGCTCAGGTAAAGGGACCGATGAATGCGCCTCTCTCGGTCACCGCTTCGGGGGTATTCTGCGGGGTGAAGACAGCCGTGGACCCGCAGAATCTTATTCCGCCCAACTCCGGCTGCTGGCGGCCGATCAAGGTCAAAGCGCGCAAGGGCTGTGTGGTGAACGCCGAGTTTCCTGCACCTGTGGTCTACGCCAACCACGAAATATCGCACCGCGTGGCGGACATGGTGATGGGGGCGCTGGCAAGCTTCATGCCGGAGCAGGTGATGGCGTGCAGTCAGGGCACTTCGGCCATCCTCACCATCGGCGGCGTCGATCCTCGCAACGGCCGGCAATACGTTTCTTATGAGACGATAAAGGGCGGCTTTGGCGCGCGGCCGAGCAAGGACGGCATCAACACCATCGCGGCTGGTATTTCCAACACCATGAACACGCCTGTCGAGGTCATGGAGACCGCGTTCCCCGTGCGGCTCGACAAGTATGAGGTCAACCCGGATTCTGGCGGCGCCGGACGTTATCGCGGCGGCTGCGGCGCCGTGCGGGTGTGGCGGATGCTGCCGAACGCGGATGCGGTGGCAGCGCTGTGCATGGAGCGCACGACCTCGCCACCTTTCGGGCTTCTCGGTGGCAAGGCGGGCGCCGCCGCGGTCGTAACGCTGACAACGCCGACTGGGGTTACGCGTCAACTTCCGAGCAAGGGTGCGTTCGGCGCGCCGGCGGGCTCTGTCATCACCATGATCACTCCGGGCTCCGGCGGCTTTGGTCCACCGCAGGAGCGCAACCCGACAGCGGTCGGTCGCGACCTGCTCGATGGATATGTGAGTGACGCCTGCGCCGGGCGTGACTACCACATCGCAGACCCGCAGGCGCTGCGCCGCGCCGCCGCCGCGGAGGATGCAGCATGACCTACATCCCGAACTCGATTGAGGCGCGCGACATTGCAAGTCTGGTGCACATGCAGACCAATCTGCGCCAGCACCAGCAGGATGGTCCGCTCCTGGTCGTGCGCGGCGAAGGCTGCCGCGTGTTCGACAACTCCGGGCGCGACTACATCGAAGCTATCGCCGGGCTCTGGTGCGCTTCGCTCGGCTTCGCCTCGGAGCGGCTCGCCAGAGTGGCCTACGAGCAGATGCGCCAGCTCGGCTATTACCATCTTTATCGCCACCGATCGCACGAGCCCGCCGTCGCGCTTGCTGAGACGCTGCTGAAGATTGCGCCGGTCCCGATGAGCCGCGTGGTCTTCCAGTGCTCCGGGTCGGAGGCGAACGACACCGCGATCAAGCTCGCCTGGTATTACTGGGATGCGGTGGGCCAGCCGCAGCGGCGAAAGATCATCGCCCGCCGGATGGCCTATCACGGCAACACCTGCGCCGCGGTGAGCCTCTCCGGGAAGCCCGACATGCACGCAGGCTTCGGGTTGCCGTTTGCGCCGTTCAAGCACACCGAATTCCCGCATTATTACCGCCGCCACGAGGTGGGCGAGAGCGAGAGCGAGTTCGCGTCGCGCATGGCCGATGCGCTCGAAAGCCTCATTGAAACGGAAGGACCCGAGACGATCGCCGCATTCTTCGCCGAGCCGGTCATGGGAGCGGGCGGCGCGATCGTCCCGCCGCAAGGCTATTTCGAGAAGGTGCAGGCCGTGCTGCGCAGGCACGATATCTTGTTCGTCGCCGATGAGGTGATTTGCGGCTTTGCCCGTACCGGCGAGATGTGGGGCTCACAAACTTATGGTCTTCGGCCGGACATGATCACGTCCGCCAAGGCGCTTTCCGCCGCGATGCAGCCGATCTCCGCGGTCCTCATAAACGAGCGCATCCATGCCGCAATGCTCGCTCAGTCGGACAAGCTCGGCAACTTTGCCCACGGCTACACGTACGCGGGCCATCCCGTGGCGGCCGCGGTGGCGCTCGAAGTGCAGAAGATTTACGCCGAGATGGACATCGTCGCCCGTGCCAAGCGTCTTGGCTCCTGTCCTGCAATCGACGCTTGGCGCGCTCGCCGCGCATCCGCTCGTCGGGGATGTGCGGGGCGTCGGCCTCATTCTCGGCATGGAGCTCATGCAGGACGGAGAACAACGAATTCCGTTCGCTGGCGGCCTCAATGTTGGTGCGAGGGTCGAGGCCGCCGCGAAGGGGCATGGACTTATCCTGCGCGTGGTGGGCGACCGACTGGTGTTTGCTCCGCCGCTCATCATCGAAGCCTCCGAGATCGAAGCGATCGGCGACAGGCTCGAGCTGGCGCTGGACGACGTCGCAAAAGATCTCAGGAGCGAAGGTGTGCCATGCGCACGGAAAGGCTGAGCGGGTTCAGCGACGGCGTCATCGCCATCATCATCACCATCATGGTGCTGGAGCTCAAGGCGCCGCACGGCGCGGACTGGGCCGCGCTCAAACCCCTGCTCCCGGTATTCCTGAGCTACGTGCTGAGCTTCACCTACATTGCGATCTACTGGAACAATCATCACCACTTGCTGCACGCGTGCAAGCGCGTGACCGGCGCCATCCTGTGGGCCAACCTGCACCTGTTGTTCTGGCTCTCGCTCATTCCGTTTGCGACGGCCTGGCTGGGCGAGAACCATGTGGCCACGCTTCCGACCGCGGTCTACGGCCTGGCGCTGCTCATGCCGGCGATTGCGTACTACGTTCTGCAGACGACCATTCTCCGGGCCAATGGCTCCGACTCGGACCTTGCAAAAGCCCTCGGCACTGATTTGAAAGGCAAGCTTTCGCCTTTCCTCTACCTTGGCGGAATCGTCCTCGCCTTCGTCAGCCCGTGGCTTTCGATTGCCATCTACGTGCTCGTGGCGCTGATGTGGCTCATTCCGGATCGCCGCATCGAGAAAGCGATTGCCCATCGCTGATGGAGCAGCGGGAACAGAAATCGTGGCATACAGAAGAATCTTGGCTTCTTACGAACGTGCAAAACTGACAAGCGGTCCAAGATCATGATTGTCGGCGGCGTGCAGAGCGTCAATGTAGGCGCGCCGCACATCGCCTGCGACCTGCAGGTTGGCGCGGCCCCAAGTCAAACGCGTTCCGCCTTGTTGCACGATCAGCACGTCCGCCGCGAGCCGTGACCAGCGACCGTTGCCGTTTGGAAACGGATGCACCGTGACCAAACGGTGGTGAAACCGCGCGGCTAGTTCATCAGGCGGGTAAGATCTGTGATCGATCCAATACTTTGCATCATGGATGACTTGATGAAGCTCCGACTCGACCCGGTGGAATTCAATTCCAAGATTGCGTTCGGTCTTCCGATATTTTCCTGCCCAACGCCATACGCGATTGAACATGCGGCGATGGAGGCCGCGCAGAAATACTTCGTCGAGAATGTTTCGCCGCCGCGAGAAGGCCCAGCGGTCGGCCGCGGCGATGTTTCGCTGTTCGAGCTCGTTCAGCTCGCTGCGCAGCGTAATGTGTGTAGGGATAAGCCCGTCGCGTTCCTCAGGCGTCAGCGGCGTCGCATCATGGCCGGCATCACCGGGCTCGATCATGCGTCATCCCAAAGCCGAGCCGGACGACGGAGCAGGTCTTCGACCATTTGTTGATAGAGCTCTTTGCTTGCGCGCTTGCTATTCACAGCTTGATCTTCAAGACGCATCGTATGCTCCACGAAGCCGGATTGGCGCTCGGCGACCTTCTCGGCCCGTTCGCGAACGGTTTTGGCGAGCGGACGTTCAGGGACGAGGGCGTATACGAGGCGGCAGCCCAGCGCCTCGGCCGCGCGTTGCAACGTGCGCAGCGTCACGCTGCCGCTCACCTCCGATTGTTCCAGCTCGACAATCCGCGGCTGGGAGACCCCAAGCCGGCGGGCGAGCTGGGCCGTGGTCATGCCAAGAGCATCTCGGACAGCGCGGAGCCAGCCCTTGGGCGGGCGGGCACCCGCGGCCAACGGGCGCAGCGCGGCGAAACGCTTGTCGAGATGGCGAATGGCATCTTTCATTCAATAAGATATATCATATATTGACAGACATAATCAATAAGGTATTTCCTATCTAATTTGAGTGTGCATATAAGGCATTTTTATATTTTGCGGGGAGAGGTCATTCCCAGAAGTCCGGCACGGCCTGCTGGAGCCGGCCACCGAGGCGCACCGCTCCCACGCGCAGCGCAAGCCCGGTCGCATCATCCGTCTCCACCGCGAGGCCGCACAAGGTGGCTTCGCCCAGTCGCCGGCTCGAAGCGCGCGCTCGGAATCTTGCGCACGAACCGCCAGAGCGGCTCGTTCTTGTCCATGCCGATCACCGAATCGTAATCGCCGGTCATCCCGACATCGGAAACGAACGCCGTTCCGCCCGGAAGGATCTGATGGTCGGCGGTGGGAGCATGGGTGTGAGTCCCCACCACCATGCTGGCGCGCCCGTCGCAGAAATGCCCCATGGCCTGCTTTTCGCTCGTGGCCTCGCCGTGAATATCGATGATGATCGCGTCAGCCGCGGCGTTGAGGGGACAAGCGGAAAGCTCGCGATCGACGGCGGCGAATGGATCATCGAGCGGATCCATGAAGATGCGGCCCATAGCATTGACGACAAGCACGCGCGCACCGTTCCTGGCATTGATAACCGTCGCGCCGCGGCCTGGCGTGCCGGGAGGAAAGTTGACCGGCCGCAGCAGCTTCGGCGCGCGCTCGATAAAGACAAGCGCCTCCTTCTGATCCCAGGAATGATTGCCGCCGGTGATCACGTCGCAACCGGCATCGACAAATTCTGCGTAGATGGCCTCCGTGATACCGAAACCGCCGGCCGCATTTTCCCCATTCACGGCAACGAGGTCGAGCTTCCAATCGCGCAGCAAGCACGGCAGTCGCTGGAGCAGGACGGCACGCCCGCTACGACCGACAATGTCGCCGATGAAGAGTATGCGCATTACTTATGTCGGCTGACAGCAAATGACCTCACGCTCTGTGAGCACGAGGTCGAGGCTGGCGTCGCGAGGCGTCGTCGGCACGTGCGCAATTTCCTGCACGGCGAAGGCGATGCCAACGGCGAGCACTTTCTTTTGTGCGCGCAACGCGGCAATGGTCAGGTCGTAATAGCCGCCTCCATAGCCGATGCGATGGCCGCTGCGATCAAAGGCGAGCAGCGGCACAAGCAAAATGTCGGGCAGCACTTCGGGAGCTTCCGGTCTGGGCTCGCGGATGCCCCAGACGCCGGCGCCCAGCGCATCGCCAAAGGCGAAGGCGCGCATTGCCAGAGGCTTGCCGCGCCCGCAAACTACCGGCAACGCGAGTTGTGCACCGGCGTCCGACAGCTTTCGCATCAGCGGGACCGGGTTGACCTCGTTCTTTAGCGGCATGAATCCCGACACCATGATTCCCGCGGTCAACGCGCGGGGAAAAGGCCGCTGTGCGATTGCATTCGCAGCTTGCGTCCGTATGGCGGCAGGCAATGCGTCGCGACGTTCCTTCGCCTCGCGACGCATTGCAGCTTTGCGCTCTTCAATTGACACAGAAGGGCTTGAGACAGAAGACTGCATCGATTTTACGGTCAACCCCTCGCACAGCTGAGCACGTGCTGCAAACGCGAGGTGGCAATATAGTGCGGAGCCACGATGGCCGTTGGAGCGTCGATCCCGGGTTCCCTACGAAAGTAGGTGGGCGCCATATGTCCGAGCCCACGAGCCCGGTCAGGGACAGCTCCCTTAAGGATCGATAAGGCCCCGGGGATATGGCTCCTGACGCACCTCACAGCTCCGCGCGACAAATGTAATCGCTGCAACCGGTTCACGCTACCGATCAACCGATCGGAAGGTCGCCGGGCGTGACGGTTTCGTTCAAGCGCCTGGTGATGCTCTCGATGCGCTCGGCCGCCGCATGAAGCGCGGCGATGATTGCCGTTTCCGTGGCCTTCGCCCGCTCGGCCGCGGCCACACCCCCCTCCTGCAGCTTGGTAAGCTCAGGTTCCATCCGGGTCATCCGCTCCTTTGTCTCCGCAAGCTCATCGGCAAGCGTGAGCGCGGCCATGACAGTCAGTCGCGTGTCCCCAATCTCCCCGAAGCGCTCCCGCAGACGGGAAATCCGCTGATCGAGATTCTCGGCAAGCCGCAGGAGATGCGAACTCCTCGCCCTCCTCACATGCCATACGAAATTGGCGTCCATTGATGGTGACATTGACTTGGGGCATTGGGAACGCCTGCCTCTCGCTAGTGTCCCGATTCCGAAGTTCGCAAGTGCTTGCGGCATCCTCTGATGCGAACTTCGGAATCAAAGGGACACTAGCAACTCTATGGTTCTGGTGCGGTTTTGAATTTGAAGTTCCTAACACGAGACTGCGGCAACAAATGATAGGAACTTCAAATTCACCGCACTAGGATTATTCTCAGCGCTCCGGAATCACGAGTAGCGCGCGTATGCCCTCGATCGCAGCATCAAGCCGGCGCGCCACGTCGCGATTGACGTTCTCCAGCGAGCGGACGCGGGCGGCGGCATCATCGAGCTCCGAGGCAAGTCGCGAGCGGTCGTGACCCAGCGCGTGAAGCTGGGAGGCGAGCGTCTCCTCCCCCTGATCCGCGTTGCGTCGGCGCTCGACCGCCGCGGCAAGCGCATCGAGAGCGAGGGCAAGGCGTCTGCTGGCGGACTCGATGGCGTTGGGCTCTGTCATGGCGGCACAATGCGCGATCATTCGTGCGCCTTCGAGGCGACGAAAATTCGTCGTAGCAGCAGGCAGTTGGAAAACAACCTTTACGTATTCCGCGACCTGCGGTCAAACGCGCGATCACTCAAGCCGGCGCTTGTGATGTCAAAGCCGGATCGGGCGCGCACCTTCTTTGACTCGTCTCGCCCGCGTGCTAGAGCCTCGATCCAGGCAACTTGGACGCATCCATGGACAACCGGAGCTCGACAATTGCAACCGCTCCGGCGGCTCATGCGACGGCGCAGCCGGCGAACCAGCCGGAGCGCAGACCTGCCACGCGCCTCCAGCACGAACGCATGGCGAACGCCATTCGCGCTCTCGCGATGGACGCCGTCGAGCAGGCAAAATCCGGGCATCCAGGGCTGCCCATGGGCGCCGCCGACATCGTCACGGTGCTGTTCTCGCGTTTCATGAAATTCGATGCCGCCGATCCCGCCTGGCCCGATCGCGATCGATTCGTGCTCTCGGCCGGACATGGGTCGATGCTGATCTACGCGCTGCTGCATCTGCTCGGCTACGAGAAGATGAGCATCAAGGAGATCAAGCGATTCCGCCAGCTCGGCTCGCTTACCCCCGGACATCCTGAGAATTTCATCACGCCGGGCGTGGAGACGACCACTGGGCCCTTGGGGCAAGGGTTTGGCAATGCCGTCGGCATGGCCATCGCGGAACGGCATCTCGCCGCGGTCTTCGGCGAGCAGATCGTCGATCATCATACCTACGTGCTCGTGTCCGACGGCGATCTCATGGAGGGAGTAAGCCAGGAAGCGATTGCCCTTGCCGGTCATCTCAAGCTCAACAAGCTGATCGTGCTTTTCGACGACAATCGAATCTCGATCGATGGGCCGCTCACGCTGTGCGATTCTGTCGACCAGGTGAGCCGGTTTGAAGCCGCCGGCTGGGCGGCGACGCGCGTCGACGGGCATGATCCGGAATCGATTGCGCAGGCGCTCGAACAGGCGCTCGCCTCGACGGCGCCCTCGCTGATCGCCTGTCGCACGATCATCGGGTTTGGTGCACCGACCAAGGGTGGCACCGAGAAATGCCACGGCTCACCGCTTGGCGCAGAAGAGATCAAGGCCGCGCGCGACGCGCTGAACTGGCCGGAAGCTGCCTTTTCCATTCCGGACGATGTGCGTGACCTCTGGCGCAGCGCAGGCCACGCCGGCAGGGCCGCTCGACTCGCCTGGAGCGATCGACTGCAAGGGATGCCTGCCGCCCGCCGGATCGAGCTCGAGCGCAGGCTGCGCGGCGAGCTGCCGGGAGGCAGCATCGGCGCCGCGGTGCGGACGGTGAAGGAGAAACTTGCGGCGGCGCCAAAGGAGACTGCGACGCGCAGCGCTTCCGAAGGCGCGCTGGAAGCGATCACGGCGGCGATCCCGGAAATGATCGGCGGCTCGGCCGATCTCACCGGGTCCAACAATACCAAGCCCAAGGGCCTGAGCGTTCTCTCCGCCGGGGATTACGCTGGACGCTTCATTCATTATGGCGTGCGCGAGCACGCGATGGCTTGCGCCATGAACGGCATGGCCCTGCATGGGGGGGTCATTCCATACTCCGGCACATTCCTGGTGTTCTCGGATTATTGCCGGCCGGCCATACGCCTCGCCGCGCTCATGGGACAGCGCGTGATCTTTGTGATGACGCACGATTCGATCGGCCTCGGCGAGGATGGACCGACGCACCAACCCATCGAGCATCTCGCCGCCTTGCGGGCAATGCCCAACCTGCTTGTGTTCCGGCCTTGCGACGCCGTCGAAACCGCGGAGTGCTGGCAGCTCGCACTCGAAAGTCGCAGAAGCCCGAGCATTCTCGCGCTGACCCGCCAGAACGTCCCGCAACTGCGACTCGGACGCGAGGAAACCAACCGGTGCGCGGCGGGCGCCTATGAGATCGTTCCGGCGGAAAAAAGCATCCCGGAGGTCTCGCTGTTCGCGACCGGATCGGAAGTCTCCATTGCGGTCGAGGCGCGCAAGTTCCTGCGTGAGCGCGGCGTGCACGCCCGTGTCGTCTCCGTGCCGTGCTTTGAGCTTTTCCAGGCGCTTCCTTCGGCTGCCAGGCGGGAGGTGATCGGGACGGCGAAGGTCAAGGTCGCGGTCGAGGCCGCCGTTCGCCAGGGATGGGACGAGATCATCGGTTCCGACGGCGGCTTTGTCGGCATGACCGGCTTCGGGGCCAGCGCTCCCGGCAAGGAGTTGTACCAGCACTTCGGCATTACCGCGCAGGCAGTGGCCGAGGCCGCACTGGACAAGCTCAACGCGACGGGAACCCCGCTCGGCAAACACTAATTAAGGTATTGCAGCGTAGGGCGGGTCAGGCGTCTCGCCGTAACCCGCCGTCTGTGCCGGAAGGCGGATTACGCTGGGCCAATCCGCCCTACGAGCGTAATGACCAAGGAGCCGCAAATGACAGTTCGCATTGCCATCAACGGGTTCGGACGCATCGGACGCAACGTGGTGCGCGCCATCGCCGAAGCCAACCGCAGGGACATCGACGTGGTTGGGATCAACGATCTCGCCCCGGTGGAAACCAATGCGCATCTGTTGCGGTTCGATTCAGTGCACGGCCGATTTCCCGGCGAGGTAACGGTCTCCGGCGATTCGATCAGCGTCGGCAATGGCAAGATCAAGGTGACCGCCATCAAAAATCCGGCAACACTGCCCTGGAAAGGGCTCGGCGTCGATATCGTGCTGGAATGCACGGGGATATTCACGTCGAAGGAAAAGGCGTGCGCGCATCTTTCCGCGGGCGCGCAGCGGGTGATCATCTCAGCACCGGCTGAGGGAGCCGACTTGACGGTGGTCTATGGGGTCAACCACGACAAGCTGCGCAAGGAGCACATGGTCATCTCAAATGCGTCCTGCACGACCAATTGCCTCGCCCCGGTTGCCAAGGTGCTCAACGATGCCGTGGGGATCGAGAAGGGCTTCATGACCACGGTGCACGCCTACACCAATGATCAACCTTCTCTCGATCAGGTCCACAAAGACCTCTATCGCGCCCGCGCCGCGGCCATCAACATGATCCCGACGTCAACGGGTGCGGCCAAGGCCGTCGGCTCAGTCCTGCCGGAGCTCGCCGGTAAGCTCGATGGCGTCGCCATCCGCGTGCCCACCCCCAATGTCTCGGTCATCGATTTCAAGTTCGTCGCCAAGCGCGCCACCAGCAAGGACGAGATCAACTCCGCCGTGCGGCGTGCCGCCGAGCAGCAGCTCAAAGGCATTCTGGGTTATACCGAGGCTCCGAATGTCTCGAGCGACTTCAATCACGACGCGCATTCGGCTGTCTTCGCCATCGATCAGACCAAGGTCATGGATGGCACCTTCGTGCGGGTCTTGGCCTGGTACGACAACGAGTGGGGTTTTTCCAACCGCATGGTTGACACCGCCGTTGCGATGGGCAAGTTGATCTGAGACGAAAGCTGCATGCCGCCGCTGCGCACGCTTGATGGAGTTGACGTCAAGGGCAAGCGAGTGCTTGTCCGCGTGGATTTCAACGTGCCGATCGAGGACGGCAATGTTACTGATGCGACCCGCATCGCGCGCGCGGCTCCGGCAATCCTGGAAATCGCGGACAGAGGCGGCAAGGTCATCCTGCTGTCTCATTTCGGCCGGCCAAAAGGCCGGGACGAAAAGGATTCGCTTAAGCATATCGTTCCCGCCATTGCCGATTCGCTCGGCCGTCATGTCGCGTTTGCGTCCGATTGCGTCGGCGAACCGGCGCGCGCTGCCGTCACGGCCATGCGCGATGGAGACGTGCTGTGCCTGGAGAACACGCGCTTTCACCAGGGCGAGGAGAGGAATGATCCCGCCTTCGTGGCGCAACTCGCCGCGCTCGGCGACATCTTCGTCAACGACGCCTTCTCGGCGTCTCACCGCGCCCATGCCTCGGTCGCAGGACTGGCCGAGCGGCTGCCGGCCTATGCCGGCCGCGCTCTCCAGAACGAGTTCGAGACGCTCGGCAAGGTCCTGGAGACGCCCGCGCGGCCCCTGGCTGCGATCGTCGGAGGCGCCAGATTCTCCACCAAGCTCGATCTGCTCGGCAATCTGATTGCCAAGGTCTACACGCTCATCATCGGCGGCGCCATGGCGAACACATTTCTCGCAGCGATCGGGAAACCTGTCGGCAAATCCCTTCCGAGCATCGAGCTGGCAACGACAGCGCGCGATATCCTTGCTGTGGCCGAGGAGCACCGCCGCGAGATTGTGCTGCCGGTGGACGTCGTGGTCGCGCATGAGCTCAAGGCAAACGCCGCCTCGCGCATGGTGGCGGTCGAGCGCGTGGAAACCGACGACATGATCTTCGACATCGGCCGTCGCAGCAT
>CAWJCB010000018.1:0-234065 GCA_963841105.1 uncultured Alphaproteobacteria bacterium
ACTCGATCACCTCGTCGGCGATGGCGAGCAGCGTTGGCGGCACGTCGATGCCGAGCGCCCTGGCGGTCTTGAGGTTGAGGACCAGCTCGTACTTGGTCGGCGCTTGAACTGGAAGATCGGCTGGCTTCTCGCCCTTCAGAATGCGGTCCACGTAACCTGCTGCGCGTATGTACGGGTCAATCGTATTTGGTCCGTAGGACATGAGACCGCCACTATCAGCGAAATAGCGGAACGGGTAGATCGCAGGCAACCTTTGTCGATCCGCAAGCGTGATTATGAGGTCTCGATGCACAGCCGCGGGGGCGCTTCCTGTAACCACCAGGCCACCTTTCGAGGAGCGGGTGAAGTCCATAACAGCATTTTCAATATCGCTCTCATTGCGAACTCCGGCTGGACTTACTTCAATCCCGATTGACTGCGCTGCGGACTGGATTGCACCAAACTGGCCGACCCCAGTCGTATCAAGGTCACGCAATACGATCACTCGCGTCAGGCTCGGGTGAATGGTTTTGAGCAGCTCCAACCATTTTCCGGTTATACTGAAATCGAACTGAGTAAATCCGGTCACGTTGCCGCCTGGACGTGCGAGGCTTGCGACGTAACCGGAACCCACTGGGTCAGGTACCTGTGCGAACACTATCGGTACGGTACGTGTCTTTTGAAGTAACGGGTCCATCGTAGAGGCTGAGGCAGCGAGGATTACATCCGGCGCTACCGCAACCAACTCCGCCGCGCACTGAAGGAAGCGGCTGGTGTCTCCGGCTCCCCAGCAGGCTTCTATCTGCACGTTGCTGCCGTTCTTCCACCCCAGGTCCGATAGCGTTTGCACAAACGCAATCAGGCGTGCCTGTCCTTCCTTGTCGTCCGCGGCCAAGTTCATGAGCACACCGACGCGCCGCTTGCGCTCTGTCTGTTGCGCGCTCATCACTCCCGGCCACGACACCGGTGCCGTGCTCGCGAGAAGCGCGATGAGTTCTCGGCGGGTCATTCGATTACCTCGTCGGCAAGCGCGAGCTCGTTTGGCGGTATTTCGAGGCCCAGCGGCGCTTTGGCGGTTTTCAGATTGAGCGCCAACTCGAATTTGGTGGATCGCATAACTGGCAGTTCGCTCGTTCTCTCCCCCCCTTGGGCACTCGCCCGACATAGTTACCTCCTTGACGAAGGGCATCAGTCAGGCTCGCACCGTAGCTGATAAGGCCTCCATCCGCGGCGGCCTGTTTTGTGGTGTAACTCGCGGCGGAGCAAGGCAAGACGCCAGCCCGATAATTAGCTCCTGATGGGAGTAGAAGAAAGGGGGCCGGCCCCAGAACCGCGTCCGCAAGCATGGAGAAGTCTTCGGGGGTTAGCATAATGAGTTCCTGCAGAAGTCAACGCCATCATGCTTTTTCCTTTCACAATTTTGTTCGATGAACATCATCATTATAACCTCGATCAGCGGAAATCGCTGTTCGGCGGAAGCTGACGTTACATCCTTGTCTCATGCATCGGTCAGTTGACGAACACTCGCTTACCAGCTTGGCTTGCCCCCACATGGACCCCATCGCCCTTGCCCGCGATCTTCTTCGCTGTCCCTCGGTTACTCCCGCCGAAGCAGGCGCAATCGCTCTCATTGAAGCCGTGCTCAAGCCGGCCGGCTTCGAGGTGCATCGCGTCACCTTCGCCCAGCCAGGCAGTGCTCCGGTGGAAAACCTGTACGCCCGGATCGGGAGCAGCGGTCCCCACCTCGCCTTTGCCGGGCACACCGACGTCGTCCCACCCGGCGACGCGGCGAAATGGACGCATCCGCCGTTCGCCGCAGAGATTGCCGCCGGCACGCTCTATGGCCGAGGCGCGGTTGACATGAAAGGCGCAATCGCCTGCGCGATCGCGGCGACGCTGGATCACCTTGCTGCCCACGGCGGAAACCGCAAAGGCTCGATTTCCTTTCTCGTCACAGGCGATGAGGAAGGCGTTGCGGTGAACGGAACCGTGAAGCTGCTGCAATGGATGAGTGAGCGGGGCCACAGTTTCGATCATTGCATCCTGGGAGAGCCGACAAACGCCACAACACTCGGCGACACCATCAAGATCGGGCGGCGCGGCTCGCTCAACGGGGTGCTGGCGATCACCGGCAAGCAGGGCCACGTCGCCTATCCCGAGCGCGCCGACAATCCGGTGCGCGGCCTCGTGACGCTGATGACGGCGCTGATGACTGCTCCGCTCGATCAGGGCAGCGCGCATTTCGGCCCGTCAAACCTGGAATTCACTTCAATCGACATCGGAAATTCAACCGTCAACCTCATCCCGGGCGAGGCGCGCGCGCGCTTCAACATTCGTTTCAACGATTGCCACAATCAGATTTCATTGAAGACGCTGGTTGAGCGCACCGCGGCAGGTGCGGCAGATGACCGTGTGCGTTGGCACATCGATTGGGAACCCTCAAACGCCGATCCCTTCCTGCTTGAGCCTGGTCCGTTTATCGACCTCGTGAGTGGCGCGATCAATGAGGTGAGCGGAGGCCAGCCTGAGCTCTCGACCACCGGCGGCACCTCGGACGCCCGCTTCATCATGAAATACGGCCCCGTGCTGGAATTCGGATTGGTCGGGCAGAGCATGCATCAGGTCGACGAGCGCACTCCGCTTGCGGATCTCGTCTTGTTAACCGCGATCTATCGCAAGATCCTCGACCGGTATTTCGCGTGAACATGCCGTGTTGCGGTAGGGGCGGGTTTCAAACCCGCCCTCGTGCGGCCCGCGTATATATTTGCAAGGCGGGTTATAAACCCGCCCCCACATCCTCTAAAATGAATCCTCCGCAACTGCCTCCGGATAGTCCACCTTGACAAGGTAGAGACCATCCGGCGGGGCGACAGGGGCGCAGGCGCTGCGGTCGCGCTTATAGAGAGCCAAAGAAATGTCGGCGGCACTCCACTTGCCTTCGCCGACGAGCGCCAGCGCGCCCACCATCGAGCGCACCTGGCTGTGCAGGAAGGAACGCGCCGAAGCGATGATGTGAATGTCGTCCTTCATCCGCGTGACGTCGAGCTGGTCGAGCGTCTTGACCGGCGACCTGGCCTGACAGGCGACATGGCGAAAAGTGGTGAAGTCATGATGGCCAACGAGGCGCTGCGCTGCCGCATGCATGGCCGCGCTGTTGAGCGGCTTGGCGATGCGCCAGGCGCGGCCCCGCTCGAAAGTGAGATCGGCGCGCCGGTTGATGATGCGGTAAAGGTAATGCCGCTTGACGGCCGAGAACCGCGCATCGAATGCGTAGTGCACTTTTTCGGCCGCGATGACCGCGATGGGGTGCGGACGAAGGTGCGCATTGAAGGCGTCGCGCACGGTCTCCTCATCCCAGTCCTTCCGCAGATCGACGTGGCATACCTGTCCGAGTGCGTGCACACCGGCGTCCGTGCGCCCGGCGCCGCTTACTCCCACCCTCTCACCGCAAAAGCCTTCGCCTGCCGCGGTCAGCATTCCCTGCACGCTCGGTCCGTTGTCCTGGATTTGCCAGCCGACGAAGGGCCTGCCGTCGTATTCTACCGTCAACTTATAGCGGGGCATGAGGCGGCTCAGCTCATACAGACGCCGGGAAGAACCGGACTGCCACGCAGAAAATCCTGTGCCTTCATCGCCGCTCGACCCGCGCGCTGCAATTGGAGGATGCGAATCGAGCCTTCGCGGCAAGCGATGGTGAGATCATTGTCGATCACGGTGCCGGGCGCGCCTGAGCCTTCGCCTTTGGTCGAGCGCAATACCTTGATGCGAGCGGAAGGACCCGTGTCCCCCCCTCCCCGCCATGCGAACCAGGCACCGGGAGACGGCGACAATCCACGAATGTGATTGTGCACCTCCCGCCAAGGGCGCTCCCAGTCGATACGCGTTTCGCGCTTGTCGATCTTGTTTGCATACGTGACGCCTGTCTGCGCTTGCGGCGACAGCGTGAGCGAGGTTTGCGCCAGGGCGTCAAGGGCGCGCACCATCAGATCAGCACCGAGGCGAGAGAGCCGGTCGTGCAAATCACCGGCAGTTGCATCGCCCTCGATCGGCGTTCTCTCCGCCATCGCAATCGGACCAGTGTCAAGCCCTTCATCTATCCTCATCACCATCACGCCGGTCTCGCTGTCTCCAGCCATTATCGCACGGGCAATCGGCGCCGCGCCGCGCCAGCGCGGCAGCAATGAGGCGTGGACGTTGAATGCGCCGTGCGGAAATGCGTGCAATATGGGGCTTGGCAGGATAAGACCGTAGGCGACGACCACAGCCACGTCCGCGCCATGCGTGCGGGCAATCTCTTGTGCTTGCTCGCAGCGCAGCGTTGCGGGCGTGTGCACCGGCAATCCCAAGCGTCGCGCCTCGCGCTCCACTGAGCTTGGCGTGGCATCAAGCCCCCGTCGTCCTGCAGGCTTGGCTGCGCGAGTGTAAACCGCAACGACCTGGTGACCGTGGCCGACAATCTCGACCAGCGTCGGCACCGCAAAGTCCGGCGTCCCCATGAAGAACAATGCGCAGCGTCATATCATGACTGAATGCTTTGTCATGGCCGCGCCCGTCGCGGCCATCCACGTCTGCGCGGGACAAGTCCCATAGGCGCTAAGAAAGGTAGTTTACGAAGCTCTCAGTTGTCATCGTCCGTGCAGGCGGACGATCCAGTAACCACCCGACAGCGTTTTGTGCTGCTTTCCCTCAACCGCGCAGGTATCGCTTAAATTGCAAGCGCTGTGCCCTGCTTATCCCGCGCGCTTGGCCGCCTTGACGAATTTCTTGATGATGCGGTCCCGCTTAAGCTTGGAGAGATGATCGATGAACAGGATGCCATCGAGGTGGTCGATCTCGTGCTGCAAACAGGTGGCGAGAAGGCCATCGGCCTCGACCTCCTGCAACTTTCCGTCGAGGTCAAGATATCTCACTTTCACCTGCGACGGCCGTTTCACCTCGTCATAGGTTTCGGGAATGGAAAGGCAGCCCTCCTCATAGATTGCCTTGTCCTCTGAGGACCAGGTGATCTGCGGATTGATGAAGACCTGCGGCTTCCTGGGCTCTTCTTTCTTGGCGAGATCCATGGTCACGACGCGCTTGGCGGTGCCAATTTGGACCGCGGCAAGTCCAATGCCTGGCGCATCATACATGGTCTCAAACATGTCATCGACCAGCTTGCGGACCGCAGCATCGATCTTCTTCACCGGCTCGGACACTTTCCGCAACCGCTTGTCCGGCAGAATGAGGATTTCCCGCAGGGCCATGGCGGCCATGTAAGCGGTCGGGTGGAACCGGTCAATGTCGCGGGATTGCAGGGAAAAACTCTCATTGCGCGCCCAAACCGTCAATTTGCGTTCCCTTTTTGTTCAAGTGGCCGAATCGCGCTAGGATGGCGCGGATGATCGACCAGACCCTTTTTTTCGGCGGCCTCCTTTTCCTGGCGGCGCTCTTGGCCGGCGCCGTCGGCATCTTCGCCGTGCACCGGCTGCGCGAGGGCGACCGGCGTGCAGCCGACAAGCAAATGGTCGAGCTTGCGCGGCTGCAAGCGGAAACCGGGCTGCGCATCGAAGCCATGCGCGACCTGCTCGCCGGCCGCCAAGCTGAGCTGCAGCGCGCGGTCAACGAGCGGCTCGAACTCGGTCACGCATCATCTTGGCCAATCGATGACCACGAGCCGGCAGCACACGGTGGAAAGCCTCCAGAAATTGAACGAGCGGCTCGCGGTGATCGACGATGCTCAGAAGAACATCACGGGCCTGGCATCGCAGATGACGTCGCTGCACAGCGTGCTGGCCAACAAGCAGCAGCGCGGCGCCTTCGGACAAGGCCGCCTCGAGATCATTGTTCAGGATGGATTGCCGAAGAGCTGCTACGAGCTGCAATTCACGCTTTCAAACAGGAGTCGTCCCGATTGCGCCGTGTTTCTACCGGATGGTCGCCCTCTGGCAATCGACGCCAAGTTTCCGCTGGAGGCTGTGACCGCGCTGCGCAACGCCCAGAGTGATGAAGAGCGCAAGCACGCCGCCGCCCGGGTTCGAGCGGATTTTGCCAAGCACGTCGGAGATATTTCCGGGAAATACGTAATCCCGGGCGAGACGCAGGATCTGGCGCTGATGTTCGTCCCATCCGAGTCCGTCTATATGGAGTTGCACGACAGTTTTGATGATGTCGTGCAGAAGGCCTTTCGCTCTCATGTCGTCATCGTGTCTCCCTGCCTGCTCATGCTTGCCATCCACGTCATTCAGCAGATTCAGAGGGACGCGCGCATGCGCGAGGCGGCAGACAAGATCCACGTGGAGGTAGGCCACCTCGTTGACGATATCGCGCGGCTGCACGAGCGAGCGCTGCATCTGCAAAGGCATTTCAGTCAGGCCAACGAAGATTTGCGCCAGATCCTCATTTCCGCCGAAAAAGTGGAGAAACGTGCTACTCGCATCAGAGAAGTCGAATTCGACGGCAATGAAGCGGATGATCCGATCGCCATCCCTGCCAATGTGCCCACCCGGCTGGCGGTAGGCAAATAGTGACAATCGCGCCGAATACGACGAGGGGTCATCCCGGCCTTGCGGATGCCCTTGCGGTCTATCTCAAGGGCCGCGTCCTGATTGTGCTGTTTCTCGGCTTCTCCGCTGGACTGCCGCTCGCGCTGTCCGGTTCCACCTTGCTGGTATGGATGCGCGAAGCAGGCGTCGACCTCGGCACCATTGGTCTCTTCGCGCTGGTGGGGACCCCCTACACCATCAAGTTCCTCTGGGCGCCGGTTGTCGACGCCCTCGATGTGCCGGTGCTCTCGCGTTTTTTCGGCCACCGGCGCGGCTGGCTGCTTTTTTCCCAGTTCCTTCTCATCGTCGCCATCGTCTTTCTGGCGTTCTGCAATCCGACGACATCCCCTTGGCTTGTTGCGCTCGGCGCGTTGCTGGTCTCCACATGCTCTGCAACACAGGACATCGTCATCGACGCGTTCCGAATCGAAAGTCTGCCCGAGAGCGAACAGGCCGCCGGGATGGCTTCCTATGTCGGCGCCTACAGAATCGGGATGCTGGTCTCGACCGCAGGGGCGCTGTTTCTCGTGAGCGGCTTCGAGGCGTTAGGCTATACGAAGGGCGCGGCGTGGACTGCCGGCTACCTGGCGATGGCGGCGTTGGTCGTCATCGGCGTCGTTACCGTGCTGGTCGCATCGGAGCCAGAGAAATCCGCAATCACGAAGTCTGAGCGAGCAATTGAGCCAAGCATTCTCTCTGGCGCACGCATTGCGGTTATTCTGAAATATGCTTTCTTTTTTCGACCGGCCTTGATCCTGTTGTTGAACACCCGCATCGGTTCATCCGCTTACCGCGCTTTCGCGGACTTTCTCATCCGTGACATGGCGTTCGTCGTGCTGGCCTTTGTCGTTCTATACAAGCTGTGCGACGCATTCGCGGGCGCCCTGACGGCCCCGTTCGTGATCGACCTTGGATTTTCTCGAAATGACTACGCCGCAATCGTCAAAGGCGTAGGGGTCGTAGCGACGCTGGTCGGGGGCTTCGCTGGCGGCGCACTGGCGCGCGCCTATCCGCTGGTGACGGCGCTATGGATCGGCGCCTTTTTACAGATGGCGTCGAACTTCATTTTCACCTGGCAAGCTCTGGTTGGCGTGAATCTCTGGGCATTGACGTTGACCATCATCGTGGAGAATTTCACCGGCGCGATCGGTACCGTGGTCTTCGTCGCTTATCTCTCGGCTCTCTGCCAGAGCCCGCTCCATACGGCCACGCAATATGCGCTGCTCACCGCCCTTGCCGCTGTCGGACGCACCTATCTTTCGGCGGGCGCCGGCTTCGTCGCCGAAAGAACTGGCTGGCCAATCTTTTTCGTTATCAGCGCGCTGACAGCGCTGCCGGGCATTGGGCTACTCGTCTGGTTGCAGCAACGGGGCCATTTCGCCTCTCTGGCAAAACCGACTCGGTTCGATGCGGATGATTAAAACGGCGTTCTCTGCCGCATCGCCGCCGCAAGCGTTCCATCATCGAGATAGTCCAGCTCGCCACCGACCGGTACACCGTGCGCGAGACGGGTGATCTTGACCTCGGCGTCCTGCAAAAGATCAGTGATGTAATGTGCCGTGGTCTGTCCTTCGACAGTGGCGTTCAATGCGAGAATGATCTCCGTCACCTCCGGGTCCTGAGCTCGGGAAACAAGTGCATCGATCGCAAGCTCCTGCGGCCCCACACCGTCGAGCGGAGACAGCGTGCCGCCAAGCACATGATAGCGGGCATTGACCGCGCGCGCGCGCTCCAGCGCCCAGAGATCGGCGACATCCGCCACCACGATGATGATCGAGCGGTCGCGCCGGATGTCGCTGCAGATGGTGCACGGATTCGAAGTATCGATATTTCCGCAAACCCGGCATATCGCAATCTTCTCATATGCGGTTTGCATCGCAGCGTTGAGCGGCGCCATGAGCTGCTCGCGCTTTTTGATCAGAAAAAGGGCAGCACGGCGGGCGGATCGCGGCCCTAGTCCCGGCAGTCGAGCCAAAAGCTGGATAAGGCGCTCGATTTCCGGTCCGGCAGTCGTCGTCATAAGTCGCCCGGAGTTGACGCGGCTCGCGTGCGTTGTAAAGCGGTAGCGTCAGCACATCCGTTCAAAATAACTTCATTCCTGGCGGCAACGGCAGGCCCCCTGTCACATTCTTCATTTTCTCCTGGAGCAGTGCTTCGGCCTTGCGGCGGGCGTCGCCGTGCGCGGCGACGATGAGGTCTTCCATGATCATCTTTTCCTCCGGCTTGAGCAGGGAGTCGTCGATCTTCAGGCCCTTCATCTCACCTTTGCCGGAAAGTCTCACGGTGACGAGCCCGGCGCCGGAGACACCCTCGACCTCAAGCTGATCCAGCTCGGCCTGCATGGCCTCCATCTTCGACTTGAGCTCGGCCGCCTGCTTCATCAACCCGAGAAAGTCTGCCATCTCACCTCTCCTGCTCTCAAGCATCGTCCTGGCGCGACAGCGCAATACGCGTTGATGGTGTCTCAGGAGATTGATCGGAGGCCATGTCGAGCGCGCCTTGCCCATTCGAGGCAGCTTCGCAGGCAGTTGCTTCGCCGCCCTTGCGGACATCCACGATTTCCGCGCCGGGAAAGCGCGCCAGCACGGCCTGCACCAGCGGGTTGGCGCGCACGTCGCTCTTGAGCTCGGTTTTTCGGGCGTCGTTTTGTGATTTGACCGTCGGCTGGCCTTCCTCGGTGGAGACTACAACAATCCAGTCCTGATTGGTCCACTGGGAAATCTTGCGAGCCAGATCGTTGACCAGGCTCCTGGAGGCGGTTTTTTCCAGCTGGATCTCAAGACGTCCATCCTCGCAACGAACCAGCCGAACATCCCGTTCAAGCGCGAACTTCACGCCAAGGTCGCGCTTTTCGGCCGCAAGGGCGATCAGCTCCTCAAAACATGCGATGACCGGCGGCTCAGCTTTGCCGTCCGGCAATGCATTGCGCGCAGATAGCTTGTCATTCGCTACCGGCCCTGCTCCAGCGTACGGCGCCTGCGACAACTCTTTCCCGCGGGACAGCTCAGAGCCAGACATCGACGGAGCGCTCATGCCGCCGGTGGCCGGCGAGGCCACCAGTCGGGGAGGGTCGCTTCCCTTTTCAACGAACGTCCGGACGATTTCCTCGGGCGCGGGCAAATCCGAAGCATATGCAATGCGCACCAGAACCATTTCGGCAGCGGCGAGCGGCCGACCTGCCGCGGCGACCTCCATGAGGCCCTTAAGCAGCATCTGCCACGTGCGCGAGAGGACGCGCATGGACAGCTTTTCGGCGCAGGCGCGCCCGCGGACACGTTCCACTTCGATCAACGTGGGATCCTCGGCGACAGCAGGAACAATCTTCACGCGCGTCACAAAGTGGGTGAATTCCGCGAGATCGGACAGCACCACCGCCGGATCGGCTCCGGTTTCATATTGCGCGCACAACTCTGTGAGGGCCGACGCAATGTCCCCGCGCATAAGGGATTCGAAGAGATCGATCACCCGGGCGCGGTCGGCGAGGCCGAGCATCTGGCGCACGTGCTCCGCCCGCACCACTCCGGCCGCATGTGCAATCGCTTGATCAAGCAGCGACAGCGAGTCACGAACCGAGCCCTCCGCTGCCCGCGCGATCAAGGCGAGCGCCTCCGCTTCGACTTCGATACGCTCCCTGACGGCAATTGCAGAGAGATGCCTCACCAGGAGCGCGGCGTCGATCCGACGCAGGTCGAAGCGCTGGCAGCGCGAGAGGATGGTGACCGGGACCTTGCGTATCTCCGTCGTGGCAAAAATGAATTTTGCGTGCCCGGGCGGCTCTTCCAAGGTCTTGAGCAGCGCGTTGAACGCCTGCGGAGAGAGCATGTGCACTTCGTCGAGAATATAAACCTTGTAACGCGCACTCACGGGCGCATATCGCACGGCGTCATTGATCTGGCGGACGTCGTCAACGCCGTTGTGCGAGGCGGCGTCCATCTCGATGACATCGATATGCCGGCTCTCCATGATGGCGCGGCAATGCACGCCGAGCCCAGGCATCTTGACGGTCGGACCAGTGATTGATCCGTCCGGCAGCTCATAGTTGAGAGCACGTGCAAGGATGCGGGCGGTGGTCGTCTTGCCGACGCCACGCACACCGGTGAGGATCCATGCTTGTGGAATGCGTGAGGCCTCGAAGGCATTTGAAACCGTGCGTACCATCGCATCCTGGCCGATGAGATCATCAAAGCTTGCAGGTCGGTACTTTCGCGCCAGCACCCTATAGGAGCCGGAGATCGATGACGGCTCCCCCTCCGGGGCGAGGCCGGGCGCCGCTTGCATGCTGTTGTCGCCGTCGCTCATGGCTCTTTCTCGGCCGCTCAGGGTTTTGCGGCTTACGTACCGATTGCAGAAGTTCGCAGAAATTCACTGCCCCATCGACGCGAACTTCGAAATCAAAGGGGCACCGGGCAGCCATGTCCTGGCGCGGATTGCGCAGGTTCCTCAACGAACCTGCCGCAACGTGGATAGGAACTTCAATTCGCCCGCACCAGAGTGCTCCGTGAGGGGATTTGTGGGAGGCTGACGAGCGACCCGAACCGCGCTCGTTAGGGCTGCTTCCTTCCGGACCTGACCCGGTTGGCGAGTGGCTCGTCCACAGCCAACCTCCCGCCCTTTATATCTGCCGCGATCAGCGAGAAAGCAAGCTGCGGTTCGCGCCGGGCGCAATTTGCACGGCGCCCGAATTGCGTCACCCGGCTCGGCATGCCACGTTCGCTGGCGCGTCGGAGCACCAGCATGTCCGCTCGTTTCAATCTCGGTCCCAAGCCGCGTCTTGGCTATACCGCAAGCTTGATCGAGCGGGCCGCCGCAACCCGTACCGACGATGCGGCTCTCGCCGCTTTCCGCCATGCTTCGGATGCTCGCACCTATCTGATTGGGGGAGAGATGGTGGCCTTGAGCAGGCGTGCGAACGTCCACGATCCGGTCTTCACGCTGACGCACGCCGAGGAACTGGGCGCAACGGCAGAATCGGTTTTCATCGGGTTGCGGGAGAATTCCCCGCGATTTGCCCACAGCCTCGACCCCGCGGCGGCGGAATCGCTCAAAGCGCGTGCAGAATTTGTGGTAACCGATCTTCGCTCGATCGCCGTGAAGGGCCTTGTCGACAGCGAGCACCTGCCGCCGCTCGCGCAGGCCAAAGCGCTCCTCGGTTGGCACCTGCGACACCGATTCTGCTCCAATTGCGGAAACCGCACCACGCCGGTCCAGGCGGGCTGGCGGCGCGATTGCCCATCTTGCAATGCGCAGCATTTCCCTCGCACGGACCCCGTCGTCATCATGCTGCCGGTCTCGCGAGGGGCCTGCGTGCTTGGCCGCTCGCACCGCTTCCAGGGGGGGATGTGGTCGTGCCTTGCGGGCTTCGTAGAGCCCGGAGAATCGTTCGAGGAAGCCGTGCGACGTGAGACGCGCGAGGAGGCCGGAATAGTGTGCGGGCGGGTTTGCTACTTTGCGTCGCAGCCGTGGCCTTTTCCGTCCTCGCTGATGATCGGCTGCCATGCGCAAGCGCTTTCACACGACATCATCATCGATCGCGCCGAGCTGGAGGATGCGCGCTGGTTCAAACGCGAGGAAGTCGCAACAATGCTGCTGCAGCATCACCCGGCCGGGCTGATGACGCCGCCTGAAGTGGCGATCGCCTACCACATCATCAGGGCCTGGGTAGAGGGCGAGGTTGACGTTGGCTAGACGGGTGAATTTGAATGCGATCAGCGTGAGGGGACTCTTCACCTCTCTCCAGCGGGGAGAGGTAACAACGGAGTCCAGTCGCTTCCACCGATCCCATTTCATCGAGACGGGCACTAGATGTTTCAGCCCGCAATCGCCTCGAAACCATAGAGTCGGGCCGGATTATCCACCAGGATTTTCTTGCGCAAGGTCTGATCCGGCACCCATTTCGGCATTTGACTGAAGAGAAGGCCGTCATCGATCGGAAAGGGCGGTGAAATCGTGGTCAATGGCTTGCCCCGCCCATAATCCGAATTCGGATGCGGCCAGTCAGTCCCCCAAACGATCCGATCGGGATTGGCCGCAACCAAGGCCCGCGCCAACGGCGCCACGTTGGCAAATTCCGGCCCGCTTTCCGAGATGCGGTAAGCGCCGGATATTTTGACGTAGACATGGCCCGATCGCATCAGATCAAGGAGGGCAACAAAATCTGGTGCGCCGTGGTCCTGCGCCGGATCGGCTCGACCAAAATGATCGAGCACGACTGGAAACGACATACGTAATATGTGATCGCGAAGCGCAGCTATGACCGAGGGTCGCGTATACATCTGTACGTGCCAACCGAGGCCAGCGATCTGGTCCGCCGCGGAGTCGAGGACAGATTTGGCATCGCTCGCATCAAATCGCCCAGCGCTGTTCGTCTCAAGATTGAGACGAACGCCTCGAATGCCACCAGCTGCCATCTCCTCCAAGCTCTTGCGGGACGCCGCCCGGTCGATAACCGCAATGCCTCGCGCACGCGCGCCCAGGCGGCGTATTGCGTCCAGCGTGCAGGCATTGTCCGTTCCATAGACGCTTGGCTGCACCACAACGACGCGCTCCAAATGCAAATCGCTTTGCAGGTCCAACAGGCGCTCCACGGAAGCCGGCGGGGGTGTGTAGATGCGCTTTTGCGCAAATGGGAATTGCTCCACCGGCCCAAAGACGTGGACGTGACAGTCGCAGGCGCCGTGCGGAATTTCGAAAGTGACGGCGCTGCGGCCGTCGGCCGCAACCGGCTCGATACCGGCTTGCGCTGCGCACATGGCACCCGCTGCGGCACTGAAACGACCTAACATTGTGCGTCTTGTAAGCATTCGTGATTTCTCCGTTCTCTTCGGGCAGATTAGAGATCATCTCGCATTGAGAAAACCAAAACCTGCCTGGCGTCAACTCGCCAGGTGGAACTTCACCCGAGCCACGGCGTGAGCGCATGGATGCGATCGATCGGAAGATTCTCTCCCTCGTCCAGGAGAATGCTTCGCTTTCCGTCGCTGAGATCAGCAAGCAGGTAGGCCTTTCGGCGACGCCTTGCTGGAAGCGGATGCAGCGGCTTGAGGCGGACGGGGTGATCAAGAGACGCGTGGCGTTGATCGATCAAGACAAGCTCGGACTGGGAGTGACCGTTTTCGTGTCGATCAAGACGGGCGATCATTCCCCGGCATGGCTGGATCGCTTCTCCCGTGAAGTGAGCGCCATGCCGGAGGTGATGGAGTTTTATCGCATGGCCGGCGACGTCGATTACATGTTGCGCGTGGTCGTGCCGGACATCTCGGCTTACGACTTGTTCTACAAGCGGCTGATAGCGACTGCGCCACTGCAGAACGTGACGTCGCGCTTTGCCATGGAAAAGATCAAGTCTACGACAGCCCTGCCGATTGCATCAGCCGCGAGCGCGAGCAGACCTCAACAGGATCCGCTGACGTTGTTGGATAAGCGCGGACGCATGTAGATCTGGTCGGAAAGATTAAGCGTGCCGGTGACCACGTAGCCGATGGCCGGCTTATACGCGTATGCCGCCTCGCCCCATATCAAAGACGTGTTCGCTACATTGAGCGCCGCCGGAAGCGCCACCGATGAGCCCACGCTGTGGGCGGTGCCGCCCAGCGTGCAGCTCCACACGATCTTGGCATTGCCGTTGCCATCGATGCTCACCTCCGACACGGTCACCTTCAGCTTGGTCGCGTCGTAAGGCGTGATCACCGCCGAGGAGGCACTGAGGATGTTGCTCATGTCGGAGCTGCTGATGGTTGACACCTGGGAGGCGAGGTCCGCGACCGTGCGTGATGTCAGCGTCACCTTGCGATCGATGCCAACGGCCTGGGAAATCTCGACAGTACCGAGATAGAGCGTAAGCATCAGCGGCAGCAACATGGCGAATTCGACCGCGGAGACGCCGTCCTGATCGCGGCTGAGCCGGGCGAGATGCTGCAACAAGGTCGTATGGGGTGTTCTCATCGCACGCCGCTCAGTTCGAGTACGGTTCGTTACGAAACGCCGCGGTAGCTGCCAACAGCCGCTTTCCGCCGTTGATGTTGGAGAGGTTGAAGCCGAGCAGAGACACATACACCGGATACTGGTAAAACAGCCGCACGACGACGATGTCGCCGGGTCCACCTGGCTGATAGCTGAAATTGTTCTGGAAGTTACCCTGCGCGTCGACCGGGCTTGGCATGGTCACGCCGGAGAAGGACGAGAATTTTTTCACGTCCACATATACCCCGTTCTGACAATCAAACAGCGCGTAAATCTTTGCACACACCGCATTCTTGAACGCGGCCGCGTCGAAGCTCTGGGTCTGCGCCTGACCCGTGAAGATCAAGCGGGAGGAGTCTGCGACCGCTGTTTCCAGCGTCTGCCCCGCGAAGAAGACGATGGCTGTCTCCATTATCGCAAATAACAGCGCAATGAACGGTGCCGCAATCAATCCGAATTCGACCGCGGCGCTGCCGTTCTTGCACGAGGCAAGGCGAGCCCATCCGCTGCCGGCTGCCAGACCAAAAAGCCGTGGGATAATGTCGATCATCGCCTATCACCTAGCGCTGCTCGGGAGTGCCACCGCTCTCCGATGCCGTTTCGGTCTCCATAACGGTTGAGCAATAGCAAAGACGCGTTGTGGAATTGTTGCAGTAATCGCCGGCAAAGGCGGTGATCGCCGTAGGGCTTTGCTAACCAGGAAGTGGGTGCGAAACCCCAGCTCGGTTGCTGTTAAGATTGAATTATTTTGCGGGCGGCGGAGCGCCCTGCGCCAAGCCGTTTCGGCTGCCGACCTGGGCTACCCCGGTCTCGAAATAGACGTTGCCGTCGCCGAGCATGATGCGGCGCTCGCACATCGGAGTGCAGCTGTATGTCTCACGCTCGATCCCGCGATACATGACGACGACATCCGCGTCAGGTCCCTGCACCTCGATCGACTTCTCCATCAGCACGGCGCCGGCGCGATCGAGCACCATCAGGTTGGTCACTCCGTAGCCCTTGCCCGTGACCACCATGAGACCACCGGGTTGCAGTGATGCATCGGCGATCATTGGATTGCCGATAACAATGGTCGATACCCTGTCCGGGAGCTTGATAAGCCTGGCTTGATCCATGATCACGGTGAGATCAGCGGCCGTGCTCGGTCCAGAGGCGAGCATAAGGCACGGCAATAACAACAAGCAAAGAGCTGCGACCAATGCAGACCGATACCGGATACACCGGCACGACAACGCCAACGCCATCATACTCTCCCGCGCCTTATACGCATCGGCCTGACGCATGCAGGCGCCGCCGAATAGCCGCCAGGTGGACAGCTAGTGCGGCGGATTTGAAGTTCCTATCATTTGTTGCGCAAGCCAGTGTAGGAACTTCAAATTCAAACCCGCACTAGAATTTATTTAGAGTTCAATTGAAAATGGTGAATGAAGCGCAAACGCCATTTCGGGCGGCATATTTCACTGCTTGAAAGGATAGAGTATCTGGCTGCCAAAACCTGCTGGAAAGCTGCGATCAGAAATCCCGTAGGCATCGGGCAACTTGTTTTGCGGCATCCAGAAGGTGCCAAAGATCAAGTCGAGCAATGGAAAGGTCGCCGCGAAGTTCTTCTCGCCTCCCCGCTCCGCCGCGGTATGATGCCAACGGTGAAAAACGGGGCCAGCGATCAGATACTTGAACGGACCCAGAGCCCAATTGAGATTCGCGTGGACGAAGGCGGAATGCGCGATGGTGAAAGGACCGAGGAAGACCAGCACATTCGGAGAAATCCCGGCCAGCAGCAGCACGACATCCGTCGCGACGCTGCCGAGAAAGATGTTGACCGGATGAAATCTCGCCGCCGAAATCCAGTCGAGCTCCTCGGAGGAATGGTGCACTGCATGATACTTCCATAACGGTGCGTGATGAAACGCCCGATGGATCCAGTACATCATGAGATCCGATCCTACCAGGAATATTGCAGCCTGCAGCCAAAGCGGCAACTGCGCTAACGGTCCGTGCCCGTCATCATAGAACTCCACCAGTCCTTCCCCGCTGGTGATGCCGAACAGGAGTGCCGCACCGAGAACCAGCAGGCCGATGCGCAGGTAGCGCGCAAACAGTGGAATCAGGAACCAGTAGCAAAGGTCGGTGAGGAGCTCGCGTTTATGCCACCAGGGTCTGCCTGGATTGCAGGCGAAGTAGAACGACAGGACGGTGAAGGTTGCTCCCAGCGCAATCGATACCGGCACAATTTTTACAAGCGTCACCCCGATACTGTGGATGACCGCTGCACTCTCCTCAAGCATGTCAGAAATTATCCAGCTGATGCCATGGAACGTCAGCACTGGATATCCAGCGCGACAGTTAAGATGGGGTGAAGGAACCACAAAGGATTTGTGGAGGAGCCCGATGGGCTGGCGCTCGCGCAACCGCCCGGCATTTCGCGAAAGACAAAAAGAATGCAGCGTTCCCGGGTTTGTTACGGTCTCTGACAGGAAATATTCGCCTGAAGCCTAGATAACTATAGTATTCTTCGATGGTCACAAGCAGTAAATCGCAAAGCAATACCTTATTAACCACAGTATTGGCTTAATACGCCTTGTTAACTACATTCCAGTTTCGGCCGACAAGCCCGTGTTTCACTGGCCCTGTTAACCTCATCGCAATGGCCGCTCGATAGGTTGCAATCACGGTTTCGGACCAGCCGGGCAATAACGGCCCCGGAGCCTCGTTCAGACAGCCACTGTTGCGGACCTATTGGAGCCAAAGATGAAGAACCTCTTGAAGTTTGTGAAGGACGAGTCCGGAGCGACCGCCATTGAGTATGGTCTCATTGCTGCCGGCATCTCCGTTGCGATCATCGCCGTCGTTCAGGGCCTCGGCTCGAAGTTGAACACGACATTCACCAGCGTTCAGACTGCTCTCAAGTAAGATTTCAGTTTCGATGTTGCTGCGGGAGGCTCCGGCCATGTCCGGGGCCTTTTCGTTTGGCGCACGGCTCACTTTCATGATTTGACGCAAACGCCCCGCGCAATCTCGCTAAAGTTGAGGATTTTCCAAAGCCCTCTCTTTACAGGTCTTGCCTAGAAGCAAAGAACAGCGGAACCGAAGTTCCGTTTATTACCTGGGTCACTGTAAGGAGTTTCCATGTTGCAATTACTCACCTCTTTCTGCCGTGATGAATCGGGCGCAACAGCCATTGAATACGGCCTGATTGCCGCCGGCATTTCAATTGCGATCATTGTTGCAGTCACCAATCTTGGATCTTCTCTCAATACGACATTCACGTCGGTGCAGACCGCGCTGAAGTGATCTTTTGGGGGTCGGCTCGCTTGCACCCGACGGGGTCTGCGCGAACCTTGGCGCATGCTAACCGGACGGCAATAAAGCCGGGATTAGGATGATCGCGCCTGCTGCCGATGCGCAGCGCCGGATCTATCTGCACAAACGTCATGATCGCCGACATTGCAAGACTCATGCTGTTTCCGGCAATCATGGCGTTTGCCGCATCGAGCGATCTTTTGACAATGACCATCTCCAACCGGGTATCTTTGATTTTGGCGGGTGGTTTCTTCGTGCTGGCATTCGCCGTCGGCATGGACATTGCCGATATGCTCTCGCATCTCGGTGCGGGCTGTCTCGTGCTTATCGTGGCCTTTGGACTCTTCACACGAGGCTGGATCGGCGGTGGTGACGCCAAGCTGGCCGCAGCCACCGCCTTATGGCTCGGCTTCGACCACCTTCTCCCATATCTGGTCTACGCATCGCTGTTCGGCGGCGCGTTGACGCTGGCGCTCATCCAGTTCCGGTTGGCGCCGTTGCCGGGAACGCTTGCAAGACAGGAATGGGTGGAACGGCTGCATCGCAAGGATGCTGGCGTGCCCTACGGCATCGCGCTCGCTGCCGCAGCGCTGGCCGTCTACCCCGACACGCAGTGGATGACTGCGATCGGGATGTGATTGCCGGCGCGCCCGAAGCCAGGACGACCTCTCACACGCCGTAGCCCGCATGAGCGCAGCGACATGCGGGGAGGCTTGACGAAGCAGAACCCGGATATCGCTTCGCTCATCCGGGTTACGCCCGACGGCAACGGTCAAGCAACCGACGGTTAACTTCATTTGGATACCGCTCATTAACCATGCTTTGACGTTTAACTGCTGAAATGCGCCATGCACGATCACCTATTCGTCGGGGGCATCGTGCGGCAGTTGCGGCAATGTGATCCGGTCACAGAGTGATCGCAGGAAGTCAGTATGAAGCCAGCGCGTATCATTGTGCTTGTTATCGCCATCGTTGCTGGCGGCATTGCCGCGTTGCTGGCCGGCCGGTCTGACTCGCCGCCCGCGCCGGCGCCCGTGGCACAGCTTGAAACAACAGATGTCCTGGTCGCCGGTTCGGATATCGGCCTCGGCAGCGGGGTGTCAGAGCGCGATCTGCGCTGGCAGACATGGCCTGCGGCGGCAGCGGGAGCAAATTTCATCCGCAAGAGCGACCGGCCAGACGCGATCCGCGACCTGGCAGGCTCCATCGCTCGCTCTCCATTCTCCTCCGGCGAACCCATTCGCGAGTCCAAGCTGATCAAATCGAAGGGCTCGGGCTATATGGCCGCTATTCTGCCGTCCGGCATGCGTGCGATCTCCGTCGATATCTCGCCTGAGACCGGTGCCGGCGGATTCATTCTGCCCAACGATCACGTCGACGTCATCCTCTCGCGTCGCGACCGCCGCGCGGAAAAGAGCGCGGGATTCGAGGTCCATACCAGCGAGATCATCCTCTCCAACGTACGTGTGCTCGCGATCGACCAGATGGTCGAGGAGAAGAACGGCCAGCGCGTCGTCGTCGGCAAGACGGCAACTCTGGAACTGGCGCCTGGGCAAGCCGAAACGCTGGCGCTCTCGCGTTCGCTCGGCACGCTGTCGCTCGCGCTTCGCAGCCTCGCCGATTCTGAAAGGGACAAGCCGGAATCCACCGACCAGGGTGAACGCCGGAGCAGCGTCAATGTGGTGCGCTTCGGTGTCAGCAGCCCGGCGATGATGAAATGAAAGACAAAAGGGGGGCTCGCTCATGGCGAACAGGTGCCTGATCCGGACGGCAATGCTGGTTGCCGCAGTAGCTGGTTGCCTGCTCAATCCGGCGCCGCGCGTTGCGGCGGCGGAGCTGCCTGGGGGCGCCGGGGATGTGCGCGGCCCCGTGATCAAGGTCGTCGCGAGCGAGGCGGCATCGCAGTTCGTGCCGCTGGGCATCGGCAAATCGGTGGTCATCGACTTTCCGCGGGACATCAAGGATGTGCTGGTCGCTGATCCGAAGATCGCCAATGCGGTGATCCGCTCAACCCGCCGCGCCTATATCATCGGCGGCGCAGTCGGCCAGACCAGCGTCTTCTTCTTCGACGCGGATGGTGCGCAGATCGGCGGATTCGACATCGCCGTCACCCGCGACCTTAACGGCCTGCGGGCAGCGATCAAGCAGGCGCTGCCGGCGCTGAACGTGCATGTCGAGGGCCTTGGCGACGGCATTGTGCTGACGGGAAACGTCGCCTCCCCTATTGAAGCCCAGCAGGCATTCGACATTGCCTCACGACTGGTCGACGATGGACGCAAGGTGGTCAACGGCATCATCGTCCATGGCCGCGATCAGGTTATGCTCAAGGTGACGGTCGCGGAAGTGCAGCGCGACATCATCAAGCAACTTGGCATCAATCTCAACGGCAACGTCGGCATCGGAACGACGGTTCTCAACTTCAACAACACCACGCCGTTCCCGGTATACGGTCAGCCGTTGTTCCCCTCGTCCATCGCCGGCAACTGGAAGTCGATCACAGCGTCGCTGCAGGCCATGGAACGCGCCGGTGTGATCCGCACTCTCGCCGAGCCGAACCTGACCGCCATCTCAGGCGAGAGCGCAAATTTTCTCGCCGGCGGCGAGTTCCCGATCCCGGCAGGCTACACCTGCCAAGCCGCTGCGATTAATCAGGCTTCCATCTGCCAGTACCAGATCCAGTGGAAGAAGTTCGGTGTCGGCCTCAACTTCACGCCGGTGGTGCTGTCGGAAGGCCGCATCAGCCTCAAGGTTCTCACGGAAGTGTCTGAGCTCTCGACCGAGAACCAGCTCACTCTGGTGCAGGCCGTCGGCACCTCGCTCACCATCCCCTCGATCAAAACCCGTCGCGCGGAAACCACCGTCGAGATCCCGTCCGGTGGAGCGCTCGCGATGGCAGGGATGATCCAGGATCAGACCAAGCAGCAGATCAACGGCATCCCAGGGCTGATGCAGCTGCCGGTGCTCGGTTCCCTGTTCAAGAGCCGCGATTACATCAACAAGCAGACCGAGCTTATGGTCCTGGTAACTCCCTATATTGTGCATGCCGTCGCGCAAAAGGAGCTCTCGCGTCCCGATGATGGATATGCCGACGCGAGCGACCCTGCCACGGTCCTGCTGGGCAAGCTCAATCGGCTCTATGGCAGCGCAGGAAAGCCGGAATCGCAAGTGAGCTATCACGGCAAGCCCGGCTTCATCCTCGACTGACAAGCACGCAAGGAGACGATCCATGTCACCTCGCTATTCTTCACCTGGCCATTTTTCACTTGGCCATTTTCTGGTCGAGAAGGCGCGGCGCACCGCACTGCGAGCGCTGGCGCTCCTGGCATGCACGATGACGGTCTCCGGCTGCTACACCGCTCGTGAAACAATAACCCCAGGCGATGTCGACTACCGGTTGCGTCACAACATTGCGATCAAGGAAGGTCCGCACACGATCGAGCTGTTCATCGGCGTGAACCGCGGCGGCCTCAACGGCGAGCAGCGCGCCGACGTGCTCGCCTTTGCGAACGCCTGGCGGCGTCAGGCCACCGGCGGCATCGTGGTGGATTTGCCCTCAGGCACGCGCAACGCAGTTGCCGCCGCGAATGCGTTGCATGAGGTGCGCGCTATCCTCTCAGCCGCCGGCGTCCCGCCGTCTGTCGTTGCCGTTCGTCCATTCCGGCCGTCAGACCCCGGCAAGCTCGCGACCATGCGGCTCAATTACCCCACCTTGGTGGCCGAGGCGGGGCCGTGCGGCCTTTGGCCTTACGACCTTGGTTTGACGTTCAATCGCGAGCACAACGAGAACATTCAGTACTGGAACCTCGGCTGTGCTTCGCAGCGCAACCTAGCGGCGATGGTCGACAACAAAGCCGATCTGGTGCAGCCGCGCGGCGAAGTGCCTGCCTACACGGGGCGTCGCACCACCGTTCTTGACAAGTACCACCGCGGTGAAACCACGCAAACAATCAATCCGGACAAGGACCAGGGCAAGATCAGCGATCTTGGCAAATGATCGCGACAAGTGATCGACAAGTGATCGTGACAAGCGGTGACCATGCCATGCAGTCAACAGTGGTGAGCAACAACGAACTTATCGCACCCGCGCCGCGCATATCGGCGCAGGCTTTCTGCGACACGGTTGAGACCGCCGCCGCTGTTCAGGCCGCCGGCGAGGATCGACGTTTATCCAAGGCGCATTTCAAGGTGCAAATGGGCGGGGTCGCAGCAGCCATCGAGGCCTTCAGCAGCTCGCCGTCTTCCAACGTCATCATCATTGAGACCGAAAGCCGTGGCAACGACCTTCTGGGAAGCCTCGATTCGCTCGCGGAGGTCTGCGACGCCGGCACGCATGTGCTGGTGATCGGCCGCCATAACGATGTCCTCCTCTACCGTGAGCTGGTCCGGCGAGGCATCAGCGATTACCTGCTGTCTCCCGTCGGCGCGCTCGATGTGGTGCGCGCAATATGCGGATTATTCTCATCTCCAGATGCCAAGCCGGTGGGCCAGATCATTGCGGTGATCGGCGCGAAGGGCGGCGTGGGAGCATCCACCGTCGCGCACAACGTGGCGTGGGCGATCGCGCGCGATCTGCGTCTTGATACCGTCGTTGGAGATCTCGACCTCGGCTTTGGCACCGCGGGGCTCGACTTCAATCAGGATCCCCCCCAGGGGATTGCCGACGCCGTGTTCTCGCCGGATCGGATCGATACTGCGCTCATCGATCGGCTGTTGTCCAAGTGCACCGATCAACTGAGCCTGCTCGCAGCGCCTGCGACGCTTGACCGGGTTTACGACTTCGCGAGCGACGCGTTCGATTCGATCTTTGACTCGCTGCGTGCGAGCGTTCCTTGCACCGTTCTTGACGTGCCGCATCAGTGGACGGGCTGGAGCAAACGCGCCCTCGTCGGGGCTGACCATGTCCTTGTCGTCGCGGCGCCCGACCTGGCCAACCTGCGCAATGCGAAGAACCTTCTCGATCTCCTGCGCGCAGCGCGCCCGAACGACCGCCGTCCGGCCTATTGCCTTAATCAGGTCGGCGTTCCCAAGCGGCCGGAGATCAAACCGACCGACTTCGCCAAAGCGATCGACGACGAGCCAGCCGCATCCATTCCCTTCGACCCGCAGACTTTCGGAACGGCCGCCAACAACGGTCAGATGATCGCGGAGGCTCTCGGCTTCGCATCGCACGGCGGAATCATTCCGGCGCCTCGCCCAGCTGCTCACCGGCAGAAGCGAGACGAAGAAGAGCAAGTCCAGTCTGCTGAGCCCATTGTTTGAGAAGCTGATGAAGCGGTCCGCCTGATTAGCCCTCGGAGTTGCGTGACGTGTTCGGTAAGCGTTCCAATTCTTCCGCCGGCGACAACCAACCGCCGCCCGCATCCGCGGTGCGCGCCCCTGCACCGCAGGTATTGGCGCCCACGCCGGAGCGGGGCGTGGACAACACGGAAACATCCGCGGCGATCATGGAGGGTGGCCGGTCGGCGATCCCGTCCGCGGGATTGGGCGCTCCCCTCGTTTCCGCGCCCAAACCGGGCAAGCGCGGCTCTGCTGCCGCGGATCCGCCTTCGCCGCCGCTTGCTCCCGCGTCCACCAACTCGCGGCATACCGAAGCCTACTACGAAACCAAGAGCATGGTCTTCGGGGCGCTGATTGAAGCGATTGATCTCGCGCAGTTGGCCAAGCTCGACGCGGAGTCCTCGCGCGAGGAAATCCGCGACATCGTCAACGAGATCATCGCGATCAAATCCATTGTGCTCTCGATATCGGAGCAGGAAGAGCTGCTCGACGATATTTGCAACGATGTGCTCGGCTACGGCCCACTCGAGCCGCTGCTCGCGCGGGACGATATCGCCGACATCATGGTGAACGGCTCGGGCACGACCTACATCGAGGTCAAAGGAAAGATACAGAGAACCGGCATCAGGTTCCGCGACAATCAGCAGCTCCTGAACATCTGTCAGCGCATCGTCAGCCAGATTGGCCGTCGTGTCGACGAGTCCTCGCCGATTTGCGATGCGCGCCTGCCCGACGGTTCCCGCGTCAACGTCATCGTGCCTCCGCTGGCCATCGATGGTCCTGCCCTGACCATCCGCAAGTTCAAGCGTGACAAGCTCACCCTGGAGCAGTTGGTCCGTTTCGGGACCATCACTCCGGAAGGCGCCGAAATTCTCAAAGTCATCGGCCGCTGTCGGGTCAATACCATTGTCTCAGGCGGCACCGGCTCCGGAAAGACAACGCTGTTGAACTGCCTGACCCGCTACATCGATGATGATGAGCGCATCATCACGTGTGAGGACGCGGCCGAGTTGCAGCTCCAGCAACCGCACACGGTCCGCCTGGAAACTCGTCCGCCTAATCTGGAAGGGGAAGGCCAGGTCACCATGCGCGACCTGGTGCGAAACTGCCTCCGCATGCGTCCCGAACGCATCATCGTGGGCGAGGTGCGCGGACCCGAAGCGTTCGACCTGCTGCAGGCGATGAATACCGGCCACGACGGATCGATGGGAACGCTGCACGCCAACAGCCCACGCGAGGCGCTGTCGCGCGTTGAATCCATGATCACCATGGGCGGCTATTCTCTTCCCTCGCGAACGATCCGTGAGATGCTATGCGGTTCAGTCAACGTCATCGTTCAGGCAGCGCGGCTGCGCGACGGATCGCGCCGCATCACCCACATCACCGAAGTGGTAGGAATGGAGGGCGACGTCATCACCACCCAGGATCTTTTTGTGTACGACCTGATGGGCGAGGACGCGCAGGGGAACCTCGTGGGCCGCCATCGCTCGACCGGGATCGGCAGGCCGCGGTTCTGGGAACGCGCGCGCTACTACGGCGAGGAGCAGCGGCTCGCGGCGGCGCTCGACGCCGCGGAAGTCCGCAACAACCAGGACTGATGCGGAGCCGCCACGATGCAGAATATGCCGCTGTTCTTTCTGGTCGCCGTGGCAATCGGCGGGCTTGCCTGGGTCTTTCTCTACCCGATCCTCTCGGGGGAGAAAAAGGCGGAGAAACGGCGCGAGAGCGTGGTGCGGCCGGGCTCCTCGCTGCCCGCGCGTGCAGCGCGCAACACGCTGAAGCCCCGCCGCGAGCAGATTGAGGCGACACTGAAAAAAGTCGAAGACCGGCGCGCCAAGTCGGCCTCGCTGTCCAGCCGTATCACGCAAGCCGGGTTGAGCTGGTCGAAGCAGCGCTTCTTCATCACCGGTGGGCTGCTCGGCATCACCGCATTCGCGTGTGGTTTCATGTTCGACGCCGGATTGGTGCCGGCGCTCGGTTTCGGCTTTGCGGCGGGCTGCGGCCTGCCGCTGTGGCTGCTCAAATTTCTCAAGAAGCGGCGCGAGGCTAAATTTCTGTCCGCGTTTCCGGATGCTGTCGACATCATCGTTCGTGGCGTCAAGGCTGGCCTGCCGCTCATCGAGAGTTTGCGCGTCATCACCAGCGATGCGCCGGAGCCGGTGAAAAGCGAGTTCCGCACCATCATGGAGACGCAAACCGTCGGTATTCCGCTCGGCGAGGCTTGCGGCAAATTGTACGAGCACATCCCCGTTCCGGAGGCCAACTTCTTTGCAATCGTCGTCGGTATCCAACAGAAGGCCGGCGGCAACTTGTCAGAAGTGCTGGGCAACCTTTCGCGCGTATTGCGCGACCGCAAGAAGATGAAGGCCAAGATCCAGGCCATGTCGATGGAAGCCAAAGCCTCCGCGGCGATCATTGGCGCGCTGCCTATCGCCGTAATGACGCTCGTCTACATCACCAGTCCGCAATATATCGAGCTCTTATGGACGCACCCGACGGGGCGCATCATGTTGGCTTGCTCCGCGGCATGGATGTCGATGGGCGTCTTCGTCATGCGCAAAATGATCAATTTCGACTTCTGAGGTCGATGTCATGCTCGACCTCCTGATCGAAAAACTTACTGACACTCGCTTTCTCGCCATGGTGTTCGCCGCCGTGGGCGCCATCGCCACCGTCCTCACCCTGGCCATGCCGCTGGTGGCGACCGACACGTTGGGCAAGCGCATGAAGTCGGTCGCACTGGAGCGCGAGAAAATGCGCCAGCGTGAACGCGAGCGCTTGGCGCGGGGCGAGAAAATAAGCTTGCGGCGGTCGCCCAAGCAGTACATGCAGACCGTGGTTGATCGGTTCAACCTGAACAAATGGGTCGGCCAGGAGGAAGCGCGCGCACTTCTCGTGCAGGCGGGGTATCGGGGCCAGGCCCCTTACATCACCTTCCTGTTTTTCCGGCTGGTCATGCCGGCGGTGATGCTGATTACTTCTCTGTTCTACGTTTTTTTCGCCATCAAGCTTGACCAGCCTCCCATTGTGAAGATCGGACTTTGCATCGGGGCCACTTATATTGGCATGCATTTGCCTATCCTGTTCATCAAGAACAAGATCACGCGCCGCCAGCTCTCGATCCGACGCGCTTTTCCCGATGCGCTTGACCTGCTTCTGATCTGCGTCGAATCCGGCATGTCGATTGAGGCCGGGTTCAAGCGGGTGGCAGAGGAGATCGGCACGCAGTCCATCGCGCTGACCGAAGAGCTGACGCTGACGACCGCCGAGCTGTCTTACTTGCCGGACAGGCGCCAGGCTTATGAAAACCTCGCCAGGCGCACCAACCTGGAAGGCGTCAAATCCGTGTGCATGGCGCTGCAGCAGGCGGAGCGGTATGGAACGCCTATGGCGCAGACGCTGCGCGTGATGGCGCAGGAGAACCGCGACATGCGCATGTCGGAGGCCGAGAAGAAAGCGGCCGCGCTGCCGCCGAAGTTGACAGTGCCGATGATCCTGTTCTTCCTGCCAGTGCTCTTTGTCGTGATCCTCGGGCCGGCGGCGATCAAAGTCATGGAGACCATGAAGTGAAGCGCGCAGGTTCGCGCAACAAAGGTCAGCTGCCTTGAGCGCGCGGCGCTTTCCCTGACGGGCCAGGCGACTTCCAGCCATTTTGCTGTGCCAGCATCGCTCTCAGGTACGCCACGTTGGCGGCCGCTTCATCAGACGGCAGGTCGGCCTGAGCGATATTTTCGGCTTCGGCGAAGCGGCCCTGCAGTCCCATGACCAGAGCAAGGTTCTGGCGCACGCGCGGGTCTACCCGACTCTGGGCTGCCGCCCTGCGCAACGTAGTCTCGGCGCGGACAAGGTCCTTTGAAAGGGCATAAGAAAGGCCGAGATTCGACAATACCGAGGGCTCGTCCGGCACAATCCGCAGCGCGGTGCCGTAGTATCTTTGCGCTTCCTCGTGCCTTCCCATCTGGTCGAGGACCGCGCCTTGAACGGACAGGATATGCCAGTCGGGCTGGTCCGGCGTATGGGCGTGGTTGAGCACTTCCAGCGCCTGCTGGAAATTCCCCACGTCAGCAAGCGCGCGACCATAGGCGCCAAGCACGCCCTTGTGCTTCGGATTACGGATTGATGCCTGTTCGAGGACGGCCACGGCTTGCGAGCGCTGTCCATTGGCGCGCAAGGATTGGGCATAGTTGATGGCGGTCTCGGGATCTGCCGGATTTGCGCGGTAGCGATCACCCCAGGTATCGGCGGAACGCCGCCAGTCCGCCTCCCCTTGCGGGTTGGAAGCCAAGGCGAGTGACCCGGTGGTCTCGGAAGGCGATGTCGTTTGGCAGCTCGCAAGTGCAATGGACACGGCAGCCGCAAGCGCGACCGGAGCCAAGCGGCGGACGAGCGCCGCTGCTTTGAAACGTATTGAAGAAGAAGACGTCATTTTGGCCTCGTTGGGCCCCCACGAGGCACGGCAATAAAGAGTTAACCTTAACGGGCAGTTAACCCGGCCGCCCGCGGCGCGCTGGAATGCGGCCGGCGCGCATTAAGCGCACCTTCACCGCCTTTCCCCTGCGTGCTAGCAGAGCGTTTGGAGCGGAATCTCTGATGCATCCGATTTTTCTTCCACGCGGGCAGCCTTCGCCCACCATCCCGGTGACGTTTGTCAACAATTCCAACTGGCGAGAGCGGCGCGAAACGCTTGATCCACCGGCTCGCGCATTCGCCGATGCCGTCGGGTTCGAGCCAAGCGCCGGCCGTCACCTCCTCCTGCCCTCCTCCGCTGGCGCCCTCGCCGGCGTGCTATTCGCACTGGAAGATGATGAGGATCCAAAGAAGGATTTCTTCCGCCCAGCGGCTCTGTGCGGCGTGCTGCCCGCCGGCGCCTACCGCTTTGCCACCGCCCCGCACGATCCCAGGCTTGCGGCATTGGCTTTTGCCCTGGGCTGCTATCGCTTCGCCCGCTATCGCAAGCAGGACGGCAAGGAATTAAAGCTGGAGCTGCCCGGCAACGTGGATGGTGAAGATCTCGGTCGCATTGTCGAAGGCGTCTATCTTGCACGCGACCTTACCAACACGCCTGCCAATGATATGGGGCCGGCCGAGCTCGAAGAGGCTGCGCGTGCGCTTGCCGCGCGTCACGGCGCATCCTTCCGCTCGATTGTCGGTGACGATCTCCTCGCGGAGAACTTTCCGCTGATCCATGCGGTCGGTCGCGCCGCCGCTCGTGCTCCGCGCCTCATCGATCTGAGCTGGGGCGACGCAACCGCGGCGAAGATCACGCTGATCGGCAAGGGCGTATGCTTCGATACCGGTGGCCTCGACATCAAGCCCGAGAGCGGCATGCTCCATATGAAGAAGGACATGGGCGGGGCAGCCTCCATGCTGGCGCTTGCCCACATGCTGATGGACCGGGGAACAAGGATCAGGCTGCGCGTGCTCATCCCGGCGGTGGAGAATGCCATATCCGGCGCCGCCTTTCGGCCGCGCGATGTCTACCGCTCGCGCAAGGGACTGACGGTGGAGATCGGAAACACGGACGCCGAGGGGCGTCTTATTCTCGCCGATGCAATAACGCTTGCCGACGAGGAGGCGCCGGAGCTGATCGCGGACCTCGCTACTCTGACCGGCGCGGCGCGTGTTGCCCTTGGCGCCGATGTGCCGCCCTTTTACACCGATGACGACGGGCTTGCGTCCTCGCTTGCTCAATGCGGATCGCGCGAAAACGATCCGCTCTGGCGGATGCCATTGTGGCATCCGTACGAGCAGTTGCTCGATTCCAAGGTTGCCGACATCAACAATGTCTCCTCCGTCAACCTTGGCGGCTCCATTACCGCCGCGCTGTTTTTGCGTCGATTCGTATCGCGCGCCGAGGCTTGGCTTCACTGCGATATCTATGCGTGGAATCCAACGGCCAGGCCGGGCCGTCCCGAAGGCGCCGAGGGCCAAGGTGCGCGTGCGCTCTATGCGCTGCTGGTCTCGCGATATGGCTGAAACAGCGTCCGCGCGCCTTGACTCCCGCATCACTCCGGCGCGGCGTGATCTCGCGGCAAGCGAGCTGCTCGGCAAAGTCGCCGCGGCGCGCTTTGTCAACGGCGCGCTCTACGAAGTGGTCGCACCACAAGCGCCCTTGCGAGCTGCGCCCTCCCAGGAAGCGTCCCTGCAGACGGAGGCGCTCAAAGGCGAGCGCATCACGGTTTACGAGATCAACGAAGAAGGCTGGGCATGGGGGCAGCTGGAAAGTGATGGCTATGTCGGATACCTGCCGGCAGGCGCGCTACACAAACCGGGTGCCCCCCCAACTCATAGGGTAACGGCGCTGCGGACACTGATCTTTCCCGGCCCTTCCATCAGGCTGCCGCCCGTTGAATCGAATGCATTCGGATGCCTGCTCGCGATCACGCGCACGGAAGGACCTTTGGCGGTCACTGCATCAGGAGGTTACGTCCCGGCACGGCATCTTGCGCCGGTCGCAGCAATCGAAATGGATTTCGTTGCGGTCGCCGAGCGCTTCGTCGGTTCGCCATATCTCTGGGGCGGCAAGACCAGCTTCGGGCTTGACTGTTCCGGGCTCGTGCAAATCGCCCTCGCAGCTTGCGGCATCTCATGCCCGCGCGACAGCGACATGCAGGAGAAAGCCGTGGGCGAGCCGGTCGCGGACTCGCCCGATAGTCCTTCACTGCGCCGTGCGGATCTGATTTTCTGGAACGGCCATGTCGCGATCGTCCGCGACGAGACTTCGCTCCTTCACGCGAATGCCTTCCACATGTCCGTGGTGATCGAGCCGGCCGCGGAAGCCATTGCGCGCATTCGCGCATCAGGAAGCGACATCACCGGCGTTCGGCGGATGAGGCTGACTCAGCTTACGGGACGACAAGGCCAAGCTTGACCAGCCGCGAGCGGATTGCGCCTTTCTTGCGCTGATGGGCTCTGGCCATTGCTGCAACGGGCGCGCCTTCGAGGAACATGGTGCGCAGCCGATTGTCCTCTTCCGGGGCCCAGGAACGGCCATGACGGGGCGGGACAGCGTCATTCGCCTTCTTACGCGGTCGATCCGGGCGCTCCGAAGGCACGCCCATGCTTTCTCCAGGTGTGCGGCTGCTCCCCGAGCGCTCGATCGGGCATTGGCCTGATACATTCTCGTTGATGCGCCGGCGCTCGCGCTCCGACATTATCGGCAGCCGTTCGTCGCCTCCGTCCGCGCCCGGACCCGTCCAAACGCAAATGCTCTGGCTCCTGCCGGTAAGCTCACGGAGAAACGGCGATGGGTTGGCCTGCTGTCCGTAACGCACATTCGAGTAGGTGAGACTGAGAATCCGTTTGGCCCGCGTAATCCCGACATAGGCGACCCGGCGCTCCTCCTCCGTGTCATCATTGTTGAAATGCGGCAGCACGCCATCTTCCATGCCGACCATGAGCACCGCTTCCCATTCCAGTCCCTTGGCCGAATGGATGGTCAACAACACGACGGCATTCTCCGGCGGCTGGCGCAGCGCCGCGGATTGCTCGGCAATTCTCTGCTCGAGCTCCTCGAGTGAGGCACACGACAAGCCAACCGCCACCACGCTCTCAACAATGCTTCTCCACTCCGCCCGGGCACGCTCCGGCGCCTGGCCCGGCACGGCGGTGACGACCGCGTTACGCACGAAGCGGCACGATGCCGGGAATGAATGTCTTACGTCTGCTCCGGCAAGGTCGAGCTTACGACGGATGATCTCCGCACGCCTGCTGCTTCCCATGCAACTCATGGCATTCACGAACTCGCCATCGCGCAGGTAATGGAGAGATCCCACGACCAGTCTGGCAGCCACGCCCTGCCATAGATCACCGGCGCCGCGCACCTCATAGGGAATTTGCAGCTCCTTGAGCGCGGGCTGGAGAGCAACGCCTATCGAACCGACCCGATATAGGACGGCGATCTGCCGCGGCGGATGCTGCTTGAGCAGATTGGCCACGCCTCTCGCCACCTGACGCGCCTCCACCTCCGGCGTCCCATAGCCTCGGATGACAATCTCGCCCGGCTCGGCAGTAAGCGGCTGATAATCTTTGTTTCGTCGCGACCGGTTCTTGGCGATCAAATGCTTGGCGACCGCGACAATGCGTGCCGCCGAGCGATAATTGCGACTGAGAACATGCACCTGCGCCCCGCGATATTTCTTTGTAAAATCCAGAGTGTAGCGCACGTCAGCCGCCCGGAACGCGTACAGCGTCTGGTCATCGTCGCCGACCACCCAAAGGTGCAGCCCGGCTCGCACGAAGCGATCGATGAGCTCGACCTGCCCCGGATTGACGTCCTGATATTCGTCAACGAGAAGATGGTCGTAGCTTCCCGTGATGGCCTTGGCATAGGCGGCATCATTGTCCATCGCCCGAAACAGAAGGGGCACCATATCCGCAAAGTCGATGGCGCGGGCACTCTTGCGAGCGCGTTCGTAGATTGTGAAAAACTCCACCGCGCTGCGCAGCATCTCATCGTCCTTGTCGATCCCGGTTGCGAAGCTCTCCGGGTCGAGAAGCCGCTCCTTTGCGCCGGCAATGATGTCCAGGATGTCTGCGTCTTCGTTCCACCACATGCGTCGCGAACTGAACACATGCCGCTGTTGCGCCGCATCCCAAAGCGCAAAGTCCGATGGAAGTCCCGCAAGTTGCGGGTTTTTCTTGAGATGGCGGAAGGCAAATCCGTGAAAAGTCGCCACTGACAAGTCTGCCGTGGCGACAATATCGAGGGCGCGCGCAATGCGCGTTTTCATCTCATCGGCGGCCTTTTTGGTGAAGGTCAGCGCCAGAATGCGCCGGCGGTCCACCCCCTCCCGCACGAGGTGAACAAAACGCGCGGTGAGTGTCGTCGTCTTGCCGGAGCCTGGGCCGGCCAGGACCAGTTGCCACCTTCCGGCGGCCGTCGCGGCGGCCCTTTGTGTCGGATCAAGGCTCTCGACCGTCATCGCTGCCGAAGTGATCAGCGCATTGCACGATTTAGGGAGTTTTCACAAAGCCCATGCCGTCACTGCGCAACCACGGCTTCCGGCGCGGTCTCCAGGTTGAAGGCGGCCGCAAACAGTGCGCGCGTATAGTCGCTCTTCGGGCCCGCAAACAGGGCCGACGCCAGTCCCTCTTCCATGACCTTGCCGTGACGCATGACGATCAGGCGGCTCGCCAGCGCCGCGACCACCCGCAAGTCGTGTGAAATGAAAAGATAGGTGAGATTGCAGCGCTTTTGCAGCGCGCGCAAAAGCTCGACCATCTGCGCCTAAATCACCATGTCGAGCGCGCTGGTCGGCTCGTCCAGCACGATGAAGGTCGGCTCCAGCACCAGCGCGCGCGCGAGCGCGATACGTTGCCGCTGCCCCCCGGAGAATTCATGCGGATAGCGAAAACGCGTGTCGGGATCGTCGAGCCCGACCTCTTCCAGCGCCCGGATCACGCGCTGCTCGCGCTCGGCCTTGTCGAGCTTGGGGGCGTGCACCCACAGACCCTCCTCGATGATGTCGGAAACCGACATGCGAGGGGAAAGCGAGCCGTACGGATCCTGAAACACAATCTGCATATGGCGGCGAAACGGACGCATCTGTCGGAAGCTCAGGCCGGCAATTCGTGCTGCCGAGGAACACGATGGGACCGTCGGAGGAAATAAGCCGCAGAATTGCGAGACCGAGCGTCGTCTTTCCGGAACCCAATTCGCCGACGATACCGAGCGTCTCGCCCTGCCGAATCGCTATGCTGACCCCGTCGACGGCCTTGATGTGGCCGACGAGACGGCGCATTACGCCACGCTTTATCGGGAACCAGACTTTAAGGTCCGTCGTCTCGACGATCACAGGAGCATCCGGGCATATCGGCGCCGGGTCGGGCCGTGGCTCCGCAGCGAGCAGCGTGCGCGTGTAGGGATGCTCGGCTTGCGAGAATACATGCTCCACCTCCCCTTCCTCGACAATCTTTCCGTGCTTCATGACGCACACATTGTCGGCGATCTTGCGAACGATGCCGAGATCGTGAGTGATAAAGAGCATCGCCATTCCCAGTCGCGTCTGAAGCTCCTTTAACAGGTTCAGGATCTGCGCCTGCACGGTCACGTCGAGGGCGGTTGTAGGCTCGTCCGCAATCAGGAGGTCGGGCTCATTGGCGAGCGCAATCGCGATCATCACGCGCTGGCGCTGGCCACCGGACAGCTGATGCGGGTAGCTCTTCAATCGACCCTGCGGGTCCGGAATGCCAACCTGGCTGAGCAGATCGAGGGTACGCAGCCGCGCTTCCTCCCCCGAAATTCCGCGATGCAGAAGCAGGGCCTCGTTGATCTGCTTCTCCACAGTGTGGAGAGGATTCAGCGAAGTCATCGGCTCCTGAAAGATGATGGTGATGTCATCGCCGCGCACGCGGCGGATGTCCGAACTCATTCAACTCCAGGAGGTTCTGATTCTTGAAAATGACGGAGCCGGACGGATGGTGGGCCGCGGGGTAAGGCAGCAGCTTGAGGATGGACAAAGCCGTCACCGATTTCCCTGATCCCGATTCGCCGACCAGCGCCAGCGTTTCGCCTTTTCTGATGGAAAAGGAAACGCGGTCGACCGCCAGCGTCTCCCGTTGGCGTTGGCGAAAGGCAACGGAGAGATCGCGCACGGAAAGCAGTGGTTCTGCAGTCATCACGCGAATGCCTTTCTCGGGTCGAAGGCGTCGCGCACCGCCTCGCCGATGAAGATCAAAAGCGAGAGCATGGTCGCAAGAGTCATGAATGCGGAGATGCCGAGCCACGGCGCCTGCACGTTGGCCTTGGCTTGCGAGAGCATCTCGCCCAGCGACGGCGAGCCCGGCGGCAGGCCAAAGCCCAGGAAGTCGAGTGAGGTCAGCGCGGCCACCGAAAACGATAGAATGAACGGCAGGAACGTCATCGTCGCGACCATGGCGTTCGGCAGCAAATGACGGAACATGATCGTGCGGTTCGAGACCCCGAGCGCGCGCGCCGCCTGGATGTACTCGAAATTGCGCCCGCGCAGGAATTCTGCCCGTACCAACCCAACAAGCGAAACCCAGGAGAACAGCAAAAGAATTCCAAGCAGCACGAAAAATCCCGGCGCCAGCACCGAGGAGATGATCAGGAGGAGATAGAGTCCGGGGACCGCCGTCCAAATCTCGATGAACCGCTGAAAGAGCAGATCCGTCCATCCGCCAAAATAACCCTGCACGGCGCCGGCCGCGACGCCGATGACGGACGAGATTATCGTCAACGCCAATCCAAACAGCACGGAAAGGCGAAATCCGTAGATGAGGCGCGCAACAACGTCGCGCCCCTGATCATCTGTGCCCAGCCAGTTGTATTCGAGATCACGGCAGCTCGAGAGACCCTTGCGCTCGACCACGGCCTTGCACTCGCGTTCGCTCAGAAGCCAGGTTGGCTTGGAAGGAGCGGGCGTGGGAAGATCGAGGTTTTGCGTGTTGTAGGAATATCGGATCGGCGGCCAAAGCATGAAGCCACCCTTCTCGGCTATGAGATTTTGCAGATACGGGTCGCGATAGTCGGCGGCCGTCTCGAACTCCCCGCCGAACGCCGTTTCCGGATACGTCACGAATACAGGAAAATACGACCTTCCATCGTAGCGCACATAAAAAGGCTTGTCGTTGGCGATGAATTCGGCAAACAGCGAGAGCACGAACAAAAACAGGAATATCCAGAACGCGACGTAGCCACGGCGATTTGCCTTGAAATTGTGCCAGCGCCGCGCATTGAGGGGCGACATCGCAAGGAGATGGCCCTCCGGAAGCACAGCCAATCCCATCGGGGACTGCGCCGTTGTCTCCGGGATCTCGAGGCTGGTGCGATCGTCCACTCAGACCTCTCGTGTCTCGAAATCAATGCGCGGATCGACCCACGTGTAGGTGAGATCGGACAGCAGGTTCACGACGAGCCCGATCAGCGACATGATATAGAGAGTTGCAAATACCACCGCGTAGTCTCGATTGAGCACGCTCTCGAAGCCGAGCAGCCCAATGCCGTCGAGCGAAAAGATCGTCTCGATCAGGAGCGAGCCGGAGAAGAAGGCATGGACAAAGGCGCCCGGGAAACCGGCGATCACAATCAACATGGCGTTGCGAAAAACGTGGCCATAAAGAACCTGGCGCTGGGTGCAGCCCTTCGCCCGAGCTGTCAGGACATATTGCTTGCGAATTTCGTCAAGGAACGAATTTTTGGTCAGCAAGGTCATGGTGGCGAAGGCGCCGAGGCCCATGGAGATCATCGGCAAAACAAGATGCCAGAAATAATCGGCGATCTTTCCCGGGAGCGAGAATTGCGCCCAGTTATCGGAAGTGAGCCCGCGCAGCGGAAATATATTCAAGAACGACCCGCCGGCAAAAAGGATGATGAGAAGAATTCCAACCAGAAAGCCTGGAATGGCGTATCCGACAATGATTGTACCTGACGTCCATACGTCGAACGGCGAACCGTCGGTGACGGCCTTGCGTACGCCGAGCGGGATCGAGATCAGATAAGTCAGGAGCGTGAGCCAAAGTCCAAGCGAAATCGAAACGGGCAGCTTTTCCTTGATCAGCTGGAGAACAGATGTGTCGCGAAAATAGCTCTTGCCGAAATCGAACCGCGCATAATTCCATAACATTATGAAGAAGCGCTCATATGCAGGTTTGTCGAACCCGAACTGCTTTTCCAGGCTCTTGATGAATTCGGGATCCAGGCCCTGCGCGCCGCGATACTTCGAGTTGACGGGCTCGCCGCCGGCGGCGCCCGGTCCGGGTTGACCGCGCGCCCCGAAATCGCCTCCCGGCGAACCGGAGATGCGCGATGTGGCTCCGGTATCGGCGCCGGACAGCTGCGCGATGATGCGCTCCACCGGGCCACCCGGTGCAAATTGCACCACAACGAACGATACGAACATGATGCCGAGCAGCGTCGGCACCATGAAAAGCACGCGGCGAATCAGGTAGGCCGTCATTGCCGGCTATCCTCGCTGCTCGATCATCGCCGCTTTTTCGGAATCATACCACCAGGTTTCCGGAATGCCGCGCGCAAAGCGCGGCTTCATCGCCGGCCGCCCAAAGACGTCCCAAAAAGCCAGCCAGTGCGAAGGCTTATACCAGTGCGGGACCCAGTACTGTCCGCTCCGGATCACCCGGTCCAGGACCTTGCAGGCGGTGACCAGTTGCGCGCGGGTATCGGCCGCGATGATTCGCTCGATCAGCGCATCGATGACCGGATCGGCAATCCCGGCGAGGTTCTGCGAGCCCTTCAACGCGGCGGCCGGCGAGGAGAAATAGCTGCGCAGCGAGTCGCCGGGAGTGCTGGAAAACCCAAGCCTCTGCACGGTGAGGTCAAAATCGAAGTCATCCAAGCGCTTGCGATACTGCACCGGATCGACAATCCGCAAATTGGCCTCGATGCCCAGAATATTCAGGTTTCTGATGAAGGACATGTGATGGGGCTGGAACGACGGCTCGTCGATCAGGAACTCCACGACTATGCGTTCGCCGTTCGGCGTCACGCGCTTGCCGTTCTTGATGAGAAGTCCGGCTTCATTCAACAGGGCACTCGCCTTGCGCAGCAGCACCCGATCCTGACCGGAACCGTCCGATACCGGCGGCACGAAGGGGTCCGCAAATACCTCGTCCGCAACCTTGCCGCGGAAGGGCTCAAGAAAAGCAATTTCATCCGGTTCCGGCTTGCCCGCGGCCATCATCTCGGAATTCTGAAAAAATGAATGTGTCCGTTCGTATGATCCATACATGATGGTCTTGTTGGTCCATTCGAAATCGAACGCATAGACGAATGCCTGGCGCAATCGCTTGTCTTTGAATTTTTCCCGACGCGTGTTGAAGAACCACCCCTGCGCTCCCGAGGGAGTGTCATCGGGGATTACGTCGCGCTTGACTCGCCCATCGCGGATCGCAGGGAAGTCGTAGCGGGTGGCCCAGACCCGGGAAGTGAATTCCTCGCGAAAGAGATAGCTCCTGCCGGTGAAGCCTTCAAAGGCCACGTCGCGATCACGGTAGTATTCGTAGCGCAGCACATCGAAATTATTCTGCCCTTTCGCGACCGGCAAATCCGCGCCCCACCAGTCCCTGACCCGTTCGTAGGCGATGTAGCGGCCAGCCTCGAAATTCCCGACCTTGTAAGGACCGCTTCCGAGCGGCGGCTCGAGCGTCGTCTCGTCGAAGCGCCGGCGCGAGTAATAGGCGCGCGAGAGAATGGGTAGCGCGGCAACGAACAACGGCACGTCGCGTCCCCTGTTCGGCGCGAATGTCACGACCACGATTGCTTCCGTCCGCAGCCTCCGCCCTGACAAAGTCACGAAGCAGCTGCTGCGCGATGGGATGCCCCTTCTCCTTGAGCACCTCCAGCGAGAAGGCGACATCGTATGCCGTGATCGCGCTGCCGTCGTGGAATTTGATGTCCGGTCGCAGGAAGAAACGATACGTGAGCCCATCCGGAGAGATTCTGAACGGCACGCGCGGCAAGGCCGTAGAGCGCGTCCGGCTCGTCTTCCGCGCGGACCATCAAGGTCGCGAAGGTCAGTTCCATGCCCTGCGCCGCGTCGCCCTTGAGAATGAACGTGTTGAGCGAGTTGAAAGTCAGGAAGTTCTGATTGAAAGCGCGGGTTGAGCCGACATGAGAGAACACACCGCCCTTCGGCGCGTTCGGATCGACATAATCGAAGTGCGCAAAGTCGGGAGGATATTTCAGGTCGTCAAAGGCCGATATGCCATGCCGCTCAGGGCTGTGCCACTCGGGGGATTCCCGCCCCGCCGCGCGGCGCGCCAGCGAGCTGGCCAGCCCTGCTGCGCCTAGAGTTAGCGTGGTGCGCCGCGTAACCTGCCGAGCCCTGATCACCCTTGGTTTCCGATCTTGCCTGCCCTCTCGGAATCCCACCACCATACCGTCGGAAATGCCGGTTCGGCGTATTTCGGCAGCGGGTCGGGCCGGCCGAAACGGTCCCACCGCGCAGTGCGAACCCTGTCGATGGTGAATTGTGGGACCACGTAATGGTTCCAGAGCAGCACACGATCGAGCGCTCTGGTCGCTGCGACAAGCTCGGCGCGATCCTTGGCGAATATGACCCGGTCAATCAGCGCATCAACCGCGGGGTTCTTTATCCCCACGAAATTCCGCGATCCCGAAGTGTCGGCGGCTTGCGAGCTCCAGAAATCCCGCTGCTCGTTTCCCGGCGATAGCGATTCCGGCCAAGAGGCGATGATTACGTCGAAATCCCAATTGCGCAGTCGATTCTCGTATTGCGCGGGGTCAACCGTGCGCACGTTGACGGTGATGCCAAGGCGCTCCAGGGAAGGCTTGTAGAAAAGAATGATACGCCCGACGCTGGGATCCTCGGTGAGCATCTCGACCGAAAGCGCCTCTCCGGTTTTTGCATTCACGAGTTTCTGGTTACGTACCTCATAGCCGGCTTCTTTCATCAGCCGCGTGGATTCTCGCAAGTTCGCGCGCACATTCTCGCGATTGCCTCCAACCGGGTTGGTGTACGGCTTGACAAACAATTCGGGTGGTACCTTGTCGCGCACCGTTTCCAGAATTTCGAGCTCCTGACCCTCCGGCACTCCGGACGAGGCGAGCTCGGTGCCGTCGAAATAGCTCGTGATCCGCTTGTACTGGCCGAAGAAGATCTGCTTGTTCATCTCCTCGAAGTCGAAGGCAAAGTTGAAGGCCTGCCGCAGCCGGGCGTCCTTGAACTTGTCGCGCCGGATGTTGAAGGCGAAGCTCTGCATGATTCCGCGGCTGCGCTGCGGAAACTCCTCGAGCACCACGCGCTTGTCCGCGACGGCGGGAAAATCGTAGGCGGTAGCCCAGTTCTTTGCGATGTTCTCCGTGCGCCAATCGACAACGTTAGCTTTGAATGCCTCGATCGCCACTGTGGAGTCGCGGAAATATTCGTAGCGAAGCTCGTCGAAATTATCGCGGCCGACGTTCACGTTGAGGTCCTTGCCCCAATATTCTTTCACCCTCTCGTAAACGATGGTGCGGCCGGGGACGAAATCCTTGATCCTGTAAGCTCCATTACCGAGCGGCGGCTCGAGCGTTGTGGCGCCGATATCCCGCTTCTTCCCGGATGCGTCGGTCCCTTCCCACCAGTGCTTCGCCAGCACGTTTAGCTGGCCGACGATCAGCGGCATTTCGCGATTTCCCGGAGCGTCGAATATGAAGGTGACTTCGCGTTCCCCGCTTTGCTCCATTTTCGCGACGTGGCGATAATAGGCCGCGTGGGCAGGGCTGTGCTTCTTGAACGACTCCATGGAAAAGATCACGTCCTCGACGGTTACCGGCTCGCCGTCGTGATGACGTGCGTTCGCCCGCAAGCGGAAGGTTGCGGACGCGAAATCGGCGGGATGCGCCACCGCCTCAGCGATAAGGCCGTAATCTGTCGATACCTCATCGAGCGACGATACCATCAAGGTGTCGGAAACAACGCCGGCGCCCATTGCGATGGATCCCTTCAGCCCGGCGACGACCTCATTGAAATTATCGAACGTGCCCAGTGCGATCATTCGCACCGTGCCGACCTTGGGCGCACCGGGGTTGACGTAATCGAAATGTCTGAAGTCGATCGGGTATTTGAGCTGCCCGAACAGCGAAAGGCCATGGCGCCACTCGGGTTCCTGACCGTCTGCTCCAGCGACGGCGGGGCGCACGAGCAGAGGCAGACCAAGCCTGCCCATCAGCGGTGACAAAGCGGCCATGGCGGTGGCACGCAGGATGAAACGGCGGGTCAGGTGCAAGGTATCCTCCACAAGCAAACAGAGAAGCATCCGGACATACGTGCGAGTTTAGCCCAATTTACGTTTGGCGGAGCGACCCCGCCCGCGCGTGCGTCAAATCGAGCATCACTTTTAAGATAGGAGGGCAGGAGCCGCGGCGCCGCTCCGGCATATTAACAAGCTGTAAGAATGCAGTGGATGTCGCTGCCGTTGCGGTAGCTCACTAAAAGCTCGTTTCGATGAAATGCGAGCAGCGAAGCGACAGAATTCCGTTATCACCTCTCCCCGCAGGGGAGAGGTCGGATCGCGCTTGCGCGATCCGGGTGAGGGGGACCCCGCCCTCAAGCATGGATCCTAAGCCCCTCACCCGGAATGTGCGCGCGGAGCGCGCCCATTCCGACCTCTCCCCTCTGGGGAGAGGTGAAGAGCGGCTGCGTCAATTTCATTGGAATAGCTTTGATTAGGGCTTCGCGGCCCCTGCGGCCTCAGCGGCCTTCGGCAGCGGCGCCGGGTTATCTGAAAGACTGTTGAGATAGGCAATGATATCTGCACGTTCCGTTGCGCGCGGCACGCCGGCGAACGTCATGTTGGTGCCGGGAATCGTACCTTTTGGGTTCGTGATGAATTGATTGAGGTCGTCCACAGTCCAGTTGCCGCCCTTCGCCTTGATGGCGGCTGAGTAGTTGAAGCCCGCTTCCGAAGCTCTCGGGCGGCCGACGACACCCCATAGGTTCGGTCCCACCAGCGGCCGTCCCCCCTTGTTGAAGGTATGGCAGGCCCCGCATTTCTTCACTGCATTCTCGCCGCGACCAACATCCGCACTGGCCAGGAGCTGTTCGATCGACTGCTGCGGCTCCTGCTGCTGCGGTTTGCTCCCCTCGCCCGGTTTATGCTCCGGCACCGTGATCTCGTAGCCGGGCTTTGCAGGTTTCGTGGGCGAGAAGATAGCTCCGGCGGCAATGTTGATCGAGAGAACCCCCAGGCAGGTTCCAAGGATGGCGCCGAGAATCTTGTTCAGTTCAAAGGAATCCATTGCCTCAAGGCCCCGGGACAAAATTTGAGAGCGGGTGAACCGATAATGCCGGCCCCGCGCATGCGGCGGCGCACAAATAGCCGGTTTTCCTCGGCTCTGGCAACCCGTATAAGCGCCACAGAGGAACCATCCGGTTGCGTTTCGGATGGATCAATCGATGAGCGACGTTCTCGTTCTCATTCCTGCCCGCATGGCCTCGACGAGGCTCCCAGGCAAGCCGCTCGCCGATATCGGCGGCGAGCCAATGATCGTTCGCGTCATGCGCCGAGCGCAAGCGGCCCATATCGGGCCCGTCGTGGTCGCCACCGACTCCGATGTGATCGCCGCATCTGTGGAAAAAGCCGGCGGCCGCGTGACGATGACGCGCGCGGATCACGTCTGCGGCTCCGATCGGATTTTCGAGGCATTGGCGACAGCTGATCCCCAGCGCGCGGCCAGCATTGTCGTCAATGTCCAGGGTGACCTCCCCACCTTGTCCTCGGCCGACGTCGCACGCGTCATCGAGCCGTTACACGATCGAGCCGTGGACATCGCCACGCTTGCAGCGGAGAATCCAGCGAGCTGACGAGCGCAGCAATCCCAATGTCGTGAAAGTTGTCGGGGCTTTGTTAGGCAAGAGCAGACTGCGGGCGCTTTACTTCACCCGCGCCACGGCGCCCTGGGGTCCTGGACCGCTTTATCATCACATCGGCGTTTATGCCTATCGCCGTGAGACACTCGCCCGTTTTGTTGCCCTTCCCCCCTCGCCCCTGGAGGTTCGCGAGAAGCTCGAGCAACTGCGCGCTGTCGAGGCTGGGATGCGCATCGATGTCACCATTGTAGATAGCGTTCCACTGGGAGTAGACACTCCGGAAGACCTCGAGCGCGTCCGGGAAATGCTTGCTCGCCCCGGCTCCTCGAACGTTGACTTGGCGAGTTGACTTGGCGAGTTGACTTGGCGAGCTGACTGGGCAAGTAGCGTTTACTTGGCGAGCAGCCCTGCGTACCCGAACACCTTATGAGCGCCAGCGAAAAAATCGTCTTCCAGGGCGAACCGGGAGCAAACTCTCATCTCGCAGCGCGGGAGGTCTATCCGGACTATGAGCCGGTGCCCTGCCCGACGTTCGAGGACGCATTCTCCGCCATCACTTCCGGCGAAGCCAAGCTTGGGATGATACCTATCGAGAATTCCGTGGCGGGGCGAGTGGCCGATATCCACCATTTGATGCCGCACTCGGGTCTGCACATCGTCGCCGAGCACTTCATGCCGGTTCGTCATCAGCTCCTTGCCATCAAGGGATCGGCGCTCGCGGACATCAGGACCGTGGAAAGCCACGTCCACGCACTCGGTCAGTGCCGGAAGATCATTCGCCGGCTCGGCATCAAGCCCATTGTTGCGGCGGATACGGCAGGCTCCGCGCGCGAAATCGCGCAAGCCGGCGATAAGAGCCGCGCTGCCATCGCAACCCGGCTGGCAGCCGAGATTTACGGGCTCGCCGTCCTTGCCGCCGACATCGAGGACGAAGACCACAATACGACGCGCTTCGTCGTGCTTTCGCGCGAAGCCAAGTGGGCGAGCAAGGCTGGCGGGCCGGTCATCACGACTTTTCTTTTTCGGGTGCGCAACGTTCCGGCGGCGCTCTACAAAGCTCTCGGCGGGTTTGCCACCAACGGCGTGAACATGACCAAGCTCGAGAGCTACATGATTGAAGGCAACTTCTTTGCCACCCAGTTTTATGCCGATGTCGAGGGACACCCCGACGAGCGCAACGTGGTCTTTGCCTTCGAGGAGCTCGCCTTTTACTCGAAGGAGATGAAAATCCTCGGCGTCTATCCCGCGCATCCTTTCCGCGCAACATTCGAGGAAACGCCGGCTGATCCTCATACTCCGTAGCCCGGATGAGCGCGACACAAGCGCGTTCACGCGCGTCTTCGACGCGCTATGCGCGCGACATCCGGGGGAGAGGCGAGAACCCGGGTATCGCTAACGCTCACCCGGGCCACAAAATACGAGCAACGCTCAAATCGTCTGATTGTATGCGCCGACTTCGGGATGCGTGCGCAGCACCGCATCGACCGCCTCGAACATGTCGCGCATGCGCGCCTCCGAGGCCGGACTTTCCACCACCACAACCAGCTCGGGTTTGTTCGAAGAGGCGCGAACCAGCCCCCAGGTGCCGTCCTCCAGCGTGACGCGAACGCCGTTGACGGTGACCAGATCCCGGATCGGCTCTCTGGCGACCTTCTTTCCGCTCGCCTGGGCCTCCTCGAAATAGCGCACGACCTCCTCCACCACGCGGTATTTGATCTCGTCGGCGCAGTGCGGAGCCATTGTCGGCGAGGACCACGTCTTGGGCAGAGCGTTTTTCAGATCGGCCATGGTCTTTCCGGGATTGCGGTCGAGCATGTCACAGACCGCGAGCGCGAAAATCAGCCCGTCATCATAGCCGCGGCCAAGCGGCTTGTTGAAGAAAAAGTGGCCGGATTTTTCGAAGCCAGCCAGCGCGCCAATCTCATTGACGCGTCTTTTCATGTACGAGTGGCCGGTCTTCCAATATTCGGTTCTCGCGCCGTTGGCGCGCAACACCGGATCGGTCATGAACAGGCCGGTCGACTTCACATCGGCGACGAAAGTTGCGTTGCGGTGCTGGGCGGAGAGGTCACGCGCAAGCATCACTCCGACCTTGTCGGCAAAAATCTCTTCGCCGGTATCGTCGACCACGCCGCAGCGGTCGCCGTCACCGTCGAAGCCCAGCGCCACGTCCGCCCGCACGCGCAATACCTCGTCGCGCATGGCGTGCAGCATTTTCATGTCCTCGGTATTGGGATTGTATTTGGGAAACGTATGGTCGAGCTCGCAGTCCAGCCGGATGACCTCGCAGCCGACGGCTTCGAGCACCTGCGGGGCGAATGCTCCGGCCGTGCCGTTGCCGCAGGCGCAGACGACCTTGAGCTTGCGCTTGAGCTTTGGACGTCTGGTCAGGTCGGCGATGTAGCGAGCCGGGAAATTTTCGACGAACACATACGAGCCGCCGCCGCGCATGTCGAAACGGGCATCGAGCACGATGTCCTTGAGCCGGCGCATCTCGTCGGGGCCAAAGGTAAGCGGACGCGCGGTGCCCATTTTCACGCCGGTCCAGCCATTGTCATTATGCGAGGCGGTGACCATGGCCACGCCTGGCACATCGAGCTCGAACTGCGCAAAATAGGCCATCGGCGTCACGGCAAGACCGATGTCGTGCACCCTGCATCCCGCGGCCATCAGGCCGGACGTGAGCGCAGTCTTCACCGAAGCCGAATAGCTGCGGAAGTCGTGGCCGGTGACGATTTCCGGCTTGACCCCGAGCTCGCGGATGACCGTGCCGAGACCAAGGCCGAGCGCCTGAACGCCCATGAGGTTGATCTCGCTTCCCAGCAACCAGCGCGCGTCATATTCGCGAAAGCCGGTGGGCTTCACCAGCGGCTGCGATTCATAATCGTAAGTGTTCGGCGTAAGCGCAGATTTCGGCTTCGGAAACATCGCAGGTCCAGGAAGATGCATCGATGGGTGTTCGAGGCATAGCCTACCCGCTGCCGCGATAAAAGCAGATCGAACGAACCGCTCGCGCGCGACGTACTCGACGAGGGTTATGATTCCTGGCGCATATTTCGATCAGACGCGGCGTAGGGTGGGCAAACGCGCGCCATGCCGAAACCGCGCCTCATAATTGATCGATTGCACGCGCGCCCTACCCACCCGACCAATCGCGCGATCCTGAGGAGCTCTATTGCTCCAGGACGAGCTTGCCTCGCTCATGCGTCCAGCGCACGCGCGAGAGGAAGGACATGCCGAGCAGGTTGACGCCCAAGGCCTCGTCGGGATGGACAAGGGCGGGAATGTTGCGCACCACGATGTTGCCGATCTCGACCATGCCGAGCTCGACAAGGGCGGCGCGCGTCACACCGTTCGCCGTCGCCACCTTGATGTTGTAATCGCGCGGCGTCGGATGAATGCCGAGCCGAGCCGCGTCTGCCGCGCGCAAGGCGATCTGCGAAGCGCCGGTATCGACGACCAGCTGCAACCGGCGACCATCCACGCGGGCATCAGTCCAGAAATGCCCATCGTCGCCACGCGAGAGCGTGACGGCACGGGAATTCGACAGATTCTCTGGAGCAGATACCGGGCCCGCGGCCATAGCGCCCGGCGGCGACGCCAGCAGCCCGTCCGGTCCGCCCAACGCGCAACCAGCAAACCTGCTGCGAGCATCATCGCAGCGAAAATGATGACCCGGTTCATCCGCGGCATCCTCTCGAACGCACGCGAAAGAGCATGCCGGGTCACAAGGCGGGCTTAACAAAGGCGCGTAGTCGCCCGAGCTTTGCTCCTCATCCTGACAGCGGCGTTAAGATAGTTGAATCAAGTTGAAGCACATCCTAAATGAACGAGCAGCCAAGGAGTCGCGCTTAGCGCAGGCGCTGCCTGGCTCGAGCCGTGGGCGCGGCGGCGAGCGGATCATCCGGCCAATGATGGCGCGGATAGCGGCCTTTCATCTCGGCCTTCACGGCGGCATAGCTGCCGCGCCAGAAGCCGGGAAGATCGCGCGTCATCTGCACTGGCCTCTGTGCCGGGGACAACAGCACGATGAGCAGGGGAACGCGTCCCGCGGCAATGACGGGATGCCGGTCCAAGCCAAACAGCTCCTGCACCCGGATGGCGATCTTCGGCCCCTCCTCCGCGGCATAATCGATGAGAATCGACGTTCCGGACGGTGCGTTGAAACGGGTCGGCGCTTCGGCATCAAGGCGCCGCCGCAGATGAAATGCGAGCAGAGCTTGAAGCGCGTGCGCAAGCTCGTCCGCACCCAATTGCCCCAGCGCCGTTTTTCCGCAAAGCGCCGGCGAAAGCCATTCGACCGCGCTGCGCGCCAGATGCGCGTCCGACAGATCAGGCCAGTCGCCGCCCTCGGCGCGGCGCAGGAAAGTGATGCGGTCGCGCCACTGCCGCAGTGCATTTGTCCAGGGCAGCCGTTCAATGCCGAGCCGGGCGACGGCTTGCGCCAGCACGCGCGCGCTCTCCGCGTCGGCAACCGCCTGCATCGGCTGCTCGGCAAGCGCAAGGGAGCCGAAGAAGCGCACGCGGCGTGCACGCAAACTCGCGCTGGGCTCGTCGAAGGCGATTTCGTCCCGGCTCTCGATGCGCTCGGCGAACAGCGCCTCGATGTCGGTCAGCGCCAGCGGCGCCGCCAAGGTGACTCGACCCTGCGCCGCGGCGCCGCTGATCCCGGCGACCGCGAGAAATGGTTCGCGCACCAGGGCTGATGCCGAATCCACAGCCGCGCCCCGGCCGTTCGCGAGCAAAAACGAGGCCCCCGATCCCCGCCTCTTGGCAACACGGTCAGGATAGGCAATCGCGATCAACGCGCCGATCGAGGGGGTTTGATCCTTTGCCGCCGCATGCGGGAGCTCTTGCTTCGCTCGTTCTTGCTTCACTCGCTCTTGCTTCACTTGCCCCCGCGACGCATTCGCGTGCGCAATCCTGGCCCATTGCTTCGCCGACGCACGAGCGTCGGCGCCGCGAGACGACCGATCGCGACGCAGCTGATCGACCCGATCGCGCACATCTACGTCCTTGCCGCCAAGACCCGGCTCCGTGAGCACAAGGGCGATCTTGGCTGCAAGCTCCGCTGCTCCCAAGCCAGCGCCCAGGTCCGCCGCATAAAGCACCATGCGCGCCAGCCGCGGCGGAAGCGGCAGCTCCCGCAGTTTTCTCCCAAGCCGGGTGATGCGACCTTCGTGATCGATGGCGCCGAGCTCGGTCAGCAGCGCCCGCGCCTGGCGCAGTGCCGCCGCCGGCGGAACGTCGAGAAAGGCGAGCGACGACGGATCACGAACACCCCAGTAGGCGAGGTCGAGCACGAAGCCGCTGAGATCCGTGGCAAGGATCTCCGGGCGATTGGCCGGCTCGAGCGATGCGGTTTGCGGCTCGTCCCAGAGGCGATAACAGACGCCGGGCGCGTTGCGCCCGGCACGACCGCGCCGCTGATCCGCCGAGGCGCGCGAGACCCGCACGGTCTCCAGCCGGGTCAATCCCACATCCGGCTCGTAGCGCGGCAGCCGCGCCAGTCCGCAATCCACCACGACACGCACTCCCTCGATGGTCAGCGAGGTTTCCGCAATGGAGGTTGCAAGCACGATCTTGCGCAGGCCTGGCGGTGCCGGCGCAATGGCGCGATCCTGGAGCTCGGAATCAAGCGCGCCATGCAGCGCGAAGATGTCGAGGGAGGCATCGCGAACGCGTTCACGCAGCAGCGCCTCGGTGCGGCGGATCTCGGCGGCACCCGGCAAGAACACCAACACCGATCCCGTCTCCGCCCGCAGGGCACGCACCACAGCGTCAACAACCTGACGCTCGAGCGGCAGCCGTGCATCCCGTCCCAGATAGCGCGTGTCCACCGAAAAGGCGCTGCCGGCGCTCTCGATAATCGGGGCATCGCCGAGCATCTTCGCAACGCGCGCAGCGTCGAGGGTCGCCGACATGACAACGAGCTTGAGTTCCTCGCGCAACCCTTGCTGAAGATCGCGCGCGAGAGCGAGGCCGAGGTCGCTGTCGAGGGAACGCTCGTGGAATTCATCAAAGAGAACGGCGGCGACGCCCGGGAGCTCGGGATGCTCAAGGGCGTGCCGGGTGAATATGCCTCCGGTCACGACTTCAATGCGCGTCGCAGAGGAAACCTTCGAACCGAAACGGACGCGATACCCCACGGTCGCGCCGATATTTTCCCCCAGCGTTGCGGCCATGCGCGCAGCCGCGGCGCGAGCAGCGATCCGGCGCGGCTCGAGCAGCATGATCTTTTTGCCCCTGGCCCAGTCCTCGGCGGCAAGCACGAGCGGCACGCGTGTCGTCTTTCCGGCCCCGGGAGGCGCCACGACGACCGCAGTGTTGCGACGGCGCAGTGCGACAGTGAGGTCGGGAAGAATGGCATCTATGGGAAGCGGGTCGGCGGCACGCATCGGGCTCCACAACATCGTAGCCCGGATGGAGCGCTAGCGACATCCGGGGTCCCGCATGTCGCTGCGCCTGTCATCGGGCCGCGCTCTGCGCGGACCCGTTGGCTCATGCGGGCTACGGCCCACGCACTCGCCGGTGCATAAGCGCCGCTCCAGGTGGCGAATTCGCATGCCAGGTGTTAAGTCGGGCGCATGCCCGCCCAAGCCGCTCAACCCCGCAAGAACGTCCCGCCGGACGGGGCGCCGGCGACAAAAAAGGGTGATCACGTCTTTCTGATCGACGGCTCGTCCTACATCTTTCGCGCCTTCCACGCGTTGCCGCCGCTGTCCCGCAAGTCGGACGGGTTGCAGGTCAATGCGGTGCTCGGCTTCTGCAACATGCTGTGGAAGCTCCTGCGGGAGATGAAACCGGACGAACGGCCGACCCATCTCGCTGTCGTTTTCGACAAGTCGGAAAAGACTTTCCGCAGCGAAATGTATTCGGCCTACAAGGCGCATCGGCCGGATCCGCCGGACGACCTGCGCCCGCAGTTTCCGCTCATTCGCGAGGCGGTGCGCGCCTTCGATCTGCCTTGTCTCGAACAGGGGGGCTTCGAGGCCGACGACCTGATCGCCACCTACGTGCGCGAGGCGTGCGAGGTGGGCGCGAGCGCGATCATTGTCTCCTCCGACAAGGATCTGATGCAGCTCGTGCGCGATTGCGTCGTGATGTACGACACCATGAAGGACAAGCGCATCGGCATCCCCGAGGTGATGGAGAAATTCGGCGTGCCGCCCGGGAAGGTGATCGATGTGCAGGCGCTCATCGGCGACTCGACGGATAATGTGCCCGGCGTGCCGGGGATCGGCGTCAAGACCGCTGCGCAGCTCATTTGCGAGTATGGCGACCTCGATACGCTGCTCGCGCGCTCTGCTGAGATCAAGCAGGAAAAGCGCCGCCAGGCACTGATCGAAAATGCCGACAAGGCGCGGCTGTCAAGACGGCTGGTGACGCTCGACGACCACGTCCCGCTCGCAGTGCCGCTCGCCGATCTCGCCGTCCACGAGCCGGACTACAAGCGGCTGGTTGCATTCCTCAAGGCCATGGAATTCGCTGCGCTGACCCGGCGGGTGGCGGAGTTTTCGGGAATCGACGCGGCGGAAATCGAGCCTGATACGAAGCTCAGGGCGGGCGGCAGCAAACCAGACGAAGGTGAGCACGCAAAGCAGGCACGCCAGCAACCCGTGCGCGGGCCAGGACCAACAGAGAGCACAGGCAGCGCTATCCCGTCCGCCGGGCTTGCGCCGGCGGCGCTGGCCGCTGCGCGGATCGAGGCCGCACATCACGCGAAGATCGATCGTTCACGCTACGAGATCGTGCGCACGCTCGAACGGCTCAACCACTGGATCGCCCGCGCCAGCGAGCTCGGTGCTCTCGCGGTGGATACGGAAACGACCAGCCTCGACCCCATGCAGGCGACGCTGTGCGGGATATCGCTCGCAGTCGCGCCCAACGAGGCTTGCTACGTGCCGCTTGCCCACCGCGAAGGCGGCGAGGGCGGCAAGGGCGGGCTGTTTCCCGGCAATATTGCGCCCGAACAGATGGACGAGCGCGCGGCGCTCGCGGCGCTCAAACCGTTATTGGAAGATGCGAGCGTCCTCAAAATCGGTCAGAACCTGAAGTTCGATCTGCAAATATTTGCGCTGCGCGGGATCGAGCTCCACTCGTATGACGACACGATGTTGATGTCTTATGTGCTGGATGCAGGCCGCTCCGATCACGGCCTTGGACCTCTCTCCAAGCGCTATTTCGACCACACCACCATCGACTACAACGAGGTCACGAAATCAGGAAGGTCCAGGATCAGCTTCGATTGCGTGGAGGTGCAAAAGGCGGCCGAATACGCCGCCGAGGACGCCGATGTCACGCTGCGGTTGTGGCAGGTGCTGAAACCCCGGCTCGCATGCGAGCATGTCACAAGCGTCTATGAAACGCTCGAACGCCCTCTTGTTTCCGTGCTGGCGCGCATGGAGCGTCACGGCATCGGCATCGATCGCAGCGCACTGGTGCAGCTTTCCACTGAGTTCGGCCAGAAAGCCCTCGCGCTGGAAGCGGAAATCCATAGGCTGGCCGACGGACCGCTCAATCCGGGCAGTCCCAAGCAGCTGGGCGACTTCCTGTTCGGCAAGCTCGGCTTCCCCGGCGGAACGAAAACCAAGACCGGCGCCTGGGCAACAGGAGCGCGCACCCTCGACGATCTTGCCGAGCAAGGTTACGAGCTGCCGCGCAAGATTCTCGACTGGCGGCAGGTCGCGAAGCTGCGCTCAACCTATACCGATGCGTTGCCGGGCTTCGTCAACGCTTCGACGCACCGGGTCCATACGTGTTACTCGCTCGCCTCGACCACCACCGGCCGCCTCTCCTCCTCCGAGCCTAACCTTCAGAACATTCCCATCCGCACGGAGGAAGGTCGCAAGATCAGGCGCGCCTTCGTCGCCTCTGACGGCCATAAGCTCGTCTCCGCCGACTATTCGCAGATCGAGCTGCGGCTGTTGGCCGAGATCGCCGAGATCGAGGCGCTAAGAAAGGCGTTTCGCGAAAACCTTGACATCCACGCCATGACGGCTTCGGAGATGTTCGGCGTGCCGGTTGCAGGCATGCCGCCCGAGGTGCGCCGGCGGGCGAAAGCGATCAACTTCGGCATCATCTATGGCATCTCGGCGTTCGGACTGGCCAACCAGCTCGGCATCGAACGCGAGGAAGCCGGCGCCTATATCAGGAAATATTTCGAGCGCTTTCCCGGCATCCGCGACTACATGGAGGCAACCAAGGCCTTCGCCAAGAAGAACGGCTACGTGCTCACTCTGTTCGGCCGAAAGTGCCATTACCCGGACATTGTCAATTCAAATCCTTCGATCCGTTCCTTCAACGAGCGCGCCGCCATCAATGCGCGGCTGCAAGGGACCGCTGCCGACATCATCCGCCGGGCCATGGTGCGCATGGACGCAGCACTGGCGCGCAACAACCTTTCGGCGCGCATGCTGCTCCAGGTGCACGACGAGTTGGTATTCGAAGTTCCCGACGGCGAGGTGGAACGCACGCTTCCCGTGGTGAAGGAGGTGATGGAAGAGGCGCCGATGCCGGCGTTGTCGTTGTCAGTGCCGCTGCGCGTGGATGCGCGCGCCGCCGGCAACTGGGACGCGGCGCATTAGGCGTCCCTCATGCTGAGGAGCATCGCGCCACAGGCGCGATGCGTCTCGAAGCATCCGTCCTTCGAGACGCGCCCTTTGGGCGCTCCTCAGGACGAGGCTGGTGGAGCAAGCAGGGCTGAACAACGAGAACATGAGGCGGGTGAAGAAGCCGCCACTGCGCTTTTCCTCACCCGCCTCGGCGCCGGTCGCTTCATGTTCCGCTTCCTTCCCCAAAGAAGCGGAAGCGACAGCACCCTCCCGCGCGTCCCCAGGCGCGAATGTTTGCCGAGAACAATGGCAAAAAAGAGTTTGGCCGTATCAACACAGGAGCGCATGTCTGAATGCATTCGCGTTTTGCGAGAGCGCGGAGGCGAAAACCGCGGTGCCGGCCCTACACGTGCACGTCGCCGATCGCGAGCTCTCCCTCATCGGCGTAACGGCGAAACGCTGCATAAAGTATCCAGCAGTAGAAGGATGCGACGGCTACGATCACGGTCCAGCCCGGCAAGGGACCGATAGCGGCGCTGCCAGTCCACTCGGAAAGCGAATAAACGAATTCGCCTGACCCGCCGTCCGGCTTGAGCTTCGGCGTGCTGACCTTGAGCAGCCAGGCCGCCAGAAGGATCAGGAACATCCAGCAATAGTTGCGGCGCAAACGACGTGAAAATGCCAGTCCGCGACCCATCGAGAACACAGGCTTTCTGAGATCGTCGCTCAAGGTGCGCATCCACTCGCCCTCGCACGCACCGTCCCCTGCCGGCGAAAACACCAAAGCGAAGTAGTATCTCTCGAGCCGGCGCACCCGGGTGCGGTAAACGTCGAAAAAACGGTAGCGGCGCGATTCTATCACCAGCAAAAGCAACACCAGCACCATGGCAAAGAGCAGCACCCCGTGATGGGAGGTCGGGGTGGAGAGGGAAACCGATAGCATTGCGCCTGCAACAGTAATCGCCCAATTCGTCGTGCGATCGATACGGTCGCGCCAGCCTGACATGCGGGCCATTTCCGCGCGATAGTAGTGCGCGATGAGCGTAACGAACTCGGAAGAGGTTTTGGGTATCCCCGGCCAAGGCGGCATTTGCAGCTGGTTTGGCATGTGTCTCGCTCGCGCATCGGCGCTTGGCGAAGCCAGGAACCAGCGACGGAAGCAGTGACTGTGCCTACCGTCAACCTTCTTGGGGTCGCAACGAAAGGCTGATGCGGGTCACGACGGGATCCCAGGCTCGCTTCTCCGCCTGTGGGTAAACCATATCGAAGCAATGGATGCTTCCCTGCGCGCGACCCGAGAAGTTGCACCTGCTGTAAAAGATCAATCCGCCGCGTTCCTCCGAAATGGCGAAAAAAGAGCGCGTGATCCGCTCGTATTGCAGCGCCGATCGCCTCACACGCAAATTATTCTTGAGATAGCTCGCCGGCGTCTCCCCAGCCTCGTTGGGGCGAGAGTAGACTGACAGGAAGGCGCGGCCATCGGTGCTGTCGAAGCGTTTTCCAATGCCCCTTTCTGGATTGCCTGCCGGAACAAACAGGCCGGACGGGTACTCGACCTGTGTCCCAAATTCCGGAATTGCGAGGGTCTGCCAGTGCAGGGGCGCTAACGACTCCCGGTCTTGAGCCTGGACGCCGAACGAGCTGGGCAGTTGAGCCAGCAACGCTGCCAGCAGGCATCTGCATAACGCGCGCATCGCAATTCTCCCTTCAAGCCGCCGACCATCGTCTTCGTCCGCCAACGGGTCCGGCCTATGGCCGGCCCGATGACAAGCTCCGGCGGACGATCCAGCAAGTCGCAGCCGCGATTGGTCTAACGTCACCGTCAACGCCTACTGGGTACCCGCTTGCGCGGGTATGACAGGTCAGGCTTTTCCAAAATAACGAGTGCTTCGCGATGCGGTTCCTGCTTCGCACGGTTGAATCGGCGAGGAACCCAGCACATATGGGTGCAATGCCGAAGCCCGCGGGCGTGGCCGCCTTCCCTCCAGAGTTGAAGTGATTCCGAGAGCATGAGACCCGGTCGCAGCCGCATCCGCGCGCGCGCTCCCTCTCCCCAACGGGGAGAGGGAGCAGGCCGGTGCCTGCCGATACATGCGAGCCATCGCTCGTCCAGCGCTAGCGTTTTTCATCCAGCCGTTTCTGCGTGGTTCGCGAGTTGCTTTTCAGCGCCGACACCGGCGCAGGCGCGCGCCTGGCCGGCAATCCGCGGCGGGCAACACGTCCTGCTCGCGGCACCGACCGGATCCGGCAAGACGCTGGCCGCCTTTCTCGCGGCAATCGACGATCTCGTTCGGCAGGCACTGGCGGGAACACTCGCCGACGAGACACAGGTCGTCTACGTCTCGCCGCTCAAGGCGCTCTCGAACGACATCAAGCGCAATCTTGATGCGCCGCTCGCCGGCATCCGCGACCAACTGCGGATGCAAGGACTGCCCGACATCGACATTCGTGCTTGGGTTCGCACCGGTGATACGCCGCCGCGCGAACGAGACCAGATGCGCCGCCGCGCGCCGCACATCGTCGTTACCACGCCGGAGTCGCTTTACGTCCTGCTTGGGTCGGAGTCGGGTCGCAGGATGCTGGCATCGACGCGAACAGTGATCGTCGACGAGATTCACGCGTTGGCGGCGAACAAGCGCGGCTCGCATCTCGCGCTTTCGCTCGCGCGGCTGGAGGCGCTTTGCGGCGATCGTTTGCAGCGTGTGGGCCTCTCGGCGACACAGAAGCCGATCGAGACGATCGCAAGCTTTCTCGTCGGGATGGCAAAGGACGGATCGGCGCCCGCATGCACGGTGATCGACACCGGTCACGTGCGCCGGCGCGACCTCGCCCTGGAAGTTCCCGACTCGCCTCTTGAAGCCGTGATGTCGGGCGAAGTTTGGGAGCAGGTTTATCGCCGCCTGGCCGAGCTCATCGCGGCGCACCGCACGACCTTGATATTCGTCAATACGCGGCGCCTTGCGGAGCGGGTGACAGGCAAGCTGTCCGAGCTTGTCGGCGCGGAGCATGTGGCTGCCCATCATGGCAGCCTCTCAAAAGATCACCGCCTGAACGCCGAGCAGCGGCTCAAAACCGGCACGCTCAAGGCGCTGGTCGCCACCGCTTCGCTGGAACTCGGCATCGACATCGGCGAGGTCGATCTTGTGTGCCAGCTCGGTTCCCCGCGCGCGATTGCAACCTTTCTGCAACGCGTCGGGCGTTCGGGTCATGCCGTTGCCGGCGTTCCCAAGGGCAGGCTGTTTCCCCTCTCGCGCGACGAGTTGGTCGAGTGCAGCGCTCTCCTCGACAGCGTTAAACGTGGCGAGCTCGATCGGCTCGCAGTCCTTCAACAGCCTCTGGATGTGCTCGCGCAACAGATCGTAGCCGAAGTGGCCGCGCGGGAATGGGATGAAGAGGCGCTTCTTGCACTGGTACGGCGCGCCTGGCCGTACCGCGACCTCGCACGCAAAGACTTCAGCGCTGTTGTCACCATGCTGGCCGAAGGGTTCACCACGCGCCGCGGCCGGCGCGGCGCGCTCATCCACCACGACGCGGTCAACCATGTCCTGCGCGGCCGGCGCGGCGCCCGGCTCACCGCGCTCACCTCGGGCGGCACCATCCCAGACAATGCCGACTATAAGGTCCTGCTGGAGCCGGAGAATCATTTCATCGGCACCGTGAACGAGGATTTCGCGGTCGAGAGCCTGGCCGGAGACATCTTCCAGCTGGGCAACGAAAGCTATCGCATCCGGCGGGTCGAGCGCAGCGTGGTGCGAGTCGAGAACGCCCATGGCATGGCGCCGACCATTCCGTTCTGGCTTGGCGAAGCGCCGAGCCGCAGCGAGGAGCTCTCCCAGTCCGTTTCGCGCCTGCGCGACGAGATCGCTGTCCACCTCCAGCGCGAGCCCAGCGGCGCGAGCGCGTTACATTGGATAATGGCGGAGGTCGGTATCGCAGAAGCAGCCGCGCAGCAGCTCGTGGAATATCTACGCTCGGCGCACGCCGCGCTCGGTTGCCTGCCGGCGCTCGATGCCATCGTGCTGGAGCGCTTCTTCGATGCGATGGGCGGCATGCAACTCGTCGTCCATTCGCCCCATGGCGGCCGCATCAATCGCGCCTGGGGTCTGGCGCTGCGCAAACGCTTTTGCCGCAAGTTCAATTTCGAGCTTCAGGCCGCCGCTACCGAGGACAACATCGTGCTGTCGCTCACCACTGCGCACAGCTTCGAGCTCGCCGACGTTGCCCGCTATCTGCATTCGGCCAGCATCCGGCCCCTGCTCATCCAGGCGCTGCTGGATGCGCCGATGTTCACCACGCGATGGCGCTGGGCGGCAAGCGTGGCATTGGCGGTGCCGCGTTTCCAGGGAGGCAAGAAGGTCCCGCCGCAACTCGCGCGCATGGGAGCCGAGGACCTGGTCGCCGCGGTGTTCCCTGACCAGATCGCCTGCGCCGAGAATTTGGCCGGCGAGCGCGAGGTGCCCGACCATCCCCTGGTCCGCCAGACCATCACCGATTGCCTGACGGAGGCGATGGATATCGAAGGGCTGGAGCGGCTCCTCAAGGGAATTGAAGCGGGCGATATCCGCGTGGTCGCGCGGGATCTCACGGAGCCTTCCCCGCTGGCTTTGGAAGTGTTGGCGGCGCGGCCCTACGCCTATCTCGACGACGCACCGCTTGAGGAACGCCGCACCCAAGCCGTGCTGGCGCGACGCTGGCTTGCGCCCGAGGCCGCGGCCGATATCGGCCGGCTCGACGCCGAGGCCATTGCCCGCGTCAGGACGCAGGCTTGGCCCGAAGCGGCGAACGCCGACGAGTTGCACGATGGTTTGGTGTGGCTCGGGTTCCTCAGCTGCCGAGGAAGCGCGGGCGAATTCCGATTGGAGCGGTTTCCTGTCGGATCTTGCACGACAGAAACGAGTGGCCCGGCTGGATGTGCCGCATGCCGCGCTCTGGATCACTGCCGAGCGGCTGCCGGAGTTTCAGGCCGTATGGCCCGCGGCTAAGCTCGATCCTCTGATCACGGCGCCCGCGACGGCGCCCGCACGCGCGTGGTCGCGGGACGAAGCCCTCGTCGAGATCGTCCGCGGCCGCCTGGAGGGGCAAGGGCCCGCGAGGGCCGACGCACTTGCGGGTACGCTGGGGCTGGCGCCAGGAGACATCCTCACCGCCCTTGCGGCGCTGGAAACCGAAGGCTTTGCGCTGCGCGGCCGGTTCACCCCCGAGGGAACCGCGGAAGAATGGTGCGAGCGCCGGCTGCTCGCGCGAATTCATCAGTACACAGTCAAGCGCTTGCGCGCCGAGATCGAGCCGGTTGCCGCCCGCGACTTCCTTCGCTTTCTCACGGTCTGGCAGCGCATCACGGCAGAGGCGCGGATGGAAGGGCCACAGGCGCTCGAGGCCATCGTGGCGCAGCTCGAAGGCTTCGAGGCTCCTGCCGGCGCCTGGGAGAGCGAAATCCTGCCCGCCCGGCTTGCCGCGTATGAGCCCCACTGGCTCGATGACCGCTGCCTCTCCGGTCATGTCACCTGGGCGAGGCTGCGACCTCGCAATGCAGGAGGAAATAGTGGAGCAAACGGGGGCGCAAACGGGAGCAATGGTCAACCCGCGCCGGTGCGCACGACACCCATCACGCTCATGGCCCGGAGATACGCGCCGCTCTGGGCGTCACTTTCGGCAAGAGCCGAGGGCGCTCGTCCCAGCGCCAGGGCGCAGGCGCTCGCGGACCATATCTCACAACACGGCGCTTCGTTCTTCGACGACCTGGTCCAGGGGACAGGCCAGTTGCGGTCTCAGGTTGAAGAGGCGCTGGCTGAGCTCGTAGCCTTGGGCCTCGTCGCTTCCGACAGCTTCGCAGGCCTGCGCGCCTTGCTCGTCCCTTCCGCGGAGCGCAAACCCTTTGCCAGCGGGCATCGCCGGCGGCGGGCAGTGAGATCGGGCATGGAGGACGCCGGGCGCTGGTCGCTCGCCAGCCGCGCACAGACGCGTGCACCGGCGTTACCGTCCGCAGCCAGGCCCGATGACGGCGCCGCTGAGCATGTCGCGCGCACGCTGCTGCAGCGCTACGGGGTCGTATTCTGGCGCCTCGTGGAACGAGAGGCCGACTGGCTGCCGCCCTGGCGGGATTTGCTGCGGGTCTATCGCAAGCTGGAAAGCCGCGGGGAAATTCGCGGCGGCCGGTTCGTTGCCGGCTTTTCCGGCGAGCAATTCGCCCTGTCTGAGGCAATCGTCGCGTTGCGAGAGGTTCGGCGGCAACAGGGTACAGGCGAATGGCTGTCGGTCTCCGGCGCAGATCCGCTCAATCTGGTTGGAATTCTTACTCCCGGGCCGCGGCTGCCGGCGCTGACCGGCAATCGCCTGCTTTACCGGGATGGCCTTCCCGTTGCCGTGCTGGCGGCAGGCGGCGTGCAATTTCTCCAGGAGTTGGATCCAGCCACGGAGTGGGAGGCGCGCAAAGCATTGCTGCGCGTGGCAACCTCGATCCGGTCGTGCTCGTCTGGCATCGATCTGCCTTCCGGTTCTATCTCGAATAGCCGCGTCGACCTCCAGTAGCCCGGATGAGCGCGCGCTTGCGCGACATCCGGGCCTCCCCGCATATCGCTGCGCTCATGCGGGCTACGAAGAGTCCCCGCGCGTCATTGTCCGCGAAGGCGGACGATCCAGTACCCACCGGACGGGGGCGTTGCACTGCCTTTTTCAATCCCGCGGGCATTGCCTTACTGGATGCCCCGCATTCGCGGGGCATGACAGGTGGTGGATGCCGGGCATGACGGACGATGAATATTGCGTGAACAACTTGGCCATTGATTGTTCCAAATCCTGATATTAGAGGTGGCGATCTATTCCTAATGGAGGTTTCGATGAAAGCTAAAGTCGTGCTGGCGTGTCTGCTTGCGGTCGGGTTGGCATCTCCCGCACTGGCGGATTACTACATCGTTCAAAACTCGAAAACCCACAAATGCTCCGTCGCAAAGTCGAAGCCATCCGAAAAGAGCAAGACCGTGTCGCTCGTCGGTGATGGCACTGCTTACAAGACCAAGGCGGAAGCCACGACGGCTATGGGGACCATGGATCCCTGCAAACCGAGCTGACGACTGCAGAAGCAGCGCGAGGCCGTGTTGGACGGCCTCGCGGTTGGCTCAGCTGAATGGATGATCTGGATTGCCCGGCCTGCGTCGCCGGGCATTTTGCTTTCTGGCGCCGGCAGTCGCGACAGTCCAATTGTTGTAGCCCGGATTGAGCGCAGCGAAATCCGGGTTGGAATTGAAGGACAGCGCTGGCGACCCCGGATTTCGCTGCCGCTCAATCCGGGCTACGATTCGTCCGGAACACCGCTCCGAACTGAAACATTTCCGTGCGTTCAACCGTTCCCACTCATCCGCCGTGCTCGGAACTGAGCCTGCCATGAACAAGCGAACCGGCTTTCATATCGGCTACTGGGTGGCTGCGTTCATCGGCCTGCTCCTGCTCCAGTATTTCTATGCGACCACGCAGAAAGTGGCGGCGATCCCGTACAGCCAGTTTCAGCAGTTGCTGCACGACGGCAAGGTTGCCGAGCTCGGCGTATCCGATCGCTACATCCAGGGAAAGCTCAAGGAACCGCTGCCGAACGGCAAGACCCAATTCGTGACCACGCGGGTCGATCCGCAGTTTGCCGAGGAGCTGCAGAAATACGGCGTCACCTACAACGGTGAAACGGAAAGCACGCTCGTCCAGGATTTGCTCTCGTGGATTATTCCGGTCGCGCTCTTCTTTGGCCTGTGGACCTTCCTCGCACGCCGCATGCGGGGCTTGGGCGGCGGCTTGATGTCGATCGGGAAAAGCAAGGCGAAGATTTACGTCGAATCCGATACCGGGGTGCGCTTTGACGACGTGGCCGGCGTTGACGAAGCGAAAGATGAGCTGCGCGAGATTATCGATTTTCTCAAGAGCCCCGACCAGTACGGCCGTCTCGGCGGGCGCATGCCGAAAGGGGTGCTCCTCGTCGGTCCTCCCGGCACCGGGAAAACGCTGCTGGCCAAAGCGGTCGCCGGCGAAGCGCAGGTGCCTTTCTTCTCGATCTCGGGATCCGAATTCGTCGAGATGTTCGTCGGCGTCGGCGCCGCGCGCGTGCGCGATCTTTTCGAGCAGGCAAGATCAAAGGCGCCCTGCATCATTTTCATCGACGAGCTCGACGCGCTTGGCCGCGCCCGCGGCATCGGCCCGTATGCCGGCGGTCATGATGAGAAGGAGCAGACGTTAAATCAGCTGCTGGTGGAGATGGACGGCTTCGATTCCCGCACCGGCCTCGTCATCATCGCGGCGACCAACCGGCCGGAGATTCTCGATCCCGCGCTGCTGCGCGCCGGCCGCTTCGACCGCCAGGTCCTGGTGGACCGCCCGGACAAGAAGGGTCGCATCGAAATACTGCGTGTCCATCTCAAGAAGACCAAGCTGGCGGCCGACATCGAGGTGGAAAAGATTGCCGCGCTCACGCCGGGCTTCACCGGCGCCGACCTCGCAAACCTCGCCAACGAAGCGGCGCTGCTCGCCACCCGTCGCGGCGCCGACGAGGTCACGATGGCGGATTTCAACAATGCGGTAGAGCGCATGGTGGCGGGCCTCGAAAAGCGCAATCGCCTGCTCAATCCGAAGGAACGCGAGATCGTCGCGCACCACGAGATGGGGCACGCCCTCGTCGCTCTTTCCCTGCCGGGCAGCGATCCGGTGCACAAGGTCTCCATCATTCCACGCGGCGTGGGCGCGCTCGGCTATACAATTCAACGACCGACCGAAGACCGCTTTCTGATGACGCGCGAGGAATTGGAGAACAAGATGTCGGTGCTTCTCGGCGGACGCGCCGCCGAGCTCACCATCTTTGGGCATCTTTCGACCGGAGCCGCCGACGATCTGCGACGCGTGACCGACATCGCGCGCTCGATGGTGACGCGCTATGGAATGTCGGAGCGATTGGGCAGCGTCGCCTATGACCGCGACCCGCGCACTTATCTGACCGGCGCCGATCTTCCTTTCGTGCCGCGCGAGCAGGATTACGCGCAGGACACCGCCGCTGCGATCGACAACGAGGTTCGCTCGATCGTGCAGAGCGCCATGGACCGCGCGCTCGACATTCTGCGCCAGCGGCGAAGCGTGCTCGAACGCGCCGCGCGGGCGCTTCTGGAGAAAGAGACGCTTGACGAAAGGGAGCTCGCCGAGCTTGTCGGCCCTCCGGCCGGACCGCCCGTCAAGATTGCCGCGGAATAGCGGTTCAGTGGCTGCGTTCGGTAATACCTCCCCTGAAAGGGGAGGTCGACCGTCGGAGCGAAGCGACGGCGGTCGGGTGGGGTCTTTTGGCCCCGGGCTCAAACCAGCAATTCGACCCCCCACCCGGCTCGCGAAGCTCGCCGACCTCCCCCAATGGGGGAGGTATACGGCGCCTGTTGCGCGCTCCATCAAGCCCCGTGTGCGCGTGCTCGCGGCCGTTGCGATCTTCACGCTCGCGCCGCAAGGCGCGCTGGCGGCCCCCGCCCTCGACGGCGCCGCCCTGCGCTGGCCGTGGGCCATCCCCTTCATCGGCATCCTTCTGACCATTGCGCTCGGCCCGGTCCTTTTCTCAAGGTTCTGGCACAACCACTACGGCAAGCTCGCTTTCGTCTGGAGCACGCTCACTGTCGCGCCTCTCGCCGCCATCCACGGCGCGCCGAGCGCGGCGGCGGCGTTCGTGCACATCATGCTGGCGGACTTCCTCAGCTTCATCGTTCTCCTGTTCACCCTTTATGTCGTCGCCGGCGGCATCCTGGTCACCGGAAATCTCCGCGGCACGCCGCTGGTCAATATCGCCATCCTCGCGCTTGGCACCGTCATGGCGAGCGTGGTCGGCACCACTGGCGCTGCCATCATTCTCGTGCGGCCGCTCATTCGCGCGAATCTGACACGGCTCCACAACGTGCACGTCGTGGTCTTCTTCATTTTCCTCGTCGGCAATATCGGCGGCGCACTTTCTCCGCTGGGCGATCCGCCGATGCTCGTCGGCTTCCTGCATGGAGTCGATTTCTTTTGGCCGACGGTCCACCTCTGGCAGCCGACGGCGGTGGTCGGCGCTCTCGTGCTCGCCGCGTTCCTTGCGCTCGATCTCTGGCACTATCGCAAGGACCGCCTGGTCACGACGGTGGGCGAAAGCCTGCCGCCGGTCGATCTTCGGGTCAGGGGCGGCATCAACCTCGTCCTGATTGTCGCGATCGTCGCGGCTATCTTTGCTTCGGCCGCCTGGAATCCCGGCATTCGCTTCGACATCTATGGGACGGCTCTCGAGCTGCGCAATGTGGCGCGCGACGGCGTGCTGCTGCTCGTCGCGCTCCTCTCGCTGGCGCTGACACCGAACGAGCACCGCGAGGCGAACGACTTCACCTGGGAACCGATTGTCGAAGTGGCCATTCTGTTTGCCGGTATCTTCACGTGCATCATTCCGGTCATCGCCATGCTCCAGGCCGGCGAAGCGGGCGCTTTCTCCCCGGTCATCGCCGCGGTCACCGTGCCGGACGGGACCCCGCACGACCTCGCCTATTTCTGGCTTACCGGCGTTCTCTCGGCATTTCTCGACAACGCACCGACCTATCTGGTGTTCTTTGAGCTGGCCGGCGGTGATGCGCGCGAGCTGATGGGACCGCTCGCCACGACCTTGGCGGCAATTTCGCTCGGCGCGGTCTTCATGGGCGCCATGACCTATCTGGGCAACGCGCCGAACCTGATGATCTATGCCATCGCCGTGGAGCGCGGGATAAAGATGCCGAGCTTCTTTGGCTACATGGCCTGGTCGTGCATCGTCATCCTGCCGGCAATGGCAGCGATCGCCTTCCTGTTTTTCGCATAAGCGACCAAATCGTCATTGCCGGGCTTGACCCGGCAATCCATCGCTTAGACAAACAAAAGAGCACTTTCTTACGATGGATGCGCGGGTCAAGCCCGCGCATGACGGTGGGGGATCCGCATGCCTGAGCCGCATTACATTCCGCATCTCTTTTTCGATCTCGACCCGCTCGTGGTGTCCACCCTCATTCTGTGCGTCACCTACGCCGTCATCATCTGGGACAAGCTCAACCGCGCTATTGTCGCGCTCCTCGGCGCATCGGTGATGATCCTCATCGGAGCGCTCGATCAGAACGAGGCGCTCAAGGGCATCGACTGGAACACCATTGGCCTCCTCACCGGCATGATGATCCTGGTGTCGATCTCGCGCCGCTCGGGGATGTTCCAATATCTGGCGATCTGGTCGGCGCAGAAGGCAAACGCGCATCCCGCGGGCATCCTGCTGTTGCTGCAGCTCACCACCGCCTTGGTGTCGGCGCTCCTCGACAACGTGACCACGGTGCTGCTCATCGTGCCGGTGACGCTCGCCATCGCCAGAGAGCTCGACGTGCCGCCCTACCCCTTCCTCTTTGCCGAGGTGTTCGCGTCGAATATCGGCGGCACGGCAACGCTGATCGGCGACCCTCCCAACATCCTCATCGGCTCGCTTGCCGGCCTCGACTTCAATGCTTTCGTCATCCATCTCACGCCTGTCATCATCGTGGTGATGGCGGCGCAGGCGCTGATGATCCATCTCGTGTGGGGGAAGGCGCTGAGATCGACGCCCGCGCGCAAGGCGCTCGTCATGGGCATGAGCGCGCACGCGGCCATCCTCGACTGGACGCTGCTGCGCCAGTCGCTCGTGGTGCTTGCCATTGTCATCGTCGCCTTCGTGCTGGCGCGGCCGCTGCGCCTCGAGCCCGCGACCATCGCGCTCGCCGGCGCGGCGGTGCTGATGTTTCTCGACAACTGGCAGCACCACAACGAGAAGCAGTCGGAGAACGTGCACAAGACCTTCAGCGACGTCGAATGGATCACCATCTTCTTTTTCATCGGGCTGTTCGTGGTGGTGCACGGCGTCGAGGTCGGCGGTCTGCTGGGCCTCGTCGCCAACCGGCTGGTCGAGGCGACCGGCGGGCGGTTGGCGAGCGCCGGCTACGCCATCCTGTGGGCGTCGGCGTACCTCTCCGCCATCATCGATAACATCCCGTTCGTCGCCACCATGATCCCGCTGATCAAGAGCATGGCCCCGGCATTCGGCGGCGCGGAGCGCATCGAGCCGCTCTGGTGGTGCCTTTCGCTGGGGGCATGTCTCGGCGGCAATGGCACCTTGATCGGCGCGTCGGCGAATTTGACCGTCGCGGGCATTGCCGAGCGCAGCGGCGTTCCCTTTCGGTTCATGACCTACACCCTCTACGGCATTCCCATGATGACGGTGTCGATCGCCATCTGCCACGTCTATGTCTGGTGGCGCTATTTTTGATGCGGATGTAGCCCGCATGAGCGCAAGCGACATGCGGGGGAGGCGCACCGGCAACCCGGATATCGCTTCGCTCATCCGGGCTACAAGTTTCACACCCGCCCCTGGATGGGCGCGCTTGCGTCATATTTCCGCCGGGCGGCGCCGGTATCAGGAGACAGCGCGCATGGGGAATTAGCGGCGCGCGATTTGGGGGAGCTTTCTTTTTGTTGATACGTCGCCAGACCCGCCATCGCCGCGGCGTCAGGGGCATCCTCTTGAGCATTCTCGTGGCCGGCATGACGGTCACGGCGCTCGTCGCCTCGGCCGCTACCGCATCTGCCCAAAACCTTTTTGAAGCGTTCTTCGGCCGCCTGTTTAATTCGCCGGTCAGCGCCTATGCGGATCCGAACGCGCCGTTGCGCAACGCGGAATCGTCGCGCTCCGAAGGCGGCCTGGCCTACTGCGTGCGCCTGTGCGACGGACGCTATTTCCCCATCCAACACCACGGCGGCGCCAGCCCGGCGCAGGCCTGCAGCTCGTTTTGTCCGGCGAGCGCAACCAAGATCTACAACGGCAACAGCATTGATCACGCGGTCGCTTCCGACGGCAAGCGGTACTCCGAGCTTCCGGCCGCCTTCGCGTACCGGGAGAAGCTGGTGCCCGGCTGCACCTGCAACGGCAGGGACGCGTTCGGCCTGGTCAATACGCCGGTTGCCGACGACCCGACATTGCGCCCCGGCGATATCGTCGCCACCAATGGCGGCCTGATGGCCTACAACAGTGGGCCCACCGGCCCGAGCTTTACGCCCATCAACGCTTACGCCGGACTTCTCGCCGGACCTGCGCCGCCAGCTCACCGAGACGAAGATTGAGCCCGCCGCGGAACGGCCTGCACTGCCGCCGATCAAACAGGCGGAGGCGCCGCCGGCCCGCCCCAACAAGAGCAAGCGGGCTCAAGCCGACAGATAGGCCGGCATCTGCTGCGCCAGCGACAGCGCGCAAGTGAGCCCCGGCGATTCGATGCCGAACAGGTGCACGAGGCCGGCCAACCCGTGCTGCCCTGCGCCATCGATGATGAAGTCTGCCGCGGGCTCGCCCGGCCCGGTCAGCTTCGGCCGGATGCCGGCGTAGTCCGGCGCCAGCGAGTTGTCCGGCAGCGCCGGCCAATATTCGCGGATGCGCGCGTAGAAAGCCGCTGCCCGCGCGGGCTCCACGTCGTAGTTCTCCGCATCGATCCACTCCACGTCCGGGCCGAAGCGCATGCGGCCGGCAAGATCAAGCGTCACGTGCACGCCAAGGCCGCCGGGCACCGGCACGGGATAGATCAGTCGTGAGAACGCGGGCCGGCCGGCAAAGCTGAAATAATTGCCCTTGGCGAGGACGAGCCGCGGGATGCGGCGCGGCGGATAATCCTCGGTGGCGCGCGCCAGGCGCTGCGCGTCGAGCCCCGCGCAATTGACGACGGCATCGACAATGATTGATTGCGCGTCGCCGTCCCCGAAGAACGCCTGCCATTGCCCACCTGCCGAATTCGTGTGCGCCCGGCATAGGCGCGCGATGGGCGTATTGAATGCGATGACACCGCCGCGGTCTTCGAGGTCGCCGCGCAGCGCCAGCATGAAGCGGTGGCTGTCGATGATGCCGGTTTCCGGCGAGATCAGCGCCGCGGCGCAGGCGAGCTGCGGCTCGATCTTCCTGGCGGCCGCCGCGTCGATGATGGCGACGCCCTCCACGCCATTGCTGCGCGCCTGCTTGAGGAGCGCCTCGAGCCCTGCGACCTCGTTGCCGTTTTTAGCGACGACGAGCTTGCCGCATTTGCGATGGGGCACGCCATGCGAGGCGCAGAGCTCATAGAGCATGCGCCGGCCGCGCGGACAGTGGACCGCGCGCAGCGACCCGGTCGGGTAATAGAGGCCGGCATGGATGACCTCGCTGTTGCGCGAGGAGATGCCGGTGCCGATGCCGCTCGCGGCTTCGGCGACGATCACCTCGTGCCCGGCGATCGCCAGCGCGCGCCCCACCGCAAGGCCGACGACCCCTGCCCCAACGACAAGAACTTGCATCCTGGACGAGCGATTCCATCGAAACGTGTCATTCCGGGGCGCGGCGAAGCCGCGAACCCGGAATCCAGTAAGCTCCGCCAGCGATTACTGAGATTCCGGGCTGCCTCGCTACGCTCGGCTCCCCGGAATGACAACCGTCAGAGTTGCAACCGGAGCGGATTTCCACCTTAACGAACCCCCCGCTCACATCTCGACCGGCAGCCCGACATAGTTCTCGGCCAGCGAGCGCGCGGCTGCCGGCGATGAGGTCACATAATCGAGCTCCGCCAGCTGCCGCTTGCGGTCGAACGCATTGTGGCTCGGATCAAGGTGAAACAGCTGCGTCATCCACCACGAGAAGCGCTGCGCCTTCCACACGCGGCGCAGGCAGGTCGCGGAGTAGCGTTCCAGAATGTCGCTCGCGCTCCTTCGATAGTGCTCGGTCAATCCGCGCGACAGCACCACCACGTCGGCGAGCGCCAGGTTCATGCCCTTGGCGCCGGTCGGCGGCTGAATGTGCGCGGAATTGCCGGCCAGGAACAACCTCCCGTGCTGCATCGGCTCCAGCACGAAGCTGCGCATGGCCGTGATGCCTTTCTGGAGCATCGCCCCTTCCGCCAGCGGGCGCGTCCCCCCAAGCCGGGCGGTCCAGCTCTTTCCAGATGCGCGCGTCCGGCCAGTTCTCGATGTCGTCATCGGCAGCGCATTGCAGATAGAGCCGCGCCAGGGACGGCGAGCGCATGGTGTAAAGCGCAAACCCGCGCTCATGATAGGAGTAGATCAGCTCGTGCTCCGGCGGCGGCGATTCCGAGAGGATGCCGACCCAGCCGAACGGATATTCGCGATCGTAGCCGGTGAGCGCGCTCGCCGGGATGCTGGGCCGGCAGATGCCGTGAAATCCATCGCAGCCGGCGATGAAGTCGCAGGCGAGCTCGTGCTCGCCGCCGGCGTGCCGGAACCTGATCTTCGGCGCCTTGCCGCTGAAATCATGAATGCTCACGTCGGCCGGCCTCGAACAATATCTGTCCGCCGTCGGCAAGGCGCCGCGCGACGAGGTCCTTGATCACCTCCTGCTGGCCATAGACGGTGACCCCCTTTCCCACCAGCTCGCGGAAGTTGATGTAGTGCAGCGCGCCGCCGAAGGCGAAATTCACGCCATTGTGAAACATGCCCTCGCGCTGCATGCGCGCGCCGACCCCGGTCTCGATGAGGAGATCGCAGGCCCATTGCTCGAGCAGCCCGGCGCGGATGCGGCTCTCGATGTAATCGCGGCCGCGATTTTCCAGGATGACCGATTCGATGCCGGCAAGATGCAGGAGGTGCGACAGCATCAGCCCGGCGGGGCCCGCTCCGACGATCCCGACCTGCGTGCGCATCATGTTCTACTCTGTGGCCGACCGTAAGACATTCGATCTAACATATTACTCGGTATGCATCTCCAGCCATGGCCATTGCCGGGCCGCATGACGAATGTGCAGGACGACAAGCTCATCCGCCTCAAAGTCTACCGCATAAAAAATGGCATAGCGAAAGCGCCGGATGTACTGCCGGCGGACTCCGGGGTTTGCGGTTTCTTGAGCAGAATAGGTCCAGGAGCTGAGCGACTGCTTGGTCGATACTGTCGGCAAAGCTGCCGGCTACGGCCGGTGCATGGTCGCGGAGGTAGACAACGCCGTTTTCGAAGTCACTCGCCGCGGATTCAGTATATCGAACCCTCATGCACGAGAGGAACGCGCCTTGCGGAAGATTTCTGCTATTTGGTCGTCGCTCGCAAACTGACGCTCGCGCATCTCGATGAGGCCGCGTTCAACCGCTATATGCTCATTTTCTGTGAGCCGGTATACACCGCTCCGACGTGCCTCAATCTCAATCTGGAACCAGCCGGCGAGCTTGGCCGCCATACGTGTGCTCCTAAGCCATCCTGAACTAAGCAAGAACCCATCCGCCCTCGTTCATATAGGCGTTGTAGAGGTTCGACGAACACGCCGAATAAGCGTTGGAAGATTTATGAATTTTACTCAGGCGGAAGTATTTGTGCCCGATCGCGATAGAGGAGTTTCACAGAAACGGCGAGGTCTTCAGCGGGTCAGAGCGCGCTGAAAAATCGAACGTTGCCTATTGCCTAGATTTTTCCCGACTCGAAATTCGTGGATTATCACTGAGGAGCCACCCAATGCTTCCCATTCACCCCGGTCGCATCCTGCGCCGCGAGCTGCGCGCACGGGAGCTTTCCGCCAACGCGCTGGCGCGCGCTGCGCGTGCCGTCGGGGCGCATCGTTAACATCCTCAACGGCAAGCGCGGGATCAGCGCCGAGACGGCGCTGCGTCTCGGCCGCTATTTCGGCAATGACGCGCAGTTCTGGATCAATTTGCAGGCGCAGTATGAGCTGGCGGTGGCCAGGCGCGACGTCGGCGCGCGCGTAATGCGCGAAGTCGAGACGGCAGCGTGAGCCCGCGCAACGCCACTGCAAAACGCTGGCCTACGCCGCCTTCCGGCTCGCGCGCACCTTCGGAAGATCGATGGGAAGCTCGGCATTCATCTTGGCCAAGGCGGCGTCAACGATCCACATGTGCGAGCTGTGGCGCAGATCAAGCAGCCGGCGCATGGAGTTTTCCGGCATGCCGAGCTCTTTCGCCAGCTTGAGCTTCGACCAGCCGCGTGCGCGCAGAGTCTCATAGACTGCGAGCTTTGCCGTCACGAGGGACGGGAGCACCACGCGGTCTGCGCCGGAATGTCTCGCGCCGTCTCTCGGCAGCGGGCTACCCTGTTTCATATAGCCTTCCAAGGCCGCGATAACGCAATCGAGGGCGTTCGCGCGCGCTTCCTCCTTGGTTTCGCCTTCGGTCAGCGCTTGCGGGATTCCAGGAAAGCGTACGAGCCACCAGCCGTTCTTCTGCCGATGCAAGGTGTAATGATATCCGAACGCCATAATCACCTTCCCAGGTCTTCTTTGGTCAATCCGAGCTGATCAAGCATTGCCTTACGGCAGCCCCAAGCTTGACATTCGCGCGCCCGGCGGTTAGAACAGATCATGAACACAAGCGAATTTCCCGGAGTGACCCGCATGGCTCGTGCTGCCGCCAAGGTGCCGGCCGCGCTCAAGCATGGCGCATACTCGACCGCGACCCTTCTGCCCGGCGAGGACGAGGCCGCCTTCGACCACTTGCATCAGAGCCTGATCGCCGAGTTGGCGCCCCAGGGCGCGCTGGAGGAGCATGTCGTTGCCAATCTGGCGCGCTTCGTATGGCGGCGTGACAATCTTGCTATCCTGCACGTCGCACAGCTTGCGAAAGAGCGGGAATGGAAGCTCGTCCACCCTCCGCTGAGCGGCTCCCCGTTCTCCGCTGCCCGGGCGCAGGTGCGCAAGGAGCTGGGACCTGCCTGCAAGCTCGTGGATATGAAAGCAACCAACGAGCGTCTGACCTCCGAGATCGAAGTGCGCGCGCAGCTCGACGAGATGATCGACAAATGCCTCAAGCGCCTCCTCTTCGTGCGTGGCCTCAAGTCCATGGGCCGGCCGGCAGTGGTCGCGCGCCTCGCGCAAGGCGCCGAGCATGAGCATGAGCTGCCGCCGCCCCGGGGCGTGGAGACGCTGCATGCGGCGGAGTAGCCGCCGCTGTGACTACCTTGGGAAGCAGTTTCGTGCAATACAACCTAAAGCTGCTGTTTTGGGGAATTGAAACATGAATTCCTGCAACATCAATGAGTTATAATATTTTTACCCGCCGCCTGCGGCGTTTTTGGCGTCCATATTGCGCAAAATCCAGGCGACGTAGCCCGGATTGAGCGGAGCGAAATCCGGGAAGAGCCCTGGGTTTCACTTGACGCTCAACCCAGTTTCGTAGCCCGCATGAGCGAAGCGACATGCGGGGAAAACCCGGATGTCGCGCAAGCGCGCTCATCCGGGCTACGCCGCTACGAAAGGCGCGCTCACCCCAGCGCGGCGGCAAGGTCGGCGATAAGGTCGTCGGCGTCCTCGATGCCGACGGACAGGCGCACCAGCGTCTCGCCGATGCCGAGCCCGGCGCGCACCTCGGCCGGCACGGAAGCATGCGTCATCAGCGCGGGATGCTCGATGAGGCTCTCCACGCCGCCGAGGCTCTCGGCCAGCGCGAACAGCCGGCAGCGCTCGAGAAAGCGCCGCGCGTCGTCGAGCGTGCCGGCGAGCTCGGCCGAGATCATGCCGCCGAAGGCATGCATCTGCTTTCCCGCCAGCGCGTGCTGGGGATGGCTCGCCAGCCCCGGATAGAACACGCGGCGCACCTTGGGGTGGCGCTCCAGCCATTGCGCGATGGTCAGCGCCGAGGCGCAGTGGCGCGCCATGCGCAGCGCCAGCGTTTTCAGGCCGCGCAGCGCGAGGAAGGAATCGAAGGGGCCTTGAATCGCGCCCACCGCGTTCTGCAGGAACTTCATGCGCTCGCGCAGCTCGTCGTTGGCGCCGGCTATCACCACGCCGCCCACCATGTCGGAATGGCCGTTGAGATATTTGGTGGTGGAATGCATCACCAGGTCGAAGCCGTGCTCCAGCGGCCGCTGCACGTAGGGGCTGGCGAACGTGTTGTCGGCAGCCGTCCAGATGCCGCGCGCCTTCGCCAGCGCCGCCACGCGCTCGAGGTCGACAAGCTTAAGGAGCGGGTTGGTCGGCGTCTCGACCCAAAGGAGCCGCGTGTCGGGCCTGATCGCCGCCTCGACCGCCGCCACGTCGGTGAAATCGACGTAGCTGATGTCGAGCCCCGCCGAGCGCCGGCGCACGCGCTCGAACAGCCGGCGCGAGCCGCCGTAAAGGTCATCGACGGCGATGATGTGCGAACCGGCGTCGAGGCAATCGAGCGTGGTGGCGATGGCGGCGATGCCGGAGGCAAACGCAAACGCCCCCTGCCCGCCTTCGAGATCGGCGATGCAGCGCTCGAACGCCATGCGCGTCGGGTTCTTGGTGCGCGCATAGTCGTAGCCCTTGTGCACGCCGGGCGACTGCTGCACGTAGGTCGAGGTGGTGTAGATCGGCATCATCACCGCCCCGGTGGTCGGGTCCGGCGCCTGCCCCGCGTGCACGCAGCGCGTGGCGAAATCGAGCTGGTTTTTTTTGGTCATTTACGGCCTCCTGCGCCCCCGCGGTTCATACCTCCCCCGCTTGCGGGGGAGGTCGATCGGCGGGAGCGAAGCGACCGGCGATCGGGTGGGGGATCCCCAGGCGCGCGCGATAGAGTCCCCCCACCCGGCTCGCTTCGCTCGCCGACCTCCCCCAAGAGGGGGAGGTATAACGTGTCTGTTGCTGCGTCTATCACTCCGCGCACGCGGGAACGGGCCATCACGGCGTGATGCGGAAATAGTTGATGAGATCGAGGCGGGTGGCGAGGCCGAGGAACTGCTCGCCGTCAACGACGATGGCGACGTAATCCTTGCGGAAAAGGGGCGCGAGATCGGCGAGCGGCGCGTCGGCCGAAATGGTCTCCAGCCGCGTCACCATCACGTCCTTGACCGGCTGCGCGAAGGCTTTGCCGGAATCGCGTTCCGTCAGCAGCACGGCGAGGACATCGCTCTCGTTGACCAGGCCCACCACGCGTCCGCTCGCATCCATCACCGGAATCTGCGACACGTCGGCGGAGCGCATGCGCGCAAACACGGTGCGCAGATTGTCCTGGGGACGCACGACAACCGCGGTGCCCTCGCTGTAGCGGCTGACCACGACATCGCGCACGGTGCCGTGCCGGAGCGGATGGCTCCAGCCTTCCTGCGCCAGGAACGCGGGGTTGAACACCTTGGAGAGATACTTGGCGCCGGAGTTGCAGACGAGCGACACAACGCGCCGGGGCGCGCTCTGGGCGCGGCAGTGGCGCAGCGCCGCCGCCAGCAAGGTGCCCGACGAGGAGCCGGCGAGCACGCCCTCTTGCAAGAGCAGCTCGCGCGCGGCGGCAAAGCTCTCCGCGTCCGGGATGGCATAGGCCGTGCGCACCAGCGAAAGGTCGGCATTGGGCGGCACGAAGTCCTCGCCGATGCCTTCGACCGCCCAGCTGCCCGCCTCGATCATCCTGCCGGTCTCGACCAGCGGCGCGAGCACCGAGCCCTGCGGGTCGGCAAGGATCATCTCGGTCGCCGGCGATGCCTGGCGCATGAACCGCCCTACTCCCGTGAGCGTGCCGCCGGAGCCGACGCCGACGACAACGGCATCGACCTCGCCATCCATCTGGCGCAGGATCTCCGGCCCGGTGGTCGCCTCGTGGGCGCGCGGGTTGGCCGGATTGGCGAACTGATTGACGAAGAACGCGCCGGGGGTGCGCTGCGTGATCGCCTCGGCGAGGTCCTGATAATAGTCAGGGTGGCCCTTGCCGACATCGGAACGCGTGATGACGACTTCGGCGCCCATCGCCTTGGCGTGCAGCACCTTCTCGCGCGCCATCTTGTCCGGCACCACGAGCAAGGTGCGGTAGCCTTTGCGCGCGCCGACGAGGGCAAGGCCGAGCCCGGTATTGCCGGCGGTCGCCTCGACAATGGTGCCGCCGGGCTTGAGCTTTGCCTCGGCTTCCGCCGCCTCGATCATGGTGCGCGCCGGCCGGTCCTTGATCGAGCCCGAAGGGTTCGCGCTTTCAAGCTTGAGAAACAGCCGGCAAGGGCCGCAATCGATGCGCGTGACCTCGATGAGAGGCGTTTCACCAATGAGGTCGAGGACAGAAGCCATCCGGTTGCGATGTTAGAAATGGCTGGTCGGGCAGTCTCCCCCGTCATGGCCGGACTTGTTCCGGCCATCCACGACTTGTTTCCGGGCCAAGAAAGACGTGGATGGCCGCGCCAAGCGCGGCCATGACGATTGGTGGTTGGCCTGGATCTTGGCCATCATTTCTTCTTCGCATGTCCATGCGCGCCGTCGGCTTCGCCCGGCTCCCCCAGCATGTGGCCGCAGCCTGCCTTGTTGGCCCAGTATTCCCACGCCCGCCACGTCTCGGCCGAATAAGGGCTATAGCCGCGATTGCGCGCGTCGATCTCGCCCTGGGAGAGATACTTGACCTCGCCTCCCAATAGCCTGGCGCGCAGGAGCGTGCGGGCATTGCGCGGGAGATAGACCGACATGCGCACCACCTCGATGAGCGAACGCCCGGCCGAGGCAAAGCCGTGGCCGCGCATCAATGCCACGTTGTTTGCTCCGAGGCATCGCGCGAGATCGCGGCCCTGCTCCATGTTGGTGACCAGGAGATTGGTGTCGCCGAATTTTTCCGCGATATCCCACACCGGCACGTTCGCTCCGATGAAGCTGCCGGCGTGAATGACGGGACGCAGCGGCGTCGCCGGCGCGATGCCGAACGGCAGGATGTCCTCGGCGTGCGCATGCACCACGGCCTGGATGTCCGGCCGCGCTTGCAGGATGGCGGCATGAATGAAGCGCTCGAGGTAAAGCGCCCGCTTCTCCTCGCGCACCGGCTCCCCGTCGAGGTCCAGCTCGACGATGTCGTCGCGTTCGACAAGCTCAGGCGCGCGCGAGCGCGAGAGAAAGAAGCGCTTCGGATTGTCGGGATGGCGGATGCTGACGTGGCCATAGGCATCGACCACGTCCTCGCGCGCAAGGATGCGGTTGGCGACGACCAAATCCGCGATGACTCTGTCGAGAGTGCTCATGCTGTTGCTCAAGTTCAGCGTCATGGCCGGGCTCGTCCCGGCCATCCACGTCTTCGATGCCCCGCGATAGTAAAGGCGTGGATGCCCGGCACAAGCCTGCCCTCGGACTTGATCCGAGGGGCCGGGCATGACGGCGGAGCATGTTGATGCGTGGGGAATCCTAAAACGTCGGCACGAACAGATCGTCCACCGCAACCGGCGCGGCGATCAGGGACTGATCCTGGAGATAAGTGACGAATGCCTCCAAGGTCGGCCGGTTCGCTTCAACACCATACGGCCAGGGATCGCCGTCGAACAACTCGTAGATTTCGTCGATGTCGCGCATGAGCCAGGGCGTCATGTAGCGAAGCGCCCGCAGGTTGAGCATCTTTTCCAGGGCGATCTTCTTCGCCTCGCAGAATGCATGGTAGAGGCTCGTCGCCACGAACGGATATCTCTCGTGCACCTGCTTGCGGATGGCGACGAGATGCATGATGGGATAGATGCGGGTGCGCCGAAAATATTCCTTTTCCAGATCGACGTAGTCCGGAAACAGCCGGACAATGTCCGCCTTGGTGCGAATGGCCTCGGGCAGGCTCGTGCCCCAGGTGGCATCGACCGCGCGCGCCGCGATGAGATCGCTCAGCGATTTGCCCGAACGGTTCTGCTCGATAGGAACGGGATCGAGAAGCGGCAGCACGGTCGGGCTGCCGTGGGCGCCGGCGGTGTTCATGGCGCCCTGCACCCAATGAATCTTGCGCAGATCGACGCCGTATTCGTGCGCCAGCAGCCCGTTGATGTAGATGACGGCTGTCATGGTCAGCAGCGGCACGCCGACGCGCTTGCCTTCGAGGTCCTTCGGCGTGCGGATGCCGGCCTGGCGGTGAATCGCAATGAAGCCGTGGCGAAAGGCGCGCGAAGGGAATACCGGGATCGCGACAAAGGGGCATTGCCCGCGGGCAAAGCGCTGCACGAACTCCGAGCTGGAGAACTCGGCGACGTCGAATTCCTCACCGCCCGCCATGCGATCGAAAATGGGCCGCGGCTGATCGATGGCGATGAAGTTGAGATCGATGCCCTTGACCTTGACCTCGCCGGTATAGAGCGGCTGCATGCGATCATAGAGCCCGCACGCAAAGGAAAGCTGCAATTTGGCCATCGATCGACTTTCTCGGTCAAATCTCCGTCATGGCCGTGCTTGTCACGGCCATCCACGTCTTTTTCGCCCCTAGCAAGTCGTGGATGGCCGGAACAAGTCCGGCCATGACGACCGACCTAATCGGAACGCGCTCCACAGTTTCAAAAGAGCTGACTGTACAGATCCTCCCAGTCGGGATTCATCTGATGGATCAACCGCACCTTCCAGGCACGCGGCCAATGTTTCATCGTTTTTTCGCGCTGAATTGCAACCCGGATATCATCATACTGTTCGTAGTAAACGAGCATTTTCAGCCCATAGCGCTTCGTGAATCCTTCGATCAAACTCTCCCGGTGCTGATACACCCGCCGTGGCAGGTCGCTTGCGACACCCACATAGAGGGTACCGTCGCGCCGGTTCGCCATGATATAGACCCAGCCACCATAGGCGGGAGTTAAGCAAGGCGTGGATGGCCGGAACAAGCCTGCCCTCGGACTTGATCCGAGGGTCCGGCCATGACGGTGGTTGCCGCCGACCATCGAACGAGGTAGCGCATGAACAAGCCGGTCACTGACATAGCCCACCCGAAGATGCTGCTCGACCCTTATGGCACCTGGGCAATGAACGAGGGCGTTCCCATCACCGAGGATTTCGGGGTCGATCTGCTCAATGTGCCGACGGCGCCATGGCCGCGCTTCGGCATCGACGGCGCCCTCGTCCACCTCAAGGGCCGGGGCGACTTTGTCTCGATATTCGTGCTCGATCTCGCCCCCGGCGCCAAGTCGGCGCCGCAGCAGCACCTGTTCGAGGAGGTCATCTACGTTCTTTCGGGGCACGGCAACACCACCATCGAGACAAGCGACGGACGCAAGCACAGCTTCGAATGGGGCCCGAAAAGCCTGTTCGCGCTGCCGCTCAACGCGCGCTATCAGCACTTCAATTCGAGCGGCCGCGAGCGCGCACGCATTGCCTCGACCGTGAACCTCGCGCTGATGCTCAACCTCTTCCACAGCGATGCGTTCGTGTTCGACAACACCTACGCATTCCCGGAGCGCCAAGGCGCGGCAAAATATTTCAGCGGCGAAGGCGAGCTCATTCCGGTGCGGCCCGGCCGCAACATGTGGGAGACGAATTTCGTTCCCGACCTCGCCGGCTTCGAGCTCAGGAGCTGGGACGAGCGCGGCGCCGGCGGCTCCAGCATGATGTTCATTCTCGCCGACGGCACCATGCACGCGCACACCTCGCAGATGCCGGTCGGCACCTACAAGAAGGCGCACCGGCACGGCGCCGACTTCCACGTCTTTGCCGTGACCGGGCACGGCTACTCGCTGCTGTGGTACGAGGGCGACAGGGATTTCGTGCGCATCGACTGGCGGCATGGCTGGGTGTTCGCGCCGCCCGACCAGATGTTTCACCAGCACTTCAACACGGCGTCCGATCCGGCGCGCTATCTCGCCGTCGCCTTCGGCAGCCTGCGTTATCCCTTCACCACCGACAAGCGCCGGGTGTTCATGGGCATGGACGTGAGCGTCAAGGACGGCGGCTGTCAGATCGAGTACGAGCACCAGGACCCGCGCGTCCACGCCATCTATCTCGATGAGCTGCGCCGGCACGGCGTGCAATCGGCGATGGGCAAATTCATCGACGAACGCGCCTGTGCCCGGGCCACCGCCTGACGGGCTGGAGGCGCTATGCCGGCGGCTTCATAAAGAGAATTTGCCAAACACCGACGCGTAATCATGCGCGTCGAGCATGGGGAGAGGCGTCATGGCGCAAGAGGCTATCCCACGCCGTCAATTCCTGGTCGGAGCAGGCCTGGCGGGGACCGCGGCTGCCGCGACACTGAGTCCCTCCGTTTCCGCGCAAGCGGAGGGGGCGCCCCCGGCGCAAGCCGGAACCGCCGCCGCAAATCCGGAGCCCGAAGCATTTCAGACGCTGCATGCGTCCGAGGCTGCCTTCCTGGCCGCCGCGGTCGATACCATCATTCCCGCCGATGAGCTTTCGGCCGCAGGCAGCGAATGCGGCGTCGTGACATTCATCGACCGGCAACTTGCGGGCGCCTGGGGCGGCGGCGCGAAAATGTATCGCAACGGGCCGTTCCGAAACGCGAAGCCGGAATATGGCTATCAGCTCCAGCTTACGCCGCGCGAGCTCTTCGCCGCCGGCATCGTCGCCACCAACGCCTGGGTGAAGAAGACCTATGGAAAGGACTTCGATCGCCTGCCGGCAAAGGATCGCGACGATGTGCTCAAGGCGCTCGATCAAGGCAAGGCCGAGCTCGCTGACTGCAACGGCAAGCAGTTCTTCGAGGCCTTGCTTGAGATCACCATGGAGGGCTTCTTCTCCGATCCGATTTATGGCGGCAATCGCAACAAGGTCTCGTGGAAGATGGTCGGCTTCCCCGGGCTGCCCGCCACCTACGCCAATCTGATCGAGCCGTATCGCAACAAGCGTTACAGCGTCGAGCCGCAATCGATTGCGGATTTCTCTTGAGGGGCGGCCATGGCGACGAAACTGAAGGAAGTCGATGCGGTCATGGTCGGCATGGGCTGGACCGGGAGCATCATGGCCCGCGAGTTGACCAAGGCGGGATTGCAGGTCATCGGCCTGGAACGCGGTCCCGACATCAGGCCGAGCGAAGACTTCGCGATGCCGGGCGTGCGCGATGAGCTGCGCTACATGCAAAGGCTCGACCAGATTCAGGATCCGGCGATGGAGACCTTGAGCTTCCGGCATCGTCCATCGGAAACGGCGCTGCCGATGCGCCGGATGGGATCATTTCTGCCCGGCAATGGCGTCGGCGGCGCCGCCAACCATTGGGGCGGGCAGCACTGGCGCTACCTTCCCAGCGACCACCTCACCCGCAGTCACATCGTCAACCGCTACGGCGCCAGGTCCATTCCCGAGGACATGACGATCCAGGACTGGGCGATGACCTATGACGAGCTTGAGCCGTACTACGACAAATTCGACAAGCTCTGCGGCGTGTCGGGGAAAGCCGGCAATCTCAACGGCGTTAAGATCGAAGGCGGCAACGTCTTCGAGGGGCCGCGGAAAAACGAGTATCCGACCCCACCCGTCAAGATGACCGAGTCCGCCCTCATCTACGCCAAGGCGTGCAAGGAGCTTGGCTATCATCCGTTCCCGCAGCCGGCCAGCACCGTGAGCCAGCCCTACACCAACAGCGAAGGGCTGCACCTCGGCGGCTGCCAGTATTGTGGTTTCTGCGAGCGGGCCGGCTGTGAGGCGAATGCCAAGGCCGGCCCGCAGGTCTGCGTGCTGCCTCTGCTGCGTCAGGAAGCGAGATTCACGCTGCGTCCGTACTCATGGGTGAGTCGGCTGACTTACGACAGGCAGGCAAAGAAGGTGACGAGCGTCTTCTATACCGACCCGCGCACCGGCAATGAGTATGAGCAGCCCGCGGCGCTCGTCGTGCTATCCGCTTACGTATTCGGAAACGTATCACTGCTGCTGCACTCGGGTATCGGCGAGCCCTACGATCCGGCGACACAGAAAGGCGCGGTCGGCCGCAACTATTGCTACCAGCTGTCGCGCATCGGGCTCACGATGTTCTTCAAGGACAGGGCGTTCAATCCGTTCATGGGATCGCCCGGCTCCATGATGGTGATCGACGATTTCGACGGCGACAATTTCGATCACAGCGGGCTCGGATTCTTCGGCGGCTGCCGCATCCAGACCGGCCATAGCGACGGCCGGCCGATCAATTATCGGCCGACGCCGCCGGGCACGCCGCGTTGGGGATCGGCGTGGAAAAAGGCCGTGGTCAACAACTATCAGCACGCGCTGTCGATCTCCATGTCCGGCTCGAACTACGCCAACCGCAACAACTATCTCGATCTTGATCCGACCTATAAGGACCAGCTCGGCCGGCCGCTGCCGCGGCTGACGTACAATTTCGTGGAAAACGACTACAAGCTCGCCGAGCATTGCATGAGCAAGGTTGTCGGGATCGCCAAAGCGATGAACCCGACGATCATGGGATCGCCGCGTCTGCGCAAGGGCGACTACGACATCGTGCCGTATCAATCAACGCATAACACCGGCGGCACCATCATGGGGACCGATCCGAGCACCAGTGTCGTCAACCGCTATCTGCAGTCATGGAACGCCAGCAATCTTTTCATCATGGGCGCGTCCACCTTCCCACAGCAGCCCGCTTACAATCCCACCGGCCCGGTCGGAGCGCTGGCCTATTGGGCGGCTGACGCCATCATCACCAAGTATCACAAGAGCCCCGGTCCGCTGGTGCATGCGTGAAACCGGGCGGGCAAAGATAATGAGTCTCAGATCGGCGCCTGGCGCCCTCGCGCTGCTCGCCGCAAGCCTGTTCGTCGCAAGTCTGTTCGCAAATCCGGCGGCAAGCGATGACGCTGAACATGGCAGGGCGCTCTATGCCGCCTGCCTCGCTTGCCATACCGAGAAGCCGGACGCCCTTGGACCGAGCCTGAGGGGTGTCTACGGCCGCAAGTCGGCGGCGCTGGAGGATTTCCGCTATTCGAGTGCCATGCGGCGCGCGAACCTCACCTGGGACGACGCCAATTTGCGGGACTACATCGCCGACCCGCAAGCGAAGGTGAAGGGCAACCGCATGCCGTTCGGCGGCCTCAGCAGCGCTACCGACATCGACGACATGATCGCCTATCTCAGGAGTTACAAATAAGTAGCCCGGATTGAGCGCAGCGAAATCCGGGATCATCCAGCGCCCAACGGCAGCTTGATGTGGGCGGCCTTCCGGTAGAGCGCCAGCACGTTTGCATCGCGCATCGGCCCAATCGCGGCGATATGATCATCGGGACGAACGAGCATGACGGTGTCGGTCTCCCAGCCGGTCCGGATGCGAAACCGATCGCCGACATCAAAATAGGAACGCTCGCGCAAACCGCCGTCGAGAGGCGCGTCGCGGCGCGAGATGATGACGTGCCGCAATCCCGGCGCATCGTCCGGGACAGGCGGCCGCCGCCGCACATCCGTGAAATAGAGAGCGAGGAAGCTGTCGTCGATCAATTGATGCAACCGCACCGGCCTGCCGTCGCAACCATGCAGTTCCGCATCGGGGATGCGATCGCCCGGGGCGCAGCGCTGCGCGCTCGGTTTTCACCATCGACCAGTCGCCCGAGCCCTCGACATCGAGCCGCACGCCAAGCATCGTGCGGGTCAGCGCGTTGGCCCAGGCCGTGCCTGACATGGCTTTGACCACGCCCTTTTGCCCGGACATGTATCTTCGGCCGGCTTCGGCCATCTCGCCGGAGCCTTTTGCGGCCAGCGGCTGTTGCTCCCGTCCATAGTCGTCGAGCAGGCCTTCCTCCGACCATCCGCGCACGACCCAGGCCAGGCGCCAGGGCAGGCTGATGGTGTCGAGAATGCCGGTGTTGAGCCCGAGCGCCCACGTCGGCGTGATCAGGTGTGCCGCGTCGCCCATGAGGAAGATGGGACCGCGGCGCCATTGCGCCGCCACGCGATGATGGATGCGATAGATCAGGGTGTTGAGAACTTCGAGGTCGCTGACCGGGCCGATGAAGCGCAGAACCTTTGCCTTGAGCTCCTCGTTGGTGGGCTCGGCGGTCCCCGGCGCCAGCGGAAAGAGAAAGCGCCAGCAATGCGGATGCCGCACCAGGATCATCCATTCCTGCGGATCGGAAAAATAGGCGAGATACGGATAGTCGCGTGGATTTTGCACATCGAGATCGACTTTGACGTCGACGAGGGACAGCCGGTCGTCCAGCGACTCGCCGTCGACGGCGATGCCCAGGGCAGAGCGCACGGTGCTGCGGCCGCCATCGCAGGCGAGCAGATAGCTCCCTTCGAATTCTTGGACGCCGTCCGGCGTCGCAAAGCTCGCTATCACCTCATCACCGCGCACGCGGAAGCTGGTCAACCGGTGCCCCAGCCGCACCGCGCCGGGACACCGCTCCTCGATCGCCTGGTGCAGAATCGGCTCGAGGTGGTGCTGCGGCATGTTGATGACGAACGGATAGCGCGTGTCGTCGGTCAGAAGATCGGTGCGCACCGACGGCCGTGCCGTGCCGGTGGCGCGATCGACATCGCCGATCTCATCGACGCGCAGCGCTTTGGCGAGGACGCGGTCGGCGACGCCATAGCGGCGGAACGCCTCGAGCGTGCGGGTAAGAACGGTGCCGGCCTTGGTGTCAACGGAGAGATTGGCGTCCTCCTCGAAGAGCTGGAACGGGAGCCCATAGAAGTGCAGCGCCAATGCGGTGGTCAGCCCGACCGGACCCGCGCCGATGACGAGAATGGGCTTCATTCCGTCAACTCCGGATCGTCGTCCTGAGCGCGATACGCAAGATCGCGCGTGATGAGGGAAGCCGTCATCGAGGCCGCATCCGAAAGCAAAAAGAGAAGCGGTCCGATGACATCCTCCGGCTCGCCGACACCGACCGAAGCCCGCCACCGCGCATCGTCGGCGCCGGCATTGGCGACCCGGTACTGCGGCGTATCGATGACCCCGGGCGCGATCAGATTGAAGCGAACCCGGTGCTGCGCGATCTCCTTTGCCGCGCTTTTGACGAATGCAACCAGCGCCGCCTTGGTCGCGGCGTAGGCGGATGCTTCCGGCCATCCCTGATGCGCCAATCCCGACGTGAACGCGATGATGCTGCCGCGCCGGCGCCTGATCATGCCGGGGACGGCGGCCTGATAGCACCACACAACGCCGTTGAGGTTGACGTCGACCACACGCACCCATTCCTCCGCCGCCATCTCGTGCGCCGGCACGCGCGGCTGGACGGCTGCCGCACAGACGAGGCCGTCGATGCGGCCGAATTCGCGCTCGATTTCCTCGAATGCCGCGAAAACGGCGGCGCGATCCGCGACATCCACGCGCAGGGCGGAGATCATGCCGCTCTCCGCCTTCAGGGTCTGCATGCCCGCCACATCGACATCGCAGATGACGACGCGAGCGCCAGTCCTTGCCGCGGCGCGCGCCAGCGCCCGCCCGATACCGCTCGCACCACCGGTTATGACGATGACATCGCCGTCGGCTTCAAAACGCGCCCGCATTGCTCAGTGAGACCCGATCGCTATTGCTGGCCTATCCGTAACGATCTTGCGGGCATAAATACAATGCAACAGGCGGAAGAGATCGAGGGCGCGCTCGGCAAGGAAGCGGCAAGGACACTGGCTGACTGCCGGGGTCGCCTTCGCTATAACCCGCCTCAAGCCGGGTTAGCTCAGCGGTAGAGCAGCGGTTTTGTAAACCGTTGGTCGGGAGTTCAATCCTCTCACCCGGCACCAGCCAAAGGCGCGAAGCGCGCCCCTTTACGTATCGCGCCATTCCCTCGATAGTAATATCCCCCGGCAGAGCCGGGGGCTTTAGGTTATGAGCCGCTCAAAGCGGCTGTCGGGGTCGCTGACGCAACCCCGGATCGTGTGAGCCAACTGAAGGTGGCTCATCAGCGCCACAGGTTCATTTGCTCGAGGCGCTTGTCCTCCTCTTCCTGCTTCTTGATGTACTCGCGGATCACCTCTGTGTCCCGTCCTACTGTGGATACGAAGGATCCCAGAAGTGCTGGCCTACAAAGTTTCGTTTCTTCTCTCCGTGTACACGAGCCAAGTGCACGCATAGCCAGATCGCACGCATGAACGGTCGCACCCGCAAGCTTGGGACAATCTGTTAAGCCCGACCAGCTGCTACTCTTCTCCCCGCCACGGCCGCCTTGACGTGTGCCGGATCTGGATGATGACCACATCGTTACCGTCGATACGGTAGTACACGCGGAATGTCGTGGCGGCGACCCAAAACGTGTACAGGTCGCCTCGGTCGGTTCTTCTCCCGCTGTACGGGTTGTGTTCAAGCGCACGTATTCTTCCGACGATCCGGCCAATTATTCTTCGAGCAGCTTCCGGGTTTCGCTCGGCAAGGTATGAAAAAATCTTCTCGCGTTCAGCGAATGCGCGCGGCGTGTAGCGGACTTTCATACCCCATGTCGCTTGTCAGCTTTCGCTACGGCTTCATCGGGTACAAATTCACCGCGGTCAGCTTGGGCAATCCCCTCTTGCAGGTCAGCCCATTCCTCATCGCTCAGGACATAGACGCCGGTGCGACGGGCCTCGATCTCGCGTGCATACTCCGCCAGCTCAGCCTGATCCTGTTCCGGCCACGAGGCGACTTGTTCGAGCAGAGTCTTAGTCGTCGGTGTCATAGAAGCCATTGTACCACGATATCCTCTTTTAAACACGCGATCGACCGTTGCAAGGGCGTTGCAAGGTCCCCTCCTCCTACGTCCTCCTACGTTCACGGTTGGGAAATGCGCCCCAATGCCATCGCCAAATGCCATAATGACGATCTCCTCCCCTCATTGCTTCGGGATGTGGGCGCGCGCGATGACCGCCGCCCATTTGGCGATGTCGCCCTCCAGACGCGCCTTGAGCTCCTCGGGTGAGCTCGCCTTCGCTTCGATGCCGAGATCGGCGTAGCGCTCCTTCACGTCCGGCATGGCGACGATCTCGCGGATCGTCGCGTTGAGCAGGTTGATGATCTCGGCGGGCGTGCCGGTGCGGGCAAATATTCCGTTCCAGGACACCACCTCGTAACCGGGGACGCCGGCTTCCGCGACGGTCGGCACATCGGGAAAGAATGGCGAGCGCTGCGGCCCCGACGTGGCAATGGCGCGGATCTTATTCTCGATCAGGGTCGGCTTCATCGGCGCATAGAAATCGATCATCACCTGCACGTCGTTGCGCAAGACAGCAACGATCACGTCGGGCGTGCCGCGATAAGGAATGATCTGGACGTCGATCCCGGCGGAAGCTTTCAGCAGCTCGGCGCCAAGATTCTGCGTGCCGCCCACATTGATGGTGCCGACATTGAGCTTGCCCGGCTGCGCCTTCGCCGCATTCATGAAGTCTGCGAACGTCTTGAGCTCGGAATCGACATTGGTGGCAACCACGAGATCGAAGGCGCCGATGCTTGAGATGGTGGCGAATTCTTTCACCGGGTCGAACGGCAGCGCCTTGTAGATCGCCGCGCTGATCGAGGTGCCGTTGGTCACGAGGCCGACGGTGTAGCCGTCCGGCGGCTGCGAGAGGACCGCGCGCGCCGCGGCGATGCCTCCGGGCCCGGCCTGGTTCTCGACCACGAAGCGCTGTCCGAGCTTGTCGCCAAGCTTCTCGGCGGCCACGCGCGAGGTGATGTCGGCAACGCCCGCGGCGCCGAACGGTAAAATGAAGCGCACCGGCCGGCTGGGATAATGCTGCTGCGCCCATGCCTTCGGTGGCCGCGGCAAGGTGCCTGCCGCCACGGCGGAGGCAAGCCCAAGAGAAAACCGCCGTCGCGTGCTCCGCTTATTCATCATATCGACCTTCCGTTGGAGCCTTTTGCTGCGGGCCTCTAATCGCGGTGCGCTCCCTCTCCCCGTCCTTGACGGGGAGAGGCAGATCATACTCTCTCCTCGATCACGCTGGCGCGCACGTCGTCCTCGATGAGCCGCCAGATGTGATCGACATATTGCACGAATTCGCTGGTGCGCTTAATCGCCAGCGCGCGCGGGCGCGGCAGCGCGATGGTCACGTTCTCCCGCAGGCGGCCGGGCCGGCGCGCGAACACGAGCACACGGTCGGAGAGGAAGACCGCCTCGTCGATCTGATGGGTGACGAACAGGACGGTCTTGCGCCCCTCCTCCCAGATGCGCATCAGCTCGGTCTGCATGATCTCACGGGTTTGCGCGTCGAGCGAGGAGAACGGCTCGTCCATCAGCAGAATTTCCGGATCGATCGCCAACGCGCGCGCCAGATTAACGCGCTGGCGCATGCCTCCCGAGAGCTCGCGCGGATGATAGTGCTCAAACCCTTCGAGACCGACGAGCTTCAACAGCTCCATGGTTCGCGCGCGTTCCGCCGACCCAACCTGACCGGCGATCTCCCGGCCGATGATCGCATTGGCGAATACGGTGCGCCAGGGCAGCAGGCTGTCGCTCTGAAACACGAAGCCGCGGTCGCTGCCGGGTGCGCGCACGACGCGCCCGTCGAGCAGCACCTGCCCGGAGCTCGCCGCCTCCAGGCCCGCGACAATGCGCAGGAACGTCGTCTTGCCGCAGCCGGACGGACCGACCAGCGAGATGAACTCGCCGCGCTCGACGGCGAGATCGATGCCGCGCAGCACCGCCAGATCGCCGAAGAACTTCCCGAGACCCGAAATGGCAAGTTTCTGCGCCATGTATTATTGATCCTCCAACGTCATTCCGGGGCGCCGCAAAAGCGGCGAACCCGAAATCCATACTCACGGATCGTGGTTATGGGTTCCGGGCTCTCGGCCTTCGGCCTCGCCCCGGAACGACGGTGCATGCGATGCGTGCGCCGCGCTACCAAATCTCAATCTTTCGTCCACGGCACGAGCTTGCCCTCGAGCCAGGTAAATCCGGCAGTCATGACAATGCCGGCAACCGCCAGCACCACCACGCCGGCGAACAGCTCCGGCATGTTGAAGGCGTCCGCCGATTGGCTGATCAGCCGTCCGAGGCCAGCGCGCGAGCCGAACAGCTCCGCCACGACGACGCCGATCAGGCCGCGTCCGATGCCGAGCTTGAGGCCGGCAAGGATGAAAGGCATCGCCGACGGGAGCGACACCTTGAAGAAGATCTGCCGGGGCGAGGCGCCGAACGAGCGCAGCATCTCTGTCAGCCGTTCGCTGGTGGTGCGCAGTCCGGCCTCGGTGTTGATGGTCACCGGGAAAAGCACGAGGAAGATGACCACCAGCACTTTCGACCAGATGCCGATGCCGAGCCACAGGATGAACAAGGGGGCAAGCGCAATGGTGGGCGTGGCGTAGAGGCCGGCGATCCACGGCTGCAAGGCGCGCTTGGCCGTGCTGCTGCTGGCCATGGCGAAGCCGAGACCGATGCCGATCACGCTGGCAATCACGTAGCCCACTGCAAACTCGGCGGCGCTGACACCAAGATGGCGCGCCATCTCGCCGCTCACCGTCAGCGAATAGATCGCCTGCACGATCTGCGAGGGCGCCGCGAGGAAGAGAGGGTTGGCGACGAAGAGCCGGCTGATCAACTCCCAGAGAATGAGCCCCGCCAGCACCGACAATAAGCCCGCAAAATAACGTAGCCGCCCCCCCTCCCAGTGCGGCCACCATGATCCGCGGGCGACCGTTTTCGGCGGCGTTGCTTGCGTCGCTTGCGCCGCCGCCTCTTGCGTGGAGGCGCTCATGCTCAATCAGCCAATTGCGTCACGCCGGGAAGAATCAGGCGTTCTATATCGAAGTCGCCCGCCAGATCCCCGAGTTGCGCCAGCGCGGTTACCAGCGCGCGCAGTTTCGTGCGCGAAACCTTGCCGGTAGGTTCGAGCAGCTTTCCCCGGACGAGAAAATCGTAGGATTTCTCCACGTCGTCGGGCTGCATCCTGCTCACATCGACCATCATCTTGACTGCTTCGCCGCGATTTTTCGCGTCGTAAAACCAGGCGATGCTTTTATTGTAGACCGCAAGCACCTTATCGACGGTGCGGCGGTTTGCTGCGGCCCAGGTGCGGTTGACGACGATGCCGGCAAACGGCAGGTCGCCGGCGTAATCGACGGTCATGCCGAGATTGGTGAAGCCCGCCGCCTCGGCGCGGAAGCCGTAGGGCGGCGCCAGAATGGCTGCAGCGACGGCGCCTGAGGTGAGCGCGGCATACCGCGCAGAGGTCGCACCGGCAAAGACCATGTCGAATTCACCGGGTTTGACCCCCGCGCTCGCCAGCATGCGCTCGACAAATATGCGCGTGATGTCCTTGGCGCCGCCAAGGGAGATCAGCTTGCCCTTGAGCTCCTGCATGCTCTTGATACCGGGCCGGCTCATGAGGCTGTAGGGAGGTCCCTGCACCTCAATGCGAACGATTGCCGCCGGCGCACCTTTGTCGATGGCGCGTATGGGATCGACCAGACCGGTGTTGATGGCAAAGTTGACCGAACCGGCAGCGAGTTGCTGATTCACGGCCGCATTCGATTGCGCAAACACCAGATCGGGCTGCAAGTCCTCGGCTGCGAAGAACCCTTTGCTCATGGCGATCGTGGTCGGCCAGAGATTGGCGGAGGCTGAACCGACGGAGCAGAGAATGACGGGCTCGGCCGCCGCGGCGCCCGCCAGCATGCAGGCACATGCAAAAGCAAATCCTGCAAGGGCGCTGGCTCGGACCATCGCCGCTAAGCCAGGATCTGCGCGCGGAAGTGACGCGCAATCTCCGATCCCGTGGCCTTCCACACGTGCGCATGGCGACCGATATAGGCGAGCGCGTCATCGAAGGCGTCGATGCGGTGCGGCACGCCGGTGAGATAAGGATGCAGCGCGATGGCCATCACGCGGCCGGACTGCGCCCCCTCGCGGTAGAGAACGTCGAATTGCCGGCAGATCATGTCGCGAAATTCGCCGGCGGTGCGGTGAAAGCGCTCGAACACCGGCTTGTCGTTGATCTCGTGGCTGTACGGAACCATGAGGATCTGGCGCCCGCCTTCAAGCTTCATGGCGTAAGGCTGGTCGTCATTGGTCCAGTCGCAGACGTATTCACACCCTTCGGCGGCGAGAATATCGAGCGTATCCCAGGTCTCCTGCAGGCCGGATCCCAACCAGCCGACCGGCCGCGCGCCGCTCGCCTTCGCGATCGTCGCCAGCGTCCGATGGACTATCCCCTCTTCCTCCCCAGGAGGCGCCTCATTGAGGCGGCGCGTGTTGCTCTCGCAGTGTCCCATCCACTCCCAACGGCGCTTTGCGCCCTGCGCGATGATTTGCGGGTGATGCGCGCACACCTCGCTGTTGAGCGCCACCGTCGCGCGCAGACCATGGCGATCAAGCACCTCCATGAGACGGAACACGCCAACCCTGTTGCCGTAATCGCGCGCCGACCACGAAGGGATGTCGGGAACCGGCGTGCCCGGCCCGCCCGAGCCCGCCGGCACTTTCTCCATGAGCGAGAAGAACTCGATATTGGGAATGACCCACAGCGCGACATGGGCGCCGTCCGGCCAGGTCAGGCGCGGGCGCTCAATAATGGGCGAATAGGGAAACGGACCGTACGGGGCGGGCTTCATGGTAAGCCACCGACGAGAGCGCGAGTTATTCAAATTCCGCGAGCGACGCAAACTCTCTTATACCTCCCCCGACAAGGGGGAGGTCGACCGCCGCGAGCGTAGCGAGAGGCGGTCGGGTGGGGGTCCGTTGGCTCCCGCGAGTCGCGTTAGCCCCCACCCGGCTCGCTTTGCTCGCCGACCTCCCCCTGAAAGGGGGAGGTATTATAGCTCCGTCGTACCGCATATTAGCCACGGATCAGCTCGCTTTCTTCACGGCCATGCCTTTGAGATGCGCGACGACCTCGCCGACATGCATGACGTCGCAGTATTTGTGATGCATGTCGAAAAGATTGACCTTGTGCGAGAGCTGGCTCCGGTCGAAGCAGCACTCCTCCACCAGCACGACATGATAGCCATGGGAATACGCGTCAACCGCGCTCGCGCGCACGCAACCGGATGTGCTTTCGCCGCACACAATGAGTGTCTGCACGCCCAACTGAGTGAGATGGGCGCCAAGCGGCGTGCCGAAAAAGGCGCTGGCGCGCTGCTTGGTGATGACCACATCCTGGGGCTGCGGCTTGAGCTCCGGCCGGATGGCGAAATCCGCAGCATCCAGCGGCGGCCGGTTGCGCTTGGTCGCCATCACCAGGTTTGGGCGGCTCTCCGCGCGTACATCGGCCGTCGAATAGAAGATCGGCACGCCGGCGCTGCGCGCCGCCGCGAACAGGTGCTTCGTCGGCTCGATGGCGGCATAAGCGTATTCGCCGCAACTGCTGGGAAACGTTTTCGCGAGCTCCGCGGGCGGTCGGGCGCCGCCGCGATAGACGAGCTCGTAGAGATCGATGGCAAGCAGCGCAGGACTTGGACCGACGAACACCTTGCGCCGGTAAGCGGCATAGATGTCCAACACATCCGCGGTCACGACATCCTGCCAGCAATGATCCTCGAACTCGTCGATCATCCGCCTTCCCTCCTGTACGCCGCACCGCTCAATGCCTGATCTGTGTAACGCAGAAGGGGCGGGTTTGAAACCCGCCCCTACATTCCCAGACGCGGTGTCTGACTGCAGGGGCGGGTTTCAAACCCGCCCCTGCACAACACGGCTGACGTGGTTCCTTAGTTCTTAGTGCGATAGGCGCACGCTGTTGCGCTGGAGCTACAGAAGATTAGCCGGGGAGTTGGCATAGTGGGACCGGCTTGCGGGCCTTGTGGACACCGCAAGCCGGCCGCCGTGGTCCAAGCCGGGTACGCATACTGCCAGCTACGCAATACAGAACCGTCAGTACAATCCCGGCGTGGGCACGGACCTCGGAGCAACGCATCTTGTGCACTCTGGAGACGTCCCGTCTAAGCATGAGAACCCGCCCCAGCCGATCCGTGGCAGCAAGTCATGCCATCGAGGATCGTTCATGAAAGACGCTACGCCGATATGCTTAATCCTTCCTGAACAGCGTCGTTGTTGCTGAACGCAGTTGTAGCCCGCATTGAGCCATCAGCGCGCTTACGCGCGTCTCGCGCGCACCATCAGCGCGTTTACGCGCGTCTTCGCGCGCTATGGGCGAAATGCGGGAAGGACAGACCCGGATGTCGCGGAGCCTGTCATCGGGCCGCGCGCTTCGCGCGGACCCGTTGGCTCATCCGGGCTACGGTAATTACGGCGTCACCGGCTCGGTCTCCTCCATGATCCAGTGGAGATATGTCTGCTCCACGCTCTCAACCGGCAGCACGAGAATCGCAGGCGTGCTATAGGAATGCATGTCCTTGACCGCGGCGCTCACGTTCGCGGCAAGCGAGCTGCGCGTCTTGATGATCATCACCACCTCATCGCCACGCTCGATCGCGCCCTGCCACCTATAGTGCGAGATCATGCCGGGCAGGATATTGACACATGCGCAGAGACGCCGCTCCACCAGCGCGCGACCGGCACGCTCCGCCTCGACAACGGACGGATAAGTTGTATAGACGAGAACCGCGCGATCCATTTCATCCTCCACGGCCGTAGACAGGAGCTAATGGCTGCGACCGAGGATTCGCATCCAATGAAAGCTGCGCCGGTGAAATCCGCGAGCCGCGGCAGCGCGAGCGTCGACCCCGCGCTGTCGAGCTATGCCCGCATCGCTTTCGTCGCAAGTCCCATCGCGGAGGCGCAAGAGGCGCTGCAGAGCCTCGCGGCCGAATACGGAAATTGCGCGCCCGACCGCGCCGACGTGATCGTCGCACTCGGCGGCGATGGGCTGATGCTGCAAACGCTGCACAGGTTCATGCACGCCGGCAAGCCGATCTACGGCATGCACCGCGGTACGGTCGGGTTTCTGATGAACGAATTCCAAGAAAAAGGACTGCGCGAACGGCTCGCGGCAGCGCGCATCACCGTCATCCACCCGCTGCTCATGTGCGCGCGCGACCGGGTGGGCACGACGACGCAATACCACGCCTTCAACGAAGCGTCGCTGTTTCGGCAGACCTACCAGGCTGCGCGACTGCGCATTCTCATCGACGGCGAGGTGCGGCTTCCCGAGCTTGTCGCCGACGGCGTGCTGGTGGCGACGCCTGCCGGTTCGACGGCCTACAATCTGTCTGCCCAGGGCCCCATCATCCCGATCAGCGCGTCGCTGATGGCGCTTACGCCGATCAGCCCGTTCCGGCCGCGACGCTGGCATGGCGCTCTCCTGCCGGATCGGGCGTGCGTTCGCGTCGAGGTGTTGGAGCCCGACAAACGTCCGGTCGCCGCCGTCGCCGACCACGACGAGGTTCGGCAAGTTTCAGCCGTCGATATCCGGATGGATCACGCCATCGACATGCGCATGCTCTTCGATCCGGGGCACAGTCTTGACGAGCGGATCGTCCGCGAGCAGTTCGGGTTTTAGCTAAAGCATATTCCGATGAAATTGACGCAGCTGCTCTTCACCTCTCCCCGGAGGGGAGAGGTCGGAATGGGCGCGCGCTGCGCGCGCATTCCGGGTGAGGGGGTCCGGATCTACAATGGAGGCGGGGAGCCCCTCACCCGGATCGCGCAAGCGCGATCCGACCTCTCCCCAGCGGGGAGAGGTGAGAATGGAGTCCAGTCGCTTCCGCTGATCCCATTTCACCGAAACACGCTGTAGATGTAGCCCGGATGAGCGAAGCGATATCCGGGGCGACGGCTCACGGGTCCCGCATATCGCTGACGCTCATGCGGGCTACGAGTGACGTGAGCGCTACGCGGCGGCGCGATGAGCGAACGGGTCGGATACGTCGGCCGCCACCAGCTCGTCGCAGAACATGCGCGCTTCCTCGCGGGCGGCTTCCGCGGCAAAGCGCCTGAGCAGGGTCAGCAGAGGCGCGGTATCGAGGTCCGCTTCGTCCGCACAGCGGGTGAGCACACGCTCCACCATGCGGCGCTTGAGCCGGGTTGCTCCGCCGGGGTCGAAGCCGGCCTCGCGCAAGGCGTCAATTGCCTCGCGAAATGCCGGATATGTCAACGCCGGCAGCCCTGCCGCATCAAACACGGCACGCAAGCCCGAGGCGCCCCTGTCATGCACGAGCGCGCTCACGCGCCGGAGCGGTATCCCCGACAATTCAGCCAGCGCCTGCAGGAACATCTCGACGTTACCGCAGAGCAGTGCCCGCAGCATCAGGCCTGCATTGAGCTGGCCGCTTTCGCGCAGGTGTCGAATAAGCGGCTTGACCTCCTCCTCCGGCGAGACCGCAGCCAGCATGACGGTCGCCTTTTCGCACGCCTCTTTTGCGACGCGCTGCGCACGATCCGATTGCAGCCACGCGCGCGCGGCGACGAAGCCGGCAAGCGTTTGCGACAGTTGGGCCACCAGGGCCTGGCGCGTGGGCGCGGGCAGATCATCGCGCGCAAGCATCGCCTCGCGGAGGGCGCCGAGATGCCCAAAGCGGGCAACGATGCGGTCAAACGAGAATGGAGCGATTTGCGCGGCCGGATTCTCGGCCAGGATGAGGCACGCTTCCGCCGCGCCGACCTCGGCGATGGCGGCCGATACCGACCGCGGCAACGCGTTGCGATTGGCGATAGCGCTCTGCGTCTGCACCTCGCCGGTGGCAACCGCATCGACGAGATCAGTGTCGAGCAGGAGCGGCGAATGCTCGAGCACCCACGAGGCCACCTCCGGCTGGTCGGCGGCGAGGCCGAGAATGACTGCCGGCGGCGCCTGCTCACTGAAAGCCAGCGCCCGTGCCAGCTCGGCGCGCACCACCGGCGAGGGATCGTCGAGGAGCATGATCAGCGCGCCTTCCGCTGCCGCGCGATCATCCGGACCGAGCTCGGAATAAAGATAGGCGCGCGCCAGTGCGGCGGTCGCATTCGCTCGCTCAGCCGCGCCGGCCGTGCGCATCCATTGCAGGAACTGGCGAACGATCATGGTGCGGGAAAGGCCTGATGAGCCGATGTCCTTTTGCCGGCCCTTCCAGGCCGCATTCCCGATTGTAAGACAGCAGGCGTTAACAAAGCGTTCACCATAAATCTTTGCAATTATGAAAGGCAAATCTTCGCGACTATAAGAGGTCCACTGCCCGCCGCGCATCCGGGACTTGACACTGTCCTTATGGTAAACGGATGCCCGGAAGGGATGGAGGCGGCAGATGACTCAGGAAGCTCTCTTCCGGCACAAGCGCGGAGGGCTGTATTTCGACGACTTCGTGGTGGGCCGCCTCTACGAGCACCCGCTCACGCGCACCGTCACGCAGATGGACAACATGTTGTTTTCCAACATGACGCTCAATCCGCAACCCCTGCACATCGACCGGCATTTCTGCGAGCAGGAGACCGAGTGGGGCCAGCCGCTGATGAACTCGCTGTTCACGCTCGGGCTGATGATCGGAATCATGGTGAACCACCTCTCCGTCGGCACGACCATCGCCAATCTTGGCATGACTGAGGTGAAATTTCCCCACCCGCTGTTTGAAGGCGACACTGTTCATTGCACGAGCGAAGTTATCAACAAACGCGAGTCTACGTCGCGGCCGGGCGCAGGGATAGTGGAGTTTCATCATTGCGCCTACAACCAGAACAACAAGCTGGTGGCGGAGTGCCGCCGCCAGGTCTTCATGCGCATGCGACCTGCCTGAATGTGATCTGCCTGAATGCGATCCCTTCTGTTCGTGCCGGCCGATGGCGGCAAGAAGCTCGACAAGGCGATGGCGAGCGGCGCGGATGCGGTGATCGTCGATCTTGAGGACTCGATTGCGCCCGAAGGCAAGGCCGCCGCGCGCAGCAGCGCCGCGGATTTTCTCAAGGAAGCCAGCAAGGCCGCCGTCCGGCCTCGCCTTCTTGTGCGTGTCAACAGCATCGCGACGGGCCTGATCGATGCCGATCTCGACGCCGTCGTCGCCGCGCGGCCGGATGCCATCATGCTGCCCAAGGCGCAAGGCGGCGCGAGCGTCGTCCATGCCGACGCGAAGCTCGCAGTGCGCGAGGCCGTGCATGGGCTCCCCGATGGCAGCGTCGGGATTTTGGCGATAGCCACCGAGACTGCCGCGGCCCTGTTTCTCGCCGGTACCTATGGGGGGGCGAGCCCGCGGCTCCTTGGGCTGACCTGGGGCGCAGAAAACCTTTCGGCCGAGCTCGGCGCGGAGACCAACCGGGATGGGCGGGGCCGCTTCCTCGACCCCTATCGGCTCGCGCGCGCGCTCTGTCTTGCCGGCGCCACTGCCGCGCAGGTGCAGGCATTCGACACCGTCACCCCTGACTTCCGCAATGCGGAGCTTCTGCGACGCGAGGCGCAGGAGGCGCGCCGCGACGGATTCATCGGCAAGATGGCAATCCATCCGGCGCAGGTGCCGATCATAAACGAGGTGTTCACGCCGGAGGCGGACGCCATCGCCAAGTCACGCGCCATTGTCGCTGCCTTCGAAGCCAATCCCGGCAAGGGGGCGGTCGCGGTGGACGGCGTGATGTACGACCGACCGCACCTCAACCGCGCCCGAGCGCTGCTTGCGCAGATAACGACGGCGGGCACCAAGGCATATGAAGTCGACGAGCCATCGACCCGGATGTCGCTGCGCTCATCCGGGCATAGCGACGGCAGCGCCGTATCCGTCATGCCCGCATGAGCGTCAGCGATATGCGGGGCTTCGTGCGTCAGGCGAATTCCAGGATCACCGCGTCCACCGCCAGGCTGTCGCTTGGCTTCGCATGGATCTTCTTCACGACGCCATCACGGTCGGCACGCAGCACATTCTCCATTTTCATCGCTTCGATCACGGCAAGCGTCTCTCCCGCCTTGACCTCCTGGCCTTCGCTCACCGCGATGGAGATGACGAGGCCGGGCATGGGACAGCGCACCGCCTTCCCCGCATCAATCGCTTTCTTCGCCGGCATCAAGGAGGCCGCAGCCGCCTCGCGCTCGGTGTACACGTAGGCGCGGGTCTCGACGCCATGATGAGTGAGGTCAAATCCGTTCAGCACCGGCCGCACCTGCACCCATAGCGGGCGCCCATCCATGCTGCCCGACCACACGGGCTCTCCCGGCTTCCATGACGACGCCAGGAGATGGCTCTCGCCTTCTTGCTCATCGAGGAAACGCACCTTGAGCGCGTCCGCGTGCGATGCGAGCGACGCGCTGCGCTGCTGCGAGGGGTCGCCGGCAGCGCCGGGATCAGCGCGCTTGATTTCAAGTCCGACTTCAGTCTCGCCAAGCCGCACCGCCCGGCATCTCTCCCGGGTCACGGCGCGACCAGGCAGCTGGCCGGAAATCCTGCGCTTTCTCTCGCCCAGAACATGGTCGATGGCGGCGGCGACGGCCGCCACCACGCGGGCGACCTCCCCGCGCGGGGAAACGCCGTGAAACCCGTTTGGAAACTCCTCGGCGAGGAATGCCGTGGATAGTTCTCCGGCCTGGAAACGCGGCGTCTGCATGAGCGCGGAGAGAAACGAGATGTTGTGGCGAAAACCATCAATGGCGAAAGCGTCGAGCGCCTCTATCTGCGCCGTGATCGCGGCGGCGCGCGTGGGAGCATGCGTGATGAGCTTTGCAATCATGGGGTCGTAGAAGATCGAGATTTCGCCGCCTTCGTAAACGCCGGTGTCGTTGCGCACCGTAACGCCGGGCAGGTCAGACGGAGGGGGCGGGCGGTAGCGCACGAGACGCCCGATGGACGGCAAAAAATTGCGCGCCGGGTCCTCCGCATAGACCCGCGTCTCGACCGCCCAGCCGGAAAGCTTCACATCGCTCTGCCGCAGCGAGAGCTTCTCGCCTGCGGCAATCCGGATCATCTGCTCGACGAGATCGATGCCGGTCACCAGCTCGGTGACGGGATGCTCGACCTGCAGCCGGGTGTTCATTTCCAGGAAATAGAAGCTCTTGTCCTGCCCGGCGACAAACTCGACGGTACCGGCAGAGTCGTAACCGACGGCCCTTGCCAGTGCGACCGCCTGTGTCCCCATTGCTTCACGCGTCCTGGCATCCAGCAGCGGGCTTGGCGATTCTTCCACGACCTTTTGGTTGCGGCGCTGGATGGAGCATTCGCGCTCGCCCAGGTGAATGAGATTCCCGTGCCTGTCGCCCAGCACCTGGATTTCGATATGCCGTGGATCAACAATGAACTTCTCGATGAATACGCGCTCATCGCCGAAGGAGGACTTCGCTTCCGAGCGCGCGCGCTCAAAGCCGGCAGCGACATCGGCCTTTGCGGCGGCGATGCGCATCCCCTTCCCGCCACCGCCGGCAGTGGCCTTGATCATGACGGGGTAGCCGATCTGCTCGGCCACGTGCACAGCCTGCTCGGCATCCGCGATGGCGCCGAGATGGCCGGGAACGGTGGCCACGCCCGCCGCGGCTGCCGCTTTCTTGCTCTCGATCTTGTCGCCCATGGCGGCAATCGCCTCGGCGCGGGGGCCGATGAAGACGATGCCCGCCTTGGCCAATTCCCTGGGAAATGCGTCGCGCTCCGAGAGAAATCCGTAACCGGGATGCACGGCCTCGGCCCCGGTTTTCCGGCAGGCGGCCACAATGTTATCGATGACGAGATAGCTTTCTGCCGCGGGCGCCGGGCCGATGAGCACCGCCTGGTCGGCCATTTCGACGTGCAGCGCGTCCTGGTCTGCCTCGGAATAGACCGCGACCGTCTCAATACCCATACGACGGGCGGTCTTGATGATCCGACAGGCGATCTCGCCCCGATTGGCGATCAAAATGCGCTTGAACATGCCGCCACTTGAGCCAGCAGGGTCTCAGGCTTTGCGGCGACCGCGGTCAAATGTCAATGCGCAGGACCTTGAACCCCAAAGGCTTTTCCCAGGTGGATCGTGGGCGATCACATGAATCTTCGGGGCGCACGCCGGGGCTCACGCACATGGCTTGCAATCCAGGCGAGCACATAGGCATCAACTTCCGGCGAGTTGCGGATCTTCGCCCATTCCGATGCGCTCAACAGACGCTCACGCAGGCGCACAACGATCGGCGATGCGCTGATCAGCGCGATCACGGCTCGCAAGTTGGCGGTGGACGAAACCCGGCGTCCCATGAACGCAACTCCAATCCCCTTTACAAAGCCGCCCAACTGACAATGCCCGCAAGGACGGCTGGTTCCCATGCCCCTGTGTAATAGTCGCAGGAGACGGCCTTTCGGTTCGAATCAACCTTGCCCCAATCAACCTTGCCCTATGAGCGCGATCGGCTGGGGGCGGGCATAAGGCAAGGTTGAGGCAAGTGTCCCGCGCAGAGACGCGAATTCCCCGTAGGGAGAGGCCCTGGGTATGATCATGCGCGCGGCGAAATGTCGCCGCAGCGTCAACACTGAAACACTGGCCGCCACAGTTCGCTGCGGGCGCTGGCCGTTCGCGCGGCCGGCGACTATGATACCTGTCTACACACAAATCATCGTGCTCTACGCGACGGAGGTGAGCCATGACTCTCGCGATCAATGACAATGCCCCGGACTTTGAGGCCCAAACGACCGAAGGGCGAATTCGCTTCCACGATTGGATCGGTAACGGCTGGGCGGTTCTTTTTTCCCATCCAAAGGATTTCACGCCTGTTTGCACAACCGAGCTTGGCTACATGGCCAGGATCAAGCCGGAATTCGATCGCCGCGGAGTGAAGATCATCGGGCTTTCTGTCGATCCGGTTGACAAGCACGGGGAATGGTCGAATGACATCAAAGAAACGCAAGGGTTTGCGCCGAACTATCCCATGATCGGGGACACCGACTACAACGTCTCCAAGCTGTACGGGATGCTCCCGGCGGCAGTTTCCGGTGATCCGGCCAAGCGCACGCCAGCCGACAATCAGACTGTGCGGAACGTGTTCGTCATCGGGCCGGACAAGAAGATCAAGCTGATCCTGGTCTATCCGATGACCACCGGCCGCAATTTCGATGAGGTTCTCCGCGTCATCGATTCGCTTCAGCTCACAGCCAAGCACAAGGTGGCCACGCCGGTGAACTGGAAGCACGGGGAGGATGTGATCATTGCCGGCTCGGTCAGCGACGAGGATGCAAAGAAGCAATATCCGCAGGGCTGGAAAGCGCCGAAGCCGTATATCCGGATCGTGCCGCAACCGAAAGCGTGAACGCTGCGGTATGGTATTGCTTCTGCCGTGATTTGTCGGGGCGCGCCGAAACCGCGCCCTAACCATTTTACGCTGGCCGTGTGGCATCGCATCCAAGCACGCCCTAACTTACCCCTGTTGTTCCTGAAAAAATGACCCACATTCGCTGCACGGCTGGGGCCGCCGAATTGAAACGGAAGACCAGCGATGAAATCCGCGGTCGTCAAACGCTCGATCGTTGTTGCCGGTCATAAGACCAGCGTGAGCCTCGAAGATGCGTTCTGGAAAGCGCTCAAGGAGATCGCGAGCGAGCGCCGCATCGCATTATCGGAATTGGTAGCGGTGATAGATTCAGAGCGGCAGCACGGCAACTTGTCCTCGGCGATACGTCTGTTCGTGCTCGATTTCTATCGCCGTCAACTCTCCCAACCAGCGGGTTCGAGCGAGAAGCCGCCGGAGGTCGTGCCGAATGCAGCAGTCCCGGCATAATCTCAACCAGGTTCAGTGGACGCCAAACCAGGAGTAAGGCGGCGGGTATTCCGGTCGCAGATCCACCGGCGGGCGGGCGGGCTTTGGTCTTTGAACATTTCGTACCGGCGGGCGCGCCCGCGCCGCCTCAGCGCCGGCGGCCGCAACAGGCGGCGGGCTCTCGGCGGTGCCTTGGGCGGCACCTTGCGTAGCCGGCGTCTCCGGCTGGCGCGCATCGGCAGACCCGGTTTCGGGCACCGGCGTTTTGCCGCTTTCAAGAACATCGAGTTTCTTCGACTGCTGCTCAACGGCCCGTAGCGCCAGCCAACTCGCGAATGCGCTGACGTTGACTACCCGCTTCGGCGCTCTCACCGGCCCCTTGAGCGTCAGGATGATCTCCGGCTGGGCATTGCGTGGACCGCCGGCCGCGGCTGCGCCCGCGAGCAGCAGCCGCGCGTCGATCTCGCTGTTGGGCAGATTCAAGCGCGCGTTCAAGGAAAGGTTGACACCGCGTTCGCCTTCCATCGAATTGGTCAAGCGCGCTTGACCGGCAACGATGGTGATTGCGCCTTCCGCCCGCCCAATCGGCAGCGCGCCACCCGCGAGCGCCGCGTCCGTTCTCTCCCGCAGCCGATCTGCGTCGATGGCGACCCCCTGATCCACCGCCCGAACGACCATCTCAAATGCCTTCGGATCTAGCCGCGCCACCCGGGCATTCTCCAGCGTGAAGATACCTGTGCCTTCGAGCGAGCCGATCAACGCTACCGGACTCATTCCATTCCCCTCCGCTGTCCCTTCGAACCGCAGAAGGCCCGAAATCGCCCCATCGCCGGGGAGCAGCTCAGCTGCGCTGGCGCCAGTCAATTTGACCTGCGTTCGGGCGATCAGCCCCACCTCGGGCTCGCGCAGGAAGATGAGCTCGCCCGTCAACTTTCCTCCGCCGAGGCTGGCTTCGGTGGCCTGCAGGGCAATCTGCGAGTCGCCGAAGTGAACCGCCCCTTTGAAGTCCCGCGCCTCCAGTTTCGGCGTGAGCGTTACTCGCTTTGCCGTCACCCGGACTTCACCGGTCAGGGGGCCGATCATCCGCTCGAACGGTTCGCTCGGCCAAACAATGCCGGCTTCCGTAGCTCCGCCTGGCGCGCGAGCTGGAATGCCAAGCGCTGTTGCGACGGCGGCGGGAAGATCTACCCCACCCAGGTCGAGCTCACCTTCGATCGCCATTGGCTGTTGCATGCCAACGGCAAGCTGACCACCGATCGTGGAGCCTGCCACGGTGCCCGCGATGCGTGTCAAACGAACGCCGTCGCCGGCCAACGCGACGTGCGTTGTCAGTGATACCGGCACAAGCTCGGTGGGGCGTCCGCTTGTCACCGGACGGACAGAGCGGAGCTTTGCATTGTTGACCTTGACGTCAAGCTCGGCACGCGGGCTCTCGGCAGAGGAGGCAAACCGCAGCTTTCCGTTCGTCGAAAGCGAGAGGGATCCGGCGGCGAGCCCGCCGTCCACGTCGAGATCGCCGTCGGGGCTGCCCTTTGCCGTCACCGCCAGGCGGCCGGCTCCTTTGTCGACGCTGATAAAGCGGTCGAGGCGCAGCAACTCCATCAGCGCCGCGCTGTCGTCACTCTCCACCCGGCCCGCGAGATTGACCTTCGCAACTCCAAGCGCGCCGAGCTTGAGCCTGTCGACCTTGAACGCGTTGTTGCCGCTGGTCGCGTCGCCCTGCACGGCCAGCCGGAACGTCCCGGCCCGGCCGTCAGCCTTGAACTTGGCATTCGCGACCGGACTATTTGCGGGGCCAGGATCCACCGCCAGCGATGCGCGGAGCTGAACTGGTATGATCCGGCCAGCCATGCGGCGAATTTGCTGTGCTGTTTCCGGCGCGAATTTGCCGGTAACCGCCAAGATGCCGTCGAGCGCCCGGGCGTCGAGATCGAGGGTGATTGCTCCGCGTGGCGTCTGCGTTGTGGAATCAATACGCCCTCTGATCGCAAGGTTCGCACCGCCAAAATCTCCGATCAGAAGAGGATCGATTGCGATCCCCTGGGCATCAAGGCGCAAATTGATATCGGCCTGCTTTGCCTCGACACCCAGGACCAACGCACGCCCTACCTTGAGCGAGAGGGCGCCTTCGCGCGGCCAAGTAAGGGTCGAGGCAAGGGCAGTGTCGCCGAATACTGCGCCCGCAATGGCGGACAAGCGATCGACATCGACATCGGGCGTCGTCAGCGATGCATCGAGGCGGGCCAGTCGATCCTTTCCGCCCCACCCATAGGCGAAGCGCCCCGCCACGCGCATGCGGTCGAGCTCAAAATCGAGGTGCTCGACCGCGATCGCCTCACCTGAGACGCTGAGGTCCCCGTGCAGGCGCAATGCACCGCCGGGAGCTGCGTGCGCCTCGCTTCGATTGGTAAGCCAGGCCAGAAAAGCGGGAGGATCGTTCGTTTCGATCTGGGTTGGACCTGCGAAACGCAACCCGGAGGCATCGCCATCCAGGCTTCCACTGAGCCGTATCTGGGTCAAGCCTGGCGCGCGGAACTCCAGGGTCTTGATGCCGGTGCGTTCTCCAAGCTCAAGCTCGGCGCCGACGCGTTGGAGAACCGCACCGCCGAAGCCCAGGGATTCAATTGAAACGCTCACAGCTGTTGGAATGGGAAGTCGCGGGCTCTCCGCAAAGGCTTGCGCCAGCCTCTTGGCCGCAGCCACGGGTCGCCGCCAATCAGTCTCCAAAAACGCCGACATGTGGTCGAGATCAACTTGCGCCGCCGAAAGCACAACATTGGCGCGGGGCTCGGCGCCGAATTTCAGCTGGGCGCTTCCCCGCAGCTTGATTGCGCGCTCGTCCGGCCCGTATTGAAATTCGATCTGCTCGAGCGCCGCCGCCACGCTGTCGCCCTTGACCCGGCTGGCTAACCGCCACGGTTCAATGACTGGGGACTGCGACCCTGACGGAGCACGACCCACAGGGCGTGCGAATTGGAGTTGGCCTTCGAAATGCGGCGCGCCGTGATCGAACGAAATCAAAAGATCGGCTTCGGCGGTCAGGGGACGATCCAGCGCGTCAACAAAGAGCCGAACCTTGGTTCCGCTTTCCTCGTCGATGCGGCTCGATGAGATTCGATAAGGAAAACGCGCGCCAGCTGTAACGAATGATCCTTCCCCTCGAAACGGCCCATTCAACGAGCGCAACTCGCCATGGAATTCCAGATTTTGGAGCACGAATTGCGAGCCGCTTGCCACATCCCGAAAGACTGCGCGCCCATCCCGGATTTGCAGGTGCTCGATTGAGACCTCTTGCGGATGAAAACCCATCCTTGGCGCCGACCAGTCAATACGGCCGGCGGCATCGATAGCGGCTGCAAATTCCGGTGCATCGAGACGAGCGTCGGCGATGCGCCACTCCCCTCGCATCAAGGCGCCAAGCCCGAACTCGATGCGCAACGCCCGGGCACGCACGTTGCCGAGGCCGCCCGGGCGGGCAATCTCAATCCCTTGCATGACAAGAGTCGGCGTGGGCAGCACCCGCGCATCGATCGGGCCGGTGATGTGAAACTTTAGCCCCGTGAGTTGGGTAGCGCGCGCTTCGAACTCTGGGCGATAGCGGCTCCAGTCGATCAAAAGCGGTCCGACCAGCGCCGTTGCCAGGGCCAGAATGAGGGCAATTGCGAGACCAAGCAGGGTTGTTTGCACGCCGTCTCCACCGGCTGTCTAAGATTTTGCGACACGCCTGCGTTCGAAAACGCCAACGCTCACATGCATTAGCATAACAGGGCGGTCCGCCGCTGACATTCGCCTTGTCGCAGCGAAGCCAATAGTTATTCAAGGTTGAAGGCTATTCTGTGTCTCTTGTCAGTGACTTGCAGTGACTGCCGAAAGCGGCGCGCGAAGAATGTAGTCCGGATGAGCGAAAGCGACATCCGGAGATCCCGCATTTCGCTGTCGCTCATGCGGGCTACGGAACTATTTTCCCTGGATTCATGATGTTCTGTGGATCCAGCGCGCGCTTTATGGCGGCCATCGCTTGAAGCGTCCCCTCCCCCAGCTCCTGCACAAGGTATTTCATCTTGCCTTGGCCGACACCGTGCTCACCGGTGCACGTCCCATCCATCGCCAGCGCCCGCTGGACCAGGCGCTCACACAAGTTCTTCGCTTTGCTGACTTCGTCCGCATCCCCCAGGTCGACCAGCAGCACAAGATGAAAATTTCCATCACCGACATGGCCGAGGATGGGCGCAACCAGTCCGTTCTCGGCGATGTCCCGCTGCGTCTGCGTCACGCACTCGGCCAATCGCGAGATGGGCACGCAAACATCGGTTGCAACGACTTGCGCCCCGGGCCGCAAGCCGCGTCCGGCCCAGTAGGCGTCATGTCGCGCCTGCCACAGACGGGTACGATCCTCCGCCTTTGTTGCCCATTCGAAACCGGTGCCGCCGAAATCGCGGGCGATCTCGCCGAAGCGCTCGGCCTGCTCGGCGACGCCGGCAGGCGATCCGTGAAATTCGACGAACAGCATCGGCGCCTCTGGCAAGGACAGCTTGGAATAGAGATTGGTCGCCTTGACCTGCAACTCGTCCAGCAGCTCCACGCGCGCTATCGGAATGCCCGACTGGATGGTTGCAATTGCCGTGTTGCAGGCCGCCTCGACCGAGGGGAAGCAACAATGGCCACCTGAAATGGCCTCGGGGATCCCGGCAAGCTTGAGCGTAAGCTCGGTGATCACGCCGAGCGTGCCTTCCGAGCCGACCAGGAGACGCGTGAGATCGTAGCCCGCTGAGGATTTCTTCGCACGGCGCGCGGTGCTGATGAGCTCGCCGTTGGCCAGGACCACCTTGAGCGCGAGCACGTTGTCCTTCATGGTGCCATAGCGTACGGCGTTCGTGCCGGAGCAACGCGTCGCTGCCATCCCGCCGAGCGAAGCGTCCGCGCCAGGATCGATCGGAAAGAATAACCCCTGATCGCGCAAATGCTCGTTGAGCCGCTTGCGGGTGATGCCGGGCTCGATCACGCAATCGAGGTCGCTTGAATTCACCGCCAGCACATTGTTCATGTCGCGAAAGTCGATCGACACTCCGCCCAAGGGCGCGTTGACGTGCCCCTCAAGTGATGTGCCGGTGCCGAATGGCACGACCGGCATTCCGTGCGCGGCGCAGATGCGCACGACATCCTGAACGTCGGATGTGGTCTGCGGGAACACCACCGCGTCCGGCGGCTCGTTGGAGATCCAGGTGGTCGTGTGGCCATGCTGCTCGCACACCGCCTGCGAGGTGACCAAACAGTTCCCAAATCTTGCCGCCAGGCCGCTTATGGCAGCGTCAATGGCGTTGCGACGGCGCCGGATCTCTTTGCGGGCGTGTGCCACGAAAACCTTCCCATTCTCAGGTGAGCTTCATCATATCCAGGTGGAGTGGAAAATACAGGCGCCAATTGAGCATCACGTCAGCAGCACACCATGAAACTCCCGTTGCAAACTGCGCGCCGGGATCTACGGCACATGCGCTTGTTCTCGCGGGAGAGCAGTCTGCGGCTCTGACCGTCGCCGGACGACGCCCGCGACGAGCGACGCAACGCTTGGAACCTCGTCCTCCCGAAATGCGATCGGTCAACAGAGATCCATCACAATGATGCCCAATCGGGCCATGCGATACGCGGCGTAGAGCGCTTCCGCGGTGCTGGTTGCAAAGCGCTCGGTGACGGCGCCACCGAGATGCTGCACCAGTGAGGCGCTGGCGAGATCGACCGCGCCAAGCTTTCCTGCTTCCAGCAAAAGGCGGCGCAGCAGATGCAGCGTCGCCGCGGTCGTGGGCCGATGCCCATACGAGCTCGCGACGCCGCGCACCATGCGCACGCCGCAAGCAAGAAAAAATGCCGCGTCTGTCAAGGCCGTCGGACTGATAGCCGTGATTCCGAAGGCGCGCAGCACGGCCGTGCGAACATGCGCCTCGGCTCGCTGGTCGAGCGGCTTCATCACGGTACGGGAAAAAAGCTCTATCTGCTGCGCGCCTGCCATGATGCGCCGTGGTCTGACGCTGGAAACTTTGGATCGCCCGGTGGGTTTCGGGATCACGCGGCAACACGGCAACGACCTCGGCGACGGCCGCACGCGTCTGCGCCGCGGCGAGGCTCTCATCGGAAAAGCGCCGGCGAACGCCCTCGACGTTCTTCAGCCGCAACAAGCTCGCAATCTCGCGCGCGATCACCGCGCCCGCCCCGCTCACGCCTGCGATCATCGCAGCTGCCGCGAAGGTTCCCAGTGCGGCGCTGCGTTCGAATGCCGCGGAAATCCAACCCACCGCGTCAACCGCCAGCCATCCCACGAACAGGACAGCCACGCCCGCGATGCCGAAAGTGACGATCGGATCCCGCCTGCTGACCGGCTCCCGCAAGACTGGCGTGATTGCCTGCATCGCCGGCACGATCCGCTCCGTCCGATCGGTCGTGATCACCTGCGGTCCGGCGAACTCGAAACCGTGCGGGCTCCTCCGCCGGCTCCGCCTCGATGACCCGCGGGCCCAAAGGCGGCCCCAAAGGAATGTCCCGATCGTGCGCTGCCTGTGTCATCGTAATTTGTCTCCGAGCAGGAATTCGAGGGCGAGATCGAGATTGATATGGGCAATCCCGTCGATCGGGGCTGGATCAATGGCGGGCGGCTCGAACACCGGCACATTGAGGAACGGCGATCCCCAGGCATCGGCGCGCGGAGGACGGATCGGAACGTTGCCGACAAAAAATTTCGACTGCGTCTTTGCCCCGACTGGCCGGCCGACCACGACCTGCACCCGCTGCCCGTCGATCACCTGGGATTCTTCCGCCGTGGAAATGACCGAGGCAATCGCGGTGACATCGAACTGGGCATTGCTGCTTTTCACGTCGAGCACGGGAAGTGCCGCCATGTTGCGCAGGAGTGCCGCAAGATGATCGCGCTGGATGTCCGGAACATGATCGGCCTTGGTCGCGGCGAAGAGAACCTTGTCGATGTGCGAACCAAACAGCAGCTTGGAGAGCATTCCACCGTGGCCGTAGCGAAAGCTGTCCACAATGACCCCGACCGCGCGCTGCGCGTCCTCAAAGGCTTCACGTCCCGCCAGCAAGGCGTGGAGTACATCGACCAGGACGATCTGCCGCGAGTAATGCCGGAAATGATCTTCGTAGAACCGGCTCACCGCTTCGCGTTTGTAAGCCTCGAAGCGCTCTGCCATGAGCGCGCCAAGACTGTGAGGAAGCGGCGCATCGACACCAGTGCGGATATCAACGGGGGAGAACCACAGAAAAGGCGCATCGGCCAGCGTTCCTCGACACAGGAACCTTCCAGGCTGAAGATAAGTCAACCCGTGCTGGTCGCGCGCTTTTACGAGCAACGCGCAATAAAGATCGTGCGCCTTCCTGGCGACTTCGTCACTCGCGGGCTCATTTGCTGGATGCTGGTCAAGGTAAGAGAGAAAGTCGCCCGCGATGCCGGCGCGGCTGCCGCTACGGATCAGGCCCATGGTCGTCCGCGACCAATCGGTGAAGCTCTGCTCCAGGAGAGGCAGATCGAGCAGCCATTCGCCGGGATAATCGACTATTCTGACGGTCACTTTTGCGGGGCTCCCCGTGAGCTCGCTCAGAAACTTGCCAACGGTGTTGGCCGGCACGAAGCGCAGTTCAAGGGCGATCTCGCTGATGTCGACGGTGCGCGCGGGCCAGTCAGGAGCGCTTGCGGCCATCTTTTCGATATTGCTGAAATAAGGAAAGCGCGGCAGGCCGTGAGCTCGGGCATCCTCAAGATGAGCGGCAATCAGCCGGCGCGAGCCCACGACTTCGAGCAGCGGCATTCGATGGGGGCTGTGAAGCGAGCTCAGCAGATTATGAATGAGGCTCGTCAGGAAAACGGTTTTGCCGCTTCGGCTGAGCCCCGTCACGGCGACCCAGACGCTCGCCGTACCGTTAAATTCGCTGATTGTGCTGACCAGCCGCTCGGAGACCTGGGCGATAACCGGCGGCAGCCAGCTTGTATCGAGCATGTGCTTCATTGTTTCACGACGGCCGCCATTGCGCCGAAAATGGGCTCACACCGGAGGCCACGCAAGTGCCCGTCCGTTCCCCCACCCAAAACTGATGTTGCATCATGCTCAAACTTGACGATCTGGCGCCTCTTTTCGTCTCCTCGCTGATGCATGTCGAGCCGGCCTGGATCGACTACAACGGCCATTTGAACATGGCCTATTACAATGTTCTTTTCGACCGCGCAGTCGATGAGGCATTCGAGCGCCTGGGATGCGGCTTGGAATATGTCAAGAACTCGCCGGCATTCCTGCTTCACGGCGGAGGCGCACGTGCGCTATTTGCGTGAGTTGCGCGCGCAGGCGCCGGTGCGGGTGACGCTTCAGCTGCTCGACTACGACAGCAAGCGCATGCATTTTTTCGAGCAGTTGCTTCATGCCGATGCGGGCTGGGTCTCGGCTACCTCCGAAAACATGTCTCTTCACGTCGACATGGACGCCAAGCGCACGGCCCCCTTTCCCACAAGCCTCCTGGCCGAGCTTGAGCGGATGAAGGCAAAGCATGCGTCCTTGCCTCGCCCACAAGGCGCCGGACGCCGGATAGCGATGCCTGAGAACCGCGGGTGAGTCTTTGCCTCTCCCTATTTGCGGCTTGGAGTGCCATCTTTAGCATGAGATTCGATGTGCATCTCGCCGGCCAAGTGGCCGGCCGATCATGGACCAGGCAAATCTGAACCAGGCATGGCCAATTCCAGCAAGATCCAGGACCTTGTAGCGCCGGCGCCAAAGCCGGGCGGAATTGCCGCGCGCGCGCGGGCCGCCGCGGCGCCGTCCTATCTGCATGATCTCAACCCGGAACAGCGACTTGCTGTCGAGACGCTCGATGGACCTGTCCTCGTGCTCGCCGGCGCCGGAACCGGAAAGACCCGCGTGCTCACCACGCGCATCGCGCACATCCTGGCCATCGGTCGCGCAAGCGCGGGCGAGATACTTGCCGTGACCTTCACGAACAAGGCAGCGCGGGAAATGAAAGCCCGCATCGGCGCCATGGTTGGAGAAGTCGTCGAGGGAATGCCTTGGCTCGGGACGTTCCACTCCATCGGCGCGAAGATTCTGCGCCGGCACGCCGAGCTGGTCGGGCTCAAGCCGGATTTCACCATTCTCGATACGGACGATCAAATCCGCCTGCTCAAGCAGTTGCTCGAGGCGGAAGGCATCGACGAAAAGCGTTGGCCGGCGCGCGTCCTCGCCGGATTGATCAACTCCTGGAAGAACCGCGGCCTGACGCCGGAGCAGGTGTCTGCCGGAGAATCCGCGAGCTTCGCGTCGGGTAAAGGCAAGAAGCTTTACCTCGCTTATCAGGAACGCCTGAAGGTGCTCAACGCTGCCGACTTCGGCGATCTCCTTCTTCAGTGCATCCGGCTCTTTCGCGAGCGGCCCGAGATGCTGCGTCAATATCAGCAGCGGTTTCGATACATTCTGGTCAACGAGTATCAGGACACCAACGTCGCGCAATATCTTTGGCTGCGGTTGCTGGGGCAGAGCACCAGCACCCCTCACCCCGGCCCTCTCCCCGCAAGCGGGGAGAGGGAGCACATCGAGCCAGCATTTAACCGCGTGCTGAAGAACATCTGCTGTGTGGGCGATGACGACCAATCCATCTATGGCTGGCGCGGCGCCGAGGTGGACAACATCCTGCGCTTCGAGCACGACTTTCCCGGCGCCAAGATCATTCGCCTCGAGCGCAACTATCGATCGACCGCCCACATCCTCGCCGCGGCCTCGTACCTCATCGCCCATAACGAAGGTCGCCTTGGCAAGACGCTGCGAACGGAGGCCGAGCCAGGCCACAAAGTACAGGTGAGCTCGTGCTGGGACTCGGAAGAAGAGGCACGCGCGATCGGCGACGAGATTGAGGCGCTGCAGCGCGACGATGGGTGCGGCAAGGCGCATTCGCTGGACGAGATTGCGATCCTCGTGCGCGCCTCTTTCCAGATGCGCGAGTTCGAGGATCGCTTCATCACCATGGGATTGCCGTATCGCGTGCTTGGTGGGCCGCGTTTCTACGAGCGCCAGGAGATCCGCGATGCCCTGGCTTATCTTCGCGTCGTGCACTCCGCGAGCGACGACCTCGCCTTCGAGCGCATTGTGAACGTGCCCAAGCGCGGCTTGGGCGAAGCAACGATGCAGATGCTGCACGCGCATGCCCGCAAGCGGAATGTTCCCCTGACCGCCGCAGCGGCCGCCGTGATCGCAAGTGACGAGCTCAAGCCTAAGGCTCGCGGGGCGCTGCGCGACCTTCTTGCCGCGTTCGAGCGCTGGCGCGCGCAGAAGGACGTTCTGGCGCACACCGATCTGGCTCAGGCCGTGCTCGATGAGTCCGGGTACACGGAGATGTGGCAGAAGGACCGCAGCGCCGACGCCGCGGGTCGCCTGGAAAACCTCAAGGAGCTCATCCGCGCGATGGAGGAGTTCGAGAATCTTGCAGGCTTCCTCGAGCATATCTCGCTGGTGATGGACAGCGACAAGGGCGAAGGCGAGGTGGTGTCGATCATGACGCTGCACTCCGCCAAGGGTCTTGAGTTCGACACGGTTTTCCTTCCGGGCTGGGAGGAAGGGTTATTTCCGCATCAGCGTTCGTTGGATGACCAGGGGCGGGCCGGTCTCGAGGAGGAACGGCGGCTCGCCCATGTCGGGCTCACGCGGGCGCGCCGCCGAGCCAAGATCTATTTCGCCGCGAACCGGCGCATGCACGGAACCTGGTCATCGAACATTCCATCGCGTTTCCTCGACGAGTTGCCGGTAGCTGATGTGGAAGTGATGGAATCGCGGAGCGGATTCTCCGGTTACGGCAATATTGGCGCGTCGCGTTTCGACGAGATGACGCATTTCAACTCAGGATATTCCACCCCCGGATGGCAGCGCGCGCAGAAACAAAAAGGCGGCCGTGGAGGATTCGACGAGCATGCGGAATCCCCCTTCGTGGTTGGGGAGATGGCCGAGGATGCCATATTCCGTTCGAGCCGGAATGGAGTGAAGAAAAGCGGCCCGCGTGGCAGAACCCGCCTGCCGCTTACTCTTGAAGGCGAGCTTATAGCCACGTTGACCGGGACCATCTCCGACTATGCGGTCGGCGAGCGCGTGTTCCATCAGAAATTCGGCAACGGCAACGTCACCGCCGTCGACGGCAACAAGCTCACCGTTGCGTTCGACCGCGCGGGAGAAAAGCGCGTCGTCGACAGCTTCGTGCAGCGGGTGTGAGGAAAGTGATGAGCAAGCCCGTCACTGATAACCAGGTCCCGCTTCACCAGGTCCCGCTTGCGCCGGGTGACGAGACGCGTCCCGCCAACTACCAGGCCGACTTTTATTCCTGGTTGATCGCACAAGCCCGCCATCTGCGTGCGGGACGGTGGAATGCGCTCGACCGCGAAAATCTTGCCGAGGAGATCGAGTCATTGGGGCGGGAACAGTTCTACAAGCTTGAAAGCGCGCTCAGGGTCCTGATGCTGCACATGTTGAAGTGGGATCATCAGCCCGATCGGCGCGGTCGCTCTTGGTCGGCCACCATCAGAGAGCAGCGGCTGCGCGTCGCAGACCTGCTGGCCGACAACCCGGGCCTGCGGCCTCGCATCCCGGAAGCGTCTGTCCGCGCTTATCGCAGGGCGCGTCTGCGGGCGGTCAAAGAAACGGATCTCGAGGAAAGCCGCTTTCCGGAAAGCTGCCCCTATTCCTGGGACGACATCACTTCGCGCGAGTTTCCAATGTAGGACCATGCCAAACTATATCGCTGTGATACATAAGGACCCAGACAGTTGCGAAGTGGCGGGAGAGCATGCGGATCGCGGTGCTCGGTGCAGGCGGTGGGCTTGGACGCAACGTCGTCGATGCGGCGCGCGCCGCACAGCATAATGTCGTCGCGCTTGTGCGCGATCCGAAACGCGCGCAGCTGCCGGGTGACGTGGCAACCGTCGTCGGCGATGCCACGCGTGTCGATGATGTTGTGCGCGCGGTGGCAGGTGCCGACGCCACGATGTTCTGCGTCAACCCACGCCTGGCGACCTGGCTGACGACGTTCCCGCCCCTGCTCGAGTGCGCAATCGCGGCCGCGCGCCAGACCAACACGCGCCTCATGTTTCCCGCAAACGTCTGGATCTACGGTCCCGGTCGCGCCGGCGATCTCGTCGCTGAATTGCGTGCGTCGTCGCCAACGTCGCAGCGAGGCGAGTTGCGTGCAGCGATGGAGCGGCAGATTTGCGCAGCCGGCATTCGCTACGCGATCGTTCGCTTGCCCGAATTCTATGGTCCGAGCGTGAGCTCGTTGACGACGCGCGTGTTCCGCAGCGCCCTGGGCGATCGGCGCGCGCTCTGGCCGGGACCGATCGACGTAGCGATCGAGCTGGTCTACATGCCTGACGCCGCGCGTGCCCTCGTCGAGGTCGCGACCGCCGCGGACTGCGACGCCGCGGTGTTCAATCTGCCCGGCGCGCAGACGACCCCGCGCCAGTTCGTCGAAATGGTGTACCGGGCTGCTGGTCGCAAGCCGCGTGTGCTCGCCGTGTCGCGCTGGCTCTTGTCAGTCGGGAGCGTGCTCGATGCGAACTTGCGTGGCGTGACCGACATCAGCCATGTATGGTCGCAGCCGATCCTGCTCGACGGCACCAAGTATGCGACGCGCTTCGGCGCGATACCCTTGACGCCGCTCGCCGACGCCATCGCGACGACGATAGCCTGGCATCGCGCGCATCCCGAGCTGCGGCTAAATGCCTGACGTCATCACGTCATGACGGCATAAGATCATCGGAGGAGCGCTTCACGTGCCGCCACCGCGCATTCAAACCACCACTGTCGGATCTTACCCCATACCGGACTGGCTCGTTGCGCTTCCCTCCGAGCAGGCGCTGGCCGACGCCACGCGCGTGGTTATTGCGACGCAGGAGAAAGCCGGGATTGATCTCGTCTGCGACGGCGAGCTCTATCGTTTCGACGTGGATCATCCCGAGACGAACGGCATGATCGAATATTTTGTGCGGCCGATGGCCGGGGTACGGCGCGAGATCAGCCTCGCCGAATGGATGGCCTTCAGGCAGGCGCCCGGCATGGAGTTTCGCACGCGTCCGCCCGGCGTGGTCGTCGCGCCGGTTGGGCCGGGCTCGCTCGACCTCCCGGCCGCCTGCGAGCGCGCCAAGGCGCTGGCGACGAAGGCGTTGAAATTCACCGTCACCGGCCCGCACATGCTCGCCAAGATGCTGCTCGACACGCATTACAAGCACAAATCCGAGCTCGCCTTCGCCATCGCCGGCGTAATGGCGGAACAGGTCCGATACATCGATGCCGCGGTCATCCAGGTCGATGAGGCTAATCTTCCGGGAGCGCCGGAGGAATGGGAATGGGCCGCGCAAGCCATCAACCGCGTGCTGTCCGCCGTTCCAACAACGCCGGCAGTGCATCTGTGCTTCGGCAATTATGGCGGCCAGACGATTCAGAAGGGCGGCTGGGGCAAGCTGATCAATTATCTCAACGCCCTGCACGTGGATCACATCGTCATGGAGAACGCGCACCGTCCCGCCGAGGAACTTGCAGTCTTCAAGGACCTGCGCCCGGAAATCGGGTTTGGCCTCGGCGTTGTCGACATCAAGCAGACAGCGATCGAATCCGCGGACGCAATCGCTCGCGCTATCGAGCATGCCGACAAGGTGCTCGGCGCCGGGCGCGTGAAATACGTTCATCCCGACTGCGGCTTCTGGATGCTTAAACGCGGCATTGCCGACGGCAAAATCCGTGCGCTCGTGCGCGGACGCGATCTCTACGAGGGGCGCTGCTAACGCTCCCTCTCCCCGCTCTTTGCGGGGAGAGGGTTGGGGTGAGGAGCGCTGTCAACCAGTCTGTGGCTCGACAAGACCCCCTCACCCGCTCGCTTCGCTCGCGACCTCTCCCCGCGAGCACCCGCGAGCGGGGAGAGGTAAAGCGGCAAGCGTCGTCCAGTCGGGATAGGCGCCGGAGGCAAAGCCTGGGGCGGCAAGCGACCGAACTGCCAGCTCGCCATTGCGGATGCGGAGCCGCACCGCGCCGTGACGGCGCTCGTAAAGGTCGCGATGCGCGACAAGAAAAGCCGCCTGCTCGGCTTCCGGCAGGTCCATCATGCCGTTGACGTAGTGGTGGCCATTGCGCTCGACGTGCTTCAGGCCGATCAGATTAACCAGCGCCAGATCCTGCTGCACGGCGATGCCGCTCTGGGTTGTCAGGTCTTCGCCGCTCATGAAATAGCGGCCGGCGCCCGCTCTGGCGCCCTCTTGCGCATTCCACATTGTGCAGCGCGCCGCATTGACGATGGACTTGTACAGGCCCTTGCAGCACTTGCTGGACACGCCGGAATAGCCACGCTCCTTGGCGCGGGGAAAGGCTTCAAAACCATCATCCGACTCATCGATGATGACCGGCCTCGTGCGCGCGAGCGCCGAGACATCGTTGACAAGGGCGTGAACGCGGGTAATGGGCTGCTCGATGAACATGATGCCGGACACCAGCCGGCGCAGCGCCGCGGTCTTTTCCATGCGTTGCCACAGCTCGCCCAATGCAGCGGCGTCGTTGTACTGCTCGTTGCCGTCGAGTGACACAAAATATGGCGCTTCGATCCGGCTCAACACGGCTGCGATCTCGGTGAGGCGCTCAAGGTCGGCTGGCGGATCGCCGCCGACCTTGAGCTTGAAATACCTGTGGCCGTAGGCGGCGACGACCTCTTCCAGCGACTCAGGAAGGCCATCGTTCGCCTGCCCCGGATGTCCAGAGATGACGTCAACCAGGCCCACCGTGTGGCGAGCGGCGACGGTTTCCGCCGGCGTTAAACCGCCAAGAAATGCGTCCATGTTGAAGCCGGCCAAGTCCGGCACATGATGCGGCAACAAAGCGGGATCGAGGCCGGCAAGGTTCAAGCGCATCGCGTCGTAAAAGGAGCAGCCCTCGATCAAGCCGAGGGCATCGAGGATCGCGCGGTCGATCTGCGCCGGACCAAAATTCGCGATCAGCGGATTCAAGCCGCGGTCAAGGCCTTGCGCGATCTGCTCGTCATGATGGGCGGCGAAATGGCCGAATGCGGTTCGGGCTGGCCCCTCCTGCGTGTATGCATCGGCGGCAAGTGCCAGCGATAACCGCAGCTGATCGAAATTGTCATCGTTTGACAGCGCCGGATTCTTGTCGAACCATTTTGGCGCCAGCAACTCAGCGGCCGCACCCCATTGCGTGCGGCCATCGACATATTCGATGCGCGCGCGCACAAAGCATTGCGGCGCCTGGGTCAGAGTCACCACCCCGAAGCGAAAAGGCAGGCGCAGGCGCACCTCCCGCTCGAACAGCTCAACCTCCCGGACGCGGAAATGGGGGGCGCTCATGTGCTATTCCTGCTGACTGCCACGTCGTGCTCATGCTCGGCATCTCTGAAACGCCTCCGGAATTTCTCTTTTGCTGGGGGTGTATTCGGTTAGAGTTGCCATTCTCAGCCGTCATCGCCCGCTTTAAGCGGGCGATCCAGTAAGCGCCGCTCATGCTACTATTACTCGTTCGCTTGTCACGCCGTCCGGCATCCGGTTCGACAGACGGGGTTGTACGTGCGATGGCCCGGCGCATTCGCGGGGCATGAGCGCATGCGGCGCGCCGCTCACATGCAAGATGCATTGCCGGCATGAGGCGAAGCTCGAATCGGGAGGATCGCGCCCATGAGTGATGGCTCCAAAATGAGTGACGCGGCAAAATCATCGATGGGCATGGGCGTGGATGCTGGTTGGGGTGCGCTCAAGAAGCTGACACCACTGGTCGGCATTCTTGCTTTCCTGCTCGCCTGGCAGTTTTTCGTCATCCTCTGGAAGGTGCCGCCCTATCTGCTGCCGACGCCGACAGCAATTGCCGATACCTTCGTCACCGACTTTTCCGACCTCCTGCGCCATGGCTGGATCACTGTCTATGAGATGCTGCTCGGTTATGCGCTTGCGGTTACCGTGGCAATTCCGCTCGCCATCGCCATCACCTCGTCGCGCCGCTTCAACGAATTTGTCATGCCGACGATGCTGTTTTTCCAGATCGTGCCGAAGGTCGCGGTGGCGCCGCTCTTTCTGGTCTGGTTCGGCGTCGGCGCGACGCCGAAGATCCTGCTCGCCTTCCTGATCTCGTTCTTTCCGATTGTGATCGATGCAGCCATCGGGCTGCGCTCGATGTCGCCGGAAATGGCCGATCTTGCGCGTTCCATGGGCGCAACCAAATTGCAGGTGTTCACGCAATTCCGCCTGCCGACCAGTCTTCCCTATCTGTTCAGCGGCCTGAAGGTGGCGGCGACGCTGGCGATCGCCGGTACGGTGGTCGGCGAGTTCGTCGGCGCCGACAAGGGCCTTGGCTACCTCTTGCTGGTCACGAACTCCAACATGCAGACCTCGCTGATGTTCGCCACCATTGTGGCGCTTACCATCATCGGTCTGGTCTTTTACTATCTGGTCGAGCTGATCGAAGGCTTGCTGATCCCTTGGCACGTGACACACCGCGTGCAGGAGGCCGGCACAATGTAAGACGCTGTTTCCGTCGTCATGGCCGGGCTTGTCCCGGCCATCCACGCCTTCGTTGCTGCTCGAAGACGTGGATGCCATCGGACCTTGGGCTTGCCCGAGGTCCGCACTCAATAGGGTGCCGCAAGTCGGGTAGACCACGACTTGCGGCGACAAGCGCGGGCATGACGTCGGAGCAGCTGATGGGACGATGCTCTATAAAGGCCAATTCAAGGAGGAAAAAGGCAATGAAGCGTTCAAGGCTCTTGTTACCGGTGCTTGCCGCGGTCGCAACCGTGTCGGCGTTCGCAACGACCGCGCGGGCGCAGGCGCTCGAGAAATTCCCGTTCCGCCTCAACTGGACGCTCTATGGCGAGCACGCCCCATTCTTCGTCGCTCAGGACAAAGATTTCTACAAGGACGAAGGCCTTGACGTCGGCATCGTCGAGGGCAGCGGCTCCACCACTGTGGCGCAGCTCGTCGCCAACCAGACCAACCCGGTGGCCTATGTCGACGCCGCCACAATGATGCGCGGCGTCAATGCCGGCATGCCGATCAAAGCGGTCGGCGTATCGCTGCAGCAGAGCCCGATGGCCTTCATCTACCGCGCCGACAATCCGCGGCCGACCTCAGTGGCCGAGATAAAGGGCAGCCGCATCGCGATCACCGCCGGTGACGCGAGCCTTGCGATCTTCACCGCCTTCATGGGCAAGCTGAACATGCCGATGAGCGATGTGAACCTCATAACTGTCGCCAACCCGGCGGCAAAAGAGCAAGCCGTGCTCAACAGGCAGTCTGACGCGCTGCTCGGCTATTTCATGGACCAGGGCCCGCGCATGCAGCTGCAAAGCGGCGTGAAGATGGGCTGGACGAGGCTTTACGACCTCGCCGGCATCACAACGCTCAGCAGCGCCATTATCGTAAATAACGATTGGGCGCAGGACGCCAGGAACCAGGACCTGCTCAAGCGTTTCCTGCGCGCCTCGCAACGGGGCTGGGACTACACGGACAAGAACCGGGATGAAGCGGCCGATATTTTCCTGAGACACGCAAAGGCGTTCAACAAGGAGATCGCGTTGCTCGAGATCGACGGCACGATGACCATCATCCACACCAAGCACACGGAGGGCAAGCCGCTCTTCTGGTCGGCAAAGGAAGACTGGCAGGAGAGCCAGGATCTGCTGCAGAAGTACGCGAAAATGGCGGAAGTAACCGACATGAGCAAATACTACACCAACGCGTATCTGTCGCAGCCGCCCTACATGCCGAAGAAGTAACCCGTCGCAATGAGCGACCCCTATATCCGGCTGCGCAACGTTGGGAAAACGTATCAGACCAAGAGCGGCATGGTCGAAGCGTGCGCAGACCTTAATCTCGACATCAAGCAATCGGAGTTCGTCGCCATTGTCGGCCCGAGCGGCTGCGGCAAGACCACGATCATGAAAATGGTTGCGGGGCTTGCGCCCTATACGTCGGGATCGATCACCGTCGACGGCAATCGCGTCGACCGGCCGCAGACCGACGTCGGCATCGTGTTCCAGGAAGCTATCATGCTTGATTGGCGCGACGTGCTCGCCAACGTCATGCTTCAGATCGATATCCGCAGGATGGACCGTGCCAAATTCGAGCCGATTGCGCGCGCTCTTCTCAAGGCGACCGGTCTTGCCGAGTTCGAGAAGAAGCGGCCATATGAATTGTCTGGCGGCATGCGGCAGCGGGTGTCGATCTGCCGCGCGCTGGTGCACGAACCGAGCATGCTGCTGATGGACGAGCCGTTCGGCGCGCTCGATGCCCTGACGCGCGAGCAAATTTCAATGGACATTCAGCGCCTGTGGATGGAGAAGCGCAAGACGGCGCTGCACATCACGCACAGCATCCCGGAAGCGGTGCTGCTTTCCGACCGCGTGGTGGTCATGGGCCCGCGGCCCGGACGCATCGTCGAGATCATCGATATCGACTTGCCGCGTCCGCGCCGCCTTGATCAGCTGCCGCAGCGCTTTCACGACTACGCGACACGCATCCGCAATATCTTCAAGTCGAAGGGCGTGCTGGCAATGGATTGAGTGCGTGCTCGGGCGATCGAGGAAAAAGCCCTGGGCCACTCAATTACGAAACTCTTTGATCTGCGGCTTTGCGCCCCATTCGCAGAACCCCTTCGGATCAAACGGAAGCTGCCGCTCGCGATAAAGCAACTCGTCGGCAATCTCGCGGACGCCCGAAGAGTATTCGAAGACCATTCCATCCGGACCCTCAAAATACAGGAATCGCGCCGAGGATGTTGGATGCCGTCCCGGGCCGAACACCATGGGCACCTGACGTGCAGAAAGGAAATTGAACGAGCGCATCACGTCGTCGCTTGTGGCGACCTGATGGTTGATGTGCTGGATACCTGCCCGGTTCGTCGGAAACAGTGCGATCGTGTGATGGACCTCGTCGATACGCAGCAGCGCCGCATCGCCGATCCGGTCGCTGACTCGGGCGTTGCACACTTTGGTCCAAAAGGCTTCGTCGCGGGCCGCGTCGGTGGTGCAGAGTCCAATGTGGCTAAATCCGGTTATCCCGGCGTCCCGTTCGCCGTGGTAGCGCCGGTTGCTGTAGGCGGGCCGCCATACAAGCTCGATGTTGTTGCCCGTCGGGTCCTTAAAGGCGATGAAGCCTCGGACCTGACGCAATTCAGCTTCCTTCTCCGAGCCAAAGCGGACATGATGACCGAGCCGATCAAGCTCGCAAGCCGCCGCCTCCAGTTCCGAGCGCTCGGAAACTTCGAACGCGGCGGTCTGATCCGCCGGGGAACCGGCAAAGTAGCACAGTGTGTGCTCACGCTGATCGGACTTGAGATACACCGAGTCCTTCGAAAGGTGCGCGATTTCGAGACCCAGATAATCCGTGGCGAACCTGGCCGCGCCATCGAGATCGGCGGTGCCAAGGCGGACGTAGGAGACGTCTTGAAGCTTGATCATGTCAGGGTCTCCTATTCAGATCGTCGCGGGTTGGCGACTTCGACCGTTCGCCCTCGCTAAACTCGCCGATCTTGCATTCGCTTCCCCAACTGCACAGTCCCGTTGGGCCAGCCGGGAACTGCCGCGGCCGGCGCTTTTCCGCTTCGACCACCGCACCTTCTGCCACGAAGCTGAAAAGAACTTCGGACGGTCCGGCGAACGTGAGAAACAGTTGCTCGGAAGCGGGACGGCGTCCCGGCCCGTGCACAACGGCGACCTGCAAGTCGCGTAGAACGTAATAATTCCGCATCAACAGGTTTACGTCCTCGACCGCGTATTCGACGGAGAGAATGCCTGGCCGGGTGGCCGGGAATAAGACTATCCTATGATGGGCATCATCAAAACGCAGATACGTTGCGTCGCCTGCCCAGTCACTGATTTGAGCGTTGAGAATGCCAGACCAAATCGACAAGTCTTTCTCGATGTCAACGGAGCGCAAGATCACGCCGGCGAGACCTCGAATACCGGCATCCCGGCTGGGAAAGTAACGCCAACCCGAGTTCAGCGGCCGCACCACCAATTCGATGCGGTTGCCGCTGAAGTCCGCGAACCAGATCATGTCCTTGACCTTGCGCAGCGCGCAGTCTCCCGCCGAACCCCGACCGGCGGAGAGTCCAAGCCGACGCACTCCTTCAAGAGCCGCGTCGAGATCATCTGAATGGCGCACTTCCAGACCCACGGACTGCGCGGCGTGGCCCGCCGTAACGAACGCAAGGGTGTAATCGCGAAAATCCGATCGAAAAGTCGCTTGCTCCCGGGTCCGGTCGATCGGCTCGAGCCCGAGAATGCGCTGAGCAAAATCCGCTGCCTGGTCGAGATTGCCTGCACCGAGGCGCACGTAACGCAGCTGCTCAAGCACGACCATCCCACGCTCCCCAAGCCCTTGCATCCGGCGGGCTTATTCGCCGCCTATTTGGCGTATTGCGGGTCGCCCACCATCTTGCGGATGGCGCCGAGCGTGGCATCGACCGCTTTGAGATAATCCCGCTCCATGATCTGCCGAAACTCGCGCTCCTCGGGACTATCGGACGGAGCATCGACGAGCTGCAAGGCAAAGCTGAACCGCAGGCGCAGGTCGTCGTCGCCGCCGAGTACCTCGTTGACAATGAAACCGTCGACGTTGCCGAACTCGCGCACGAAGACGACCTTTTTCTCGGGGTAGAGCGTGATCCGTTCGCGCGCATCCTCGCCCCGGAAGATGATGTCGCGGACCAGCCCGTTCGGCATACGCTTAACGACGTTACACTTCGCCATGCCGGGGACGAACGGCAGCGCGTTCTCGGCCTTCATCACCAAACCCTTCCAGATGTCGCTTCGGCTCAACTTTGGATGCCCTGATTGGACACCCTCGTTTGCCGCGATCTCTTTCGAAACGTAGATCATGTGGTCACCTCTGCTTCCGATTAGCGGTGTGCATCCGCGCGTTGCATGCCTCGTGTCCTGACAGAGAAAAGCGGTCGGGAGGTACCCGGCCGTTTCCGATCAGAATATGCCCTGCGGCTGGAGCCCTAGTTGCTGCGTCCCATAGAGTGCCGACAAGGTGTCCCAGTCGATGCTGGAGTGCAGCGCCGCAGCGTTCGCGTCGCGCCAGAAACGCTGCACACGGTTCTTTTCATCGGCAGCGGCTGCGCCGGACTTGAAGAAGATGTCGTTGACAACTTCGGCCGAAGTCCGCGCGGCAAAGCCGTGATTGCGGCGGATGCGCACGCGCTGCTCGATGTCGAGAGCGCCACCGGCGCGCACGATTTCCTGACCTTCCTGTAGACTGGTCAGCATGAGGGTTTGCGCAGCGTCGATGCGTGCTGCGGCCTGGCCGACCAGGCTCTGGATGAGCGGCAACTCGGCGACCTTCTCGAAAACGCCAGGCCGGGCCATTCGGCGGGCGTCGCGGGCAGTTTCGGTGAAAGCATCGAGCGCGCCCTGCGCCATGCCGACGATCGGCGAGACCAGTGCGGTTGGACCGAAGGTCGGATAACCAAGGCGAGCTTGATGATTCCCCGGCACATCGAGGCCCGGCACTTTCCCGGAAAAGATGGCACCGATGGGCAGCACGCGGTGCTTCGGAACAAAGACAGGATCGGAAATCGCGACGGTCTTCGATCCGGTGCCCTCAAGCCCGCTCACGTTCCAACTGTCATGATCGACCACCACATCGCTGACCGGGACCAGGCACCAGGCCAGCGTCGGTGGCCCTCCTTTGCCGGGAAGGAGGGCGGCGAGTATGAGCCAGGCGGCGCTGTCGACGCCGCTGGCCCAAGGCCAACTGCCGGAAATCCTGTATCCACCATCGACCTCTTCCACTTTTGACGTGGGCACGTAGGAGACGGCGAGGAGGTTGTCCGGATTGGCCCAAACCTCCTGTTGCGCCTCGAGCGGAAAGAACGCCGTCATCCAGCCGAAACAAACCGCCAGACTCCCACACCAGCCGGTGCTTCCGCAGGCCCGACCAAGCTCGAAGCCGATCTGCGCAAGCTCCGCGGGGCCATATTCGTAGCCGCCGAAGCGCTTGGGCTGCATTGTACGGAAAACATCCGCGTCACGCAGCGCCTCCATTGTTTCGGCGGACACCCGTTTGGCTTTTTCGGTCGCAAGCGCCCGCGACTCGATCTCCGAACGCAGCTTGCGCACCCGAGCGAGGATCTCGGCAAATTCCGGCCGCGTCGCCGCCTTGCTGTTACCGACGTGGAGCGTTGCTTCCATCTGCATGAGGTTATCCTCCCTGATAACTGCAGCGACCGTTACGATTCCTGGTCCCTCGCCCGCCGCCGATCGATCGGGGAAAGCCGGAACAGCGGGCCGAGAGCCTCAATCTGTTGGCCGGCAGGCGCATTTCGCTTTGATCGTCGGGTCCGGCGTTCTCCTTCCGATCCCCGGCGTTCGTCGAACTGTTTGGGGTGGCGCGCGTCACATCGTGAGCTGGCGCAGCATCTCGATTTCCGTTTGCAGCGCCGACACAGCAATCGCGTCCGGCGGCAGGCACGTATACTTTCCATCAACATAAATCAGCGGATCGATCTCACCGTGAATGCCGATGGACGTGACGCGTCCGATGAATATCGTGTGCGATCCGTAGTCGAACTTTGCTTCCTTGGTGCAGACAACGCGCGCCTGCGCGTCGGTCAGGATCGGGACGCCGGTTTCCTCGCGCCAGGCGCCGTGGTCGAAGCGATCCTCGCCGCGCGCCTGACCGCCGCATCCCATCGAGATCTCGAGCTGGTTGCGGTGCAGGATGTTGATCGCGAAGCTCCTGGCACGACTGATGGCGGCATGAAATGCGGTCGCGCGATTCACGCAGACAATCATCGAGGGTGGCGCCATGCTCATGGCATTGACGGCGGTGGCCGTCATGGCGTGCCGCGTCTGGCCGTCCCGGCATGTCACGACGGCGACGGCGCTCGCGAGCCGGCGGAGAGCGAGCTTTGTCTGCGCGGTGAGCTGGTCGTTCAGGGGGACCGCGGGTTGCATGCGTCATCTCCCATTGCGCGATTTTTTGTTTTGACACCGTACCGTACTGTACGTTACATCGTACTGTACGTTACAGTAAGATCCTGCTATGATGCAATCGAAAAGTTTTGAGGTTGAACCTGCATGACGCTCCGGTTAGAAAATCTGATGCCGATTCAAGACGCTAAGCGACCGGCGCGCGCGGCCGGCGGCCGCGCGGTCTCGGTCGCGCAGAGACCGCTGAAGCGCGCCGCGAACGCATCGTTCGCCTGGCCGCGCCGCTTTTCCTGAAGAAGGGATACGACAACGTCTCGATCGACGAGATCATCAGCGTGGTCGGCGGCTCGAAGGCAACGATATATGCCTGGTTCGGCGGCAAGGAGGGTTTGTTCGAAGCCGTGGTCCGGCAGGAATGCCGGGATGTCGTCATGGCGATCCATGTGGACGCGGCTGGCAGCCTGGAAGCGCAGCTCACCGAGATCGCTCACTCTTTCCTGGCGATGGTGCTGTCGCCGCCGATTCTCGAGTTCCACCGGCTTATGGTTTCGATCGGCCGGACATTCCCCGAGACCGGGCGGCTTTTTTTCGAGACCGGGCCGGCTTCTGCTTACAACATCGTGGCGGCTTGGATCGCGAAGCAGCAAAAAGCCGGACGCATTGGCGAAGAGCATCCCTATCGGCTTGCCGTCCTGTTTCTCGACATGCTGATCGGCGAGCACCAGCTGAGCTGGCTGACCGGGATGCCCCGCGCGGCAAGACGCGACAAGGTCGACCAGACGGTACGGCTTGCGGTCAAGGTTTTCTTGCGAGGCTGCGCCGCACCGGCTCAAACCAACGCCCGTATTCGAAAGGAGCAACCTGCATGATCGCAGTGAAGAAAATCTCCCATGCCAGCTACGAGACCCCGGACCTTGAACGGCAAGTTGCGTATTACACGGACATCCTTGGACTTTCGCTCATCGCGAAAGACAAGGAAGCAGCCTATCTCGCGAATACGGTCGAGCATCATTCTGTGATCTTGCACGGCGGTTCGCAGGCCCGATGCACGCGGATCGGTTTCCAGCTTGGACCTGACGACGATCTTGACGCTTTCGTGAAGCAAACCGCCGCACACGGGTTGCACCCGTCACGAAGAAAGGACGCTGAGCCCACGATCAACGAGATGGTGACGTTCGAAGACCCGAAGGGCACCGTCATGGAGATCTTCAAGCGGCCGGAGCCGCAGAAGCAACCGTTCCGCAGTGAGGGTATCGTGCCGCACAAACTCGGCCACGTGGCCTTCCATGTGACCGACGTGAAGGCGATCACGCGCTTCTATTGCGATGTTCTTGGTTTTCGGGTTTCCGACTGGATGGGCGAATATTTCTCGTTTCTGCGGTGCGGAGTCGATCACCACACCATCAACCTTGTCGAAACGGGGACCGACAAGCATTTCCACACCGCGTTTGAGTTGCGTGACTGGGCGCATATGCAGACCGCTTGCGATTTCTTGAGCAGGAATCGCTTCCGCATCTTGTGGGGCCCCGGCCGCCACGGCATCGGCCACAATCTCTTCACCTATCATCGTAGCCCTAATGGATTAATCACAGAGCTGTTCGCTGAGCTCGACCAGATGAAGGATGAGTCGCTCGGCTATTTTGATCCGCGGCCCTGGCACCGCGATAATCCGCAACGCCCAAAAATCTGGCCGAATACGCCTGAAGCTGCCAACCTCTGGGGTCCGATGCCGCCGGATGAGATGATGAAATAGCGCAATCCGATAACATTGCGGATGCTCGAAAAGCATGCCGCGCAAGATCGGTCTCTGGGCGCCACGCCCGCTCCAGGAATTGCGATCAGTCCAGCGGGGCGATGCCGGCCTCCTTGATGACGCGACCCCACAGTTCGGCTTCCGCTTTGAGAGATGCCCCGACCTTTTCGGGCGGATCGGGTCTGCTTTCGTAACCCAGCGGCGCCAATCGCCCTCGGACGCTCGGATCGGCGAGCGCGGCGATGGTGTCGGCATTGATTTTCGTGATGATTTCCCTTGGCGTCTTGACCGGTACAAAGAAGCCGTACCAGGACACCACATTGAATCCGGGAATGCCGTTTCGGCAATGGTCGGCACCTCGGGCGCGATGGCGGCCCGTTTGGCCCCCGTATAACCAAGCACCCGTACGTGGCCTGACCTCGCATTATCGAGCGTGGCGCCCCCCGAGAACAGGAGATGGACACGACCGGGAATAAGGTCGTTCATCGCCGGGGCAGCCCCGCGATAAGGCACGTGGACCATGTCGATTCCGGCCATGTGCTTGAAGAGCTCGCCACAAAGATGCGGTGAAGAGCCGGTGCCGGGCGAGGCCAGCGTGAGCTTGCCTTTGTTTGCCCGGGCGTGCGCGATGAACTCGCCGACGGACTTCACCGGCAGAGAGTTCGGCACGAACATGAAGAATGAGTAGCTGCAGATGAGCGCGACGGGTGCGAAATCGCCGATCGGATCATAGCTGAGCGAATGATAGAGGCCGCGGGTTGTCGCCTGCGACGAGCCGCCCATCAACACCGCATGGCCGTCGGGTTCCGAGCGCAAGACCATCTCGTTCGCAATGTTGGTGCCGCCGCCTGGCCGGTTCTCGATCACAACCTGTTGGCCCCAGTTCTTTGCAAGTCGTTCGCCAACGATCCGAGCAATCACATCGGTAGGCCCTCCGGCCGCGAACGGCACAACGATACGGACGGGACGGGTGGGCCAAGCGTCGGGCGAAGCCTGGGCGCGTGCCCGATGCGTAGCGATGCTCGGCATGAGCAAGGATGCGAAAGCTGTCGCATTGAGACGACGGCGGGTGATGGTCACGATATTTCTCCGGCGGCATTTGCCCAGATGATCCCGCCCTCGCATTTGAGCGGCCCCCCGCGCTATCGCATATGCGATAACCTTGCCCTTCGCTCGGTGTCAGCGCAAATCTAAGCGGCAAGCTCGGCGACCGTCCAGAGCGCCGCCGACGCCAGTCTCCCAAAGCGATCAAGCTTGCGCCCGCCGCGCTTGCCTGCCTCGCTGTGGGCTGACGGAAACTTGCTCAGGCCGCCTGACCATGCCTGGCGCGCGCCGCAGCATGCGCCGCGTTGACTGCCTCGACTGAGCGCGCGACCGCGGACCACAAGACGGAGACCTCATGAGCAGCGATAGAATCCGGAGCATCCTCACAAACGCTTCCGCCCGCGGCGAGCGTGAGCGAATATGCAGCGCGGTGGCTGATCTGCCCCGACCAGACCGGCATCCCCTGCTGGTCCAGGAAGGCGCGCGCGTGCGCGAGGATGCGAGCTTCCTTTTCCTCCCGCTTGGCCGGCGCCGCGTTGAGCACCACCGCAAAAGGCTTATCGCGCTCGCGCGCAGCCGCGATGGTTTCACGAACGGAATCGAGATCGAAAAAACCCGGTCGCGCCGGGACGAGGACCAGGGTCGCCGCGCGAATTGCCTCCTGCACAACGACCCACATGGTAGGTGCGGTATCGATGAACACCCACTCATATCCTTCGATGGCGGCAAAGGTCACGGCGCGGTCGATGCCGCGCAGCGCGTTCTGCAATGCCGGCTGGCCATCCCGGCGCAGGGAATGCCAGAGCGTCAGCGACCCTTGCGGGTCGGCATCGATGATGAGACAGCGGTGGCCATCGTTGTACGCGCAAGCAGCAAGATGCGCGGTCAGGGTGCTCTTGCCGGCGCCTCCTTTTCGCGATGCGAGCGTAATGACATTCATCGCGGCTCTCCCCGATTGGGCAGGACCTCGCGACCCTGCATGCTCATGGTTAACGGCGGGTTAACCGCGCTCGCCCGGTAATTTCGCACCTACTGCCTGGGTCATCGTCGTAACTGGAATGCCGTAAGCGCAACGACCATCACCGCGCCGCCCAGAATCTGCAGCGGAGCGAAAACCTCATCGAGAAATACGGCGCTGCCAATCGCGGCAAGCGCCGGTTCGAGGTTCATGAACAGCGCCGTGCGAAATGGTCCGATCCGTACCGTCGAAACGAACACGCCGAGCATTCCGATCGTCACCAAGATGCTCAGGCCAATCACAGCGGCCCAGCCGATGATTGTGGACGGCGGCTGCCAGTCGCGTGTTATCAACGAAGCCGCCGACAACAGGGCGGTTGATGAGATCAGAGAGTACAGCGTGATTGCCAGTGGATTGACACCCTGCATTCTCGCCCGCGTGATCAGAAGCATGAGCACCCGGCAGCACGCGGCGACAATCGCAGCCATGACACCGGCGGGCACGAGAACTCGCGGGAGTCGCGCCAAGCATCAGACCAAGTCCGAGAAAAGCCACCACAGCCGCGAGCATTCCTCGCCAGCTCAATCGTTCCAGTCCAACAACAGCGGCCGCGATGCCGGTCAGCAGCGGATAGACGAAATACGTGAGGATAGCGAGCGCAACGCCGATTGAGGCGATCGCTGAAAACACCAGAAAGACGTTGGCGGCGAACAGTACGCCAAGCCCCAGTGAAATCCATTTCGCACTGACCGGAGCCCGGGCCGGCTGCCGGGTCAGCGTCAGCCAGAGCGCGAGCAGACCCACGCCTATGACGCCGCGCAGGGTGGAGACGGTAAGCACGTCACCGCCTTCGCGAAAGGTCACCTTGCTGAGCACATCGGCGCAGGCGAAAGCCGAAGCCCCGAGCAGCGCTGGTGCGAGCATTGTCAGGCGGCTGGCGCCGCGCGGACGCGGGGCGACAGTCACCGTCGCGGCCTCGTGCGGCGTCGCCAAGAGCAAAACTCTCCCACCATGACCTGGATGGCATCGAACCTCGGGCTTGCCCGAGGTTCGCACCCAATTGGAGTGCCGCAACTCGGGTAAACCCGAGTTGCGGTGACAAGCACGGCCGTGACGGCAAGAGGTGCGACCAGGCTTGATCCGATCGCGCTTCGACGCATGCCGGATGGCGTCGCCGGCTGCGCTACTTCTTCTCGAGCATCAGCGTGCCTTCCTTGCGGATCGCAGGCGTGAACTTTTCCGCGAGCTTGGCAAGAAGCCACGGCAAGGTGACCTCGAGCCGCACATGATCATCGGCAAAATCGATCAGCCCGGCGGCGTTTTGCCCAACGGCGCTCACATTGAAAATGAGGCGGTCGCCGACCCACGTCTCCTCGTTGATGTGAAGGAAGGCGGAATAGCTTGAACGCACAGTGGCAAGACCAGCTCTGATCCGCCGGACCGCTTCCTCGCGACCGAGATGATGGGGGATGGAGACGACGAGTGGCTTCGACATGCGATAGATTCCCATGCAGGTGTCGGTTGTCATATGGGGGATCGGTGGACGCAATGGAAGCGATCAAGCGGCCTGGACCGACACCGGGGGCGTTGCTGTTGCCTTGGCCGCGCCCTCGGCTACTCTTGCCGGTACAGAACGTGGAACCGGAGCAACTTGGAGAACATCATGGCGCCAACCCTGTACCGCATCGCCCTCGTGATATCGGTCTGCGTCTTTGCCGCTCCTGCCGGCGCGCAGCTCATCGACCGCAAGGATCTGAGCTATGCGATGGCCAAGACGATTGCGGAAAATGCGCTCGCAGACTGCAAGGCCCGAGGCTATCCCGTAGCGGTCGTCGTGGTCGATCGCGGCGGCGATACGGTTGTAGCGCTGCGGGCCGATGAAGCCGGGCCGCACACCATGGAAAACGCGCGTCGAAAGGCTTACACGGCACGTACTTTCCGGATGACCACCGAGGAATTCGTGAAAGAAATGGCGACGCGCCCGGTGCGCCGCGAGCAAACAACCTTGCCGAATGTGATCGCAATCCCCGGCGGCGTCCCGATCAAGGTTGGCAACGACGTGGTTGGCGGCGTTGGACTCTCGGGATCGCCGGGTGTGGACGAGCCTTGCGTGATGGCGGGTCTGGACAAGGTCAAGGACCAGCTGAGGTAGGCGCAAGCCCGGCGCCCCGACGGCGAGAGGAGACATCCCTGGCCATGATGAAGCGCGAGACGTTGGCGATTGCGAAGATTTACGTGCCAGCGAAGCGCAAGGCGACCCTCAATCCAGCGAAGGCGCACGAGCTCGCTGAAAGCATATTGCAGATCGGGCAGCAGGTCCCCATTCTCGTGCGCAGGGATGGCGAGCGGTTTGTGCTGGTGGAGGGGCTGCATCGCCTGGAGGCCTGCAAGCAACTGGGAGAGCAAACAATCTTTGGCTATCTCGTTCAGGCCAGACGCCACTGACTTTGACGCCTGCACCTTCGGCCGGCGCTGTGCGCACAGGCAGTCCCGTTAACCGTCACGAAACAAAAAGAGGCCGCTCATCGCTGAGCGGCCTTTCGCTGGTGGCTGGATAGTTCCCATCCTTGCATCCGCAGCGCACTCCTATCCGAGGCCGTATCTGCGGATTTTCATAAAGATGCAGCAAATACGCTGAACGACAGCTTAACAACGCATTCAGCAAAGGCGGCCTCCCAGCACGAACGGGATGGTCAGCCCTTGTCGAAATGCGCCCGGCAGCTGGCGCTGAGCTGGGGTTTCTTCGACGCCAGACACGCAACGATGCGGTCGGTGTTCGGGATCGCGAAGCTGCACAAGCTGATCGCATCCCCCATGCAGTCGGCGCGTTGCGCCGCCGTGGGCTTGAAACCGGCAAATGCCGAGGTGGACAAGAAGCACACCAGCGCGCCGACAACGGCGGCTCCCGACAATCCTGTGCGTGACCTCATCATGGCGGCAGTTCTCCCTCATTTGTAGCAGCGCTCAGCGCCGATCCGATGCGCGCAAGGTGCTACAGTGGGGGAGCCTGCGCTGTGACTGGCGTCACCTTTCAGGCGAATCCGCCAAGCTTATTTCGGCTTCCACTCGCGCGCGAGCTTCTGCGCCTGCGCGATCTGGTCCGCGGTCATGATGCTGGCGACGGCGTCGCGACTGTTGGCAGCTATGCTGCGACTGCGGGTGTCGGATGCAGGAAAGCGCGCGGCAGCAAGATTGAACCACATATGGGCGTGGACGTTGTCAGCCGTTCCGCCATCGCCATTGGCGTACCACAGACCAAGATTGTATTGCGCCTGCGGGTTGCCCTGATCGGCAGCCAGGCGATACCACTTCGCCGCTTCGGCGTTATCCTGCGGAACGCCCTTACCTTCGGCGTGCATGACGCCGAGATTGAACTCGGCTATGGCATTACCTTTCTCGGCAGCAAGCTCAAACCATTTCAGCCCTTGCAAAATGTCCTGCGGCACGCCACGGCCGCGATAATAGAGAAGCCCGAGCGTGGCTTGCGCCCGCGCATCCCCGCCTTCGGCAAACGGCCGCAGGAGCTTCAGCGCGGTTTCGTAGTTGCCTTTATCATATGCCCTGTACCCGTCATCGGGGTTCTCGGCCTTGCTTGTGAACCCCAATCGGTGGACAAGATCGGCGGTTGTCTGGACAAGCGTTTCACGATAGACGCCGAGCACGAAGCCCAGGATCAGCGTGCCCGCCATGCCAACCGCAAACGCCGAATGCCGCCGACGTTTAATCTGCGCAGCCACGCCCTTGCAACGCACAAGCGCCGACTGCAAGGCAGTGACCTGCTCCTCAAGAACGGCTTCATGTGCGTGGCGTTTGCCAATTCCAAACCGTTGCAGCACCGACATCGCCTATATTCCACATGGATGATCTTTGTCGGTTAGAGCTAGGCATTCGCAGCCCCAGAGGCAACCTCGCCCCTCTCTACCTTCCGAGGAGTTGGCTTTGGACTCTTCATGTCGTCACGAAAGCGGGCGTCCAGCATCAATGTCCGTAGGGGCGGTCAAACCGCCCCTACATCACTTCATGTCACGCGCGTGTTGGAGTTCGAGATGGATGCGCGGGTCAGCCCGCGCATGACGGTGATCACAGGGCCGTAGCCCGAATTGAGCGCCAGCGAAATCCGGGGTCGTTGGTCGAGCGGATGAGCGGCATTTCGCCGTAGCGCGTCGTAATCAGGGGTTCACACCGGCAGCATCGAGAGGTTGTGACGCAGCGGCATGTTCGCAATCAGCTCTTCCTTGGGGATGCGCTTCTTGACCTCGAACTTGCCGTTCTCCACACGGCTGATGTAGCAGTCGATAACGCCGGCGTGGTCCTCCTTGCGAATGAGCTTGTCGCCCTGGGGATGCGCGAGCGAGCTCTTCATCTGCATGCCTTCGAGCGCCTGGATTGCGCCTTCGATGTCCTTGCGCGTCTTGTAGCCTGATGTTTCGATCGCCTGCTTGATGGCGAAAATGTCCTCCCACGCCTGCCAACCGTGGCTCTTGTCCATCACGCGCGTGCCGCCGATCTCGCGCGCGTAGACATCATCGATGCCGATCAGGCGATTGAACTCCTTATGTTGCTCGTCGTTCTTGTGCGCCAGCATGCGCGGGAAATTCTCAAAGAAGTACACGCCCTCCGCCGCGCCCTGGATATCGCCGGGATCGATCGATTCCAGGCTCGCCGATGAGGAGAACATCTTGGCCTTCCTGTCGAGACCCATCGACTTGGCCTGGGTGTAGAAGGCAACCGACAGCGAGCCGATGAATGCCGGCAGCACGACCTCGCTCTCTGCCGGGATTTGCGCGACGTAGGGAACGAAGTCCTTGGTATCGAGCGGAACCGGAATGCTGGCGAGCACCTTGCCGCCCGCTTTCTCGATGAACAGCTTGGATTCCTGATTGGTGCTCTGGCCCCAGGCGTAATCGGCGTAGATGATGGTCCAGGCCTTGCCGAAATTCTCGACGCACCATGGCATGCTGGCGGCAGCAATCGAGTAGGTGTCAGTCCCGGTGCGGAAGGAGAAGCGCGTCCCTTTCGATCCGGTCACTTCGGTGGCTTCACCCGTTGAGAAATACGGCGTCTTGAGCTCGCTCGCGATGGGCAGCGCCGCCAGCATCACGCCGGAATGGACCGAGCCAATGATGAACTCCGCATTGCTGCGCTGGATCAGGTTGCGCAGCTTGCGCGCGCCGGGCGCGGGATTGGATTCCGTGTCCTCGGTGACGAGCTCGACCTTGCGGCCAGAAATTCCACCGCCTTTGTTAATAAGGTTGACGGCCGCCCTGGCGGCCTTGTCGTGCCAGAAGCCCCAGGACGAGATGACGCCGGTAAGGTCGCAGTGGTGACCGATCACGATCGGCCCGCCGGCCTGCGCGGACAGGTCCTTGGTGATGGTGAGACTGGCGGTGCCGGCCAGCGCCCCTCCTCCAAGGGCGGTGGCAAGAAAGCCGCGGCGTGTTGATCTGGTCGTCATTTTACTCTCCTCCTGGGTGTCATTTGGCTGATGACATGCCAATTCATGCCGTTTACTTCAACAGCCCGAGATAGCGTTGCACGATCTCGGGCTGCGACTTGAGCTCCTGCGATGTGCCGCTGTGCACGACGACGCCCTTTTCCATCAGGAAAACGCGTGGGCACAATTTGAGGGCGGTTTCCACGTTCTGCTCCACCAGCAGAATGGAGACACCGCTCTGATTGATACGATGTATCTCGCGCCTGATCTGCGAGACAAGCCGCGGCATGATGCCCTCGGTGGGCTCGTCCAGGATGATCAGCTTGGGCCGCATCATGAGACAGCGCGCGATCGCAAGCATCTGCTGCTCGCCGCCGGAGAGCGTATCTCCCGCCTGCGCGGCGCGCTCTTTCAGGCGTGGGAAGCACCCAAACACGTATTGCTCGCGCTCGGGATCGCGCCGGCGGGGAAGCCCGATGCACAGGTTCTCCATCACCGTGAGGTTGGGGAATATACCCCTGCCCTGCGGCACGTAGCCAATGCCCTTGCGCGGAACCTCGTGCGGCTGACACTGCGCCAGATCGAACCCGTCGAGCTCGACGCGCCCACGGCTGCGCGGCGCAAGCCCCATGATCGCCCGAAGGGTGGTGGTCTTGCCGACGCCATTGCGTCCGAGCAGCGCCGCGCATTCGCCGGTGCGCACTTCCAGATTGACGCCCTGAAGGATGTGCAGCTTGCCGATATGGACATGCACGTCCTCAAGCCTGAGCATGCATCAGTATCCCGATTCCGAAGCTCGCAAGTGTTTGCGGCTCCCTCTGATGCGAACTTCGGAATCAAAGGGACACTGGCACCGTTATGAGTCCAGTGCGGTTTTGGATTTGAAGTTCCTACACGAGCTCGCCGCAAAACGATAGGAACTTCAAATCCACCGCACTGGTTCCTCGACGTAGTCCTCATCCTCCTCTCGCCCGAGATAAGCCTCGCGTACGCGCTCGTCCGCCGCAATCTCCTGCGGTGGCCCGGATGCGAGGATCGCCCCTTGCGCCATCACGGTGATGTCGTCGGCGATCTCGAACACCACTTCCATGTCGTGCTCGATGATGATGATGTTGACCGCTTGCGCCAGCTCTCTTATTTTTGCAACAGCGCGCTCCGTCTCGCCCGGGCTCATGCCGCAGGTCGGCTCATCGAGCAGGAGCAGCCGAGGCTGCGAGATCAATGCCATGCCGATCTCCAGCAACGCGACATCGCCATAGGAGAGCGTTCCGGCCTGTCGGTTCGCCAGCGCCGCCAACCCCATCTGCTCGAGAACGCGATCGACCTTTTCGCGGGTGGCGCCGTCCTTCGCGGCGGCGCGCAACGGGCGCAGAAAACGCCTGTCTGCATGGCCCGTGATCCACAGGTTGTCGGCGACGGAGAGCTGCGGGAACACGCTTTTGATCTGCAGCGTGCGTTTTATTCCAAGACGGCTGATCTCGTGCGGCGCCCAGCCCGTGATATCGCGGCCGTGGAAGAACACACGACCGCTGTCGGACGGCAGCAGGCCCGAGATCAGGTTGAAGAACGTGGTCTTGCCGGCGCCATTCGGTCCGATGATGGCGTGCGCCCGCCCGCCGGGCAGCTCAAAGCTCAGGCGATCCACGGCGGCGAGGCCGCCAAAGCGCTTGCTAAGGTCTTGTGTGCGCAGAGCAGGCTCGGTCATGGCTGCGTTCGCAGCTTCGCGTCCAGGGAGGCCGTCGCCTTGCGCTCCGTAAGGTTACCCAGCCAATCGTGCCAGAGCCCGACGAGACCCTTGGGCGCAAAGATCACGACCAGGATTGCGACCACGCCCACGATCAACGAATGGTGCTCCCAGTATGTCGAGACGATCTCGCGCACCACGATGAAGATGGCTGTGCCGACAAGCGGGCCGAACAAGGTGCCGGCGCCGCCGACGATCGCCCACACCACCGCCTCCCCCGACACATGATAAAACATATAGGTCGCGGAAGCATAGCGGCCGAAGAATGCAAACAGCGCGCCGGCAACACCGGCAAGGAACCCGGCCAGCACGAACGCAACGAGGCGAAGGCGATAGACGTTGAGCCCGATCAGCGAGGCGCGCACGTCATTGTTGCGGATCGCCAGGAAGGCGCGGCCGAGAGGGCTCCCGATCAGCCGGTGCATCAGCCAGAAGCAGAGCGCGACAACGGCGAAAATGAAGAAATACTGGAACGTCGGATCGGTGAGGCTCAGCCGGACATCGCCAAAGGCAAAGGCCGGCGGCAAGCTGAAATTGATGCCGTCGTCGCCGCCGGTGAGCCATTTGTTGGTCAGGGCGAGAAAATAAAAGATCAGCGAGAAGACGACGGTGATGATGGCGAAATAGTGCCAAGTGAGACGGACCGCGAAAATGCCGGTCACAAACGCCATTGCCATGGCGGCGACGATGCCGAGCGCGAAGGCCGGCCAGAACGACAAGCCGAAATCGGAGACCCCGATCGCCACCCCATACATGCCGAAGCCGAAATAAAGCGCCTGCCCGAACGACAGCAAGCCGACATAGCCGAAAAGCAGGTTGACGCTCGCGGCGAGCAGCGACCAGATCAGAATCTCGGCAATCACGCTCACCCAGAAGCTGTTGATCAACGCCGGCACCGACCACGGCACCGAGATGAGGAAAACGGCACATGCCGCGAGCACGAGGCGTTCGACGGCCGCCGGCGTCAACGGGTCAGTCCCTTGAACAGACCCTGCGGGCGCAACAGCAGAACCGCACTCATCAGGACGAGCGAAGCAATGCGCGCGACGGTGGGGTCGGCGACGCTCTGAATGGTGCCTTCGAGAACTGAAAGGAGGATTGCGGCCGCCGCGGTGCCAGGCAGATTGCCGAGGCCGCCGATGATCACGGCCATGAAGCAGAACGGCAGGATGTCAACGCCGCCGCGGAAATCGACGGTGGTGATCGGCGCGGCGACGACGCCGCCCAGCGCGGCGAGCGCAAATCCGATGGCAAAGGTGAGCACGTAGATGCGGTGCGCAGGAATGCCCATGGCGAGCGCAGTGTCGCGGTCGTGCCGCACGGCCCGCATCCAGGTCCCCAGCTGCGTGCGATGCAGAAAGAGGAAAAACCCAATCAGCGCGAGCGCGGCAACGGCCGCGGCAAAGAGCCGATAGAGCTCGTAATCGATTCCGAACAGCGGGATCGTCCCCTGGATCGGCGGCAGGATGCGGCGCGGGGTCGGCCCAAACGTGATGCGCACGCTCTCCTGCAGGATCAGCGACAGTCCGAACGTCGCCACAATGGAGAGCGCCGCGACGTTGTGCAGCGGCGCGATGACCACGCGCTGGATCAGCGCGCCCAGGATGAAGCCGATGAATGGCGCGATCAGAAAGGCGAGCCAGAAATTTCCGGTCGACTGCAGCGTCGCCCAGGCGAGCACGGTGCCGACCATGAAGAAATCGCCGTGCGCCAGATTGATGATGTCGAGCAGCCCGAAGATGATAGCGAGGCCAAGCGCGATCAAGGCGATGATCAGCCCCCAGATCAGCCCGTTCATGCCGAGCAACAGAAGCTTGTCCATCCGGTTCTTAGAACCCTATCGCAAGAAACGCGTCATGGCCGTGCTCGTCACGGCCATCCACGTCTTTCTCTCCTGCAACAAGTCGTGGATGGCCGGAACAAGCCTGCCCTCGGACTTGATCCGAGGGTCCGGCCATGACGAAACGCATGCGTTAGCTCGCCCGGAACGGGTGTACAGCGCCGTAAGCGTCGGCTGTGAGCAGGCAATAGTCAATCCGTCGGTCTGCCGCGAGCAATTTCACCTGCCAGGTGGCGAGGCGATCCCCCGCGCATCGACGATGTGGCGGTCAATGCGCAGCTCCTCGGGCGAAAGGCCGAGCGCCAGCCCAACCAGCTGCGGCAGGTGCAGGACTGGCATGTCCAGCTTCTCTCCCATGTCCTTCTCGATCTCGCGCTGGAAGCCGTCGAGCACGGTGTGACAGAGCGGGCATGGCGTCACCATGGTCCGGGCGCCCGCTGTCTTCGCCGCCTTGATGTGCGCGCCGGTCATTTTGATGGCGACCCGCTCGTCGTGCGCCGCGGTATGGAAACCGCAGCACTCGGTTCTGCCGCTGTAATCGATCGGCGCACAGCCCAGCAGTTCGGCGAGCCGCTCCAACGCGATATTGTTGCGGGAATCGATGAAGGCATAGCGCAGCGGCGGGCGGGTGATGTGACAGCCGTAGAAGGCGGCGACCGTCAGTCCGGTGAGCGGCCTTGTCACAAGCTCGCGCAGCCGTTCGAGACCGATGTCCTCATAAAGAACCCAGAGAAAGTGGCTGATGCGCGTGCGCCCGTTGTAGCGCAGACCCTCTTCGGCGAGACGCGCGCCGACCGTCTGTGCCAAATCGCGATCTTCCAGGAAGGCCGCATGCGCATCGAGCAGATTGAGCGTGCAGGTATTGCACACTGTCATCAGCGGCAAACCTTCGCGTTCGGCAAGCGCGAGAATTCGCACGTTGAGCGTGAAGAAGCCGACCGGGTCGATGGCCCGAAGCTCGCGCGCGCCGGTGCAGGTGGCGGATTCGAGCGTAACGAGATCGAGCCCCAGGGCCTGGGCAACGCGATGGGTCGCCGCATTGAGCTCGGCGCAAGTGCTGCGCGCCGAGCATCCGGGGTAATAGGCAAACCTCATTGGCGGCGCGTCCTTTGCGTCTCTCCTCTTTGCGTCTCTCCTCTTTGCGTCTCTCCTCTTTGCGTTTCTTCTTGGCCGAGCAATCGGCGGCCGGCGCTCGCCGCGGCGGTGCGCAGGCTCAGCAAGGTGCGCAGAGGATTGATCTTGCCGCGAAAGAGCATCCGCCAGATGCGGGCGAAGTTGCGCAACGCCGTTAGCCCCTGGACGCCAAGCACGAGCGCTCCGGGATCGACGCGGCCGCGCGCAGCCACGATCCGGCGCAGGACTTGCGAATGCCTTGCCATCTCGGGAACGAGCGCCGCCGCCCGCGCCTTGAGCGGCTCGATCACACGGCTCACGATCGGAATGCTTGCGGGGCAGACTTCCTCGCATTTGTAGCAGGAGACGCAGTGAAAGATTCCGCTCTCGCTCAGCGCGCGAGCGACCTTTCTGGGATCGTTGCGCGGATCGAGCGCCGTCTGGCCCAGTTGCACCAACGGCGCCGGACCGGCGAAGTCGGTCAGATCGCCCAGGCCGATGACCGGGCAAGCCGAGTAGCAGCACATGCAGCCGATGCAGTCGAGCGCCTTCGACCCATTCTTCATCTGCGTGTGCGACAATGGTTCGGGAAAGCCGGGATACGCCGCGGTGCGCTCGATCCACGGCTCAAAGCTGGCAACTTTGCGTTCGAACGGCGTGCGATCGACGACGAGATCGCGCAGGACCGGCAGATTGCGCAATGGCTCGATTGTCATTGCCGGCTCGACTGCTTCCCAGCAGGCAAGCACTTCGCGGCCATTCATGCGCACCGCGCAGGTGCCGCACATCTTCGAGCCGCAGAACCAGCGATAGGCCAGAATCTTCCGCGGCGTTCTCCGCTATCCAGTTGAGCGCGTCGAGGACGCGCATCCATTTCTGGTAGGGAACTTGAAATTGCGCCAGCTCGTCCGCTCGCCCCCGCTCGAACCGGCGCACGCGCACGCTCAACGTGTCGCCTTCAACGAGACGCGAATTGCGGGCGGCAAGCGTGTCACCACGCTCCAGCTGGCCCAGCCGGCGCGCGTCCCCGCCCGGCGCAGCCGTTGCCGTGAAACCACTCACCAGGCCACCTGAAGGTTATCCCTGCGCACGAAGTCCGGTCTGAAAAACGGCAGCTCGTACGGCCGCCGCTCAAAGCGAAAGCCGTTGTCGGTTTTGACCATGACATTCGCGGCCAGCCATTCGGCGTTGTCGGTTGCGGGAAAATCGCGGCGCATGAAGGGCCCGCGGCTTTCCCGCCGCTCGAGTGAGGAATGGATGATCAGCTCGCACGCGTCGAGCATGTTGATCGCGTCGATCGCATCCAGCCATTCGTAGTTCATGCTCGGCTCAGTGCGCTTAAGCCCCATCCGGGGCAGCAGATTCAATCGGAAGCTCTTGATGTCACCAAGCGCCGATCGCAGTCCCGCGGCATCTTTCTCGACACCGGCTTTCTCCCACATCATCTCGCGAATTGCCTTTTTCAGCTTCGCGGGCGAGATGCCAGCAGAATTTCGTGGCACCCGCAGCGCGGCTAGCCGTCGCTGCTCAGCATCGACTTCGCTCTGCGGCAGGTCCCCCGGCGCAAGTCGCGCAAGCTCACCGAGCACGCCGTCAGCCGCTACCCTGCCGTCATAGGTTGCAAGCCCGATCAGGCCGTTGCTGTGGCCGCCCAGCCCGCCGGCAACATAGAGCCCGGGCACCGAGGAACGCATGGTCCTGTTGTCAACGTCGATCCCGCCTTGCCGGTAATGCGCCGTCACCGCGGTTTCAACAAGGTCCTGCGGAAAGCGCAGCCCGAGCTGGCGGAAGGTCTTGCCGTAGGTCGTATAAGCGTCAACCTCGTTTGCATCGCAGTGATCGAAGCCGGCGAAATACCCGCCGTCGTAACGCGCCCTGCCCGCATGGACTTCCTTCGCCAGCGCCTTGAGCTGCACCGTGTACGGACCATAGGCGAGCGGGTCGTCGCGCTGCTGATTGAAGAACTCCGTTCCCTCGGAGTTGACCATGCGCGCGGATTTTTTCGAGCCAAGCATCGGGTTGGGGTAAACCTGCATGCGCTGCCACGTGGGCGGATGGGCGATGTCGTTGGTGTGCCACCACTGCATCTCCAGGTTGGCAAGGCTTGCCCCCACACGCCATGCCATGGCAATGCCATCGCCGGACATCTCGCGCGTGCCGGTTGAGCGCGCATGCAGGCGATCGGAGTAGCCGGTGGCCAGGATGACGGCGCGCGCCAGCACAACGACGTACGCACCGCGAATGTAATCGAGGGCGAATGTCCCGCACACCGAACCGTCCCCCCGGCGCAGAAGCGCGGTGACCGCGCATTCCTCAAAGCACGCAATGCCCGCTTTGATGATCTGCTTGCGGCGCAGGTCCATGAAGGGCACGCCGGAATTGCCCTGGACATTCGCGGCGATGCTGCGGATCTTGCCGGGGCTGACGACGACGTTGCCGGCATCATCGCGCCGGAAATAGAGTCCCGCCTCCTCCAGCTCCGGATAATAGACCTTCTCGATCCATTCGCCGCAGCGCCGCGCCCAGCTCTGATCGATCAGGAATTGGTTGTGATATTTGATGAGAAACTCGGCGGTGTTGCGCGCATTCTCCTCGCTGTTGCCGAGGAGGCGGCCGCCGAGGACAAGGTTGCCGGCAAAGATCGAGGCGCCGCTCTTGCCGATGAGGCCCTTGCACAGGATGACGGTGCGCACGCCGGCGCGATGCAGGTTGAGCGCGGCATAGGCGCCCGCTGCCCCGCCGCCGATAATCGCCACGTCGGTCTCGACCACCTGCATCGCATCACCTTTCAGCCTTCAGCGCTGCCGCCAACATGCCGCGCCAGCCGATCGAGCGCGTGCACCGGATCAGCTTCCACCTCGCTCGCCGCCACTTCCAGCACGCGATAGCCGCGCTCCTGTAGCCACTTACGGCGCTCGCTTCGCGCCCTTGCCGCTGGCTCGCCTTCGTCCGCCGGCACCACATCGATGACGACACGCAGCGCGAATGAGACCAAATCCGTGATGTGGCTTCCGACCGGCACAGAGCGCTTGAACCCTTTTCCTGCAAAGCGCCGGTCCTTGGTAAGGCTCTCCCAGAGAATGCGCTCGGCGTCAGTGGGATTGCGGCGGAGAAGGCGCGAGAGCCCGCGCACCGGGCCGCGCTCCCCGGGCGCGCGCGCCTCCTTATATTCTGCCAGCAGCGCGCGCAGCGTTTTTGCTTCCTCGCTGTCGAGCACGCCGCCACGCGCGGGCCCCTTGCGCCCCTCCGTCAACGCCACCACGATCCCGTGCAATGTCTGGATGTCCTGCTGGGTCGGCGCCATGCGGGCAAAGATGTTGCGCAGATTGACCAGCATGGTGGCGCGCTTGTCGAGCGGGCGAAAATACTCGATCGCATCGAGCTGCCTTTCGAGATTGGCGAAGAAACTTTCGATCTGCTGCTTGCGGGCCGGCTCCGATTTGCGCGGCATGGTGAAAGGAAGCGCGCCGCCGGAGGCGAGCTTGAACCACTCGTAGGCAATCAGCGCCACGGCCTGGGCGAGATTGAGCGAGGCAAAGGCCGGGTTGACAGGAAAGGTGACGATACGATCCGCGAGCGCGACCTCGTCGTTCTCCAGGCCGTGGCGCTCGCGCCCGAACAGAAGTCCGACGGTCTCGCCCGCGGCGATATGCGGCGCCATGAAGGCCACCGCTGCCTCCGGCGAGAGCACCGGCTTGGCCTGATCATGCGCCCGCGCCGTGGTGGCAAGGACAAGTGTGCAGTCGGCAATCGCTGCCGTAAGCGTTTCGTAAAGCTCCGTCCCGTCAAGGACGTGATCCGCACCGGATGCGGACCGGCGCGCGTGAGCATTCGGCCATCCGTCACGCGGCTTGACCAGCCGCAGCCGCGCCAGGCCGAAATTGGCCATCACGCGCGCTGCCGCGCCGATGTTCTCGCCGAGCTGCGGCTCCATCAGGATGATGATGGGACCACCAGGGTTGGCCCACGCCTTTGTCTTGTCGGTGCCCGCTCCAGGCATGGCTAAGGCATGGCCACGCGATTGCTCAATAGACCAGCACATCGTCGGTGTGCTCGCGGGAGGCGAGCGCGGCGATGGGCGCGGTTGCATCACCCCGGCCCAGGCTGTGCACGATCGAGTAATGGCGCGCGAGCAGCGCCACGAGCCGCTCCCGCATCTCGACGCTGTAACGGCCGGGGTTGAGCTCGAATGCCAGCGGCACCGAGCCGGCGATGATGCCGGCGAGCCCATCGAGCACCTGCGGCTCATAACCTTCGACGTCTATCCACACGAGTCCCACCTCGCCCGGCGCAATTCCGAGCGCTTGCAGCTCATCCTCGATGCGCACTATCGGCACCTCGAGCGACACCTGACCATCCGGCGAGGGCGGCACGCCGATGGCATGCGCGCCGGTGTTGCGGGGGTGGAGATGCAGAGCTCCGGTGCCCGTGGCCGCTCCCGCCGCCTTGCGGACGAGGACAACTGCGTCGGCAAGGTTATTGATATCCAGATTCATTGCGAGCAGGCGGGCGTTTTCTGGCGCAGGCTCGAACGCGATGGCGCGTTGGAACCGGCCGGTGCGCAAGGCGTAGATGGTGTGCGTGCCGATATGCGCGCCAATATCGACGAACACCGCATTGGGCGGCAGGCGTCCGGCGGCCAACAGCACATCCACGGCAGTCACGATCTCACGGCGCTGCCAGCCGCCATGCCACATGAGCCAGGCGCCGACCACGCGGTCGCTCGGATCGACAAAGAAACGCACGTCGCCGAGGTCGCAGAGGACGAGATGGCCGCGCGCGGCGAGCGCGTTGGTGACGACCTCGCGCAGCACCGGCCAGCCGACCAGCACCGGCTCCAGCATCGCCTTGCGCAACGCGCGGCGGCGGCGCCCATAGACGCCCTTGATCTCTCCCCAGCTCGGGAGTCTCGACAAACCGGTGCTCACTTGTCTCGTCTCGTTTGTCCTTGGAGTTTGTCCTTGCAGGTTGCGGCCGGGGGCGTCATAAGCCCGTGGCCAGTGCGGTGAATTTGAAGTTCCTATCATTATTGTGGCGAGCTCGTTTAGGAACTTCAAATTCAAACCCGCACTGGCATCATAAAGTTGCTAGTGTTCCTTTGATTCCGAAGTTCGCATAAGAGGTTGCCGCGGCTGCTTGCGAACTTCGGAATCGGAACAGTAGCGCAATCTGCCTGGTTCTCCTCCCACATTTGCGCGAGCAAGGGTCGTCCGCAATGGCGAAGATCAAGGTCAAGAACCCTGTCGTCGAGATGGACGGTGACGAGATGACTCGCATCATCTGGCATCTCATCAAGGAGAAGCTCATCCATCCCCATCTCGACATCGAGCTTCTTTATTACGATCTCGGCATCGCCAAGCGTGACGAGACGCGCGACCAGATCACCATCGACGCTGCCGAGGCGATCAAGTCGGTCGGCGTCGGCGTCAAGTGCGCCACCATCACGCCGGACGAAGCGCGCGTGAAGGAGTTCAATCTCAAGGAAATGTACCGCTCGCCGAACGGCACCATTCGCAACATTCTCGGCGGTGTGATCTTCCGCGAGCCAATCATCTGCAGGAACGTCCCGCGGCTGGTGCCCGGCTGGACCAAGCCGATCATCATCGGTCGCCACGCCTATGGCGACCAATATCGCGCCACCGATTTCAGGGTTCCCGGCAAGGGCAGGCTTGTTCTCTCCTTCATCGGCGACGACGGCGCCAGGATCGAGCGGGAGGTGTTTGCGTTTCCAGGAAGCGGCGTTGCCATGGCGATGTACAATCTCGACGATTCCATCCGCGACTTCGCCCGCGCGTCCTTGAACTACGGTCTCAATCGCGGATATCCCGTCTATCTCTCGACCAAGAACACCATCGTCAAGGTCTATGACGGCCGCTTCAAGGACATCTTTCAGGAGATTTACGACAAGGAGTTCAAGGCCCAGTTCGAGAAGAAGCACATCACCTACGAGCACCGCCTGATCGATGACATGGTGGCGGCGGCGCTGAAATGGTCGGGCGGTTATGTCTGGGCCTGCAAGAACTACGATGGCGACGTGCAGTCCGACACGGTCGCGCAGGGCTATGGCTCGCTGGGCTTGATGACGTCCGTCCTCATGACCCCGGATGGGAAAGTCGTCGAGGCGGAGGCCGCCCACGGCACGGTGACGCGGCACTACCGTCAGCACCAGAAGGGCGAGCAGACCTCGACCAACTCGGTCGCCTCGATCTTCGCCTGGACGCGCGGGCTCGCGCACCGCGCCAAGCTCGACAATCACGCCGAGCTGGCGCGTTTCGCGTCGACACTGGAGAAGGTGACGGTGGATACCGTCGAGGCCGGTTTCATGACCAAGGACCTCGCGCTCCTCGTCGGCGCCGACCAGGAATGGCTCTCGACGACCGGGTTTCTCGACAAGGTGGACGAAAACCTCAAGCGGGCGATGGCGTGATGCAGGTAGCCAGATTCCGGCGGGACGGAAGCAGAGAGGATAAGGTGAAAGCAGCCATTGCTTGTTTGATCACCGTTGCTGCAATGTGCGCAGACGCTGCTTGGGCGCAGGCGCCGACGGAAGCGGTGCCTCCGGCGATTTCGGCGCCCGGCGAGATCACCGCCGTCACGCTCCACGCTGAGGGGGCGCAGATATACGAGTGCAAGAGCGACGCCGACGGCAAGCTCGCATGGGCGTTCCGCGAGCCGATCGCCACATTGCTGCTCGACGGCAAGACGGTGGGCCGGCACTATGCCGGGCCAAACTGGGAGCACGCCGACGGGAGCGCGGTCGCTGCGAAGGTTGTCGCTAACACCCCGGGCAAAACCGCAGGCGACATCCCCTGGCTCAAGCTCGAAGTCACGGCGCGCCGCGGCGGCGGCACTTTGTCAGAAGCTTCGACGGTGCAGCGGATCAACACGCAGGGCGGCGTTCTCGTGGGAACCTGCGAGAAGGCCGGCGCATTCCGCAGCGCCCCCTACGCCGCTGATTATGTGTTTCTGCGCAAGGGCTCGTGAGCCGCTGCCTTAGCCGCCGCCAATTGCCGACGCGATTGCTTCGAGGGCAGCATGGGCATTGGCGCCGTCGGGGCCACCCGCCTGCGCCATGTCGGCGCGACCGCCGCCGCCTTTGCCGCCGAGCGCCTCGGCGCCCTTGCGCACCAGATCGACGGCGGAGAAGCGCGCGGTGAGATCGTTCGTGACGCCGACCACGACGCCAGCCTTGCCCTCCTCGCTCACGCCGACGATCGCCACCACCCCCGAGCCCACCTGCTTCTTGCCCTCGTCGGCGAGGCTGCGCAAATCCTTGAGATCGATGCCGGTGACGGCGCGGGCAATGAGCTTGACGTCGCCGATGACGCGCACGCCATCGGCGCCGGCCGCGCGTGCGCCGCCGCCCATGGCAAGCTTCTTCCTCGCCTCCGACAGCTCGCGTTCGAGACGTTTCCTCTCGTCAAGCAATGCCTCGGCGCGGCCAGGCAGATCGACAACCGGCACATGCAGGACGTTTGCGGCCGCCATCGCATCTGCACGCAACGCGTTGGCGTGCTTTCGCGCGGCCTTGCCGGTGAGCGCCTCAATACGGCGCACGCCCGCTGCAACACCGCTTTCCCCCAGCATCGAGATCAATCCGATATCGCCGGTGCGCCGCACATGGGTGCCGCCGCACAGTTCGACTGACCAGCCCATGGTGTTGCCGCCGCCCTCTCCCATCGTAACCACCCGCACCTCGTCGCCGTATTTTTCTCCGAACAGGGCGCGCGCGCCGGATGCGATGGCGTCATCCACCGCCATGAGTCGTGTGGTCACGGGCGCGTTCTTTAGGACGACATCGTTGGCGATATCCTCGACGCGCTCGATCTCCTCGGCCGTCATCGGCTTGGGATGCGAGAAATCGAAGCGCAGCCGGTCGGGCGCGACCAGGGAGCCCTTCTGCGCGACGTGATCGCCGAGCACCTGGCGCAACGCCTCGTGCACGATGTGCGTCGCCGAATGATTCTGCCGAATGGCGCTTCGGCGCGCGTGGTCGACGCAGAGCGAGAGCGCGCTCCCAACTTCGATCACGCCCTTCTCAATCACGGCAAAATGCACGAACAGGTCGCCGGCCTTTCTCTGCGTATCCGTGACGCGCAACTCGATGCCGTCGGCGCTCATGGCGCCGGTATCGCCGACCTGACCGCCGGACTCGGCGTAGAACGGCGTCTGATTGAGAATGACCACGCCGCTCTCGCCTGCCTTCAACCGGGTGACTTCCCTGCCATCGCGAACGAGCGCCGCCACAACGCCTTCGGCGCGCTCGGTCTCGTAGCCCAGGAATTCGGTTGCGCCGAGCTTCTCGCGCAGCGCAAACCAGACCGCCTCGGTGGCTGCCTCGCCGGAGCCCGCCCAGGCGGCGCGCGCCTTCTCGCGCTGCTGCGCCATGGCAGCGTTGAAACCATCGATATCGACGCCGATGCCGCGCGCCCGAAGTGCGTCCTGCGTGAGGTCGAGGGGAAAGCCGTAGGTATCGTAGAGCGTAAACGCCGTCTCGCCCTTGAGCGTGCCGCCCGAGACGAGGTTGGCGGTCTCCTCATCCAGAATGGCAAGGCCGCGCTCCAGCGTCTTGCGAAAGCGCCGTTCTTCGAGCCGCATCGTCTCCGTGATCAGCGCTTCGGCGCGGGCGAGCTCCGGATACGCCTGCCCCATCTCGCGAACGAGCGTCGGCACCAGACGCCACATCAGCGGGGTCTGCGCGCCGAGCATCTGCGCGTGGCGCATGGCGCGCCGCATGATGCGGCGAAGGACGTAGCCGCGGCCCTCATTCGACGGCAGCACCCCATCGGCGATGAGGAACGACGAAGCCCGCAGGTGATCGGCGATGACGCGGTGCGACACCCCGCGCGGCCCGTCCGCCTCGACGCCGGTGAGATCGGCCACATGCGAGATGATGGCGCCGAACAGATCGATCTTGTAGTTGTCGTGGGTGCCTTGCAGCACCGCGGCGATGCGCTCGAGCCCCATGCCGGTATCGATCGAGGGCCGCGGCAGCGCGACGCGACTGCCGTCCGGGCGCTGCTCGTACTGCATGAATACGAGATTCCAGATCTCGATGAAACGGTCGCCTTCGGCATCGGCGGAGCCCGGCGGCCCGCCCGCGATGTGCGCCCCATGATCGTAGAAGATTTCCGAGCACGGGCCGCAAGGACCGAGGTCCCCCATCTGCCAGAAATTGTCCGCGCCATCGATGCGCAGGATTCTGCCGGCGGGAAGCCCCGCGATTTTCTTCCACAATGCGTAGGCGTCATCGTCATCGATGAACACCGTCACCAGCAGACGATCAGCGGGTAATCCAAACTCTTTGGTGATGAGATCCCAGGCGAGCTTTATCGCATGCTCCTTGAAATAGTCGCCGAAGGAGAAGTTGCCGAGCATCTCAAAGAACGTGTGATGGCGCGCGGTATAGCCGACGTTGTCGAGATCGTTGTGCTTGCCGCCGGCGCGCACGCATTTCTGCGCGCTCACCGCGCGTGAATAGGGGCGCTTCTCGAGGCCGGTGAAGACATTCTTGAACTGCACCATCCCGGCATTGGTGAACATCAGCGTCGGGTCGTTGCGCGGCACCAGCGGCGAGGACGGCACGACCGCGTGGGCGTTGCGCGCGAAATAATCGAGAAACCGCGATCTGATTTCGTTGACGCCGCTCATGTCAGCCGAGTTCCGCCTGCTTGCCGGGAGCGCCGAATTCCGGCGACGATTGTCCGGGCTTTTGCATACTGGCGGGGTCCGGCCCTGTCCAGGAAGCGCAGTCCTTAACGGTGCAATACCCATCGGATATATAGCGTGCGCATCGAAAGTAGGGGCGGGTTTCAAACCCGCCCCTACACATGGGCAGATCGGCGTTCGGATAGAGGCGCCCGGCGAGAACAAGCGGACAACTGCATGGACACCACGTCGCAACCACCCGGCTCACGCCTCGAACAGGCGCTGCGATCGCGACAGTTCGTCATCACCGCGGAAGTGACGCCACCGGTGTCGTGCCGCGCACAGGACCTCCTGGAACGCGCGCTGCCGCTGCGCGGGCTGGTTGAAGCGGTCAATGTCACCGACGGGGCGAGCGCGCGCGCGCACATGTCGGCGCCAATCGCGGCGGCGATCCTTGCCCGCGAAGGTCTGGAGCCTGTGCTCCAGCTCACCTGCCGCGATCGCAATCGCATCGCGCTCCAAGGCGAGCTCATGGGAGCGGCGGCATGCGGCGTTCGTAACATTCTGTGCCTCACCGGAGACGATCCCAAGGCTGGCGACCAGCCGGAGACCAAGGCGGTGTTCGATATCGATGCGGCTGCGCTCTCGCGCATGGCGCGCGAGCTGCGCGACAATGCCGTGCTTCCCTCCGGGCGCAAGGTCGCCGGCCACGCGCCGTTCTTCATCGGCGCCGCCGATCTGCCGTTTGATCCGCCGCCTGGCTGGCAGCCGGAGCGGCTTGCGGCGAAAGCCGCCGCCGGCGCGCAGTTCGCGCAGACACAGTTCTGCATGGATCGCGAGATCGTGGCGCGCTACGCCGCACGCCTCAAGGGACATGCGGCACTGGATGACTTCTTCCTGATCGTCGGCGTCGCACCGCTGCGCTCAGCCAAGTCGGCCCGCTGGATGCGCAGACATCTCTACGGCACGATCATTCCTGACGCGTTCGTGGAACGGTTGGAGAAATCCGCTGATCCGGCGGCAGAAGGCGAGCGCATCTGCGTCGAGCTGATTGAGGTGCTGGCGAGCATTGGCGGGGTCGCGGGCGTCCACGTGATGGCGCCGGCGAACGAGGCTGCTCTCCCGCGCGTCATCGCCGCGGCGCGACGGCGATTGTAGGGACGAGCGCGTTGTCGTAGCCCGGATTGAGTGAAACGAAATCCGGGTTGGCGTCGAAAATGGCGCGGGACCCGGATTTCGCTGACCGCTCAATCCGGGCTACACGCTGAGCGCTGCGGGGGCGAGGCATGCATGCCCCGCCCCCACAGCCACACACACGCAACGCTTACCCCTGAGCGGCGTCATCCTCATCGGGCTCCTCTTCGCCGGCGAGAATCTTGTCGGCGATGAGGCCGGCATTCTGCCGGATCGCAGCTTCGATCTTGCCGGCGAGGTCGGGATTGCCCTTGAGGAAAATTTTCGCGTTCTCGCGCCCTTGGCCGATGCGCTGGCTGTCATAGGAGAACCAGGAACCGGACTTCTCCACCACGCCGGCCTTGACGCCGAGATCGATAAGCTCTCCCGCCTTCGATACCCCTTCCCCGTACATGATGTCGAACTCGACCGTCTTGAACGGCGGCGCAAGCTTGTTCTTGACCACCTTGACGCGGGTTTGGTTGCCGATCACTTCGTCGCGTTCCTTGATTGCGCCCACTCTGCGAATGTCGAGCCGCACCGAGGCATAGAATTTCAGCGCATGGCCGCCGGTCGTGGTTTCCGGCGAGCCGTACATGACGCCGATCTTCATCCGCATTTGATTGATGAAGATCACCATGGTGTTGGAGCGGTTGATGGAGGCGGTGAGCTTGCGCAGCGCCTGGCTCATGAGGCGGGCCTGCAGCCCGGGCTGGCTGTCGCCCATCTCGCCTTCGAGCTCGGCGCGGGGCACGAGTGCGGCGACCGAATCGATGACCAGCACATCGACCGCGCCCGAGCGCACCAGCGTGTCGGCAATTTCCAGCGCCTGCTCGCCGGCGTCCGGCTGCGAGATGAGCAATTCATCGACATTGACGCCGAGCTTTCTGGCATAGATGGGGTCGAGCGCGTGCTCGGCATCGATGAAGGCGCAGATGCCGCCTTTCTTCTGCGCTTCGGCAAGGCAATGCAGCGCCAGCGTGGTCTTGCCCGACGACTCAGGCCCGTAGATTTCGACCACCCGGCCGCGCGGCAGTCCGCCGATGCCAAGCGCAATATCGAGGCCGAGCGAGCCGGTGGACACGGTATCGACGTCCATCGCCTTGTTGTTCTTGCCGAGCCGCATGATCGAGCCCTTGCCGAAGCTGCGCTCGATCTGGGAGAGCGCCGCATCAAGGGCTTTCGACTTGTCCATGGAGAATCCTTCAACCAGACGCAGCGCAAAACCCATAGCTTGGCTCCTTATGACCGGGATTCGGAGGACCGACAAACCATCGGCCTCCCACCAACCCTATGTACACGATTTGTTCTCCGTTCGCAACATGTTCTTTTTGGCGCAGAGGGTAGTGTCCTAATTCCAGGCCGAGTGTCCTAATATGACTCGCGGAGTGTCCTAAAGTCCCCCAGGGAGGGAGTGATGAGCCGCCGCGCTCGCTATTGGACGTTACATTGGCTTCGAGTTGGCTTTCCTCAGAGCCGTCTGCGCGACCGTAAATACAGTGCGCCGCCAAGTCTGATGCGAGGCCCGCCTCAGTTGGCGGCCTCGCTTGTGTCTAGCGGTTCATGAAGCGGCAATGGCAATGTATCTCCTCTTCGCAGGAGCGGACAGTACCGGCGCAGAGGTGCGGAGGTAATGTCCCCGGCCAGTACCGGCGCGGACGCGGCAATGGCCCTGGCCACCAGGCGTGCGTGCTACAATCATGCAGCTTGGAACGGGCCAGCGGGCCAGGACAACAGGCTAAGACAACGGGCCAAAACAAAGGGGAAGAAGCTCGATGAAGCACACACTCATCGCTTTCCTGCTTGCTGCTTGGGTCGCGGCGGGTCCGGCGTCGGCACAGCAAATGAACGCAGATGACCTCAAGTGGATCAATCAGTGCATCCAGGACAACCGCGACGAACCAGGCGGGACCCCGGCTGTTATTCGTGCCTACTGCGTGTGCATGAACGAGAAAATGGACAGCAAAGAGACCCGATCCATTACGCAATGGGAAAAGTCGAACCCCGCTGCGCGCCAAACCTGCGAACGCCAGGCCGGCTGGAAATAGCGCGACTACGGAACTGTCCTAATTCGCCGGAACCAAATCGTCTCCCCGCGCATTTAGGGTTTTTCGCGCTGCGGGGAGGCGCAATGTCCGCCAGTGAGTATCGGCGTCTGGCCGCAGAGTGCCTGCGGATTGCGGACGAAATGGTTGATAGCCGGGCCGTGTTGGTCCATATGGCCCGGAGTTGGCTTGCCCTTGCGCAGCAAGCCGAGCAGAGCCCGGTCCAGCAACAACAACAACAGCAGCAGATCCAGTCCATAAGCGACGCGCCGGAATAGCTTCTCAGCGATAGCGGGTCCTTGCGCGTTTCGCTCAAACGCGGCAACAGAGTACCGCAACGGACTGCGACGGCGGAGCAGACCGGCGCCGATTCCGGACAGGGCTGCGACGCTGAATCGGTAACGCGCTACGGAACGCCTCAGCTGATGCCCCAGGTTCGACGCGTCTTGTCCTGATCCCGACAGCAAGCGTCCCAATTGCCAACAAAAACCGAGGTTAGGCTGCGCCGGTTCGGGGGAGTGCGCAACGCATGCGGCGCGGGGCTGGCGTGCTGATCACATCAAGGCATGAGCTGCGGCAAGGCCGCGCGAATCCATCGCGCGCGTTCGATGGGCCCGAACATCATCTGAGATCAAAGGAGGTCCATATGCGACAGGAAAGTGCCAGCTTGCTGGCGGCTGTTTTCATCACCGGCGCGCTGTGCACCGGGAGCTATGCCCAGGCGCCGGGGTCGACGACCGGCGCCGGCATCGATCAGCGCGAGGCCAATCAGCAACGGCGCATCGAGCAGGGTGTCAATTCGGGCGCGTTGACGCGAGGGGAAACAAATCGTCTGGAGCACCGCGAGCAATCGATCGCCAACCAGGAGCAGCGCATGCGAGCGCGCGACGGCGGTCAGCTCACCACGCATGATCGCCAGGTGCTCAATAACCGGCTCAACCGCACCAGCAATGCGGTCTACCGGGACAAGCACAACGGCCGCGTCGCGCACTGAACATTTTCGGCGACTGCAGGCCTCGATTGAAAAGCCTTGATCGAAAAGCCTTGATTGAATTCGGGAGCTGAGGCTCTCTCTTGCCAATGAATGCACGATTGCGCCCGATCTCAGAAAGCTGAGATCGGGCTTTCGCCATTGCCCTTGCGCAACAGCGCCCGTAACGATCATCCACTTCGATACTGAGCGGTAGCTGCTTTGCGCAATTGAGGAACAGGGCGTGAGCGAGACGGCATATATCGGCAAACCCATCGGACGGATCGAGGACCGTCCGCTGCTCAAAGGCGCCGCGCGTTTCGTCGCCGACCTGCGCCCGCCCGGCATGCTGGAGGCGGCCTTCGTGCGCAGCCCGCACGCCCACGCCCGCATCCGCGGCATTGATGCAGCCGCCGCGCGCGCGCATCCCGCGGTCCATGCGGTGCTCACGCTTGCCGACCTTGCACCCCTGCTCGCCAACGAGCGCCTCCCGCTCGGCTTTCGCACCGAGGAGCTGCCTGACGGCATCACGCCCTTCGTGCTGGCGCGCGATGAAGTCGCCTTTGTCGGCGAGGCGGTGGCCGTGGTGATCGCGGACACGCGCCATCGCGCCGAGGATGCCGCCGCTCTGGTCGAAGTGGACTACGCGCCGCTGCCCCCGGTGTCGGATTGCCGCGCGGCGCTGGCACCAGGTTCGCCGTGCGCCCATGCCGGCAGGGAAAGCAACCTCCTGAGCGCGTTCAAGCAGTCCTATGGCGACGTCGCGGGTGCATTCGCGCGCGCTCCCCACCGCGCCAGCGTGCACCTCAAGCAGCATCGCGGCGGCGCCCATTCCATCGAGGGCCGCGGCGCGCTCGCCGCCTACGACGCCGATGAGAACCGGCTCACGTTATGGACCTCGACCCAGCTCGCCCACGAGGTGCGCGCCTTTCTCATGGCGCTCCTTGGCCTCGACGAGAACAGCCTGCGCGTCGTCGCGCCCGAGGTGGGTGGCGGCTTCGGCGCCAAATTCCTGATGTACCCGGAGGAGGTCACGCTGGCCGCGGCGTGCCTGATGCTGCGGCGGCCGATCAGATGGGTGGAGGACAGGCGCGAGCATTTTCTCGCCGCGGTGCAGGAGCGCGACCAGTATTGGGATCTTGAAGTGGCCTTCGACGGCGATGGCCGCTTGCTTGGCGTGCGCGGCACCATGATCCACGATCAGGGCGCCTATACGCCGCAGGGAATCAACCTTCCCTACAACGCCTCGACCGGCCTTCCCGGCCCGTACATGCTGCCCGCCTATGAGCTCAACGTGCTGGTGGCGGAGACGAACAAGGTCGCCACCATGCCGGTGCGCGGGGCGGGCTATCCGGAAGCCGCCTTCGCCATGGAGCGCCTGCTCGATCGCATTGCCCATGAGCTTTCCGTTGACCGCGCCGAAGTGCGCCGGCGCAATCTGGTCCCGGCGGAGAAGATGCCGTACGTGACGCCCCTGAAGACGCGCGCCGGCTCGCCGGTGGCGCTCGACAGCGGTGACTTTCCCGGCTGCCAGCGCATGGCGCTCGAGACAATCGCCTATGACGGCTTTCCCGCCCGGCAGGCGCGCGCCCGCGCTGCCGGCCGCTATCTCGGGCTGGGTATCGGCAACGGCGTCAAGGGAACGGGGCGCGGTCCGTTCGAGTCGGCGATTGTGCGGGTTGGCCGCTCCGGCCGCATCTCGCTCTACACCGGTGCCATGCCCATGGGGCAAGGAATAAAGACGGCCCTGGCGCAAATCTGCGCCGAGCAGTTCGGCGTCGCGCCCAACCAAGTGAGCGTCACCGCCGGCGACACCGCCGTCATCCCGTATGGCCAGGGCGGCTTCGCCAGCCGGCAGACGGTCACCGCCGGTTCCTCCGTGCACATGGCAGCAGCGGCGGTGCGCGAGAAGGCGCTCGCGGTCGCCGCGCATCTCCTGGAGGTGAGCACGAGTGACCTCGAAATGCGCGACGGGCGCATCGAGATCGCCGGCGCCCCCGGCAGCGGGCTGGCGCTGCGCGAAGTCGCTGAAGCTGTTTCCGGCGTCCCCGGTTATTCCATGCCGGGAAAATTCGAGCCCGGACTTGAAAGCATCCAGAGCTTCCAGCCGGCGGCGCTCACCTACGGCGGCGGCTGCCACGCGGTCGAGCTTGAAGTGGATATCGAGACCTGCGGCGTGCACATCCTGCGCTATGTCGTGGTCAACGACAGCGGGCGCATCATCAACCCGATGATCGCCGAAGGCCAGGTCGTCGGCGGCGTCGTGCACGGGATAGGGAATTCGCTGCTCGAATGGATGGGCTACGATGACAAGGCGCAGCCCATCACCACCACGTTCGCGGACTATCTGCTGGCGAGCGCGACCGAGGTTCCCGCAATCGAGGTCAAGTTCGCCGAGTTCCCCTCCCCGCTCAATCCGCTTGGCGTGAAGGGGGTGGGCGAGTCCGGCTGCGTCCCCGCCGCCGCCGCCATCATCTCGGCGATCGAGAACGCGCTTTCGCCTTTCGGCGTGCGCATTGGTGAATATCCCGTCACCCCGGCCCGCCTCTTCGCCCTGCTGCAACAATCTAGAAGCGTTCGCGCTCGAGCACCCGCCAGCGCGACATGCGCCGCTCCAGCCACATGACCAGCTCGGTGAGGATGACGCCGACCAGCGCGATGACGATGATCGGCACGAACAGCTTCGCCGTCGCGAACACGTTGGCGTATTCGACGATCATGCCGCCGAGCCCGCTGATGGCGGTGAAGAACTCGGCGACGATGATGCCGATGATCGCCAGCCCGACAGCGAGCCGGATGCCAGCCATGATGAAGGGCACCGCGGCCGGCAGGACGATCTTCCAGAAAATCTGCCATTCGGTCGCGCCATAGGCGCGGCCGATCTCCAGCATCGACCCGCGCACGTCGCGAATGCCGGAATAGGTGTTGACGGTGATGGGAAAGATCGCGACCGAAACCAGGATGGTCACCTTGCCGGCGAACTCCAGCCCCGCCCACAGGATGATCAGGGGAACGAGCGCAATGCGCGGGATGGCGTAGAGCGCGTTGATGAACGGGTCGAGGACGTATTCCAGCACCCGCCACTGCGCCATGAGAATGCCGAGAAGGATTCCGACCACCACGGTGAGCACCATGCCGACCAAGAATGGCCACAGCGTCTCGATCAGCGCCTTCTCCAGCGCGCCGCTGCGGATGAGCGCCACTGCCGCCGCAAAGATGGCGCTTGGCGGCGCCATGAAGATCGGATCCATGCGGCGCCCGTAATATTCCCAGACCACCAGAAACACGGCGACCGAGACAGTGCGGATGGCGTTGGGGGAAAGCGCAAGCGCGCGCAGGCGCGCCGCTGCGCTGCGTTTCGGCGCCGGCACAGTCTTTCGCACCCGCTTCGGGTCGGGTTCGCTCATGCATCGCTCCTGAGCATGTCGCGCAGCTCGGCCCGGCAGCTGCCGAACCGAGGGTGCGCGCGCACGTCGCCGCTGAGACGCTCGGCGGCAAGCGGCGAGTCAATGACTGCCCGCAGGCGCCCGGGCGCCGTGCTGAACACGAAGATGCGGTCCGAGAGGTAAAGCGCCTCGTCGATGCTGTGGGTGACGAACACCACCGTCGCTCCGGTGCGCGACCAGATGCCGAGGAAATCCTCCTGCAGATGCTCGCGCGTCTGCGCATCCAGCGCGCCGAAGGGCTCATCCATGAAGATGAGAATGGGCTTGCGCATCAGCGCGCGCGCGATCCCGACGCGCTGCTGCATGCCGCCGGAGAGCTCATGAGGGTAGTGCTCGGCAAAAGCGGCAAGGCCGACAAGCGCGATGAAGTGGCGCGCGGTGTCGCGGCGTTCGGCGCCGCCAACGCCGTCGATCTCGAGCGGGAACTCGACGTTGCCGATGACGGTGCGCCAAGGCAGCAGGCCGAAATTCTGGAACACCATGCAGGCGTCCTTGCGCGGCGCCGTCACCGGCGTTCCGGCGACGGTGATGCGGCCCTCGTCCGGGCGTAAGAGGCCGGCGGTGAGCCGCAGCAGCGTGGTCTTGCCGCAGCCGCTCGGCCCCAGCAAGGTCACGAGCTCGCCCTTGCGCACGCTGGCGCTCACGCGATCGAGGGCCACCAGCAATTCCGGCTCCTCGGCCAGGCCGGATCGCGCGCGCACGGGAAAGAACTTGCTGACGTCCTCATAGACGACCATGGCGTCGCCCACCGCTTGGGCATGTAGGGGCGGCTTTTAAACCCGCCCAAGTCAGTCACCGCGTCGGTGATCCGAAGGAAATCATGCCACACGAATAAGCGGATCACTTCCTCTGATAGGTGCCCAGCTTCTCCAGCGCGGCTGCAACGAAGCGCGGCTCGAGCACTTCGCCTGGCGGTGGCGCGACCGGCAGGTTGCCGAGCTTCATATTGAGGTCGGCGGTGAACGCCTCGACGGCAGGATCGAGCCCACCGTCGACGCCCCAAAGTTTCTCGCCGTTGAGATCGCGCACGACAGCCTTGAGAAACTCCAGGTCGAGGTCGGGAAGGCTCTCATGCAGGATCGCGGCCGCCGCATCAGGATTTTCCATGGTGTAGCGCGCGCCGCGGATGCCGCCGCCGGTCATGGTCGCAAATGCTGCCATCAGCTCGGGCTTGCTCAGGGATTCGGTCCGCACCACGTTCCAGACATAGCCGAGGCCCGGAAATTCCGACGCCAGCCGGGTGAGCACCGTGACCTTGCCGTCGTGCACACCCTTGAGCGCCGTCACCGTGTTGACCAGCGTGGCGTCGGCGCGGCCGCCGACCACTGCTTGGAGGCGTGCCGCGTGGCCGCCGACCTGGACGAAACGCGCGGTGTGCTCGTCGATGCCGTATTTGCGCATGATCAGGCGCGGCAGCTGATCGGGCAAGCCGCCGGGACCGGATGCCGCGAAAGTCTTGCCGGCGAGATCGGCGAGGCTCGTTCCCTTGCCTGTCGCGAGCACCAGGCTGTAGTCGCCGATCGGCTGCCAGGAATGAATGGCGCGGATCGCTGCGCCAGCGTGAATCGAGGCGAGCACGTTGAGCGTGCCGATGAGCGCGATGTCGGCATTGCCGGACAGGAGCACGCGCATGGCATTTGCATCGCCCGTGACGTGAAGGTCATCGACCTGCAGATCGCCCAGCCAGCCCTTCTTTTGCGCAACGAGATAGGGCAGCGAAAAGGTCGTGACCGGCCCGGGAAAGACCATCTTGATTTTTGCGGCAACCGCAGCCGGCGCGCTGATGCATCCGAGCGCGAGGAAGCAGGCGAGAGTCGCCAGAGCTCGGCAATACCTCCCCCTCTTGGGGGAGGTCGACCGCCGGAGCGTAGCGACGGGCGGTCGGGTGGGGGTCGCGAAATCCTGGCCCCCCACCCGGCTCGCTTTGCTCGCCGACCTCCCCCAAAAGGGGGAGGTATGCCGCGTCTGATGCCACCTCATTGGGCGGCCTTGAGGCCGAGCTCCTTGGCGATTTCCACGAGCCGCGTGCGCTGCGCTTCAATGGATTGGGCGAATTCGGTCGGTCCGCCGAGGTTCATGACCTGGCCGGTGGAAATCAGGCGCTGCTCGATGGCCGCATCGGCAACCGCGCGCACGTCGCTGCCGATGCGCGCGCGCAGATCAAGCGCCATGCCGGGCGGACCAAAGAAGCCGACGAGGCCGTTGAAGGCGAGCTCGGGATAGCCCGCTTCGGTCGCCATGGGCACCTGGGGGAACGTGGGAGCGCGCACGTCATTGGTGATGAGGAGCGGCTTGACCTTGCCGGCCTCGAGCTGCGGCCGCACGATTGCCAGCGCCGCCTCGTAGACCTGCACGCGCCCTTCGCCGAGGTCGTTGGAAGCCTCGACCGGGTTGCGGTACGGGACCTTCGTCATGTTCAACTTTCGCGTTTGCAGAAATGCGGCGAAGGAGAAATCAAGCGCACCGGTGGTGCCGGCCCAGTTGAGCTTGCCGGGTTGGCCGCGCGCGATCGCGACCACATCATCGAAGCTTGCGGCGTTCAGCGAGGTCGGCACGCAGATGGTGATCAGCGTGTTCGAGACCCGCGCGATCGGCAACAGGTCGCTCGCCTTGTACGGCAGATTGTCGTGAAGATAGGGATGTGCGGTAAATGACGACGTGGGTGAAGCGAGAAGCACGTGGTCGTCGTGGGCGCTCAGAAAGGAGGTGATGGCGACAATGCCGTCGCCGCCGGGGCGATTTTCGACGACCACCGGCTGGCCCCAGCGCGCGCTCAGCCGATCGGCGATGAGGCGCGTGCCGATATCGACGCCGGCGCCCGGACCGAGCGTGACGATGAACTTGACGGGCCGTTGTGGCCAGCTCTGCGGCGAGGTCTGCGCTGCCGCAGGTATGAGGGACGCGGCAAGCGTTGCAACAAGACCCAAAGCCAGCATGAGCAGGGAAAGGATAAACGGGCCGGGCGCACGGCGCATGATCTTCTCCAAACCGAGGACTGCAGTGCAGAGCACGGCATCGATGAGGCTTGCGGTCAACATAGACGCTGGGCGTGTCTAGGCAAAGGAGCGCGGGTGTCGCAAGCTCAAATCGGAATCGGATAAGGGCGAGCCATGCCTCGCCCCACAGCGCAATGCACATTCGGTGGGTGGAAGAGTTGGACCCTCGCATGAATTCCGGAACGTCTGTTGCGAGCCGCACGCCGGCGGTGGAAATCGCAAGGCTGCGCAGCGCCGCGGCGGTGCGCGCGCGCTGCGAGATGGTGCACCGGTTCGTGGCGGAAGGCCATTCGCCGCATTTCACCATCGACGCCAGCAGACTGGACAACGTCGCCGGCTATGTGGCGCAGGTCACGCGGGAGAATTATCCCGATCTCGTCATTCCCTATCACAGCCGGTGGCGGCATTTCTGCGCCGGCGGCATCGACCGCTGGCAGGCGCTGGCGCAATGCCTGCCGGTGGATGCGCGCGAACGCGCGCGCGTCGCCATCGATCTGGTGACGGTCAGCGTCCTGCTCGACGCCGGCGCCGGCAATGCCTGGCGCTACCGCGAGGGGCAAGCGGAGCCGCGTTCACTCGCTCGGAAGGGCTCGCAGTCGCGAGCTTCGACATGTTTGGTGCCGGCGCCTTCTCGTCCTCGCCCGCGCAGGCGCTTCGCGTCGATGATGCAGCGCTTGCACGTCTCGATGCGGCAGCGCTGGCGCGGCAATTTCAGGTCGATGCGGCAAATCCGCTGGTCGGATTGGAGGCGCGCTGCGCACTCCTGCGCCGGCTTGGTCATGCGCTTGCCGGACGGGAGGACATGTTCGGCCGCGCACCGGCGCGGCCCGGCAACCTCGTCGACTATTTCAGCAGCATCGCCGAGCGAGGCGCCATCCCGGCCGCCACGGTGCTGGCCACGCTGCTCGACAGCCTCGCATCGATCTGGCCGTCCGGCCTGATGGTCGACGGTGTTGCGCTTGGCGATGCCGGGCGGCATCGCGCGGTGCGCACCGGCGATGCCACGAACGGCATCGTGCCGTTTCACAAGCTCTCGCAGTGGCTGACCTATTCGCTGATCGAGCCTCTGACGCAGGCCGGGCTCAAGATCGAACGGCTCGACGAGCTCACCGCGCTGCCGGAATATCGCAACGGCGGACTGCTGATTGATCTCGGCGCCATCCGGCCGCGCACGCCGATTGATCCGCAGCTCGCTCACGACGTGCACAGCGAGATCATCGTGGAATGGCGCGCGCTCACCATCGCATTGATGGACAGGCTGCTCGCTCCTGTCCGCGCGAGACTCGGGCTCGATGCGAGCTTCACGCTGCCGCATATGCTGCAAGGCGGAACCTGGAGCGCGGGACGCAAGATCGCGCGCGCGCTGCGCCCGCCCGACGGTGCTCCCCCCATCGCCGTGGCCGCAGACGGCACCGTGTTTTAGGTCATCTCTGACGCGTCATTCCGGCGACCGAGCCAACGGGTCCGGCCTTCGGCCGGCCCGATGACAGGCTCCGCGAGGGAACCTGGAATGACGGAACGTGAGTGCTCCGCTGCCCAATATCTGTTCACAGGCGCAAGTTCACCGGCTGTGCCGCATGCGGTAGAGTGGCGCATATCCGCGCGCCCCCATCGCGCGCCATCCATGGAGTATTCATGCCCGCTCCCGTCACTCGGCGCGCCGCGCTCGCGCTCCCTGCCGCTCTCGCAGCAATGTCGATTGTGCCGGCAACGCAGGCTGCCGCCGACGACAAGGTGCTCAGGGTCGGCACGCTCAAGCTCATTCATGGCATCTCCGTCTATTTCTACGAGAAGTTTGCGCCGGCGGGTTACACGGTCGAGGTCTATCCGTTCGAGAGCCCGACCGACGGCAAGAACGCGGTGCTCACCGGCACTGTCGACACCTGCATTCACGGCATCGCCGCCTTTCTCCTCGGCGCGGCGGCCGGCGAGCCGGTGGCGCTCGTCGCCAACGCCAACAATGGCGGGATGGCCGTCATGGCCGGCGTCAACACCGACATCAAGTCGATCAAGGACCTCAAGGGTAAGCGCGTCGCCATCTGGCCGGGATCGACGCAGGAGGCGGTGATCCTGGAGCGGCTGCGCATGGAGGGGATGTCGATCAAGGACATCCAGCCGATACGGCTGCAGTTCTCCGATCACCCGGCGGCGCTCGCGCGCGGCGACATCGACGCCTATGTCGGCGCGGAGCCGGGACCCGGCATCAGCCTCGCCAACGGCACCGGCCGGCTGGTCGAATATCCGTATTCCACGCCGATCGGCTCGCTCAACATGATCCTTTCGGCGAGCGAGAAGGCGGCCAGGGAAAACCCCGAGCGCATCAGGATGATCGTCAACATGCACAGGAAGGCCGTCGATTATGCCATGTCCAGTCCGCCGCTGATTGTTGACATGGCGATGGCCAAGCTCGGCCAGCAGAAGAAATCGATCGAGCTTGCGGTGCCCAACATCGAGCTCGCCTGGAAGCTCGACGACGTGTTCATGCAGCGGGCGAATGCCTATGCGCGGCTGATGTTCGAGAACAAGCAGATCCGCCAGGTGCCCGACCTCAACCGCCACATCACCAAGCAGTTCATGTAGCTGCGGCGACCTCACCCAGTTCGCATATGCCTGAGCGCCGCAGCAACCTCCTATACCTCCCCCTTTCAGGGGGAGGTCGGCGAGCGAAGCGAGCCGGGTGGGGTCAGACGCAACTGCTCGCGACAGCCCGGCACCCCACCCGACCGCCCGTCGCTGCGCTCCCGGCGGTCGACCTCCCCTTAAGGGGAGGTATTACCGCCTCTGTTGTTCGAACGGCGCGGGCCGGAGAGCGCCGTGAGTGAGCAGGCGACGACCTTGGCGCAAACGCCGCAAGCCGCGCTCGAGCCGCCGGCGGCGGTGCGCCAACACGGCCGTGCGCTCCAACAGATGCGCACCTTCGCGCTCGGCGTCGGCTTCCCGCTGATCCTCGTCTTCCTGTGGGACCGCGCCGTCGCCATCACCGGCACGCGGCTCGTTCCAAGTCCGCGCCAGGTCGGCGTGATGATGTACGACTTCTCCTTCGGCGGCATCTACGACGATGCGTTCAGCGGCACCATCCTCACGCATGTCTGGAAGTCGATGACGCGCGTCTATGGCGGCTTTTTTCTCGCCGCGCTGATCGGCATTCCGCTCGGCCTGATGATCGGGCGCGTCAAGCTCCTGCGCCAGCTCCTTGATCCGACCATCAACCTGCTCCGTCCGATCCCGGTGACGGCCTGGCTGCCGCTGTCCATGATCTTCTTCGGGCTCGGCCCGAACGCGGCGATCTTTCTCGTCTTTCTTGGCGCGTTCTATCCCATCCTGCTCAACACCATCTTCGGCGTGCGCTCGGTGGACGTGCGATTGTTCGAGGCTGCCGCCATGCTCGGCTGCTCGGGCTCCGGCATGTTTCGCCAGGTCGTGCTGCCCGCCTCTCTGCCGGCGATCTTCAACGGGCTTCGCATCGCTCACGGCTTTGCCTGGATCCTCATCGTCGTCGGCGAGATGACCGGCGTCCCCACCGGGCTCGGCTCGGTGATCATGGACGGCCGCACGCTCTCGCGCACCGACCTGGTGATCACCGGAATGATCGTCATCGGCATCTGCGGCTTCGTCACCGATCGCATCATCGTCTTCCTGAGCAACCGGCTGCTGGCGTGGAGCCCGCAACATCATGCATGAGGGTCCTGACCACGTCGTGCTGCGCGGCATCAGCAAGCGGTTTGCCGCCGGCGATGGCGAGGTGGAAGCGCTCTCGCGCATCGATGTGAGCATCCCGCACGGCCAGTTCGTGTGTCTCATTGGCGCGTCGGGCTGCGGCAAGTCCACGCTGCTGCGCATCCTCGCCGGATTCGAGGAGCCGACCACCGGCGAGGTGCAGGTCAACGGCAAGCGCATCGCCGGTCCCGGCAGCGATCGCGGCATGGTGTTTCAGGACTACGCGCTGTTTCCCTGGATGACCGTGCGCCAGAACATCAGCTTTGGCCCGCGCCAGCGCCGGCTGCCGCGCCGCGAGGTCGACGATATCTCCGACGCATTCGTGCGCCTCGTCGGCCTTGAACGTTCCGCCGGCCGCTATCCCAACCAGCTTTCCGGCGGCATGAAGCAGCGCGTCGCCATTGCCCGCGTGCTGGCCAACAACGCCGCCATCCTGCTGATGGACGAGCCGTTCGGCGCGCTCGATGCGCTCACCCGCGAGCAGCTCCAGGGCGAGCTTCTCCAGATCTGGGGGCGCGCGCGGGCGACCTCGAATGGCGTCACCATCCTGTTCGTCACCCATTCCGTGGAGGAGGCGGCGCTGCTCGCCGACCGCGTCCTGGTGATGAGCGCCGGGCCGGGACGCATCGAGAGCGACATCGAGATCGCCTTGCCGCGGCCGCGCGATGTGGCGTCGCCCGAGTTCAACGCGGTACGCCGCGACCTCGCGCGCCGGCTCACCAGTCATCTGGCGCCGCGGGGCGCGCGCGAGCCGGCCGGCGTTGCGTGACGGCAAGTGCGTGATGCAAGGTGCGTGATGCGAGGTACGTCATGATCGAAAGCTTGCAACATCCGCGCCTGCGCGCGCTCCTCTATCGCGGCATGGACCGCGCGACGCTCGATGCCGCCTACAACAACACGGCCGCGGTCGCCGACAGCGCGGAGTGGCTCGCGCGCTGGCGCGAGCGCAGCGCCCTTCTGCGCGGCGCCGCTTCGCAGGCGCGGCGCAACGATATTTCCTACGGGGCGCGCCCGCGCGCGCGGCTTGACTATTTCCAAGCTGGCGGCCGGCAAGCCCCGCTGTTCGTGTTCATTCATGGCGGCTACTGGCAGCGCAACGACAAGGACATGTTCGCCTTCGTTGCCGACGGCCCGCGCGCGCATGGCATCGACGTGGCGGTGGTGGGCTACACCTTGGCGCCCGACGCGCGGCTCGGCGAGATCGTTGAGGAGATCAATACGGCGCTGAGCTTCCTGGCGGCGAACGCCGACGATCTCGGGTTTGATCGCGAGCGGCTCTATGTCGGCGGCTGGTCCGCCGGCGGTCATCTCACCGCGGTGGCCTCGGTGCATCCCGCCTGTCGCGGCGGCATTCCGATCAGCGGCATTTTCGATCTGGCGCCGATCGCGCTCAACTATCTCAACGAAAAGCTTCGCCTCGATGCCTCCGATATCGAGACTCTAAGCCCGCTGCGCGTGCTCTCCGACCGCCTGCCGCCATTGCGCCTGTTCGTCGGCAGGAACGAGTTGCCCGAGCTCAAGCGCCAATCCGCGGGCTACGCCGAGGCGGCGCTCCAGCGCGCCCTGCCCGTCCAGCTGACCACGCTCGCCGGCCACCATCACTATTCCATCCTCGACGAGATCGCCCGGCCGGACGGCGCCATCACCCGCGCCCTGCGCGAGCTGATCGAGGAGAGGGCGGGGCTGATGCGTCGCGCGGCGGTCGGTGCGACGATCTCAGGCGCGCTCCCTCTCCCCGCTTGGACGGGGTCCCCGCGACGCCTGCGTCGCGGGGTGTCCTGCGGGGAGAGAGCCTGCCCCCGACTTGATCGGGGGGTCGGGGTGAGGGGCAGCGATCTTCTCGATAATCCCCGGCAACCCTCACTTCGTCTCGACCTTCTCGGCGAGCCAGGCCTTGATCAGGGACTGGTAGGGCATGTCGCGCTTGTTGGCAGCAATCTTGATGCGCTCCAGCAAGCTCAACGGGAGTCGCAGCGATATGGATGCCGTGGACGGCTTGAGATTGGGAAATCGAGCGCGCTGCGCCTTGCTCCAATCCAAATGTCCGAGGAACTGTGCCTTTCCCAGAACTGACGCTCTTGCGTCTCACTACGGAAGGCCGGGATCGGCTTAGGTTTCCTGCTCATATCACTCTCTTTCCTTGCGATGCATGCCGCGCGCGGAAATCACGCGGATGAACCGGCCCTCGACACGCAACGTGAAGCTGACGTGACAAACTACACCGCTCGTCGTTGATCCGCTCCTGCTGTCCGAACTCAGCAACTGCGACGATCTGCGCCCCCTCTCCCCGCTTCTTTTGCGGGGAGAGGGTTGGGGTGAGGGGCCGTAGCAAACCAAGCCTGTTGTGAGGATGGTCTTTCCCGCTTCAATCGCTCTATTCAGAGTCCGCACCTCAATCGCGCGTGCGCTCCGCCTTGTAGTCATAAGATGCGTCCCATTCGAGCTTGCCCATCAAATCGCGCAGTCGTTTCTGCTGCCTCCGCGCGATAAACTCCTGCAATGCCCTTGTGACGACGGCCTCTTTCGTACGCTCGCCGCTGACTTCCGTCGCCCGCTCAATCAACTCTGGATCGATGGAGAGATTTGTCGCCATTTGAAATGCTCCACACTGGGAGAGCGCGTCCAGGGCTGATTGAGCTGCCGGCCTATGCACGCACCGCTGTTTCGACTAGAATCCTCATCGAAGCTCTCGGACTGCTCGTATTCGAGAGCTCAGGTCTTCGGCGCCGGACTCGGGGTTTCGCCTCCGCGAAGAGCGCGTGGACACCGACCAGATTCCCATAAGCCTGATTGCCGCAGAGTTTCGAGACTCTGATCTTCACCGGCGGCGAGGCAACGGGCAATTCAACTCGCGGCGGAGCGCAGGGCATGGCAGGCAAACCGGACGTTGACGTTGTTGTTATCGGCGGCGGGGCCGCGGGGCTGTGCATGGCAATTCGCCTGCGGCAGGCCGGATTGTCTTTCTCCCTTCTCGAACGCGCTTCGGAAATTGGCGGCACCTGGCAGGTCAACAGCTATCCCGGATGCGCCTGCGATATCCCCTCGGCGCTCTACTCATTCTCGTTCGAGCTCAACTCGGAGTGGAGCCGGACCTATCCTACCCAGCCGGAGATTCTCGCCTACCTCCACCAATGCGCCGACAAGCACAAACTCTCCAAAGACATCCGGCTCAATACCGAGGCCAGGGAGGCGGTGTTCGACGAGGCCGGCCAGGCCTGGCGCGTTCGCACGCAGCACGGCGACACGATCACAGCGCGGGCGCTCGTTTCTGCCATGGGGCCGCTCAGCCGGCCGGTCTTCCCGGACGTTCCAGGCATCGAGCGCTTCAAAGGCAAGGTTTTCCACTCCTCGGAATGGGATCACGCCTACGATTTCGCAGGCAAGAAGGTGGCCGTCATCGGCACCGGAGCGAGCGCAATCCAGCTCGTGCCGCAGATTGCGCCGCAGGTGGAGAAGCTCACCGTTTTTCAGCGCAGCCCGCCTTGGATACTGCCGAAGCTCGATGTGGCGCACGCGCGCTGGCTGATTGCGATGCTGCGAGCGATTCCCGGGCTCAAGCGCTCGGCGCGTTCATTATTGTATTGGGGCCAGGAAGCGATTGGATTTTCCCTGGCGCATCCGGCCCTCATGCGGCCGCTCGAGCGGTTCGCCCGCGCGCACCTCGCGCGCAAGATCGCTGATCCGGATCTGCGCAAGCGGCTGGCGCCAACCTACGCCATGGGCTGCAAGCGAATCCTTCTTTCCAATGATTATTACGGCGCCTTCGCTCGCAAAAATGTCGAGCTGATCACCGATCCCATCAAAGAGATCGGCAATCGCGGCGTCGTCACGCCGGATGGTGTTGAACGCCCGTTCGACGCCCTCATCTTCGCCACCGGGTTTCGTGGCACCGACCTGCTTTCGCCCCTGCGCGTCATCGGCCGCAACGGCGCCGATCTCGGCCAGCTCTGGCGCGACGGCGCCGCGACCCTGCTCGGCATGACGGTGGCGGGATTCCCGAATTTTTTCATGCTCGTCGGGCCGAATACGTTCTTGGCGCACAATTCCGTTGTTTTCATGATCGAGGCGCAGGTCCACTACATCATGAAAGGCCTGCGCTGGCTGCAAAAGAGCGGAAGCCCGATGATGGACCTGCGCAGCGACGTGCAAGGCCGGTTCAATCACGAGCTGCAGCAGAGAATGCAAGGGACGATCTGGTCTTCGGGATGCAACAGCTGGTACCTCGATGATCACCGGCACAATACGGCATTGTGGCCGGCCTCTCCGACCCGTTACTGGATGCTGACGCGGCGATTTTCCCCCGACGATTACTCCTTCTCCCCGGATGCGAACGGCGCCGGAGTGTTCTCCAGAGCGGGATGATTTTTCCTCGCAATATCCAACCCTCGAAGCGTAGGGGCGGGTTTGAAACCCGCCCCTACGTCCGCTCGCACTGGGTCTCACCTTATCTGAAAGACGAGCTTGCCGCGGAAGTGGCGGCCCTCGCTCACACGGTGCGCCTCGGCCGCCTGCGCGAGACGATAGAGCTTGATCTGCGGCGGGCGCACGGCGCCTGCGAGATAAAGTTCGGCGATGCGTTCCATATGCGCGCGGTCGCGTCCCACCGCCGGCCGCAGCGACGTGACGTCGCTGCGCGGCGATTTGGGCGCCTGCGTACCCGAAGCGATGAAGGCGGCGCGGCCGCCCGGCTTGAGCACCGCGAAGCATTTCTGCGCCACCTCGCCGCCGACCGTATCGAACACCGCATCGCAATTTGACACCACCTCCGTAAAATCGCGCGCGCTGTAGTCGATCACCTCGTCGGCGCCGAGCCCGCGCACATAGTCGATGTTCGCCGCGCTCGTCGTGGTGATCACGCGCGCGCCAATATGCTTCGCCACCTGGATGGCGAAGCTCGCAACGCCCCCTGCCCCGCCCTGTATCAGGATGGTCTCGCCGCGCTTGAGCTTGAGAGTGTCCTCGACCGTGCACAGCGCCGTGAGGCCCGGTGAGCGCCAGCGCGGCGGCGTTGATGTGCGATAAACCGGCGGGCTTCTTGGCGATGATCGCCGCCTTGACCGCGATCTTCTCGGCATAGGCGCCCTCCTGCCCCGCATCGCAAACGCCGAACACCTCATCGCCGGCGCGCAAATCCGTAACGCCGGCGCCGAGCGCGCTGACGACGCCGGAAAAATCGCGGCCGAGGACATAGGGAAACTTCGCCTGGCTGTAGCTGCCCGAGCGCACCTTCCAGTCGGCGCCGTTGACGCTCGCCGCGACGATGTCGATCACGACTTCGCCGGGACCAGCCACCGGGTCCGGGAGATCGCCGTATTGCAGGACTTCCGGCCCGCCGTGGCGTTCGATGTAAGCTGCCTTCATCGTTGCTCCTCGTCGCTGCAATTGCAGCACACGTGTTGATGCGCCTCCCATGAGGCAAATCGCGTGGCGGCGCAAGATTGTCTGCGTCGTGCCCTTCGTGCTGATCAACTTCGCGACGCTGATGCTCATCAGCTACGTGCCGGCAATTTCGCTTTTGCTTGTCGATTGGGGCCGCTAAAATCCCGCTCCTTGCGAGGCAGGCATTTGACGAGCTTCCGGGTTGAGCTGGTATGGAAGGACGCCGACGAGCGCGCGGCATCCTCCATCTATCTCACCGCGGACGGGCGCGTCATTCTGCAAGGGCGCGCCATCTCGAATGCAGAGCGGCGCACGCTGGCGCTGCCCGAAGCCGGCGACATGATCAGCGTCAACCGCGAGCTCATCCGCGCCATCAAGGAAATGTTGTAGGACAAGAAGGAGAAGGCCATGTTCCTGCGCAATTACTGGTATGTCGCAGGCTACGATCATGAGGTGAGCAGACGGCCGCTTGGCCGCGTCATCCTCGGCGAGCCGATCGCGCTCTACCGGCTGGAGGATGGCACGCCGGTCGCGCTCGAGGACCGTTGCGCGCACCGCCACCTGCCGCTGTCCATGGGCAGGCTCATCGGCGATACGCTGCAATGCCACTATCACGGCCTGCGCTACGACAGGAGCGGCGCCTGCGTGCGCGTGCCGGGGCAGGACCTGATCCCGCGCTCGGCGCGGGTGAAGAGCTATCCCGTCGTCGAGCGCTACCACTGGCTATGGATCTGGATGGGCGACCCGGCGCTGGCCGATCCCGCCAGCATCCCCGATTATCACTGGTTCGACGATCCGAATTGGGGAGTGAAGGGCGAGTATCTGCACGTCAAGTCCAACTGGCAGCTCATTGTCGATAATCTGCTCGATCTCACGCATCTCGCCTTCGTGCATGAGACCACCATCGGCAACTCGGCGCTGGTGGATCAGGCGGCGGTGAAGGTGACGCGGTCGCAGGACAGCGTGACGGTCACGCGCTGGATCATCGATGCGCCGGCGCCGCCCACCTTCGTGAAAGCCGGCAAGTTCACCGCCAATGTGGACCGCTGGCAGATCATCAATTTCGCGCCGCCCGCGTTCCTTCGCCTCGATGTCGGCGCCACGCCGACCGGCACCGGCGCGCCGCAGGGCCGCCGTGCCGGCGGCATCGGCATGTGGAATCTCAACGCCATCACGCCGGAAACGGACGCGACCAGCCATTATTTCTGGGGCCAGGCGCACGATTTCGACATCGGCAACCCGCGCACCACCGACATGATCACGGCGCAGATCCGCACCGCCTTTCTCGAAGACGTGGCGGTGTTTGAGGCGCAGCAGCGCAACCTGGCAATGATTCCCGACCCGCCGCAGACTGACATCAATGCCGACAGCGGCGTGATCCAGGCGCGTCGGATTCTCGATCGGCTCTATGGGGAGGAGCAGACGGCCGCCGCGAAAATGGCGGCAGCGGAGTAACAGTTACGTCAGATAATCGAGCATCATGAAGGCGTAGACGCGGGCGCAGTCAGTGGTGCGCTCGACCGAGGCCATGTCGAGATCGGTGTGCGCAAAACGGTCCTCCCCGGCGCCGTAATTGGCGGTGGGGATGCCGATATGGTTGAGGTAGCCCTGATCGAAGGCGTTCGAGGCGTATGAGGTTTCTGCCGGCGCGCCGAGCATCGCCGCGCTCGCCCGCGCGATGGCGCGCACCACCGGGCTCTCCGCGCTCACCAGCGACGGATACATGAAGGGTCCGCGCCGCACTTCCACACCGTAGCTCCCGCCGCTCACCGGATCGGCCATTGCTGCGAGCTCGCCTGCGATGCGCTCGATCTCGGCGAAGGCTTCCTCGGGGTCATCGCCCGGCAGCAGGCGGCGGTCGAGCGTGAGCTCGCAGCGTTCCTGCACCGTGTGGGTGGAATCCGGGAAGCTGCGGATGTGGTTGACGGTGAGAGATTGCGCGCCGAGCTGCGGGTGCGTGCGCGCAAGCTGCACCTTGTCGCGCAGCAGCGCAATGAGCGCGGTGGCGCCGGTGATGGCGTTGACGCCGTCCCACGGCCGCGATGAATGGCACGGCGCGCCTTTGACGGTGATGAAAATATCGACGCGGCCGCGGTTGCCCAGCGTGATCTTCAGCCCGCTTCCGCCCAGCACCGCCATGTCGGCGCGCACGCCGGCGCCCTCGACGACGCTGCGGATGGCGTCATGCTTGCCGGTCTCGCCGGAGAGGCAGCAGGTGAAGATGAGCTTGCCGGCGAGCGCAACGCGGCTTTCCAGCACGGTCTCCAGGGCGTGCAGCATGGCCGCGAGATTGGCCTTCTGCTCGCTCGCGCCCTTGCCCATCACGCATTCGCCGGGAAGGTCGTATTTGGCGCCGTCAACGACGTCGCCACCATAGGGATTGGGCATGGTGGCGGCCGGCTGGTTCATGGCGTTGCCGATGAACATCAGCGATCGGCCGCTCGCCGCCGCACCGTGTGCCGCAATGAGATTGCCCATGGCGTCGTGGCGCAGCTCCGAGAATCCCATGGCGCGCAGCCGCGGCTCGACCGCGCTGCGGATGAATTCCTTGAGCAGCGGCTCCGCCTCGAGGCGCTCGGTCTGCGGGCTCGGCACCTTGACGAGCGCGATGAGCAGCTCCTTGGCGCGGGCGCGGGAGATGCGCGCATCGAGAAGCGTCTTGATGTCGGCCGTATCCATGGAGGGTCAACAAATCTCCGCGTCATGGCCGTGCTTGTCACCGCAACTCGGGTTTAGCCGAGTTGCGGCACTCTAATTTGTGCGAACCTCGGGCAAGCCCGAGGTTCGATGCCATCCACGTCTTTCTTCTTTCGCGCAGAACAAGTCGTGGATGACCGGAACAAGTCCGGTCATGACGGAAACTTGTGCATCGATCCGCCCACCAGGCCGAGCTTCGCTTCCAAAGCGCCGCACAGGAGGTGGCCCAGCAATATGTGCGCCTCCTGTATGCGCGCGGTTGTCGCGGAGGGCACCACAATAAGATGATCGGCGAGCGGAGCGATGTCGCCGCCGTCGCGTCCGCTCAGCGCCGCCGTCACCAGCCCCATCGCCTTCGCCTGGCGCAGCGCCTGGAGAATATTCGGACTCTTTCCCGAGGTGGAAATGGCAATGGCCACATCATCGGGCTTGCCGATGGCTTCGATCTGGCGGGCAAAAATCTGTTCGAAGCCGAGATCGTTACCGCAGGCGGTGAGCGCCGAGCTGTCGGTGGTCAGCGCGAGCGCTGCAATCGCGCGCCGGTTCTCGCGGTAGCGGATGGTGAGCTCGGCGGCGATGTGTTGCGCGTCGGCGGCGCTGCCGCCGTTACCGAACAGGAGCAGCTTGCCGCCGCGTCCGATCGCGGCGGCGCATGCATCGACCAGCCGCTCGAAGGGAGCGGCAAGCGCCGCGGCGCAGCGGTCGATGACGTCGCGATGCTCGTCCAGCTCCGTGCGGAAGTAGGCGGCCAGATCCATTTGCGGTCCTATAATGGGTGTTTGTTTGCTGGACAGACACTACCCGCAGCTGCAGCTACACAGCAGGAGCGGAATCCACCGCCGATCGCGGTAGGGCCACACCGCCTTTCAACGGAATGTGACCTCCATGGTTACATGCCACATTGGACTACCGCCACCAACAAAACTTTGGCCGCAATTCTGGCGTCAAGGTGTGCACGGAGCGCAGCACAATGGAGGTAACGAGCGATGTCGTTATTCCGATGCAGCAGTTGTGATTGCGTCGAGGACACGGCGCTTTGCAATTATTGGCCAACCCGCCTCCGCGACGCGCCGCTGCTATGCTCGGCTTGTGATCCTAAGATCGCCAAGTGGCATGGCCGATTCCCGCAACAATCGGCTAAGGGTTGGCTCACTGACAGACGCGGTTTGCTCTATAAAAAAGACGAGGTTGAAAGCTGGCTGGGGCAGCCGATCGGGGTTACGTAGCCGCGCTCGGAGAGGCTGATCCGCTAAAGGCGATTGCGGATTTGCAACTTACGAGACGGGCGCCGCGCGTTGCGACGATTGCTGATGCGCTTCCTGGCGCGACAGCATCACGTCGCCCAAGACGAGGACGTCCATGTTGGTGCGCAGGAAGCAGTCGAGCGCCTCCTGCGGCGTGCAGACGACCGGCTCGTTCTCGTTGAACGAGGTGTTGAGCACCATCGGGACGCCGGTGAGATCGCGGAACGCCTCGATCAGCGCGTGATAGCGCGGGTTGGTCGTGGCGCTAGACGGTCTGCAGGCGGCCCGAGCCGTCGACATGGGTGACCGCGGGGATGAGCGCGCGCTTTTCTTCCCGGATCTGAAACACCTGCATCATGAAGGGAACCGCGTCGTCCTCCTCGAACCAGTCGGCGACGGCCTCTTCCAGCACCGAGGGCGCGAATGGACGAAAGGATTCGCGCCGCTTGATCTTGGCATTGAGGATCGCCTTCATGTCGGCGCGGCGCGGATCGCAGACGATCGAGCGGTTGCCGAGCGCGCGCGGCCCCCATTCCATGCGGCCCTGAAACCAGCCGACGACCTTGCCGTCGGCGATGGCCGCGGCGGTGCGCCGGCAGAGCTCGCGCCTCGTCGGCGATTTCCTCGATCGCGCAGCCGGCCGCGGCAATCGCGTCGCGCTCGCGCGGCGAGCAGCTCGGCCATGTCGTCCGGACGCGAAACTGCGGGCCCCAATAGGCGTGATCCATGACGAAGCTGCGCGCGCCGCCGAGCTGGTGCCAGAGCGCAAAGGCCGCGCCGATCGCGCCGCCCGCGTCGCCGGCCGCCGCCTGCACGTAGACGCGCCGAAACGGCGTCGCGCGGCGCACCTTGCCGTTGGCGACCGAGTTCATGGCGCAGCCGCCGGCGAGCGCGATGTCGTCGAGGCCGCAGCTGCGCTGCCAGCGGCGTCGAGGAGATGAAAGAAGGCCTCCTCGTACATGGCCTGCACCGAGCGGGCGATGTCGCGGTGGCGCTCGGCGAGCGGCTCGTCCGGCGCGCGGCGCGGCCCCAGAAGCTCCTCCAGCGCCGGCGAGAACAGATCGTCGAATTCCGGCGCGCCCGCCCGTCCACTGATAGGAGATGGGCTCGCTGTGATGGCGGAAATAGGCGAGATCGAGCGCGTAGCCGTTCTTCAGCCGCACGATCTCGCGCATCGCGTCGCATGAAGGAAGGCCTGCCGTAGGGCGCAAGCCCCATGACCTTGTACTCGTCGCCGTAATGGGGAAAGCCGAGATATTGCGTGAGCGCCTGATAGAAGATGCCGAGCGAATGCGGGAAATAGACGCGGCCATCGACCCTGATGGCGGTGCCCTGCCCGACACCCCAGGCGGCGCTGGCGAAATCGCCAAAACCGTCGACCGAGACGACGACCGCCTCCTCGAAGGGCGAGACGTGGAAGGCGGAGGAGAGGTGGGCGAGATGGTGCTCGACCTTGTGAAATTTCGCGCGAATGGGCTGGCGCGGGAACGCCATGATGAGCAGGGCGAGAAGCGAATCGCGGGAGAGCCGGTTGCGCATGCGCTCGCGCACGAGCGAGATGCTGGGCGGCGTGCGGATGACGTAGGCGAGCTTGCGCAGGGCGTTGGCGCGGTTGTCCTGGTTGACGGCGACATGGTCGACGTCGCCGATGGCGAGATTCGCCTCGCGCAGGCAATAGGCGATCGCCTGGGAGGGAAACCCGGCCCAGTGCTTGACGCGGCGGAAGCGTTCCTCCTCGGCGGCGGCGACGAGCGCGCCGTCGCGAATGAGCGCCGCCGCGGAGTCGCCGTGAAACGCGTTGAGGCCAAGGATGATCAAAGGATAATCATTGCGGTGATGGGCGCCGGAGCATCTTTCGGCCGGCTAGACGGCAACCGAAGTTGGCCGCACTTGACCTAAAGCCTCGGCACTCGGCGCTTTCGGTTTGGCGCGCCGGTGCTGTCGCCAGCGCTCGAAAGGCGCATCGATCCAGTAGACATACGCGATCGCCACCAGGACGGTAGCCGCCGCCATTGCGAGCACAAGCAAGCTCCGGTCCTCGATCTGCCCGATAAGGGCGGTCGCGACCACCTGGCCGGCGCTCAGGACCGACACGTGGGCGAGATAGATCGGGTATGACAGCTCGCCAAGCCAGCTGTCGAAGCGGATGCGCCGGGAGACTTCGAACAGGGACGGCAAAGCCAGCGCGACCAGGAGATAGAATCGATGATTGTCCAGGCGGTCCACATACTGCTGAACGAGAACCAATCCAAGCAGCACGCTGCTCGTAATTGCGCAGACGCCAAACGGGACCGTGCAGCGCGCGCTCACATAGGCGTAGACGCGGTGACTGAGAGCGCCGGCGAGAAAGAGGCCGATCTCAAGCGGGAAAAAGCGATAGACGAAACCTGACCCGTTCAATCCGTACGCGGCAAGCACCGATCGCGAGATGTAGGTCGCCACGATGATCGCGAGCAGAACGAGCCAGTGCCGGCGCAACAGAAACGGGGCAATTGCATAGAACATCAGCTCCAGCGAAATGCTCCACGCCTGGGGGATGACCTGCAAGCTGCCGAGGTGGGGACTGTGCAGGTCGGAGCTCCAAACCGGAATCATGGCGCCGGTCTGATAAACGAGCCACATCGACCATTCCTGCGTGAGGATGAAAACATTGGAGAACAGCAGGTAAATGCGCGTCACCGGCGTCATTTCAGGCCAGTGCTGCGCCAACGCGGCATCGGCGCCAAACCGGATATCGAGGGTGAGATAAATGAGCGCGTGGGCGAGCAGGATCATCAGACAGAACGACCAGTACGGCACGAAAATCCGCAGCGCCCGGTTGGTGTAGAACATCGCTCGGCCGTCGGCGGTGCCGGGGTCATATTTTTGCGACAGGACAAGCGAGATCAGAAAGCCCGAAATCATGAAAAAGCACTGCACGGCCATCCGGCCGTTCATGATGTGGTAGCCCCACACGGTGCCGAAATGCCCCAGCGTGACCGACATCGCCAGCAAGAAGCGAAAGGTCCCCATCTCCCCCCCAGCGATGGCAACCCCATTCTGCCATCCCTGCCCCGAATACCTCCTATGTGGACGCGAGTTGCATCGAAAATATGACCTAATCTGATCTGGCCACGCTGCTTGCCGGCCAGCATTTGCAACGCCGCCACTCTTGCCATAAGCCGGGCCGGGATCGTGCAGCCCGGATTGAGCTTGCCGCGGAATCCGGGCTGCGTGCTGCGTGAGGCGGGGTTGGTTGCATGCAAATTGCGATGATCGGCAGCGGCTATGTCGGCCTTGTGTCGGGCGCCTGCCTTGCCGATTTCGGCCATGACGTGGCCTGCGTCGACGTCGATCAGGACAAGATCGCGGCGCTCAACCGCGGCGAGATCCCGATCTTCGAGCCCGGGCTTGAGGACCTCATCGCCAGCAACAGGCGCCAAGGCCGGTTGTCGTTCACCTCGGAGCTGGCGGCCTGCGTGGCGGCGGCGCAGGCGGTGTTCATCGCGGTCGGCACGCCCTCGCGGCGCGGTGACGGCCATGCCGACCTCTCCTACGTCTACGCCGCCGCCCGCGAGATCGCCGCGGCGCTTGCGGGCTTCACCGTCATCATCACCAAGTCCACGGTGCCTGTGGGCACCGGCGACGAGGTCGCCCGCATCATCCACGAGGCGAGGCCGGCGGCCGACTTTGCCGTCGTCTCGAATCCGGAATTCCTGCGCGAAGGCGCCGCCATTCAGGACTTCAAGCATCCCGACCGCATCGTGGTCGGCACCGACGACGAGCGGGCGCGCAAGCTTTTGGCCGAGGTCTACCGCCCGCTTTACCTGAACCGGGCGCCCATCCTCTACACCAGCCGGCGCAGCGCCGAGCTCGCCAAATATGCGGCGAACGCCTTCCTCGCCACCAAGATCACCTTCATCAACGAGATCGCCGACTTGTCGGAGGCGGTTGGCGCCGACGTGCAGGACATTGCCCGCGCCATCGGCCTCGACAATCGCATCGGCGCGAAATTCCTGCATCCCGGGCCAGGCTTTGGCGGCTCCTGCTTTCCCAAGGACAGTCGCGCGCTGCTCAAGACGGCGCAGGACTACGACGTGCCGCTGCGCCTGGTTGAGGCGGTGATTGCGGCCAACGACGTGCGCAAGCGCGCCATGGCGCGCAAGGTCGCCGCCGCGTTCGGCGGCGCGCTGCGGGGGAAGACGATTGCGGTGCTTGGGCTCACGTTCAAGCCGAACACCGACGACATGCGCGAGGCGCCTTCCATCCCGCTGATCACGGCGTTGCAGGACATGGGCGCGCAGGTGCGCGCCTACGACCCCGCCGGGATGGAGCAGGCAAAGCCGCTCCTGCGCGACGTGACCTATTGCGAGGGCGCCTATGCCTGCGTCGAGGGCGCCGATTGCGCGGTGATCGTCACGGAATGGGAGCAGTTCCGCGCGCTTGACCTCGACCGGCTCAAGCAGCAGATGGCGTGTCCTGTCCTCATCGATCTGCGCAACGTCTATGCCGGCGAGGACATGGGCCAGCACGGCTTCCTGTATGTCGGCATCGGCAGGGCAAACGCCGGGGCCAAGGCGCGGATGTAAGGGCGGGTTTGTCCAGACCCTCTGCGTTGGACGCATTTTGCCCCTGGCAAAAATGCTAAGCTGCTGATTTCCTTTCAGAGTTTGGGTTCGTTTTGCCAAAACCTCGCGGCGACATGGCCGCTGCCCGGCGCTTGATGTCGGCAAAATTCCGCGGCCCGCGCTTACACGAGACCAGGCTCGTCGTTCGTGGCGGTCGATTCCAACCATCTTGGGCAACGGTCGTCGCAGTGCTTCAACCCCGTGATCTTCCACGCCCGCTTTTGAGCGCGATCAGAACAAATCGAGAACATAAAAGAGTCGTCAGCAGAAAGCAACAGGGAAATCCACCTTCGGTGGCTCATGGACGCAAGGCAAAATCCGATCGGCGCGCCACTGGTTGGCCCAGCTTTCGCTTCGCTCAAGCCGGGCTACTGTGTGGGCGGGTTTCAAACCCGCCCCACGGCCCTCGGCGATCACACCGCCATCTCTTCGGTGAGCTGCGCGCGCACGGCCGTGTCGGCCAACAGCTGCTCGAAATAGGCGATGGTTTTGGTAAGGCCCTCTTTCAGCGGCACGCGCGGCTGCCAGCCAAGGCGCTCCTGGGCGCGGGAAATATCCGGCTGGCGCTGCTTTGGATCATTCTCCGGCAGCGGCCGGCGCACGATGCGCGAGCGCGACCCCACCATCTCGATCACCATGCGGGCGAGCTCGATGATCTTGAACTCGGTGGGATTGCCGATGTTGATCGGCCCGGTGACCGTCTCTGGCGCGGCCATGAGGCGCACGAGTCCGTCGATGAGGTCATCGACATAGCAGAAGGAGCGGGTCTGCTGGCCTTCGCCGTAGACAGTGAGGTCGCGGCCGAGGAGCGCCTGGACGATGAAGTTCGAGACGACGCGGCCGTCGTTGGGGTGCATGCGCGGGCCATAGGTGTTGAATATCCGCGCCACCTTGATCGCCAGCTTGTGCTGGCGCCAGTAATCGAAGAACAGCGTCTCCGCGCAGCGCTTGCCTTCGTCGTAGCAGGAGCGCGGGCCCACCGGGTTGACGTGGCCCCAATATTCCTCGGTCTGCGGGTGGACGCTGGGGTCGCCGTAGACCTCCGAGGTCGAGGCCTGGAGGATTTTTGCGCGCAATCGCTTCGCGAGGCCCAGCATGTTGATGGCGCCGTGGACGCTCGTCTTCGTCGTCTGCACCGGATCGTGCTGGTAGTGGATGGGCGAGGCCGGGCAGGCGAGGTTGTAGATTTCGTCTACTTCCAGGTAGAGCGGGAAGGTCACGTCGTGGCGGATGACCTCGAAATGCCTGTCGCCCAGGAGATGCTCGACGTTGCGGCGGGCACCGGTGAAGAAATTGTCGACGCACACGACGACGGCGCGCTCGCGCAACAGGCGCTCGCACAGATGCGAGCCGAGGAAACCGGCGCCGCCCGTCACCAGCACGCGTTGCTCAAGGTGCATCTGTTTTCTTTCTGCTGCGCGGTTGCGCTTGTTCTCCCCGCGCCTTCTGCGGGGAGAGGGTTAGGGTGAGGGGCGCTTCGGCCATGCGGCGCAAAGGCAAAGACGCTGGCGAGTTGCGCTAGGCTGCCTTGTTCCGGCGCGGCTGGATCAGCACTTCCGCGGGAATGCCGAGACGCTCATGCAGACGCCGGATCATAGCGATCGAGAGGCCGCGTTTTCGGTTCGGAACCTCGGCGATGCGGGTACGTGTTTCGATGATCTCCTCCAGGTCTCGGCGGGTGAGCCCTTGCTGCTGCATGCGAAACTTAATCGCCTCGATCGGATCCGGTGGATCCATGGGATAGTGTTCGGCTTCATAGGCGTCGATGAGCGTTGCGAGCACATCCAGCCGGTCACCGTCGCGCGTCCACGCCGCCGCGCCCCACAAACGCTCGACCTCCGCAAGCGCAGCGTCGTAATCCCGCTTGGTCCGAATCGGTTTCACCTCAGCGGCCATACCGCACTCCTTTCACGTCGATGGCGTCATAATCCTTGTGAGCGCCGATCCATTTGATCCACACGATGCTCTTCTCGAAATCTACGGCCGCCACGAGTCGATAGTCATTGGACCACGCTTTGCGCGGCTCAATCTCATCGCCGGTAGCGTTCGCAATCACCCCTTCCGTGGCTCCAAGCCTTCGGCCGGGCCGGATTGCGCTGCATAGCGGAGCTCTCTTTCGCCATGCTTTGCTTGCGGCGACCGGCCTGCCAGCAAATCTTCGTAGGCCGAGATGAATTGGTGCGCTACGCGTTTCCATGCAAATTCTTTCGTTACCCACTCCCGCCCGATGCCACCCATCTGCCTGAGCATGCGGCGATCGCAGGATGTTGCAGCGCGCAATCCTTGCGACAAACCATCAACCGTCGACTCGACCCACCACCCGCAGCCCCGCTGCGGAAGCTCCGGCCAGGGCGCTCCGGTTGTCGTCAGCACGGGCACGCCGTGGGCAAGCGCCTCGGCAACAACCAATCCAAAATTCTCAGAATGGGACGGAAGGATGAACAGGTCGGCGGCAAAAAAAGCGTCATGTTTGTTGGTTCCCGTGAGGGGGCCGGCGAACGAAACGGCTTGCGTAAGCCCGACGGCCCGCACGGCGTGCTCCACCTCGACGCGATGGCCCCCCTCGTCGGGCCCAACTATCCTAAGATTCCCAACCCGCGGGCCGCACCCGCGCCCACGCCGCAACCAGCATGGGCAGACCCTTTTTGGGGTGAATGCGACTGAGGAAAAGCGCCGTCTTCCTGCCACTGTCGGCAAGATTTGCACGACCGACGCCGGGTTCCGAACCGCTTTCCGGCAGATCCATGCCATTGGGGATCATTCGGACAGTTTTGGCGGGCGTAAGCCGGCGAATATTTGCAGCTTCACTGGCGGCAGTCGCATGAAGACAATCGGCCCGCATCAAGTCGCGATGTTGATAGAGCCGCCACGCGAGGCGTTTTCTCCACCGCTTGTGGTTGATGGCCCAGGGCTCAAGCATGCCACGCGGGCTGACAACCCTTGGAATGCCGCGCATGACCGCGAGCCTGGCGAGACGATGGTTATGCGGCAGCCAAATCCCGTTGTCATGGATGACATTTGCTCGCCCAAATGCGTTCAGGGCTTCGCTCTCCGTACCGGCGACGCGCAGCAAGTCGCAGTGCGTTGGCAAAACCGGCGTGGACAGTGCCGAACCATCAGGAGCCCATATCGCTACCCGAGCTCCGGTCTCCGCCAATGCCAGGGCTAAACGGGATACCGAATGCGCCGGGCCGCCATACGCCGGCAGCAGGCTTGTTACAGCAAGAAAAACTCTCACAGGTTCACGCGCTTCACACTTCAAGCCGATCTCGAGCTCTTTGTCGTCGAGCAGGACATCTACCCCAAGTATTTATTTCTACTCTACAAGGCAAGCGAAGGTGTTTGGGAAATTCGAAGCACTCGCCCGACGCCGTCTGATAACGACCAATGTTGACGATGTGGTAACGGGAGCCATCGGTGGCAAGTTCTTCAAAACTGAGTGATCCGCTGTCTCGCCGAGAAATTGCTTATTATCGGCGCCGACAGCAAAATCGCATCTTCACCGTCCTCGCCAAGTTTTTTGAGGAGGAGGAGGAGGAGGAGGAGGCGGAGCTTGGCCGAATTACGCGCAAAGAGATCGCCGACAACTGTCGAAAGACCCCTCACAAATCACCAGATGGCTTTCCTCTCCAAGCAATCTTGAGAGTGATACCATCAGCGACATTTTACCACCATGGGGGCAGAAATGGATCACCGCATTGTCCGCTTTTCGGAGCGTGCGAAACCCAATTTTTCTCATCCGTTGATGATGTCGGTTACAGCCACATATGCCCCAACTACCGCGACCTTTATGCGACAGAGCGAACAAGCCGAGCACTCCACTCCCTTGACCACTGTCACGGTTTCAAAAGAGCACGAGACAGGGGCGACAAAACAAGCAGCTAGTGTAAAGAAGTGGAATATGCTTCCGTTTCGGGTTGAGGCTGTCGTTGTTTGCGACGACATCCGTCAAGAAATAAATAAATAACAAGCGTATCCTTATTGGAGTCTATAGTGGCGCCATACTCACGGCTGCGTTCCCTTTGAATATATCTCTTGCGTGGTGGATTCAACTATTGCCAGAAAAGATAGGACAGGTGGATTTGGATTTGCAGATTGTGATAGACGACGCTGCTACTCTCTTTACGCGGCAAAATCGTATTTCAGATAAACGCCATTGATTGGTCGATCTTGCCAATCCAAAAAGCAGGGCTCCAAATACAAAGACCGGGCACTCTCAAACTACAGCTAAAGGCGGCTGACCAAGAAGATTGGCATACCATTCAAGAGATTGCCGTCAGGCAAGAAACAGTATCTGGACCAGCGACAATAGTGGCCACCACACACTAAGCTCTTTTCCATCTATTTTGAGTTGCTTTTCAATCCGCTTTTCTGGAGTCATGCTTCCAGCGCGTGCTGCTCCCACGCTGGACGTTTCAGGACCGCAAGGTTTGTCGCGCCGGCCAATGTGGTTGAGCTCAAGAACGCGCTGGATGTTGGCTCAAGGCCCTACGGCAAGAACGCTTGGAGCGGCAAGCCGGGCGCCGTCATCAGTGCCTCGCCGGGCGGTATCGGCGGATTCGGCGCCAACCACCATCTGCGGCAGTCGCTTGTCTTCCTGAATGTCCCGGCGATGGCGCAGCCGGAGGCTTATCTCGGCGGCGCCGACAAACTGTTCGACGCCAACGGCAAGCTCGTCAACGACGGAACGCGGAAATTCTTGAAGGACTTCATGCAGCACTACGACGCGTGGATAACCGCGAATATCAAATCATAGGCGCCGGGCGACCTGGCTCCAATCCCTCCCCCGCAAGCGGGGGAGGGATAAAGCGGGGTAATAAAGGAGAACGTCATGGCTGAGCATACCTCCCCCAACAGCGCATCCGTTGTCCTGACGAACCTGGGCAAGCTGCTCCGCGATCTTGAACCGCTCTATAAGGACATTCACGCCCATCCCGAATTGTCGATGCACGAGACGCGAACGGCGGCCATCGCCGCCGACAGGCTCAGGAAAGCTGGTTACGAGGTGACGACCGGGGTGGGCAAGACGGGTGTGGTGGGACTGCTCCGCAACGGCGAGGGGCCGACGGTGATGCTGCGCGCGGACATGGACGCGCTGCCGATCGCCGAGAGCACCGGCCTTGCATATGCCAGCAAGGCGACGGCGACAGATGCCGAAGGGGACACCGTGCCGGTGGGACATATGTGCGGCCACGATATGCACGTCGCCTGGCTGGTCGGTGCAGCTACGTTGCTGTCGCAGGCGCGCGATGCCTGGAAGGGCACATTGATGGCCGTCTTCCAGCCGGGTGAGGAAACCGCGCAGGGCGCCCAGGCCATGATCGATGACGGTCTGCTCGAGCGCTTTCCCACACCCGATGTCGTGCTTGGCCAGCACGTCATGGTCGGTCCGGCCGGCACGGTCGCCGGCAGCGCCGGGCCGATCACCTCCGCGGCGGACAGCCTGCAAATCCGTCTTTTCGGGCGCGGCGCGCATGGTTCGATGCCACAGGCCAGCATCGATCCCGTCGTCATGGCGGCAGCCGTCGTCATGCGACTCCAGACCGTCGTGTCCCGCGAGGTCGCCGCCACCGACGCGGCGGTGCTCACGGTCGGCGTGTTGCAGGCCGGCACGAAGGAGAACGTCATTCCCGACGACGCCGTCATCAAGCTCAATGTGCGGACATTCGATGCCGGCGTCCGCAAGCACGTGCTTGCCGCGATCGAGCGGATCGTCAATGCCGAGGCCGAAGCCTCGGGCGCCCCGCGCAAGCCGGAGATTACGCCGCTCGACCGCTATCCGCTCAACGTGAATGACGAGACCGCGAGCAATCGCATCGCCGCGGCGTTTCGCGCCTATTTTCCCGCCGATCGGGTGAAGCACACGGGGCCCGCGCCGGCGAGCGAGGATTTCGGCTGCTTCGGCACCGCATGGCACGTGCCTTCGGTGTTCTGGTTCGTAGGCGGCAATGATCCCAAGATTTATGCCACGGCCAAGGCCGCGGGCACGCTGAATGAGTTGCCGGTCAATCACAGCCCACAATTCGCGCCGGTGCTGCACCCCACCATGGAGACTGGCGTCGAGGCGCTGGTCGTCGGTGCGCTGGCCTGGCTTGGCGCAACCTGACGTCTTTTGGGGTCGAAGGCTACCGTGGGAGTGCGTTGTGTGGAAACACGCGACGCCGTGGCGGCTTACCTATCGGATTTGTCCCAGTGCCGCTTCGTGCTTTCGGCTCGATACGTTAAGCTTTCGCGGGCGGAGCCGTCATGATCACCATCGAAACTTTCGTGCATATTCTTGACTTGGGGGGCACATTCGTTTTCGCGATCAGCGGGGCGGTTGCCGCGGTCAATCGCCGACTCGACATTTTCGGCATCCTCGTCCTGTCCTTCGTGGCCGGAAATTTTGGTGGGATTGGCCGCGATTTACTGATCGGCGCGGTGCCGCCGGCCGCCCTGACCGATGCTCGATATTTGCTGGTTTCGGTCTTGGCCGGGCTCATCACCTTCTTCTCGTATGCCGGCGTCGACAGGCTGCGCAGTCCCGCGCTTCTGTTCGACGCGGCGGGACTGTCGTTCTTTGCAGTCGCCGGTGCGCAAAAGGCGATCGGGTTCGGATTGAGCCCGGTAATGTCAGCTCTTCTGGGCATGTTGACCGGCATCGGCGGCGGCATGACGCGCGACGTTCTCCTCGCGGAGATCCCGCAGGTGCTGCGTTCCGATCTATACGCCGTTGCAGCACTGGCCGGCGCGTCCATCGTCGTCATCGGCGATATGCTTGGTCTTTCCTATGGCGTCTCAGCTCTGGCCGGGGGGGCTTTGTGCTTCGGCCTTCGCTTCATGGCGATCAGACACGGCTGGCATTTGCCTGTCGCGCATCTGTCCGCGCAAGGACGCGCGGGAATAGACCCTTCGAACGATAAACCGCACTGAAATTGTCGTTCATAGTACGCGGCGATCAAACTTCACGCAGAATAAGCCGATCCCATGAAAGATCGTCCTATGAACAGCCAAGAGAAATCAGTCGCCACGGTTGATGAGTTGGTTGCGGCAACCAAGGACACCGACGCTCATCACGTTGTCGTTCGCGGTTCATTGGCCAATGCGCCCTCCATCCGCCTTTCTCCCGGGCAGTCCCTGCGAGGCGAAGGCGACGGCTCTCAGATCACCTTCGCCGCCGGAACCGATGGTCTTCAGTTGTCTTCTGACAACCGGATTCATAATATCCGGCTCTACGCGACGACGGACAAGCGCGCGATCTTCAACGATACCTCCGTGGCCAGCCTCGGCCGGATCGAATTGCGCAGCGTGACAACGACCGGCTGCGTTCGGATTCTGGCGCGCGACAAGGTGCGCGGCGGCCATGTCAACGTGAATGGCCTCGACATCATCGCGGCCGACGCGCGCGGAGAGAAAGACCGGCCGCACGGCTACGGTGTCTACGTCATCAACGGCGCGTTCACGCTGTGGAATATGCAGGCTGACGACAGCGTGGTCGTCAGCGCCGATCTCGTCGGCCTTTCGGCCGGCCGCGACGGCGCGCCGGTTCGCGGCAGCGGCATCTTTGTCAGCGGCGGCGGCGACAAAGGCGGCCGGCTCAACGTGCGGCGGCTGGAGACCGACGCGGTCTACAGCGATGGCGGCATTGCGCCCGGAACGCCCGACCAGATCACCGGCGGCGTCTTCACCGTTTATGGCGCCCATGTCGATGTCGTGCGCAATCGCGGCCCGGTGGTCACCTACGGCGTCAACGACATGGTGCTCGACAATTGGGGCGTGGTCGATCGCTGGACCGCCGAGGCGAAGATCACCTCGCACGGCCCGAGCGGCATCGGCTTCGTCAATTTCGGCATCGTGCACGAATTGAAGGTCACCGCACCGATCGAAACTTTTGGCCAGGGCGCGCGCGGCTTCAATGTCTATACCGGGACCGTGAACCTCGCTGAGTTCGACCGCGTCACCACCCATGCCGACGGTGCCGTCGGCATCCAGATCAGCCAGCCGATCGGCAAGCTCGTCGTGCATCGCGGCATCGAGACCTTCGGCGGCACCGGCCCGTCCTTGGTCAAGGGCGTCGTGATCAGCCTGTCTGCCATCGCCCTTAGCATCAAGCCGGGCGGCTCCGCGCGCGAGATCGAGATCGCCGGCGGCGTCAAGACCAACGGAGCTGGCGTGGCGCCGATCGAGCAGCATGGCGCGATCGAACTCGTTGCGCGTGACCGGAGGCTTCGTCGCAGCCGGTGGCGGCTTCGACAAGATCTGAGGTGGGTCTCGGCGCAAAATAACTTCAGAGGAGGGAGGCCATGTTTAGCGAGACTATTCTACTCTATTCCCCTCCAAATTCCTCCACGGTATCCCACACCGCTCACTCCCACTCGATCGTGCCGGGCGGCTTCGATGTCACGTCGTAGACGACGCGATTGATCCCCTTGACCTCGTTGATGATGCGGGTGGCCACATGGCCGATGAATTTCATGTCGAAGGGATAGAAGTCGGCCGTCATGCCGTCCGTTGACGACACCGCGCGCAACGCGAGGACGTGATCGTAGGTGCGGTAGTCCCCCATCACGCCGACGCTGCGCACCGGCAGCAGCACGGCGAATGCCTGCCAGATGTCATCGTAGAGCCCGGCGCGGCGGATCTCCTCGATGAAGATGTCATCGGCGCGGCGCAGCATATCGAGCTTCTCCCGCGTGATGTCTCCCGGGCAACGGATGGCGAGACCGGGGCCAGGGAAAGGATGCCGGCCGATGAAAGCTTCGGGGAGCCCCAGCTCGCGGCCAAGGGCGCGCACTTCATCCTTGAAAAGCTCGCGCAACGGCTCGACCAGCCGCATGCGCATGCGCTCCGGCAACCCTCCGACATTGTGGTGCGACTTGATGGTGACGGAGGGTCCACCGGTGAACGACACGCTCTCGATCACGTCGGGGTAAAGCGTGCCCTGGGCCAGGAAGTCCGCGCCCCCGAGCTTCCTGGCTTCCTCCTCAAACACGTCGATGAAGAGCTTGCCAATGATCCTGCGCTTGCGTTCGGGATCGGTGACCCCTGCAAGCGCTGAAAGGAAAGCTCCTTCCGCTTCGACGTGCACGAGCGGGATGTTGTAGCTGTCGCGGAACAGCCGGACTACTTTCTCTGCCTCCGCCAGGCGAAGCAAGCCGTGATCCACGAACACGCATGTGAGCTGCTCGCCGATCGCCTCATGGATGAGAACTGCCGCGACCGCGGAATCAACTCCACCGGAAAGCCCGCAGATCACGCGTCCCTTGCCCACCTGCGTCCTGATTTTTTCCATCGCCTCCTGCTTGAACGCCCGCATGGTCCAATCGCCGCGGCAGCCGGCGATGTTGCGAACGAAATTGCGCAGGAGCGCGGCCCCATGCGGGGTGTGCACGACTTCGAGATGGAACTGCGTGGCGTAGAACTTGCGATCCTCGTCGGCAATCATCGCAATTGGAGCATTCGGCGACGTCGCGATCGCGCGAAAGCCAGCCGGGAGCCGGGTGACCCTGTCGCCGTGGCTCATCCAGACGGGATAGCGCTCGCCCTTGCGCCATGTCCCGTTGAGCAGCGGTGATTCCTCGGTCACCAGCACTTCGGCGCGGCCGAACTCGCGGTGGTGCCCACTCTCGACCATGCCGCCGAGTTGTATCGCCATGGCCTGCTCGCCGTAACAAATGCCAAGCACCGGTATTCCGGCATCGTAGATCGCGGCGGGAGGAAGCGGCGCGTTCTGGTCCAGCACCGAGGCGGGACCGCCGGAAAGGATCACGCCTTTCGGCGACATCGCCTGCAAGGCCTCACCGGCTCTACGGAAAGGCACGATCTCGCAATAGACCTTCTCCTCGCGCACGCGCCGGGCGATCAGTTGCGTCACCTGCGAACCAAGGTCGACAATGAGGATCTTGTCGTGGCGTACCGGGAACAGAGGATCGTTTTCGCGCCGGAGGGAAGAATCGATGATGGTCATCGCCGACCTATGTGCGCCGGCCTTCGCCGGTTGTCATCGCCCGCTTCAGGCGGGCGATCCAGTAACCACCGCTCGTTGTGTGGATACACCTACGGGCCGGTTTTAGCGAGATTCAACCGAGCAGCCGAGGATACTGGATGCCTCGCATGCGCGGTGCATGACGGCAGGAGGTTGGTTGGAAGTCATTTCAGCGACCAATTCACCGCATCAGCCTTGGGCGCGCCTGATCATGACCGAGACGTAGAATCCGTCAGTATCCGTTTGGCGCGGCGTCAGCAACAAGCCTTCGGGGGACAACTGCACGGCGCGCCGAAAATCCGCGGCACGTTCGCCCAGCACGGTGATCGCCTGGCCGGGCGGGACAACGCTGAAATCTCTCCATCGGCCGAGGAATGCGCGCACCTGATCATCGTTCTCCTCGGCGAGAAGGGAGCAGGTGACATAAGCGATCCGGCCGCCTGGTTTGACTATTGTGGCGGCGCCATCGAGCGCAGTGGCCTGCTCGCGCAAACGAACCGCGAGCGCGCCCGGCCGCACGCGCCACTTGGCATCAGGATTGCGTCGCCATGCGCCAATACCGGTGCAGGGTGCATCTATGAGGACGAGGTCGGCGCGCTGCTCCAGGTCGGAAAGCCGGTTCTCGGCCCCCTTCGGCGTTCGGATCTGCACGTTGTGAACGCCTGCACGCGCGATTCTTGCGTGGATCGGCGCAAGTCGTCGTTTGTCTGAATCGGTCGCATAGATTTGCCCGCGGTTGTGCATAACGGCAGCAAGCAACAGCGTCTTGCCGCCAGCGCCGGCGCAAAGATCGACGACCTGCTCGCCCGGCTTGGCGTCGGCGAGGAGCGCGACGAGCTGGGATCCTTCGTCCTGCACCTCAACCATTCCCTTGATGAAAGCGGGTTCGGCGTGGATCGCGGGGTTTTTATCTTCGGCCGAGCGCGTCATGCGCAATCCGAATGGCGACCATTGCGTTGGTTTGGGCGCCAGGTGAGAAAGCGCGGCAGCGGCGGTGTCACGATCCGCTTTGAGCGTATTGACGCGCAAATCCAGGGGCGCCCGGCGCGCCAACGCGGCGCCCTCTGCGGCCCGTTCGTCACCAAAGGTACGGCAGAGATGCGCCTCGAGCCACTGGGGGTAGTCGCCGGCAACCCAAGCCGGCGCATGCTTGAGATCAGCGTCATCGAGCAGAAGCCGCTCGCGTGTGCTCAGCGCAGCAGGAGAAAAGCGCTTGCCGTCAACGAGCGCCGCAATGAGATCGGGGGTGAGCTTGCGCTCGATGCGCAGCATGCCCAGCATGATTGCGCGCGGGTTCTCCTCGGCCATGACATGGGCGCTCGAGGCACGTCGCCGCAGCGCGTCGAATACCAGCCCAGCGATTGCCGCGCGGTCGCCCGATCCGGCGAAGCGGTGCGACAGCCCCCAATCCTTGAGCGCATCTGCCGCCGGGCGCCGCCGCGCCTCGATATCGGCGAGAGCCTCGATCGCGGCGGAAAGACGCGCCCCAGGCGTCATCCCAATCCAAGCAGAATGCGAAACATGAAAATCAGCCACATCAGCGCCAGCACGATCGCACCCACCCCGAAAACCGCACCGCGCACGCGCACGTCATTGCTGGTCGTGTGAATAAATGCGTGGCCTAGTCGCGAAAGCACGAAGATCCACGCCATCACAACGAACAGATAGTCGGCATGGCGGGTGATCCAGGCCAGTATCGTGAGCACATAGAAAAGGACAGGCAGCTCGAGCTGATTGTGAAATGCATTGGCGATCTGGGTCGCGCGCGAGGGCCAGCCCGGCTCGCGCAGGGCGATGTCGCCAACTCTAACGACGCCCTTGTTGATGGCGCTCGTGCGCAGATAAGCCATCCAGACCAGCAGGACGAAGGTGAGCGTCACCTCGACAAAGAGAGGAAGAAGCACAGCCTGAATCGACATGCAGCGCTACTAAATTAACCCCGGCTCGGATAGTTAGGGCTCTCTCTCGTGATGGTCACATCATGCACATGGCTTTCGCGCAGACCGGCCCCCGATATACGCACGAATTCTGCCTTGGCGTGAAACTCCGCGAGCGTGCGGGCACCGATGTAGCCCATGGCCGCACGCAACCCTCCGGTGAGCTGGTGCAGGACCGTCGCGGCGGCTCCCTTATAAGGCACCTGGCCCTCCACCCCTTCCGGAACCAGCTTGAGGGTGTCCTTGATCTCCTGCTGGAAATAGCGGTCGGCGGAGCCGCGCGCCATGGCGGCCACAGAACCCATGCCACGGTAGGTTTTGTACGTCCGCCCCTGGTAGAGAAACACCTCGCCGGGAGTCTCGTCGGTGCCGGCGAGAACGGAGCCGACCATGGCGCATGCGGCGCCGGCAGCGAGGGCCTTGGCAATATCCCCGGAATATTTGATCCCGCCGTCGGCAATCACGGGAGTGCCGCTCTTCTGCGCAACATCAGCGGCGTCCATGATGGCTGTCAGCTGCGGCACGCCGACACCTGCGACAATCCGTGTGGTGCAGATCGAGCCGGGACCGATGCCGACTTTGATGGCATCCGCGCCGGCATCGATCAGGGCTTGTGCCCCCTCCCCGGTCGCGATATTGCCGGCGACCACCTGCACCGCGTTTGACAGGCGCTTGATGCGGGTCACGGCCTCGAGCACCGCGCGCGAATGCCCGTGCGCGGTGTCAACGACGACAAGGTCGGCGCCAGCGTCGATGAGCCGCTCGCTCCGCTCAAAGCCCCTTTCGCCGACGGTGGTTGCCGCGGCGACCCGCAATCTGCCTTGCTCATCCTTGCAGGCATGCGGATTGGCCACGGCCTTCTCGATGTCCTTGACCGTGATAAGGCCAACACAGCGGTACTGATCATCGACCACCAGCAGCTTCTCGATCCGGTGAGCATGCAGAAGCCGCTTGGCCTCGTCGTGGCCAACGCCTTCGCGCACTGTCACCAGGCTCTCTCGCGTCATGAGCTCGGCAACCGGCTGCCGCGGGTCCGTGGCGAAGCGCACGTCGCGATTGGTCAGAATACCGACGAGCTTGCCCGCGCGACCATTGCCGCCGCCCTCCACGACCGGGATGCCGGATATGCCGTGCGAGGTCATCAAGGCGAGCGCATCGGCGAGCGTTGCATTGGGCACGATGGTGACCGGGTTTACGACCATTCCTGATTCGAACTTCTTGACCTGGCGGACCTGCGCCGCCTGCTGATCCGGGTCGAGGTTGCGGTGAATGACACCGAGGCCGCCGGCCTGCGCCATTGCTATGGCCATCTTGGCCTCGGTAACGGTGTCCATGGCCGAAGCGACGATTGGAATATTGAGAGGGATTTCGCGCGTGATGCGCGTGCGGATATCGGCGTCTGACGGCAGCAGCTCCGACAATCCGGGCCGCAACAAGACATCGTCGAACGTTAGCGCTTCGCGAAGCTTTCCGTTCGAGGTGAGATCCATCGCCAAGGCCCAGTCCCGAATCCTCTTTTGCCCGTCGCTGGTTTGGCGCCAGGGGTTAGCACGTGTTTCGACGAAATCCTAGCGCGGTGGATTTGCAGCTCCGCTCGGTGCTCCCGCTCCGAATGCACGCCCTATGTAAGAGGCAAGTTTCGGCCCACAATGCCTGGCAGGACGGAGCTTGAGCATTTTGATCCCCGCGAAACGCATTGTTCCGCTGATCGTGGCGGTCGCCCTGTTCATGGAAAACATGGATTCGACGGTAATCGCGACTGCGCTCCCTGCGATTGCGCGCGACATCGGCACCCACCCGCTTACACTCAAGCTCGCCGTCACCTCCTACCTGTTGTCGCTCGCCGTCTTCATCCCCGTGAGCGGCTGGACCGCGGACCGATTCGGCGCACGCACGGTTTTTCGCGGCGCCATCGCCGTGTTCATGCTGGGTTCGATCGGCTGCGCGATTTCGGCCTCGCTCAGCCAGTTTGTCCTTGCGCGGATTGTGCAGGGCATGGGCGGTGCGATGATGACCCCAGTCGGGCGCTTGATCCTGGTGCGCAGCGTCGACAAGCGCGAGTTGATAAACGCCATGGTCTGGGTGACGCTTCCGGCCCTGATCGGGCCTTTGCTCGGCCCGCCGCTCGGCGGCTTCATCACCACCTTCATATCATGGCACTGGATTTTCCTGATCAACATCCCGATCGGGGTCGCGGGTATCGTTCTCGCAACCGTTTTCATCGAGGACATCAAGGCACGGACGCTGCCTCCCTTCGACACCGTAGGGACGCTGCTTGCCGGGCTCGGCATCGGCGGCCTCGCCTTCGGCGCCTCGGTGCTTGGGCTCGATTTCCTCCCACTGCCTGTGGCGCTTGGCCTGATGGCCGCTGGAGGATTCGCAAGCTTTTGCTACGTCTTGCACGCGCGGCGCACAGCTGCCCCGGTGCTCGACCTGTCGCTTCTGGACCTTCCAACAATGCGTGCGGCCGTTTTGGGGGGCTTCATTTATCGCGCGGGAACTGGTGCGTTGCCGTTTCTGCTTCCGCTCCTGCTTCAACTCGGATTCGACCTCTCGCCCTTTCAGTCCGGCCTGATCACCTTGTCGAACGTGGTGGGCGCGATGGGAATGAAAACGGCCGTTCCCATTATCCTGCGGCAACTCGGATTCCGATCGACGCTCACCGTGAACGCAGTGATCAGCGCGGCGCTGGTCGCGCTGTGCGCGACCTTTGTTCCAGGGGTCTCGTTTGCCTGGATCGTGGGCCTGCTGGTCGTCGGCGGCTTTTTCCGCTCGCTGCAATTCACGAGCGTTAATACGATCGCGTACGCGGATGTGGACCCTCAAGTGATGAGCCGCGCGACCTCGCTGGTGGCAGTTGCACAGCAGCTCTCGATATCCATCGGCGTGGCGGTCGGCGCCCTTGTGGTGACCCTCACGCTATGGGCTCGCGGCCATTCCGCCATTACGGCCACCGACTTTCAGCCAGCCTTTTTGGCCATCGCCGTGATTGCAGGATCGTCCTGCTTTGTCTTCGCGCGAATGCCTCATGACGCGGGCGCCGAGCTCGCGCGACGTTCCCCGGTCGGGGATCGCGGTCCTCCGGGACAGAAGCCGTGACATCATCCGCGTGCGCGAGCGCCAAGCAGCGCTCTCCAGTGCCGGCGAAGCCGTCCGGATGATGGTCCAGCCGAGGCGCGCCCTTCCAGGGCGGATATGCGGCTTTCAAAGAGCGCAAGGTCGCCGATTCCCAATTGCATTGCCGGCGCCGTATCGAGCAGCGCGAGCACAATCTCTCGCCCCTGCCGCAGCTCAAGAAGCGCCTGCCTGGAGTTACCGAGCAGATGATGAACTTCTGCAAGCTTTCGGTAATTGACTGCAAGATTGAGCTGAACCTGGGCGTCATCGCGCTCCGCGGCAGCCAAGCGCATCGCGATCGCCAGACAAGCCTCATACTCCCTCGCTGCCGCCGGAAAATCGTGGCGCGCCTCCAGCACCAAGGCAAGTCGGGCATGGCTTGCGCCAAGCTCATGTTGCCAAGTGGAATCGTATGAATTGCCTGCGACAAGCCGGCGAATAATGGCCCGCTTTGCTTCGTACGCCTGCAAGGCTCCCGCAAGATCCTCAAGGGCGAAAAGAACGTCGCCGATGTGGCCATGCGCAACCCCCAGGTTCCGTAGCAGGATCGCATTGTCCGGCTCCGCGGCCTGCAGGCGACTGGCGAACGCGAGAGCGATCCGATATTCCGCCAATGCTGCCGCGAGATCATTGCGCGCCTCCAGCAAAGAGGCGATGCGATCATGGCTGATGCCAAGGTGATACTGCCATTCGGCATTAGCCGAGTCGGCGGCGGCCAGGGGTTGAACGATGGCGGCGCTGGCGCGATAGCTGGCGAGCGCCTCGTCAGCCCTGTCTTGCAGCTGCAGAATTTCGCCGATCCCGAAATATGTCACTGCGAGACCACGCTGCGCGGCGATGTGACCGGGATCGGCGGAAGCCAGCTCATGGGCGACGGCCTGGGCGGCCGAGTAGCTCTCCAGCGCCTCATCAAGCTTGCCCTGAAGTCGCAAAACATCGCCCATTCGTGCGTGCGAGAGCATGAGGCCCTGCCGCCATCGTGCATCGCGGGGTTCGGCCGTGGCCAGGCGCCCTGCGATGAGGAGGCTTTCGTCATAGTCCTCGATTGCCTCGTTCAGGGATCCTCGGGCGACGCTTGCATCTCCCATCTTGAGCAGGAGCGCGGGCAGCTCGCGCTGCCGGTCCGCATCACGCGGCCCGACAGCAAGGCCGTCCGCGATTGCATGAACGACATCAAAATTCACGAACGCCTCGTCCGTCCGGTCTTGCGTTCGCATGAGGTCGCCGAGGTCACTGTGCGCAATTGAAAAGGCGATCTGCGACTGCAGATTTCCAGGAAGCTCGTCGCCTAGCGCGTTGAGCAGACGGCGAGCCTCAGCTGCATGACCGCGCTCTGATTCGGTGCTGCCGAGAAAGCGATGGAGGCGGGCAAGCTCAATCTGCATCAAAGCCTTTTGCAGGCGCAGAGATGGGCGGTCTTGGCCAAGCTCGGCGATGTCATTGAAGAAAGCCTCGGTCACTCCAAGCACTCTTCGCGACAAATCGGGCGGGAGGCCGACGTAATCTGATGTGGCCACTGCCTTGCGCGTGAGTGCCGTCATCTGCGCGAGGGTGTAATTGAGAAAACCCTCATTGTGCGAGAGTTCGTACCGGGCAAACACTAGACCACGGTCGAAGGCAAGAGCCAGCACAAGTAGCCCGGCGGCGGTGATCCGGCCGATCATTGCACGTCGCCAATACGTCGCGGCGACGAAATCTGCGATGTCATCGCGGCGATGGCCCAGGAGCTCAGCAATTGCCTTCTGCATTGCAACCGTCTGGGCATCGCCTTGCAGCCGGGCAATGAGGCCCGGACGGCCGGGTCCACCGCCCAGTGCCCGGTACCGCCCAAGGATGCAGTGCAGCTCCGGCGGAATGGAGCCGCGCTCCCAATGGCAAGCTTCGCCAGCAAGAAGGACGGGGATCACACGATCCGAACGGCCCATTCGCCTGAAGCGCCGGATATGCGAGTTGATCCGCAAGCTGTTCGCTGCCGCCGGCGAGCACAACACAACCAGGAATTGGGAAGCCTGGAGCGCTGCCCGCGTACGATCGCTGGGCAGCACGTTATCTGCGGAATGGTCGCAGTCCCAGTAAATCGGGATGAGTGCGAGGCTGCCAAACCTGGTAGCCGTATCAATATCGAGGAGAGGCTTGCGAACCAGATAGTCTTCAAGCCTTGCACGCAGCCACTCGCCCCCGACTCGGTCAGCGGCGCTGCAGGCGATAAACACGCGATACTTGTACTGACTGGCTTCAGTCACCTTCTCCCCTCCCAAGGAGCCGGGACCGACCTTACGATCACAACAGAGCCTACCAGATGTGAATCGTTCTGTTGAGGCGGCGATGCGTCGCGCATCGTCTTTATTTTTTGGAGATCACCTGAAAACAACCGTGTGCTGTGAAGAGCTTTCCGGCACGCGAGAGTTGATTTGCAGCTTTCGAAAGACGAGCAGAACCCGCTTCCCCCGCGACGGAGTGCGCGTTTGGGCTATTCGCTCACGCGCGACGCCGTGGCGCGTCCCCCGCGGAAGCCAGTGGCCAAAAGATAAAGCTCCGCCGAATCGCCGCGGCTTGCCGCCGGCTTGACGTGCTTGACCACGGCGAAGTCACGCCTGAGCGCTGCGAGCAATGCCGTCTCGGTGCCGCCCTGGAGCACCTTGCATAGAAACGTCCCGCCCGCCACGAGGACTTCCCCGGCGAAGGCCGCCGCAGCTTCGGCAAGCGCCATGATCTTGAGATGGTCGGTCTTGCGGTGACCGGTGGTGTTTGCCGCCATGTCGGAAAGCACCACGTCGGCGCAACCAGCCAGCAGCGATTTGATGACGTCGGGAGCATGGACATCCAGAAAATCGAGACGTACGAGCTCGACGCCGGGAATTGGCGTCATGGCGAGGACATCGACTGCAACAACACGCCCCCTGCCGTCCGCGGCGCCCACGCGCTTGGCGGCGATCTGACTCCAACTTCCCGGCGCAGCACCGAGGTCGATCACGCGGACCCCCGGCTTGAGCACGCGGTACCTGTCGTCGATCTCGATCAGCTTGAATGCCGCGCGTGAGCGAAAGCCCGCACGCCTTGCGCGTGCCACGTAGGGATCGTTGAGCTGGCGGTCCAGCCAGAGCTTGGAAGACAGTGAGCGTCCGGCAGCAACCCGCACTTTCAAGACGTTTTCGCCTCCCTTCCCCAGACGCCATCCGCACGCATCATCTGCACCAGCATGCCTTCCCGCAACCCGCGGTCGGCGACGCGCAGGCGCTGGCAAGGAAACTCGGCGCGGATGGCATCGAGAATGGCGCAGCCGGCGAGAACGAGGTCGGCCCGCTCGGCGCCAATGCACGGATTGGCCACGCGATCCTCATAGCTCATCGCGAGAAGGCGCTCGATCACACGTGTCGCCTCCTCGTCAGCCATCCAGCATCCGTCAACCCGCCGCCGCTCGTAGCGCCGGAGTTCGAGGTGAACTCCCGCGATCGTCGTCACCGTCCCCGATGTGCCGAGGAGATGAATGTGACCCGCGCCGCTGCCCTGCTCGGCGCCGAACCGGCGCAGGAAAATGGCGACCTCCGCGACCATTGCGGCGTAGATTTCTGGCGTAACCACATGACCGCCGTGGCGCTCTGCGAGCGTGACCACTCCCAGTGGAAGCGAGATCCACGCCTTGATCTTGGGGGGCGGCGGTCCTCGCCGGCACGTCGGCGAGCGGTCGAGCCGCACCAGTTCGGAGGAGCCGCCGCCGATGTCGAACAAAATCACGCCGTCCGCGTGCGGGTCCATGAGCGGGGTGCATCCGGTTGCGGCAAGGGTGGCCTCGGTCTCCCGATCGATAATCTCGAGATCAAGCCCGACCTGCTCGGCAATGCGCGTGCGAAAGTCATTGCCGTTTTCCGCCGCACGGCACGCTTCGGTCGCGATCAGCCGCGCGCGCGTCACGCCGCGATTGCGCATCTTGTCTCGACAGACGGCGAGCGCCTCCACCGCGCGCTCGATTGCCGCCTCGCCGATGCGGCGGGATCGTGAAACCCCCTCGCCCAGGCGAATGATGCGCGAAAAAGCATCGATCACACGGAAACTGTCTCCCGCCGGGCGCGCGATCAGGAGGCGGCAATTGTTCGTGCCGAGATCGAGCGCGGCGTAGGTCGGCGGATGATGCCGCAGTCCGCCGTATGCCGCATCACGGCGCGGCTGGCCCACCGATGACCTCCGGTCCAACCGCGGCTGCGGCTGCGACCCCGCAATAGGCGCAGGGCCGAGGCTGCCGGTCGCCCGGCCCTCGTCCTCCATCTGGTCCCTTCCTTCCGCGCCGAAGCCTTCCTTGACGGCTCGACGGCAGCGGAGTGTCCAAATTCGCAATCGAAGCCGAATGTATCACGCGAGCGGCCTGCGCAACAGACGTGCTTTGCGAGCATGGCGCCCGGAGATTTCCTTGTCGGTGGAGGCCGCGTGCTCTATTGCAGGTCCGAATTCGCAGGCTCACCGCCGCGAGTGGAACCCACGCTGGTCCACCCAGCAATCATCAACCCGATCCGACCCCCTCATCGGGCCACCTGCTGCTTAATCCATGAATCTGCAACCGGATCCCCACCGTCTCGCCCTGATGAAGTTCGCCATTGGCCAGCCGGTGGTCCGCACGGAAGATCCGATATTGGTGCGCGGAGCGGGTCACTATACCGACGACCTGCGGCTTGACGCGCAAGCCTGTGCGGTCATTGTGCGCAGCCGCGTTGCCCACGGCAGCATCAGGCGGATCGATACCTCGGCGGCTCGGGGGATGGCGGGGGTGCTCGGCGCGTATACCGGCGCCGATCTTGCCGAATACGGCACTCTCAAATGCAACGTGCCGTTCAACAATCGCGACGGAAGCCCGATGAAGCGGCCGCCGCGACCGGCCTTGCCCACGGACAAGGTTCGTTTCGTCGGCGACCCTGTCGCCTTCGTGGTCGCCGAGACGCTGATGCAAGCGAAAGACGCCGCCGAGGCGGTCGAGGTCGAGATCGACCCGCTGCCGGCCATCCTAAACCCACAAGAGGCCGTTCGTCCGGGCGCCCCGCTCATTCATGCGGACGCGCCGGAGAATATTGCGCTCGATTACCACTACGGCGATGCCGATGCGGTCGCCGCCGCGTTCAAGATGGCGGCACATGTCACGCGGCTCAACCTTGTCAATAACCGGGTGATCGTCAACGCGATGGAGCCGCGCGCGGCGATTGGAATTTTTGACGCCGCCAGCGGGCGCTACACGCTGCATGTGCCGAGCCAGGGCGTGTTCGGGATGAAAGGCAGCATCGCGGACATCCTCAAGGTCGAACCGAAACAGGTTCGGATTCTTACCGGGCACGTCGGCGGCTCGTTCGGGATGAAAGCGGCGCCGTTCCCCGAATACGTGTGCGTGTTGCATGCGGCGCGCGTCCTTGGCCGCCCGGTCAAATGGACTGACGAGCGCTCGGGCAGCTTCCTTTCGGACAGCCATGGGCGCGACAACGAGCTTACCGCCGAGCTTGCGCTCGATGCGCAAGGTAATTTCCTGGCCGTCCGCCTGACCATCTTCGGCAATATGGGCGCATTTCTCTCTCCGGTCGCGCCGATATCTGCCACCGCGAACGCCGTGAAGAATGTGCAGGGCGCCTATCGCACACCGCTTCTTGAGGTCTCGACAAAGTGCATTTTCACCAACACGACCCAGGTGTCCGCTTATCGCGGCGCCGGCCGGCCGGAGGGCAATTACTACATGGAGCGGCTGATTGACGTCGCAGCCGGCGAGATGGGCATCGACCGCGTCGAGTTGCGCCGGCGCAATCAGATCAAGCCGCGCGAGATTCCGCGCAAGACTGCATCCGGGTGCACCTATGACAGCGGCGATTTTCCGGCCGTGCTCAAGCATGCGCTGGAGATCGCGGATGCCAAGGGGTTTGCACGCAGGAGACGGGAGAGTCGCAAGCGCGGGAAATTGCGCGGGCTCGGGGTTGGCAGCTTTCTCGAGGTCACGGCGCCGCCAAGCAAGGAGATGGGCGGCATCCGCTTTGATGCGGATGGCACGGTGACCATCATCACTGGCACGCTCGATTACGGACAGGGTCACGCGACCGCGTTCGCGCAGGTGCTGAGCGAAAAGCTCGGCGTTCCCTTCGCGCGCATCCGACTGCTGCAGGGCGACAGCGATGAGCTCCTCGCCGGCGGCGGCACCGGCGGCTCGAAATCGATCATGCACAGCGGCACCGCCATCGTGGAAGCGGCGGACAAGGTGATCGCGCGCGGCAAGCAGATCGCCTCGCACGTGCTGGAGGCTGCGGTCAGCGACATCGAATTCGTCCAAGGCAGGTTTGTCATTGCCGGCACCGACCGCTCGATCGAAATCATGGAGCTGGCGGAGGAGTTGCGCTCCGGGATCAAGCTGCCGGACGGTGATCCTTCATCACTCGATGTGCGGCACGTCAGCGATGGGCCCGGGGCTTTCACCTTCCCTAACGGATGTCACGTTTGCGAGGTGGAGCTCGATCCCGATACCGGCGTGATCGAGATCGTCAATTATGCATCGGTGAATGACTTCGGCACCGTCATCAATCCACTGATCGTGGAAGGTCAGCTGCATGGCGGTGTGATCCAAGGGGTCGGTCAGGCCTTGATGGAGATGACGGTGTACGATGCCGACGGCCAGCTATTGACCGGCTCGTTCATGGACTACGCGCTGCCGCGCGCGCTCGATTCGCCGCAAATGCAGGTGGTTAATCACCCTGTTCCGGCAACCACCAACGTGCTGGGCGTCAAGGGCTGCGGTGAAGCCGGTTGCGCGGGCTCGCTCACCGCGGTGATGAATGCCGTTGCCGATGCGCTCTCGGAATTCGGCATTCGACATCTGGACATGCCGGCGACGCCCTATCGCGTCTGGTGCGCCATCCAGGAAGCCCGCGCGACGCTAAAATAGGCCCGGAGGACATCATACCTCCCTCGGGCGATTGGACTAACCTCATCCACTGAATGTAGGATAATATCAACCCTGTCGCCGTGGAGATCAAACATGCAATACAGAACCGCGCTTGTCTGCGGCAGCCTGCTACTCAATATAACAACAGCGCCGGCGGAAGAGCTATCCCAACAAGAAATGGTTTGCGCGCTTAATCCGCAATGCACCTCTCCATTCATTGACCGCCGGCTGCGCGGGGTGACCGTACCAACGAGTCCGCGACCGGCGTTGTCGTTCGACATGTCTCTAAATTTTGCATTCAATTCCGCGGAGCTTACACCTGATTCGCGCGAGAAATTGGATAGAATCGCATCGGTAATTACGGATGACTCTTTGAAGCAATACGACTTCAATATCAATGGTCACACAGATGCGAAAGGCGCGGACGAATACAATCAGAAACTTTCGGAGATGCGAGCCGAAGCTGCGCGAAAATATCTCATCACGCGACACGCGATTGATGCAAAGCGACTGATTGTCAAAGGTTATGGCAAATCACAATTGCTGCTGCCGACTGAGCCGGACAACGAGCTCAACCGCCGCGTTCAGTTTCAAAATGCAAGCGCTTCTGCCGGGCAACCACCTGCCCCTCGTATCGTTCCTAAAGAAGGGGATGGGCTGTAAGCAGAGGCTTGCTTGACGCCCCGAAGATCGCACCGGTCTAATCGCTGCGCCGCCCGCCATTAGCGGCGCTCAAGCTCAATGCGCACTTCCGGCGTCAATTCGTACCGATGACGTTCAAGATGCTCCTCGATTTCGTCACCCACCCTTCGCGTTTGTCCGGCGATGACGCTGTGAACGAACTGGCTCCAGATTACTCGATAGCGTCGGACCATTGCGACGTTATTCAAGGACGCGATATTGATTATCCTTGCCATGGCGATCTCCGGTGAGCCCGCCGACTCCCATCACTGCCAGATAGAATAGCGCGACCGTTCCCTTCACAATGTGAAGGCCGCCACAGAAGGCGCGCTGTTTTCCGGCCTGCCAGCGAGGGTGAAGCGCGTGATCACAATTTCTCACGTCTCGGAATTGGGCCGTCCGGCGGCGTAACCCATGTCGTAGGATGCTGGTAGATTCTCCGCTCCCTGGTTTGATCAATAAGGGCGCATGTACCCTTGCCGCGGCGCCTGTCACATAGCGAACCGCTTCGGTTGAAGCAGCAGACAAGAGGAAGGGCAAGTCGATGCCGACTCTCAACTCAAGCATTCAAAGCACATGCGGTGAGGCACGCACGCGTGGGCTCGCCCGGCCTGCCGCGGAAAAGTTCGCCGGAGCTTGGCTCGCTTGCTTTCTGGTGATGGCGCGCGGCAACGTTCTCGCCGCGTTCAGCTTCGAGCATGTTGCTCTCGCTTCGGTGTGCGGGATCGTCGGTGCGACGGTTACCGTTGCTCTGCTCTTGCAGATGGACCGGACAACTGACAGCGTCAGTCGGCAAGCAACCATCGGCGCCATTGCGGCCTTCATTGGCGATACATTTTCGCATCCATCGCACTTTCCGCCGCAATGGGCGGAGCCGATGGTCACGGCTGCTGTGTCGGGAGCAATTGCCATTGCCCTCTGGTACGCAAAGCGGTTCGCGAGAAGCGTCTGGGCTTCGAGGGCACAACCCAGTCCCGAGAGGCTGGGCTCATCGTAAGCCGGTCTGGCGTAATCACATTGACTGATGCGAGACTTTCAGCGCCCGGCTCACGGCTTCGGCGGAATGTCCCACTTTTCTCACGGTCTCGGAGAGGCGCTCTTTCGATACGCCGAGCTTGTCAGCCCAATACTGCACCTCGTAAGGCTCGCTGAGATTGATCCGCGACCGGTCGGCAGGGCCTTTCTTCGAAAGATCGTCCGGCATGAAGTGATCTCCTTTGCAGGAAGGCAACGGCCGCATGAGGGTCTAGTTCCATCTTCAGGACAGTCCCGTCGCCGCCGAGCAGATGAGACCCGAGGACCATCGAGCCCCCAACCCTGCGAGCACCTGGAGACGTGAGTGAGCGAATACGCGCGTTGGGAGAACCGTTATATCGGGACAGAGTATGCGTTCGGGAAGGAACCCAACTACTTCCTTGCGTCATGTAAGCCGCTGCTCCCGCGCTCCGGCCGTGCCCTGGCTATCGCGGACGGCGAAGGACGCAACGGGGTCTGGCTGGCGCAGCAGGGGCTTGATGTTCTCTCGATCGACTTTTCGCCTTCGGCGCAGAAAAAAGCTCGTGCATTGGCGCTGGAACGAAATGTCCATGTCGTGTTCCAGCAGGTCGACGTGCATCGCTGGGAATATCCGGAAGCTGCGTTCGACGTGGTCGTGGAAATTTTCACTCAGTTCAGCTCGCCGCCCGAACGGGCCATCAAGTGGGCCGGCATGCGACGAACGCTCAAGCCCGGAGGCCTGCTGATCATTCAGGGCTACACGCCGAAGCAGCTGGCGTACGGCACCGGCGGACCCAAACAGCTTGAAAACCTGTATACGCGGTCAATGCTTGAAGATGGTTTTCGCGAGCTTCGGGACATCAAGATCGTGGAGGAAGAACGCGACATTCAGGAGGGGACTTCCCATGGCGGCATGTCCGCCGTGATCAACCTCACTGCAAGGAAGCCAAAAGCACAAGAGCAGTAGCCCGGATTGAGCGCGAGCGAAATCCGGGGGCAACAGCGCCGCTCACGAAAGATAGCATCACTCCGATCAGGCGACCGCCGCGGCAACCGCGCGGCGGGCAAGCACGCCAATGAGGTGGGCGCGGTACTCGGCGCTGCCGTGAATGTCGGTTGCCATGCCGTCGGCCGGCACCGTCATGCCCTCGAGCGATTTGGGCCCGAACCGCTTCTTTAGCGCCTCCTCGAAGGCGGTGACGCGAAACACGCCGCTGGCGCCGGCGCCGGTCACGGCGACCCTGATCTCGGAGCCGCGCTTGGAGACAAACACGCCAACCAGGGCGTAACGAGAAGCGGGATTCGGGAATTTCAGATACGCTGCCTTGTTGGCCTTGGGAAATTGCACCTTGGTAATGATCTCTTCGGGCTCCAATGCGGTCTCGAACAGTCCCTTGAAGAATTCGTCCGCGTGGATACGGCGCTTGTTGGTGATGATGGTGGCGCCCAGCCCAAGCACGCCTGCGGGGTAGTCGGCATTCGGGTCGTTGTTGGCGACCGAGCCGCCGATGGTGCCGCAATGGCGCACCGCGGGATCGCCGATCTTGCCGGCGAGATCCGCAAGGGCGGGAATAGTTTCCCGCACCACAGCCGAGGTCGCGACCTCGGCGTGCGGCGTCATGGCGCCGACCGTGAGCGAGCGGCCGCTTATCTCGATTCCGCTAAGGCCCTCGATCTTGGAAAGATCAATGAGGTGCTTGGGCCCGGCGAGCCGGAGCTTCATGGTGGGAATCAGAGTGTGACCACCGGCGAGAAGCTTTGCTTCCTCTTCCCTGGCGAGCAGATTTACCGCCTGCCGCAGCGTTGTCGGCCGATGCTGAGTGAATGCGTACATCGTGATCTCCTATGCCGCTTCTCGCCTGTTGCTCGCCTTCTGCAATGACCGCCAAACGGTCCACGCGGTGGCAGGCATTGGCAACTCCTCGCTGCCAATCGCGTGGGTCAGAGCATTGATGACCGCGACCGGCGCCGCAATCGCACCAGCCTCCCCGCACCCCTTGATGCCGAGCGGGTTGGACGGCGATTTCGTGATCGTCATGCCGACCTTGAGCGCCGGCAGATCCTGCGCACGCGGCATGCAGTAATCCATGAGCGAGCCGGTGACGAGCTGGCCGTCCTTGTCATAGATCGCGTGCTCGAGCAGCGCCTGTCCCACGCCCTGGGCAATGCCGCCGTGCACTTGGCCCTCGACAATCAGCGGGTTGATCACGGTGCCGAAATCATCGACCGCGGTCCAGGCCACGATCTCGCTCTCTCCCGTCTGCGGATCAACCTCGACCTCGCAGATGTGACAGCCGGCAGGGAAGGTGAAATTGATGGGGTCGTAGAAGGCGCCCTCCTTGAGACCCGGCTCGAGCTCCTGGCCGGTAAACTTGTGGGCAACATATGCGTTGAGGGTGACGTCGCTCCAGGCGACCGATTTGTCCGTTCCGCCGACCGTGAACGTGCCGTCCTTGAAAACGATGTCCCCTTCCGAAGCTTCCATCAGCTGGGCAGCAACTTTCTTCGCCTTGGCTTCGACCTTGTCCAGCGCCTTGACCAGGGCGGAAATGCCGACGGCGCCCGAGCGTGAGCCGTAGGTGCCCATGCCGAACTGCACCTTGTCGGTGTCACCGTGCACGACGCTGACATTGTCGAGGGGAATGCCCAGCCGATCGGACACGACCTGGGCAAACGTCGTCTCATGGCCCTGTCCGTGCTGATGGCAACCCGTAAGGACCTCCACCGTGCCCGCCGGGTTGACGCGCACCTCCGCCGATTCCCACAGACCCACCCCGCAGCCCAAGGAACCCACGGCCTGGCTCGGCGCAATGCCGCAGGCTTCGATGTAGGTCGAGAAGCCCAGCCCACGCAGCTTGCCGCGACGCGCAGACTCGCGCTTGCGCTTCTCCCAGCCGTGATGGTCGGCAATCTCGAGAGCCTTGTCGAGCGAGGCGTGATAGTCGCCGGCGTCGTAGCTCATGATGACCGGCGTCTGATGCGGGAAATCGGTGATGAAATTCTTTTTGCGCAGCCCAACTGGATCGATCCCCATCTGGCGCGCCGAGACTTCGATCAGCCGCTCGACAACAAAAGTCGCCTCCGGCCGTCCCGCGCCACGGTAAGCGTCAACAGGCGCTGTGTTCGTGTAGACCGCATCGACCTCGCAATAGATGGCGGGGATCGCGTATTGGCCTGAAAGCAGCGTGCCGTAGAGATAAGTTGGAATCGAGGAAGAGAAGGTTGACATGTAGGCGCCGAGATTGGCGATAGTCTTGGCGCGCAATCCCGTGATCCTGCCTTCGCCGTCGAATGCCATCTCCGCGTGGGTGACATGATCGCGCCCGTGAGCATCGGCAAGAAAGGCTTCCGAGCGTCCCGATACCCATTTCACCGGGCGGCCGGTTTTTCGCGCCGCCCAGAGGCAGACCACCTCCTCGGGATAGATGAATATCTTCGAGCCGAAGCCGCCGCCGACGTCAGGCGCTATCACCCGCAACCTGTGCTCCGGCGCCACACCGACGAACGCGGAAATGACGAGCCGGGCGACGTGCGGATTTTGCGTGGTGTTCCACAGCGTAAGACTTTGCGATCCCGCATCGTATTCGGCGAGCGCGGCGCGGGGCTCGATTGCATTCGGCACGAGACGATTGTTGACAAGATCAAGCCGGGTGACGTGCTTTGCCGACTTGAATGCGGCATCGGTCGCCCCGGCATCACCAAGGTGCCACTGATAGATGATGTTGCGCGGCGCAATTTCGTGGATTTGCGGCGTACTGGCTGACTGCGCTTGCGCGGCATCGACCACCGCGGGCAGCACCTCATAGTCGATCCTGATCTTCTCCGCGGCGTCCATCGCCAGGGCAAGGGTCTCGGCGAGCACGACTGCGACCGCGTCACCCACGAAATTCACTTTACTGGCGGCAAGCGGCGGATGCGGCGCCATCTTCATCGGCGAGCCGTCTTTCGAGTGGATCATCCAGCCGCAGATGAGACTACCGATCTTGTCGGCCGCAAGATCGGCACCGAGGAGCACCGCGACCACTCCGGGTGCGGCGGTGGCATTGCTCGCGTCGATGTGCTTGATCTTCGCGTGCGCGTGGGGAGAGCGGAGGAAACAAGCGTAACTCTGCCCCGGCCGATTGATGTCGTCGGTATAATGACCCTTGCCGGTGATGAAGCGCAGGTCTTCCTTGCGGCGCACCGGCGCGCCGATGCCGGTTGCGACCATGACGATCTCCTTCTCTCTCCGGAAGGGTGTCTTAGCCCGTCGCCAGAGCGGCGGGCTTGGCGCCCTTCTCCATGGCCTTGGCCCCTGCCGCGATGGCCTTGACGATATTGTGGTAGCCGGTGCATCGGCAGAGATTGCCCTCGAGCTCGTGGCGTATGGTCGGGTCGTCGAGGTCGTGCCCCTTGCGGTAAACAATGTCCACCGCGGTCATGATCATGCCCGGGGTGCAATAGCCGCATTGCAACCCATGATGCTCGCGAAAAGCCTCCTGCATGGGATGGAGCGGTCCGTCCGGATCAGCCAGCCCTTCAATCGTCAGGACATCCGCGCCCTCGATCTGCCACACGAAGACGGTGCAGGCCTTCACGGCCTTGCCGTTGACATGCACCACGCAAGCGCCGCATTGGGAAGTATCGCAGCCGACGTGGGTGCCGGTGAGCCGGAGGTTCTCGCGCAGAAACTGCACCAGCAGGGTGCGCGGGTCGACATCACCGGTGACGGGTTTACCGTTCACCGTCAGTGCGACGGCGGCCATGGCTTTACCTCCTCGAATTAAGCTCGAAGTCCTCGTTTCCGGACCAAGACCTGCCGATTCCAGCGGCGCTTCTGTGAAGGCGGACGGAAAACAAGTCAACTCTGAACTGCCACCGCGCAGCCGGTCAAGGGCGTTTGGGGCCGGTTTGACAGCCGCACCAGTTTCTTCCAGCGTCATGGCCGCGCTTGTCGCGGCCATCCATGTCTTGGTTCGGGAAAAGCAAGTCGTGGGTGGCCGGAACAAGTCCGGCCATGACGGTCAATGGTGCATCAATACAACCGGGAGCGCGCAGAAGTCAGGAAGCGCTTCCCACCGCGGCGGCAAATTTCACGAAGAAATCATCGGCCGTCTTTTTGGCGGCGCTATTGATGAGTCGCTGCCCTAGTTGGGCGAGCTTGCCGCCGATCTGCGCCTCGACGTCGTAGGTCAGGAGCGTTCCGCCGTCCTTGTCGGAGAGCGAAACCTTCGCCCCTCCTTTCGCGAACCCGGCAACACCGCCCTCGCCTTCCCCGGAAATGCGATAGCTGTTCGGCGGGTCGAGATCTGAAAGCCGCACCTTGCCTTTCCAGCGCGCCTTGACCGGACCGACCTTTACCGTGGCAATGGCCTGAAACTCATTCTCGGAAATCTTGTCGAGCTGCTCGCTGCCTGGAATGCAGCTCTTGAGCACTTCCGGGTCGTTGAGCTTGGCCCACACCACATCCCTGCTGGCGGGAAGCTGGACCTGGCCATTCATGGTCATTGCCATCAGTGCTTCTCCATCTCTTGACCTCCCGATATAAAGCCGCGCCGAACGAGCGGAAAGCGATTTCGTCAGAAGTTCAACCCCCCGCATGTCGCCAGCGCTCATGCGGGCTACGAGTGATGCGTAGCCCGGATGAGCGGAGCGAAATCCGGGGTTGAATTGAAGCTGGTTAGAAGTGGGCGTGGGTTCTGCATGACAAATCCGGTCTTTTCTGCCGCGCTCCTCATGCCGATGTTCTCGAGCGCCGTCATGCGCGAGGTCCTGGACGAAAGGGCGCGCCTGCAGCGGATGCTTGATTTCGAGGTTGCGCTGGCGCGCGCCGAGGGCGCAATGGGAATTGTGCCGGTGCAGGCCATCGATCCCATCGCGAACGCGGCGCGCGCGGAACGCTACGATCTCGAAACGCTTGGGCGGGAGGCGGTGATCGCCGGAAACGTGGCCATTCCGCTGGTTGCCGCGCTCACCGCCGAGGTGGCGAAAGCCGACGCGATCGCGGCGCGTTACGTGCATTGGGGCGCCACCAGCCAGGACGTGATCGACAGCGCGCTCGTGCTCGATCTCAAGGCCGCCATCGCTGTCCTGTTGACCGACCTCGACCGCGCCATCGAGGGCTTTATCGCCCTCACCGGTCGCCATCGCAGGACCGGAACCGTCGGCAGGACATGGCTGCAACACGCATTGCCCATGCCATTCGGCCTTAAGATCGCCGGCTATGCAGCGGCGCTGGCGCGCTCGCGGGATCGGCTGCGAAGGCTGCGCCGCGAGGCTCTGGTGCTGCAGTTCGGCGGCGCCGCCGGCACGCTTGCCGCACTTAATGACAAGGGCTTGGAGGTTGCCGAACGTATTGCCGCGCTGCTCGATCTGCCCCTTCCTGAAGCGCCGTGGCACGGCCACCGTGACCGCCTGGCCGAGGTCGCCTCAGCGCTCGCGATCCTAACGGGAACGTGCGGCAAGATCGCGCGCGATGTTTCGCTGCTCATGCAGACGGAAGTGGCGGAAGTTTTTGAGCCGGCAATGGCCGGTCGCGGTGGCTCCTCCACCATGCCGCACAAGCGCAATCCAACAGCAGCTGCCGCGGCTCTCGCAGCTGCGACCATGGCGCCCAACCTCGCGGCGACGATCCTTGCCGCGCAGGTTGGGGAGCACGAACGCGGGGTGGGCAGTTGGCAGACGGAATGGCCGACCTTCCCCGCGCTCGCCTTGATCACATCGGGCGCGCTCAACGCCATTGTAGACATCGCCCAGGGCATGGAGATCGACAGCGAACGCATGCGCGTCAATCTTGAGGCGACACGCGGCCTCATCATGGCCGAGGCCGTTTCGTTCGCGCTCGCAACCAAGATCGGAAAGCAGGAAGCGCACAGGATTGTGGAGGAGGCCAGTCGGAAAGCGCTCGCCGCGAAGCGCGACCTGCAAGACGTGCTCGCCGAGGACAAGGACGTCAAGCTCAGCGTCGGCGAGCTCGCAAAGCTGTTTGATCCAATAGCCTATCAGGGCGCCGCCCAGACATTCATCGACCGTATTGTCGGCTTGCTCGGCACACGCGCCGGGAAGCGCTGACCCATCAAGGAGAAGAGTGCATGGCTGTTATAGATGCCGACGGCTGTCCCATTCACGTTGAAGTGCAAGGGCCAGAGCGGGCGCCCGTGCTCATGCTGTCGAACTCGCTCGGCACCACCCTGCGCATGTGGGATGACCAGGTGGGTCCGTTCACCGGGCAGTTCCGGCTGGTGCGTTATGACCGGCGCGGCCATGGGCAATCGGGCGTGCCGCCTGGGCCGTACACCATGGAGCGGCTGGGCAAAGACGTGCTTTCCATCCTCAATGCTCTCGGCATCCAGAAGACCAGCTGGTGCGGACTCTCCATGGGCGGCATGGTCGGCCAGTGGCTCGGCGCGAATGCGCCGGGCCGGATCGAGCGGCTCGTCCTGACCAATACGTCCAGCTATTTTCCTGACAAGAGTGTTTGGAACGAGCGCTTGCGCCTGGTGCGGGAGAAGGGAATCGCCGCCTTCGCGCCGGCGAACATGGAGCGCTGGTTCACCAAAGCTTTCCGTGAACGTGCGCCCGATGTGGTCGCGCGCGTGCAACAGATGTTTGCAGCCACACCGCTTGAGGGCTATCTCGCCTGCGGGGCGGCGGTTCGCGACATGGACCACCGTGAGATCTTGCCGCGCATCAGAGCCCCCACCCTCGTCATCGCCGGAAAGCACGACCCGGCGACGCCTCCGGAGGCAAACGAGCATATCAGCAAGAGCATCCCAGGGGCGCAATTCGCACTGCTTGATGCCGCTCACCTGTCCAACATCGAGCAACCGCAGGCATACACCAAGGCCGTCCTGGATTTTCTGCTCGGGAGATGATCCGGGCGCCAGGGAATCGGGCGATCACGCCGCGACGGCTTGCGCCTTGGCTTGCGCGTTCAAAGGAGGCGCAACCGCCGCGCAGCGCGGCCCCGCCTCCTCGACATGCCTCTCGATAACGATGAGAATCATCGCGCTCGAGAGCAGCAGGAACTGAGTTGCGTGCAGCCGAATGAGGGTCGGATCGCCGGACACGAGAGCTGGGCCGGCCCAGAGCATGAGGCTGATGATGGCAAGGACCAGCACGACGTCGAGCGTCTCGCGATTGATATCGCGCCCCACAGCCATGGCTCGCGCGAAATCGATCAGGTAGGCAAGAAAGCCGATTGCAATGACGAACTTGATGGCGGCGAGGACGTTCGAGGTTTGCACGAGCCCCGTCAATCCAAGATTGAGCAGCGCGCAGAAGTAGCCCGCCGCCACCGCGTGAACCCGGTCTTCAAACCCGTGAAACGGCGATATCAGGGCCCGTAATCCATCCATCCCCCAAACCGGCGCGAAGTATACCGCGACGAGAACCGCATTGACGGAAGCGAGCCCGGGAAATGATCGCATCGCAGCCTCCCGCCGGCGGTGGACGGGCCAGTGCTGCGCGGCAGAGGCATCTCATCGGACAACCGGGCGCCCATCTAACCGCATGCAATTCGAGCTACAATTGAAACCATTTATTAACCTTATTGCCGCGCCGACGCCGCAAGGCGCACCTTCCAGCAAGAGACCCGGCAGCTTGGGCGAGCCGGTGCCGGTGACAGCCGGATTTCGCTGATGGTTAATTCGGGCTACTGTTGCAGAGAGAACGGAGCAGAGGGGGGCACCGGGATATGGAAGTTTTCGCCCAGCAGCTGATCAACGGCGTCACACTGGGCTCCATCTACGGTCTCATTGCCATCGGCTATACGATGGTCTTCGGCATCATCGGCATGGTGAACTTCGCCCATGGCGATGTGTTCATGATATCTGCTTTCATCGCGCTCATCGCCTTTCTTCTTCTCACCACCTGGGTCGGCATGAGCTCCATAGCAGGCGCTCTCCTGATCGTGCTCGTCGTTGCGATGCTGCTCACATCGCTGGTCAACTGGACGATCGAACGGGTCGCCTACCGTCCGCTGCGCGCCTCCTTTCGGCTGGCGCCGCTGATCTCCGCGATCGGCATGTCGATTTTCCTGTCGAATTTCGTGCAGGTCGCCCAGGGCCCGCGCAACAAATCGATCCCGCCGATGTTCAACGAAGTGATCGTGCTGGCGTCCAGCCCCGATGGCTACGACGTTGCTGTGTCATATAAGCAGCTATTGGTCTGGCTGGTGACGGCGGCGCTTCTCTTTGCGTTCTGGTTCCTGGTCAGCAAAACCGCGCTCGGTCGCGCGCAACGGGCCTGCGAGCAGGATCAGAAAATGGCGGCGCTGCTCGGCATAAACGTCGATCGCACCATCTCGATCACCTTCGTGATCGCGGCGGCGCTCGCCGCCGTCGCCGGCACGTTATATTTCATGTATTATGGCGTGATCAGCTTCGCCGACGGGTTTGTGCCCGGAGTGAAAGCCTTCACCGCGGCGGTGCTCGGCGGCATCGGCTCGCTGCCGGGCGCCGTGCTCGGCGGTATCCTCATTGGCCTCATCGAAACCTTGTGGTCGGCGTATTTCTCGACCGACTATAAGGATGTCGCCGCCTTCTCCATCCTCGCGATCACCATGATTTTCCTGCCGCAGGGTTTGTTGGGCCGGCCCGACGTGGAGAAGGTGTGAGATGGCCGCGGAGGCGTCAATGCGCCTCGACTTGAAGCGCGCAGGCCGCGACGGCGCCATAGCTGCTCTCATCTCGTTCGGGCTCTTCCTGCCGCTGATCGGCTTCAACACTGTTCTGAATATCCATAACGAGCTCATCCTCGAGACGCGCTGGCCGCTGCTGGCGATCATGGTCGCGATCATCGCGGCTGGTCGCTTCCTGCACTCGCTCCTCATCGTGCCCTGGAGAGAGCGCGCTGCGCGGCGGTCGCGGCCCGATGGAGAGCGCGCCTGGATGCGTTACGGCGCGAGTTGGCTCACGCCATTCACGCTTGGCTTCGCCATTTTCTACCCAGCCTTGGCCCTGTGGCTCGCCGGCTTTCAGGGCGCGGTGAAATGGATCGACAATTTCGGGGTTCAGATTCTGATTTATGTGATGCTGGGCTGGGGCCTCAACATCGTCGTCGGGCTCGCGGGCCTTCTCGACCTGGGGTATGTCGCGTTCTACGCGGTCGGCGCCTATTCCTACGCGCTGTTTGCCAAAGCCTTCGGTTTCTCGTTCTGGATTTTGTTGCCGATTGCCGGCTGCCTCGCCGCGTCATGGGGGATAATGCTCGGCTTTCCTGTGCTGCGGCTGCGCGGGGATTATCTCGCGATCGTCACGCTCGCCTTCGGCGAGATCATCCGCCTCGTCCTGATCAACTGGGTGCCGGTCACCAACGGCTATGCCGGCGTTTCCGGCATCCCGCGGCCCACTTTTTTCGGCATCCCGTTCAATGCCTCGGATGAGGGTTTCGCGGCCAGGCTTGGCCTCGAATTCAGCCCGATCTACCGAACGATATTCCTGTACTACCTGATCCTGGGACTGGCGTTGCTCACCGCCGCGATGACGGTGCGGCTGCGACGGCTTCCCCTCGGGCGGGCGTGGGAAGCGTTGCGGGAAGATGAAATCGCCTGCCGCGCTCTTGGCATCAACACGACCAGCACCAAGCTCACTGCCTTCGCGATGGGCGCGATGTTCGCGGGCTTTGCCGGCTCGTTTTTTGCCGCCAGACAGGGCTTCATCTCGCCTGAAAGCTTCACCTTCATGGAATCGGCGGTGATCGTCGCCATCGTGGTGCTCGGCGGCATGGGCAGCCTGGTCGGCGTCGCGCTTGCCGCCGTCATCATGATCGGCGGCACCGAGATCATGCGCGAGCTCGACTTTCTCAAGGTGGTGTTCGGCCGCGATTTTGATCCCACGCAATATCGGATGCTTCTGTTCGGCTTCGCCATGGTGCTGATCATGATCTGGAAACCCCGCGGACTCATCGGCACGCGTGATCCCTCGATCTTGTTGCGCCATCAACAGCACCGATCCGTTGCGTTTGCCGGCGACCAAAAGCTCATCCCGGCGGCGACGCTGCGCTCCGAGGGCGGAGGATGAATGCGGCTGGCGACCAAGTGACGGCCGGTCGAGCAGACGCAGCGCTAGGAGTCGTGCCAGCCAGCGCATCGCCGATATTGCGGGTCGATCATTTGAACATGCGCTTCGGCGGACTTGTCGCGGTCAACGATCTGTCATTTTCGGTTGCGCGCGGCGCCATCACCGCGCTGATCGGGCCGAACGGAGCCGGCAAGACCACGGTCTTCAATTGCATCACCGGCTTTTACAAGCCCAGTGAAGGACGCATTGCCCTGCAAGCCGGCGATCCGCAAATCTGGGAGGAGCTTGATGCCCTTACGCAGCACGGCAACCGCAGCATCGGAAACGGACACGGAGAGCTGTTCCTGCTCGAGCGCATGCCGGATCACCTGGTCGTGAAAAAAGCCCGCGTCGCGCGCACATTCCAGAACATTCGACTTTTCCCGGGCATGACCGTCCTGGAGAATCTTCTCGTCGCCCAGCACAACATGCTGATGCGCGCTTCCGGCTTCACCGTGCTCGGCGCGCTGGGCCTTCCCTCCTATGCCCACGCGGAGAGCGCGGCCGTCGACAAGGCGCGTTATTGGCTGGGCAAGATAGGGTTGCTCGAACGCGCGGACGATGCCGCGGGCGAGTTGCCCTACGGCGCTCAGCGGCGCCTCGAGATCGCGCGCGCGATGTGCACCGATCCGGTCCTGCTCTGCCTCGACGAACCTGCCGCCGGTCTCAATCCAAACGAAAGCGCCGAGCTTTCGCGCTACCTGGATATGATCCGGCGCGAGCATGCAACCTCAATTCTCCTGATCGAGCACGATATGTCCGTGGTCATGGAAATCTCCGACCACATTATCGTGCTCGACCACGGGCAGAAGATCGCAGACGGCAGCCCGCAGGATATCCGCAGCGATGCAAAGGTCATCGCCGCCTATCTCGGCGTCGATGAGGACGAGGTCGCAAAGCACGAGATCGAGACGAGCTGATGAACATTTCTCGCGCCCGAACCTGCCGCGGATGTCGGAACTTCAAGGACCGCTGATGAGCTCGCCGCTTCTCTCCGTGCGCGGCGTCAAGGCCTATTACGGCAACATCGCCGCGCTGCGCGGAGTGGACATCGACGTAGGCGAAGGCGAGATCGTGGCGCTGATCGGGGCGAACGGCGCCGGCAAATCGACGCTGATGATGACTATTTTCGGCAACCCGCGCGCACGCGATGGCAGCATATCCTTTGCCGGCCGCGACATCACGCGCCTTCCCACCCACGAGATCGCGGCGCTGAGAATCGCGCAGGCCCCGGAAGGTCGGCGTATTTTCCTCCGCATGACCGTGATGGAGAACCTGCAGATCGGCGCGGCACTGGCCGATCCGGCGCATTTCGACGCTGACCTGGAAAAGGCTTTTGCGCTCTTCCCGCGGCTTAAGGAGCGCCGCGATCAGCGCGGCGGCACGTTGTCGGGAGGCGAGCAGCAGATGCTGGCCATCGCGCGCGCGTTGATGGGCCGGCCGCGGCTGCTGATGCTGGACGAGCCTTCGTTGGGACTGGCGCCTCTCATTGCCCGCCAGATATTCGGCGTCGTCCGCACGCTCAACAGAGAAGAGAAGCTCACAGTTTTTCTGGTGGAGCAGAACGCTTTTCACGCGCTCACCCTGGCGCATCGCGCCTGCGTCATGGTCAACGGCATGATCACGTTGCGTGGAAGCGGACGCGAGCTCCTGGAGCGCCCGGAGGTCAAGGCTGCCTATCTCGAAGGCGGCAGGCACTAGACTAGGCAGCGTGCCAGCTCGACCAGTGGATATCGTTGTCTTCGATCATGTCCGCAGCCTGCGGAAGCCGACATGCGTCCGCAAGCGAGGCATTCTGGTTTTGACCCAGATTGGACATGCGGATGCGAAGTGCGGCTGCGGACTATGGCCGGCTGAATTGTCCAAGACCTCGATTTGGTAAATGCCGGCTGAAGGCCGCGGCGCGGTTGCGCCGCCCGCCGCAAGCGACTTCTTAAAGCAAAGCCTGATATGGACTGCTCATCTCTTCCTCGGGGCCGCGCCCATGAACCATTCGCAAAATGAGGCTCTTGGCTCATTGGCCAACGCGCTCACTGATCTGTTCCAAGAAGCCGCCGATCTCCTGCCACGCATGACCGAAGCGCGACAAGCCGGCAAATCGTTTCCCCGGCGAGACCCGGCGCGCTTGGCGGCGGTCGTCTCGGCCCTGTCGTTTGTTGAAGACGGGCGCAGGAGGTTCCTGACGCTGGCGCACATCGTCGAAGACGAAACTTCACACAAAGCAATGATTTCATACCAGCAACAAGAGACGCTGGTGCAGATCGCCATCGATGCAGAAACGTGCCGCAGCATAGAGATCACTATCCCCGGCCTGACGCGCGCCAGCGGTTCGATTTTCAGTTCGATGTTCGGCTTGAAGGGCGGCTCAACACCAGCGCCGGACGCGGCACTGACGGACCAGTACAGGGTCATCCTCCTGCTTAAGACGCAAAGCATCGCTCTGCGGGCCGTCTGCCTCACGCACTTTGTACGCTTCGCGATGGAGTATATGACGCTTTGCACGCCGGATACGCTGTTTCATCCACTCGATCCGGCTGTTCCGCAGCGACATTTCGAAGCCCTTCAGCGTGATCTCGAGCGACTGGCGCCGTCGCTTGTCGATGGACCCTCGACCACCGCGGTGCTTTCGTCGTGTTCACGCCTGCCTTGGCCTCCTCTTGTCATCGCGCAAGCATACGACTCGAACTGCGACGATCTGAACGGCGTCCCGATGACGCGTGAGCACAAGGCGGCATGGATGAAAAGCTTGGGCGACATGCAGGGGAGCAGCCGGTCGGCAGAGTTGCGATCGGCCTGAGGCGGATCCTCCGGCCCACGGCGTAGATTGAAGAAATGAACGACCCTTCCGCCGCCCGTACGTCGGGCTGAGGGCGCGCGAGCGTGCACGAAACCCACGCGAACTTTGAGCTGACGCGTTGCGCTGCGAGGCGGCCTTCTTTTTGCTGCGGTGCATGAGTCAGCTCCTGGCACAAGGCTGCCGCCAGCATTTGCAACGGTTTGTCAGCAGTTGGCGGAAGCTGACGTCACGTCCTTGGCTCTTGCGTTGGGCAAGTTGGTGGAAACCTGCTTAGAGTTCCTATCAGTTTCGCGGCTAGCTTGTGCAATACCGCGCTATTAGGATGGACATGCTGGATTTCGAAGTTCGTATCAGAAGGCCACAGTGCAGGCGAGCTTCGACATCAGGGACATTTAGGGAGATGCGGTTTTCGCTTCCGGAGTTTCTCACCGACGAGCAATCGCTCGGCGTGTTTCTCCTCCTCAGCGTCGGCATGGGAGGAGGCGCCGCCTGGCTCGCCGGGCGGGCGATTGCCGCGACGTGGCGGCCCTGGTGGCAGATCGCCGTCTATATGGTGCCTCTCAGCCTCGCCGTGCGCTTCCTGCACTTTGCCTTGTTCGAGAGCACCTTCGCGTCGCTGCACTATTACCTTGTTGACTACGCCGTCTGCCTCACGTTCGCCCTGCTTGGCTTCCGCCTTTTGCGGGTCACCCAAATGGTGAGCCGCTACAAATGGCTTAATGAGCGGGCGGGACTGTTCTCCTGGCGGCGCCGCGACCAAACGCCCACCCCGCCTCAAGCGGCGTAAAAGCACATGACTTTTGCTTCGTTTGCGGGTTGAATCGCCGCGAGCGCGCGGCATTCCGCCCGCGAACGATTAATCCGCTAACTTCGCATTCAGGAATTCACGGATGACCAGACAGTGGCTTGCTCTCACCCTCGCCCTCGGCTTGTGCGTTGCCTTCACAGACGGCGCTTCGGCGCAGATCAAGCTGGGCGTGGGCGGCCCGATCACCGGCGGGAGCGCGACCTTCGGCGCTCAGCTCAAGAACGGCGTCAACCAGGCGATCGAGGACATCAACTCCGCCGGCGGCATCAACGGTCAAAAGATTCAGTCACCTCCCTTCATCGGCGATGATCGCGCCGATCCCAAGGAAGGTGTTTCCGTTGCCAACAAGTTCGTGGGCGACGGGGTGAAATTCGTCATCGGCCATTTCAATTCCGGCGTCACGATCCCGGCTTCCGACGTCTATCAGGAGAACGGCATCCTGGTGATCACCCCCGCTGCCACCAACCCCAAAGTGACCGATCGCAATATGTGGAATGTGTTCCGCACCTGCGGACGTGATGACCAGCAGGGAAGCGTGGCTGGAAATATCGTTGCCGAGCAATTCAAGGGGAAGCGCGTGGCCGTCATTCACGACAAGACGACTTATGGCCAGGGACTGGCGGACGAGACGCGCAAGGCGATGAACGCCAAGGGGCTCAAGGAGGTGCTGTTCGAGGGGATCAATATCGGCGACAAGGATTATTCCGCGCTCGTGTCCAAGATCAAGGCCGCGCGCGCCGATCTTGTCTACTGGGGTGGCCTCCACGATACGGGCGGTTTGATCCTGCGGCAGTTGCGCGATCAGGGCGTGAAGGCAACCTTCATGGGCGGCGACGGCATGGCGGACGATGAGTTCGCTGCCATCGCCGGGCCGGGCGCCGAAGGCACCCTCATGACATTCTCGCCCGACCCGCGCACGAATGCCGCCAACAAGGAAATCGTCGAATTGTTCCGCAAGAAGGGTTTCGAGCCGCAGGCCTACACGCTCTACAGCTACGCCGGCGTCCAGATCATCAAGCAGGCCGCCGAGCAGGCGAAGTCGCTCGACCCGAAGAAGGTGGCCGAGGTGATGCACTCGGGAAGATCATTCAACACCGTGCTCGGAGAAATGTCCTTCGACAAGAAGGGCGATGTGACCGGCTATACCGTCGGCGGCAAGAAAAAGGACCGCTACGTTCTCTACGTCTGGAAGAAAGGCCCCGACGGCAAGATCACCTATGTCGAGACCGAGTGATCGTACGCTATCGGAGCACAGATCGCCTGCTCGACGACTCCGCCGATGCTGCGCTGCAATGTGTGGTTGAAAAATCCTGCGCGGATATTCACCGTGTTCTGCCATGATTTTACCACTCGGCCATGGCCTGATGGCGCAGCCGTGGGGAGCATGAGCCCCCGGCGTAAATCTTGATTTTTGTCGGTTGGGGCTGGAGACAACAGAGGAGTTTTCAGCATGTGCGATTACAGCTTGCACAGTGTTAAGTCTCGACCTGCCAAGGTTGGCGACAAACTGACCACCCACAACTTCAATACCGGTACGCGCGGGTTTGCTGCGCCGGAAGATGCCAGCACAGCGGTTTGTGTTCTTCCGGGAACGGAGCTTGCCTTTGCCACGGAGGTAAGGTGTGGGCGGAGCGGGTTGTTTGGCTGGAAAGCGAATGCCGTCATCAATCACACGACGGCCATCTTCCGGCAAATCGACAAGGAAGAGCCGCACACACATCATGATGCGCTGGAATTTCCAGACGGGCAGATCGTGCGCCTGACTGACGTGTTTGAAGGTCAGCAGGCAACAGTGCTGCAGCTTCCGGCACAACCTGCTACGACGGCCGAGGCGAAAGCCCTTGAACGGGTGGCATACGTCGGCTGATCGCGAGCTGCATAGAGTGTTTGGGCCGCCCTCTATTGGGCGGCCTATTTTGCGAAAGAAACACATTGCCGGGCGTCACGGGCTTGCAGGCGCGGCCGCTCCCGACAATCTTCCGCTTCTTCCGCGGCCTCCGCTCAGCCGATGCTCTGAAGCACTGGAAACGCCTCGATCAGCCAGCTGTTGAGCTGCGTGAACGCCCCGGTGAGAAAGGCAATGCCGGTCAGCACGAGAAGACCACCCATGACGCGCTCCATGCGCGCCAGATGCGCGCGAAAATGGGTGAGGAACACGGCGAAAGGCTCGACCGCAAGCGCCGCAATGATGAAGGGAATACCGAGCCCTAACGAGTATACGGCAAGCAAACTCGCTCCCTTGGCGATGGTCGCCTTGGACGCCGCTATCGCCAGGATTGCAGCCAGGATTGGCCCGATGCACGGCGTCCAGCCGAGCGCGAACGCAAGTCCCATGAGATAAGCGCCCCAAAGGCCGACCGGCTTCTGCACGTGAATGCGCGCCTGCCGATTGAGCCAGCTGATTGGGGTCAACCCAAGAAAGTGCAGCCCCATGACGATGATGGCAATGCCGGCGACAATGGCGAGCTCGTTCGAGTAGAAGCGAACGATTGCCCCAATGCCGCTCGCGCTCGCTCCGAGCGCCACAAAAACCGTTGTAAAGCCTGCCACGAACAAGATGGCGGCAAGGACGGTATCGCGCCTCTTGAACCGCTCCGGCTCCTCCCCGGCGAGCCGCTCCAGCGATGTCCCGGCCAGATAGATCAGATAGGGCGGCACCAGCGGCAGCACGCAGGGCGACAGGAAGCTCAGAACGCCGGCAATCAGCGCGGCGAGGAAGGTCACATCAGCGGTCATGCGGCTACATGGAATGCACCGGCACGAAGATGCAAGCGGGGAACGCCGTGCTCTCCACCATGTGAAAGCCTCGTCCGATCTGGTTGCACAATCGAGACGCCGCATCCATGCTCACACGCAGGAAACAGCGGCAAGTGCGGTGGATTTGAAGTTCCTATCATTGCTGCCGCAAGCTCGTGTAGGAACTTCAAATCCAAAATCGCACTTGCAGCATAGACTTGCTAGTGTCCCTTTGATTCCGAAGTTCGCATCAGAGGGGCCGCAAACACATGCGAACTTCGGAATCGGGACACTAGGATTCTTGAGCTTGCGCAATCTCATCACCGACGTCGCGGGTGTGCTCGTCGGGAATGCCGGCGACGCGCGTCTCGCCTCCGGCGTCACGGCGATTGTTTTCGAGCAATCCACCGTCGCTTCTGTCAACGTGCGCGGCGGCGCGCCGGGGACGCGTGAAACTGATCTGCTCGATCCGCATCGCACGGTGGAGCGCATCGATGCGGTCTTCTTGTCGGGCGGCTCGGCCTTCGGGCTCGATGCCGGCGGCGGCGTCCAGGCTTATTTGCACGAGCAGGGCCGGGGATTTGCCATCGGCGATGCTCGGGTGCCCCTCGTCTGCGGAGCCGTGCTCTTCGACCTGCTCAACGGCGGCGACAAGAACTGGGGCCGCTATCCGCCCTATCGCGAGCTCGGATATGTAGCCGCCGCCGCGGCGGCTGAAACCTTCGCGCTGGGCACCGCGGGCGCCGGGTTCGGCGCCACAACCATCAATCTAAAAGGTGGCCTCGGCTCCGCTTCCGCCATCACCGGCCGTGGGCACACGGTAGGCGCCCTGGTCGCGGTGAACGCCTGCGGCAGCGCGATCGTCGGCGATGGTCCGCATTTCTGGGCGGCGCCGTTCGAGGCGGAGGGCGAATTTGGCGGCCTGGGTTTCCCGTCGGTTCTGCCGCCCACGGCGCTCAAACCCCTCGGCAAAGGCGGCATCGGCGAGAACACCACGATTGCGATGGTCGCAACGGATGCCGCGCTCACCAAGGCTCAGGCAAGACAATTCGCCGTCATGGCACAGGATGGGCTGGCGCGCGCGATTTATCCGGCCCATACGACGCTCGACGGCGACACCGTTTTCGCCGCCGCCACCGGCCGCCGCCCGCTCCGTGATCCGATCACCGAGATTGCAGAGCTCGGGGCTGTGGGCGCGAATGTCGCTCGCCCGGGCGGTGGCGCGGGCGGTGTTCCAGGCCGTTGCGCTGCCTGGCGGCCCCCCAAGCTGGCAGGATTGCCACAGTTCGCCACTTTTTAACCAAGGGTCCTGAGTTTGATTGACCCGCCCCGAAATGGCCGCTTAAACATGCCAAGAAATGGTTAATGGGCCGCACTGCGGCTGGCGGCGCCCAATCAGCTTGGACGTCTCAGGTGGGAGATATTGCCATGCGTCTTGCAGCAATGGCGTGCGCGCTGATGATCGTCATGTGCGTGGCCGTGTTTGGCGCCATTCTTTCCCAACGATCCTCCGTCCCGATCGCTTCGACGTCGCCGGCCCAGGCCGCATCTTCCGATACGCCCGTACGCGTCGTGACCACGGTGGAAGATGCAAGCCCTCCCGCTCCCGTGCAGATGGCGAGCAGGGCTGCTGCCACCGCGGATACTGCACCGATCCCGAGCTCACCTACCACGTCCGCGCAAGGTGGCGCGATGCCCGCCGCGGTCCCGGCCGCCGCTCCTGCCGCGGTGCTGGCGCAAGCACCCGCTGCCGCCGCTCCCGCTGCTCCTGCACCGGCTGCCGCTCCGCCGCCGCAAGCAGCCGCTGTGGCGCCGCCTGCGGCCGCCACGTCGTGCCCTGGCAATCCCAACGCGCTCGGGGTTTCCCGCACTGTCGAGATCGACACGACTGGTGGACCCGGGTTTGGCTTCGAGCACTTCAAGACCCACGATTTCCTGCGCGACGGCGAAGTCGTGCTCACCTTCGACGACGGGCCGTGGCCGAAGAATACGCCGGCCGTGCTTGCCGCGCTTGCGGCGCACTGCACCAAGGCGATCTTCTTCCCGATCGGCCTGCATGCCACCTACGAGCCGGGGATTCTCAAGCAGGTCGCCGCGGCCGGGCACGCGGTCGGCTCGCATACCTGGTGTCACCAGGATTTGTCGAAGACGAAAGGTCACTGCCTGGTCAATGGCAAGCGCGAGACCGTGGAGTACGATCCAAAGGATGAGATAGAGAAAGGCGTCAGCGCCGTGCGTTGGGCGGTGGGCGGACCGACAGCGCCATATTTCCGCTTTCCGGCATTGCGCCAGCCGCCGGAGCTCCTCGCTTATCTTGGTACGCGCAACATCGCGGTGTTCTCCACCGACTTCAATTCCTTCGACTTCAAGATGCGCAAGCCCGAGCAGGTCAGGCAGTCGGTCATGGCGAAGCTGAAGAAACACGGCAAGGGCATAGTTCTCATGCATGATTTTCAGCACGCAACCGCCGAGGCCACAGCCGATCTGCTCAATGACCTCAAGGCCGGCGGCTACAAGGTCGTGTTCATGAAGCCGAAGTTTCCGGTCAAGACCATCGCCTCGTACGACGACATGATTCTTAAATCGATGCCGAACGCGATCGGCGACGGCCGGCCGACATCAAGCGTGGTGCGCACCATCAACGAGTAATGTCGCACGGGCCTCAGCCAAACCGCTCCGCGGCGTAGGGAGCAGGGTCAACGAAAGGAGTGGCGCCGGTCATCATCTCGGCGACGAGCCTTCCCGTCGCAGGCCCAAGCGTCAGTCCCCAATGCGCGTGGCCGTACGCAAGCCACAGACCGGGACGGCCAGGCGCGCGCCCGATCACCGGACGTGAATCCGTAAAGCACGGTCGGCTGCCCATCCACGTCGTCCCATCGACTGCCGCGCCGAGCGAAAAAAGGGTCCGCGCTGCCGGAAGCAAGCGGCCGAACTGCACGGGCGTCGGCGGCGCCTCGCGCGCGGCAAATTCAGCGCCGGTAGTGAGGCGGATTCCCTGCTCCATGGGCGCCAGGCAATAGCCGTTCTCGACATCAACCACCGGCCGCGCGAGACCGGCATTGCCCGAAGGCCGAAAGTGACGGTGGTAGCCGCGCTTGATGCCAAGCGGCAGCCGGATGCCAAGGGGTTCAAGGACGTCCGGCGCAAACGGCCCAAGCGCGACCACAGCATCATGTGCGTCCAAGGCGCCCTCGGCCGTATCCAGGCGCCATCGTGCACCCGCACGGTGCAGCGAACGTGCGTCGGCGTTGATCAGCAAGCCGCCAAGGGAAGAAAAACGCGCCGCATAGGCCCGCGTCACCGCAAACGGATCGCTGATGCTGGCGGTGCCTTCCCACAACACCGCGCGCTGGAAAACAGGAGCAAGGCCAGGCTCCAGAGCCTGCGTTGCCTCGGTGTCGAGCACACGAAACGGAATGCCGAAGTCTTGCGCAAACGCGAATTGGCCACGCAGCTCATCGAAGGCCCGCTGGCTGCGATAGATCTTGAGCCAGCCGTTCTTGCGCAGATGGTGTTGCGCACCCGCCTCGACGAGCAGCGCCTCATGCTCGGCTATTGCGCAGGCGAACAATGGGCGCATGGCGCGCGCAGTTTCCATCAGCCGCTCCGGGCGCGAGGCCGCGCGGTAGGCCAGCAGCCACGCCGCTATTCGCGGCAGAGCGCTGAAATGATAGTTGGCCTCAGGCGCGCGCTTGAGCGCCACGCGCAGCACCGCCAGCACCTCCGACGGAAATGGCGGAGGAAAAATCGTGTTCCCTTCGATGACACCGGCATTGCCGTAGGAGGTCTCCTCGCCCGGCCCGCGACGATCAATCAAGGCGACGGCGAGGCCGCGCTTCGCAAGCGGAGTGCGATAGAGGTGCCGACGATGCCGGCGCCCAGGACCATTGCATCAACCTGCTGCGCCATGGATAACCTTTCCGCACCACCGCAAGTGCCCGCAAACTAAATCAAGCGGTGTTTGACAGGCCGAGCCTTTATGCGCCAGCCCGAAGGCGGACCTTGCCTTTGCGTTGCTCCCTCGCAGTGCGCATGATACGCGAAGCAAGCATGCAGGAACCGACCGATGCGCTTTCCGCTCATAATCGCGCCCTCCATCTTTGCCGCTGATTTCGCCCGCCTCGGAGAGGAGGTGCGCGCGATCGATGCGGCCGGCGCGGATTGGATCCATGTCGACGTGATGGACGGTCATTTCGTGCCGAACATCTCTATCGGCCCCGATGTGATCAAGGCATTACGCCCGCACAGCAAGAAGGTTTTTGACGTGCATCTGATGATCGCGCCCTGCGATCCCTATCTCGACGCGTTCGCCAAAGCGGGCGCCGACATTATCACGGTGCACGTTGAAGCAGGAGCGCACCTGCACCGCTCGCTGCAGGCGATCCGTGCGCTTGGCAAGAAAGCGGGCGTGACGCTCAATCCCGGCACTCCGATCGACACGATCGAGCCAGTCATCGACATCGTCGATCTGATCCTGGTCATGTCGGTCAATCCCGGCTTTGGCGGCCAGAGTTTCATTCCATTCGCGACGGAGAAGATTTCGCGCCTGCGCGCGCTGGCCGGACCGCGTCCGATCCATATCGAGGTCGATGGCGGCATCACCGCGGAGATTGCGCCCTCGGTTGTGCAGGCCGGCGCCAACGTGCTGGTCGCCGGCTCCGCCGTCTTCAAGGGCGGCAATGCCGAAGCTTACCGCGGCAATATCGCGGCGATTCGCCAGGCCGCGGCATTCGCGCGCGGGGAAGCGGCGTAATGATCCCCCGTTATACGCGTCCGGAAATGGCGCAGATCTGGGATGCGCAGACTCGCTACCGCATCTGGTTCGAGATCGAGGCGCATGCCGCCGATGCGATGGCCGCCCTGGGCATCATTCCCCAAGAGGCGGCAAAGGAAATCTGGGACAAGGGAAGAAACGCGACATTCGACCTCGCGCGCATCGATGCGATCGAGCGCGAAGTCAAGCACGATGTCATTGCCTTCCTCACGCACCTTGCGGAAATCGTCGGGCCACAGGCGCGCTTCGTGCACCAGGGCATGACATCGTCGGACATTCTCGATACCTGCTTCAATATTCAGCTCGTGCGCGCCTGCGATATCCTGATCGGCGACGTCGATGGCCTGCTCGCCGCGCTCAGGCGCCGCGCCTTCGAGCACAAGCTCACGCCGACGATCGGCCGCTCGCACGGTATCCATGCCGAGCCCACCACATTCGGTCTCAAGCTTGCCTATGCCTATGCGGAATTCTGCCGTGCCAAGGAACGGCTCATATGCGCGCGGACCGAAGTCGCCACCTGCGCCATTTCCGGCGCGGTTGGCACCTTTGCCCAGGTCGACCCGCGCGTCGAGGCGCATGTCGCCGATGCGATGGGCCTGGCGGTCGAGCCGATCTCCACCCAGATCGTGCCGCGCGATCGGCACGCCATGTACTTCGCCACGCTGGGCGTGATTGCTTCCTCCGCCGAGCGGCTCGCCACGGAGATCCGCCACCTGCAGCGCACCGAAGTGCTCGAAGCCGAGGAATACTTCTCCGCGAGCCAGAAGGGCTCCTCCGCGATGCCGCACAAGCGCAATCCGGTGCTCTCCGAGAACGTCACCGGGCTTGCCCGCATGGTGCGCGCTTATGCAATGCCGGCGCTCGAGGACGTGGCGCTCTGGCACGAACGCGACATCTCACACTCCTCGGTCGAGCGGATGATCGGTCCCGATGCGACGACAACTCTCGACTTCGCCCTGGCGCGTCTTGCCTCGATCATCGACAAGCTCGTTGTCTACCCCGCCAACATGAAAAAGAACCTCGAACGGCTGGGCGGGCTCGTCCATTCGCAGCGCGTCATGATCGCGCTTACGCAGAAGGGAGTGGCGCGCGAGGAGGCCTACCGCCTCGTGCAGCGCAACGCGATGCGGGTCTGGCAGGGCGAAGGCGATTTCTTCGCGTTTCTCAACGCCGACAAGGACCTGCGGCAGCACCTCGGCGAAGCCGAGCTCGCGGAATTGTTCGACATGACGCATCACTTCAAGCATGTCGACACCATTTTCCAGCGCGTGTTCGGGACCGCGGCATAGGAGAGCGGCCCGTTCTTTTCGTAACGGATGTCCGGCGTGGCAAATGCACCGACTATTCTCGTATTCGATTCAGGACTCGGCGGCCTTACCGTTTTCCGCGAGGTCGCGAAGGCGCGACCTGACGTGAATTATCTCTATGTCGCCGACGATGCTTTCTTTCCCTATGGCGGCCATGGTGAGGGTAAGCTCGTCGATCGGGTCTGCGCATTGCTGGGCGAGCTGATAGCTGCGCACCGCCCCGACATCGTCGTGGTCGCCTGCAACACGGCCTCGACGCTGGTGTTGCCGCAGTTGCGCGCCCGCTTCGCCGTGCCCTTCGTCGGAACGGTGCCCGCCATCAAGCCGGCTTGCGCCATCTCGCAGAGCAAGCGCGTCACAGTGCTCGGCACCGAGGCGACAGTGAGCCGTGAATACACCCGGGCGCTGATTCGGGATTTCTCCAACGGCAGTGAGGTTGCCCTGGTAGGCTCCGCGCATCTGGCAACGTATGCCGAGGCGGAGCTGCACGGCTCACCAGTCGCGGATGGCCTCATTGCACGAGAGCTCGCGCCCTGCTTCCGCGATGATGGGGAGCGCCGGACCGATACGATCGTGCTTGCATGCACGCATTATCCCCTCCTGCTGCACCGCCTTGAGCGACTCGCCCCCTGGCCTGTCACGTTCATCGACCCCGCGCCTGCCATCGCCCGCCGGGTCGCCGATATAAGCGGCCCAACACGCGGCGAGACGCGGAGCACGCCGGCACGCGCCTTGTTCACTTCGGGCCGGCTCCTCTCCGCGCAGCTCCGCGCCGCCCTGATGGCATTTGGAATCCAAAATTCCAGCAATGTCGCTCAGCATTGAGCCGCCGATCTCAGCCAAACATCTGAAATCTCTGGAGAGCGTGCTATAGCAGCGGAAGGCAGGCGCATGGAACCCTCCGATAGGCGCGAATAATGGCAACCGACGCACAAACGGTTCGGCGAACCGTCCAATTCAAGTTCACCCTCCCGACCGCGAATTCCGCGCATCTCGCCTCGCTGTTGCGGGCGGCGGCGCCATTCTACGAGGCCTTCGGCGGCCGGCGGGTGCGCCTCTTGCAGAACGTCGACGATCCCGCCCGCTTCATCCATGAAATTGAATACGAGACCCACGAGGTCATCGAGGTCAACCGGCAACGCATCGCGAGCGACCCGCGGGTACAGGCCTATTTGCAGACGTGGCGCTCGCTTCTGCCCGGCTCGGTAGAGATCGATGTCTATCAGGAAGCAGCTTAGCGGACGCTTAGCAGCGGTAAAGGAGAGGCAAAGGAGAGCCCCCCGTTTGACTTGGATAGGCTTTCACCCTAGAAACCGCGCGCTGCGCGAGCTTCCTGCGTTTTGTCGGGCGTGATCCAGCCATCGGCGACATCATCCGGACGGCAGGGAACCTCTTGCGCCGCGTTTCGCGACCCGCGGTTTGCCCGGCGCTTCGGGCAAGTCTGTCGGCTCCGGCAAAGCCGGAACAGAGGAGGGCGCGATCCTCGAAACACACCGTGCTGATGAGGACGCGATGACCAAGCGCCACGAGGCGAAGTACAAGATCGACCGCCGTATGGGCCAGAACGTGTGGGGCCGCCCGAAGAGCCCCATCAACCACCGGGAATATGGCCCCGGCCAGCATGGCCAGCGCCGCAAAGGAAAGCTTTCGGATTACGGCGTCCAATTGCGCGCCAAACAGAAGCTGCGCGGGTACTACGGCAATATCTCCGAGCGTCAGTTCCGCGGCATTTATCAGGAAGCCATTCGCATGAAGGGTGACTCCGGCGCCCACATGATCGGGCTGTTGGAGAGCCGTCTCGATGCGGTCGTCTATCGTGCCAAGCTGGTACCGACCGTGTTCGCCGCGCGACAGTTCGTCAGTCATGGCCACGTCAAGGTGAATGGCCGCCGCGTGACCATCGCGAGCTACAGGGTCAAGGTCGGTGACCTGATCGAAGTCAAGGAAAAGTCAAAGCAGCTGGCGCTCGTCATCGAGGCGACCGGCCTCGGCGAGCGTGACGTGCCGGACTACATCGAGGTCGATCACACGAAGATGACGGCCAAGCTTGCCCGCATTCCGCACCTGACCGATGTGCCCTACCCGGTCCAGATGGAGCCGCATCTGGTGGTGGAGTTCTACTCGCGCTGATTCCAGACCCCGTCATCGCCCGCTTCAGGCGGGCGATCCAGGATTCCACAACGGAGCATTATTGGGCGTGCGGGTGGGGCTGAGCCACTGCGCTTCCCTCGCGCCGACTCGGGTTACTGGGTGCTCCGCCTGCGCGGGGCATGACGCGCCGAGAATGTTGGAATTCTCACGCCGAGGCGCTTTCTCGCACCGGGACGCCTTTGGTCTTCATTAAATCCTGCAATTCGCCGGCCTGGAACATTTCCCTGATGATGTCACAGCCACCGACGAACTCGCCCTTGACGTAAAGCTGCGGAATGGTTGGCCAGTTGGAGAAGGATTTGAGGCCCTGGCGCAGGTCGTCCGATTCCAGGACGTTCAAACCCTTGTAGGATACCCCCAAGTGATCGAGGATCTGCACCACTTGCCCTGAAAAGCCGCACATCGGGAACTGCGGCGTGCCCTTCATGAACAGGACGACATCGTTGCCCTTAACCTCGTTTTGTATGAACTGCTCGATGGCCATGAAATTTCCTCTTTAGCTTGGGAACGCGCCCGCGCTCCCGAAGTCTCCTGACATATATGTAGCGCGGCGGCGTTGCTAACCCAAGGGCCGCGCGCATTTTTCCGCGGCGCCGTCTCGTCAGCTGGTAGCCCGCATTGAGCGACAGCGAAATGCGGGGAGAACCCGGGTTTCGCAAAAACGCTCAACCCGGGCTACGGTGCTGCGATTCGCGCACCGGTCATATGCGCTCCGGCGTGCCGGTCTGCAACGCAAGCGCGTGCAGCTTGCCTCCCATCTCGCCCTTGAGTGCATCATAAACGATTTGATGCTGTTGGACCCGCGATTTTCCCCGAAAACTCTCGGACAGCACGGTGGCTGCATAATGGTCGCCGTCGCCGGCAAGATCGCGAATGGTGACTTCCGCATCAGGGATTCGCGCCTTGATCAGACGCTCGATGTCGCTTGCATGCATCGCCATCGCAACCCTCCCCTAATCACATATCCGTGCCTGCCATATAGCCCGGCAGCCAACTTTCGAAGCGCTCGCGCAATGTTTCCACCAAAATGGGACGCTCGTCTTGGAGCGTCAATGCATTCCCGCCGGTGAAACCGAGCTGGCGCACCGGGATGCCGGACGAGCGAGCGCGCAGCATGGTTTTCTCCGCCACCGCCGCGGCGACCGTCACGATATAGCGCGCCTGTTCCTCGCCGAACCAAAAGGCGTGCGCCGGCTGCAGGGGGCGATCGAGATCGGCGCCGATCCCGGAAGCCATCGCCATCTCGGCGAGCGCAACCAGAAGGCCACCATCGGAGACATCGTGCGCGGCCGTGACGGTCGCTTCAAGGATCAGGTCACGAACGAAGTCGCCGTGGCGGCGCTCGGCGGCAAGGTCGATCGGCGGGGGGGCTCCCTCCTCACGCTCGCAGAATCTCGCGCAGGTAGAGCGATTGGCCCAGCCAGCCGGACGTGTCGCCGACGAGCAAGATCGCCTCGTCCGCTGCCTTGAAAGCGAGCGTGGCGGACTTGGTGAAGTCCTCAATGAGACCGACAGCGCCGATCGTCGGCGTAGGCAAGATCGCGCGGCCGTTGGTCTCGTTGTAGAGCGAGACATTGCCGGAAACGACCGGGAATTCGAGCGCCTTGCACGCTTCCGCTATGCCGTGAATGGCGTCCACCAGCTGACCCATGATTTCCGGCCGCTCGGGATTGCCAAAGTTGAGATTGTCCGTCACCGCCAAGGGACGCGCGCCGACGGCGGTGAGATTGCGCCATGCCTCGGCAACGGCCTGCTTGCCGCCTTCGAACGGATCGGCGTCGCAGTAACGCGGCGTCACATCGGTGGTGAGCGCGAGCGCCTTAGGCCCCTCCTGGATGCGCACCACCGCCGCATCCCCTCCAGGCCGCTGCACCGTGTTGCCCAAGATGACGTGGTCGTATTGCTCCCAGACCCATCGCTTGCTGCAGAGGTCGGGTGACGCCAACAGCCTCAGCAGCGCGTCAGCCGTGGGAATGGGTGGCGCCACGTCGGCTGCCTTCACCGGTGCGGGCTTTGCGGCTGGCGTGTGCGGCCGGTTGTAGACCGGGGCTTCATCCCCAAGCTCCTTGATTGGCAGGTCGGCCATGAGCTTGCCGCGATGGCGGACAACGAAACGCTTGCTTGCGGTGGTCTTCCCGACGACAGCGAAGTCGAGACCCCATTTGCGAAAGATCGACTCGGCTTGCTGCTCCTTGTCCGGCTTGAGCACCATGAGCATGCGCTCCTGGCTTTCCGACAGCATCATTTCGTAGGCGCTCATATCGGCTTCACGGCACGGAACGTGGTCGAGCACCAGAGCAACGCCCAAATCTCCTTTCGCTCCCATTTCGACGGCCGAGCATGTCAGACCGGCGGCGCCCATGTCCTGGATGGCAATGACACAATCCTGAGCCATGATTTCAAGACAGGCCTCCAGCAGCAGTTTTTCGGCAAATGGATCGCCGACCTGCACGGTCGGCCGCTTGCCTTCGGCGTCCTCGCCGAACTCGGCCGAGGCCATGCTGGCGCCGTGGATGCCGTCGCGGCCAGTCTTGGAGCCGAGATAGACGATCGGCATCCCAACACCTGAGGCGGCCGCGTAGAAGATCTTGTCTTTCTCAGCAATGCCGACGGCCATTGCATTGACGAGGCAGTTTCCATCGTAGCGGGCGTGAAAACGCACCGAGCCGCCCACCGTCGGCACGCCGAATGAATTGCCGTAACCGCCGATCCCTGCGACCACCCTCGAGACGAGGTGCCGTGTCTTCGGATGCACCGGCGCGCCGAACGAAAGAGCGTTGAGACAGGCGATGGGGCGCGCACCCATGGTGAACACATCGCGCAATATGCCTCCGACCCCGGTGGCGGCGCCCTGATAGGGCTCGATGTAGCTTGGATGATTGTGGCTTTCCATCTTGAACACGACAGCAAGCCCCTCGCCGATATCGACCACCCCCGCATTCTCGCCCGGCCCCTGAATAACCCAGGACGCCTGCGTCGGCAGCTTGCGCAAATGAATTTTCGAGGATTTGTACGAGCAGTGCTCGTTCCACATGGCCGAGAAAATGCCGAGCTCGGTGAAAGTCGGCGTGCGGCCGATCAGATCGCGGATGCGCCGGTATTCGTCCGGCTTGAGGCCGTGCGCGGCGGCGAGCTTCGCATTGACGCGTCGTACGACCGTGGCGCTTTTTTGCCGTTCCGGGTGGACGACTGCGGATTCACGCTTCGGCACGCGTGCTCGTTTCGCCGCGGGCTTTGCGCAAGCTGGTCCAGGCGTCGTTTGCTTGTTGGGACTTCGGCGTTTCTTCCCCACCATTCGCGATTGCTTTGATGCCTTGTGTCTGGAGGTCTTGTGCCTGGAGGTCTTGCCCATTCTGGCTGCGTTGATGAGCGGGAGCGCAGCCGTTACGCGGCGTGAGCAAAGTGATCGGCGAGCCCGGCGAACAGACCGCGTCCATCGGTTGGACCGAGCGCTGCCTCCACGTGGTTCTCGGGGTGCGGCATCATCCCAAGGACATTGCCTTTCTCATTGACGATGCCGGCAATGGCGTTGGTGGCACCATTGATGTTCCAGGCCGCCTCGAGCGATCCGTCCGGGGCGACATAGCGGAAGAGCACCCTGCCCTCTCCTTCCAGCCGCTCGATCGTTGCCGCATCGGCCACATAATTACCTTCGCCGTGCGCGACCGGCACGCGAATGACCTGACCGGCATTGTAGCCCCGCGTGAATGGCGTGCCTGAACGTTCCACGCGCAGATACGCATCGCGGCAGACGAATCTCAGCGCCGTGTTGCGCATGAGCACGCCCGGCAGCAGCCCCGCCTCGCACAGGATCTGAAACCCGTTGCAAATGCCCAGCACCAGCCCCCCTCTCGCGGCGTGCGCGCGCACCGCCTCGATAATCGGCGCCCGCGCCGCGATGGCGCCGCAGCGCAGATAATCGCCGTAGGAGAAGCCGCCCGGCACAACCACGAGATCCGTTTCCTCCGGCAGCGCAGGGGCGGCGTGCCACACCATGGTCGGCTCACGTCCGCCGATGAGGCGCAAGGCGCGCGCCATGTCGCGTTCGCGATTGAGGCCGGGAAAGACGATGACTGCCGCTCTCATTAAAGCCCGAGCTCCTTCTCCACCCAGCGCAGGACGAGGTCGCCGTTGAGGAACTCCAAAGCGGCGCGCTCCGCCAATTCCAGACGATTGCGGTCGGCGACAACGGTGGTGACCATCACGTCGCACCTGTCATTGAACGCGACGGCCACGGCGGTGCGCGGCGATCCGTAAGGCATGGTAACGTGATATGGCCGGCTGCGTCCCTTCATCCACCCTACGGCGATCGGCCGTCCGTCGCCAAGCCCATCGAAAGTGGCGCTGAGCAATTCCAGGTCGCCGACGCGGTCGAGCTCGGCGTCGTCCGATACGCCGGTCGCGCAATTGCAGAAACCGAGCTTCGCGCGAACGTATAGATTGACCTCGCTGCCGCAGTCCGCTCGGGAGCACTTGAAGGCGCGGCCGAGTCCCCATTGGTCCATTGGGAACGGCCATGTCACTTCCGTCCAGGCCGGCCGCGCCGGCGTTGCCGGGCTCGACGTTTGCTGCGAGTCATTCAGCGGTATGGCATCGCGCGCGAGCACGGCAGCAAGGATCACAATCAAACCACTAGCAATGGCAATCCGTGCGGTCATCTCACGATTGGTGTCGCCACTCGATCATGCCGGGGCCTGCGCAATTTCGAGGCGTCTTTCAATGCGATCAAGCCGGGTGTCATGGCGCGCCAGCATCGTGTAGATGTTCTGAATATCCTGGTGGGTCGCCAACATATGCATACGAATCGCGTTGAGCGCGGAATTGGTTTCCCGCTGCCCTTCCTTAAAAGCAGCAATATCGGACTGAATCTGCTTCAGGACCTCGTACATCAAATCGCTCGTGACTTTCCGCCATAACAATCTCACCCGACCAGCTTCACATCATAATTCTCGATCAACGTGTTGGCGAGGAGCCTGTCGGCGGCCAGCTTGAGCGCCGCTTGGGCGCGCTTGCGGTCGCGCTCGTCGAGATCGATATCGAAGACCTTGCCCTGGCGCACGCTGGCGACGCTAGAGATGCCCAGCGACTTGAGGGCGCCTTCGATCGCCTTGCCCTGCGGATCGAGGATGCCTGACTTAAGCGTGACGACGACGCGAGCCTTCATGCAAATGCTCGTTCTTGCTGCGATATGGTGCGGCTCCGCCGTGCAAACAAGCCAAGCAACTCGGCGCGACGAAACACCAAACGCGGGAGTGGACTAACGAGGTGCCGGAAGAGCGCGCTTGCGCGGCGACGGCGCCTTTGCGCCGCTGGTTGCGGAAGCTCAGCTCTTGACCAGAACCGGCCCAGCACCTTGCGGCCGCTCGCTTTCACTCATGATGCCCAGGCGCTTGGCAACCTCCGTATAGGCTTCCAGCAAGCCGCCGAGATCGCGACGAAACCGATCCTTATCAAGCTTGTCGTTCGACTTCATATCCCACAACCGGCATGAATCCGGCGATATCTCGTCCGCGACGACAATGCGCATGAGATCGTTTTCCCAAAGACGTCCGGCTTCCATCTTGAAATCCACGAGCCTGATCCCGACCCCGAGAAACAGGCCGGAGAGAAAGTCGTTGACCCGAATGGCGAGCGCCATCACGTCGTCGATCTCCTGTGGCGTCGCCCAGCCGAAGGCGGTGATGTGCTCCTCGGAGACCATGGGATTGTTGAGCTGATCATTCTTGTAATAGAACTCGATGATCGAGCGGGGCAGTTGCGTGCCCTCCTCGATGCCAAGCCGCTGCGAGAGCGAGCCCGCGGCGACATTGCGCACAACAACTTCCAGCGGAATGATCTCGACCTCGCGAATCAATTGCTCGCGCATGTTGAGTCGCTTGATGAAATGCGTGGGAACCCCGATGTTGTTGAGATGCTGGAAGACGTATTCGGAAATCCGGTTGTTGAGAACTCCCTTGCCTTCGATGACCTCGTGCTTCTTCGCATTGTAGGCGGTCGCGTCGTCCTTGAAGTGCTGGATCAGCGTTCCAGGCTCCGGACCTTCATAGAGAACCTTGGCCTTGCCTTCATAGATGCGGCGACGGCGGCTCATAGGAGTGTACCGTGGTTTGTTGATGTCCATCTGTGTGCCGTGGCTCCGGTGTGAATGCAATGTCCGCGGCGAAGGGGGACGCGGCGGAATATGAAGGGTAACTATGCGACGCGTTCCACGCTTGCAAGCTAGCCGATCACGCTGCGCAGCACAACGTCCGACCTGCCTCGTTTCTCGGGCATTCGGAGCGAACGCATGCGTCGCAATTGCCTTGCCCGTTGCGACGGTTTATGCAAAACGGCGCAGATTCCAAGCACGCATGCATAGGCAGTGCGCAGCTTCGGGACAGCGAGGCACACATGACCACGTTCGACAAGCGCGAGGAGGGCTTCGAGAAGCAGTTCGCCCGCGACGAGGAGCTCAAGTTCAAGGCGATCGCCAGGCGCAACAAGCTTCTCGGCCTCTGGGCGGCCGAGAAGCTCGGCCTTTCCGGGGCGCAAGCGGACGCCTATGCCAAGGAGGTGGTCATGGCCGATTTCGAGGAGCCGGGCGATCACGACGTGTTCCGCAAGATCAGAAAGGATTTCGACGCCAAAGGCGTGGCGCAATCCGATCATCAGAATCCGCCGCACCATGGATGAGCTCATGGCCACGGCCGTGGCTGACACGAAAGCGCGGGGATAACTGCGGCCAACCGTGATCGGTGGCGACGTCCCTGCTTCGTCTTGAACATCGAGGCTGATGCATGCCCAATTCCGCGTTCTCCCTCGCCACCCGGCTGCGCGCCGGCGAAACCGTTCACAGCGGCTGGTGCGGTCTGCCTTATCCTATCGTCGCCGAGCTGGTTGGCCGCGAGGGTTTCCCCGCCGTCACTCTCGACGCACAACACGGCTTGTGGGACATCGCCTCAATGGTGAGTGCAATCGCGCAGGTGCGCCACGGTGGCGCTGCGCCGATCGTCCGGGTTCCTGTGGGCGACTTTGCGACCGCGAGCCGCGCGCTTGATTTCGGCGCTGAAGGTGTCATCGCGCCGATGATCAACTCGCCGGCGGATGCGCGCTCGTACGTTTCGTTTGCGAAGTTTCCGCCGGTGGGCGAGCGCAGCTGGGGTCCGCATCGGGTCACTACCCTTGCCAACATGCCGGACCAGAAGGTCTACCTGCGTGAGGCCAACAAGCTCACCGTGACCTTTGCAATGATCGAGACGCAAACGGCGTTGGACAATGTCGAGGCAATCGCCGCGACGCCGGGTATCGATGCGCTTTTCCTCGGCCCCGCCGATCTCTCCATCGCGCTCAGCAAGGGCGGCAACGTGGACCCGATGGCCGGCGAGGTCGACCGCGAGCTCGATCGCATCATCGCGGCTGCCCATAAAGCCGGAAAGATCATGGGCGCTTACTGCCATAGTGCCGAGCGGGCCGTGGCGCTCGCCAAACGCGGCATTCGCTTTCTTGCAGTGGGCAGCGACATGGCTTTCCTGCGCGCGGGCACGGCCGCGACGCTGAAAGCGCTGAAGTAACCAAGGAAGGACCGCGCCACCGTCGCACTCGGTTTAACTCGCCTTCTGCTGAAAATCGATTCCTTTCGCGGAAAAGCGATTGAAAAAGCGCTGTCCTACAGAAAAACAATAACCAGGACGCTTTCTGCCTGTCATGCCGGCGCTCTCCATCGGCTAGCTTCGCAGCGGGCGGCGACGGTGACCCACCGAAGCGGGTAGAGAGGAGCAAACATCACAGCTCGCACCCGCCGGCGAACTGATCGAATAATTCGGCTATGATCTATGACCGCGCTTCGGCAAGAAGCTACAAACACTACCGCGTCTGAGCTTGCGGTGGCTATTGGAGGCGCTGCGGACGTGGATGGATTTGCGGCTTCGGCCGCGTCCGTCGGGAATGACCCAACCCGGTCATTAGCCGGTCAAATCCGCTGTGCTGCACAACGCAACACGCAGTCAACGATGTGTGGTAGGGTGTAGTCCTTTTTAGAGACGACCCGTGAGACGGCGCGAATTCATCACGATTGTCGGCGGCACGGCGGCTACTTGGCCGCTGGCGGCGCGCGCGCAGCAATCAGCCGGCCGCCGCCCCCTAATCGGCCTTCTGTCGCCGATATCGCGTGCGACGGCGGCGCGTAATGTTGACGGCCTCCGCAAGGGCCTACGCGATTTAGGTTATGTCGAAGGCCGCAATATTGCGGTGGAGTACCGGTATTCCGACGGAGTGCCCTCAAGCTTTCCCGAACTTGCGGCCCAATTGGTCGCACTCAACCCCGACGCAATTCTTGTCGGATCATCGTCGGGAATCCTGGCTACTTATCGCGCCACGCAAACCATTCCGCTTGTCATGTTGGTGGTCGAGGACCCGGTCGCGCTGGGGGTGGTGAAGAGCATCGCCAGGCCGGGCACCAATGTCACCGGCACGTGGATGGCCGGCGATGAGTCGCTGGGCGGCAAGCGACTTGGAATGCTCAAGGATATTGTGGCAGGTGTCTCGCGCGTTGCAGCTATGGTCCATCCCGACGATGCATCCGACGCCCCACTTCTCAGACTGCTGCCGGCAGCCGCGCATGCCTTGGGCCTGACGCTTCGGATTATCGAGGTGCGAGAAGTTTCGGAATTCGATGGCGCGTTTACAGGTGCGGCGCGCGATGGCACCCAGGCGTTATTCGTCAGCTCTGCCGGGTTTTTTCTTGCTCATCGCAGCGAGATCGCCGCGACTGCGGCGCGCCTGCGTTTGCCCGCCATGTACGGCTGGCGGGAGTTCGTGGACGCGGGCGGCTTAGTGTCCTACGGGCCGAGCCTCCCAGACATCTACCGGCGGTCTGCTGGATTGGTGGGGAAAATTCTCCAAGGCATAATTCCAGCCGATCTGCCAGTTGAAATCCCGACCCGGTTCGAGCTGGTGGTCAATCTCAAGACAGCCAAGGCGCTCGGCCTCACGATCTCGGATCAATTCCTGCTGCTGGCCGACGAGGTGATCGAATAGCGGCGCTGTTTGCTGCGATTGCTCACAGCCGCTTGTGGCACTTGGCGTTTTTCCCCGCGGTGCACAAAATTCAAACACGATCGGAGGAACTGCGGACATTGCTGGCAGCCCGGTTCCAAAAGCTGTCGCAGTTCTGGTGCGAAGAAATGAAATCCGGAACATTTCGATAGAGGGCAAATTCATAATGTGAAATGAGAACTGCCCGTGCATCCGTTCGCGGGCGTAGAACCACGGGAGCGCCTACGCGGCCTTCTCCATGGACCACTGAACGCGCTCGGCGATGAAGGAGGCGAACAGTTTGATATCGCCCTCCGTGCTCGCGCTTTCCAGAGCCTTCAGATATTTCTCGCGGTCCTCAACGCGGATGACCGTCCAGCGATAGCCTCCCGATGCCAGCGTGGCGTTCATCATGAACCGTGCCATGCGCCCGTTGCCGTCCGGATAAGGATGGATGTAGCCGAACAGCCAGTGACCGAGGACCGCGCGAACGCAAGGCTCGGTCTCAGCTTCGAGAAGATCAAAAAGCGTGTTCATGGCGTCGGGCAGAGATTCCCACCGCGTTGGAACGTGGCGAGAATCTCTCAGGTACACAGGATGCTGCCGGTAACCGGCAAGCGCTTCCGGGCGCAGCAGACCCGCCGCGACCGAAGGCTGAAATAGTTCCCGGTACCAGTCGCGATGCGCTATGCGGACAAGGGGACCGGGTGCTGCTCCTACTATGATTTGCGAAACAGATACCTTGACCTTCTGAAACGCCTGCCAGTAGCCCCGCGCTGCCAACGCGTCACGGTTCTGACGGTCAGCTTCGTTATCCTGCGGATTCCAGTTTCCAGCCTTCACCTTTTCGATCAGCTCGGGCGTGACGCTGTATCCTTCGATGGAGAGCGAATGATAGGCATCACTCTTGTAGATATCATCGACGAACTTGAGATATGCATCCTTGTCTTTCGGCAGGCCAGGGGCTTTCGGAAACGATGCCACGACTGCGTCGCGGGTTGCCTCCCAAAGGGCGCGCACGCGTCCCACCACCGGCGGTGTGCCGGGATCAAGGACCCCGAATGCCTGTGCCGGCTTGAAGGGGTCAACCTCTCGCACATTATATCCCGCCGACTTCATTGTCCTTACGATCTCATCGGCGGCGTCGGCACGGCCGACGCGACGCAATGCGCCTGCGATCCGGCCGGCTACGACCGAATGACCGCCCTCAAGAAGGCGACTCAGAAACTCGGAAGAGTCTTTCGTCGCCGCCAGCATCACCTGGGCCTCGATGGGGTAGCGGCCAAAGAACGCGTCCGGTACTCGCAACAGGGCGGTTGCGGGCGTGTAGAGAAGCAAGTCGTCCTTCTCCGTCAGATCGGCGGCGGCCGGCATGTCCTTCTGTCTTAAATCGTAAAGGGACGTGCCGAAGAACAGCTCGACAGTGTTGTTCATGCCCTTGGGACTGTAGACCCACTTGCGCCGGAAGGACCGTATGTTCGGCGTGCAGCAACAACGACTGCTCTGGCGAGAGATGCCAATCCTTCCCGAAGCGCTCCGCGCAGTAGCGCGCGCAGAATTCCCAGAACGAGGCGTACCAGGGCGTCGTGTCTGTGGCCTTAGCGTCTGGACTGGCTGAAACGAGCCAGCCTTTGATTACCTCACGCAAGAATCCCTGCTTAAGCAGGCGCTCCCTGTCGGTGCGGCTAAGCTCGCTGGACTGGAAGACGCGTCTACCGTCCTTTTGAAGCTCCTTCAGGGCGGCAAGGGATTCGGCAAGTTTTTCGTTAGGAGTAGCCACGTCCCGTTCTGCTCGGATGAACCATACGAGTTTTTGATGTGATGCCGTTTCAAGTATATAATGTTGAACATGCACAAGTCAATTATGCTGCTCAAATACAAGTCTATTACGTCGTATGATTACAAGTAAATAGTGAAATAAAAACAAAATCAATACTATAGAATGACCTGGACAAGCTGCAGTTGTGAGATTCGGTCGCAGCCACATCCGCGGCGCGCTCCCTCTCCCCATCGAGGGGAGGATCGGGGTGAACAGGTCGAGAGCGGGTCGAGCTTCGGCTTGATGGTAAGGGGTTTTTGCCTTACATGAGGGTGGCCACACGGAGCCATGCCATGAGCACGCTCACGGTCACCGCCAAAGGGCAAGTCACACTGCGCAAGGATCTCCTGAAGCATATCGGCGTGCAACCGGGCGAGAAAATTGCCGTGGACAAACTTCCCGACGGTACAATTGCGATAAAAGCCGCGCGGTCAACCGGCAAGATCTCGGACGTCTTTGATATATTCAAAAGGCGGAACGGCCCTTCCTTGTCGATCGAGCAAATCAACAAGGTCGCGGCGCGGGGCTGGTCCGGCAGGCGATGAAGATTACAGCCGATACCAACGTCCTCGTTCGGGCCATTACGGGGGACGACAAGCGGCAAAGCAAAGTCGCCCAAGCGGAATTGGTGAATGCAGATGTCGTCGCGCTGGCGATACCGGCGCTCTGCGAGTTGGTCTGGGTATTGTCGCAGGGCTACAAAATTTCATCGGCGGAAATCGCGGAAGGGGTCCGACGGCTGTTGAACAGCGCGAATGTTATTGTGAACCGGCCGGCGGTGGAAGCTGGGTTGGCGCTGTTGGATGCGGGCGGCGACTTCGCCGATGGCATCATCGCCTATGAAGGAAACTGGCTCGGCGCCGAGACCTTCGTCTCTTTCGATAAAAATGCCGTGAAGCTGATGGAAACGCAAGGCAAGTCCGTCCGGCTACTCTCATAGACGATGCCTGGAAGGAAAGCGGGACCTTGCTTCCGCCAATTGCTCTCGGGCCGACAGCGCGGCGTCAGGACGCGCCATCGTTCTTCCTGACGCAGCGTGTGCTTATCGCTGATGGCCACCAACTCATTAGGCGGAGGCACGGGCAGGTGACCGGAGGCGATCAAGGCCGCATAACCCGCGGGACCGGGAACCTTCGGGCAATGTCGATCCTGCGACCGTGGTAATTTGATCTGCCAAGGTCAGGGGTGTGGTGGCAGGCATCCGACACCCGCGCGCAGCTTCCGATCTATCGCGAGGTGCGCGACAAGTTCGTCAACGTCGCGGCGCCGCCCGCCAGCACCACGCTCGAGGTCCCGAAGCTTGCGCGCGAGCGCGCACTTCCGGAAGTGGAAGCGATCCGCGTATTGCCGGCGCGCTGACGACTACGTTGTAGGCGGCGCGAACCGCAAGTTCATCAAATCGATCGGCGGTGACCGGCAAGGGTTTAGCCAATCGGGTTGACGGCACAATCCAGTCGGAACGCAAGCCGTGCGGCACTGACGTCCACAATGCATCGGTTGCGGCTGCGACAACTTAGCTGAATCCAACGCTAAAGCGGTTGATCGCCTGCTCTATTGCCTTTTGTCGATCATCCTGCAAAGCAAGCTGCTCGCGATAGACCTTCAAGACGAACAGTCGAAAGCCGACGATAGATTTCCGTAGTCGCGATCGCAATTGATTGTCGTGATCAGATCCGACAAGCCCATGCTCCGTGCTCCAGCAATCTCTTTCAGTGACCTCCAGAATGCTTCTTCGATGCTGACGCTCGTCTTGTGGCCTGCAATGACGACGGATCGCTTCACGACGAGAGACTCATGACAATACCAATTGTCGTGAACGCATGACAGCAATGTCAGTATATACCCCGAGTGCCCGGCGTAAATGCAGAGCTGATTCACGTCAGCGTCATGGCGGTAATTTGATATGGGCTGGACCCGCATCCCCCGACGGGGCTTGGATTGCTTCCCGAAATGTCATGTGTGTCGGACAGCATCTCTTCAGGGCCAAAAAAATTGCTCAAAGTCCCAGCGTCAATACCCAAATACCGGAGGTGGAAAAATCCAGATAATGCCGCCAAACAAACGCTGATGTTAGAAACCCAAGTTACCGATGACAAAACCAACGTGCTGATCAATCTGAGAGCGCGCCTGCATAGAAGACCAGCCATAGAGCCGGGCATAGGAATGCACCGAACGGCAACTTCATGGTCGCATCGATTTCATCGCCGCGTAGCCGCGCCAACGTTACTGTCACCAAAGCGGCGCCGGTCGCGACGGCGAAGCAAATCGGTATGTCCGCAAGCGAAAGCCAGGCGCCGACGGCCGCCGCGAGCTTGATATCGCCGAAGCCCAGGCCTTCGCACCGCCTGAGCCGGGCATAACCCCAGCGAAGCAAA